>NZ_CP096515.1:3637500-3660086 GCF_056739175.1 Ensifer sp. R1-3
CTGCGAATGAGCTTTGATCCATGGATCTCCGAATGGGGCAACCCACCTTAGATGCTTGGAAAATCATTTTGGTTGGCAGCTGGTCCCGAAGCCGTAAGGCTTCGCAAGGCCAGAGGCCGTCGCCGGTTATCCGGCGTCAAGAAACCAAAGTGGTTTCCAAGCATTGTTGAAAGGTATCTTATTCTGAATACATAGGGATAAGAAGCGAACGCAGGGAACTGAAACATCTAAGTACCTGCAGGAAAGGACATCAACCGAGACTCCGCAAGTAGTGGCGAGCGAACGCGGACCAGGCCAGTGGCAATGAGGAATAAAGTGGAACGATCTGGAAAGTTCGGCCGTAGCGGGTGACAGCCCCGTACACGTAGAACACTCATTGTCCTTGAGTAAGGCGGGACACGTGAAATCCTGTCTGAACATGGGGAGACCACTCTCCAAGCCTAAGTACTCGTGCATGACCGATAGCGAACAAGTACCGTGAGGGAAAGGTGAAAAGCACCCCGACAAGGGGAGTGAAATAGAACCTGAAACCGGATGCCTACAAACAGTCGGAGCCCGCAAGGGTGACGGCGTACCTTTTGTATAATGGGTCAACGACTTAGTGTGGCATGCAAGCTTAAGCCGGTAGGTGGAGGCGTAGCGAAAGCGAGTCTGAACAGGGCGCTTTAGTATGTCGCATTAGACCCGAAACCGAGTGATCTAGCCATGAGCAGGTTGAAGGTTGGGTAACACCAACTGGAGGACCGAACCCGCATCTGTTGCAATAGATTGGGATGACTTGTGGCTAGGGGTGAAAGGCCAATCAAACTCGGAAATAGCTGGTTCTCCGCGAAAACTATTTAGGTAGTGCGTCGACCGAATACCCTCGGGGGTAGAGCACTGGATGGGCTATGGGGACTCACCGTCTTACTGATCCTAACCAAACTCCGAATACCGAGGAGTACTAGTCGGCAGACACACGGCGGGTGCTAACGTCCGTCGTGAAAAGGGCAACAACCCTGACCTCCAGCTAAGGTCCCCAAGTCATGGCTAAGTGGGAAAGGATGTGAGGATCCCAAAACAACCAGGATGTTGGCTTAGAAGCAGCCATCATTTAAAGAAAGCGTAACAGCTCACTGGTCTAAATAAGGGTCTTTGCGCCGAAAATGTAACGGGGCTGAAGCCATGCACCGAAGCTGAGGATGTGGTCGTAAGACCGCGTGGTAGCGGAGCGTTCCGTAAGCCAGTGAAGGGATACCCGTGAGGGGTCCTGGAGGTATCGGAAGTGCGAATGTTGACATGAGTAACGATAAAGAGGGTGAGAGACCCTCTCGCCGAAAGACCAAGGGTTCCTGCTTAAAGTTAATCTGAGCAGGGTTAGCCGGCCCCTAAGACGAGGCGGACACGCGTAGTCGATGGGAACCACGTTAATATTCGTGGGCCTGGTGGTAGTGACGGATTGCTCAACTTGTCCGGACTTATTGGATTGTCCGGGCGGGGACGCGGTTCCAGGAAATAGCTCCACCGTATAGACCGTACCCGAAACCGACACAGGTGGTCAGGTAGAGTATACCAAGGCGCTTGAGAGAACTATGTTGAAGGAACTCGGCAAATTGCACGCGTAACTTCGGAAGAAGCGTGACCCTTTTCTACGCAAGTAGGATGGGGTGGCACAGACCAGGGGGTAGCGACTGTTTATCAAAAACACAGGGCTCTGCGAAGTCGCAAGACGACGTATAGGGTCTGACGCCTGCCCGGTGCTGGAAGGTTAAGAGGAGGGGTGCAAGCTCTGAATCGAAGCCCCAGTAAACGGCGGCCGTAACTATAACGGTCCTAAGGTAGCGAAATTCCTTGTCGGGTAAGTTCCGACCTGCACGAATGGCGTAACGACTTCCCCGCTGTCTCCAACATAGACTCAGTGAAATTGAATTCCCCGTGAAGATGCGGGGTTCCTGCGGTCAGACGGAAAGACCCCGTGCACCTTTACTATAGCTTTACACTGGCATTCGTGTCGGCATGTGTAGGATAGGTGGTAGGCTTTGAAGCGGGGACGCCAGTTCTCGTGGAGCCATCCTTGAAATACCACCCTTATCGTCATGGATGTCTAACCGCGGTCCGTCATCCGGATCCGGGACAGTGTATGGTGGGTAGTTTGACTGGGGCGGTCGCCTCCGAAAGAGTAACGGAGGCGCGCGATGGTGGGCTCAGAGCGGTCGGAAATCGCTCGTCGAGTGCAATGGCATAAGCCCGCCTGACTGCGAGACTGACAAGTCGAGCAGAGACGAAAGTCGGTCATAGTGATCCGGTGGTCCCGCGTGGAAGGGCCATCGCTCAACGGATAAAAGGTACGCCGGGGATAACAGGCTGATGACCCCCAAGAGTCCATATCGACGGGGTTGTTTGGCACCTCGATGTCGGCTCATCGCATCCTGGGGCTGGAGCAGGTCCCAAGGGTTTGGCTGTTCGCCAATTAAAGCGGTACGTGAGCTGGGTTCAGAACGTCGTGAGACAGTTCGGTCCCTATCTGCCGTGGGTGTAGGAATATTGACAGGATCTGTCCCTAGTACGAGAGGACCGGGATGGACATATCTCTGGTGGACCTGTTGTCCTGCCAAGGGCATAGCAGGGTAGCTATATATGGAAGGGATAACCGCTGAAGGCATCTAAGCGGGAAACCCACCTGAAAACGAGTATTCCCTTGAGAACCGTGGAAGACGACCACGTTGATAGGCCGGGTGTGGAAGTGCGGCAACGCATGAAGCTTACCGGTACTAATCGTTCGATTGGCTTGATCGTTCTTGTTGCCTATGCTCATCGAAGATGAGCATCGCAACTTTCTTTGTCCTCACGCGCGTAGCGCTGCGGACGGCGCGCGCCACAAGGCGCGACGCGCTCTGCGCTTGCGGCCTCACGGCCGGGGCGACAGACAGAAGACGTGTTCAAAAGAAGTGAAAAACTTCACCAGCTTCTCAAAATCGGTTCGAGCCTGCACCGCAGGCTCAATCTTGCGCTTTGCCGACCTGGTGGTTCTGGCGGGGTGGCTGCACCCGTTCCCATTCCGAACACGGCCGTGAAACGCCCCAGCGCCGATGGTACTTCGTCTTAAGACGCGGGAGAGTAGGTCGCTGCCAGGTCTGCAAAACGCAGGATAAACAAAACCGAACATCTTCTCTCACAAGCCGGACCGGCCGATACAGACCGGCCGCCGAACAAGCGGCCTTTCGATCGCCAGACCGAACCAAAACATACGAGATTTGCTTCGCAAAACTCGGCGAGATTTTGGCTCGCAAAACTCAGACGAGATTTTGCTTCGCAAAACTCGGATAACGCGGGGTGGAGCAGCCCGGTAGCTCGTCAGGCTCATAACCTGAAGGCCGCAGGTTCAAATCCTGCCCCCGCAACCAAACACACACACATATACACGCCAAAAGGCCCGCAGCAGCGGGCCTTTTGGCGTTTGAGGGCCTCCCAGCGCCAGAGCGGCGGCCATCCCCGGGTACTCACTGGATTAGAACTGCCAACTGGCGGGAACCCAGGCATAGCCGGCGTCCGTCTTTAGCATTCGGCCAAGGCCCGGGAACGGATAGTGGAAGCCGAGGACGAGGAGCCGGTCTGCCGCCGCCATGTCGAAGATGCGGCGGCGGGATGCGAGTGCGGTGTCCTTGTCGCGATCTGGCCCGGGCAACCAGGGCCGGTCGACATTGACGATCGGGTGGTAGGCGAGATCGGCCGTCAGCAGGAGCTGATCGTTTCCGGACTGAACAAGGAAGTTCGCCATGCCGGGGGTATGGCCGAATGCTGGAAGCGTGGTCAGCCCAGTGACGATCTCCGCGCCGGCTTCGTACAACTCAATCCCGTTGGTGACGGGTTCAACGCTCCGCTTGATAGCCGCCGCGAAATTGCGGCGGAAATCCTCGGGCACCGGCATGTAGGAAAGGTCCGGAACGTTGCGGACGAAGAAGTCCCAATCGGCACGAGGCGCAAAGACGGCAGCCCGCGGAAATGCCTTGCCGCCCTCCGCTGTTCGAAGGTTGCCGACATGATCCGGGTGCGTATGCGAGATCACCACGACGTCTATGTCCTCGGGCCGTAGACCAATGGCGGCGAGGTTCTCGAAGAGGCGACCGCCTTGCGGACCCATGGTCTGTCCGGCTCCTGCTTCGAGAAGGACCCGCTTGCCATTCGTCTCGATAAGAAGCGTGTTCAGATTCAGCGTCAGCCGGTCGGTCGGCAGGAAGGCGCGCCTCAATACGTCCTGCAAGTCTGCCTCCGGCGCATTGCTGGCGTATATTCGCGGAGGGCCGCCGAGCAGCCCGTCGCTCAGCACGGTCGCCGAGATGTCGCCGACGCGAAAGCGGTAATAGCCGGCATTTCCACCTTGAGCTGGAAGCGACGCGGGGGAAGCAGCCTGCGCAGAGGCCATGCCGGCCGGCAAGATCATTCCCGTGACGGCCGACGCGGCTGTCAGCATGATCTTCCTACGATTCAGAGTAATTTCACTCATACCTTTGATCCCGTCAAAATAGCTGATTGAGGTGCCGCATCTGATTTCGGCGTCGGCGGTAACGGCCGCGGCTACCCCTGGAGCCGTCTGTCGACTTGTTCTCTAGCTAGGGATGACACAGGTCGGGCGTGCGGATAAGCTAATCAAAACCGATCAGCTTATTAAGTATGGCTTTGCAATGCGACCACTACGGCTTGACAGCTTGGAGATCTTCGAGGACGTCGTGCGCTGTGGTGGCTTTAGAGCCGCCGCGCTTGGCAGGGGTGTTTCGTCGTCCGCCATCAGTCAATCGATCAGCGTGCTCGAAGAAGCGCTGGGGATACGGCTGCTGAACCGAACGACACGTAGCGTCGCGCCTACTGAAGCGGGCGAGCAGCTTCTCGAGCGACTAAGGCCCGCTCTTTACGAAATCAGAACAGCGGTCGACGATCTCAATCAGCTTCGCGAGCGTCCATCCGGCACCGTGCGGATCAACGCACCGGGGCCGGCCGCCGACCACGTTCTGTGCCCTCTGGCCTTTGAGTTCATGAAAATTTATCCCGACGTCAACGTCGAGATCGTCAGCGATGCTGCGATAATCGATATCGTGGAGCAAGGTTTCGACGCTGGGGTGCGCTTCGGGAACCAGCTCGCCCAGGACATGATCGCCATGCCCCTCGGCCCTGCCTTGCGATATGCGATCGTGGCCTCGCCTGATTATCTTCGCAAGCGCGGTCGGCCCCACTCACCGCGCGATCTCCTACAGCACGACTGTATTCGTCGCCGCTTCCCCGGCGGAACCATGGTGACGTGGAAATTTGCGCGTGACGGCGACGAAGTGGAAATCACCCCGAAAGGTCGGTTGACATTGAGCTCGGCGCATCAAGAGCTCCAGGCCGCGCTTGCGGGATCGGGAATCGCTCACCTGTTCGAGGATTATGTCCGCGATGATGTCGAACAAGGCAGGCTTGTCGAGTTGCTCTGCGACTGGAAGCAGAAACTGCCGAGTTGGTATCTGTATTATCCGAGCCGGCGACATACGAGCGCGGCCATGCGGGCTTTCCTCGAGTACATCCGCAATCAGCGACAGCACCCCGATCTTCGATGATCGCAAGTAAAGGTGAAGGCAGGCTCGGCAACCAAACCGATTCATAGGCGCGCAAAAGCGGGCCTATCGTCGTGTGGCCCAGTGGGCAGCCGCAGCCTCCGCGGAGCCCGGCGGGAAGGTCCGGGGGAACTTTGTGTTTCCGTTGTTCTTTATTGAGTGTCGTTGGAGATAACCTCGATGAACGCGCACGATGAAAGAACCGTTTCCCTATGGGCCGCGATCAGGGTCGCGCCTGATGCCGCCCCGCTCCGGCAAGATGATCACGCCGACGTTGTTGTCGTCGGTTCCGGTATTGCCGGCCTTTCGGTGGCCTATGAGCTTGCTGTTGCGGGGCTGAAGGTGGCCGTCATCGACCGCGGCCGGATCGGTGGCGGTATGACCGCTCGCACGACCGCGCACCTGACTTCCATATGTGACGACTATTTTTCCAAACTCATCGACCTGCGGGGGCGGGAAATGGCTCGCCTTTTCCATGAAAGCCAATCTGCCGCAATTGACCGCATCGAAGCGATCCAGGAGACAGAAGCTGTCGCATGCGACTTCCGGCGCGTGGACGGGTTCCTGTTTCCGTCAACCGGAGATCAGGAGGCGACCCTCGACCGCGAACTCGATGCGGCGCGGCAGATCGGTGTCGACGCCGAAAGGATCACCGGCGTGCCGTTTGCGGGGTTTTCCGCTACACCCGCGCTCCGCTATTCCCGTCAGGCGACATTTCACCCCCTCAAGTATCTGCGCGGACTGGCCGCTGGGATACGCGCACGCGGCGGCATGCTTTATAGCGAGACGGTGGTCGAAGAGGTTGAGGAAACCAAAGACGGTGTCCGCGTTGCTACGGACGCCGGCTTCGAGGTTGCCGCAAAGTGGGCCGTCGTGGCGACCAATTCACCGATCAACGACCGTGTCGCTCTCCATACCAAGCAGGCGCCCTATCGAACCTATGCGATGTCCTTCGAAATCGGCCGCGGGCTGATCCCGGACGGGCTTTATTGGGATACCGAAGATCCATACCATTACGTGCGCCTGCAGCGCGGCGACAACGAAACGGATTTTCTCGTGGTCGGTGGCGAAGACCACAAGACGGGCGCGGCCGACGACGGGGAAGAGCGCTTCGCAGCCCTGGCAGACTGGACGAAGCGCTTGGTTCCGAATCTTGGCGTCGTGACCCATCGATGGTCCGGCCAGGTGATGGAGACCATCGACCATGCGGGCTTCATCGGCCGCAATCCGGGTAACGAGCGGGTCTTCGTGGTTACCGGAGATTCCGGCGAGGGAATGACCCATGGCGTTGCAGCCTCGCTGTTGATCCGTGCCCTCGTTCTCGACGGCGACAGCGGGTGGCGGGGGCTTTACGAGCCATCGCGGAAGACCCTAAGGGCGATCGGCGACTACCTGTCGGAGAATTCGACGGCAATCAAGAACTTCTCCGAATATGTCGCGCCGGGCGAAATCGAATCCATCGACGCATTGCGGCCGGGGGAAGGGGCCATTGTCCGCGAAGGCTTGACCAAGGTTGCCGCCTTCCGAGATGAAGATGGCACGCTTTACCGGCGCTCAGCGTCATGCACGCATGTGGGCTGCCACGTGCACTGGAATTCCCTCGAGCGCTGCTGGGACTGCCCCTGCCACGGCTCCCACTTCGCCGTTGACGGCACCGTTCTGAATGGACCGGCTGTGTCGCCGTTGGCCGATCCCGGCTAAGCAAGCCAAGGCGAACGTCAATCACCTCAAAATAGTGTCAGCAATGGTGCTGTTCTCTAAGCACAAACCTTGTGACCGGCCGCGGCTTTGATCCGCGGATAGGCGTAAGTGTTGACCTTGGAGGTCGCGTATCCTGCGCCAAGCAGCGCTTCGGCCATCTTTACAGCAGCAGTCACGCCATCGATCACCGGCACTCCTGTCGCCTTCTGGAGGCGGTCACATAAGGATGACATTCCCGCGCAGCCAAGGACGATCGCTTCGGCACCATCCTCGGCCTTGGCAATCTCGATTTCCTTGAGCAATAGCCGCTCGGCTCTTTGCGGATCTTCCTCGAGGGCGAGGACCGGAAGATCGATAGCACGTACTTTCCGGCAATGACGCTCGGCGCCGTAATCGCTTACCAGATCCTCGATGATCGGAACCGAGCGCGGAAGCGTCGTTATGACGGAGAAGCGACGGCTGATCGTCATGGCCACCTGTACCGCGGCCTGGCAAATGCCGATCACGGGGCCTTTGGCGACTTCGCGGGCCGCGTGCAGTCCCGGGTCGTCGAAACAGGCTATGACATAGGCGTCGACGCCCTGCGCCTCGCCCTGACGGATCTCCGCCAGCATTCCCGGAACCGACATGGCTTCGTCTGCACCACCTTCGATACTGGCCGGCGTATCGGTCGGATTGGAGGCGGAGACGTGAGTGTGGGCATGTTTGACCAGCAAGGCGCTTTCGAGTGCTTGCGCAGTCATGGAGGCTGTGGAATTGGGATTGATGAGATGAATATGCATGATGAAATTCTCGGTTGCCTCCCGTTGATGCCTATTTCGTCGGCTTGACGAAATCGGCGATCGGCGGGGCCTTCAAAACGAACTGGCGGTCTGACGTGATGTAATTGTCGGCATGAAGCCGGGCGATGGGCTGGTAACGTTCCGGGTCCACATAATGACCTTCGGCGTCGAGGCAATCGCGGCGCACATGCATGTGCACTACCTCGCCCAGCACCAGCGTGCGGCGCGGATAGTCGATCAGGCGCTCGACCCGGCATTCGAAGATGCACGGCGCCTCCTCGGCATAGGCAACATCGATCTTGCGGCACCGGGCGGCTTTCAATCCGGCCATTTCCAGCTCGTCGACCTCGCTGTCGAAGCCAAGGCCGCAGATCAACATCTGTTGAGACAACGCCATGTCGACCATGCTGATGGCAAATTCACCGGAACGGCGAATATTGACCATCGTGTCCTTTGGCTCGCCGGTCAAACGCGGCTGGATACCCAGGACGACGATGGCCGGATCATGTGAAAACACGTTGAAGAAACTCATCGGCGCAGCGTTGCTATGCCCGCTCTCGGAGCGGGTCGTCACGAGCGCGATCGGGCGCGGGCCGATGAAATTCGTCAGCAGCCGATAGCGGCTTTGCGGCTCAATTTCTTCAAAGTCGAATTCCATCGCGGTTCCAAAATGTAGGTCTTATAATCTACAATAAGCTTTCATATTGTAGACAATATTGCAAGCCATTTGAATCCGCGAGTTGACTTTTTCACGCGCTTGGCGATTGTCTGTTTCAGCAAGGAGAACAGGGTATGCGCGAACAAGCCGCGATGTCGGTCGAGCAGATTGTCGAAAGGGTATGGCTTTCCATCGCTGAACGGCGATTGCGTCCTGGCGTGCAACTCAAAGAAGAACAGCTCGCCTCGATTTTTCACGTCAGTCGCGCACGTGTTCGTCAGGCGCTGACCGTTCTCGCACGCGACGGGCTCGTAACGATCATTCCCAATCGCGGTGCTTTTGTTTGCAAGCCATCCGTGGAAGAGGCTCGCGACGTGTTTTTCGTTCGCCAGGCGGTGGAGCGATGCGTCGTGGAGCGTCTCTGCAGTTCGATGTCGAAGGATGGCGTGAAGCGGCTCCGCGATCATGTCAAGAATGAGCGGATCGCCAATGCCGAAGACAGCACCACGGATATCATCAAGCTTTCCGGCGGCTTCCATCTTTTGCTGGCCGAGCTGACCGGGTCGGATTTCCTGTTTACGACAATGCGCGACCTTATCGCCCGCAGTTCGCTGATTACGGCCGTTTACCGGAACACCACGCGCTTCAATTGCGGCCCCGACGAGCATGCCGACATCGTTAAGGCGATTGCGGCGAAAGAGGCCCAAAGAGCCGTACATCTCATGTCGCATCATCTGGAACATGTGGAATCCGAGCTCGACTTGAGCGAGATACGCGACTTTTCGCACGATCTTCGCGCAGCACTGGCTTGAAACGGCGGAAAGCCCGCATCGTGATCTATTCCAAGATGTTGAGACGCGGGATGCGGGCGGAAAACCGCACATACTTTTCCTCATCCCGCTTCAGGTAAACGTTCCGCTATCACGTCCTCGGCCAGATGACAGGCTACCCGGGTACCGTTCTGCAGGACCCGCACCTCAGGCACTTCCTTGGAGCAGCGCGCCGTGGCGACCGGGCAACGCGGGTGGAAGGCGCAGCCGGAAGGCGGCTTCAGCGGGCTCGGCACTTCGCCGCTGGCGGGCTCGCGGTTGCGGTTCGGTGCCTCGATGTTCGGAATCGTCTGCAGCAGGAGCCGCGTGTAGGGATGGCGCGGCTGCGCGAACAGCTCTTCCGTGTCGCCTTCCTCCACGATACGGCCCAGATACATCACCGCGATGCGGTCCGACATTTGACGAACGACGCTCAAGTCATGGCTGATGAAGAGATAGGTAAGCCCCAACTCGTCCTGCAGACGGCGCATCAGGTTCAGGACCTGCGCCTGCACCGACACGTCGAGCGCCGAGGTCGGCTCGTCGCAGACCAGAAATTCGGGCTCGCTCGCCAGCGCGCGGGCGATCGAGATACGCTGGCGCTGCCCGCCTGAAAATTCGTGCGGGAACTTCTCGCCATCGGATGGCGAGAGCCCGACAATGCCCAGAAGCTCTTCGACGCGCTCCGTCACCTCGGCCGCGGTCTTGCGCAGCTTCAGTTCGCGCAGCGGTTCGGCGATGATGTTCTTCACCCGCCAGCGCGGATTGAGCGAGGCGTAAGGGTCCTGAAAGATCATCTGCGCCGAGAGGGGCGCGCCGCTCTTGCCCGGCGCGAAGCGTATCCCGCCGCTCGTCGGACGATGCAGGCCGGTGACAAGGCGCGCAACGGTGGATTTTCCGCATCCGCTCTCGCCGACAATGCTGAGACAGCCGCCGGCGGGAACGGTGAAGCTGATATCGTTCACGGCCTGCAGATACTGCCGCGGCTTGCGCTCCACTACCCGGTTGAGCCAGGGAGCGGACACGTCGAAAGTCTTGACCAGCCGGTCGACGGTTAAAGCCGGGGTCTTTTGCAACGGTTTGGTCATGCGGTGCCTCCTGCGCTCAGCCAGCAGGCGCTTGCGCTCGGGCCGGCAAATATGAGTTCCGGGCGGTCGCGCCGGCAGCGCGGCCCCGCCATCTTGCAGCGCGGATTGAAGGCGCAGCCGTTGGGTATCGCGTCCAGACGCGGCATGGAGCCGTCGATCTGGTTGAGCCTCTCGACACGCGCGCCGAGCGACGGAATCGAACCCATCAGACCCTGCGTATAGGGATGGCGCGGCTGGTGCAGCACCTGTTCGACAGCCCCGATCTCGATCAGCCTTCCGGCATACATGACTGCGATGCGGTCGGCAGCTTCCGCGATCACGCCCATGTCGTGCGTGACGAGCATGACGGCGGTCTGCTTCTCCTTGCACAATTTGCGCAGGAGCGAGATGATCTGCGCCTGGATCGAGACGTCGAGCGCCGTCGTCGGTTCGTCGGCGATGACGAGTTTCGGCGACGCTGCAAGCGCCAGCGCGATCACGACACGCTGGCGCATGCCGCCCGAGAACTGATGCGGATATTGATTGATCCGCTCCTCCGGCGAAGGAATGCCGACATCACGCAGCAATTGCACGGCGCGGGCGCGGGCTTCGGCCTTGCCGAGACCGAGGTGCCGGCGAATGGTTTCGACGAGCTGTGCGCCAACCGAGAACAGCGGATTGAGCGAGGTAAGCGGATCCTGGAAAATCGCACCGATCTCGCGGCCGCGGATCTTTTCCATGGCGCGGTCATCGAGCGTATCGATGCGACGTTTGCCGAGCCAGACCTCGCCGCCGGCGATATGGCCCGGCGCTTCGAGCAGGCCCTGAATGGCGAGCCCGGTCATGGACTTGCCCGCGCCGGATTCGCCGACGACGCCGAGAATCTCACCCGGCCGGATCGACAGGCTGACATCCGACAGCGCGGTTACCGTGCCGCGACGGCTCGGAAAATCCACACGCAGGTTGCGAACTTCAATGACTGGTTCCTGGATGTCACCCATTTGCGTCCCCCTCTATCGGATAGCTGGGCGGGAAGATTGCGGCGACCGGAGGATTGTTCCAGCTCCGCTCGGGATATTTGGCGATCAGCCCGTCATATTGGGCCTGCGCCCGAATGCGCGCCTCTTGCATGTCGAAGCCGGCCAGCCGGCGATCCAGCATGGAGACGCGGCCATCGACGAAGACCGCATGCGTGATCTTGCCAGAGCCCCCGGTGACGATCGTGGTGATCGGATCGATGGACGGTGCCATGACTGTGTCGTCGAGGCGGAAGACCGCGATATCTGCACGGGCCCCCGGTGACAGATGGCCGAGATCGGAACGGCCCAGTGCCTTCGCGCCACCAATCGTCGCCGCATCGAACAGGTCGGCAGATCGCAGGCGGTCCGGTGCGCCGTCGGCGATGCGGCCCGTGATAAGACCCGCAAGCAGGTTCATCAGCATGTCGGCCGGCGTCGTATCCGTCCCCATGGCAATATTGATCCCGCGCCTGATGCAGGCGGAGAAGGAGTTGAGGATCGAGCCGCCACGGCCCGAAACCAGCGGACAATGGACGATGGAAACGCCGTTCGCCGCGTAAAGACCGAGATCCTCTTCTGTGGCGTTGGTGGCATGCGGCGCGATGAGGCGGTCGCTCAACAGACCGTGCTTTGCAAGCCAGACCGGCGCGGTCGAGCCGTGCAGCATCCGCACCGTGTCCACCTCC
This sequence comes from Ensifer sp. R1-3, assembly GCF_056739175.1. Classification (NCBI taxonomy): domain Bacteria; kingdom Pseudomonadati; phylum Pseudomonadota; class Alphaproteobacteria; order Hyphomicrobiales; family Rhizobiaceae; genus Ensifer; species Ensifer sp. R1-3. Next base: position 3,649,790 of record NZ_CP096515.1, read on the forward strand.
ATCGCGCCCTGTGCCATGTGCAGCCGGAATTTGCAGCCGAGATCGCGTGCGGCGGCATCGGTGCGCTGCAAAAGCCTGATCGTCGAGGTCTCGACACGGTCCGGCGCCAGCATGCCGCGCACCAGATCGCCATGGCTGCCATTCTGGCGCTCGATATAGGCAATGGCGTCGTTCAGACCCTGGAAGCCGCGTTCCTCATCGAAGACAGGCACCATCTTGCCCGGTGCTTCCAGCACCATGCCGCCCGAGCGGTAGGCGGGGCTGAGATAGACACGCAGACCCAGTTCGCCCGCGGCCTGTGCAGCGGCATCGAACTCGGCGACCGTTTCACCCCATTCACGGTAAAACAGCGAGGCAATGGGAGCGGCAGTGGTGATACCGTTCAACAGCAGCTGGCCGAAAGCGAACCGCTTCTGAAAGGCCAGCTCCTCCTGCGTGTACATTTCATAAGGACCGGCTTCGACATAGGAGCGCGGCCAGACGCGGCCCTTTGCCCAACCGGGATGATTGTCGATGCCGAGGATGGTGGTATCGAGATCCGACAGTGCATCGAGATCGATCAGGCCGGGGCTGATCAAGGCATTGCCGAAATCGATTCGGCGGGCCACTTCGCCGGGGAAACGGTGCCCGACGAACAGAATCTCGCCGTTCTCGAAAACCACTTCGCCCTTGCGGAGAAGCCGATGGCTGCCGTCTTTATGTCCGACCACCCAGCTGGCGGTGATCAGTGTGCGCCCATCCGGACGACGCCCGAGCGGAAGAGTATCGAAAGCTTCGCTCATTACGGCATCTCCACCACGGCGACGCCCTGACGGGCTGTGACGCGACCGCCCTTGACGACCAGCGGACGCGGAGCGACATCCACCACCGCATGCGCCAGCGTTTCACCGGTCAGCAGGGTGAGATCGGCATTGCAGCCGACTTCGAGGCCGTAATTTTCCAGGCGCATGACATCCGCACCGCCCTGCGAGACGATGTGCAGCACATGTTCCAGATCGTAATCCGAGCGCACGCCGTTCTTCATGCCGATGATCTTGGCGCGGTCGAGCATATCCGGCTGACCCCACGGGCCCCAGGTGTCACGGATGCCGTCACAGCCGCCGCCGATGCGCACGCCCGCTTCCTTCAGGCGCTTGATCGACGGCACCGTGGCCGAAGGCGCACCTGTCGTGAGGATGGCGACATCCAGAATGGCGAGCTGTTCGATCAGCTGGCCGACGCGCAGATAATCGTTCATGCCGAGCGCAAAGGCATGGCTGATCGCCACCTTGCCTTCCATGCCGTTGGCGCGGATGCGCTCGAAGATGAGTTCCATGGTGAAGGCGCCGAGATCGCCCGTCTCATGCAGGTGAATGTCGATCGGCACGCCATGCTTGGTGGCGAGCGCGAACAGAATGTCGAGCTGTCCCTTCGGATCGCGGTCGATGCCGCACGGATCGATGCCGCCCAGCACTTCGCAGCCCTGACGCAGCGCCTCGTCGAGCAATTCCTTCGTGCCGGGCATGACCATCAGGCCCGACTGCGGAAACGCGACGATTTCGATGTCGATGACGCCCCTGAGCTTTTCGCGCGTTTGCCAGACGCCCTCGACCAGCGACAGGCCGTGAACCGGATCGATGTCGACATGGCTGCGGATATGCGTTGCGCCATGGGCCGCCAGACCTATCGCATGGCGCATCGACTGGCGATGCGGATCGATGCCGATCTCGAGACGGTGCTCGCGCTCGAAATCGATGCGCTCGCGCAGGATCGCGGCGCGGTTGTTGACATGCCACGGCATGCCCCAGGTGGTCTTGTCGAGATGGGTATGCGCATCGATCAGGCCGGGGACGGCGATAGCGTTGCCGCCGTCTTCCACGGCCATGCCCGGCTCTGCTTCAAAACGCCCGAAACCGGCAATCTTTCCGTCCCTGATCAGGACATCGCAGGTTTCGCCTGCCATGGGCCGGACGTTGCGGAGCAAAAGGTCGTTCATATGGCTTACCTCAGTTTCGGATTGAGAGCATCGCGCAGCCAGTCGCCGAGCATGTTGACGGCCACGACCAGCAGGCAGAGCTGAATGACGGGGAAGAGCACGATCCACCAGGATCCGGAAAACAGGAACTGGTTGCCGATGCGGATCAGCGTTCCCAGAGACGGCTGGCTCGGCGGCATGCCGATGCCCAGGAACGAAAGCGTGGCTTCGGTGAGGATCGCCATGCCGAAGTTGAGCGTCGCCGCCACCATGATCGGCGTCAGCGTATTGGGCAGGATATGGTTGGCCATGATGCGCCGGGCAGGCACGCCGATCAGCCGCGCCGCCGACACGTAGTCCTTGCCGGTTTCGACGATGGCCTGCGCGCGCACCGTGCGCGCATATTGCACCCAGGCGGATAGCGAGATGGCCAGGATGAGCACCGCCGACGCGCCGACCTCTCGCAGGCTGACGGGCAGCATCTGACGCACGACCGTCGAGACCAGAATGGCGACGAGGATGGTCGGAATGGACAGCGTGACGTCGCCGAAGCGCATCAGCAGATTGTCGATGAACCCGCCGAAGTAGCCGGCGATCAGCCCCGCGCTCATGCCGATCAGCAGGGAGAGCGCCACCGAGGCGATGCCGATGACTATGGAAATGCGCGTACCGTAGAGAATGGCCGACAGCATGTCGCGGCCCTGCGTATCGGTGCCGAGAAGATAGGGCCATTCTCCACCTTCCTCCCATACCGGCGGCAGTTCGGCCTTCCACATGTCGAGCGCTGCGCCGTCATAGGGGTTCTGCGGTGCGATCAGCGGTGCGAACAGTGCCGTCAGGATCAGGATCGCCAGAAGCGCGGCGCTGAACATCGCCGTCTTGCTATGCGTGAACGACCACCACACATCGCTTTGGCGCAGACGCTGGAAAAGCGAAGGACGCGTGACGGGCGGAGTTTGAGAGGTCTGGATGCTCATCGGTCTTGGCCCCACAGTCGGTTCAACGGGCATTTCAGCGGGCTGTACGCAAGCGGGGATCGATTACCGCATAGGCAATGTCCACCAGCGTGTTGAGCACGACGAAGATGAAGGAAATGATGCAGAGATAGGCCGCCATCACCGGGATATCGAGGAAAGTGACGGCCTGGATGAACAGCATGCCCATGCCCGGCCACTGGAATACGGTTTCGGTGATGAGCGCGAAGGCAATCAGCGAACCGACATTCATCGCGGTCATGGTCACGACCGGCATCAGGCAGTTGCGCAGCGCATGGCGGAAATAGATGCGCCAGCGCGGAATGCCGCGCGCCCGGGCAAACTTCACGTAATCCGATCGCAGCACCTCCAGCATTTCAGCGCGCACCAGACGCATGACCAGCGTGACCTGATAAAGTGAAAGCGCGACGGACGGCAGCAGGATCGCCGCGCGGCCCGAAGGCGTCAGGAGCCCCGTCGACCACCAGCCAAGCTGCACGACATCGCCGCGACCGAAGGCCGGGAGCCAGCCGAACGTAACCGAGAAGACGAGGATCAGCAGGATGCCGACGACGAAGCTCGGCAGCGAGACGCCGACAATGGAGATGAACTGCAGGCCCTCCGTATACCATTTGCCGCGCTTAATCGCCGTCAGCACGCCGAGGGGAAGGCCGAGCAGCAGGGAGATCAGCGTGGCAACCAGCACCAGCTCCAGGGTCGCCGGAAAGCGTTCGGCGATCAGGCTCAGCACATCCTGGCCATTGCGGTAGGAAATGCCGAAATTGCCCTGCGCGGCGTTGACCACGAACCGGGTATATTGTGTCATCAGGCCATCGTTGAGACCCAGACGCTCGCGCAGATTGTCGCGGTCGGTCTGCGTCATCTGCTCGTTGGCCATCATCTCGACGGGGTCACCCGCCAGCCGGAAAATCAGAAAGGCCAGCAAAGCGACGGCCAACATCACCATGACGGCGTTTGCCAGGCGTTTTATGATAAAAACCAGCATAGGAATTCCTCGGTCACGGGACGCTCCGGGAATCCACCTCCCCGGAGCGTCGTGATTGGATTATTCGGCAAACTGCGTCAGCCAGTGGCGCGGCTTGTTGTCCGGCAGTTGCACGATCTTGTCGATCTTGTTCGACATGACCCAGGCCATCGGCTGCTGGTGCAAGGGCAGCATCACGATCTCGTCCTTCACCATTTGCAGCGCCTTGCTTTGCAGCGCCAAGCGCTTGGTGCGATCCATTTCGGTCGAGGCCTGCACGATCAGCTTGTCAATCTCCGGATAGCTCCAGCCGCCCCAGTTGAAGACGCCGGCATTGGCCGTCTTCGTCTGAATCATCTGGAGAAGGATCGAATAGCTGTCGAGCATCGGTTCCGTGGCCCAGCCGATCAGATAGACGTCGGACTTGCCGCTCGTACGCTTCGGCGCCTGTGCGGCGGTGGGGGCAATGTCGAGCTGCGGTTTGAAGCCCGCGCGGCTCAAAAGGTTCACCAGCCCCTGGCAGAGCTCTTCCTCGTTCACATAGGCGTCGGTCGTGCAGACCAGCGTGAACGGATAGTCCGAAGCGCCAGCCTCGGCCAGAAGCTTCTTCGAAAGGGCAGGATCGAATGCCAGCGTCGTGTCCAGCTCGGGAGCGTAACCCGGAATTTCCGGCGCGACCACCGCGCCTGCCGTGCGCGACTTGCCGCGCATGACGCGCTGCTGGATCAGATCCCGGTCGAGCGCATGGGCAAAAGCCTGACGCACGCGCAGGTCGTTGAATTTGTTCTCCGAACCGTTTGCGAGTTCCGGCTTGCGGTTGAAGCCGACCATGACGGTACGCAGATCGGTGCGCTCCATGACTTTCAGGTCGGGCTGCGCCTGCAGCCGCGGCAGATCCTGCGACGGTGCGTTTTCCGTGAAGTTGACTTCGCCGGACAGGAGCGCGGCGACGCGCGTCGCCGCCGAGGTGATCGGCGTGAACTCGATGCGGTCGACGTTGGACTTGGAGGTCTTGTCCCACCAGTCCGGGTTTTTCACGAGGACCGTCTTGGAATCCGGCACCCGGCTTTCCAGCTTGAACGGACCGGTGCCGTTGGTGTGATAGGTGGCGTAGCCTTCGATCTTCGCGCCGACATCGGTCGGCTTTTCCGAATTGTTGGTCTTCAGCCAGCCAGCATCGAAGACGTGGATGTTGGTGAGGTCGTTGAGAAGCAGCGGATAGGGCCCGCTCAGCTCGATATCGATCGTATGGTCGTCCACCTTCTTGGAGGACTTGTAGGCCGGCAGGTTGCCGCGAAGCGGCGAAACCGGATCGCTGACGCGCTTCAGGGATGCGAGCACGTCGTCGGCAGTGAATTCCGCGCCATCGTGGAATTTCACACCCTTACGCAGGTGAAAGCGCCAGACTGTGTCGGAAACAGTTTCCCAGGATTCGGCAAGGGCCGGTTCGATCTTCAGATTGGCGTCGTAGCGCACCAATCCTTCATAGACATGATTGAGAAAGGACAGCGTATAGCTGTCGCCATAGGAATAGGGATCAAGCGAGTAGATATCGCGCGCCGCTCCCCATTTCAGCGTTTCGGCGTGGCCGGACAAGGTCAGGCCCATCAGCATCGTGGCCGCAAGGCCAAGTTTCTTCATCATAAGTTTGCTCCGCTTCTGGAAATTTGCGCCTCCTTTTCGGAGGTCTGTTGTCATGCACCGCCGCATCCGTCGCCGGTTGCGGTATTCTCAAACACTTGCGCCGGATGGGCGCGCACCGGGGTTGGGTGTGATTTTCCTCCTTACGACATGACCTGCCTCCCAGGTCATGTGAGGATAGTATGGCGATCGGCAAAAAGTTGTCAACGTGATTGTAGACAATATTTGTCCATTCGGCATCATGATGTATGTCGACAAAATGCTCGATCCAGGCGAGTCCCTACTGGATCTTCCATACTGGATAGCTCGGCGAGAAGATTTTCCCGACAGGCGGATGCCGCCAACTGCGATCCGGATATTTGGCAATCAGGCCGTCATATTGTTGCTGCGCCTGCTCGCGCGCCGCAATCATGTCGATGCCGGCAACCTTGCCGTCCAGCATGGAAAGCCGCCCGTCGACAAAGACGGCCTGCGTCACCTTGCCGGAACCGCCGACGACCAGCGTAGTGACGGGATCGACGCTCGGGGTCATATGGACATCGTCGAGACGGAAGACGGCGATATCCGCTTTCGCGCCGGCGGCCAGCCGCCCGAGGTCCCTGCGACCCAGCGCTTTCGCGCCGCCGAGCGTGGCGGCATCGAACAGATCTTTCGAGAATACCGCATCCGAAGTCTTTTCGCCGATACGGCAGGCGATCAACCCGACCAGCAGGTTCATCAACATGTCGGGCGGCGCGGTATCCGTAGCCATGCCGATATTGATGCCGAGGCTGCGGCAGGCGGCGAAGGAATTGAGAATGCTGCCCATGCGCGCCGAAACCAGCGGCGAATGGGCTATCGAAACACCGTGTTGCGCGTAGAGCTGCAGATCCTGTGGCGAGGCATGGGTTCCATGCGGCGCGATCAGCCTTTCGCTCATGAGCCCATAATCCGCCAGCCATTGCGGCGCGGAAACACCATGGAGCCTGCGCATGGTCTCGAGTTCCAGATTGCCCTGCGCCATATGAATTCTGACGCGGCAATCGAGATCGCGCGCCGCGGCCATGGTGCGCTGCAACAGGGGCAATGTGCAGGTTTCGATACGGTCCGGCGCCAGCATTCCGTTGACCAGGCCGTTATGGCGGCCATGGTTGCGCTCGATGAAATCGATCGCGTCCGCAAGGCCTTGCAGTCCCCGCGGCTCGTCGAATGCCGGCTCGATACGCCCTGGACCCTCCAGGATCATCCCACCGGAGCGATAGGCGGGGCTCAGAAAGACCCTGAGCCCGAGATCGCCCGCCGCCTCGGCCGCGGCCTCGAATTCCGCGACGGTTTCGGCCCATTGGCGATAGTAGAGCGAGGCGATGGGCGCGGCGGTGGTGATGCCGTTCAACAGCAGGAGGCCGAAAGCGAACCGCTTCTGGAACGCAAGCTCCTCGGCGGAATACATCTCATAAGGTCCGCTCTCCACGTAGGAACGTGGCCAGATGCGCCCTTTGGCCCAACCGGGCTGGTTGTCATGGACGAGCAGGTAGGTATCGAGATCGGACAGGGCGTCGAGGTCGATCAGGCCGGGGCTGACCAGCGCCGTACCGAAATCGATACTGCGCGCCACGTCCCCCTCGAAGCGCGGCCCGGCATAAAGCACCTCGTTTCGGTCGACAACGATTTCGCCGTCGGGGATCAGAGCGTGGCCGCCATCGCGCCAGGCGAGCACCCATCGTGCGGTTATCAGCGTTCTCCCATCGGGCCGTTCACCCAGAACGAGATGGCTGGATAGATCAGGTTTCATGAGATTTTCGATCCTGCTGCATATCAAAAGAGCGCCTCACCGGGGTGAAACGCTCTGATTGCGGGCTCGAAGTCAGCCTATTCGGCCATTTGCGTGTGCCAGTGGCGCGGCTTGTTGTCGGCGCGGAAATCCACGCTCTTGACCTTGTCCAGCATGCCCCAGGCGATCGGCTGCTGGTGAAGCGGGATCAGGATGGCCTTATCCTTGGCGATTTTCAGCGCCTGTTCTTCCAGCGCGAGACGCTTGGCGGTGTCAGGTTCCTGTGCCGCCTTCTTCACCAGATCGTCGAGTTCCGGATAGGACCAGCCGCCATAGTTGGACACGCCCGTCGAGCCGCTGCGTGTGGAGAGAACCTGAGACAGCAGCGAATAGGCATCGAGTGTCGGTTCGTTTGCCCAGCTCAGATTGAACATGTCGGCCTTGCCATTGGTGCGCTTCGGCTGCTGCACGGCGCGGGGGCCCATGTCGATGGTGGGCTGGAAGCCGGCACGCTTGAGCATGTTTGCAATGCCCGAGCAGATGTCTTCCTCGTTGATGCTCTCGTCGTTCATGCACAGATAGGTGAAGGCGAGATCCTTCTGGCCGGCATCTTCGAGCAGCTTCTGGGCAAGCTTGGAATCGGCAGGCTGATAAGTGTCGAGCGACTTCGCATAGCCGGCGATTTCCGGTGCGATGAGCGAGCCGGAAGGCCGCGCCAGACCGCGCATGATCTTCTTGTTGATGAGATCGCGATCGATGCTTGCTTCCACGGCCTGACGGACGCGAAGGTCCAGGAACGGGTTCGGACGCCCGTCTTCAAGCTTCTCCTTGCCGTTGAAGCCGATGAAAACCGTACGCAGCTCCGTGCGCTTGCTTACGGTGATGCCCGGCGAGGATTCCAGGCGTGGAAGATCCTGAATGGGGGCGGAATCGAGCAGATCGATTTCGTTGGAAAGAAGCGCCGCTACACGCGTTGCCGCCGACGAGATCGGAATATATTCGATCCGGTCCAGATTGTGCTTCTTCTGATCCCACCACTGATCGTTGACGAGGAGAACGGTCTTGCTGTCCGGAACGCGGCTTTCCAGCTTGAACGGACCCGTGCCGTTCGTGTTGTGCGTGGCGTAATTCTCGGTGTTGGACGCAATATCGGTCGGCTTTTCCGCGTTGTTGTCCTTCAGCCATTTGGCGCTGAACATGAAGATATTGGTCATGTCGTTCAGGAACAGCGCGCTCGGCGCCGACACCTCGATATCGACCGTGAAATCATCGACCTTCTTGACGCCGACATAGAGCGGAATATTTCCGCGCAGGGGCGAAGTCGGGTCCGAAACGCGGTTCATCGAGGCGACCACGTCGTCGGCGGTGAAATCCGCGCCGTCGTGGAATTTCACGCCTTTGCGCAGGGTGAAACGCCAGTGTTTGCTGTCGATCAGCTTCCACTCGGTGGCGAGCGCCGGCTCGATCTCGAAGTTCGGGCCATAACGGATCAGACCTTCATAGATGTGGTTCAGGAACGCCAGATTGGATGTCGAGGGAACGGAATCCGGATCGAGCGAATAGATATCTGCCCGGCTGCCCCAACGCAGCGTCGCGGCACTTGCCGAAGTGGCCAGCGCCGGCGCGGCAATAGCCGCTGCGGCCAGTGCCGATATCAGAAACCTGTTTAAACGCGACATGAACTTCCCCTTATGACGGTCGATAGACTGGTTGGCCCGCATTTTTGGGCAGTATCATAATCGATTGTTTTATTGTCAACGATATTGTTGCCAATTATGAATCAGAACATCGACAGTCCGATACGGCACCACGGGCGCTGAAACGCGCATCGAAATACCGCCAACGGCATTTTTGAAGGGAATAGGAAATGGATGGGTTCCTGCTGCTTCACGGGACGATCGTCACCGTCGACGAGACACGGCGGATCATCGACGATGGTGCGCTGGCAATCGAGAACGACAGGATTGTCGACATCGGCACATCGCAAGCGCTGGCTCCCCGTCATGCCGGAAAGAAGGTGATCGACTGCCGGGGCAAGATGATCATTCCCGGGCTGATCGATGCTCATGGGCACGCCGGCCATGCCCTGATCCGCAGCATTGGCGCGGACACCAATTCGCTCTGGATGCGCATAGTGACGCCGACCTACTATCACTATGTCACCCGCGACTACTGGTATGCGGATGGCCTCGTCTCGGGCCTGGAAAGACTTCGTGCGGGCGTGACCACCTCGGCCAGCATCATCACATCGATGCCGCGCAGCGACGATCCGGTATTCGCGATCAATCATGCTCGCGCCTATTCGGAACTCGGGCTTCGCGAGATCATCTGTGTTGGCCCAGCGGGTCTGCCCTGGCCGCAATCGGTCACGCGGTGGGAAAGCGGCAGACCGGAGCGGCGCAGCGTCTCCTTCGAGGAGATGATCGAGGGCGCCGAAGCCGTCATCGAAAGCCTGAACGGAACGGCCGACGGGCGCATCAAGGTCTTCCTGACGCCATTCACGATCGTGCCTTCGGTCGAACCGTCGAACGCATCGACACCGGACTTAGCCGTCAATCTGACGGAAAACGACCGGATGCAGGCGCGGCGCATTCGCGAAACTGCGCGCAAATGGGGCGTCCGCATTCATTCCGATGCCTTCGCCGGACAGATACGCATGGCCTGGCAGGACAGGGAAAATGCGCTGTTGGGCCCCGATGTGCACCTGCAGCATTGCTGGGGAATTTCCCACGAAGAGATCGACATCCTGGCCGAAACCGGCACCCATGTCACCCACGCGCCCCCCGGACGCTCCACCCCGATCATGGAGATGATGGCCCGGGGCGTGCCGGTCGCGATCACTTCGGACGGCGCGGCTCCGAGCCGTCATTTCGATATGCTCCAGATCGCGCGCAGCGCCCAAGCCACCCAGCACATCCTGCACAATCACGACCGCTATATCCTGCCGCCGGGTAAGGTTTTCGAGATGATCACCATCGATGCGGCCGGCGCCA
>NZ_CP096516.1:0-1663740 GCF_056739175.1 Ensifer sp. R1-3
TTCCGGCGGCGTCAAGCAGGTAATCTGTATAAATTGGGGTACGAAATACGGCGCACCTTTCGTGAACCGCCTCTTCGCGATGGTTGCCCGCAACATCACGCCGCCTTTCACCTTCACCTGTTTTACCGACAATAGGGAAGGCCTTCGGCCGGAAATACTGTGCGAGGACCTCCCGCCGCTCGATGTCGAGACGATGCCGGTAAATACCAAGGGGATTTGGCCCAAGGCGCGCCTGTGGGGCCCGGCACTCGGCAGCCTCAAGGGACCGGTGCTCTTTCTCGATCTCGATCTGGTGATCGTCGGATCGCTCGACGCGTTTTTCGAGATCGGCGGTCCCGACGATATCGTGATGACCCGCAATCAGACTACGCCGCTTGAGCGTCTCGGGCAGACGTCGCTATTCCGCTTCCCTGTGGGCAAGTTGGTCCCATTGCAGGAGAAGTTCCGCGCCGACCCACAAAAGGTGGCCGACGAATATGAATTCGAGCAACGCTTCGTCACGCGCAACGCGCCAGGAGGAGCGAAATTCTTCCCGCGGCGTTTCGTTCTGCATTTCCGCCAGGACTGTCGGCGGCCATTCCCCTTGAACTACTTCCTGCCGCCACGGCTGCCGGCGGATGCACGCGTGGTTATTTTTCCGCGCGGCCTGCTGCCGCAGCATGCGATAGACGGGCAGTTCGGCTACAAGGGGCGGGTGGCGACGCCGAGCGATCATATTCGCGGGCTCTTCTCTCCGGACAGAAGAGAAAAAAGCCCGTTCCGCTACCTCCGGCACTATATTCTCCCGAGCCCTTGGGTTGCGGAACACTGGCGCGAATGAGGGGCAAGATCGTATTGTTGACAGCTGTCAACTGCGGAAACGACTGCAGGGATCGGCATCTGCATATCGTCGGCGGCTTTGCCCCGGATTGCGTGGCCGACCGCACGAGATTTCCACTCAATTGCAGAATAGGGGAGGCGGTTGATAACTGTTGTTGCGGTCACCAAGCCTCGAACTGGGGCCGTCCGCGTGACGGAACTTAATGGCGACTTAACTTCCGCATTGCCGGCTTGCCGCCTTTGTTGCCAATACGTTACGATAGAAGCAAAATTGTTAAGAAACAGACACCAAGGCGGCAATTCAAAGCAAGTGCGAATCCGCAGCCGAAGCGAGTTTCCCCTATCTGGAGCGTCAAGGCAACCGCGAGCGGTCAGCGTCGCAAGCCTGACGTGGCTTGCGACCGACAACTCCTGCAGTGCGCCCGAGATTCCTGTCTTACAAAGACTGTTCAGCGGAGACATCAACTCGCAAGCGGCATGCTTGCCCCTCGCGCGCGCCTCAGTGCAGCGACCATCGGAGCAACCGAGAAAGCCTGGCGCCGTGCTCTCGCGGTAAGAACCCGAAGATAGCCGCCTGGCGAACTTATGCAATCGGCTCTCTCCAGGATGCAAGCGATGACGGTCGCAGCATTTTCCTGGCCGAGAACCGTGCATGCATCGTCATAGGCATCGGTGCTCACGTTCAGCATGGTTCTGACGACGACTGCAGCGGTCAGCAGATCCTTCCAGTTCGTTATACGGCCCTGTGGTCCGTAATCGGCGATCTGCGGGCAAGCGGATAGGAGGACGGGCAGAGGAATTTCCCGGGCGAGGCGGGAGATCGGCAGAGATGGGGACACCGAGCTGACCGGCGGCTGCGAATCGATACGGGTCGAAACCTCCGAGAGCTTCGCCTTCGGTGTCACAGGGTCCGCGTTGCAGCTTTGGGCGCCGGCCGAAAATTTCCCCGACCCTTTTCCCAAGCGAGGTTCATATTCAAATTGAGAGTCTGGATGTGAACTCTGTATGTGCTGCCCATTATGGCGACCATTGGCGCCCATTTTTTCGGAATTAAGCAGTTTTTCCAATTGATTGGATAGATCGGTACGAAGCTCCGCCATAGCGTCGTGAAGGGTCTCGACGTCGCTGACCGATGCCTTGCGCGAGAGAGGCGCAGACAATTCCTCATATCTCCGTTGCTGCCGCTCGCAGTCGGTGGGCAGGTCAGAGTCACGAAGGAGCTCGAGCAGCTTGGCGATGTCGCGCCGGCAGAGGCTCAGTCTTTCGCGCATCAGACGATGATACTGTTTGGCTGCGGCAAGTTCGGCAGCGGCGGCTTTGAACTCATCGGCCCGGGCGACGAGCGGGGAGAGGTCGAATCCGAAGGCTTCGCCCACCGCTCCATTACGGCTCCTTCGGGCGTAACGCTTACCGTTCGGGCTGTCGCGCCGCAGGATCAGGCCCGATTCCACGAGGCATGCAAGATGCCGGCGGAGCGTCGTGCCCGCCATTCCGTGGGTACGGAGCGAGAGCTGCGCATTGGAGGGGAAAACGACGAGGCCATTTTCGCCCGAGAGCTCGGCTCCTGGATAAAAGCTCAAAAGGGCGTTCAACACCGCAAGCGAACGATCGGACACGCCGATCACCGTCTTCGCTTCACAGAGAGAACGGAACAATTTCCACTTGTCCACCGACCGGTCCGGCGGGACGTTACCGGCGGCGATCTGACTTGCGAGCATGCCAAGCGTCATCGCCCGCCGCCCAAAGGGCGTCGTCACACTTCCACGTTCCATTTTCTTCACCTTTTCCAAGGCAAAAGAAATCCGTTCGCCGAAACGACGTCAAAAATGCTTGACACTGATTCGCGGAAGTGGGATTCTCTAGTTGCTACACGAGAGAAGGGTTTCCGCAGCGCTAGTCGTTCGGAAGCCTTTTTCTTTTGCTCTGTTTAGTCTCCTGTTTCCCGTTGATATTCGAGGTAGAGCGCTTCGAGCCTCTGCCTCACGAATTCTGCAAAGCCCGGTGCCGCCTTCTTGCTGAAGGCCAGCGTCGTTTCCGCATCCGTTTCGCGAATACGCACGGGGCGGCTCCTGTCCGGAGCAATCCAGGTTTCCGCCTTTGAGGGCTTCCTGGCTAGGCTCAGCAAGGCAAACAGCTTTTCGAAACGCTGATCGCTCTCCAGCGCCTTGAATGCGGCCGTCTCGATGAAATCCAATGCCTTCGGACGCCGGTCATCGCGGTCGATGAGATCGGCAAGTTCCATCCATCGTCTCCTGCCGAAACCCGGCGCGGCACCGATGGCTTCGATGATGTCCAACGGCAATCGGCGGACGACGGCGATCATCTTGGAGAGGGCCGCCTTGTCGACTCCGAGGGCCGACATGATGGTATCCCGCGAGAAGCCGCGATCTTCAAGACGCGTTGCGAACAACGCTCGCTCTATGAAGGAGAGGTCGGTGCGGGCGTTGTTTTCCTGCCCCTGGGAAATGACGAGTTGCTCGTCGTTCAAGTTCCGGATGACTGCCTTGACCTTGATGCCGATCTCGCGCAATGCCGCAAGCCGCCTGTGGCCGTAGGCGACCTGATATCGGCCGCTCTCCGCCGGATGCGGCCGCACGAGGATCGGAACCTGTTGTCCGTGGTCCCGGATCTGCTGAACCAGCATGGCCTGAACGTCGGGGGCGACACCCAGCCTATCGATGATGAAAGAGGAATCGATCAGCTCCGGGTCCAGTTCGACGATTGCGTGCCCCTCGGCAAGCTGGCGCTCCAATTCCTCCGCTCGCTCGACCTTCTGGGTGATGTTCGAGAGGGATCTGGTGATGCCGCCGACGAGGCCAGTGGAGCGCTGGGCGGGCGCAAGGCCTGCGATCGGACGACCGACGGCCGGGCGCTCCCCGTCTTCGGGGGCGAGGGGGCTCTCGGAAATGCCGATCAGGTTCTTGCGCGCCATCGGTTACTTCCTCCCCCAGACCCTGCGGATCATCTCTTCGATCTCCGCATTGACGACCGAGAGCGAATCCATCGCCCGGTCGTAGGTACCGCGTATGAATTGCGAGCGCTCCACTTCATAGAGCGTCTGCTTGGTGACGCCGGCGTCGGAAATTGCGGTCGATTTCACCATCGCGTTCTGCAGCATGCGGTTGCCGAAGATCGCGCGCATGAAACCGGTCATCTGGCTCTGCGGTCCGTCGTTGGGCTCGAAGCGCGTGACCAGATAGCGCATCCAGTCATAGCTGGTGCGCCCGCCGGCATTCTCGACAACGGCCATGAGCTCGCTCGTCATCGACAGGAACTGGGACATCGACATGACGTCGAGCATCTGCGGGTGCACGGTGATGAGCACGGAGGTCGCGGCGCAAAGCGCCGACATGGTCAGAAAGCCGAGCTGCGGCGGGCAGTCGATGACGACGATGTCGTAGAAGCTCTCGATTTCGGAAAGCACCTCGCCGATCCGCGCGAAGAACATGGTCTCGGTGGAGCCCGCGATCATCGCCTTCGGAGTCTCGTGCTCGAATTCCATGAGCTCGAGATTGCCCGGAATGAGGTGAAGATTGGCGGTATAGGTCGATCGCACCACCTCCGCGATCGGCCGGGGGGCCTCGTAGCGTATGGCGCCATAGAGTGTTTCCCCTTCGCCGACGTCCAGTTCCGGCTGATGACCGAAGAGGGCGGAGAGCGAGGCCTGCGGATCGAGATCGATCGCCAGCACCCGATAGCCGCGCAAGGCGAGATACTGCGCGAGGTGAGCGGATGTCGTCGTCTTGCCCGAACCACCTTTGAAATTCATGACGGAGACGACTTGCAGCTTTTCGCCCGGTCGACGATGCGGAATATATTTGCCGGTCTTGCTGCCTTCGTCGAGAACCCGGCGGATACGGTCGATGTCCTCCATCGCATACATGCGGCGGCCGTTTGACAGCGGCTGCGGACCATGGCCTTCTGAGGCGATCTGGCGCAGATAGCCTTCGCCGATTCCGATGAAGGCCGCTGCCTCTGCCGGGCTGAAGAGCCGCATCGTCTTTTGCGCCGACGGAGAAAAGATCTTCTTTTGATGCTCCTGCAACTGGTGTGCGAGTTCCTGAGCGTCGGCAGACAAGAGCGACGGCAAATGCTCCTGCTCCTCAAGACTCTGGATTCTCTGCTGCAACATTCCTACTCTCCAAAAACTGCGCAAAATTCACCAATGGGAGCTGATCTGCGCAGTTATACTATGCGCCGATTCGTTGCCATTTTACAAACGCTTAACAAAAAGCTCGGTTGTGCTGCAGGGGCGCTGCAGTTTTGTCGTCCGGCTGTTCATTGGTTGTCCGCGGACAACTCGCCGGCAGTCCAGCCGGGCCGATCCGGCCGACACTTGCGTTGGCGAAGTGCCGCATCCGAGCGGCCGCGCAAATCTCCCCCAGACGTTGCAACAGACGCGGTACCCTTAGTAGATCATAATTTTAGTAGACTATTGACAGCGGACCGGATTGTGACAGGATCGAGCCCCGCAGGTCGGATAAGAGAAGGATAAGGCATGTTCTATCTCGGCGGAATGACCCTCGGCTACCTCGTCCCACCCCCGCGCACCGGCGTGGCCCGCAAACCTGCGGTGAGCAAGGAGCCGGCGAACGATCGTCCCGACCGGGAGAACGCCCCGGGCGACGGCGAACGGGATCAGGAGTGGGCGCGTGCCTTCCTGGCGCCGTGGCACCTCTTCTATTGAAGCGCCTCTGCTGCATGTCCTTCTCTTGAAGCGGCGACGCGTCAGGAAACATGCGGGAGGGCTGTCGTCTTGGCGCGAAATGGGTAAGGTACGGGGTCGTTTACGAGCGAGGGCCCCGCCATTTCCAGCAATCGTGCCTACACCGAAGAAAAACGCCAGGAACAGCCCCTGTCGCTGCATCAGAGAATTCTGAGCGAGGTCGAGGGCCACATTCTTTCCGGCGACTGGCCGCCGGGGTACCGCATTCCTTTCGAGCACGAACTCACGGAGCAATACGGCTGTTCGCGAATGACCGTGAACAAGGCCCTGAGCGAACTCGTGAAGCGGGGACTGATCGAGCGGCGGCGCAAGTCCGGAAGCTATGTCAGCTTTCCGCAGGTCCAATCCGCGGTGATGGAGATTCACGACGTCAAGCGGGAGGTACAGTCCCTCGGGCTCGACTACGCCTACCGTCTCGGCGAGCGAGCGGTGCGCAAGATGCGTGCCGGCGATGAGGGGCGCATCGATCTGCCTGTATCGTCGCGGCTTCTCGATGTCACCTGCCGCCATTTTGCCGGCGGCCGCGTTTTCTGCCTCGAGGAGCGGGTGATCAATCTTTCGGCGGTGCCGGAAGCCGAAACCGAGACGTTCGAGACCGCCGCCCCGGGCTCGTGGCTGCTCGGCAAGGTGCCGTGGAGCACCGCGGAGCATCGCATAAGGGCCGTCGCGGCAAGCCGCCCGACGGCACAGGCGCTCGAAATTGCGGTCGGTGCGGCCTGTCTCGTCATCGAGCGCCGGACCTGGAGCGGCGGCGTACCGGTCACCAGCGTGCTGCTCACCTATCCCGGAGATCGCCACGAACTCGTCGCGGAGTTCGCGCCGAGCGCGCCCGCATAGGCCGCGTCAACTCCTGCTAACGCGCAATTTTTGCAAGAAAAAGCACCAATCTCTGGCGCTTTGGCTCGTCGAGGGGCATCCTGTCGGCAGTGTCATCCTGGCAGAGGGAGGAACGCCGATGCGCTGCTTTACTGTACTCGGTCCTTCGCAGATCGGAAAATCAACGCTCGTGGAGAGGGTGGGCTCGCTGGGAGGCGAGCCGAAAAAATCAGTTACGCCATATGGATTGGGTCTCACCGAATTCGAATTCGGCGGCGAGGCCTGGTGCGCGCTCGACGTCCCCGGCAACAACGAGGCCCTGGCGCATGCGCAGCATGCGTTGCTCGCGAGCGACGCATGTGTTCTCTGTGTTTCGCCGATATTGGACGAGGCGGTTCTCGCCGCCCCTTACTTGCGCATGATCGAGGCGTCCGGCACACCCTGCATCCTCTTCATCAACCGCATGGACGAGCCGCGAGGGCGCATAAGGGACATCGTCGCCGCCCTGCAGGATTTCTGCAGCCGCCCGCTCATCCTGCGGCAGATTCCCATCCGCGACGGCGACAGGATCATCGGCAGCTGCGATCTGATTTCGGAGCGAGCCTGGCGCTATCGCGAGGGACAGCCTTCCTCCCTCTTCGAGATCCCCGAAAGCGCGCTCGAGCGCGAACACGAGGCACGCGCGGAGCTTCTCGAGCATCTTTCGGAATTCGACGATTGGCTGCTGGAAGAACTCATCGAGGACCGCGAGCCGGCGAGCGACGCGATCTATTCGATCTCGACACGGGTTCTGAACGAAAACAAGATCATTCCGGTGCTCCTCGGCTCGGCCAGCCACGGCAACGGCCTGATGCGGCTGATGAAGGCGCTCCGGCACGAGGCGCCGCGCGCCGAAGCGCTGAGAAAGCGCCTAGCCGCGGGTGCCGGCGTCGACGAGACGACGCTCCTCGCGGTCAGTTTCCATGCCCATTATCGCCAGAGCGTCGGCAAGACGGTTCTTGCCCGCGCTCTCCAGAACGGAGTGAAGCAGGGGGCGACGCTCGGCGGCGCAAGTCTCGGCGCTTTGCAGGATCCCGCAAGCGGCCGGCCCATCGGCTCGGGCGTAACCGAGGCGGGCCAGCTCTTCGGAGCGGTGAAATCCGACCACCTGCCGGTCCCGTCGCTGTTGACGGCCGGTGCGGCCGTCGCTCCGCCCGACTGGACGACCCCGCCGACCCCCATGCTCGAACGGATACTGGTGCCGGCGAGCGAACGCGACGAGACCAAGCTCTCCGAGACCCTTGCGAAACTCGCCGAGACCGATCGCGGCCTGAAGGTGATGCAGGAGGAGGGGACAGGGGCGCAGCTCGTTTGCGCTCAAGGCCCGGTGCATCTGCGCGAAGTCTGCAGGACGTTGTCGGACGTCTTCCATGTCGAGGTGAGCGACCGGCCCCCGAGCCCGATCTACCGGGAGACCGTTTCGAAATCCTCGGACGTTCATTACCGCCATCGCAAGCAGACCGGCGGGGCAGGGCAATTCGCGGATGTGAAGCTCAGCGTCCATCCGAACGGGCGAGGCGACGGATTTTCCTTTGCCGAGACGGTCAAGGGCGGTGCGGTGCCGCGCAATTACATTCCTGCGGTCGAGGCGGGCGCACGCGAGGCGATGGAGAAGGGCCCCCTCGGCTTCAAGGTCATCGACGTCGGCGTGCTGCTCACCGATGGCCAGCACCATTCGGTCGACAGCTCGGAATATGCGTTCCGCACGGCCGGCAAGCTTGGCGTCCGGCAGGCGCTGTCGCAGGCCGCCTCCGTCCTGATGCAGCCGGTCTTTCGCGTCGAAATCCATGTCCCCTCGGTCTATTCGGGCAGTCTCGTTCCGATCGTTGCCTCGTTGAAGGGCCAGGTGCTCGGCTTCGATCGGGACGAAGCCGCGAAAGGCTGGGACATCTTCCGCGCCCTTCTACCCGGCAGCGCGCTCGACGATCTGGCGCGCTCGCTCAGATCCGCCACCCAGGGAATCGGCTATTTTTCCAAGAACTTCGATCATTTCGAGGAACTCTACGGCAAGGAAGCCCAGGCGATCGTCACCGCACACGGAGCGCCGGCCAACGAGCATTGACCGACAGCAGGTAGCGCGCCGTATCGATACGGCGCGCTTCTGATCGTTCCTGGCGGAGCACACACTTTCCTCATCCCGCTCTAACCCTTTGCAACGATGCACTTTAGGACGGAGAACCGTTACACACTTTTCCTGGAAGTGCTCTAGCCCCGCACCGGCAGTGGCAGGGCAACCTGTCGCGAGCCGATGATCGCGGCTGCGCCGAGCGCCATGCTTGCCGCCAGCAACAGGGCCTGCGCGACGACGAAGGGGGCCTCGGTTTGCGTCGGTGCTATCGATTGCAGTGCCGGAACCTTCAGGAAGCTCTGCACGACAAGAACGAAAAGGTTGAGATAGAGCGCGAAAGTCGCGCTCACGGCATAGGCGGGCCCCGCCCGGCCGCGGAGCGCAAAGACATGGAGTGCGGCAAGAGCGATGGCGAGGGTGAGGACGGAAATCGCTCCGACTACCAGTGCGGGCGTGATCCCGCTGAAAGGGAAGAGGAAGCCGGTGATGCTAGTCGCCGCGGTGGTGACGAGAAAGACTGCGTGCCAATGGCCGAGCCAGCGGCCGGCGCCGAGCGCCGGGAGGGCGACGAGGCCGCTTGCGATGCCGATCAGACTGACGACGACGTGCAGGGCGAGGAGGGTCTCGATGGAAGATCCGGGGATCATGGTGATCTCCTGTGGGCCGGGAAGGAGCGGGGAGGGCGACGGCACAGCCGCTACCCTCGACGGAGGTTACTGATAGTGCGAGGCGCTGTCGGTGATCAGGTTTCGATAAACTCGAGCAGATCGGCGTTGAAGCGGTCCTGATAGGTCTGCGTCAGACCATGATCGGCCCCCTCGTAGACCTTCAGTACGGCGTGCTTGACGATCTTGACGGTCGAGAGCGCCGAGGCGCCGATCGGCACGATCTGGTCGTCGTCGCCGTGGAGCACCAGGGTCGGCTTGTCGAACTTCGCCAGGTCGGCATTGAAGTTGCTTTCGGAAAACGCGCGGATGCTGTCGAGCTGGCCCTTGAGGCCGCCCATCATGCCCTGCAGCCAGAAGCTCTCGCGGATCCCCTCGGAGATGGCAGCACCCTCGCGGTTGTAGCCGTAGAAGGGGATCGTCAAATCCCTGAAGAATTGCGAGCGGTTGTCGTAGGTGCCTTTGCGAATGCCGTCGAAGACGTCGATCGGCAGGCCGCCGGGGTTGGCCTCGGTTTTGAGCATGAGCGGCGGCACCGCGCCGATCAGCGCCACCTTCGCCACGCGCCCGGTGCCGTGCCGGCCGACATAACGGGTAACCTCGCCGCCGCCTGTCGAATGCCCCACAAGGATCACGCTCCGCAAGTCCAGCGCCTCGATCAATTCGGCAAGGTCGTCGGCGTACCGATCCATGGTGTTGCTGTCCCACACCTGGTCCGAGCGGCCGTGGCTGCGGCGGTCGTGAGCGATGACGCGGTAGCCCTTGTTTGCAAAGAAGACCATCTGCGCATCCCATACGTCGGCCGTGAGCGGCCAGCCATGGGAGAAGAGGATGGGTTGAGCATTGCGCGAGCCCCAGTCCTTGTAGAAGATGCGGGTGCCGTCCCTGGTGGTGATCGTAGCCATTTTCTTCATCCTTTCAGCGGGTTGGAAGATTGCCGGTTGGCGTGCTGTACTTGCCGCCCCCCGTGCTTGAAGAATTAGGCCGATTGCGAAATGATCGGGATTGGCGGATCGGACATTAGGCGGGCCGAAACCGACAAAGAGGTGCGACATGGCGAAGGGACGAGCACTGCCATCGAAGGCCGAGATCGGACTCATGCTTTATCCGGGTTGCCAGATGGCGATGGTCCACGGCATGACGGATCTCATCGGCATAGCGGGTCAGTTCTCCGCGAAGCGCGGCGGACCGGTGGCGCGGATCACTCACTGGCGGCTTCAGGACGACGGCTGTCTTGCGCGATGTTTCGACACCCATCCCGAACTCGGGTCACGGGAAGCGCCGGAGATCCTGCTTGTCCCCGGCCGGCTGACGGGACCGATGGAGGCAGAGGAAGCGGCGCCCTATGCGCGCTGGCTGCTTGACCGGCATGCCAAGGGCGCGACGTTGGCATCGACTTGCGGCGGCACCTTCGTGCTTGCGGCGACCGGCCTGCTCAAGGGTCGCCCGGCGACGACGCACTGGCTGTTCGCCAACGCCTTCCGCGACCGTTTCCCCGACGTCCGGCTCGATCCGGACAAGATCGTCATCGAGGACGGCGACATCATCACCGCCGGCGGCCTCATGGCGTGGACCGACCTCGGCATGCGCCTCGTGGACCGCCTGTTCGGTCCTACGGTAACGGTCGAGACCGGGCGCTTCCTGCTCATCGATCCGGCCGGACGCGAGCAGCGGCACTATTCCAGCTTTTCGCCGCGTCTCAACCATGGCGACGAGGCGATTCTCAAAGTGCAGCATTGGCTGCAGACGCGCGAGGCCCGCGCCGTCAGCGTCGCGGAGATGGCCAAAGTGGTGGCGATGGAGGATCGCACGTTCCTGCGCCGTTTCAAGGCGGCGACAGGAATGAAGCCGATCGAATATGCGCAGCATCTGCGCGTCGGCAAGGCGCGTGAGCTCCTGGAGTTCACCAAACGCTCGGTCGAACAGATCGCCTGGTCCGTCGGTTACGAGGACGCGGCCGCCTTCCGCAAGCTGTTCCACCGCATCGTCGGGCTGTCTCCGGGCGACTATCGGCACCGTTTCGCCGTAGCGGCTGCCGGGTAGCTTGCGCGGTGGACGGCAGCGTGCCGGCGTCGCTTTTTTCGCGCCCGCGGCTGCGGAACAAATTTTCGTCTGAAGAATTAACAGGTGTCGCTTCTGTCCCCCAGCGACATTCAGGACCCCAACCTGTTGCAGTGCCCGCGTCATCCCCTGCGCGGGCACTCGCATGTCTGCAAAGCGATTCCCCGCCGGCCCTCGGTTGACGACGCAAGCGGGACCCCGCCGAAGCGGCGAGGCCCCGCCTCAAGTGTCGCTAAAAAGGTTTAGGTCCTTGTATAGGTGGGAAGCCAGGAAGCTAGAGTGCCATCCGCGCCCATCTATAGGACCTTGGTCCGACCCCGTAAGGGCAAAGGTCTTAGGCCCGTTGCCAGCTGTGCCTCAGGGTACATATTGCAGCATTCGCGCCGCTGGAGTCTGGAGCGGACAGTGTGTGCGGTCTGCCGCCGGCATTCCGCTCTGGCTCCTTGCACGATCACGTTCCATGATTTTGGGTCGACGGGGCCTAAAGTCATCGTGATCTCGGCAGGGGAACAACTCAACCGGATGGATCTCTCCCATGGCATTGTCGGACTACGGACGGAACACCACTGTCTCTGAAGCGTGTTTCAGGACGATCACCCACCCGTTCACGAACCTGATCTGCATTATCGTGGCCGTGTCGATCGCCGCTTTCGCGAGCGTACCGACAGGCATTCCCCCATACATGCTCGCGCCGATCGGTTTCATGCTGGTTATCCTGATCGACCCTGCAGGAATTGCATCTAGATTGAAGGCGCGCTCCGGGAGGCAGGGCGCCACGGCCGGCCGCTCGGAATCGGTGGCCGACGGCTGGCAGGCCAGCGGAAACGGTTGGAGCCTGACATTCCAACGCAAACGCGGCCTGACGAGAGGAGCGGCTCGGTCGATTATCGCCGCCGCTGCAAGGGAACGCGCGGCCGATAGCTGCCGCCGCTGAAATCGAACCTTAATGCCTTTAGCGCCGCACGTCGCCGGATGGGCGGCGTTTACGCAGGATTTCGTCCGAGGGCAGGCGGAAGGCGGATTGTCGCCGATCGCTGCGGCAAGCAGGCAAGATTCCGTCTGTTTGGCGAAGTTGTCGATTGCGCTTCCACAAAATCAATCATTTAGAGTTAGCCGATCTCTTGCTAGTGTAACGCCGCGGCCCGTTTCCGGAGGACGGTCTTCCGCGCCAGATTTGAATGATTGGGAGGAATTTCTGTGAATGGAATAGTGAAACGCGCCGCTATCGCGGCGATCGCAAGTGCGTCCATCGCCCTTTCCGCGGCTTCGACAGGCGCAGCCGAATTCATCAACGTCCTGACCGGCGGCACTTCCGGGGTCTACTACCCGCTCGGCGTCGCGCTTTCGAAGATCTATGGCGACAAGATCGAGGGCGTACGCACGCAGGTGCAGGCGACCAAGGCTTCGGTCGAGAACCTCAACCTCTTGCAGCAGGGGCGTGGCGAGATCGCCTTTTCGCTCGGCGATTCGGTCAAGCTTGCCTGGGAAGGCAACACGGATGCCGGCTTCAAGGCCCCGCTCGACAAGCTGCGCGGTATCGCCGCCATCTATCCCAACTATATCCAGATCATGGCGTCGAAGGAGTCGAGCATCAAGACCGTCGCCGATCTCAAGGGCAAGAGCCTTTCCGTCGGCGCACCGAAGTCGGGCACGGAATTGAACGCTCGGGCGATCCTCGCCGCTGCCGGCATGAGCTATGACGATCTCGGCAAGACCGAATACCTGCCCTTCGCCGAATCGGTAGAACTGATGAAGAACCGGCAGCTCGATGCGACGCTGCAGTCGGCCGGCCTGGGCGTCTCTTCGTTCAAGGATCTGGCGACTTCGCTCGACGTACAGATGGTCGCCGTCCCCGAAGAGATCGCCACCAAGCTCGGCGCGCCCTACATCGCCGCGACCGTCCCCGCCGGCACCTACCAGGGCCAGGACAGCGATGTGCAGACGGTCGCCGTCGTCAACTTTCTCGTCACCCATTCGGAGGTTTCCGACGAAACCGCCTATCAGATGACGAAGCAGCTCTTCGAGAACATCCCCGCCCTGACGGCGGCTCACAAGGCGGCGGAGAATATCCGCATCGAGGATGCACTGAAGGGAATGCCTATTCCTCTGCATCCGGGGGCGGAGCGCTACTACAAGGAAAAGGGCCTGCTCTGACCCATGTCTCCCGAAACCGCAAAGCGGTTTTAAATAATGACGGGCAGACAACACCCTGAAGCGCGTCGCAGAATTCGGTTGAATGCGACGGGCTTCAGGAATTCGGGGGAGGAATCATGATCGACAATACCAATGAGCAAAGCGGATCTGCGTCGGCCGAACTGCACCGGCACGACGCGTTGACCCGGGCGTTTCCGGCGACATGGGACGGGCGGATCCTGTTTGCCATCGCCCTGGCCTTTTCCGTGTTCCAGATCGCCACCGCGGCGCATCTCGTCGATTTCGCGAGCCAGATCGTGCGCGCGGTGCACGTCGGCTTTGTCACGGTCCTCGTATTTCCCCTGCTGGCGACGCTGGCAGGCCGCGGCACGGTTGCAAAAATCATCGCCTGGAGTCTTGCTTTCCTCGGCGCAGCGGTCGCCTTCTACCAGTGCTACGAATATGCGGAACTCCTGGCGCGTGCCGGCGACCCACTGCCGCGCGACATCGTCTTCGGGGTCATCGCGCTCGGCGTCGTCTTTGCCGCCGCCTGGGCACTGATGGGGCCGGCTCTGCCGATCATTTCCGGCGTGTTCCTGGCCTATTGCCTTTTGGGTGAGTATCTGCCGCCGCCGCTCGACCACCGCGGCTACGACTTTTCGCAGGTGATCGACCACATGGCCTATGGCACGGAAGGCATCTACGGCATCCCGACCTTCGTCTCCTCGACCTATATTTTCCTTTTCATCCTGTTCGGCGCCTTCCTCGAAAAGGCCGGCATGATCCGGCTCTTCAACGATGTCTCGTTGAGTTTCGTCGGCCACAAGCGCGGCGGAGCCGCGAAGGTAGCGATCATTTCTTCGGGCCTAATGGGCACCATTTCCGGTTCCGGCGTCGCGAATGTGGTGACGACCGGGCAGTTCACCATCCCGCTGATGAAAAAGTTCGGCTATCGGGCGGCCTTTGCAGGCGGCGTCGAGGCAACGGCCTCGATGGGCGGGCAGATCATGCCGCCTGTGATGGGCGCGGTCGCCTTCATCATGGCTGAGACGCTCGGCGTCGAATATTACGAGATCGTCAAGGCCGCGGTCATACCGGCGATCCTCTATTTCGCTTCCGCCTTCTGGATGGTCCATCTCGAAGCCGGCAAGCACGGGCTGCTCGGCCTGCCCAAGGACCAACTGCCCTCGGCCAGGGCGGCAATCCTCGAACAGTGGCATCTGATCCTGCCGCTCGCCGCGCTCGTCTGGCTGCTGTTCTCCGGCTACACGCCGCTTTTCGCCGGCACGGTCGGCCTCGCCTTCACCGGCCTTCTGATCCTCGGCAGTTCGCTTGCGCTCGGCCTTCCCGCCGGTGTCATACGCATCATCTTCTGGGTCGGCCTCGGCCTCGTGGCGGCCGCCTTCTTCCAGTTCGGCATCGGCGTGATCATCGCAGCGCTGGCGCTGCTGATTGCCGGCAACGCGTTCCTGAAGGGTGGCCGGGAGACCCTGGTGATATGCCGCGATGCGCTTGCCGAAGGGGCGAAGACGGCCCTTCCGGTGGCGATCGCCTGCGCGCTCGTCGGCGTGATCATCGGCACGATGACGCTGACCGGAGCGGCCAATACCTTCGGGCAATTCATCGTCTCGGTCGGCGGCAAGAGCCTGTTTCTGTCGTTGCTCCTGACGATGGTCACCTGCCTCGTGCTCGGCATGGGCATACCAACGATCCCGAACTACATCATCACCTCGTCGATCGCCGGGCCCGCGCTTTTGGAACTCGGCGTGCCGCTTATCGTCAGCCACATGTTCGTCTTCTATTTCGGCATTCTTGCCGATCTGACGCCGCCGGTGGCGCTTGCCTGCTTCGCGGCGGCACCGATCGCGCGGGAAAGCGGGCTGAAGATCTCGATCCAGGCGATCAAGGTGGCGGCGGCCGGTTTCGTCATCCCGTTCATGGCCGTTTATTCGCCGGCGCTGATGCTGCAGGATGGGGGCGCGATGGCCGCAATCGTGGGCTATCCGGCTGCCGTCGCCTATATTGTCGTCAAGACCGGCCTGGCGATCGCGCTCTGGGGTGCCGCCGTGGTGGGCTTCGCCGCCGTCCGGCTCGGGGTTCTCGAGCGGGTGCTCGCGGCCGCGGCCGCCTTCACGCTGCTGGCGGCGCTGCCGATCACCGATGAGGTCGGCTTCGCACTCTCCGCGGTCTTCGCCTTCTTGATCTGGCGGCGCGCCCGCCAGGCTGGCCGGCAGACGGTGGAACCGGCATGAGCGCGCTTGCCTGCATCATCGGCGGCAAGGTTGTCGCCGTTGCTGCGGGTGTCTTCACCCTCGGCTGGACCCATTCGGTCGAGAAGACCGAATGGCAGGAGCGTTGGGCCGTTACGGCAGAGGGTCTCGTTCTTGAGGAGGCGCGCGTGCAGGGCTCGGGTGCGGGAATGGAACCGGGAGAGAATGCGCGTCGTCAGGGCCGCTGGTGGGTCTGGACGCCCGACCTGCCGCCGCTTCCCGAACTCGTCCTGGCCGCCTCCGGCGCGACCGTCTCCGGCTGGACGCTTTGCGATGCCGGCGGCTGCCGCGAACTCGCGGCGCAAAGCCGGGAACCCATCATCCTGCGGCCATGTGATGGCCTAAAGCCATAGTGGCCGATGCTGACCTAGCGGTGCCGGTGAAGGCTAATCGGAACGGTCCGGCGCGGGAATGAAATGGTATTACATAACTTTCTGTTGACGAGTGTAATAACATAACATATTGAAGCCCGATGCAAGGCGCGGCGTCGCGTTTCACCTTGACCGGGGGCTGCGTTCCACATTAACTGAGCCGGACGGTTCCCCTACCCGTGAGGTGGAGGGGATTAATAGGGAACACGGTGGGGACGACCCAAGAGGGACCAAAACCGTGGCTGCCCCCGCAACTGTAAGCGGATCGTCGTTCATCCTTGTGGCGCCAAGGCGCCAGCCACTGCGCGCGTTGCGCGGGAAGGCAGATGAGCGACTCTGTCCGTGAGCCAGGAGACCTGCCGTCAAATCGATCCAACGTCACGGGCGGGGATGCCCGGAACAGGAGCAAGCCATGACCGTCTTTCGCGCCTCGCGGCGCACACTTTCATCAGTTTCCCCGAGGTCCAGCCGTCACTCGTCCGATCGAACCCGATCGGCAGGCTGACCATCACGGCCGCCTAGCGGCCTCACACTCGGGGACTATTCATGAACAGCTTTCTGAAACGACCGCTCATTGCGGGTCTCATTACTTTTTCCATCGGCGCAGCGGCTCTTGGCCATCCCGTCTACGCTGCCGAGACGACCTATCCGCTGACACTCGAGAATTGCGGACGGCAGATCACCTTTGACAAGACGCCGACGCGCACCGTCTCGATCGGCCAGAGCAGCACCGAGATCCTCTATCTGCTCGGCCTTGCGGATAAGGTCGCCGGCACCGCCCTCTGGGTCGGCCCCGTCCTTGAAGGTTACGAGGAGGTCAACGCCAAGGTCGAACGCCTGGCAGACAACGATCCGAGCTTCGAAAGCGTACTTGCCAAGAAGCCGGACATGGTGGCGGTGCAGTTTCAGTGGCAGGTCGGCCCGGAAGGCGTGGTCGCGAGGCCGGAGCAGTTCGAGGAGCTCGGCATTCCGGTCTACACATCGCCTTCGGATTGCACCGGCAAGGAGAACTCGGCGGCGAGCGACGGCGTGCGACGGCAGGTCTTCACCATGGACCTCGTCTACCGGGAAATTCGCGAGCTGGCGCATATCTACAATGTTCAGGATAAGGGCGAGAAGGTCGTCGCCGAGCTGAAAAGCCGAGAAGAGGCGGCGCGCGCCAAGGTCGCCTCGGCCGGGGACAAGCTCTCGGCCGTCTTCTGGTTCTCCAGCGCTGCCGATGCCGACCCCTATGTCGCCGGCAGGAATGGCGCACCCGGCTACATAATGGCGGCGCTCGGGATCGAAAACATCATCGACACAGAAGACGAATGGCCGACGGTCGGCTGGGAGACCATCGCCAAAGCCGAGCCGACCATGATCGTGGCCGGCTCCATGGAACGTCGACGTTACCCGCTCGACAGCCTCGACGCCAAACTCGAATTCCTGAAGACCGATCCCGTGGCGAGCCTCATGCCGGCAGTCGCCAAAGGCTATGTGTTCGCCATGGATGCGCAGGCGATGAACCCGACGATCCGCACGATCGAAGGCATCGAAGCGCTGGCGGATGCCATCGCCGAGGCCGGACTTGCCTCCAAGGCGGGGCTGGCCTCCAAGGCGGGGCTGGCCTCCAAGGGTGGGTTGGGCAAGTGAGCCGCGTGCTGACCCTGGCCGGGCGAACGGGGACGGGACGCGTCGGCGCGGCTCTCGCCGCGCTCGTCATCCTCTTCGCAGCACTCTGGATGGGCGCTGCGATCGGCGAAACGGCGATCCCGTTCAAGACCGTTGCGCAGACGGTGGCGAACCGGCTGTGGAACGCCGGCTACCCGCTGGCACCGATCGACGAGGGCATCATCTGGAGCTACCGGCTGAGCCGTGCGGTCGTGGCCGCTTCCTGCGGGGCGTCGCTCGCGCTCTCCGGCGCCGTGCTGCAATCGCTGCTGCGCAATCCGCTCGCCGACCCCTACATTCTCGGCATCTCCGCCGGCGCCTCGACTGGCGCGGTCAGCGTCGCCATTCTCGGTGTGGGTGCCGGGATGCTGACGCTGCCGCTCGGCGCCTTCATCGGCGCGCTCGTCGCTTTCGTCCTGGTGAGCCTGCTGGCGGTGAAGGCCGGCCGCGGCACCGCGGCGATCATCCTGGCAGGTGTGGCGGGATCACAGCTCTTCAACGCGCTGACCTCCTTCATCGTCACCAAGGCGGCGACGGCCGAGCAGGCGCGCGGCATCATGTTCTGGCTGCTCGGCAACCTTTCGGGCGTGCGCTGGCCGGATGCCTGGCTCGCCGTGCCGGCGACGCTTCTCGGTCTCGTCGTATGTCTCTGGCATGCCCGTCCCCTCGACGCGTTTACCTTCGGGTCGGAATCGGCTGCCTCGCTCGGCATCTCGGTCAGGCGAACCTATTTCGCCCTCGTCGGCGTCTCGGCGATGATGACGGCGGTGATGGTATCCACCGTCGGGTCGATAGGTTTCGTCGGCCTCGTCATCCCCCATGCGGCCCGCATGCTCGTCGGCGTCCGCCACGGTGTCCTGCTGCCGGCAGCGGCGCTCATCGGCGCCGTATTCATGATCCTCGCGGACATCCTGTCGCGCGTTCTCATTCCCGGCCAGGTCTTGCCGATCGGCGTGATCACGGCGCTCGTCGGCGCCCCGGCCTTCGCGTTGATACTCGGACAAAGGAGGGACCGCGCATGACGCTTTCGGCGAGCGGGGTTTCATGGTCGGCCGGTGGGGTGGAGATCCTGAAGGATGTCTCCCTCACCGTCGAGACGGGAGAGTTCCTCGGCATCATCGGCCCGAACGGTTCCGGCAAGACGAGCCTGATGTCGCTCATATCGGGCATCCGCAAGCCGAAGAGGGGGGAGGTGCTTCTGGACGGTTGTCCGATCGGGACGCTCGGCCGCCGCACGGTCGCGCAAAGGCTCGCTCTGGTCGAGCAGCAGGCCGAGACCGGCGAGCGGATCACCGCGCGCCAAGCGGTCGAGCTCGGCCGCACGCCCTATCTCGGGCCGCTTTCGCCCTGGTCGCCGGAGGACGATGCGATCGTCGGGGCGGCGCTCGCAAATGTGGACATGGCGCATCTTGCCGATCGCCTCTGGCACACGCTCTCCGGCGGCGAGCGGCAAAGGCTGCACATTGCTCGGGCGCTGGCGCAGCAATCGAAGATCCTGCTCCTCGACGAGCCGACCAACCATCTCGACATCGGCCATCAGATCAGCCTGCTCGACCTCGTTCGCCGCCAGGACCTGACGGTGGTCGCAGCGCTCCATGACCTCAACCACGCCGCTATGTTCTGCGACAGGATCGCGGTGATGCAGGCCGGCCGGCTGGTGGCGCTCGGGCGCCCGCGGGAGGTACTGACGGTCGAGCGCATCCGCGCAGTCTTCGGGATCGAGGTCGAGGTCGAGCACGAGTTCGACGGAAGCTGCTCCATCCGCTATCGCGCAAGACGCCCGCGTCCGCTTGCCGCAATCGCCGCCGTCGGAGCCTGACCCATGGACATGCGCAACCACGACCTGAAGGAAGATATCCGCGAATACTGGTCGAAGCGGTCGCAAACGTTCGACCTCGCCTTCGGCCATCGCATTCCGCCGGGGCCGGAGCTCGACGCCTGGGCGGCAGCGATGCGCGACGCACTGGGGGCGAGGCCGCTGAAGGTTCTCGAACTCGCCTGCGGGACGGGGGAGGTGACCAACGTGCTCCTTTCGCTCGGCCACGAAGTGACGGCGCTCGATTTCTCCGAGGCCATGCTCGCCGTCGCGCGGCGCAAGCACGCTGGGAACGACAGGGTCCGTTTCATACTGGCCGATGCCGAGCGCACGATGGAGCCGGACGAGACCTATGATGCGGTGGTCTGCCGGCATCTCGTCTGGACGCTGACAGAGCCGGAGCAGGCCTTCGCCGAATGGTTCCGCCTGCTGAAGCCGGGCGGCAGGCTGCTCGTCTTCGACGGAGACTGGTCGAAACCGACGCCGCTCGGCCGTCTGGCGTCGATCGCGGTGGCTGCCCTCGAGCAGATCATCGGCCACGACCCGCATTACGACGGGGCCATGAGCGAACGCCATGCGACGATCATGGAGCGTCTGCCCTTCGGCGACGGCCTCACCGTCGAAAGACTTCTCCCTTTGATCGAAGAGGCGGGATTCGAGAACATAGAGTTGCCATCCCGCCGCCCGATCGCGGCGGCCCAGCGCAGGAATGCCGATCTCAGAAACAGGCTGAGGACGTTCTTCTACCGCAGGTTCTTCCTCGTCTGCTCGCGGCCTTCGGGAGATGCCGGCCGCAGGTAGATCACTTCCCAACGCACTAAGGCCCGTTGAGATTTGGGATACCCGCGGCGCTTGTTTGATTACCTCATCCCTGTGCTTGTTGTTTAGCCCGGAGACATAACGGACGTCTGTTCGGATACATCACTGACCGATTGATTGTTGGTCAAGTTGATTGTCGCGATGTGATGGGCAGCGAAGAAAACACCATAGTGGCCGTCGCGGTCGCCGGGGGCAGTACGGCGGACGACGCCGCAGCGAACACGGATCGGTTCAACGTACCAGTCGCGCCCATCCATGTTTCCCGCCCGAAAGCCTACGAGGACGCACCAGCCTTTGGGGCAGACGCCACAGGAGTTGGAGCCGCAGGGAAGTGCCGCCCAGGAAGTCGCCGGCCTGTTCAGCTTCCTTTCGGAACAGGCAAGCATGATTATAAGTAAGCACGAAAGGATGAAAGCATGAGTCGCGAGCCTTCCCTCCTAGCGACCACCATCAAGGCGGCCGAGCAGCCGGCGGCCGCGCCAGCAGCCCGCAGCCGGCGGGAACCTACATTCCGCCGTCGCGGGCAAGACGGCCAAAACCCACAATTTGCCGCCGGCCTATTGGGAGACGCTGGAAGAAGTCAGCTTCCGAACCCGCGACGACAAGGGCAAGCGGATTCCGCAGGAGAGGCTTGTGGCCCAGGCGCTGAACCTGCTTTTCGCGAAGTACAATTTCCCGGTCGTTCGAGAGGGTGGCGAGTTAGCGGGCAGACATGATGCTTACATAGCTGCATGTAAGCATCATTAGGCCGATCTTGCCAAAAAATAGCAACTGCTGGTATATTGCGCTTCAACAAGGAGATATGTCCATGGCTGCTAGAAGCACATCTATTTCCCTTGGCGATCACTTCGCCGGTTTCATCGACAGCCAGGTGCAAACCGGCCGCTACGGCTCCGCCAGCGACGTTGTGCGGGCTGGACTTCGGCTTTTGGAAGAACACGAGGCGAAGGTAAGGGCGCTGGAAGCGGCTTTGATCGAGGGCGAAGAATCCGGCGAGCCAGAGCCATTCGACAACGAAGCGTTCAAAGCCGAAATGCGCGCCGAATATGGCGACTGAACGGCCTTTCCGGCTCGCTCCTGCCGCCAAGGCCGACCTTCGGAAGATATGGCGCTACACGGCTCGCCGCTGGTCTCTGGAACAGGCGGAGACCTACCAAGACCAGCTTTATACTGCATTTGAGGGACTGGCCGCAGGGACGAAGAAAGGCCGCAATGTCGATGTGCGACCGGGTTATCTCAAATACCCGGCAGGATCGCACATCGTCTATTTTCGGAATCGCGGCGACCGGATCGACATCATCCGCATCCTGCATGGCCGGATGGATGCCCAACGGCATTTGTAGAAGCGGCCGGCGCGCGAAGCGTCGAAGTAGGGCAGGGTATCATGTTTACCTGTCAGCATGTAATCATCCGCCCCGGCCCCCCAAGCCCGATGCGCATCGCGCACCGCAAGCACCTCGGCCGCTACCGCTTCGTTGCAACGCATCGGGCTATATGCGGGCGCCGTGAGCGATCCGCCAATTCCCCGTCGCCGGCTTCCCACCGCGCCAGCCATTTATAGCGGATATCCGGGCTGATCCCGAACCGCCGGCACAATTCCCGCCGGTTCACACCCTCCTCAAGCGGAAGTCGCACAAACTCCCGCCGCTCTCCCATCGTCGATACCTCTCGCCACGGCATGGAATACCCCTCCGAAGCCAAATCCATGCCAGTATGACGTGTCAGCCATCTCCCCGAGCACCCGTCAGTTATGTCCCCGGCTAAAAACTGTCACAGGGATCCAGCCAGCCCAAGTCCTTGGGCTGGAAGAACTCTTCCCCGCGCCGCAGACGCGGCGCTGCTGGATCTTTTGTGACAAGCACAGAGATGAGGAGGTGAGATTGCAGTCCTCCCCGCGCTGACCGACGCGCTCGGCAATCTTGTCCGCACCGCCCTACGTGCCGACAACAGAGCACCAACGCCATCATCATCTCGCAGCAGCCGTTATAAACTCAAGATGAATCTCAACCGGCATTGGATCACGATGTTTTTAGGCAGGTCGGATCGACCTAAAAACATGAACGTGACGCGGGATGCGGGCGCAAAACCGCACACACTTTTCCTCATCCCGCTCTAAATCCGTTGCTGCCTAATCCGCCTGCTCAGGCGTCATCAGATCCAAATTCGACCTCAAAAGGAACTCCGGGCCCCCGGCCGCCGTTTCCGGGTTGCTGTCTCTGACAAGTTGGGACCCAGACACGGAGGATGAGCATATGGCACAGGAAAAGCGACTCGGATCCACCATACCGCGCGGCGTGGTCGATACGAAGAACGGATCGGTGGGCGTTCCGGACCAGGCAAGCATGGAAGAGGAAGTCAGATCGTTGCGCGAGCAGGTCAATGCGCTGACCGAAAAGCTCTCCGATCTCGGCATCTATTCCGGCAGGGCCATCGCGGACACCGGCCGCAGGGCCGGCGAGATGGCAAGGGAACATCCCGCCTGGACGGCACTCGCCGTGGTCGGTCTTCTGGGGCTGCTCATTGCAGGAACCAGCCGGCCCTATTGGCATTCGCGGAGCTCCTCGCGCATCGAGGACCTGATCGCCGATATCGAGGACCGGCTGAGCGATCTGAAGGGCCGTTACTGGTCAAGCAGCTGGCGGCCCTGGTGAAAATTGCGGCCCGTCCTGCCGGATACGATGTGCGTCCAGGTAGAGAGTCCGCAGTCGGGAGAGCGCGGCATGCTTTGCGAGGAACCGATCGGTTTCTCGCTTGTTCGGTCGCCGTGTCGAAGGTTGCCGGCGCGTGCCGGCCAGAAACAAGCATTGGAGCACCGAGATGGAACACAAACCGGACCGTGCCAAGACCAAGGGCGAAAGCGGCACCGCCAAGAAGAACCAACCGGGTCACGTAGGCGGCGACGAGGCCCGCAAGGCGAAAGAATGGGGCGGCGGTTCCAAAGCCTCAAAAGGCGAGGTCAGCCGGGAAGACAAGCGCAACCCGAATTCGAGTGCGAAAAGCTGAGCCTCATTCAGCGTCGAGCTCGATGAGCGCTATCCCGAGTTCCGGTGGCCGGCACAATCCAGTCGGGCTTTCGCGGATGATGACCTCCAGGGTCGGACGGACGTAACCCTCGAGAAGGTGCCCGCCACGTGTCGACCCGTCTTCCAATCCCAGAACCGCATGCAAAT
The DNA here is from genome assembly GCF_056739175.1 of Ensifer sp. R1-3. NCBI lineage: Bacteria > Pseudomonadati > Pseudomonadota > Alphaproteobacteria > Hyphomicrobiales > Rhizobiaceae > Ensifer > Ensifer sp. R1-3. Next base: position 23,424 of record NZ_CP096516.1, read on the forward strand.
GCAGGCTCGGGCGGCCGGCTTCGTCGCGGGCAATATCGCCGATCGCGCTCAGAACTTCCGATTGCTCCGCTACGGGGATCTTCCGGTAATCTCTGCTTTCGATACGGAAGAAGCCCACCGTGGCACTGCTGAAGGCGCCGATCGCCGTCACCGAGGCGCCCGCGATGTCCGCCTGGGCTGCGAAGGCCGAAATAGCCGAGAATGCTTCGTCGCCCTCCTCGAGTACGAGAATGAAGGTACGTTCGCTCGCGTCTTGCGCCAAAAGTTTCTGTTTCATCAATTTGCCCTCGTCTCCGCCCGAACTTTTACCATGACGATCTGTTCCAGATTGAGCGAAGCCCCAACCGTTCATCAAGTGTCGGGCATCTCCGCGAGCGTCATAGAGCATTTTGATCCCGATGGCGGCCAGCCGCCCAGCGCGGCACGCCGATTTTCCTCGAGCGCTGGCGGTTCGCGCCGAACGGGGGCATGATTGTCCCTGGCGGCGATCTGCCGCCGTCCCTTGCCGCGCCAACAAGGAGATCCGGCGAGCCTGGAATCAAACCAGAATCCTTCAGGAGGAAACCGTGAGCGAGCACGTCTACAAGAAGATCGAGCTGATCGGCAGTTCGCCGAACTCGATAGACGAGGCCATCGAAGGGGCGATTTCGCGTGCTTCGAAAACCACCCGCAATCTCGACTGGTTCGAAGTGGACCAGATTCGCGGCCAGATCGTGAATGGCAAGGTCGCGCATTACCAGGTGGTGATGAAGGTGGGCTTCCGCATCGACGATTGAGGTGCGCACGGCGCCGAGAACGGGATGCGACATTCCGCCCCGACTTGTTCCGCGGGTTCCACCTGCCTGCGATTGCCACGAGAAGAGACGCCGGCACCCATGCGGAAGCCGGCGATGCCGGGTGTCGGCCCTTTCCTAAGGGCCGACTGACGGCTGAATGGCTATGTATGTTCGCGCGCCGAATACTGACAGTTTCGTGCCGGCCGCGCCGCTTTCCCATGCCGATCTGCGGCCATCATCAATTTCATAAATAGAAGCATTCGAACTATGAAATTCACCAACGTCGACTTCTATGTATGATCGCGGTCCCAAGGGGGCCGGCATGTATCCATCGCGCCTGACGAACCGGCTCCACGGGTACCGCCTGCGTGTTCGCAGACGGGGGACACCCGGGCCATCCTCGAGCGGAATGAGTCGAGGTGCCTGTGGCCCATGAACAAGACGGCTTGCAATATTCGCCGGTGAAGTTAGTCAGGCCGCAGGCGTGCTCAGGCTCGCGGAAAGACATGGCACCAGGGAGGAAAGCAGTCTCGTGGAAGCACTCAACCAATTCTTTAACTGGCTCAACGGCATCGTTTGGGGCGTGCCTATGATCGTGCTGATCATTGGCACCGGTCTGTATCTTCAGCTTCGCCTGGGCTTCATGCCGATCCGCAAAGTGGCCTATGGCTTCCGCATGATCTTGAAAAGCCGCAGGCCGGGGAGGGCCGCCGAAGGCGAGATTACGCCCTACGCCGCGCTGATGACGGCGCTGTCGGCCACCATCGGCACGGGCAACATCGCCGGCGTCGCTACCGCTATCGCGGTGGGCGGACCCGGTGCGCTGTTCTGGATGTGGGTTACCGCCTTCGTCGGAATGGCGACGAAATACGCCGAGGTCGTCGTAGCGGTGAAATACCGCGAGGTCGACGACAAAGGCGAACACGCCGGCGGACCGATGTTCGCCATCAAGAATGGACTCGGAAAGCACTGGCAGTGGCTGGGCACAGCCTTTGCCATCTTCGGCGGACTGGCGGGTTTCGGTATCGGCAACATGGTCCAGGCCAACGGTATCGCCAGTGCGGTCGAGAACGCCTTCGGCATCGAGACGTGGATCAGCGGCATCGTGATGACCGTCTTGACGGGTGCGGTGATCCTGGGCGGCATCAAGCGAATCGGCGCGGTGGCCGAGAAGGTCGTGCCCTTCATGGCGATCTTCTATCTCGTCTGCGTGGCTGCCGTCCTCGTCGTCTTTGCCGGTAACATTCCGCAGGCCATCGCCACCATCTTCACCCAGGCATTCAGCCCGACGGCGGCCACCGGCGGCTTCCTCGGCTCCACTGTGCTGATGGCGATCCGCATGGGTGTGGCGCGCGGCATCTTCTCGAACGAGGCGGGTCTCGGTACCGCCGGTATCGCACAGGCTGCCGGCTCGACCGCCAATCCCGTTTTCTCCGGCGTCATCGGCATGATGGGCACGTTCATCGACACGATCATCGTCTGCACCCTAACGGGTCTGGCGATCATGGTGTCGGGCGTCTGGGCATCGGGCGAAACCGGAGCGGTGCTGAGTTCTGCGGCGTTCGAGGCGGCGCTGCCCGGCTACGGGAATTATCTCGTGACCATCTCACTGGCATTGTTCGCCTTCACGACGATCCTCGGCTGGGCCTACTATGCCGAGAAGTGCTGGGAATACCTGATCGGAACCGTGAGCGCGATACCGTTCCGCATCGTGTGGACCGTCGCAGTGTTCTTCGGCGCCACGCTCAGCCTCGACTTTGCCTGGCTGGTGGCCGACACCTTGAACGCACTGATGGCTATTCCCAACCTGATCTCGTTGCTGCTCCTGTCCCCGGTCATCGCCCAACTGACGCGTGACTACTTTGCCGAAGAACGCGCCCGCGCGGGAGTGGCCTCGCAAAGCCAGGGCTAGCTGATCCAGAGCAAAGGTGCGCAGCGGTTTTCCGCGCGCATCCCACTCCAACTACAGGAGTCGATCACGTCCATGATTTCAGGTCGACCCGTCCTGAATCATCGGGTTCTGCAGCGTTTCCGTGAACTGTTCGTCCTGGAGAGGCGGGGCCGGAAGGACTGAGTTGGCGGAAATCGCGCGGAGATCGGGTAGCGCAAAGTCGAGCCGTGCTCGCCGGCACGGCAACCGTGTCCATGTGGGCGAGACCTGGGTCGATCGATCGACCCGGGTCTCATGGATTCAATGTGTTGCGGTGAGCTCCGTGCCTTCGCTCTTGTCGTGCACGGCGAAGCGGTCGAGCATATGAGCGCTTGCCTCGTTGAGGCCGATCACCTCGACGGTGACACCGTGGCGGCGATATTTGAGCACCACCTTGTCCAGTGCGCCGACTGCGGTGATGTCCCACAGATGCGCCTCGCCGACGTCGATGACGACCTTGTCCAGCGGTTCCGCGAAGTCGAAGGCGGCGATGAACCCCTCGGTCGAGGCGAAGAAGATCTGGCCGTCGACATGATAGGTACGCACCTTTCCGCTCTCGTCGAGCATCGAACGGACATGGAAGAGGCGGGCGACCTTTCCGGCGAAGAACACCCCCGACAGAAGCACCCCGACCAGGACGCCCTTTGCGAGATCGTGGGTGCCGACGGTGGTGACGACCGTTGCCAACATCACGACGGAGGAGGGCAGGGGATTGCGGCGCAGGTCGAGGATGGAGCGCCAGGAGAAGGTGCCGACCGAGACCATGATCATCACGGCGACGAGTGCGGCCATCGGAATGATGCGGACGAGGTCGTCGAGGACGAGGATGAGGAAGAGAAGGAAGGCGCCGGCGACGAAGGTCGAGAGCCGCCCGCGTCCGCCGGAGGTCACGTTGATCACCGACTGGCCGATCATGGCGCAGCCGCCCATCCCGCCGATGAGGCCGGAGGCGATGTTGCTTGCGCCTTGGCCGATGCATTCCTGGCTCTTGTTGCTCGTCGTGTCCGTCATGTCGTCGACGATCTGAGCGGTCAAAAGCGATTCGAGCAGCCCTACGGCGGCAAGCGCCACCGAGTAGGGGAAGATGATCTGCAGCGTCTCGAAGGTGAGCGGCACCTGCGGCAGCGCGAAGATCGGCAGGCTCGACGGCAATGCGCCGAGGTCGCCGACGGTGCGGACGTCCATTCCGGTCCAGAAGGCGACCGCGGTCAGCACGGCGATCGCGACGAGCGGCGAGGGAACCGCCTTCGTGACATAGGGAAAGAGGTAGATGATCCCGAGCCCTGCCGCGATCATCGCATAGGTGACATGCGGCACACCGATGAGTTCCGGAAGCTGCGCCATGAAGATCAAGATCGCAAGCGCATTGACGAAGCCGGTGATGACCGAACGGGAGACGAAGCGCATCACCCGGCCGAGCTTCAGGAAGCCTGCGGCGATCTGGATGAGCCCCATCAGCAGGGTGGCGGCAAAGAGATATTCGAGGCCGTGTTCCTTGACGAGCGTGACCATCAGGACGGCGGTGGCGGCGGTCGCCGCCGAGATCATGCCCGGGCGGCCGCCGGCGAAGGCGGAAACGCAGGCAATGGCGAAGGAGGCGAACAGGCCGACCTTCGGATCGACGCCTGCAATAACCGAGAAGCCGATCGCCTCCGGTATCAGCGCAAGCGCCACGACAATGCCCGAAAGGACGTCGCCGGGGATGTTGGAGAACCATTCGCGTTCATAGCTGGTAATCGTCGTTTTCATGATTTTCTTCGCAAGAGTAGCACACCAGGCCGGCAGGAGCCGGCTCGTCGAGGTTTGATGCTGTTGCGTTGTCTGGCGGATCGGCGGCCAGAAGAGCCACCCGGGGTTTCACCGGGTCCGGGGTGAGTTCCGGCTTTATACGGATCGGTTGGTCCCGATGCAATGCCGGATTGGGCGCTGCCGCAATGCCGGCGGCAGCGCCCGTCTGCTGCAAATCTCAGCCTATGACGGTGGCGGGCTCGCCGGATACCGCGCCGCGCCGGTCGAGAACGCCGCTCCAAAGCGTCAGCAGAAGCGCACCGGAGACGAGGATGGCGCCGACCCAAGGGGTGGCGGCAAGTCCAAGGGGAGAGTCGACCACCGTGCCGCCGAGCCAGGCGCCGAGCGCGATCCCGAGATTGAAAGCGGCGATGTTGAGCGCTGAGGCCACGTCGACGGCACCGGGGCGGTGCTCCATCGCAAGCTGCACCACATAGAGCTGCAGGCCCGGCACGTTGGCGAAGGAGAGAAAACCGAGAGCGGCGAGCGTCACGAGCGTCAGGACCGGCGAAACGGCGGTGAACGAGAAGATCACCAGCACGAGCGCCTGCAGGAGGAACAGGCCGATCAGCGCCTTGACGGGATTGGTGTTGGCGATCCGCCCGCCGGCGATGTTGCCGATGGCGATGGCGACGCCGTAGAGCACGAGGATCAGACTGACACTCCGTTCGGAGAAACCGGTGACCGCCTGCAGGATCGGCGCCAGGAAGGTGAAGGCGACGAAGGTGCCGCCATAGCCGAGCGCGGTCATGGCGAAGACGATCAGCAGGCGGCCGGAGCCGAGCACCCGCACCTGATCGAGGAGGCTCGCCGGGGCGGCCTTGGCGAGCGTGCCCGGGAGCAGGGCGGCGATACCGGCAAAGGCGACGACGCCGAGTGCAGATACGCCCCAGAAGGTCGCCCGCCAGCCGAAGACCTGGCCGATATAGGTGCCGATCGGCACGCCGGTGACGATCGCGACCGTGAGCCCCATGAACATCATGGCGATCGCAGAGGCGCGGCGGTTCTCCGGTACGAGATCGGCGGCGATCGTCGAGCCGACCGAGAAGAAGACGCCGTGGCCGAAGGCCGAAAGCACCCGTGCGACGAGCAGCACTTCATAGTTCGGCGACAGTGCCGCCACGGTGTTGCCGCCGATGAAGAGCGCCATCAGGCCGAGAAGCAGGGGCTTGCGTTCGATCCGCCCGGTCAGCGCTGTCAGGACCGGCGCGCCGAAGGTGACGCCGAGCGCGTAGACGCTGACGATGAGGCCGGCAAGCGGCAGCGTAATTGCGAGGTCGGTAGCGACCGTCGGCAGGAGACCGACGATCACGAATTCGGTGGTGCCGATCGCGTAGGCCGCGATCGTCAATGCGAAGATGGCCAAAGGCATGGCAAAATCCTTTCCGCCCGCCGTTCGCGAAGGCGATACGGGCTAGAAGACGTTGGCGATGGTCAATGTTTTCGTTGCGCAATATGCTGCAGCCGGGCGGCTGCGATAAGCACCTCGCCAGTCGCAATGCCTGTGAATGAAATTCACGAATGGTTGGCTGCGTTGCCTAGAGCGGGATGAGGAAGAGTGTGTGCGGTCTTCCGCCCGGCTCCCGCTCTAACTCCTTGAAATCGATCAAGTTCATGTCTTTAGGTCGACCCTAGGAGAGGGGCGAACTCATTCGAACGGTGTCGTAACCTGCCCCCCATCCGGCCTGCCGGCCACCTTCTCCCCGCAGGCGGGGCGAAGGGGACCCCATCCAATGGCCATCCAGTGGGGAGAAGGTGCCGGCAGGCGGATGAGGGGCATCAAACATGGCATCCCTATCGCGCCTCCCAACGACCGCCTTACTGATTTGCCGTAGCGTAGTCCTTCATGTTCTCCGGCGTCACCAGTTCGAAGGGAACCCAGATCTGCCGCTCGGTCTTGTGGTCGCGCGAAAGCGCGACCGCGGCGTCCATTGCGGCCGCCCCTTGAGCGATGGCGTTCTGAAAGACGGTTACGTCCAGGTCGCCCGCGGCCATGGCGGCCAGGCCGTCCGGCGTCGCGTCGATGCCGCCCACTACGACCTTCGACATGTCGACTCCCGCCGCCTTCATTGCCTGGATCGCGCCGATCGCCATCTCGTCGTTATTGGCGATGACGGCATCGAATTCCCGTCCCGTCGAAAGCCAGTTCGTCATGATGTTGGCGGCTTCGAGCCGGTCCCAATTGGCGCTCTGCTCCTCGATGACGCTCATGCCCTTGCATTCGTCGGTGGCGATGACGTCATGAATGTCCTTCGTGCGCGTAAGCGAGGAGTGATTGTTGAGCGGTCCCATGAGGACATAGGCAGCACCCTTGCCGCCGAGCAGCCGGCAGACTTCCTTCGTCTCGAGCGTGCCGGAATCGATCTCGTTCGAGCCGACGAAGGCCGCCGTCTCGGGCAGTTCGTCGACATCGGCCGGCGGATGGTTCGCATAGACGATCGGAATGCCCGCGTCGGTCGCCATCTTCGTCAGCGCCGGCGTGCTGTCGCCGTCGACCGCGACGACGATGATCGCATCGACCCCGGAAGAGACGAAGTTTTGCACCTGGTCGAGTTGCCGGCTCGCGTCGTTCTGCGCGTCTTCGACCTGGACGGTGACGCCATCGAGCTTGGCTGCCTGGTCCTGCATGCCGTTTCGCAGAATGGTGAGGAACGCGCTGTCGGAACGGGCGATGGTGATGCTGACGTTCTCGGCATGCGCGCTGCCGGTAATGAGAGCCAGGGCCGCGGCGGACAATAGATGTTTCATGGATAAACCTCCCTCAGCTGGACTTCAGAATCCATGTGTAAATGGAATACAGGTTCTGAAGAAAATCAAGAATGAAATGTACGTTTCATTCTTGATTTCGGTGGAGGCTATCGGCGCGACGGCACCACTTCATGGCGGTGAATGAAAGGCCGGCGTCCGGTCAAAGGAAAGGCTTGCCGCCGGTCACGGCAATCGTTGCGCCCGACACGTAGCTCGACATCGGATCCGCCAGCATGACATAGGCCGAGGCGAGTTCCACGGGCTGGCCCGGTCGCTTCATCGGCACCTGTTTGCCGAAATTGGCGACGGTATCCTCGGGCATGGTGGAGGGGATCAGCGGCGTCCAGATCGGGCCCGGGGCCACGACATTCACCCTTATCCCGCGTTCGGCCAACATCTGCGCGAGACCGGCGCTGAAATTGTGAATCGCGCCCTTGGTGGTCGCATAGGCGAGCAGGATCGGATTGGGAACGTCGGCATTGATGGAAGCGGTGTTGATGATGGCGCTGCCCTTCTTCATGTGCGGCACCGCTGCCTTGGTCAGGTAGAACATGGCGTGCATGTTGACCCGGAATGTCAGCTCCCACTCCTCGTCGCTGATGTCTTCGATGTTCTTGAAGGTCGCCTGATGGGCTGCATTGTTGACGAGGATGTCGATGCCGCCGAGTTCCCGAACGGCCGTTTCGACGATCCTGCGGCAATGGTCGGACGACTGGATGTCGCCGGCGGCGAGCACGGCCTTGCGACCTGCTTCCTCCACCAGAGCCTTGGTGGCCATCGCGTCGTCATGCTCGCTCAGATAGCTGATGAGGACGTCCGCTCCCTCGCGCGCATAGGCGATCGCCACGGCCCTGCCGATGCCGCTGTCCCCGCCGGTGATGATGGCTCTCTTGTCCTTCAGGCGTCCGGAACCCTGGTACGAATTTTCCCCGTGATCCGGCAGCGGCTGCATCCGATCGGTAGTGCCGGGCATTTCCTGGGTTTGGCGGGGAAAGGGAGGGTGCGGAAATTTTTCCATGGTCACGAACTCCTTCGCAAGACTCCTTCTAGAATGGCGATCGGCATCGCTGGGCTGCCCCGGCGAGTACGCGGCCCTAACTCGAGCAGACCGGCTTTGTTCCGGGCCATGGGAGCCTTGAGAAGACCGCCGATGGAACTTCGCCTACGGCTCTACGTTGCCCTCCTGACCCAAAAAAAGCAGGAGAGTAAGATGGAGAGAGCCAAGCGCCCATCGGCCGCCCCCCTTGATGTGAAGACTGTGGGAGGGCCGGTCGAGCATGACAGCGACCTGCGCCCGGAGGCCGACAAACCCCCGATCGAACCGGACGATATACCGAACGCCAAGGCCGCCCGAGAGGCGGCGCGCTTGAAGAGGGATGAATACATCGTCAAGTCCGACCTGGAGGATGCCGACCAGCGCAATCCCCTGCCCGACATGAAAGACCAGGAATGAGTGCGATCCAGTTGGTCGGTTCGCCTCGCAGCTTGATGGAGAATGACGATGAAAACGCCAAAGGAAGGCGCGCCCGGCACCACCGAGCAGTCGCCGCGGTGGGAGGGACCGAAGGAGACGCGCCCGAGAGGATACCTTCCCGCCAAGGATGATCCGGAACGCGACCGGGACGCCGTCGGTGAGAACCTGAAGGATCCGCATCGCGGCAAGGTTTCGGACGCCGGCAAGACGAAGCGTTAGCGGCCTGAGCCGGAACATCTTCGACCGCTCGCGGTTCCACACGCGGCGGGGGCGATGCTTGCGATGCGGTTGCCGACTGCAGATGGAGGAGCAGTATGTTGAATTCTCTCGAAGATGCAGTGGTCGTCATCACCGGGGCCTCGTCGGGGGTTGGACAGGCGACCGCCGAGGCCTTTGCCCGGCGCGGGTCGAAGCTCGTGCTGGCGGCCCGCGATGCGGCCGCGCTTCACGAGGTGGCCAGAACCTGCCGGGAACTCGGGGCGGAGGTTCTCGTCGCCCCGACCGACGTGACGGACGCCGACGCGGTCAAGGACCTGGCCAGGAAGGCGATGAGCTTCGGCAAGATAGACGTCTGGTTCAGCAATGTCGGCGTCGGCGCCGTCGGCCGCTTCGAGGAAACGCCGATCGAAGCGCATGAACAGGTCATCCGCACCAACCTGATCGGCCATCTCAACGACGCGCATGCGGCGGTTCCGATCTTCCGCAAGCAGGGACACGGCATTTTCATCAACATGATCTCGCTCGGCGGCTTCGCCTCTGCACCCTTTGCCGCGGCCTACAGCGCCAGCAAATTCGGCCTGAGGGGCTTTTCCGAAGCTCTGCGGGCGGAACTTGCGGACGAGCGCGACATTCACATCTGCGACGTCTACCCGACCTTCATGGACACACCCGGGGTCGGACACGGCGCCAATTACACCGGTCGCAGGCTGAGCGTTCCCCCGCCCGTCTACAATGCGCGCCGCGCTGCCCGGGCGATCGTGCGCCTGGCGGAACGCCCGCGCAATTCGCTGACCGTCGGCCTCGTCGCCGACCTGACGCGGTTTGCGCATTTCGTCGCGCCGAACATGACCCCCCGGCTCATGGCGAAGCTGACAGCGCGCTATCTGAGCCGCGCGCCGCGCGTGGCGAGGAGCCATGGCAATCTGTTCAGGGCACCGGCCGAGCCCGGGGGCATAGACGGCGGGCTACGATCGTCCCGCCGGATTCCCGTCGCAACGACGGCCGCTGTCTGCGTGCTGGGCATTGCCGTCGCCGCGCTGGTCCTCGGCAAGCCGCGCGCGCCCGTCGGCCGAGGCCGCTCCGGCGTCGCGCGTCTCTTCAGGCGCGCTTAGGCGGCATCGGATCGTTGACTTTCGCCCCATTCGCAGTGAAGATCGCCACATACTAATATAAATTTTCACTTCTGCGATAGCGCGAAGGCAGATTTGCGCATGGCGATCACGCAGCCGACCCGGAATGACGCGCCTGCGCGCGCTCACCGCCCCGCCAAGGAATTTGCCGGGCTGGCGCGCGAGTGGCTGTTGCGCACCGATCCGGAACGCCTGATCTGCCTCGGTCGCGTGATCACGGCAGCCTTCGCTATCCTGGCGATCTATCTCGATCCCACTCGGCCTAACTCGCTTCTTTACGAGTCTCGCATCGTTCTCGGCCTCTACCTTCTCCTCGCAATTGCGCTGGTGATCTTTCCGCTGCGGTACTCGTTCATCAGCCCGGTGCACCTTCTGATCCATGGTATCGACGCGGCGGTCGTCGGCTGGCTGACGTTTCTGACGAACGAACTGGCGAGCCCGTTCTTTTCTATACTTCCGTTCGTCATCCTGGCGATGACGATGCGCTGGGGTTTGAAGGGTGCCGCGCTCGGAGCACTGATCGCCCTTCTCGTCCAACTCGTGGTCGGCCTTCCCGACCTTCTCGACGGCGACGCGGAACTCAATGTTTTCATCATGCGGTCCATCTATTTCGTGCTCGTCGCCGCGACGCTCGGCTATTTCGGAGCCTATCGCGAACGAAGCCGGCAGCGCCTTGCGCAACTCGCGCAGTGGCCGCCGGGCGCAATCGGCGAGGACCGGGTGTCGTGGCTGAGCATCCTGTTGGAACATGCTTCCGGCGTTCTTGGCGATGCGCATCTGCTCGTCATCTGGCGCGAGCAGGAATTCGAATCGGGGTGCGTAGCATACTGGGCCAGCGGTACGCTCCAACTGGCCGACCTCAGGCACACCGACTTCTGGCGTCGTCACGATCCCGATCACTACGACGGACGCGGTCGCAGGAGCGGAGAGGCGCTGAATGGCCTCTTCGCCGATTTGCCCCAAATCCACGCAAACACCGAGCAATCGGATCGCAAGGTATTTTCCGCCGCCTTCTCCAGTGTTCGATATCGCGGCTGCGTTTTCGTCGTCAGCTTTGCCAACGCCGCCGACGACACGAAAGATCTGTCTCAGATCATCGCCACCCGCGTCGGGACGGAGCTCGAGCGTGTCGCGCTTATCCAGGCCGCCCGTTCCGAGGGGCGCATGCGGCTTGCCCGCGATCTGCATGACAGCGTGCTTCAGAACCTCACTGCGGCGCGTCTCAAACTGAAACTGATCGAAGAAGGAATCCCGGATGGCGCAAAGACGCAGCTGACCGAGGTTGGGTCGCTCATCCTTGAACAGCAGCAATGTGTCCGCAAATTCGTGGATGAGAACCGAACGGGAGAGGAAGGCAATCTCGCCAGGCTCGAGCAGGAACTTCCGGAATTTCTCGACCTGTTGAGAACGCAGTGGAATTGCGCAATCGACGTGTCGCACGGACCCGCGCCGCTCGTGGTGCCCAAATGGATGCTTTACGAGATAATGCAATTGATCTCCGAAGCCGCAAGCAATGCGGTGCGCCACGGACGAGCGACGGTGTTGCGGATAGCTTTTGTTAGGAATGCGGAGCTCCTGAGCCTGGAGATCGCCGATAACGGCACGGGAATATCGGGTGAACTCGAGATGAAGCCCCTCTCGCTATCGCAGCGGGTGGCGGAGCTTGGTGGAAAGCTGGCGGTCTGCCGGAATTCTCCGGGCCTCGGGCTCGAGATCGCGCTACCGCTGAAGCTGGAGGTCAGGTGATGCATACGGTGTTGCTTGTCGACGATCACCCGTTGCTCCTGCGAGGATTGCAGGACATTATTGCCGCAGCGCCGGACTTCGACGTCGTCGGAGCAACGGCAAGCGGCGTCGAAGCGATTTCGCTCATTTCCCGCCTCCAGCCAGACATTGCCGTCCTCGACGTGGCCATGCCGGGCATGGGCGGATTGGAAATCCTGAGGGCGATCCGCGGCACGCGGCGTCTGACGAGGGTGATCTTCCTGACCGCAACGATCAGCGGTCCGCAGATCGCGGAAGCGCTGAAGATGGGGCTCTCCGGTCTTCTCCTGAAGGAGTATGCGCCCGAAGCGCTGCTCGACTGCATGCGGCAGGTCGCCATGGGCGGGAAGTGGCTGCCGGCCGATCTGCTGGCAAATGCGTCTCAGGTCGGTAACGACGCGACGCTGGAGAGGTTCAGTCTGCTTACGCCGCGCGAACGCGAGATCGCAGCGCTGATTTGCGGCGGTCTCTCCAACCGCATGATCGCGGCGAGACTCGGGACCTCCGAAGGTACGGTCGGAATTCACCTCCACAACATCTTCCGCAAGTTGGACATCAGCAATCGCGCGACGCTTGCCGCGCTTCATGTGCAGTACACCAATCCCTTGAGATCTTGAGCGCTCGAAGTCAAAAAAAAGGAGGCACTTGAGCCTCCGAGCTGGCATGGAGCTTGTTACGCGCCGGTGTAGGTCAACCGCCGCTATCCTGTTTACCTTTGTCGCCCTTCTTGTGGCCGACATCGCGGCTGTCTGCAAAGGCCTTGTCGGAAGATCCGTCAAATACAGTGATCGAGACAAGCGGGAGCACCAGCAGGATGGATACTCCCAGCGCGCATACGGAAACAATTCTCCTACGTGTAAGCATAGGTAGCCCCTTTCCCATAAAAGGTGATACTTCTCCGAGATTTTTGTCGTGTCGTCCGTGAAGTTTTCAAACATCACGGAACGCATAGTCTCACCAAATCATTAGTGCCGAAATATAGGGAAGCTTATATGCTTTGTTTCCGGGGACTACGTGCTGCTGCAGAGTTCCCGATCGGCCGCCCGCTTTCAAGAGCTGCTGCTACACCTAGAGCGGGATAGGAATGCGTGTGCGGTTTTCCGCCGGTAGCTCGCGTCTCAACCTATTGGAATCCGTCACGTTCATAATTTTCGGTAAGGCTCAACCTAAAATGATCGAGATCTAGGGGCCTTGTCCCTGCTCCCGGTTCCACCTGCACTATATGGTTTATTATATATCCAACCGCAGCCGCCGGTGCGATTATCCCGTGCGATTGTCTTGCCTAGAACATTGTATGGCCTAGAACGGTATTCACAGTCGAGGCTCCAAGTTCAGCACGTAATCGATATTGATTTGAGCGGGGGAAACGGGCGACAAGCCGCATTTATTTCTCAGCCCGCGCCGGTACCAAATTAATGATCGCGCGAGCCTCGCGCACCAGGGGGCCCGCGCAACATCACCAGTGCTCGGCTTTTTACGTCAGCAATTCTCTAAGGGTTGGGCGCGACATCCTGGCCGCCCCGCCGCAAGATTTTAGGGAGGAGTTCCCATGGCAGTCATCAACGGCACAGCCGGAAACAATGTCCTCATCGGCACTAATCTAGACGACGTGATTAGCGGGTTCGGCGGTGACGATCTCATCCAGGGACTTGGAGGCGCCGACGTGATCAACGGCGGCGCGGGCGTCGACACGGTCGACTATAGCGAAAAGACGACTTCAGTCGTAGTCACCCTGACCGGTGCGACCGCCGCGACGGTCTTCGTCAATGGCGTGGCCGAGGACACTCTCAGCAACATCGAGAACGTTTACGGGGGCTCCGGCAACGATACTATTACGGGCGACGCCCAAAACAACCTGTTCCGAGGCGGCGGCGGAAACGACGTGCTCGACGGCGGCACCGGGAATGATACGGCCGACTATACCGACAAGACCCAGTCCGTCGTGGTCACCCTGGCGGGGGCGACACCCGCCACCGTCTTCGTGAACGGTATCGCCGAGGACACGATCAGCAATTTCGAAAACGTCTATGGCGGGTCGGGCAATGACATCCTGACCGGCGACGACCGAAGCAATATCCTGCGCGGCGAAGCAGGGAACGACATTCTCAACGGCGGCGCCGACGACGACTCGCTGTCCGGCGGCGTCGGCAACGACACGGCCGACGGCGGCACCGGGATCGATACCTTCGATCTCCGCGAAAAGACATCTTCAGTCGTCGTACAGCTCAGCGGCGCGAATGCGGCTACGGTCTTCGTCGGCGGCGTCGCCGAGGACACGATCCGCAATGTCGAGAACATCGTCGGCGGGACGGCGGACGACACGCTCGGCGGCGATGCGGCGGCAAACAAGCTCTCGGGTGCGCGCGGCAACGACTGGCTCAGGGGAGGAGGCGGCGCAGACACCCTTGACGGCGGCGAAGACAGCGACACCGCCGACTACAGCGACAAGGCGGCGGCGATCGCCGTGGCGCTGAACGGCGGCAATCCCGTTACCGTAACGGTCGGCGGCATTGCCGAGGATCTGGTCGCGAAGATCGAGAACATCGTCGGCGGCTCGGGCGGCGACACGATCGTCGGCGACGCGGCTGCAAATACGTTTCGCGGCGGCCTCGGTGCCGACGTGCTGGACGGCGGCGCCGGCAGCGATACCGCAGACTTCAGCGATAAGACACAATCGGTCGTGCTGGCCCTCAACGGGGCGGCCGATGCCGTTGCAGCCGTCGGCGGGACGGCCGAGGATACGGTTCGCAACATCGAGAACGTCATCGGTGGATCCGGCAACGACCAGTTTACCGGTGATGCCGCCGCAAATACGTTCCGCGGCGGCTTTGGCGCCGACCTTCTGGACGGAGGTGCAGGCAGCGACACGGCTGACTACAGTGATAAGACGGCACCTCTAGTCGTGACACTGGCCGGGTCAAACCCGGCGACGGTCTTCGTCGGCGGCGTCGCGGAGGATATTCTGCGCAACATCGAGAATGTCATCGGCGGCTCGGGCAATGACCTGTTCGCAGGCGACGGGCTCCAGAACGTCTTCGACGGCGGGGCGGGCAACGACACGGTCGACTATTCGGCTTCCGCCAAGGGGATCGCGGTGACGCTCAACGGCGCCAACGACGCGAAGGTGATCGTTGGCAACGCTGTGGAGGACACGCTGCGCAATATCGAGAATGTCACGGGCAGCGCCATCGCGGACGTGCTGACCGGCGACTCGCAGGCCAACGTCCTCCTGGGCGGCGGCGGCGGCGACATTCTCAAGGGCGGCGGTGGGCAGGATACCATCGACGGCGGCGCGGGGTCCGATACGGCCGACTTCAGCGACAAGACGGGAGGTGTCGTCCTGACGCTGGCGGGCGCAGCCGGCGCTATTGCGACGGTCGGCGGCGTTGCCGAGGATACGGTCCGCAATATCGAGAACATCTTCAGCGGTGCCGGTGCCGACGTGCTGACCGGCGACGCCGGCAACAATACGATACGTGGCGGCGCTGGCGCCGACAGTCTGGACGGCGGCGCCGGGGCAGACACGGCCGATTACCGGGACAAGACGCAATCAGTTGTCGTGACCCTCGACGGCGCCACCCCTGTAGCCGTCAAGGTGGCCGGCGTGATCGAAGATACGATCCGCAACTTCGAGAACATCGCGGGCGGCTCGGCCGCCGATACGCTCACCGGAGACAGTCTGGCCAATATCCTTATCGGCAATGACGGCGCCGATACGCTGAAAGGGGGCCTCGGCAACGACGTGCTGGACGGCGGCAACGGTATCGACACCGCGGATTATCTCGAGAAGACCGACGCGATCACGGTCACGCTGAACGGCGCGGCGAACGCGACCGTCCTCGTCCGCGGCGTCTCCGAAGACATCATCCGCGGTGTTGAGAATATTCTCTCGGGGTCCGGTGCCGACACGCTTGTCGGCGATGCCGCAAGCAATATGTTCCGGGGAGCCCTCGGCGCCGACTTCATAGACGGCGGCGCAGGCGTGGATACTGCCGATTACCGGGAGAAGACGGCGTCGGTCGATGTTACCCTCTTGGGCGCCAGCGACAGCTTCGTCTTCGTCGGCGGCGTCGCCGAAGACACCATCCGCAACATCGAGAATGTGTTCGGCGGCAAGGGCAACGATACGCTTACCGGCGACGACTTCGCCAACACCCTCAACGGCAATGACGGCAAGGACCTTCTCACGGGCGGCGGCGGAGCGGACATTCTCGACGGCGGGGCGGCTTCCGATACGGCGAGCTACCGCGACAAGACCGCATCGGTCTCGGTCACACTCGACGGCGCCACCTACACGACCGTTACGGTCGGGGGCGTGGCCGAGGACACGATCCGCAACGTCGAGAACATCTGGGGCGGGACCGGCAACGACAGCCTGAGCGGCGACGCGAACGCGAACCTCCTTTCGGGCGGCGGCGGAAGCGACACCCTCCTCGGGGGTGCGGGTGCGGACATTTTCCAGTTCGACTTCGCTCTCGGTGCTGGGAATGTCGACACGGTCCTGGATTTCACCGCCGGAGACAGGCTCTTCCTGTCGAAGAGCATCTTCACCACGCTGAGTGGCGGTACGCTGGCGGCGACGCAGTTCTACGCGGCGGCCGATGCTACGGCGGCGCAGAACGCGAACCAGAAGATCATCTACGACACGACGAGCGGTGCGCTCTACTACGACGCAGACGGCAGCCTTTCCGGTCACACGGCCGTGCAGTTCGCGGTGCTTTCGACGCATCCGGGCCTGACCGCGGGAGATTTCGTGCTCGTCGTGTGATCGCCCGGTTCCAGGGAACACCTGCCCAGGCTCCGTGTTTGGAGCAACGTGAAAGGACGAGCAGCGCGCCCCGTCCTTTTCCTCTTCTTTCAGCGATCGACAAGGAGCTCCGACGTGAAAGCCCTGACATGGCACGGCAAAGGCGATATCCGTTGCGAGAGCGTGCCCGATCCGAAGATCGAAGATGACCGCGACGCCGTCATCAAAGTCACCGCCTGTGCGATTTGCGGATCGGACGTTCATATTTTTCACGGCCTCATTCCATCCATGGAGAATGGCGACATTCTCGGCCATGAAACCATGGGCGAGGTCGTGGAGGTCGGCAAGGGCGCGACCGGACTGCAGGTCGGCGACCGGGTGGTCGTTCCGTTCACGATCGCCTGCGGCGAGTGCTTCTTCTGCCGGAAAGGCTTCTATTCCGCCTGCGAGCGAACCAATCCCGACCGGGAAAAGGCGGCGAAGCTCTGGGGCAATTCGCCGGCGGGCCTCTTTGGCTACTCCCATCTCCTCGGCGGCTATAGCGGCGGACAGGCGGAGTATCTGCGCGTGCCGCACGCAGATGTCGGGCCGATCAAGGTTCCCGACGAACTCACGGACGAGCAGGCGCTCTTCCTCTCCGATATTTTCCCCACGGGCTACATGGCCGCGGAGTTCTGCAACATCGAACCCGGGCAGACGATTGCGGTCTGGGGCTGCGGCCCAGTCGGACAGATGGCGATCCGGTCGGCATTCCTGCTCGGCGCCGAACGGGTCATCGCCATCGATACGATCGCGGAGCGCCTGAGGCTTGCCGAGTCCGCCGGCGCCATGACGCTCGACTACATGGCTGAGGATATCTACGACCGCATCATGGAGATCACCCACGGCCGGGGCGCAGACGCCTGCATCGACGCCGTGGGCACAGAGGCCGACAGCCGGGCAAGCCTCGATTCGCTCGTCGACCGCGTGAAGGTGGCGACCTTCATGGGAACGGACCGGCCGCATGTGTTGCGGCAGGCGATCCATTGCTGCAGGAATTTCGGCACGGTTTCCGTCGTCGGCGTCTATGGCGGCTATCTCGACAACGTACCGCTCGGTTCGGCGATCAACCGCGGCCTGGCGCTCCGGATGGCCCAGACCCCCGTTCAGCGCTATTTGCCTTCGCTCCTGGACCGCATCCGGAAGGGCGAGATCGATCCGTCCTTCGTGGTGACCCACCGCGGCGGGCTCGACGGCGGCCCCGAACTCTACAAGACTTTCGCGGAAAGAAAGGACGGCTGCATCAAGGTCGTCCTGAGGCCCTGACTACAGAAAGAAGCCAAGTTCAGAGCTCGAGTATGGCGTAGGGCCTGCCCGTCGGTTTCTCCACATGGGCGGCGACGTTGAAGACGGGGGCGCCGCCGGGCGTCTGCCCCTGATAGGCGCCCTGGTGCGCATGGCCGTGAACGACGGCGCTCACCTTGAAGCGGTCGATCGTCTCCGCGAGCCGCGACGACCCGAGAAACGGATAGATCTCCTTCGGTTCTCCGGCAACGGTTTCAGGAATCGGCGCGTAATGCAGCACGACGAGCGCGCGCTCCGCCCTTGTAGCCCTCAAGGCGTTTTCAAGCCGCATGGCTTCGTCGACGCTTGTCTTGACCATGGTCTTTATCGCCGCTTCGCCGAAGGCGCCCAGCATATGCCGGCCGAAGCCGCCGATGAAACCCTTGGTTCCGCAGAAGCCGACGCCCGAAATTTCGACGCTCTGACCGTCGAGAAGATGCACACCCGCCCTGACGAGGATCGACGAAACCTCCTCCACGGCATCGCATTGATGATCATGGTTTCCGAGCACGGCGACGACCGGGATCGTGCAGGACTTCAGATCGGCGGCGAGAAGCTCCGCCTCCGCAGGCTTGCCGAGATCCGTCAGGTCGCCGGCGATCACGAGCACGTCCGCGGCGCGCGAGATTTCCGCGAAGAGGTCGGTATAGGAGACCGATCGGTCCTCCTTTACATGCAGGTCCGCCACGGCGGCCACCTTCAACTTGCTCATGACTCCGTATCCTCAGTTTCTGCGCTGATGTCGGAGTCGCCGCCGACATCGGCGAAACCCCATTCCTTCACATCGATTTCGTAGTCGGGACGCGAGTACATCCGGCCGCGACAGATCTTCGTCAGGGGCAGTGGAAGGTCTCTCTGCGCCGCCAGCCTGCTCAAGAGCTCGTCCATCAGCCAGAGGGGAACCTTGTCGCGCTCGGAGGGATAGATCCATCGGAAGTTCAGCAGGTGGATGAGCAGGACCTCCCAGTGCGCTTCCATGTATCCGAGCAATCTTGCCCAATCGATTCGGTCATGTGCCTTCAGGATCAGGTGCGCGACGTCGGCGCCGTCGTAGCGGTGGCGAAGCTGGATGAAGGCCTTGGACCAGACGAGTTCCGTCGGCGCGACGATTGCACAGGTGGAGGCACCGATCTCTGTCAACAGAGCATTGGCGAACCAGGCGTCGGTGACCATCATGGTTCCGTTGGGCGAGGAGAAGATGACGTCGAAGAAGGACTTCCCCTTGAAGACCTTGCCCAGCCATCGATCGTCCTCGATTTCCACGGCGTATCCGAGCGCCTTGAAATGATTGAGGATGCGGGTGTAATCGCCCGGCTTGCAGAAGATGTCGAGATCTTTCGTCGGCCTCGAAATGCCGGTATGGGCGCTGACGGCGAAGGTGCCCGCGATCAGGAACGGAATTTGCGACCGGCCCAGCTCGGCAATCGCCTCGGCAACGAATGCTTCGGCCTCCTCGTCGACGAGACGCGGCAGCGCGAGCGGCTCGGACGGGTGTTCCGAAGGGGAGCGCGGGGGCATTGACGCCATGCTGGTCATCCAAATGAACGAGACTTCCCTGACAACACGCCAGTCTTTCGGAAGTTCCGCTTGCCCCGAGGTGGGGGATTGCATCCCCTCAAGTCCCCGCACTTGCGTCCGCCACTTTAGCTGGGAGCACCAAGGCGCGAACGTGATGGAACCGCTGGCCACGTCATGGCGTTTGTCTGGCAGCTATCGCATGAGCGCCCGGAGCGGAAGCGAAGGGCATAATCATTAGGCAAATCAAAGCGCTACAGCGACTGCGCGCGTCTATTGATGCGCCGCTGAGGGAGGAGCATATGCCTGTCATCAGCCCCACGATCCACACCCAGCAAAACAGCCGGGAGCTTGAATGTCAGCGCGCAATGGAGGACGAGTTCCTGGTCCTTACGGCCCTGGCCGAGGAAGCGGGCTGGTCATGGCAGGAAATCGCGCTCGCCATGTTGGAGTTGACCGAGCAATATGTTGCAGCCATGCGACCGAGTTCGGCGATGGAGGCGAGATCACTCCTGCGCAGTCACTCCAAGAGCTTGCACTGACCGGAGCAGTGTTGCGTTCACCCAAGGCGTCTCGCTGTTTCATTGAAGCAGTGAAACGCTTTTATATTTTGAGACTACGCACTCCCGGACGGACAACCGTCGCACACTTTCCTGGAAGTGCTTTTAGGTCACGGCACCTCCGACGGCCAGCGCCAATACGAGGAAAACGAGGAAGATAATAACCGCAATGTAGAAGAGTATTTTCGCGATCCCTGCCGTCGCGGCCGAGACGCCGGAGAACCCGAGGAACCCGGCTATCAGTGAAATAACGAAGAAAATCAGTGCCCACTTCAGCATAGTCACTCCTTCCGTTCAGTTCCTGCGTTGCGGTCGTCGTGGCGCAGCCGTTCAGCGGCTGCCCCGGTTCGGATCCTTGCCGGCCGCCTGGCTGCTTTTCTTGACGTCGTCCTTCTTCGCCTGATCGCCTGCACGATTTCCGCCATGCGTCCCTTTCGAGCTCTTGGCGGTCTTGCCGTCCTTTACGTTCGTAGCCATCTCGCATCCTCCAGCGCTGTACCGAAACCGGCAGCAGAGCGGATGCAACCGGGGAAGGGCGATAAAGTTCCGTCCGGGCTTGGAGCCGGCGGCGCCGGTCCGCTTTCCTTCCATTGTTCCAGCGACTGCCGGCGGAACCAAATCTGGCCCGGACGGTTTGGTTGGCCGAATGAGGCTCCCGAGAGAGGAAAGGCCATGAAGAACATCGTCTTCGGCGTTGCGGTGCTGTTGAGCGCTGCGGCAGTGCCGGCCTTCGCGCAGACGGCCGGCAACACCCCGGCCGTCGCCACTCCCGACAGGCAGAACCCGACGGCGCCTGTCCCCGGCAAAAACAGCTTCACCGACGACCAGGCACGCGAACGGATGCAGGAGGCGGGCTACACGGACGTCAAGGAGCTGAAGCTCGACGACAAGGGTATCTGGCGGGCAACCGCGATGAAGGACGGCAAATCCGTTTCCGTCACTCTCGATTTTCAGGGCAACGTAGTCGCGCTTTAACGTCAAACAAAGGAAGAAGACAATGAGAACCGTGGCAGGGCTGTTTGACGATTACGGCGAAGCCCGAGGCGCCGTAAGCGATCTCGAAGCGGCAGGCTTTCCTTCCGAAAATATAAGCATCGTCGCCAACAATGCGGGCGACCGCTATTCGGGCGACGGCTCCGCTGCAGCAAGCGGTGCCGGAGCAGGTGCCGGTCTGGGCGCCGTGGGCGGCGGCACGCTGGGGCTTTTGACCGGCCTGGGCCTAATGGCCATACCTGGGGTCGGACCCGTGGTCGCGGCTGGGTGGCTGGCGTCGACCGCCGCAGGCGCGGCGGCCGGCGCTCTCGCCGGAGGTGCGGCCGGCGGCATCATCGGATCGCTCACCGATTCCGGGATCGAGGAGGAGGATGCGCATCTTTACGCCGAGGGCGTGCGCCGAGGCGGCACGCTGGTGGTGGTCAGGACCGAGGAGCACCTGGTCGCACAGGCGGACGGGATTTTGAGAAATCGCGACGCCGTCGACATATCGGTCCGGCGCCGCGCCTATACGGAGGATGGCTGGACCCGGTTCGACACCGCCTCCAGTCCCTATAGCCTCGACGAGATCGAACGCGAACGCGAACGCCTCAGCCGCCCGGCGCTGTAGCGCAGGTGCCGCTGCCGCGGCACGGCTGAACACTGCCGTTCGGGTCCGCAAAAGCAACGCGGCCGCCGAAGGAGCCAGATCACTGCGCCTTTTGGCGAGACAATGAAACGATCTGGCGCGGCGGTTGCGACGAGACGCAAGGAAGGCTTCCGCCATGATTGATTTTTCCCGTGCCCGCGAACGGATGATCACGTCGCATCTCTCGCGACGGGGGATAAGGGACAGACATGTCGTGGAGGCGATGGGGGTCGTCCCGCGGGAGGCATTCGTCGATCCCGGCTTCGAGGAATTCGCCTATGAGGATTCGGCCCTTTCGATCAGCCATGGCCAGACCATCTCGCAGCCCTATATTGTGGCGCTGATGATCGAACGCGCCGAAGTCCAGCCGGGCGATACGGTGCTCGAGATCGGGACCGGATCCGGTTATGCGGCGGCGGTGCTCAGTCGGATCGCGGCATATGTCTATACGATCGAGCGCCATGCCGGCCTCGCCGAGGTTGCCGAGAGACGATTTGCCGAGCTCCGTTACGGGAATATCGATGTGCGTGTCGGCGACGGCACGGCCGGCTGGCCCGAGGCAGGACCCTTCGACGCCATACTGGTTGCCGCCGGAGGTCCCGAGATACCGTATGCGCTGAAGGAGCAGCTCGACCTCGGTGGCCATCTCGTCATACCCGTCGGCCCCCCTGAGGAGCAGCGCCTGATGAAGGTCACGCGGGTCAACGCCACGACATTCGAGGAGCAGGACCTCGGCGGGGTCAGATTCGTGCCGCTCGTCGGCGAACACGGCTGGCATGAGGAGCGGGTTCAATCCGGGGCAAGGCTCAGAGCGGCGCCCACCTTGCCCGAGCTGGTTGCAGAGGCGGCCGAGCCGCTGCCCGATCTCGACGATCCGGCATTCGGGCTGCTTTTCGATCGCTTTGCCGGGCGGCGGATCGTGCTGCTCGGAGAGGCGAGCCACGGCACGTCGGAATTCTACCGCGCCCGCGCAGCCATCACGCGCCGCCTGATCGAGGAACACGGGTTCACGATCGTGGCGGTCGAGGCGGATTGGCCGGATGCGGCGGCAGTCGACCGCTATGTCCGACATCGAAGTCAAGGCATGCGCCTCGACGCGCCGTTCCAGCGGTTCCCGACCTGGATGTGGCGCAACCGCGAAGTGATGGATTTCGTCGAGTGGATGCGCGAACATAACGGCCGCAGGAGCTTGCCTGACCGGGCCGGCTTCTACGGTCTCGACATCTATAATATGCGCGGCTCCATTTCCTCGGTTCTCCGGTATCTCGATGAGACCGACCCCGAGGCCGCCGCGGTCGCCCGCGAGCGCTACGGTTGCCTGACCCCCTGGCAGAACGAGCCGTCGACCTATGGCCGTGCGGCCATGACCGCGGGCTTCCGCAAATGCGAAGAGGCCGTCGTCAGGCAATGCCGCGAACTCCTGGAGAGGCAGCTCGAAGCCGGGCGCGACAGCGGCGACGAGCTTCTCGACGCCGTGCAGAACGCGCGCCTCGTCGCCTCGGCCGAGCGGTACTACCGTATCATGTATTATGCTGGGGCCGACTCCTGGAACATGCGCGACACCCATATGTTCGAAACGCTCGAGCATCTGTTGAATGCACGCGGCGCTCGCTCGAAGGCGGTCGTGTGGGCGCACAATTCCCATATCGGCGATGCCCGCCATACCGATATGGGCACGGCCCGCGAGGAGTTGAACATCGGTCAGCTCTGCCGCGAGCGGTTTGGCGATCAGGCAGCGCTGATCGGCTTCGGCACGCATGGCGGCCATGTGGCTGCCGCAAGCGATTGGGACGGCGATATGGAGGTGAAGCCGATCCGGCCGTCGCTCGAAGGAAGCTACGAGCGCGTGATGCACGACTCAGGGGTAGGGTGCTTCCTCATCGACTTCGCGCGCCACGCGCGTCTGCGCGACGGTCTCCTCAAGCCGATGCTCGAGCGCTTCATCGGGGTGATCTACCGGCCGGACACGGAACGCTTCAGCCATTATGCCCACGCTTCGCTGCCCCGGCAGTTCGACGCCTTCGTCTGGTTCGATCAGACGACGCCGGTCGAACCGCTCGGCGCGCAACACATAAAGGCGGGCGTGCCGGACACGTTCCCGTTCGGCCTGTGAGGCTCGTGAATCCTTGAGTTAAAGCTGCGTCGAGATGATGTTGTCGACGCTCACCTCGCCGCGGAGCACGCCGCGTTCCGTGCCGTCCGGGGCCGGCCCCTCCTCGACCACGGTGTAGAGCTTCTCGCTGCGAAATGCGCTGGCCATGTCGGTCGTCACCCCTTCCGCCGGCTTGGCGTCGATCTCGAGGAAATCGAGTTCCGCCTCGCTCGCGACGATGCGGGCATCGCCGCTCGATCTTGCCGCCACCACGACCTCGCCCTGGTAGCTGGCATTCTGCCAGTTCGGATCGTCGGGCTCGGCGAGCGGCGACAGACGGTATATCTTGAGCTCTTCCTGCATGTGCTACTCCGACTGGTCGATCGCATGCGGCGGCGGTTGCCCCGATTCGGCCGACTGGTCGAGAGGAAACATCATCCAGAGCGCCGCAATCACCACCAGGACGACGATCACTGCTGCAGCCAGGACCTTGGACATGTGAACCTTCCGACGATTGTCGAGACCGAACCGCGAAACCTGCGGTTTTCCGGTCTCCAATCACCCAGGCGTCGAATTGTTCCGAAGCACGCAGGTGACGCGACCACGCGCCGTTCTGCAGGAACATTTCGGGAAGCCGCCGGTTGGAGGACGCGCGAAAAGAAAGGAATATCCGATGGCTACTGCGAACGAACACCTTGTGGCTTGGCTCAGGGATGCACATGCGATGGAAGAGCAGGCGATCACGATGCTCACCAGCCAGTCGAGCCGGCTGGAAAACTATCCCGAACTCAAGACCAGGATCGACCGCCACCTGCAGGAGACGAAGGACCAGGCGGCCATGCTCGAGCGCTGCCTCGAACGGCTCGACGGCGGAACCTCGAGCATCAAGGATATCAGCGGCAAGATCGTTGCCTTCGGGCAAGGCCTGAGCGGCCTCTTCGTCAGTGACGAAGTCGTCAAGGGCACGCTGGCCAGCTATACATTCGAGCATATGGAAATCGCCAGCTACAGGATTCTCATCGCCGCAGCCGAACAGGCGGGCGATCAGGAGACAAAGCGGGTCTGCGAGAGCATCCTGCAGCAGGAAATCGCGATGGCGGAGTGGCTGGCTCAGAACGCCGGTGAGATCACGCGAAAATTCCTGGAGCGAGACCAGCGGGACGTGACGGCCAAGCACTGAAGCGGCTTCAGCCGGACCTGCGGGACCTGCCGAAAGCGCCGCGCCTCCGACAAGATGCGCGGCGCTGTGATTCTCAGGACGGTTCCTGCTTGTCCCGCATCACGACGTCCAGTTCGGCAAGCAGCGGAAGATGATCCGAAGCGCTTCGCGCCAGGGTGCTGCCGTGCACCCTGCAGGAAGCCACTTCTATGCCTTTCCCGATCAGCACGTGATCGATGCGCAGCAGCGGCAATCGCGATGGAAAGGTCGGCCGAGGCTTGGCGCCGGTCAGCAGTTGCGCGTCGCTGAGCTGTCGGGCCAGGAGCCTGTAGGCGGTCGAACGCCCCGTGGCGTTGAGATCACCTGCCAGGACCACGTGAGCGTCTCCGTGGGCCATTCCTCCGAGCCAGCCGGGGCCTAGAAGGGCGGTCGCCTGGCGCAGGCGCTCGGCGCCGCGCAATCCGAGATGCGTCACGATCACCTGAAGCTTGACTGCGGCGACGTCGATCTCCACCCAGAGCGCGCCCCGCGGCTCGCCGGACGAGGGGAGGGGTGCTGCCTTGATCAGCCGCATAGGCAGTGCCGTCAGAACGGCGTCTCCGTATTTCTCGTCCTCCAGGTGGAGAGCCGGATGGAACTCGGCTTCCATGTTGAGATGCGTGGCGATCATATGGGCCTGGTCTATTCCGCCGGTGCGGGCGCGGCCGACGTCGACTTCCTGCAATGCGATGACGTCGGGCTGGCATTCGGCGATGACGGCGGCGATGCGCGCGGGATCGAGCCTGCGGTCGGTGCCGAAGCAGCTGTGAACGTTGTAGGTGAGGAAACGTATCCGCTGTCGCATCGCCTTCGGAACACGCAGCACCTGCTTTTCGTTCCGGTGGGTGCGCAAGGGAGGGCCGATGTCCAGAAAAATTCTAGCGAGACTGTTCATCGCTGCCGGTATCTGCGTGGCGGGCTGGTTGATCTATCGCACCCTCAGCCAACATAGCTTTCATGAAATCGCTGGTTCGATCATGCGGATTCCGGCCCGGAATCTCTTTGTCGGCATCGGTTTCGTCTTCCTTTCCTATTTCTGCCTGACCCTCTTCGACACCCTCGCTATCCGCTATGTCGGGCGGAAGCTCGCCTATCCGCAAATCGCCATCGCCTCCTTCACCAGCCTTTCGATCGGCCACAATGTCGGCGGCGCGGCCTTGAGCAGCGGTGCCGTCCGCTACCGGTTCTACTCGCGCTGGGGGTTGAGCGCCGAAGAGGTGGCGAAGGTCATTCTGTTCTGCGGCGTCACCGTCGGCCTCGGCCTTGTCGCATTGGCCGGGCTTTGTTTTCTGATCGTGCCTTCGGATGCCGCGCGGCTTACCGGATTTTCCACGACCGGCGCTTTCCTGCTCGGCACTGCCTGCATAGGGGCCGCGGCCGGTTACGTCCTGCTCGCTTATTTTCTGCGGGGTTCGGTTCGCATCTTTCGCTGGACTTTCGAAATGCCCTCGGTGGGGATTGCTGCCTTGCAGGTCGTCGTCGGAGTCGCCAACTTCCTCTGCGTCAGCGCAGCGTTGCATCAGCTGCTCAGCGCCTTCGAGGAGGTGAGTTTCATCGACACGGCCATGGCCTATGTCGGGGCCGGCGTGACCGCGATCGTCAGCCATGTCCCCGGCGGAATCGGCGTCCTCGAGGCGACAATCGCATTTCTGCTTGGCAGTTCGGCGAGCCTGGGCGCTCTGATCGCCTTTCGGGCGATCTATTTCTTCCTGCCGCTGCCGCTCGGCTTGATCTCGCTTTCGGTCGCTGAGTTCGTCGCCCGTCGGGATGAGGAAAAAAGCCTGGTGAGCAAGGCGAAAAGCTGACCGATCCAGCGCCTCACGAGCTTGTGCGTGCGATAAAAGGGTCGGATCGGCCTTTGCGGATCGACGATCTCCGTGCCCCAGACGAGACTGGTCGCGCCGTCGTCATCGATTCCATCGAAGGCGCGTATGCCGCGCCGGCGCGTGTTCAACCTGTCCAAGGCGGCGACGAGCGAGTTCGTTTCCCTCAGTGCCTTTTCAACGGCGTCCGCTTCAATGTCGAGATGTTCTGCGATCAGACCGTTGCGGACTCTGGCAATGGCGGCGCGCTGTTCTTCGTTGGCGGCTTCTACGGCGACGTCGCATTCGGTGTCGAGACTTGCCGAGCGGTGGTTGAAGTTCGACGAGCCGACGCGGAAAAAACGATCGTCGATCGCGACCACCTTGGAATGGATAATCACCTCCTGCTCGGATCCGTCGGCAGCGGGAACGACCGGGTAGGCGACCCTGAGCCTGCCGTAGCGGTCGGCCCGCTTGAGCCGCCGAACGAGACGGTCGCGGTTTCCTCCCATGACGATGCGTTCCAACAGCCCATGCGAGCTGCGGGTAGTGATGACCACCACTTCCGGGCCGTCCGGCTCCTGCAGCCGGTCGCAGAGCAACTGCCCAATTCTTCCCGATGCGAAATACTGGTTTTCGATGTAGATGTGACTTTGCGCACTGCGCAAGGCATCGAGCGTCAGCCGCAGTGCCTCCTGCCGGCCGCGCCTTTTGCCGGAGCCGGGCTCCGTGCGGGCGATTGCGACCGGGCAATCCTCGAGCACCGGCACCGTGCCGTTCGGCCATGCAAGCGTCCTCGCGGGCGGCGCCTCGATTTCCTCGCCCGTAGAGGCTTTCCAGCGGGATCTGCAGAGATCGCCGATGGCGCGGCTCGCCTCGCCTTCGAGCACCACCTGGATGTCATGCACCGGATCATAGGGCTTTCCGTCCGGATCGCGCCGCAACTCGTTCTCGGCCGCGTGCTCCGGCGTGTCCCAGCGGCGCGCCGTCAGGTCGATGCCCCCGGCAAAGGCGATGCTGTCGTCGATGCAGACGAGCTTCTGGTGATGCGATCCGCGCAGCGCCCGGTGGCTCGCGAAGCGAAGTTCGATCTGCGGATGGGCCGCCCATTGCTGCCTGCGAAAGAGCCTGAGCGACTTTCCCGAGTAGATCGGTCCCATCGCCCAGACGAGAATGCGGATCTTCAGTTTCGGCTTTTGCGCAGCGAGGCGCTCGAGCCTACTGCCGAGCGATTCCGCCTGGGGGTCGTCCGGTCTGAGCTTGATGCGCGGATCGAAGTCCCATCCGGTGATCCAGATCTGCTCTTCCGCCTGATCGAACGTACTGTCGAGACAAGCATAATAGGCGGCTGCGTCCACCAGGAAGGACAGATGCCGTGCGGGCGCGCTGCGCCAGACATTCTCCGCCTCCTTGATTATCGGCCGGCTTGTCCGACGCCATCGGCCGGCCGGATTTCCGGTGAACGCGCTTTTCCAGTCCAAGCTTCCTATCCCGTACGTGGCGACTGGAAATGAATCCCTTTCAACCGTGATTTGTTCCAGGAGCAGCATTGTTGCCGAACAATGCCTTCGCGGCCGACCAGGTCGGCGGAGCTTTGCCATGGCGGAACATTTCCAGGCAGGACGAGATTAGAAAGTTCCGAGCCTTCAATCGAACCCGCCAATCACCCTTACGCTGACCGGAGGAGGGGCAAATATGCCGAATGCTTCCGACATCCTCATCGACACGCTTATCGAATGGAAGGTCGACGTCGTCTTCGGCCTGCCCGGAGACGGCATCAACGGCATCATGGAGGCGCTCAGGAGGCGGCAGGATCGCATCCGGTTCGTTTCCGTGCGCCACGAGCAATCGGCCGCCTTCATGGCATGCGCCTATGCCAAATTCACCGGCAGACTCGGCGTCTGCCTCGCCACATCGGGCCCGGGCGGCACAAATCTGCTGACCGGCCTCTACGATGCGAAGCTGGACCAGATGCCGGTGCTCGCGATCACCGGCATGCAGTATCACGACCTGATCGAGACGTTCTCCCAGCAGGACGTCGATCTCACCCGCGTCTTCGAAAACGTCGCCGTCTACAACGCGCAGGTGAACGACGCAGCCCACATGGAAAACCTCGCGAACCTTGCCTGCCGGTCGGCGCTCTCCAAGCGCGGCGTGGCGCATCTTTCGATCGCCAACGACGTGCAGGAGCGGATGGCTGATGGCGGGCGGTCCCGCCGCAACCGGCCGGGGCACATGCCAAGCCGGTATTTCGCCGGCCAGCTCGTGCCGCTAGAAAGCGATCTTTCGAGAGCGGCGGATCTCCTGAATGCGGGCAGGAAGGTGGCAATTCTTGCGGGGCGCGGCGCACTCGAGGCGAAGGAGGCTCTGCGCGAGACGGCGGAACTGCTGGGCGCGCCGGTGGCAAAGGCTCTTCTCGGCAAGGCGGTGCTGCCCGACGATGATCCGCTGACCACCGGCGGCATCGGCATACTCGGCACCGCGCCGTCGCAGGAGATCATGCAGCAATGCGACACGCTGCTCATCGTCGGCTCGACCTTCCCCTATATCGAATATTATCCCAGGCCGAACACGGCAGCCGGAATCCAGATCGACCGTGACCCGCAGCGCATCGGTCTGCGCTACCCCGTCGAGGTCGGGCTGGTCGGCGAGGCAGGCGAGACCCTCCGCATGCTCAACAAGCGGCTCAAACGCAAGCAGGACAGGTCGTTCCTCGAGCGGGCGCAAGAGCAGACGCGAAACTGGCGCCGGGAACTGCGGGCGATCGAAGGCGACAGGAGTTCTCCCTTGAAACCGCAGGCGGCGGTCGCGGCTTTCGGCCGGCGCATCGCGAAGAACGGTATCGTCGTCACCGATTCCGGACAGAACACCGAGCTTGCGGCCCGTCATGTCGATCTCGGTGCGGACCACATGTTCGCGGTCTCCGGCGCCCTCGCCTCGATGGCTTCGGGCCTGCCCTATGCTATCGCGGCGGGTATCGCGATGCCGGACCGCCCGGTCTATGCGGTCGTCGGCGACGGCGGCTTCGCGATGCAGCTCGGCGAATTTGCGACAGCCGTCGGATACCGGATTCCTTTGAAGCTCCTGGTGATCCGAAACGACATGCTGAACCAGATCGCCTGGGAGCAGATGATGTTTCTCGGCAATCCGCAGTTTGCCTGCGAATTGCCGCCGATCGATTTCGCCGCGGCGGCGGAGGCCATGGGCGGCCGGGGCTTCACCGTCCGGTCCTTCGGCGAACTGGACGGGATCATGGATCAGGCCTTCGCCGTGGATGGGCCGGTGGTCATCCAGGCGCTGGTCGACCGCTACGAGCCGCTGATGCCGCCGAAAATGCCGGCGGACTACGCCCGGAACTTCCGCGCCGCGCTTCCGGAAACGCCGGGGCACGAGAAGATCGAGGAAAACCTCAGGAATTCCTCCGTCGGCAGGAAGGTAACCGACGAGGAGCCGCAGCCGCCGCATGAGGCGGCGCCGGACGAGAACACCGGCGAATTGCCGGGAATTCCGTAGAGCGCATTCCTGCCGACGGGAACAAAGCATGCCTTCTTCGGTTCGAACCGGAAGTATGGGCTTCGAGGACCCGAGAATGACGCATGCTATAGGCAGCAGGCGATGGGCAATCGCCGACGGCTACATCCCTTCTTCGAGCGCGAGCGACGATCCCGCGCTCGTCTCCCCAGCGCTCGTCTCCCATGAAAGCGCCTGCATCCTGAATACCGGTGACACGCCGGCCAAGGTGGAGATCACGCTGTTCTTTTCCGACCGGGAGCCCGCGGGTCCGTACCGTGTAACCGTTGCGGCCCGCCGGACGGTCCACCTGCGTTTCAACGATCTCGACGATCCGGAGCGCGTGCCGCGGGACACGCCCTATGCCTCGCTGATCGAATCCGACACGCCGATCGTCGTGCAGCAGACGCGGCTCGATTCCCGGCAACCGCCCCACGCTCTCTTGAGCACAATCGCCTATTGCCAGGAGTAGCATGCCGAAAACACCGTGGAGTGCTACCTCTCAGAACCTCGGTCAGGATTTTCACAACTGGTCGGGCGGCCTGCGCTTTCGTCCGTCGCGTCTGGAGGTGCCGGAAGACGAGGAAACCGTGGCGGCGCTCGTGCGCGCAGCCGCGCGGCAGGGCCGCAGCATACGGCCGGTCGGTTCGGCCCATTCGTCGAGCGAGATTTACGTGACCGACGACATCCTGGTCTCCATGGCCGACATCTGCGGTTTACGCGAGCATGATGCGCAACACCACCGCGCCATGGTCGGCGCCGGCTCGCAGCTGACCGAGCTCAGCAAGGAGCTGCAGGCAGCCGGCATGACGCTCTCCAACTTCGGCGACGTGGCCACCCAGACCGTCGGTGGTGCGATCGGAACCGGAACGCATGGGTCCGGACGGGATTTCCCCAACCTGTCGATGATGCTCTTGGGCGGCCGCCTGGTCACCGCCGGGGGTGAGATAAGGACGTTCGACGTGGAAGAGGAGCCGGATTTCGTGCGGGCCCTGCGCGTCTCCTTCGGGACGCTCGGCATTCTCACCTGGACCACTCTGAAGCTCGAGCCGCTGCACGATCTGCACCGCCAGGAATGGTGCCTTGCCTTCAAGCCATGCATGGAGGTGCTCGATAAGCTCTCCCGCGAAAACCGGAACTTCGATTTCTACTGGTACCCCCGCTCCGACGAGGTGAAGATCCGTTGCCTCAACCCGCCCGGCGAGGAGAAGGATTACGGCGCCTTCGCACGGCTGGCAAAGGACGAAACCGGCCCGCCGCACGAGGTCATTCCCCAGCACAGCGACCTTCCGCATCGTTTCGAGGAGATGGAATATTCCATGCCCGCCGAGGCGGGGCCGGAATGCCTCGGAAAGCTGCGCGCGCGGATCAAGGAAAGATGGCGCCGCTCCGTCGGCTGGCGTCTGCTTTTTCGCTACATCAAGGCCGACGACAGCTGGCTCAGCGAGGCGTATGGGCGGAATTCCGTGAGCATATCGCTTCATCAAAATGCGACGCTCCCCTATTGGGACTTCTTTCTCGACCTCGAGCCGATCATGCGCGATCACGGCGGGCGGCCGCATTGGGCGAAGAAGCACAGCCTTCGCGCAGCCGAGCTCAGACCCCTTTACCCGATGTGGGATCGTTTTCTCGCGCTCCGACAGGAAATGGATCCGGGCGGACGGTTTCTCACGCCGTATCTGCGCGGGCTTTTCGGGTGCTAGAGCGGGATGAGGAAAAGTGTGCGCGGTTTTCCGCCCGCATCCCGCTCTAATTTTTTGGAATCGATCACGTTCATGTTTTTAGGTCGACCCGACTAAAAACATCGTGGTCTAGGAGGGCGCATGCAGGCGATCGGCAAGAGGCGATGGACGATAGCCGGGGGGCGCATTCCCCTTGAAAGCAACGGCACGGAACCCGAATTCACGAGCCGCGACGAGATCGCGGTGCTCAACTGTTGCGACAGCCCGGCCAGGCTGCGCATTCATATCCATTATGCGGATCGTCCGGCTGTCGGACCTTATGAGGTGGAGGTCGCCGCGAGGCGGGTCCGCCGCATCCGCTTCAACGACTTGATCTTTCCCGAGGCGCTGCCGCTGGACGAGGATTTCGGCGCAGTCATCGACGCGGATATTCCCGTGGTCGTGCAATGTACCCGCCTCGACAGCGGCACAGCATCGCGCAGCGCGGTGGCGACGGCGGCCTATGCGGAGCGGAACCTTCAAGGGAGCGGACGATGAAAGAGGCGCCGTGGTTCTCGAGCTCGGTCATCTATGGAATCGACGTGCGCAGATTTTCGGACGGAAATGGCGACGGGATCGGCGACTTCATAGGTCTCAAGGAGCGCGTGTCTTATCTGCACTATCTGGGCATCGACTGTGTCTGGCTCTCGCCCTTCTTCAGGTCCCCCTTTGCCGATAACGGCTACGACGTCAGCGACTATTATTCCATCGATCCGGTTCTCGGAACGCTGGACGACTTCCTGGATTTCCTGCACGCCGCCGGCGAACAGGGCATTCGCGTCGTCGTCGATCTCGTCGCCAACCACACATCCAGCGAGCATCCGTGGTTCCAGGCGGCGCGGCGCGACGCGAGGTGCCGCTTCCGCGACTATTACGTCTGGTCGGAAAGCCCGCCGCCGGTCGCTCCGGACAACAAGACGGCGTTTCCCGGCGAGGAAAGCAGTGTCTGGACCTATGACGATCTCGCCCAGGCCTATTACTTCCACAAGTTCCGCCATTTCCAGCCGGACCTGAACATCGCCAACCCGGCGGTGCGAGACGAATTGCTTCGTGTAGTCGACTATTGGCTGACATTGGGCGTCGACGGATTCCGGGTGGATGCCGCGCCATTCGTAATCGGCGAAACCGGCATAGAGCACGCGGACCCCAGGGACCCCCAGGGCTTTCTCAGGGAAATGCGCAAGCTGGTCGACGTGAGGCGCCAGGACGGCCTTCTGCTCGGCGAAGCGGACCTGGCGCCGGAAAAGCTGCGGTCCTATTTCGGCGACGGAAAGCTCGACCTTCTGTTCAACTTCGTGTTGTGTGCGGCTTTCGCCGCGAGCCTCGCGGGGCAGAAGGCCGACCCCATCGGCCAGGCGCTTTCGATCATGCCGGAGCCGCCTCCCCATCGCGGCTGGGCGAACTTCCTTCGCAATCTCGACGAACTGAACCTCGATCGCCTGCCGGAAGACATTCGAGAGGAAACCTTTGCAGCCTTCGCCCCGGATGAGGAGATGCGGATCTACGGACGCGGCATCAGGCGCCGCCTCGCGCCGATGCTGGACGGAAACCGGGCGAGAATAGAACTCGCCTTCAGTCTGCTTCTGTCTTCCCCGGGCGTGCCGCTCATTCTCTACGGCGACGAGATCGGCCTTGGCGAGGACCTTTCCCGACCGGGCCGGGAGCCGGTCCGCGTGCCCATGCAGTGGAATGCGGGTTCCAATGCCGGCTTCTCCACCGCCCAGCGCGCCAAACTCGTCCAGCCGCCGGTGACAGACGGCCCATTCTCCTTCAAGCGGGTCAATGTCGAAGCTCAGCGTGAGGACCCGGGGTCGCTTCTGAACCGCGTGCGGGCGATGATCCTGGCGCGGCGCCGGCACGAGCTCTTCAACAGGGGACGCCCGGTCATGCTGCACACCGGAGACCCGGCGCTGTTCGCGCTGGCCTATTCCGACGGCACCGAACTATTCGTGGTGCTGCACAATCTTTCGGACGGCAAGCGGCGGGCGGAGCTCGAACTGCCCGGCGCAATCGACGCCAGGCTCAATGACATTCTCGGCGAGGGTGAGGTCGAGCTTTCCGGGCAGCGTCTGGCGATAGGGCTCGGTCCGTTCGGCTACGTCTGGCTTCATTCGGGAAAGAAGGATTGAGATGGCGAGCATCGGCTATCACGCATCGCACGAGCAGTTCACCCCGCTCGACCTGTTGAACTGGGCGCGGGCGGCGGAAGAGGCCGGGTTCGATTGCACCATGTCCTCCGACCATCTGGCGCCCTGGAGCGAACGCCAGGGGCAAAGCGGCTTTGCCTGGGCCTGGCTGGGTGCCGCCCTCCAGGCAACTGAGCGGAAGTTCGGCCTCGTCACGGTTCCCTGCGGCTGGCGCTATCACCCGGTGATAACGGCCCAGGCCGCCGCAACCCTTGCCCAGATGTTTCCGCGGCGCCTTGCCTGGCTTGCGCTCGGCACGGGCGAGGCACTGAACGAACACGTCGTCGGCGGGGCCTGGCCCGGAAAGGCGGAACGAAACGGAAGGCTGCGCGAGGCGGTCGACGTCATCCGCGAGCTTTTTGCCGGCCGGACGGTGACGAGGGACGCGCCCATTGCCGTCTCCGAGGCCCGGCTTTATACGCTTCCCGAAACTCCGCCTGCGCTGATCGCAGCGGCTTTGACGCCCGAAACGGCGGAAGGTGCCGGCGAATGGGCCGACGGCCTCATCACCGTCAATCAGTCGCCGGAAAAGCTCGCGGCGATCGCCCAGGCCTTCAAGCGCGGCGGCGGCGACGGCAAGCCGCTCTGTCTTCAGGTCCATGTGTCCTATGCCCGAAGCGACGAGGAGGCGCGGCGGAACGCCTTCGACCAGTGGCGGAGCAATGCGCTCAGCGCCTTTCAGTCGGAAACCCTGAGGACGCCGGGCGACATAGAAACCGCGACGAGCGGTGTCCGCCCGGAGGACCTCGACGCCTATGTCCGCATTTCTTCCGATCCGGGGCGGCACCTCGCCTGGATCGAAGAGGATATCGCGGCAGGCTTCGACGAGATCTACCTCCACAATGTCGGGCGCAATCAGCTCGAATTCATCGACGTCTTCGGGCGCACGGTGCTGCCGCGCGTGCGCGCTTCCCGACCGGCAACCGAGTAAGTTGACGACAGCCGTCTCGCCGGTTTTCCACCTTGACGTCTGGTGCATTATGTTCCCCCAATGCCGGCAGGATCGGGCGGGAGGGGTTGCGGCTTGTACGACTATTGCATCATCGGAGGCGGGATCGTCGGTCTTGCGACCGCTATGGCGCTGCAGGAAATGATGGGCGGCGCCAGCATCGTGCTTCTGGAAAAGGAGCGGGAGCTTGCGCGGCATCAGACGGGCCACAACAGCGGTGTGATCCACGCCGGGATTTACTATGCACCGGGATCCCTGAAAGCGAAGCTGTGCCGCGAGGGAGCGGAGGCCACGAAAGAATTCTGCACCGGGAACGGCATATCGTTCGAAACCTGCGGCAAATTGCTGGTCGCGACGAACGATGCCGAGATCGAGCGCATGGAGAGCCTGGAAGAAAGAGCGCAGCAGAATGGGATCGAATACACTCGCCTGTCGAAGTCGCAACTGCGATCGGACGAGCCTAACATCGCCGGCCTCGGTGCGCTTCTCGTCCATGCGACGGGGATCGTCGATTATTCGGCCGTTTGCCGGGCGATGGCCGAGCGCATCGAAGTCCGGGGCGGCGAAATCCGGCGCGGGATCGAGGCCACTGCCATTGCCGAAGAGGACGGAGGCGTGCGGATCGCAAGTGCAATCGGCCGCATCGAAGCGCGCAGGCTGATCGCCTGCGCCGGCCTGCAGTCCGACCGCCTCGCGCTCATGGCCGGCCTCAGCATCGACCACCGCATCGTTCCGTTCCGGGGCGAATATTACGTGTTGCCGGCATCGAAGGCCGGTGTGACCAGGCGCCTCATCTACCCCATTCCCGACCCGAACCTGCCTTTCCTCGGAATTCACCTGACCCGGACGATCGACGGAGGCATGACCGTCGGCCCCAATGCGGTGCTGGGCTTTGCCCGCGAGGGCTACCCGAAGGGCAGCTTCAAAGCGGCCGATGTGGCGAACATGGCGGCGTTTCCCGGCTTCTGGAAAATGGCGGCGAAGAACTGGCGTTCGGCGATCACGGAATTCGCCAATTCGGCATCGCGGTTCCGCTATCTGCGGGAGTGCCGGAAATACTGCCCGTCGCTCACGATCGACGACCTCGCAGTCCCGCAGGCCGGCATCCGGGCGCAGGCGGTCATGGCCGACGGCAGCCTCGTCCACGACTTCCTCTTCAAACAGACCGAAAGGATGCTCCACGTCTGCAACGCGCCGTCGCCGGCTGCGACCTCGGCAATTCCGATCGGCCGCATGATCGTCGATCGCCTGCTCGACGGGGCTCCTACCGCGATGGAACGATCACAATCGCTTCATGGGACTCATGCGCAACTTCATCGGTAGTGCATCGAGCCGCCGCTTCCTTTACTTTCGCCCCTGCCATGCGCACACTCTGCCGGAGGAGCAAGTGCGGTCCGTTGGGAGGCGGTGATGGTTTCACATTCCGAGCACATCCGCGAAATCGAACGCGTCAGCCGTGGTCTTCCCGTGCGCCGCGACGAGACGGTCGTGAAATCGTGGCTGCGCTGCCTGGAGCATCACCGGCTCGATCCGGCGCAGAGTTGTGAAGCCTATATCGTTCCGGAAACGCGACTTAGGGAACACCGCCAGCAATCGGAGGATCTGATCGCCATCGCCCGTTCGGGGCTCGAAAACCTGTTCCGCCAGGTGGCGGGGCAGAACTACGTGCTGCTGCTTTCCGACCGCGAAGGCGTGACGGTCGAGTTCCTCGGCGATCCCCTCTTCGGCAACAGCCTGCGCAAGGCGGGGCTCTATTTGGGTTCGGAGTGGTCCGAGTGGCGCGCCGGGACCTGTGCGGTGGGCGCGTGCCTGGAAACGGGAGAGGCGCTGACGATCCACCAGACCGACCACTTCGACAACACCCACACGCCGCTCTCCTGCACGGCCGCGCCGATCTACGACATCCAGGGCGAACTCTCCGCCGTGCTCGACATCTCGCTTCTGAGTTCGCCGATCCTCAAGGCGAGCCAGAACCTGGCACTGCACCTGGTGAGCGCGACCGTAAGGCGCATCGAGCTCGCCAATCTCATGGCGCAAGCGCGTAATCAATGGGTCCTGCGATTCTCGCGCTCACCCGAATTCCTCGACGTCGATCCGGAGGCGGCGATCTCGATCGACGGTCTCGGCCGCATCGCCGGCATGACGCATGCGGGAGCGAAAATCCTTGCGCGTTCGACAGGCCTCGACTGGCGCGATCCGCAGCAACTGATCGGCGAGCCGGTGTCGCGCTTCTTCGACATCGAGGTCGACAATCTTTCCGACCTTACCCGCCGGCGCCCGACCCGGGAGCGGCTCGTCTTCGCGCGGGACGGAAACGCGCTCTTCGCCCATGCGATCGAGCCGCACTCGAAGGTCCGCGCACCGCTCGTTTCGCGCGAGCAAATTCCACCGGCCTTGCGGCGGCTCGGCGGCGACGCGCCCGTGATCGCGGCGCTGCAGGCAAAGGCGGCAAAGCTTGCGCGGACGCCATTGCCGATCCTCATTCAGGGCGAGACCGGAACGGGCAAGGAACATCTCGCGCGGGCCATCCACGAGGGCAGCGGTCTCGAGGGCCCGTTCGTCGCCATCAATTGTGCGGCAATCCCGGAGCAGCTGATCGAAAGCGAGCTTTTCGGCTACTTGCCGGGAGCTTTCACCGGCGCTTCGGCAAAGGGCCGCAAGGGCCTGATCGAGCAGGCGGACGGCGGAACGCTCTTCCTCGACGAAATCGGCGACATGCCGCTTGCCTTGCAAAGCCGGCTGTTGCGCGTGCTTGCCGAAGGCGAGGTGCTGCCGGTCGGCGGAACGGCGCCGCGGAAGGTTCGGATCCGGGTCGTTTCGGCATCGCACCGGCCGCTGCAGACGCTCGTCGCGAAAGGGGCGTTCCGCGAGGACCTCTATTACCGGCTCAATGCCGCGACGCTCACCCTTCCGGCGCTCCGGGACCGGCCGGACTTCGACTGGGTTCTGGAGCAACTCCTGAAGCGGCACGGCGATGGCGAATTGATATTGTCCCCGGCCGCGCTTTCTGCCCTCAAGGCCCACGATTGGCCGGGAAACATCCGCGAGCTCGACAACGTCATCGCGGTCGCCGCGGCACTTGCCGAGAACGGCGTCGGGGAGCTCGGCGACCTGCCGGACCACCTCCTGGCGAATGCGGACACTGTCGGCGGAAACGAGGCGAGCGCGACCTTGAGCCTGACGCTCGCCGCTTGCGACTGGAACATTTCCGAGGCTGCCCGCCGGCTGGGGCTCGATCGCTCGACGGTGCACCGGCAGATCAAGCGCTACCGCCTCAAACCGCACCGCCATTGAGGCGCAATCCGTCGCGGCAGGCGGCCGTGCAACAGGCGCGGCGCCACACATGTTGCAGCCGCGTCGCATCATGCGACACCTCCACGTTCTCTGCCTCTTGAAAACACTCGGTTTTCTGCCCTGGCACGGTCATTGCAGAAGGTGGTTCGACGACTAGCGTCTGCGGGCGGTTGAGGAGCCGCCCGTGTGCCATCCAAGCGAAGAGGAGGATACCCATGCTTGAAGAAAGTCCCGGCACCCGCGTCGATACCGTGCTCGCCAAACTCGGAAAGGCCCTTGAACAGGGCGACATCGATGCGGCCGTCAATCTGTTTCAGGCCGACTGCTATTGGCGCGACCTCGTCGCCTTCACCTGGAATCTCAAGACGATGGAGGGGCAGGATCAGATCCGCGACATGCTGACGACGCAACTCGCTGCGATCAAGCCGGCGCGGCTGCGCCAGGACGAGAAGGAACCGGCGAGCGCCGGCGACGGCGTTACCGAAGGTTGGTTCGAGTTCGAGACGGAGGTGGCGCGTGGCCACGGCCATATCCGTCTCAGGAACGGGCTGATCTGGACGCTTCTGACGACGATGACGGAGCTCAAGGGACATGAGGAACCGAAGGGGCTCAGGCGGCCGCTCGGCGCCGAACACGGTCATGACCCGGACCGTAAGACCTGGAAGGAAAAGCGCGAAGCGGAAGCAGCCGAACTCGGCTACACGACGCAGCCCTATGCCGTCATCATCGGCGGCGGCCAAGGCGGGATCGCGCTCGGCGCGCGCTTGCGGCAGCTCGGCGTGCCGACGATCATCATCGAGAAGAACGAACGCCCCGGCGACAGCTGGCGCAAGCGCTACAAATCGCTCTGCCTGCACGACCCGGTCTGGTACGACCATCTGCCCTATATCCCCTTCCCGGAAAACTGGCCGGTCTTTGCGCCGAAGGACAAGATCGGCGACTGGCTGGAGATGTATACCAGGGTGATGGAACTCAATTATTGGAGCTCCACAACCTGCAAGTCGGCGCGATACGACGAGGCGACCGAGGAATGGACGGTGATCGTCGAACGGAACGGCGAGGAGGTCGTCCTCAGGCCGAAACAGCTCGTTCTCGCAACCGGCATGTCGGGCAAGCCGAACGTGCCGAAGCTCGAAGGCCAGGACATCTTCAAGGGCGAGCAGCAGCATTCTTCGCAGCATCCCGGTCCCGACGCCTATCGCGGCAAGAAGGTGGTCGTCATCGGCTCCAACAATTCCGCGCATGATATCTGCGCCGCACTTTGGGAAGGCGGCGCGGATGTGACCATGGTGCAGCGATCGTCGACGCACATCGTCCGATCGGACACGCTGATGGAGATCGGGCTCGGCGATCTTTATTCCGAGCGGGCGCTTGCCGCCGGCGTGACGACGCGCAAGGCCGACCTGATCTTCGCCTCGCTCCCCTACCGAATCATGCACGAGTTCCAGATCCCGCTGTACGAGAAGATGGGCGAGCGGGACGCCAAGTTCTACGCCGATCTCGAAAAGGCGGGCTTCATGCTCGACTGGGGCGCCGACGGCTCCGGCCTATTCATGAAATATCTGCGCCGCGGCTCCGGCTACTATATCGACGTAGGCGCCTGCGACCTCGTCATCGATGGCAGCATCAAGCTGAAATCCGGCTCCGACGTCAGCCACCTGACCGAGGATGCCGTGGTGCTGAAGGACGGCACGGCGCTTCCGGCCGATCTCGTCGTCTACGCCACAGGCTACGGTTCGATGAACGGCTGGGCGGCCGACCTCATCTCGAAGGAGGTCGCCGACAAGGTCGGCAAGGTCTGGGGCCTCGGCTCCGATACGCCGAAAGACCCGGGTCCATGGGAGGGCGAGCAGCGCAACATGTGGAAGCCGACGCAGCAGGAGGCGCTCTGGTTCCACGGCGGCAACCTGCATCAGTCGCGGCACTATTCCCAATATCTTTCGCTGCAGTTGAAAGCGCGCTGCGAAGGCATATCGACGCCCGTCTATGGCCTCCAGGAACGCCACCACCTTTCCTGATCGGCAAGATGCCAGCCGGAGAAGTCCGGCTGGCATCGGGCGGTGGCCTGGTTGGCGGGCCAGATCCCCGGCGGGATCAAGTGCTCCCCGGAAATATCCGCAGGAGCGTCTCTCTTTGCTCCCAGATCATGACCGCTCCGCTCAGCGCCATGAAGCCGACCACGATCACGCGGAAATTCAGCTCGCTCATGTTCGTCAGCACCCGCTTGGCGAGCCAGTTGGAGAGAAGCGCTCCCAGCCCGGCGGCGATGCCGAACAACAGCAGCTTGCCTGTCAACGCACCGAGTGCCGTATATGTGCCGAGCTTGGCGAGATGCATGGGTAAGGAGATCGCGGTCTTGGTCCCTACCATCTTTTCCTTGGTGATGTCGGCATTGAGATAGAGCGTGTTCAGGATCGGCCCGATGGCTCCGATCAGGCCGGAAAGAAAGCCGACGACGAACTGTGCCGGGAAAAACCACCAGGTAGCTACCGCAAAGGTCCTTTCCCGCCGGCCGAAGCCGTATTGGAATATTGTCGAGATCAGGAACAGGCCGACGACGATCTGAAGCCATTCCGCCGAGGTGTTGGAGAAGGCGGCGGCGCCGAGGACGCCGCCGAGCGCCGCGCTGGGGAGACCCCAGGCGGCGACGCGCCATTCGATATCCCCAAAAAAAATCAGGATGCGCCCGCCTCCCGCAATGAGGGTGGCGACAGCCACCACGGGAGCGACGGCCTGGGCACCAGCGATGAAGCCGATGAGCGGCACGAGGAGCATGGCTCCACCCCCGCCGCCGATCGTCGAAACGATCCAGGCGATGAAACCCGAGGCGGCGAGGAGCAGATAATCCATCATGTCGAACTTGCCCTCAGGCGAGCCGGATCAGACAAGGAGAGCCGCGGAAACGTCGTCCGCGAACCTACCGATTAGGTGTCCGCGCGCGGCTCCCGGGCAGCCTACCCGAGTTCTATGTAATCCGGATAACGCGCCGCGATGTCGTCGATCATCGACAACGTGCCGGAGAGGTGGGTCTTCATCGCTTGCGCTGCCTCGACCGGCGCACCCTTTTCGATCCCTTCGATGATCATGTCGTGGGTGTCCACCACACGTTTGGTGCCGACATTGACGAGATTGAGGCGCCGCAGACGATCGATATGGCCGCTGTGGCGGCGGATGATCGGCCAGATGTGCTCCAGCCCCGCTTCCTCGAAGATGATGAAGTGAAACGCACGGTCGGCCGCGAGAAACTCCGCATGTTCCTTCGAAGCGAGGGCTTTCAGCTTGGTGTTCGCCACTCGCAGCCGGTCTGCGATCTGTCCCCTGTTGGCCTTTTCCGCCAGATTGAAGACGGCTTCCTGCTCGACCGCACGGCGCATGAGGTGGGTCTGGCGGGCCAGATTGATATCGATTTTGGAGACCAGCGTCGCATATTGCGGGTAGACGGTGACGAGGCCCTCCTCCTCCAGGCGCATCAGCGCGTCACGCACCGGCGTCTGGCTGAGACCGAACTGTTTCTGCAGTTCGACACGCGAGAGCGCCGTACCGGGGGCGAGGTCGAGCGCGAGGATCCTCTCGCGAAGATATTCCACGATTTGCGGCGCGATCTGCCGGGTGCGGTCGAGGCCGCTGCGATGTTTGGCAGCCGGAGCTTCCGATGTCAAAAATCCAATCCTCCAGGACGGTTCCCGATCCTGTAATAATGCATTAATGTGTTAGTGTGAAGTGGATCTCGCCGGCCGGCCTCCCCGGCAGGACAGGAAGGATCGCCGTGCCCGAGAAGTCGCCCATCCTCGAAAGCCTAGCCGAAGCCCGCCCGTCGAGCTATGCCGATCAGGTCTACGGGCGCATCCTGCACGACATATTGAACGGCATCTTTCAACCGGGCGCACGT
Organism: Ensifer sp. R1-3; assembly: GCF_056739175.1. Classification (NCBI taxonomy): domain Bacteria; kingdom Pseudomonadati; phylum Pseudomonadota; class Alphaproteobacteria; order Hyphomicrobiales; family Rhizobiaceae; genus Ensifer; species Ensifer sp. R1-3. The sequence goes on from NZ_CP096516.1 coordinate 65,660, forward strand.
CTGCCGACGGAAAACGAACTCGCCGAACGCTTCGGCGTCTCGCGGCCGGTCGTCCGCGAGGCGCTTGCGCGCCTGCGGGTCGACGGCCTCGTGGAAGCGCGGCGCGGCAGCGGCACCTATGTCTTGAGCAGGCCCTCGCAAGATCTGCCGAACCTGGCCGACCTGGAGGATATTTCGCGCTTCCTGCGCTATCAGGAGCTTCGTTTCTACGTGGAAGGCCAGGCGGCAGCACTGGCAGCGGAGCGGCGCACGGAAAAGCAGCTTGCCGCCATTATCGAGGCCCATGAGGCCTTCGCCCATGAGGTCGGCCGCGGGGCCTTCCTGCCGGAAAGCGACAGGCGTTTCCATCTTGCGATCTGCGAGGGGACGGGAAACGAGTTTTTCGCCAAGGCGCTGGAGGGCCCGGAGGTTTCGCTGACCAGCTTCATGAACGTTTCGCTTGCCCTCACCCGGTCCGGATCGCAGGCACGTGCCCGCCGGGTCATTGCCGAACATGCCGAGATCGTCGAAGCGATCCGCACGAAAGATGCCGTATGGGCGCGGGTGGCGATGGAAACGCACATCATCAACGCGCGCCGAAGGATGACGGACGGTACAATCGACTCCTGATAGGTAAATATATTTTACAAATCGTTGGCCATGTTGTAATGAAAACCGACTTATGGAGGAGGTTCTCATGCAAACTCGACTTGGTGCCCGTGATTACGCAGCTTCGGTGGTGGCGGTCCCGCCCATCGCGCTGAATGCGGATCTGACGGTGAACGCCGACGCCAACGCGGCGATCATTCGTCATATCGAGGCAGGCGGGGTGCGCATTCTCCTCTATGGCGGAAATGCCAACCTCTATCATTTCGGCCTGGACGACTATCGCGCGGGCATGGAGGCGGTGATCGCGGCTGCTGCGCCGCAGACCGGTCTCATAACGTCGATCGGTCCGGATTTCGGCAAGGCCATGGCGCAGGCGCCGATCGCCCGCGACCTGGGTTTCAAGAACGTGATGCTGCTCCCGACCCAATTCCCGGCAGATCCCGCCGGTGTCGCCAATGGCGTGCGCCGCCTCGCGGCGATTCTCGGCCATGGCCTCGTGCTCTATCTGAAGCGGGAGAATTATGTCGATCCGGACGAGCTTGCCCGCCTCGTCTCCGAAGGCGCCGTCGATTTCGTCAAATATGCGGTGGAGCGGGCCGATCCGGCGCAGGACGCCTATCTCGATGCCGTCATAGGGGCGATCGGAAAAGACCGGATGGCGAGCGGCATGGGCGAAACGCCGATCCACGATCATCTCGGCCGCCGCGCACTGACGACCTATACTTCGGGCGCGGTCTGCATTGCCCCTTCGGCCGCGATGGAGCTCCTTACGCTCTACAAGGCCGGGCGCGGCGCCGAGGCATTGGAGCTCAGCCAGCCGTTTCTGGAGTTCGAGAGAGTTCGCACGGACCTTGGCGGCTTGCAGGTGCTTCATGACGGCATGCGGCTGGCGGGGATCGCCGACACGGGCCCGCTGATGCCCATGATCTCCAATCTGGGTGCTGCGAAGCTTGGCCCCGTCGGCGCCGCGGTGGAGGCCTTGAAGGCGGCGGAAGCCGCCTGCCTGAGGCGCTCCGGAAAGGCAGCGGCGGCGGCTTCAGCCTGAGTTGACACTTCTGTGTGGACACACTAATACATTAGTGCGCTAGTGCGGATGCGGTGCCGGAGGACTACGAGGCCGAAAACGGCCCGCCGCAACGTCCTGGTCTTTACCGAGGAGGAGAAAGAAATGACCATCCGCTATTGTACCCGCGCCGTGGCGCTCTTGACCGCGACGCTCTTTTCCGGCGTCGCGATGGCCGCCGAAGGCGAGGTGAAGATCGTATTGCCGGAGCAGCCGGCCAACCTCGATCCCTGTCGCTCCATCAGGTCGGATATCGGCCGCATCATCAATTCCAACATTACCGAGACCCTGACCGTCATCGACACGGAGAAGGGCACCGTCGGCCCCTGGCTTGCTGAAAAATGGGAGCAGGTGGACGATCTGAACTGGCGTGTGCATCTCAAGAGCGGCGTCAAGTTTCAGGACGGCGCGGCGTTCGATGCCGAAGCGGTGGTCAAGTCCATCAACCGCCTGATGAACCCCGGCCTCACCTGCGACAGCCGCTCGAAATTCGGCGACGTCAAGCTGACGCCGAAGGCGGTCGATGCGCAAACGGTGGAGATCTCCTCCGACAGCCCGGTGCCGATCATGCCGACGCTGCTCGGCACCGTGCAGATCGTCTCCCCCAACATGCCGTTCGACAAGGAAAGCAACGATCCCGTCGGCACGGGACCCTATGTGGTCGAAAGCAAGTCCAACGAGCAGATCGTCCTGAAGCGTCACGATGCTTACTGGGGCGCCAAGCCGGACGTCACGCGCGCAACCTATGTCTGGCGCAGCGAGTCGGCCATCCGGGCGGCCATGGTCGAATCCGGCGAAGCGGACATGACCCCATCCATCGCCGTGCAGGACGCCACCAATGCCGAGTCTGACTTTGCCTATCTGAACTCCGAGACGACCCGCATGCGCATCGATGCGCAGATCCCGCCGCTCGATGATGTCCGCATCCGCAAGGCGCTCAACATGGCTATCGACTGGGACGGCATGGGCGAAGCGCTGTTCGGCAAGGACGTCCTGCGGGCCTCGCAAATGGTCGTTCCGGGCGTGCGCGGCCACAATCCCGATATCAAGCCATGGACCTACAATCCCGAAGAGGCGATGAAGCTGGTCGAGGAAGCCAAGGCCGCAGGCGCTCCGGTCGACAAGGAGATCGTGCTGATCGGGCGCAACGGCTTCTTCCCGAACTCGGCCGAAAGCCTCGAGGCGATGCGATCCATGTGGCAGGAGATCGGGCTCAACGTCTCGATACGCCAGCTCGAAGCGGCCGACTGGGTGCGCTATCTCGACAAGCCCTTCCCGGAGGGACGCGGGCCGACGCTTTTCCAGCAGCAGCACGACAACAATACGGGCGACGCCGGGTTTACCGCTCCGGTCATGTATCTGAGCGAGGGACAATATTCGACGATCGCCGATCCCGACCTCGACGTCGTGTTGAAGAAAGCCATGGCCGCGACCGGCGACGAGCGTGAAAAGCTGTTTCAGGAGGTCTTCGCGAAGGTGCACGACGAAATCGTCGCAGACGTGCCGATGTACCACATGATCGGCTATGTCCGCGTCGGCTCGCGCCTCGACTGGAAGCCGGATCTCAAGACGAACAGCGAGATCGCGCTCTCCGAGATCCATTTCAAGGACTGACGAACCCGACCTGCCGCCGCGGCGTGTCTCACGTCGCGGCGCCCTCCTTGATTACGGTGGAAAGGAAACGCCGTGTTCGCTTTCATTCTCAGACGCGCCGGCCAGAGCCTGATCGCGGTGATCGGACTTCTGGTGCTCGTCTTCTTCCTCTCGAGGCTTACCGGCGATCCGGCCTATCTCTATCTGCCGCTCGATTCTTCCGAAGCGCAGCGTCAGGCCTTCTCGGAGACGCACGGCTTCAACGATCCTCTTGTCGTGCAATTCGGCCGTTACCTTGTCGATCTCGCCCGATTCGATTTCGGGGACGCGCTGAGCCGCAACCGGCCGGCCATGGAAGTCGCGCTCGAGGCCTTTCCGCAAACGCTGAAGCTCGCGGTGATCGCGATCGTTCTTTCTCTCTGTTTCGCCGTCGTCGTCGGGTCGCTTGCCGCGGCACGCCCGAACAGCCTGTTCGACAAGATCGCGAGCACCGCGTCGCTTGCGGGCGCCAGCGCCCCGGATTTCTGGGTTGCGATCGTGGCGATCCTTGTCTTCTCCGTCGGACTGGGCCTGCTTCCGACCTCCGGGACGGGAACGGCGCTGCATTGGATCATGCCGATCTTCGTTCTGACCCTCAGACCCTTCGGCCTGCTGGTCCAGGTCGTTCGCGGCACGATGATGGGTGCGCTTGCCTCGCCCTATGTGAAGACGGCGCGGGCCAAGGGCGTGAACCGGTCCCGGATCGTCTTCCGCCACGCCCTGCGCAACTCGCTGCTCCCGGTCATCACCGTCGCCGGCGACCTTGCCGCCAGCCTCGTCAACGGCGCCGTCGTCGTGGAAACCATCTTCGGCTGGCCGGGGATCGGCAAGCTCATGATCGACGCGATCGTGCGGCGCGACTTCGCGCTCATCCAGGCGACGGTGCTGGTGACGGCGATTGCCATTTTCGTTCTGAACATCGCGATAGACCTCGTCTATGCGCGGCTCGATCCACGCATAAGGTTTGAAACGAGATGAGCGCGACGGCCATGACGACTTCCGCCGATACCCCCGAGACGAAAGTCTCGCGTTTTCAGATACTGCGCCTCATCAGCCGGGACTGGCTGGCGCTCGCCGCCGTGATCTTCCTGCTGCTCGTGGTCGCGTGCGCCGTCTTCGGCCCGTGGCTGATGGGCGACCTTATAGACAAACCCAATTTCCGCGCCCGAAACATGGCGCCGTTCAGCCTGTCCCAGGGTTGGACTTACGTGCTCGGCGCCGACACGCTCGGCCGCAGCCTGCTCGCGCGGCTCGTGGTGGGTGCGCAGGACACGATCGGCATCGCGTTCTTTGCGGTGTTCTGCTCGGTCGTGATCGGCGGCATGCTCGGCTTGATTGCCGGCTATTCGCGAGGCGCCGCCGGCACGATGATCATGCGCGGTGCTGACATCGTGATGAGCTTCCCCTCGCTGCTTTTGGCGCTGATCGTCCTCTTCAGCCTTGGCCCTTCCGTCACCAATCTCATACTGGTGCTCGCAATCACCCGCGTGCCGATCTATCTGCGCACAACGCGTGCGGAAGTGCTCGAGGTGAGAGAGCGGATGTTCGTCAGCGCCGCCGTCGCGCTCGGCGCCAACCACACGCGCATCCTTTTCCGTCACATCGCGCCGATCGTGCTGCCGACGCTGGTCACGATCGGCGCCATCGACTTCGCAACCGTTGTTCTTGCCGAGTCGTCGCTGAGCTTCCTCGGCCTCGGCATCCAGGCGCCTGAGTTCACCTGGGGCGCCATGGTCGCCACCGGCCGCGGCTATCTCTCGACCGCCTGGTGGATCGCCTTCTGGCCCGGACTCGCGATCCTCTTGACGACGCTTTCGCTCAATATCCTGTCGAGCTGGTGGCGCACCTATGCCGATCCGCAGCAGCGCTGGCGGATCGAACTCGCCCGCTCCAAGAAGGGCATTCCGGAGAAACGCAAATGACCGGCCCACACCTCCTCGAGGTCAAGGATCTGACCGTGGATTTCCTGTCGCTCGGCGGTGCCTTCCGTGCGACGAGCGGGGTCAGCTTTCATGTCGACGCCGGCGAGACGCTCGTGATCCTGGGCGAGTCCGGCTCCGGCAAGTCGGTCAGCGCCAGTGCGGTCATGGGGCTCATCGACACGCCTCCGGGCGATATCTGCGCCGGGTCGGTCGCCTACCGCGGACGCGATCTCTCCTCGCTTTCCGAGGGGGAGCGGCGGGACCTCAACGGCCGCAGGATCGCGATGATCTTCCAGGACCCGCTGTCGCATCTGAACCCCGTCTATACGATCGGCTGGCAGCTGGAGGAGGTCTTCACTGTCCACGGAGTGGCGAGCGGTGCCGAGGCTCGGCAGAGGGCGATCGAGATATTGGGGCGCGTGGGCATCCCGGAGCCGGAGAAGCGCATCGATCAGTATCCGCACCAGTTTTCCGGCGGCCAGCGCCAGCGCATCATGATCGGCATGGCGATCGCGCTCAGGCCGGAAATCCTGATTGCCGACGAACCGACGACGGCGCTCGACGTGAGCGTGCAGGCGCAGATCCTCGAGCTTTTGAAGAAGCTGCAGGCCGAAGACGGCCTTGCCATCATCATGATCACCCATGACCTCGAGGTGGCCGCGAACATGGCCGACCGGGTGATCGTCATGAAGTCCGGCCGCATCGTGGAGGAGGGCGAAGCCCGCGCCGTCTTCGAAAATCCCGCCCACAGCTATACGCGGACGTTGATCAACGCCCTCCCGCATGCCGATGATAGAGCGCCGCCGAGGCCGGCGAGGCCGGCCGGGAAACCGATCCTGGAAGTGAAGAACATCGACAAGTTCTATACGCTCTCGTCCGGGTTTTTTGCGAAGCCGGCGCGATTGCATGCGGTCAAGAACCTGAGCTTCGACGTCGCAGCCGGCGAGACGATCGGGATCGTTGGCGAGAGCGGCTCCGGCAAGTCGACCGTCGCACGCGTGCTTCTGGGCCTGAACGAGGCTTCCGGCGGCGAGGCGCTGTTTCACGGACGCGACGTCCTGAAGATGGACCGCAAGCAACTGCTGGCCTTCCGCCGGAAGGTGCAGATGGTGTTTCAGGACCCCTATAGTTCGATGAACCCGCGCATGACGGTGTTCGACATCGTCTCGGAGCCGTGGCGCATCCACAAGGACATTCTGGAGAAGACGCGCTGGCGCGACCGTGTCACCGAATTGCTGGGGCTCGTCGGCCTGAACCCCGAGCACGCCAAACGCTATCCGCACCAGTTCTCAGGGGGCCAGCGGCAGCGCATCGCCATTGCCCGGGCGCTTTCCTGCGATCCGGAGCTCGTCGTCTGCGACGAGGCTGTCTCGGCGCTGGACGTCTCGGTGCAGGTGCAGGTCATCGACCTTCTGGCGGAATTGCGTGACCGGCTGGGCCTCGCCTACATCTTCATAACCCATGATCTGCCGATCGTTCGTCACTTTGCCGATCGCATCATCGTCATGAAGAGCGGCGAGATCGTCGAGCATGCGACAACGGAAGAGATCTTCCGCAATCCGCAACATGCCTATACGCGCCAGCTCATCAATGCGACTCCGAAGCCGAAGTGGCAGACAGCCGCCGACGCGGCATGAAGAAGATCGCCCTGCCTGCGGTCGTCGCAGGAGCCCTGTTGATGGGGGCAAATTCCCTGGTCGCGGCGATGGACGGCGTGGTCGTGCGCTTCGTGACCGGGGAGGTCCACCCGATCGGCATCGTCTTCTTCCGTAACCTTGCCAGCCTGATCGCGCTCTATCTGCTGCTGTGCCGCCGCGGCTTTCCGCTCGGCATCGCGCAATCCAGCGGGCGGGCGATGCATTTCTCCGTCCATGCGATCAGGGCCGTCATCAAGCTTCTTGCGCTCGTCGCGGCCTTCATTGCCGTCACCGAGATACCTTTGGCCTCCGCGACCGCGATCGCCTTCACCATGCCTCTCTTCGTCGCGCTCGGGTCGGTACTTTTCCTCGGTGAGCGGTTCTCGGCCGCCCGGGTCCTCAGCCTCGTTGCCGGCTTCGCCGGTATTCTGATCGTCGTCAGGCCGGGCGCCGCAACCTTCCAGTCAGGCGCGGTCTTGGCGCTGGCGTCAGCGGTCGGCCTCGCCATCGTCGCGTTGTTGATGAAGGTTTCGGCCGAGCGTGAGGACCCGCTCAGCATCGCCTGGCTGAACCTGCTCGTGACGGTCCCGGTGGCTTTCGTCATGGCTCTGCCTTTCTGGCAGACGCCTTCGCTGTTCAGCCTCGCGCTGATGGCGCTGCAGGGCATCGGCGGCCTTTTCGCCCAGCTATCCTTCGCGAGGGCAATGAAGCTCGCCGACGCTTCGCTGCTGGTTATCGTGGATTTCATCCGGCTGCCGATCGCCCTCATTCTTGGCCTCGTGCTCTTCGGCGAGCCGATCCGGCTGGAGGTCGTGATCGGCGGAGCGATCATCCTCGGGGCGATCGCGTTGCTCTTTCACCGCGAGGGGAAGAGGCGAGGATAGGGGCGGGGCCGCGAGCGTACCCGGCCCGCAGCCGCATCACGCGCTTCGGCTCTCGAAATGCTCCACCAATGCGGCGACCATGCTGTCGCCCATCTGTTGCCGCGTCTCGCGCGTGCCGCTACCCATGTGCGGCGACAGGACGACGCGCGGGTCGGTGCGGAGCGCTTCCGGGACGAAGGGCTCCTTCTCGAAGACGTCGAGGGCCACGCCGGCGATCCCGTTTCCGGCCAGCGCCGTGATGAGCGCCTGTTCGTCGACGATCGTGCCGCGCGAGACGTTCACCAGATAGCCTTCCGAGCCAAGGCTCGCGAGCACGGCGGCATTGACGAGCCCGATCGTCTCGGGACTCGCAGGGCAGGTGACGATCAGGAGATCGGCCCAGGCCGCGAGCGCCCCGATGCCGTCGAAGTAGGGAAGGTCGACAGGCTTCCGTCTCGGGCCGTAATAGGCGGTCGGCGCTCCCATCACGCTCAGCCGGGCGGCGACCGCCGAGCCGATATGTCCAAGCCCGACGATCCCCGTCTTCATCGATCTCAGCGAGCGGCCGAGCGGGAAGGCGCTCTCGCCCCACTTGCCCTCGCGCACGAAATCGTGGCCGCGCATGAGGCCGCGCGTGGCCGAAATGCTCAGTGCAAGCGCAAGATCGGCGACATCCTCGGCAAGGATCTTCGACGTGTTGCGGACGACGACGCCACGGGCATGCGCGGTCTCGACATCGATGCCGTCGAGACCGGCGCTGTAGCTGGAGATGATCTCCAGCGCCGGCAGGCGGTCGAGCATGGCCGCATCGATATGGGCGTGCCTGACGGCGATGCCGCGAATACGCGCTCCGTACTCGGAAAGAAACGGCCCGATCGCCGAGGCATCCCTCGGCAGCCGGACGGTATTGAAGGTTTCCTTCAGTTCCAGATCGGTCTTTTCCGGCAGTTCGGCGGCCTGAAGGATGGTGATGTCCCGGAGCATCGTCATGCCTAGCGTCCCTTGGTCCGGCGCCAGGCTGCGAATTCCGTCTTCGTCTCATCCTTGGTGGCGGGATAGAGGCCGATGATGGAGCGGCCCTTCAGGACTTCCTCGGTGACGAAGTCTTCGAAGGCCGTCATCTCGACGGCTTCGGCGGCGATCTCGTCGGCAAGATGCGCGGGGACGACGACCACGCCTTCGCGATCCCCGACGACGACGTCTCCCGGCCAGACGGCGACGTCGCCGCAGCCGATCGGAACGTTGATGTCGAGCGCCTGGTGCAGCGTCAGGTTCGTCGGCGCGGAAGGACGGCTGTGATAGGCGGGGATGTCGAGCTCGCCGATTTCCGGGCTGTCCCGGAAACCGCCGTCGGTGACGACGCCGGCGACGCCGCGCACCATCAGCCGCGAAACCAGGATCGAACCCGCGGAAGCCGCCCGCGGATCCTTCCGGCTATCCATCACCATGACGAAACCGGGTGGGCACTTCTCCACGGCCGCGCGCTGCGGGTGTTCGGGATTTTGAAAGGCGGAAAGCTGGTTCAGGTCTTCTCGCGCCGGGATGTATCGAAGGGTAAAGGCCTGGCCGACCATGTTCTTCGCCTTCGGCGCGACCGGACGAACGTCCTGGATGAACTGGTTGCGCAGGCCGCGCTTGAAGAGGGCGGTGCACAAGGTGGCGCAGCTTACGCCTTCGAATTTCCTGCGTGTCTCGTCGGACAGAACATAGGTGGTCATGTTTCCTCCCTGGGAAGTTCGTGAAATCAGAAAATGTCGGGCTCGCCCACGGCTGTTCCGAAGGCGGTTTCGAGAAAGTCGAAGTCGCAGCCTTCATTGGCCTGCTTGATGTGCTTCGAGAACATCCAGCCATAGCCTCGTTCGTATTTGTCGGCGGGGCGCGTCCATGCGGCCCGCCGCATCGCCAATATCTCCTCGTCGACCAGCATGTCGATCGTCCGGTTCGGCACGTCTACGCGGATGATGTCTCCGGTCCTGACGAGCGAAAGGGGCCCGCCGACATGGGACTCCGGCGCCACGTGCAGAATGCAGGCGCCGTAGCTCGTCCCGCTCATGCGGGCGTCGGAGATGCGCAGCATATCGCGATAGCCCTGCTTCAGGATCTTTTTCGGGATCGGCAGCATACCCCATTCCGGCATGCCGGGCCCGCCCTTGGGCCCCGCATTTCTGAGGATGAGCACGTGGTCGGGCGTGACGTCGAGATCCTCGTCGTCGATGGCGGCCTTCATCTCCGGATAGCTGTCGAACACGAGCGCCGGCCCCTCATGGACCCGCAGCCGCTCCTCGCAGGCGGACGGCTTCACGACGCAGCCATCCGGCGCCAGATTGCCCTTGAGGACGGCCAGCGAGCCTTCATGATAGATCGGGTTGGAAAGCGGCCGGATGACGTCGGAATTGTGCACCTCCGCCCCTTCGAGCGTCGCCCCCAACGGAAATCCGCTCACCGTCATCGCGTCGAGATGCAACAGCTCCTTCATCTCCGCCATCAGCGCGCGCAGGCCGCCGGCATAATAGAAATCCTCCATGAGGTACTGCTTGCCGGAAGGCCTGATATTGGCGATGACGGGCGTCGTGCGGCTGATCCCGTCGAGATCTTCGAGCGTCAGCGGCACCCCGGCCCGTCGCGCCATGGCGATGAGATGTACCACGGCATTGGTCGAACAGCCGGTCGCCATTGCTACGGCACTCGCATTTGCGACCGACTTCTCGGTGATGATCTTCTCAGGTCCCAGCTTCTCGTGAACCATCTCGACGATCCGCCTGCCGCATCGCGTGCTCATACGGATGTGGTTGGCGTCGGCTGCGGGGATCGAGCTGGCGCCGGGAAGCGTCAAACCGAGCGACTCGGCGATCGCCGTCATCGTGCTTGCCGTTCCGAAGGTCATGCAATGGCCGTAGGAGCGGGCGATCCCCTCCTCCACGCCGATCCATTGCTCATCCGTTATCGTTCCCGCGCGGCGCTCGTCCCAATACTTCCATGCATCCGAGCCGGAGCCGAGATGCTCGCCCTTGTAGTGCCCGCGCAGCATCGGGCCGGCCGGCAGGAAGATCATCGGGAGGCCGGCGCTGATCGCACCCATGACGAGGGCAGGCGTGGTCTTGTCGCACCCGCCCATCAGTACGGCCCCGTCGATCGGGTGGCCGCGCAGCAATTCCTCCGCCTCCATGGCCAGGAAGTTTCGATAGAGCATCGTCGTCGGCTTGAGCGAGCTTTCCGAGAGCGACTGCACCGGCAGTTCGACGGGAAACCCGCCGGCCTGCAGCACGCCGCGTTTCACGTCGTCGATCCGGTGCTTGAAATGAGCGTGGCACGGATTGAGATCCGACCATGTGTTCAGGATGGCGATGATCGGCTTCTCGCCCCAGTCCTTGGCGTCGTAGCCCATCTGCATCAGGCGGGAGCGGTGACCGGAAGAGCGCAGGTCATCGGGGGCAAACCACCGTGCGCTACGAAGTGTGGATGTCATTGGCTTGGATATTCCCGACAGGTGGATCTTCCACGCGGGTGTAGCATGGCGGGAAACAGGGCACAATACACTAATGCATTAGTGTAGATCTGGCGGGCCGGGAGCAGCCTCCAGTGCTCCGGCCACGTTCTAACTCAATGCGTCGTCAGCACCTTCACTCCGCCCCTCCGCTCCAGGACGTCGACCACGACCTGGGATCTCGACCGTCTCAGGGCTATGTCGACCATGCCCGAACCGACCCGCAGCCGTTTCAGCACGACCTCGTCCAGGAAGGGCGGGAGCGTCGGCTCGTTCAGGGTGACATGCATCCTGCCGGCATCGAAGCCGAGTCCGATCATCGACTGGAGCAGATAGAGAGGGGCAGCCGCCGCCCAGGCCTGCGGGACGCAGGAAACCGGATAGAAGGTCGGCCCGCGGGCGCGCTGGCGCGCGAAGCCGCAAAATAGCTCCGGCAGACGTCTGAGGTCGGTGTAGGTGGAGGCAGCGAACAGCCCTTCGAAGATGCTCGCCGCCTCGGCTTGAAAGCCGTAGCGCACGAAGCCTGCCGCGATCAGCGCATTGTCATGCGGCCAGACGGAGCCGTTATGGTAGCTCATCGGATTGTAACGCGCCTCCGAGGCGGCGATCGTGCGCACGCCCCAGCCGCAGAAGGAGGATTGCGCCATCAGCGTCGACACTACCCTGCCGGCGCGCTCCGGCAGGGCGATGCCGGTAAAGAGCGCATGGCCTGCATTGGAGGAGCGGACGCGGCAGGGGTTCTTTTCCCCGTCGAGGGCCAGCGAATAGGTTCCAAGCTCATCGTCGAAAAAGGCCGTGTCGAACCGGATGCGCAGCTCTTCGGCCCGTCGTTCGAGCCTCAGCGCATCCTCTACATGGCCGAGCTTGCGCGACAGCCGCGCGGCCGCCTGCCAGGCGCCGAAGACATAGGCCTGTACCTCGGCGGTCGCGATCGGCCCCGAGGCCAGATTGCCCCCGGCATGGAAGATCGAATCGTGGCTGTCCTTCCAGCACTGGTTCACCAGGCCCTTTGCGGTGCGGCTTCCATATTCGACGAAGCCGTCGCCGTCGCGGTCGCCGAAACGGTCGATCCAGTCAAGCGCCGCCACCACGTTCGGCCAGAGGTTCCGCACGGTATCGAGATCGCCGGTGCGATCGAGATAGGCGCCGGCAAGCATGATGAAGAGAGGGGTCGAGTCGATGCTGCCGTAATAGCGCCGGAAGGGCACCTCGCCGAGTTCCGCCATTTCGCCGTAGCGCATCTCATGCAGGATCTTGCCCGGCTCCGCATCGGCGGCGGGGTCGAAATCGGTCGCCTGATTGGCGGCAAGATGCCTGAGCACGCCTTTCGCGATTTCCGGGTCCAGCCAAAGTGTTTCGAGCGCGGTGATGAGCGCGTCGCGGCCGAAGACGGTGCTGAACCAGGGGATGCCGGCGTAAGGGTAGGGACCTTCGGGTGTCTCCGTAAGCAGCATGTAGAGGTCGGTGACGCTGCGCCTCACAGCCTCGTTGAACACGGCGTTGGAGGTCACGACCGCGGCGGCGCGCGAGGCGGAATAGCGCAACGCCCTCCTGGCATCGCGCAACGCCAGAAAGAAGGTGAAGGCCGGAGGGTGCGGATTGTCTTCGAGACTGTTGCAGGCGATTTCGATGAAGATCGATTGCGCCTGATGCGGTGCGAGTTCGACGACAAAGCTCGCCTCCCGTCCGGTGAGCCTCTGCGGCTCCGGATCGAAGCGGAGCGTCGTGCTGCGGGTCTGGCCGTCGAGGCCGTCATAGGCCAGGACGACCCGGGCGTTGCCGACCAGCGCGCTGTGATGGGTGCCGCGGCGTCGCCTGGGGGTGCCGCGCACCTCGAAAAGGTCGGCGAAGTCGGCGGCGAAGGACAATTCGACCTGCAGCCTTCTCGGCACTTCATCGAAGTTTCGGAGGACCAGGCGTTCGTAGCAGGCCTCCTGCCAGAGGAACCGGGTACGCCGCACGTGAATGAGGTCATGCTTCAAGACCTCGCCACCGGGATCGAGCACGAGAGCCGGGTTGGTGAGATCGCAGTCGAGCGTGGCATTGTCGTCCCTGAGCGTGGAACTCAGCAACAGCGACCGGGCGCCGTTCAATGTCAGCACGAACTCCGACAGATGGCGGGTGTCGCGGTGGAAGATCCCCTCCGGATTGGAAGGAGAGGAAAACGCATCGCCGTTGTGGTCGAACACTGCGAAGGTATCGCCGTGTTTCAGCGATCTGGAGCTTCGCTCGTAACGCGAGACCGCTGCGGGTCCCAGGTCGTCCGCAGATGTCACGTCGGGGGCGGCTTCGGCCGGCCCCCCGGAGAGATTGGTTCCCATCGGATCGGTCTCCGTTGCATAGGAGCAGGGTGAGGGTGGTGCGTGCCGTTTTCCGCCCGCATCCCGCTCTCGCTCCTCGAGTAGATCACGATGCGTTCAGGTCGATCAGAACTCATCCGTGATCCGGTATCAGGCGACCCTGGCAGAGCCGAGGCCGGCACCGCTTTCGTTCGCCGCATGGATCGGCATGACCCTTTGAGCGCCGCCTGCCAGGGCGCGATAGAGATCCAGATAGTCATCTGCCATGCGTCGGGCGGTGAAGCGTCTGTCGAAGGTCGCCCGGACCGTGTGGCGATCGAGCCGGTCGAGATCGTGGACCGCCTTCACGGCCTCCTCCATGCTGTCGACGATAAAGCCCGACACGGCGTGGTCGATCACCTCCGGCACCGCGCCGCAGCGGAAGGCGACCACCGGCGTGCCGCAGGCCATCGCCTCGATCATCACCAGCCCGAATGGTTCGGGCCAATCGATCGGGAAGAGGAGGGCGCGTGCATTTCCGAGGAATTCGCCCTTCTGACATTCGTCGATTTCGCCGATGAATTCGACATTCGGATAGCGCCGGACAAGCGGCTCGATCTCGTTCAGCCAGTAGGCCTCGTCCGCTTTGTCGACCTTGGCGGCGATTTTCAGCGGCATGCCGACCCGGGCAGCGATTTCGATCGCGCGGTCGGGCCGCTTTTCGGGCGAGATGCGGCCAAGGAAGGCGAGATAATCGCCCCTCGGCTGGCCGGTGAAGGGAAGGACGTCAGGAGCCAGACCATGATGGACCGTGGCGACCCAATTGACCGGCGGCATCGGTTTTCGCTGGTCGTCGGAGATCGAAATCAGGGGAACATCCGGGAATGCGGCGTAGAAGGGCTGGAGGTCGGGCAGATCGAGGCGGCCGTGCAGCGTCGTCACCGTCTTTCCTGCGAGGCTGCGAACGAGGGGAAAATGCAGGAGATCGATGTGGAAGTGCAGGACGTCGAAGCCGTTGGCCTGCCGGCGCACTTCCTCCAGCATCAGCATGTGATAGGGGATAGGATCCTGAACCGCAGGGTTCAATCTCAGCGCCATATCCGAGCAGGGGATGAGCTTTGCCGAGGTCATCGAGTCGCCGCTCGCGAAGAGCGTGACCTCATGGCCCTGTCGGACGAGCTCTTCCGTCAGGTGGTGAACGACGCGCTCGGTTCCGCCGTAGAGCTTCGGCGGGACACGTTCGAACAGCGGTGCGATCTGGGCTATCTTCATGAACGACGCTCCTTTGGATCGGGATGTCATGAAGCGTTGTGGGCCTCCATTGTGAACCTCCGGGGGCCGGACGACATCTATGATCTAGTCGATGCGCCGTGCTCTTCAAGAGCAACGGCGAACCGACGCGACCGGATGATCACGGATCTGTTCTTTATGGAGGTGGGGGCTCAGGCCGCTCTTGCCGCCTCCACGAAAGCCGCGATCTTGTCGATATCCTTGCGAAAGCCGCCTCCGGGAAGCGGCTAGTTCGTGTGGGTGAGGGAATCGTCCGCCCAGGGGCGGACGGCTTCGATGGCCGCCTGAACGTTTTCCGGCTTGAATATGCTCTTCCTCAACGGTTAGGCCGCTGAACGGCACCTGGCAGATCGGCGCATCGGCGGACGCGCCGGAAGGCTTCGACCTCGGTTATTTCGCCTTCCCGCCTGAGAGCAGCCAAATAGCTACGGCCCTATGTGAAGAGCGGGCCGGCCAGCGATCTCATGCGGCAGCTACCACCTCGATCTCGACCAACCATTCCGGGACAAGGGTTTCGGCCACGATCGCAGTTGTCGGGATACGACGATTGCCCAAAGCCGCAATGCGGACATTCTGGTTCGCCTCGGCATAAGAGGCATCGCGCAAGTAGCTCGTCAACCGCACAATATTGTCGGTCGTCATGTTTGCTTCGGCGAGGATGCGCCGGATATTGGACCAGATCAGCGATAGCTGTTCTTCCAGGCTGTCTGGAGCCTTCCCTTCGGGATCAAGCCCCATAGTGCCACTGACAAACAGAAACCGTGCCGCGCCGCTCACCTCCATCGCATGCACATAGTCGTCGGTAGCTGGATAGATGCCGTTGCGCGGGTTCCGTGGAATCATCTGCATTCGGAGTGTCCTTTCGTCTGAGTCGGCAAGCATCAAGCCTCGGCGGGCGCATCGGCTAACGCCCGATAAAGGGTCGCACGATGCACACCCAAGAGCCGAGCGACCTCGGCCCCGTCTTTTCCTCGTCTTTGATGAGCTTCCGGGCGTTTTCGATCTGCGCGGCGGACAGGGCAGGGGAGGGACCGAACCGCACGCCTCGCGCCTTCGCCGCGATCCGGCCGGCGCTGGTGCGCTCTACGATCAAGGACCGCTCGAAATCCGCGATCCCGGCGAACGCGGTCGACACCATGTGGCTACGCGCTGCCACGCTTCGAGGCTGTCGAACGCCATGAGGCTCATACCAGCTCGCCAGGGTGTTTCCCCCATGACGACGCTGGCGACACGCGGCACAGCTAGGATTCGTCGTCGTCATGCTCGATCTCCGTCAAATCCCCGTCCCGCAAAGGTGCTTCGTAGCCTTGGCCGCCGTAATAGACGCCGATGATATTCACGGTGCCGTCCGCTACCTCAAACAGAATCGTCACACGCCGGCGAAACGCAAGCGTTCGCAAGCCTGGCCGAAGATCGTCGCGGCGCGTGCCTCGGTGCGGAAAGGTTTGCAGCTTCCCGCAATAGTCCACGATGGAATCGACATAGCGCGCCGCCACGGCGGGCGACGCTGCCTCGGAAATATCGACTTCCAGCGTGGCGAGCTGGTCGCGAGCCTCCGGGGTGAAATGAACGGTGTGCGTCACGCCGGGTCAGATCGCTTACGCTTGCTGGCAAGATGCTGGCGTACCTGGTCAACGCTGAGCGCCCGGCTCGGGTTGGCCTTTAGCTTGTCGTAGGCGGCAACGCCTTCCGTGCGCAGCCAGCTTTCAAGGGCCTTGTCGCGCGCCTGCAAGGCGCGCAGCCCGTCGCGGATAACCTCGCTCTCGCTGGCATACTCGCCCGACGAAACCTTCGTCTTGACCATCTGTGCCATTTCATTCGGCAACGTGACGCTGAATTGTTGCGTGCTGCGCATGGGAATCTCCCGTTTCGGATCGTGCTAAGTAGGATTGAACACTACCACACATAGACCGATCGGGAAACGCAGCAAACGGTCGGAGCGATCCTGCCTCCATGATTGCACGCAAGCATGATGGCTTGGCAACTATTCCCCGCCCTCACGAACGACCGGGAAATTGTATTTGCGAAAAGCAGGTTCAGCGCCTTGGCCACAAGCCGCTCCTGCGGAATCCGCTAACCCTTGTCGTCGCGCGTTCGAAAGCTGACTTCTTCCAGCGTTTCCCAATAGGCGGGCTGCAATTGGTGGGTTTTGGCTGTCTCGCCAGCCCGTATAGCGGAATGTAGGTGCCGGCCGGCAGCGGGCTGGCAGCAGGCCGCTTCGGCTCTACCGGCGTGTCGGAAGCGGCCGGAGCTGCTGGCGCGGCCGCCGGCTGTTCGGCCGTCTTGATGGCGGTGTCGAGAATGCGCTTACGGAAGAAACGAAGGTGCTCTATGTCGAGGCGATCGCCGGAGTTGGCGCATGCGCGCAGCATCGTGGTGATCTGCGAATAGCTTAGCGTCGCCGGCGGTCTGCCGCCCGCGTGATTTCGGGGTCGACGTCGTCGTCGAGATCGCGACCACGTTCATCGGCGGACAGAATGATGCCGTGGGCGGAGTCATCACCCTCAATCCGACATCCTGCCGCCGGACTGTCTCGAAGACGGGGAAGTGCCCTAAATCACGAGAGCTTGCGGCTCGCTCCCATGAGAAACTCCTTCATTTTCGCGGCCGCCGGCGAGAGCATCGGTTGGCGGTATTGCAGAATGGAGATGTTGCGGCTGATGACCGGATCGACCAGCTCGACGATCCGGACGTCCACATTGGTCGTGAGCTGGCGGGAGTTTTCCGGAAGGATCGCGATACCCAGGCCCTCCGCCACCATGCTGATCGCCGTCGTCGAGAAACGCACCTCGTATCTCGTCTTGACCTCTACACCGGAGGCGATCAGCGCGCGGTCGACGAGCCCGCGCAGGGGATTGTCCTTTGCCAGTCCGATCAGGCCCTCGCCTGCAAGGCTTGCCCAGCTCACCTGCCGCGCCTTTGCGAATCTGTGGTCGGAGCGGCAAATCAAGGTGAGCTGGTCCCGCATCAGCACGCTGGCCTGGATCTCCGGATCGTCGGCAGAAACGGTGCCGATGCCGAGGTCCGCCTCGTTCCGCTTCAATGCGGAGCGGATCTCCTCCTCCGGCATGTCCCGCACCTGCACCGATATGTCGGGATAGCGCTTGACGAAGCGCGCGATGACCGGCGGCAGCAAGGTCGCAGCAAGCACGATTGCCGCCGCGATCGTGACCCGGCCGCGCTGCAGGCTCGCCAGTTCGTGCACATTCGCAACCGCTATCTCGAGGTCCGACATGACCTTGCGGGCCTGCGGCAAAAATTCCGCTCCGGCCGTCGTCAGGCTGACCATGCGTGTGTGCCGGTCGAACAGCCGATGCTTGAGGGCAACCTCCAGATCCTTGATCAGGATGCTGATCGCCGACTGTGTAAGTCCGAGGTGATCGGCTGCCAGATGGAAACGCCCGAGTTCGGCCACGGCAATGAAGGCCTGCAACTGGCGAAGTGTCACATTCATCGGTACTTCTCTGTCTCGCGCCAGGCAGCAGCGCTGCCTGTTCCCGTTCCGCTTGAGCCAAGTTCCCCTTTTTCGGGCGCAAAAACAATGGATGTACCCGCGATCGCCTTAGACCGGTTCCTCAAGCTGCCGATAGCGGAGATTTGCCGGCCATCAGCAGCCCGATCTCTTCCAGACGGCTGCGGTCGGGCGGAATCTCGCCGACGAGGCGGCCTTCATACATGACGAGGATGCGGTCGGAGAGCGTGAACAATTCCTCGAGCTCCGTGGATATCAGCAGAATGGCCTTGCCGGCGCTGCGCTGCTCGAGAATCTTGTGCATCACCAGCTCGGTCGCTCCGATGTCGATACCGCGCGTAAGCTGATTGATCAGCAGGAAATCGAACCGGCGGTCCAACTCGCGCCCGACGACGAGCTTCTGCTGATTGCCGCCCGACAAATTCCGGATGCGGTCGCCCGGTCCCGACGCCTTGACCTTGAAGTGGCGCATGAGATCACGGGTCTGCCTCGTGATCTCGTTCAGGTCGAGCAATCCACGAGACGAGAAGGGAGGCTTGTCGAACCGCTGAAGGATCACATTCTCCGTCAGTGGCAGCGGCAGCACGATGCCCATCCTGTGGCGGTCCTCGGGGATATGCGCCATAGGCAATTGATTGATCTCGTAGGATGACAGGCCCGCCAGCTGGGTCCCGTCGAGCGTGACGCTGCCGGAGGCAACCGGAAGAAGCCCCGTCAGGGCCAGCGCCAGCTCGCTCTGGCCATTGCCGGAGACTCCTGCGATCCCGACTATTTCATTGGCCCTGACCTCGAAAGATACGTCTCGCAGTGCCGGAAGCCCGGCTTCGCCGTCGCAGCTGAGATGCTCGACCGACAGCACGACACGGCCGGGCTCGAGAGGTGCCCGCGGCAAATCCATCAGAACGTCTCTGCCGACCATCATGCGCGCCAGCTCGCGCGCGGTCGTCTCGGACGTTTTCACCGTACGGACGACCTTGGCATCGCGCATGACGCTGACGCGATCACTGACGCGCATCACCTCGTCCAGTTTGTGCGAAATGAAGATGACCGTCTTTCCGTCTGCGACGAGTTGGCGAAGCAGATGCAGGAGACGGTCGGTTTCCTGAGGCGTCAGGACCGCGGTCGGCTCGTCCAGGATCAGCAGTTCGATGCCGTGGTAGAGCACCTTCAAGATCTCGACCCGCTGCCGTTCGCCAACCGACAGGCTGGAGACGAGCGCGTCGGGCGCGACGTCGAGACCGTAGCGGTCGCTGAGCTCCAGAATGCGCGCATGTACCGCCCTCATGTCGCGGATCATGCTGAAGGGCGAGCCCTGTCCTAGCACGTAGTTTTCCGCGACCGTGAGGTTGGGGACCAGCATGAAGTGCTGGTGGACCATGCCGATGCGATGTTTGATGGCTTCGCGGGGGGAGCCTAGCTTGAGTGGCCGTCCCTTGAAGACGATCTGCCCTTCATTGGGCGAGAGAACACCGCAAAGAATGCTCATCAGAACGGTCTTGCCGGCGCCGTTTTCGCCAAGCAGCGCGTGAATCTCGTTCTCCTCGACGTCGAGGGTCACGCCTGCGCTGACGATGAGCGGTCCGAATCGTTTATGGATTCCATCCATCAAAAGCAGTTGTTTGCCCGCCATTTCTCCCCCTCAGCTTTTCTTGTAGGCGACGCCGAGCATGCTCGGTGTGTCGACCCGGTTTCGGACAAGTATCAGCGCCGCGATCGTCATGACGTAGGGCAGAGCCTGGAAGAGCTGATAGGGAAGGAAGAGCACCGGCTGCGCCTGCAATTGCAGCTGCAGCGCATAGAACACCCCGAAGAGCAGCGAGACGATGAAGGCGCCGATGGGCGACCATCTCGCAAAGACGACCACGGCAAGGGTGATGAAGCCGCGGCCCGAGGAAATGCCTTCGACGAACTGGTTGGAGTGGGCGAGCGTCAGGAAGGCGCCGCCGAGCGCCGCGAGCGCCGAGCAGATAAGCACCGCGCCGTAGCGGTAGAGCGCCACGCTGCGGCCCGAAACGTCGACAGCCTTGGGATGCTCGCCGACGGCGCGAAGCGTCAGTCCGAACGACGTCCTGTAGAGCACGAAGACGGCAAGCGCGGCCACCGGTAGCGTGCTGTAGACAAAGGCGTTCTGCCGGAAGAACGCTTCGCCGAAGAACGGCAGATCGCTCAGCCACGGCAGATCGACAGGCTTGGCGATTTCGATGCCCTTGCCGGCCGAGGAAAAATAGGCGCGGAACAGAAAGGCCGTCAGGCCGAGGCCGAGCAGGTTGATGGCGGCGCCCACCACGATCTGGTCCGCCTTGATCGTGATGGTGAAGAACGCAAACAACAGGCCGACGAGAACACCTGCCGCGACCGCCGCGGCGACACCGAGCAGGATGCTTCCGCTGGTGAAGGCGGCGGCGAAACCCGCAAAGGCACCCGCAAGCATCACGCCTTCGAGGCCGATATTGAGGACACCGGCGCGCTCGGAAAACACTTCGCCGATCGATGCGAACATCAGCGGCGCTGCCAGCCGCCATGAGGCTGCAATGGTCGCGGCGAGAAAGCTCAGGCTAGCTACATCTTCCATGGGTCCACCTATTCGGAAGGGCGCATCGACGGGATCCGCAACACGGCAAATCCCACGACCGAGAGAATGACGATGCCCTGAATCACGAGCACGAGAACCTGAGGCACCTGTGCCGTGATCTGCATGAGCTCGGAGCCGCTTCGCAGAATTGCAAACAAGAGGCCGGAGAAGACCGCTCCGATCGGATTGTTGTTTGCGAGAAGAGCGACCGCGATGCCTTCGAAGCCATAGCCCGGAGAGATCGACTGAAAGAGCCGCCGGGTGACGCCGGCGATCTCGAAGGCCCCTGCGAGCCCGGCCATGCTGCCGCTCAGGCAGATCGACAGCATGATGTTCCTGGGAACGCTGATCCCGGCATAGCGCGCGGCGTCCGGGCTGATGCCGACCACCCTCAGCGCATAGCCCCGGGTGCTGCGGAACAGAAAGATGTACATCACGACGGCCAGCGCCAGGGCGACGAGGATGCCGATATGGAGGCGGGTCGGCGGCAGGATGCGCGGCATCCATGCCTCCTGGACCAGCCGGGCCGATTGCGGATAGGCCGCAGCCGCATCCCGCAGCGGGCCGGTCACGAGATAGCTCGTCATGATAATGGCGATGTAATTCAGCATGATCGTCGTCACGATCTCGCTGGCCCGGAAATAGACCTTCAGAAGTCCGGCGATCGCCGCCCATGCCGCACCTGCAAGAGCGCCTGCAATCATGACCAGCGGGACGTAGATCCACGCGGTCAACCCGTCGAAGGAAACGCCGACGGCGGTTGCGGCGATGGCGCCGGCATAGAATTGCCCCTCGGCGCCGATGTTCCAGATGCTGCAGCGGAAGGCGACGCAAAGGCCGACGCCGATCAGGATCAGCGGCGTTGCTTTCAGGAGAATTTCGGCGATCGAGCGGGTGTCCTGGAAGACGCCAAGCACCATCACATCGATCACGGCGCGTGCTTCGTAACCGTTGAAGGCAAGGAGCGCCGCGCCGCATGCGAGAGCCAGAACAACAGCGGCGGCCGGCTGGATAATCGTGCGTAAAGGACCGAGCAGGCCTCGCCAAAGGGCGCCATAGGCCTGGGGGACGACCGCCAGCGGCTGTCCACTTTCACTGTTTGCCATGAGTTTGCTGCCTTCGGATTAGGAAAAGCCTGAAGCTTTCCATCGAACAATCGATCGAAGCGGTTATCGTGGCAGAATGGGGCACACGCCGAACGGCGCCGGTCCGGCCCAACCTATCGGGCAGTGCCCCATCCTTCTCGCGCCTGCGGTCGTTATTTCTGCCGGGTCTTGATTTCTCCGGCGGCGATCTTGCCCTTCACCTCATCGACGTATTTGCGCACGTCCTCCGTCACGGGATTTGCAGCCTGATCATTGTAGGTGAACTTCATGACGTCGGCATCTTTCAGGCCGAACTCGACATTGGTCGTCGGCTTTTTGCCGTTCCTGATGTCTCCGACGATGCGGATGACGCCCCGGGCATAGTCGGCGACGTAAAGCCCGAGGATGTTCTTGGGAGCGACCGAGGTGTAATCGCTGAAGATGCTGAAGGTCTTGACGTCGGCACCGGATTCCGCGGCGGCCTGGAAACCGCCCACCGTCGCCCCTGAAGCATTCGGCAGCACGAAGTCGGCCCCTTGCGAGATCAGGCTGAGGCTCGCCTCCTTGGTCGCGGTCGCATCGGTGAAGTTGCCGATATAGACCTCGCTGACGGGGAAGTCCGGCGCGACGCTTCGCACACCGTTGGTGAAGCCCTCGAAGGCCTCCTTGATCGGCGGGATCTCCATCCCTCCGACGAGACCCGCCTTCTTGCCCGTCTTGGCCGCGATCACGCCCATCAGGTAGAAGGGCTGGCTCGTATCCGTGTTGAGGCCGATGACATTTCCCTCGAATATATAGCTCGAGGAAATGAGAAAGACCGTATCGGGATATTCCGGCGCGACCTCGAGAGCGGCATCCTGAAACTCGAAGCCGTGCCCGAGAATGACGTTGTAGCCCTGGCTGGCGAAGTCACGGAAGGCTTTCTCGAAGGATGCCGGGTTCTGCTGCAGCTCGACATAGCTGACCTCGGCACCAAGTTCCGCCTCCACGCCCTTGAGTGCGTTGAAGCCTATCCTGTTCCATCCTTCTTCCGAAACACTGCCGGGAACCAGCAGTCCCATCTTGAACGGTGAGCCCTCGGCGAAAGCCGGCCCCGCGGCAATGAGCGCGGCCATTGCAACCGCCGACCCCAAACAGCCTCTTCTGGTAATCATCATGATGCTCCTCCCTTCCTCTCCTCATCATGCCCGTCCGACGGCTTGCTGCCGTTCAGGGGACATCTTCCAATGCGCGTATGGCCTCCACGGCAGGCGATGCGGGTGCTGCGACCGGCCGGCCTTTCGCGAGCACCTGGATGCAGTCGGGACCCCCGCCGACGAGAGCGCTGACATCCTCGCAATCGGTGACGACAAGGTCCGCCCAGGCGCCCTCGCGGATGCCGTAGTCGGTCAGATTCATCATGCGTGCCGGTATTGCGGTGATCATGTCATAGGCGGTGGCGAGCTCGTCGCCCCGCAGATGCCCGGCAAGCAGCGTCCAGCGCGCGATCTCGAGCATGTCGCCCGAGCCGGTCGGCACGAACGGGTCCTGGATATTGTCGGATGCGGTCGCGATGGCCACCCCCGCGCGGATCAGTTCGGCGACACGCGTCAGACCGCGGGGCGGCAACATGTCGTGGCTGCGGCCCTGCAGGTAGAGATTGGCCGCAGGCAGTGTCACGACCGCGATGTCGAGATCGATCATCTGGTCGCGTATGCGCTCGAATTCCTTCCTCGGCAGCGCGCTCAGGACGGATGCGTGACCGAGGACGGTGCGCCCCTGCAGGCCAAATCTCCGGACCCGCTCGAACACGGCGTCGAAAAGCGGCCGTTCGGGGTTCAGGTGTTCGTCGAGATGCAGATCGATGGGTCGGCCATGCCGCTCGGCCGCGGCGAAGAGGATGTCGAGATACCGCATCGGGTCCTCGGCGACCGCCGGGGTGCCCCCGACCGCGTCGGCCTGTTCGACCGCGGCATCGATGTTCTTCTCCAGCCATTCGATATCCTGATTGGGATGCGGCGTCATGAAAGCGACGAGCTGCAGCGTCAGCCGGTCCGCCCATTCGGATCTCAGCCGGGCCAAGGCGTTGATGCCGTTGAAGCCGGCATCCTTGTCGACATTGATGTGGCTGCGTATCGCCGTGGTGCCGCGGGCAAGGCAGCGTTCCATTGTCCGCGCCGCACGTCGCGTCACGTCGTCTTCCGGCGCCTGGCGGGCATATCTGGCGAATGCCTCCCGCGCTCCCTGCAAGGTTCCCGAGGGATTGGGCGTGAATTTGAGGACACCTGTCTTGTCCAGATGCTGGTGGACGTCGACGAAGCCCGGCGAGACGAGCGCGCCGCGGAGATCGACGCCGATCACATCCGGCCCCACTTCCAGGCGATGGCCGATGCTGGCGATGCGCCCGTCTTCCCCCACGAGGATATCGCGTTCATCGGCTGCCGCGGCTTCGCCGGCAATCCGGCAGCCACGCAGGAGAAGTGCACGGCGGGCGCCGCCATGACGGGTTCCGAGAACCGTATGCATCGAGTGACTCCATTCCATTCCGTCTGACCCGTTCCGTCTGGGTCATTCCATCTGGATGGAGACTAAGAAGCGACGATTATTGAGGCAATTTCATAATAGATATATATTGTTTCGGTTTTCTCATGAATGTTCCCACGGCACCGCATCCGTCAGTGCAGTGCGCGATATCAAAAGGAACGATATAATATATTATCACGCGTCAGTGTTTTTATCCGCCAAGAAAATCGTATTATCGGCTACCAAGCAGGTGTTTCTGCGGAGATGCGATCCGCAGAAATTCCGGAAGTGATTTCATTTCTGCAAATTTGTGTATGGTTACGCGCCAGGAACCGCGACCAAGTCATGCAATTCGCGAGGAGAATACTTTTAAGCCATACATTTACGCGTTTAGCGGCGCGATAATACATAACGTTGACATCCAGGCATCCAAGTATAGATTGTTGACAATCTAATCTGGAGTGTTTCGGATGGCCGCGTCGCCCTTTTTCAGGAGTGCAAGATACCGTCCCCCTGCCGGGGCCGCGATGAGCGGGCCGGAGGCCGAGCAACGTGTCGTCCAGGTCATCGTCGAGGCGATAATGCATCATCGGGTGGCCCCCGGCGCCAGACTGATCGAGCGCGAGCTGGCGATCGCCTCCGGCGCCAGCAGGTCGGCCATACGCAACGGGCTCATGCGGCTGGCGCATGCGGGGCTGGTGGAACTCAGCCCCAACAAGGGAGCGTCCATCGCCATGTGTTCGCCCGACGAAGCGCGGCAGATATTCGACGCGCGCATCGTGATCGAGACGGCGACGGTCGAGAAGCTCGCCGGCACGATCGGCGAGACGGAGCGTGCGCGCCTGCGGTCGTTCGTGGAGGACGAACGCAACGCCTATGAAGAGGGCCGCATGGAAGAAGCCCGGCATCTGTCCCGGCGGTTCCATCTGCTTCTGGCGGAAATGGCCGGCAACGACGTGCTGACGGGGGTGATACGCGATCTCATCAACCGCCAGCCGCTGCTCTCCTGGTCGAGGCCGGATACCGAGCCGCGATTCTGCGGCAATCACGCGCATTCCGAGATCGTCGAAGCGATAGCGAGCGGAGACGGCGAAAGGGCCGCCCGCCTCAATATGGAGCACCTTCGGGCCTTGGAACGTGAACTGGTGGCCGATCGCGCCGCGGCCATGCAGGCGTTTCGCTCCGTTCAGGCCAACGCCGCGTCCGGCGAAAGCGCACAACGGGAGGATGGTGACGCCGGTATCGATTGAATCAAGTGCGGAACGCGGCGGCGTACCGCTGTTTTTGGGAGGAGGAATGCATGAAACCGTTCGAATATTACGAGCCGGCGAGCCTGGCGGAGGCCAGCGATCTGCTGAGGCGGCTCGGCAAGGATGCCAGCATCATCGCGGGCGGCACCGATCTGCTCGTCGAGATGAAGGAGGAGCTTCGCAGCGTCCTTCATCTCGTCAACATCAAGAAGATCCCGAACCTGAGGGATTTTACCTATGATCCGGCCGCCGGGCTTCGCTTTGGCGCGCTGGTGACGGTCCGGGAGATAGAGACCTCGCCGCACGTCATCGGCAACTATCCGAACCTCGCCAAGGCGGTAAGCCTCCTCGGCTCGGTACAGGTGCGCAACCGGGCAACCATTGTCGGCAACATCTGTCGCGCCTCCCCCTCGGCCGACACGATCCCGCCCCTGATCGCCGACGGCGCCAGCCTGTCCGTCTATAATGGAGGCACCGAGCGGACCATTCTGCTCGAGGACTTCTTCACCGGTCCCGGCCGGACGGTTCTTTCGCCCGGAGATATCGTAACCGGCATATCCCTGCCGGCGCCCCGCCCGACGAGCGGCCGCGCCTACATCAAGCACGGCCGCCGCAAGGCGATGGAACTCGCGACCGTCGGCGTTGCCGTCAGCATCGAGCATGTCGCCGGACAATGTTCGGACATCCGCATCGCGCTCGGCGCCGTGGCGCCGACCGTGATCCGCGCCCGCAGGACCGAGGACCTTATCAGGGGACGCAGGATCGACGCGGCGCTGCTGGCCGAAGCTGCGGAAAGCGCAATGCAGGAAGCCACTCCCATCGGCAATGTGCGGGCAAGTGCGGCCTACCGCCGCGACATGGTCGGCGTGCTGACGCGCCGGGCAATCGGTTACGCCATGGGAGGTGCCCAATGAACCGGCTCGTTTCGATGACGGTCAATGGCGAGGCCCGTGAACTCGCGGTCGTTCCCAACCGCACGCTGCTCGATGCGCTACGCAACGAAGGCAGTCTCACCGGAACCAAGAAAGGCTGCGACGTCGGCGACTGCGGTGCCTGCACGGTCATCATGGACGGAAGGCCGGTCAATGCCTGTCTGGTGCTCGCCATCGAGGCCGAAGGTGCGACGATCGAGACCATCGAAGGCCTGCAGCCGGCCTATGACCAGCCGCACCTCCTGCAACAGAAATTCATGGAGCACGGCGGTGCGCAGTGCGGCTTCTGCACGCCGGGCATCATCATGATGGCCAAGGCGCTGCTCGACGAAAACCCGGACCCGAGCGAGGACGAAATCCGCTTCGCTCTGGCCGGCAATATCTGCCGCTGCACCGGCTACACCAAGATCATCGACGCTGTTCGGGCCACGGCCGAGGAACTGAGAAAGGCGGGGACGCTATGAACACATATGAAAGGATCGATAGAGACCTGTCCGACCGGGACTTCACCGTCGTGGGCAAGAGCGTCAAGCGTTCCGATACTCTGGAGAAGGTCACGGGGACGGCCAGATATGCAGGCGACGTCGCCTTGCCCGGCATGCTCCACGCCAAGATGAAGCGCAGCAACATCGCGCATGCGCGCATCAGGAGCATCGACACGAGCAAGGCGCTGGCGCTCAAGGGCGTCAAGGCGGTGCTGACGCACGAGAACGTGCCGCGCGTTTTGCATGCGGGCTCACCGCATCCGCGCTCGGCATCGGTTACCAAGGATCAGTACATCCTGGATGACAGGGTGCGATATTGGGGCGAGGGCGTCGCCGCAGTCGCTGCCGTCAGCGGGGAAATCGCTGAGCGCGCGGTCGCGCTCATCGAGGTCGAGTACGAGCCCTTGCCCGGCCTCTTCACAATCGAAGCCGCATCGGTGCCCGGCGCCCCGCCGATCCATGAGAATGGTCTCGACCGGAACCAGGTGTTGCCGCCGGTCTTCGTCACCCGCGGCAACGTCGACGGGGGTTTCGCCGAAGCGGATCTGATCCTCGAGCGCGAATACGATCTCGGACGCCCGACACCGGCCTATATGGAGCCCAATGTCTGTGTCAGCCAGTGGGACGGCAACGGCAAGCTCACCATGTGGACCTCGACCCAGAGCGCATTCATGGTCCGCGGCACGCTTGCCGAAGTGCTCGGCGTGCCGCTGAACAAGGTACGCGTTATCGTCGATCACATGGGCGGCGGCTTCGGCGCGAAGCAGGATCTGTTTCAGAACGAGTTCCTCTGCGCCCTGCTCGCGCGACAGACGGGGCGTCCTGTCAAGATGGAGTTCAGCCGCAAGGAAACGTTCCTCGGCGGCCGCTCGCGACACCCCGGCAAGATATGGCTGAAGCAGGGCTTCACCAAAGACGGCCGGATCGTCGCACGCGAAGCCAGGGTCACCTTCAACTCCGGCGCCTACGGCTCGCACGGTCCAGGCGTCACCAATGTCGGCACCGCAGCGCTGACCTCGCTCTACCGTTGCGAGAATGTCCGGCTGGAAGGCTGCTGCATCTATACCAATTCGCCGATCGCCGGCGCCTTTCGCGGCTATGGTGTGGTTCAGACCTACTATGCGCTCGACCTCATGATGGACGAGGCGGCCGAGAAGCTCGGCTTCGACCCGGCCGAGTTCAAGTTGATGAACGCGGTGCGCGAGGGCGACATCGCACCCTCCGGGCATCCGATCGTCGGACACGGCCTCGGGGATTGCATCCGCCGCGTCATGGAGGAGACGAACTGGCACGGATTGCGCAGGCGGGAGAAGCCGGAAACCGTCAAGCGCCGCGGGATCGGGATCGGCTGCGAAATGCACGGATCCAGTGCCTATCCGGGCATCAAGGAACAGGGCAACGCAATCGTGAAGATGAACGAGGACGGAACGGTGACACTGATCACCGGCACCGCCGGCCTCGGCACCGGCGCGCATACGGCCCTTTCGCAGATCGTCGCCGAGGAACTCGGCGTGCCCTTCGAAGCCGTCTCGGTCGTTCAAGGGGACACCGATATCGTCCCCTGGGATATCGGTGCCTTCGCCAGCCACACGACCTATCTCGGCGGACGGGCGGCTCAGCTCGCGGCCGCCGACGTGCGCAGACAAGTGCTCGAACACGCCGCGCCCATGCTCAAGGCCGAGCCCGAGAATCTCGCGATCCGGGACGGTTTCGTGGTCGTCACCAACGGCTCCAACCGCAGCATCCGGCTTTCCGAGGCCGTCGGGCCGCAACGGGGGATGCCGGCGGTGCAACTGGTCGGCGTAGGCACCTACATGCCGACGAAGTCCTACTCCTTCGCCGCCCATTTCGCCGAAGTCGAGGTGGACACCGAGACCGGCGAGGTGGCCGTTCTCGAGGTCGTTCCGGTACATGAGATCGGCAGGGTCATCCATCCGATCGCCGCGGCCGGACAAATCGAGGGTGGCATTCAGCAGGGCATCGGCCACACCCTCAGCGAGGATTACGTCATCGACCTTACCGATGGCCGTTCCCTCAATCCGAGCTTCGTCGATTACAAGATGCCCCTGTCGATGGACATGCCGTCCATCCGCACCATCATCCTCGAGACGGCACCGGATCCCGGCGGTCCCTACGGTGCCAAGGGCGTCGGCGAGGATCCGATCATCGCGATCGGGCCCGCCATCGCCAACGCCATCTACGACGCCATCGGCGTCCGCTTCCACCACTACCCGATAACGCCCGAGCAGGTGTTGAACGCTCTCAAGTCCAAAGCCAACGAAACGAGGCAGTGATGCAGACCAACCATCTTCAGGACAGCAAAATTCCCGTGACCATCCTGACCGGCTTCCTCGGCGCCGGAAAGACAACGCTTCTCAACCACATATTGACGGAACGGCACGGTCACCGCATCGCGGTGATCGAGAACGAGTTCGGCGAGGTGGATGTGGACTCGGATCTCGTGCTCGCCTCCGAGGAAGAAATCTACCAGATGAAGAACGGCTGCATCTGCTGCTTCGTCGATGTGCGCAACGACCTGATCGAGGTTCTGCAGAAGCTGCTTGCCCGAAAGGACAAGTTCGACCACATCCTTGTCGAGACCAGCGGGCTTGCCGATCCGACCCCCGTCGCGACGGCTTTCTTCATCGATGACGAAATCGGCAAGCACGTAACGCTGGACGGCATCGTGACGCTGGTCGATGCCAAGCACATAGGCCAGCATATCGACGATCCCGTGCTCGATGGGCGCGACAACCAGGCTGTCGACCAGATCGTCGCCGCCGACCGCATCATCATCAACAAGATCGACCTCGTGTCGGAATTAGAGATCGCTCCGCTCGAGCGCGGCATGCGCAAGCTCAACCAGACGGCCGAAATCGTACGCTCGAGCTACGGCAGGGTGGATCTGTCGAGCATTCTCGGCATTTCCGGCTTCGCGCCGTCCTACGTGGCCGAACGGGCCAAGCTGCTCGACCTCGATCATCATCACCACCACGATCATCACCACCATGACCATCACCTGCATGACGCGACGGTCAGCTCGGAATCCTTCGTCTTCGACCGGCCTTTCGACCAGGGCCGCCTGACGGACTACCTCTCGGGCCTGCTTCGGGAGGAAGGCGACGACATCTTCCGAACCAAAGGCATCATAGCGATTGCCGGCGATCCTCGCTTCTTTGTGCTCCAAGCGGTGCACAAGCTGATGGACTTCCGTCCGGACCATGTCTGGGGGAAGGACATGCCTTATACGAAGCTGGTCTTCATCGGCCGCAACCTCGACCGGGCGGCGCTGGAGAAAGGACTGGAGCGTTGCCTTGCCTCGGCGGACGATACGGATAATTGATCCGGGGGAATGACGAGAATCCGCCGAGGCCGGGAGGCTTCGGCGGATTTGTCGTGTTTGAGCGGGAACAGCGGATCCCACTGGACGCAGCCGGACCGGAAAAGGCGAGGAGCACCCTCTTTGATGGACCTTGCATAAAACCGCACCGCCCCCGCCTGGCCGGGGGCGGTGCATGTTGTGCATTCACTTCCGGCTGCGCCTAGCCGGGATGCCGCATGGCGCCCTCACCGAGCAAATCCGGCTGCACCTCCTCGCGCGGAGGAACGCCGTTGAAGAGCAGGTTGAGCAGCACCGCCGAGAAGGTTCCGACGAGAACGCCGCTGTGGAAGAACCGGTCGATGAACTCCGGCAGCTGGGCGAAGATCTTGTCCGCGACCACCGGGATCATCGCGAGGCCGACGCTGACGGCGACGATGTAGAGGTTGCGGCGGTTGTCCACGAAGTTGACGCGGGCGAGGATCTTGACGCCCGTCGCCGAGACCATGCCGAACATCACGATCGCGGCGCCCCCGACGACATAGCTCGGTATCGACGCGGTAATGAATGCGATCTTCGGCAGGCAGCCCAGAAGGATGAGCACCACGCCGCCCGCGGCAACCGCCCAGCGGCTCATCACACCAGTGATCTGGAGCAGGCCCACATTCTGGGCATATGTGGTGTATGTGAAGGTGTTGAAGATTCCGCCGATAATGTTGCCGAGACCATCCGTGCGCAGCCCCCGCGCCAGGTCGGCTTCGCTGATCGTGCGGCCTGCCATGTCGCCGACGGCCAGGATCTGGCCGGTCGCTTCGATCATCATGACGATCATGACCGTGCAGAGCGCAACAGTCGCCCACAGGTCGAATATCGGCATGCCGAAGGCGAACGGCGTCACCACCGTGACCCAGCTCGCATCGGCGACGCCCTGGAAATCTACCTTTCCGAAAGCGACGGCGATCGCAAATCCGATCCCTATGCCGAACAGAACGGCGAGGTTTGCGAGAAATCCCTTGAGAAAGCGGGTCATCAGGAGAATGGAGACCAGCACGATCGCAGCGACCGCAAGAGCGAAGGGCTCACCGTAGGCCGGATTGGGAATGAGCCCGTCGGGGCCTTTTATCATGGGCTGTCCGCCCGCCGCCCAGTTTACTCCGACCCGCATCAGCGACAAGCCGATGACCAGCATCACCGTTCCGGTCACCACCGCCGGAAAGAAGCGAACCCAGCGGCTGAAGTAGGGGGCGGCCAGAAGTGTGAACACGCCGGATGCGATCACCGCACCAAGAACGCCGGGCATTCCGAGGTCCGGATCCGTGCCCGTGGCGATGATCGGGGGAACCGCGGTAAAGCCGATGCCCATCATGATCGGCAGGCGCGCGCCGACGTTCCAGATGCCGAGACACTGGATGAGGGTGACGATGCCGCAGCAGAAAAGATCCGCGCTGATCAGCATGGCGATCTGATCCTTGGAGAGATTCAGCGCGCTGCCGATGATCAGGGGAACCGCGATGGCACCGGCATACATCACCAGGACATGCTGCAGGCCGAGCGCCGCCAGTTTCGGCGCGGGAAACATTGCTTCGATAGCATCGCACTTCGAGTCCGTATTCATTTCGCTCCTCCCATTGTTTTTCCAAGAGCCTTCCGCCGAACCCCGACCCTCCTCCGGCCGATGAACGGGCGGTATTCCTCACCTCATCTTCACCTCGACATCTTCACGTCGAGTGTCAGGGACGGCAGCGCGCCGCCCGCTCCATCGATGTGCGAGCCCGGTATCGATATCGAAGAGATCGAGGACGCGGGCCACGGTATGATTGACCATTTCGTCCAGCGTCTGCGGACGGGCATAGAACGCCGGCACGGGGGGACAGATGATCGCTCCCGCCTCCGTCGCCTGGGCCATCGAACGAATATGGCCGATATGCAATGGCGTCTCGCGCAGCATGAGAACCAGCCGGCGGCGTTCCTTCAGTGTTACATCCGCTGCCCGGGACAGTAAGCCGGAGGTTACGCCGGTCGCGATTTCCGACAGGGTCTTGATCGAGCAGGGTGCAACGATCATCCCGAGCGTGCGGAAAGAACCGCTGGAGCACGAAGCGCCGATGTCCTTGTTGGAATGGACGTAGGCGGCCAGGGCTTCGACGTCGGCGACCTTGAAGTCCGTTTCCATCGCCAGCGTGATCTGGGCGGCACGGCTCATCACCAGATGCGTCTCGATGTCCAGATCCCGCAGGATCTCCAGGAGCCGGATGCCGTATATCACGCCGGAGGCGCCGCTGATGCCGACGATGATCCGCTTTCTCTGTTCCCGGTCCGCCTTCATCGCTCTCACCTCCAAGCGCCGCTATTCAGTCCAAGGACGGCCGAGTTTCGCGAGAATCGTCGAAGCGCGGTCGAAGGCGACCTCGTCGATCCTGGCGAGCACGCCGTGAAAATCAGGCCCGCGGGTCGCGTCGAGGCCCATGCGGGACGTCGTACCGATACCGGATGCCGAAGGATCGAGCGCGTTGCCGGGCAGTCCTTCGATGATGACGACATCCTTGTGCGGCTGGAAATGGGCGGACATGGCCCAAAGCACGTCGGAGTCCCGCGTGATGTCCACGTCGGCATCGACTGCGATGACCGTCTTCAGATAGGCGTCCCAGCCGAGCAGCCCGAGCATGATCTGGCGGGCCTCGCCGGGCCTCGTCTGGTTGAGGGCGACATAGGCATGAAAATGCGTGCCGGATGCCGGATAGTGCACCGCCGTCACGCTCGGGAAGCGTTGCTTCAGCTTTTCCACCATCTCCGCCTCACGCGGAACCCGGCCGAGATTAAGGTGTTCGGACGAGTTGCCGCCGGCAACGCTGACCAGGATTGCGTCCTTGCGGCGCAGGAAGGTCTCGACGCGAAACAGATTGTTCGTCGACCGGTCGGACGAGTAGCCGGTGAACTCTCCGAAGGGCCCCTCGGCAACCTGCGCTTCGGGCTCGATCACCCCTTCCAGGACGATTTCGGCATAGGCCGGAACCCGGATGCCGTATTTCGGCGTCCGTACCACCTCGAGCGGCTCGCCAATGAGGCCGCCGGCGACGTCGCGCTCGTCTTCACCGAACGCCAGGCGCGCCGAGGCTGCAATCATGAAGAGGGGATGTGCGCCGATGACCATGGCGACCTTCAGTTTCTCGCCGCGGTCCTTGGCCATGTTGAGCAGCCGCCACAGATGTCCGCGCGAATGCAGGCTCGTCGCCAGCTCGTTCTTCGAATGGATCATCGCGCGGTGATAGCTGAGATTGCCGGCGCCGGTTTCGGGATGCTCGGCGATGATTATGCCGCTGGTGATGTATTTCGCCCTGTCGGTCGCGAAGTGCTTCAGCATCGGCAGGGTGCCGAGGTCGATGTCGTGCTCCTCCACGCATTCGGTGACCGGTCCGCCGTCGACCAGCCGCGGCGGCAGGGCTTGCCGCGAGCGTGCCTGATAGGCTTCGTGCAGCCGGTCCTGGGAGGTCCCGAACATCCGGGCGATCCGCTCGCGCGATCCGAAGGTGTTGGCAATCACTTCGCCGCCGACGCCTTCGACGTTGCGGAAATGCAGGAGCGGCGCCCGGCCTTGCTGGTTGAGCTTCCAGATGAACGCCGACGCGTCCTGATCGTCCGTGATACAGTCTTCGATGGTGAGTACGTCTTCGGGATACGCCTTCTGGTATTCCCGGAGAAAGTAGCGGACGTCCTGGCTGCCGAACTCCATAATACTGCCCTTCGCGGTGTCGTTTACTTCACATGAGCGGGCAGCGGCCTTGGAGGGAGCCGCTGCCCTGGAGCGGGATGAGGAAAATGCGGGCGATGTTCCGCCCGAATCCCGCTCTGACTTTTGGATCGGCCAGGGCCGATCAGGCGGGAGTAGGCTGGCGCTCCTCACGTCTCAGACCCGCATAGGTATCGGTCAGGCGCGCCTGAGCTTCCTCGAGATTGCGTGGCGGAGGGGTCGGGTCGATGCCGACGAGCTTGGCGATGTTGTTGCCGAGATAGCCCTCGAGATCGTCTTCGGAAAGGCCGAGGCCGTGGGGCGGTTCGTGGCAGAGAACCTCGAGCTCTCGCAGCCACATGCCGGGCTCGTTCGGCGGCGAGTCCGTACCGAAGACGATCTTGTGTTTCGGCAGCTCTTTCGCGAATTCGACGATGCGGGATTGGAAGCACCAACCGGACTCGCAGTAGACGTTGGGTGTGTCCATCGCCATCCAGAAGGACTCGAACGAGTAGTTGCCCCCGGTCTGGATCCCGAAATGCCCGATAATGAAATTGACCATCGGGAACTCGCGAATGATCGGATAGAACATCGTCGGAATGGTGTAAGGCCCATCACCAGTGTGGATGAGCACGACCACTCCCAGTTCCGCACACTTCTTCATCGCCGGGCGCAGCCAGTCGAGGGCCCGGTCGGGCCGGTAACCATGCATGTTGGCATGCAGCTTCAGCATCTTGAAGCCGTATTCCTTGACATGGAATTCGAGCTCGGCCGCGCCGTTTTCCGGCCCCCAGCGGGGATTGTAGTTGAAGTTGCCGATGAAGCGGTCCGGGTATTTCTGGCAAAGTTCGGCGATATACGCCATGTAATCGCGAATGCCTTCGCGGCCCATGCGGTTGCCGTCGCGATAACCTGTATTGCCGGGCGGCGGCTGGATGAAGCCCATGTCGATCCGGCGAGGCTTGCCGTTGATCATATAGGGTCCGTCCATCAGCTTCAGCATGCGCTCGCCGTTGAAGGGCGTGCCGGTGTGGCGCCATGCCTCGTCGACCAGATTGGTCGGGTGGAGGTGGGTATCGATGATCATGCTATTTCTCCGATTTCATGAAACGCGCGTGCGGGAGGCTCATGCCGGCTGAAGGCTGGCATGAGTGCCCTTGAGGCGCGCCTGCGCCTCCTCCACGCTGCGTGGAGGCGGCGTCGGATCGAGACCGATCATCCGGGCGATGTTGTTGCCGAGGTAGTCCTCGAGCGTATCCTCGTCGAGGTTCAGCCCCTGGGGCGGCTCGTGGCACAGCACCTCGAGAAGGCGCAGCCACATACCCGGCTCGTTCGGGGGCGTGTCGGTGCCAAACAGGATCTTGTGCTTGGGCAGTTCCTTGGCGAATTCGACGATGCGCGACTGCAGGCACCAGCCGGATTCGACATAGATGTTCGGCGCATCCATCGCCATCTGGAACGGCTCGAAGACATAGACGCCGCCCGTCTGCACGCCGAAATGCCCGAGGACGAAATTGACCGACGGAAACTCTCGGATGATCGGATAGAATTCGGTCGGGATGCTGTAGGGTCCGTCGCCGGTATGCACCTTCACGATGAGGCCGAGGTCGGCGCATTTCCGCATCGCGGGCCGCAGCCAGTCGAGCGCCCGGTCGGGACGGTAGGCATGCATGTTCGCCTGAAGCTGCACCATCTTGAAGCCGTATTCCTTGGCGTGGTGCTCGATTTCTTCGGCGCCGTTCTGCGTGCCGTAGCGGGGATTGTAGACGAAGCAGCCGAGGAAGCGGTCCGGATATTTCTGAATGAGCTCGACGGTATAGGACATGTAGTCCCGGATCGCCGCCTTGCCGGTCAGATCGCCGTAACCGTCGGTGTAAATGGTGTTGCCCTGCGGGGGCTGGATGAAAGCTTTGTCGATGCGGCGCGGCTTCCCGTTCACATAATAAGGGCCGTCCATCATCTTGAGGAGGCGCTCACCTGTAAAAGGCTCGCCATCGTGCCGCCAGGCCAGATCCACAATCTTGGTCGGGTAGCAGCTAATGTCGATAATCATCAGTCTCTCCAGAGTTGCCGTCAATCCAATTCACGGATTGTCCATGAGCGAAGCGCCCCGGAGTTCGACGTCAACTTTGCTGAAGGCGAGGTCAGAAAGATCCGTCGGGCTGCGGTCTGCGCGATCGCATGTCAGCAATTCCCGACCGGATGTTGTATCGTGAGATACTAACGCGGCTGACCGCTTCTACTGACGTGGAGAATATTAAGACAGCTTAGAGGGAATGAAAAGTACATTTCATCAAACTGATCAATTAATAAATAATTCGAAAGAATTCATTCTGTGAGCGGTTGATCAGCGGAGTACAGGCATTGGACGACACCGCAAAAGAAAACGCAGAATTTCCGGCTGCAGCCGGAATCCTCCTCGGCCTCGGTCTCGGGGGCTTCTTCGACGGCATCGTTCTGCATCAGGTACTGCAGTGGCATCATATGCTGAGCAGCGCAGGCTTTCCCCCCGACAGCCTGGAAAATCTGAGGCTGAATACGTTCTTCGACGGCCTCTTCCATGTGGGCACATACGTTTTCGTCGTGCTGGGCCTGATCGTTCTGTGGCGCAGGGGGCGGCGGAGACCCCTGCTTTGGTCGGCAAAGCTTATTGCCGGTACCTTCCTCATCGGGTTTGGCGGCTTCAACCTGATCGAGGGCACCGTCAACCACCAGATTCTCGGCCTGCATCATGTCAACGAGACCGTGTCGCGCGATCAGTGGGTCTACTGGGACACAGGCTTTCTTCTCTGGGGAGCCTTGATGCTGATTGCCGGGTGGGTCCTGTACCGGTCAGGTAAACGAGACCTTTCGAGATGAACGGGGTGGGGACCGCTCTCACAGCAGCCGGTGCCGCACCAGAACTTCCCGGATTTTTGCGTCCTGCTCCTCGCTCGGAAGCAGTGCCGGCTGGCGGGAGGCGCCGACGGAGGGATCCTGCAGGTAGAGCGAGCGCTTGACGAGGGCCGGCGGGAAGCCGAGGGCGTAAAGCTCGGTGCGGAAGGCGGTGTAGATTGCCTGCTGGCGTTCCGCCTCCGCAATGTTCCCGCTGTTGAACGCGCTGAGAATGCCGGCGAGCACCTCCGGCATGGCATTGCCGAGGCCGGAAATGCAGCCGGCCGCACCGTTCTGCAGCGACCAGAGAACCAGATGGTCGGGGCCGGAATAGACTTCGAAGCCCGGCACGTCGCGCGCTACCTGCAGATAGGCCTCGAGCGTATCCTGCGCACCGCCGGAATCCTTGATCCCGGCGATATTGCCGTGCGCGGAAAGCTTCAACGCCGTCTCCGGCTCGATATGGTTCTGGGTGCGGGAGGGAATGTCATAGAGATAGACGGGGGTCTCCACGGCATCGGCGACCGTCGAGAAGTGCCGGATCAGGCCGTCCTGCGTACAGGCGATGAAGAAGGGGGTGATGACGGCAATGCCGCTGACGCCGATGCGGTCGAAGGCGCGCGCGAGCTGCAGCGTCTCGAAGGTCGCGGGCATGCCGGCATTGACGATGACATCGACGCGGCCGCCGACCTCGTCGACCACTTCCTCGGTGAGGCGGATCTTCTCCTCGTGCGTGAGCGCGGTGAAGTCGCCATTGGTGCCGG
The DNA here is from genome assembly GCF_056739175.1 of Ensifer sp. R1-3. Taxonomy (NCBI): domain Bacteria; kingdom Pseudomonadati; phylum Pseudomonadota; class Alphaproteobacteria; order Hyphomicrobiales; family Rhizobiaceae; genus Ensifer; species Ensifer sp. R1-3. The sequence continues at coordinate 103,400 of NZ_CP096516.1, forward strand.
CGCACATGATATTGTTGCCGGCGGCGACCTGCCGGCGTACCTGGGCGCGGGTCGCCTCGTAATTGATGGTCTCGTCCTCGTTGAAGCAGGTGACGAGGGCGACGAAGGCTTTCTTGGACATCAGTGACTCCGCTTTGGGATAAGAATGTCGGCAGCCTCGGCCGGCACCGATGCTAGGTGGCCGGCCTTTGCATCCGGATCGGGACTGAGGCTGGCCGCGAGAAGGGCGCGGGTATAGGCCTGCCGCGGCGTATCGAAGACCTCGCGGACGGTGCCGAGCTCGACGACCTGTCCCTGCTGCATGACCATGACGTAATCGGCGAAATCGCGAACGACCGGCAGGTCATGGGCGATGAAGATGAAGGCGATCCCCATCTCGCGGCGCAGCCTGTCGAGAAGCTCGATCACCTGCGCCTGGACGGAGACGTCGAGCGCGGAAACGGCCTCGTCGCAGATGATCAGCTGCGGCTCGAGCGCAAGCGCCCGGGCAATGGCGATGCGCTGCCGCTGGCCGCCGGAAAACTGGTGCGGATAGCGGCTCATGTGCTCGGCCGAAAGACCGACCTGCACCAGGAGCTCCGCGACGCGTTCACGCCACTTTGCCTTGGGCAGGATGTCCGGATGGATGACCCATGCCTCGGAGATCAGCTGGTAGACCGTCATGCGCGGGTTGAGCGACTGGGTCGGGTCCTGGAACACCATCTGGAGGTCGCGCCTGAGCTTGTAGAGCTCTGCCGGCGAAAGCGCGAACAGGTCGCGGCCCTTCCAGAGCGCCGTGCCGCTGTCCGGCTCGTCGAGACGCAAAAGGGCCCGGGCAAGCGTCGATTTGCCGGAGCCGCTCTCTCCGACGACAGCCATGGTCTCGCCGGGCATCAGATCGAAGGAGATGCCCTTCAGCGCTTCGAAGGAGCCGTAGGTCTTGCGCACGTCGCGCACGCTGAGCAGGGGTTCGGCGCGCGCGCCGGGTTCGTGCATCGCGCCCTTGCCGGGGGCGGCGGCGATGAGCTTCTGCGTATAGGGATGCTGCGGGTTCTTGTAGATCTCGCGCACGGTTCCCGCTTCGACGATGGCGCCCTTTTCCATCACGACGACCCGGTCGGCGATCTCGGAGACGACGCCGAGATCGTGGGTGATGATCAGCACCGCCATGCCCGTTTCGCGCTGCAGTTCCTTCAGAAGCTTCAGCACTTCCGCCTGCACGGTCACGTCGAGCGCGGTGGTCGGTTCGTCGGCGATCAGGAGGTCCGGCCGGAGCGCCAGCGCCATGGCGATCATGACGCGCTGGCGCTGACCGCCGGAGAATTCGTGCGGATATTTGCGCATTGCCCGCTCGGGCTCGGGGATTCCGACGCGGCGAAGGAGCCGCAGCGCCTCTTCGCGCGCCTTGCTGCCGGCGAGCCCGTGAGTGGTCATGGCTTCGGAGATCTGCCAGCCGACGCTGTAGACCGGATTGAGGTGGCTGAGCGGATCCTGAAAGATCATGGCGACCCGGCGGCCGTTGACTTCGCGCCGTTCCTCGGCAGGCATCGTCAGCAGGTCCCTGCCGTCGAGCAGGATTTCGCCGCTACTGATGCGGCCCGGCGGCATGTCGATGAGGTTCATGATCGCCGAGGACGAGACGGACTTGCCGGAACCGCTTTCGCCGAGGATCGCCAGCGTTTCGCCTTTGTCAAGGTGATAGGAGATCGACTTCACCGCATGGACCACGCCGGCCGCGGTGTGGAATTCGACGGAGAGGTTACGGACCTCGAGCAGATGTTCAGCCATTTTTGCCGCCCTTCATTTCGAGACGCCAGCGCTGTACCGGATCGAGCGCGATCCGCATCCAGTTGGACAGCAGGTTGAGCGACATGGTGGTGAGAATGATGGCAAGGCCGGGCCAGAAGGAGAGCCACCAGGCATTGGTGAGATATTGCCGGCCCTGCGAGATCATCAGGCCCCAGGTGATTTCCGGCGGCTGGATGCCGATGCCGAGGAAGGACAGCGCGCTCTCCGCCAGCATGACATAGGCGAAATCGAGCGTGGCGAGCGTCGTCAGCGTCGGCAGCACGACCGGCAGGATGTGGCGGAACAGGATTCGCTTGCTGGAGGCGCCCATGACCCGGGCAGCCTGCACGAACATGCGCTCGCGGATCTCGAGCACTTCGGCGCGCGTGGTGCGCAGATAGACCGGAATGCGGGTGATGGCGAGCACCAGCATGAGGTTGAGGATCGAGGAGCCGAGCACATAGAGTACGATCACCGCGATCAGCAGAGACGGGAAGGACATGATCACGTCGGCGAGACGCATGATGATCTGGCTCATGCGCGGCGAGGAAAAGCCGGCGATGAGGCCGAGAACGGTGCCGATCACCGAGGAGAGGATCACGGCGCCGGCGGCGACCATCAGGGTGTTCTGAGCGGCCACGATGATACGGGCGAAAAGCGGACGGCCGAGCGCGTCGGCCCCCATCCACCAGACCCAGGTGCGGGTCCAGTCGAATGGCGGCAGGTTGCGGCCGCGCAGGTTCTGCTTCGTCGCGAGGTCGCCCAGCCAGGCCGGGCCGATGATGGCTATGGTGAGAATGACGAGAAGGAAGATCGCCGCGCAGAGCGCGAACTTGTCCGCCAGCAGCATGCGCATCATGCGGACCGGGAAGGACGGCTCTGCGGCGATGACATTGTCGGTGGTTGCCAGGCTCATGGTCGTTGCCTCCTCAATGCCGGATGCGCGGATCGAGCAGCGCATAGGCGAGGTCGATCAGCACGTTCATGAGGAAGATCGCAATGGCCGTGACGAGGATCGCCGCCAGCACCACGTTGAAATCGCGTTGCAGGATGGAATCGATCATGAGCTTGCCGACGCCGGGAAAGCCGAAGATAGTCTCGACCACGACCGCACCGTTCAGCAGGCTCGCCGCCTGGTCGCCGACCACGGTGATGACGGGCAGCATCGCATTGCGCAGTGCGTGGATGAAGATGATCGGCCCGGACTTCACGCCCTTGGCCCGCGCGGTCTTCACATAGGCTGAGGAAAGCGCGCTGACCATGGAACCGCGAACCACCTGGACGATGATGCCGAAGGGGCGGACGAAGAGAACCGCGATCGGCAGGATCCAGTGCACGACCGATCCGGTGCCGGATGTCGGCAGGATCGCGAAGTTGATCGAGAAGATGACGATGGCGACGATCGCCAGCCAGAAATCCGGGACGGACGCACCGATGAGCGAGACCATCGAGGACAGCCGGTCGAAGAAGCCGCCGGAGCGGAAGGCGCCCAGCGAGCCGACGACGATCGCCGCTCCCGTGACGAGCGTCATCGTGATGACGGCAAGCCAGAGTGTCCAGGTGAAGGCTTCGAGGACGACATCGAGCGCAGGGCGGGCCTTGCGCAGGGATTCGCCGAGGTCGCCGGTGACGACATCGCCCACATAGCGCGCGAACTGGACGAGGATCGGATCGTTCAGTCCGTGCAGCTCGCGGAACTGCTCCTTCATCTCGGCGGAGGCTTCGACGGGCAGAAACAGGGCCGCCGGGTCGCCGGTCATCCGGGACAGGAAGAATACCATGACGATCAGGCCGATGAGCGAGATCAGGCTTGCGAGCGCACGTTGGCGGATGAATCTGAGCATGGCAGCCCTCGATTTTGCATGAGGCGGCGGGGGTCCCGCCGCCGGAAGGTCTTCATTTCGAATGGCCGCTCGTCCGCGGTTCAGATCATTTGATCTTGATCTCGGAGAGCTGCAGCATGGAATTCGTCGCCATCGTAGGCTTGAAGTCCAGTCGCTCGGACACCCGCGAGAAACCGACCATGTGGAACAGCAGCACGTCTGCCACCACCTCGTCATGGACATAGGCGATGACCTCGGACCAGAGCTTGGCGCGTTCGTCGCCGACGGCTGCCGAGGCACGGGCGATCAGGTCGTCGACCTTCGGATCGGAGAAGCCCGACTGCGTGCCTTCGGAGTCGTATTTGAAGAACATCGAGAAGGAGGGGTCACCCTTCGAGTTGTCGTGCATCGCCGCAACCAGCTGGGGACCGCGCCCTTCCTTGAAAGGCTTCGAATAATAGACTTCGTGCTCGGCGACTTCTACGAATTTGAGCTCGACCTTGAGCCCGACCTCCTGCAACTGCGCCTGGATGGCCTCCATGATCTCGGTCACGTTCGGAAAGTTCGCCGTGCGCGCGATGATGGTGATCGGCGTGTCTACCTTGACGCCATCGGCCTTGGCCTCCTCGATGAGCTTCTTGGCCTGCTCGGGATCGTAGGGGAAGACCTTCACGTCGGGGTTCCAGCCGAGCGTCGGCGGCGGAACGATCGCGGTGGCGAGGACGGCACTGTCAGGCACCAGCGTACCGAGGAAGGCCTCGCGGTCGATCGCAAGGTTCAGAGCGCGACGGATGCGGACGTCGTTCAACGGCTCGATATTGTGGTCGATGCGCAGATAGACGGTTTCGCTGTCGAGATAAGAGAAGTCGGTGGCCGGGTTGGTCGCCTCGGTCTGCGAGATCGACGGGGAAAGGTCGGCTTCACCCGTCTGGACCATCGCGGCGCGGACCGCAGGATCGGCGCGGAACAGATAGGTGGCCTCGGTGACCTCGGGCTTTTCGCCCCAGTAGTCGTCCCGGGCGGAAAGCACGATCTGCTGTCCGGGCGTCCAGTCGGTCAGCTTGTAGGGGCCGGTGCCGACGGGCTCGCGCACGAATTCCATCGGCGTCTCTTCCGGCACGATCGTCAGCAACGACAGGAGCAGCGGCAGGATCGGCTGGACCGGATCGACCGTGAAATCTACGGTCGTGTCGTCGACGACGTCGATCTTGATGTTCATGCCGCCGAAATAGCGGCGCGACTCGCAGGCATTCTTGTCGCTCATCACGCGGTCGAAGCTGTACTTGACGTCCTTGGCGTTGAAGTCCGTGCCGTCGGAGAACTTCACGCCCTTGCGCAGATTGAAGCGCCAGCTGCCATCCTCCTTCTGCTCCCAGCTTTCCGCCAGACGAGGCATCAGGCCCTTGCCCTCGCGAACGTCGAGCTCGGTCAGAGTCTCGCTGACGTTTTGCATGATGATGCGGCCGATATTCGAGCGCGTGGCCATGCAGGGTTCAAGCAGGTCCGCCTCCTCCGGCAGAACGATCTTGACCGGCCCGGATGCCGCGAAGGCCGGGGCGAGCGCGGAGCCCAGCATGAGGGCTCCCATAATCAGTGTTCTTTTCATTTGCATTCTCCTCCCTCTAGGATCTCGTGTGTGGCGCGGCGACCTTCGTGCGCCTCTCTCCATGCAGGTATTAGCGGCAATCAGCCTCCTCGCCGCTAAGCGCCCTTCTGCCGCCGAATTGTCCAGACCATCCGATTTCTCAGCAAGTTTGTCAAATTGTTTTCGCCGATATTCCGGGATGAAAAATTTTGATCTCGAAACTAAGTAGCAAAAACAATATGTTGGTAGCACATAGGCCCGGGCTTGAACGCGCTGCAGACAAATAGAAAACTTGACAACTTTCGAAATTCCGCGATTGTCCAATGCATGAGGAGGCTTTCATGACGCCTGACGAAATCGCAAACGCAATGACCGGCAAGCTCCGGGAGACCGGGGGAGGGCGATTGGAATCGCTCCTGCCCTCGCCCATGGTGCAGAACCACGCAGCCTTTCTGCACAGGCTCGAGGACGGAAGTCTCGTCTGTGCCTGGTTCGGTGGGACGCTCGAGGGAAAATCCGACATTTCGATCTTCGCGTCGGTGCTCGCGCCAGACGCCGCGCAATGGGGCGAGCCGCAGCGGCTGAGCTTCGATGCCGAGCACTCAGAGCAGAACCCGGTGCTGTTCACGGCGCCCGACGGGCGGCTCTGGCTTTTCCACACGTCGCAGCCTTCGGGCAACCAGGACGAATGCCGCATCCGTATGGCCGCAATCGAGAGGGATGCCGCTGATCCGACGAGGCTTGCCGCTTCCGAGGGGCGCTATCTCGACCTGCCGCGCGGCTGCTTTATCCGCGCGCCGCTGGTCATCAGAGATGACGGGGCCTGGCTTCTGCCGATCTTTCGCTGCATCCAGCGCCCCGGCCAGAAGTGGAACGGCAGCCACGACAATGCGGCCGTCGGCGTCTCGATCGATGGCGGCCGAAGCTGGCAGCTCGCCGATCTCAACGGCTCGATCGGTTGCGTGCACATGAGCCCGGTGCGCGTCGGCGACACCGGCTACGCCGCTTTCTTCCGCCGCCGCCAAGCGGACCAGGTCTATCGCGTCGAGAGCGTCGACGGCGGGCGGACGTGGAGCCTGCCGGCGCCGACCGACGTGCCGAACAACAATTCCTCCATCGCGGTCGTCAGGCTCAGGGACGGCCGGCTGGCGATGATCTGCAATCCGGTGAATGCGGCCCTTTCGGCCGACCGGCGCGCATCGCTTTACGACGAGCTCGGAGACGACGACGGCCGGCCCGATGCCGATCCTTCAGGCGGCTGCGTGCCGATCTGGGGCGTGCCGCGGGCGCCGGTGAGCGTCTGCCTGTCGGCCGACGACGGCCGGACCTTCCCCGATCGTATCGCGATCGAGGACGGACCGGGGACCTGCCTTTCCAACAATTCGACCGATGGACACAACAAGGAGATGTCTTATCCGTGGCTCCTGGAAGGACACGACGGCAGCCTGCACGTCGCCTACACCTACCATCGGCGGGCAATCAAATATGTCCGTCTGCCGCCCGGGTGGGCCGACGAGGGGAGAAACTGATGAGCAAGATTATCGGCATCACCATGGGCGATCCCTGTGGCGTCGGACCGGAGATCACGGTCCGATCGCTTGCTGAGATGTCGGCTGCTGACCGGGAGGCGACCCGTATCTACGGCAACCTCGCGACGCTCGAGGCTGCAAGGGAGGCGCTTGGTCTCTCGGTCGATCTTCAGCCCTATGTCGTCGACCTTACGGTCGAGGGCGCGCCGCTCCCCTGGGGTAGCCTTTCGGCAGTGGCAGGCGACGCAGCCTTCCGGTTCATCGAGCGCGCGGTACGCGATGCCGAGGCCGGCAACATCGGCTGCATCGTCACGGCGCCGATCAACAAGGAAGCACTCAATATGGCAGGCCACCATTACGACGGCCATACCGGCATGCTGCGCAGCCTGACCGGATCGAGCGCCGCCTATATGCTGCTTGCCTCCGAGCGCCTCAAGGTCATTCACGTCTCGACCCATGTGTCGCTCAAGGAGGCGATCGGCCGCGCCACCACCGAGCGGGTCCTTGCCACGATCCGCGCCGGCAACGCGCACCTGAAGCGCATCGGCTACGAGCACCCGCGCATCGCGGTCGCCGGCATCAACCCGCATTGCGGCGAGAACGGCCTGTTCGGCACGGAAGACGATGATCAGATCGGGCCTGCGGTGGCGGCCGCGCGTGAAGAGGGCATCGACGTGCAGGGGCCGATCTCTGCCGATACCGTGTTCCATCGCGCCTATTCGGGAGGCTTCGATCTGGTCGTCGCGCAATATCACGACCAGGGTCATATCCCGATCAAGCTGGTCGCCTTCGATACGGCGGTCAACGTATCCGTAGATCTTCCGATCGACCGCACCTCCGTCGATCACGGGACTGCCTTCGATATTGCCGGAAAGGGTATCGCCAATCACGGCAACCTGAATTCCGCGATCGCCTATGCGCGCAAGCTCGTGGCCGGTCAGGCAAGCAGAAAGGCAGCGTCATGATTACGATCCATCAGCCGCGCCGGCTCGTCGTCGGCGCCGGAAGCCGCGGCGAAGTCGGCGCGTGGGCCGGTCAGGCCGGCTCCACCCTGGTCATTGCGACGCCGGTCACGTCCCGCTTTGCCGACAGCCTGAAGCTCTCGGGCAAGGTCACCTTATTCGACGCCATCCCCGGCGAACCGGATATCACGACGCTCGAGGCGGCGCTTGAAGCCGCGCGGAACGCTCGCCCGGATCTGATCGTCGGTCTTGGCGGCGGCTCGGTGATGGATGTAGCCAAGCTGGTCGCGGTACTCTGGGACTCCGGGCAATCGCTCGCCGATGTCGCCGGACCCAATCGCGTGGCCGGCCGCAACACGCGCCTTGCGCAGGTCGCGACGACCGCCGGCACGGGTTCTGAGGCCGGGATCCGTTCGCTGATCACCGACCCGGGCAAGGGCAGCAAGATCGCGGTCGAAAGCCCGCACATGATCGCCGACCTCGCCGTGCTCGATCCGGAACTCACCTACAGCGTGCCGCCTGCGGTCACCGCGGCGACCGGCGTGGATGCCATGGCCCATTGCGTCGAGGCCTTCACCAACCGCAAAGCCCATACGATGATCGACGGCTTCGCCCGCATGGGGTTCAACCTCGTCGGCAAATATCTCGCCCGTGCCGTGCGCGACGGCGAAGATACCGAGGCGCGCGAGGGCATGATGCTGGCTTCCTATTACGGCGGCATATGCCTCGGCCCCGTCAACACGGCGGCCGGGCACGCCATCTCCTATCCGCTCGGCACGCTCTTGCATCTGCCGCACGGTCTCGCCAATGCGATCATCTTTCCGCATGTGCTCGCCTTCAACCAGCCGTCCGCTGCGGCAAAGACGGCGGAAGTCGCGGATGCCCTCGGGCTCGGGCAGGGTCTCTCGCAACGTGATCTGCTGTCGGCCGCGAAAGATTTCTGCGCCGGCCTCGGCATAGAGATGTCTCTGGCCGTCAACGGCGCGAAGGCGGCCGACCTGCCGCGCTTTGCCGCGGATGCGCATGCGATCCGGCGGCTGATGGACAACAATCCGGTCGACATGAGCGAGGCCGATGTGCTGGAGATCTACCGGGCGGCGTTCTAAGACCTGTTGAGATTCGGGATACCCGCCGCGGCTCATCCCTGTGTTCGTCACAGGGATCCAGCCAGACCAAGTCCTTGGGCTGAAAGAACTCTTCCCCGCGCCGCAGATGCGGCGCGGTTCTCATCTCTGTGACAAGCACAAAGATGAGGAGAAGAGGAGGGGCCTTAATTCAAGCAGCGCGGACGGGGGTATTTCTCTCCTTCTCCTCGGGCCGCCCTGGCCTCTACTGCGACGCGAGGAACAGGCGGTCGCGCGACCCCGTCAGGTGCTTCAGCATCAGCATGCGGGCCTCTTCGGCACTGCCGGCGGCAATGGCATCTGCGATCGCCTCGTGTTCGGCGAAAACCCTGGATAGGCCGCTTGCCTCGCGCTTCACCGAGATGCCATGGAACTTCATGCCCACGGCGATGTGCTCCTTCAGTGCCTCCATGGCGGTCGAGAAGTAGCTGTTCTGGGCCGCACGGGCGATCGCAAGATGGAACTGGAAGTCGGCATCTTCCCGGTGGGACTGCCGGTTGGTGGCGTCGCGCAGCAGTTCGAGTGCCCGGCGGATCGATGCGAGGCTCGTCTCGTCGTGCCGGAGCGCCGCCGCGGCTGCGGCTGCGGGTTCCAGCGTCAGGCGGAATTCATAGCAGTTCAGGAGATCGGCGACGTTTTCCAGTTGACCGAAGCCGAGCGGCTCGCGAAGGCCCACGGCTCTCACGAAACTGCCCGCGCCGCGCCGGGAATAGATGAGCCCCTGGTCCCGGAGGCGCTTTAATGCCTCCCGCACGATGGGCCGGGATACCTCGAACTCCGTCGCCAGCTCATGCTCCGTCGGCAGACGCTCGTCCGGCTTGTAGGCGCCGGACTTGATCGCTCGGTGCATTCTTTCGAACACGATGTCGGGCAGGCCCTTGCGGGGGGTCCCTTCCTGCAGTCCCATCGTCTATCTCGCCTCCCCCATTATTTGCCTTGCGATGTCGCTCAGCGTGTCCGGCCCGCCGAAGCCGCCGGACTTCGTGATGATATAGCGGCCATCGGCAAAGGCCAGCGCGATCCCGGGCATGCATTCGCCCAGAAGGCGGAACCGGGAAACGCCCATCCGTTCCAGCACTGCCTCGGCTGTCGCACCACCTGTAAGAAGCAGGGTCGCGGCCCCGCCGGTGAAAGCCGGAACGACGCTATCGGCCAGGTTGGCGGAGACTTCGGCCGGGCCGAGCGGCGTTACGCCCTCGGTCGCCTGAATGATGGTCACCGTCCCGGTTGCGGGGGCGCTGGGCTGCTGCACCCTGCCTCCGGCTGCCGGGACATATTCGGTGGAATGGTTTTCCCGCAGCACGTCGACCTGCTCGACCGTGATCGGGTCGCGCGATCCGACGACGATCAGTATAGGTTGCCGGGGTAGCGGTATCAGCGGCAGCGTTTCGCTATCCGTCATTAGATGGGCAAGTGCATCGGCAAGCCCTCTCGCGCCGATCATGAGGTCGCAGCCGGCCGCCTCGGCGCTTGCCAAGGCGGCGAGCATGTCTGTGCGAGACATCGTATCCGGTATCAATGTCCGACCCGCATGTCGGCCAAACCTTTCGGCGACCGGGATCGGCGCTTCCACGCCGAACCCCCGGACATGGCCGTCCACCACGATGCGGCCGAAATCGGGGATAGCCGGCGCGACGACCGCGCGGGCAAAAGGGGTGGCGTCGAGCTCAGCTTCGATATTGCCCTTCAACCGTGAGTCGACTTTCTTGAAAATCCGCGCACTTTCAGGGATGTGCTTCAGGACGTCTGATGTCGCCTTGCGCGCCTCATCCGCGGAAACCTCGCGGGACTTCACGTTGACGACGAGAATGTCCGGTGCGTCCGCCAGTGCAGCATCCACGGAGTCCAGCGCGAGAGCGACTTCCGTACGAAGGCCGCGGCCCGCAAACGGGGCAGCTGAATCAAGAGCACCCGTCAGATCATCGGCGAGAATCACAAGCATGGGGAGACGCTGAAAATCCGATTGTTGTTATCTTACATGTTGTATTTTCTACATGTGTTGCAGGGATTTGCAAATTTAAATTTACAAATTTTTCTGGATGGTTTGCCGCAACGGAATGCATGGCACCGGAACGCGATCGCGTTACCGCGCTCGGTGGATTGGCATGGGGTGGCATCCTCTGCCGGACCACTGAACTTGCGGAGCCACGCGCTCCTGCCTGGACGCCAACTCTTGCGGCAGTGGCTCTGCTCAGGGGTCTTGAACGCAATGAACACGTGTGCAATATTGCGCGCGTGTGCAATGAAGTGGAAGCGTCAGTGAGTCGACAGTCTTTTTCCGATGACCTCGATGGTCGAGCAGAACTTTGTCGCGAGGTCATTCGCTCTGCCGGCGCATTGATCCTGAAAGGATTTCAGGGCGAGGCGAGGCAAAATATTTCCATGAAGGGGCCTCAGGACTTCCTGACCGAGGTGGATGAGGCCTCCGAGGCCCATATACGCGAGGCGCTTGCCGCGCATTTTCCGGGAGACGGCTTCTTTGGCGAAGAGGGTGGGGGAGCGATAAGCGATCGGGTCTGGGTCGTCGATCCCATCGACGGCACCGCGAACTTCGCGCGGGGCATCCCGCATTTCTGCATCTCGATCGCCTTTGTCCAAAGCGGGTCGACCGAGATCGCCGCGATCTACAATCCGGCGCTGGACGAACTCTACTTCGCGCGCCGAGGCGCGGGCGCGACGCGTAATGGGGTTCCCATCCGGGTCGCTCAAACAATCCGCTTCGATGCTGCGTCGCTGGAAATGGGTTGGTCGATGCGCGTTCCGAACACGGCCTATCTCGGCGTCATGGAAGCGCTGCTCGGCATGGGCGCCAATGTTCGCCGCGCCGGTTCCGGCGCATTGGCGCTCGCTTACGTCGCTGATGGCCGCTTGGACGGCTATATTGAACTGCACATGAATTCCTGGGATTGCCTTGCCGGCCTACTGCTCGTGAGCGAGGCGGGCGGAGTCGTCTGCCCATATCTCGAGATCGGCAGCCTGGACGCCGGCGGCCCGGCTCTTGCCGTGGCGCCCGGCCTTGCATCGGACACGAGCCGTGCCTCGAACATACCCTTGGCCGCATGTGCGATGCCGGCGGACCGGCAGATTGCTCCAGCCTGACCAGCGCGCGGAACCGGCCGATCGTCTTGGAGACTGACGCGGCGTAGCCGCGAAAAGGAGACTGCATGGATGCACCTGTCCATACCCGACCGGCCATCAGCCTGATTGCCGAGGGATTGGGGCCGCACGGCTCCGCTCTCTACATCGGCGGAAGCGAAGGCGCGCGCGACCTGGGGCTTCTGCGACGAAACGGCATCACCGCCGTCGTCAATTGTGCCATCAACCTCGACATCAACTATGTCGAGGTGCCTTCCGACAAGGCGGATGGCGAGCGCAGGGCGTCCGGGTTCGCGGCAATACGCTACTACAAGATCGGCATGATCGATGACGAGGGCAGTCCAGACACCATGATTCTGGGAGCCTATTACGTACTCGACGGTGCGCTTCGCCAGTCGATGCCGAAGCGGCCCACCTATCCGTTCCGGGACGGCGGTAACATTCTCGTCAACTGCCGCGGCGGACGAAGCCGTTCCGTCTCGCTCGTCGCACGCTTCCTGCACAAGCAGCAACCGAACCTTTACCCGACGCTTGACCATGCCGTGGCGGCGATCCGCGCGCGCAGGCAATTGATGCCGGACGAATGGTTCGAGACGCCCAAGCCGATGCTCTACGAGGCAGCAAGGAGAGCCTCCGTCTGGATCGACATGATCGAGCGCGAACGGCAGAAGGAGAGGCCATGTTGAAGCGCACCCGGCCGGCCGTCGCCGTAATCGCCGACGCGCATTTCCACGATCTCAAAGCGGATTTCGGCTTCGCCAGAGTGGAAGTTGAGGGTCGGGAAATCACCATGCGCAGCTGGGCGGATACCCGGCAATCCACACGCGTCTTCAACGAAAGCGCGGAAGCGTTTCTGGCGGCCCTTGCCGAGGTGCGCCGGCGCGGCATCCGACACGTCGTGCTGCTCGGGGACTATACGGACGACGGCCAGCGCGCCACCACGAGCGCTCTGCGGGACATTCTCCGTGAGCATGCCGATGCGTTCGACATCTCGTTCTATGCGCTTCCCGGCAATCACGACATCTTCGGGCCGCGGGGCAGGCATCACACAAAGCAATTCCTCGGCCGCGACGGCCGGGGCATTCTCGTCACCAGCGATGCGAACAGCGCGGGCAGCGGCGCTGCCGTCAGTGACCGCATGTATTGCGAAGGCTATCCGGCGGGCCTCGATCCGATGGCGGCCTTCGGCTATTTCCGCAGGTCCGAATATCTCCATTGGGAGACCCCGTTCGGCACCTCCGATGCGGTCGAAGACCGTCGATACGGGGTGGCCTCACCGGACGGCAGCAACCACTACGAGCTGATGGACGCATCCTATCTGGTCGAACCCGAGCCCGGCCTCTGGCTGCTGATGATCGATGCCAATGTCTTCGAGCCTGTGAACGGGACGTTTGAATGGGGTGAGGAAGCGGCTTTCATCGACAGCACCTCGGGCGGCTGGAACGCGATGATCCGCTGCAAGCCTTTTGTCGTCTCCTGGATCGCCGACGTCTGCGCACGGGCACGGAGGCTCGGGAAAACTCTGCTTGCCTTTTCGCACTATCCGGTGCTCGACCCTTTCGATGGTGCGACTGGCGCAGAGGCAGCGCTGTTCGGCGAGACCAACATCGCCCGGCGTACACCCAGAAAAGATGTCGAGCGGGCGTTGCTTGCGGCCGGACTGTCGCTCCATTTCAGCGGGCATCTTCATGTGGAAGGCGTCACGCGCCGCGGCAGCGGAGACCGGTCGCTGACCAATATCGCGGTCCCGTCGCTCGTCGCCTTTCCGCCGGCTCTCAAGATCGCGCATCCGGGAGAGGGGAGCGTCGTCGTGGAGACGGTGGAGCTGTCCGGACTGCCTGCCGACCAGCGGCTCCGCAGCGCCTATGAACGAGAAGTCGCGCTGCTCGGCGAAGAGCCGGAGGCCGCCTTTTCGGTCTCCACTTACGGAGCCTTTCTCAGGGCACACAAGCGGGCACTGGTCAGTCACCGCTATTTTCCCGAGGAATGGCCGCCGGCAGTCGTCGAGCGCGTGGCAGACCTCACGCTCGAGGAGATCGCGTGCCTCTTCACCGAAGAGACCGCCGGCGGCGTGCCGATGCTTTCCGCTTTGGTGCACGCTTCGGCGATCGACATCGCCGAGCTGAGAAGCCTGCCGATGATCGAGCTCGTCGCCGATTGGTACTGTCTTCGGCAGGGGGCATCACTCGCTTTGCCGCATATCGAAAAATCGCGGCTGCCCCTCTATCGCTTTCTGGCCGAACGGTTCGGATGCGAGCCGAGGACCCGACACAGTTCGGTGAAAGGCTTCGTCGCCATATTCCTGGGAGCGTTGAGTCTGTTTCTGGACCGCGCGGAAAATGGTGAGGCGCAGATCGTCGTTGTCTCGAATCCCGTACGGCAGGACGCCCCCGCGTGAGTGGCAGTCGGATGGGCTATGCCGCGCGGGAAGAGAGGCGCACCGTCGCGTCAAGCGCGTTGGCAGGCAGCTAAGGTGGGCTCATGGAATCGGCCATTGTTGGGATCAATCTTTTCGGCGCGGTCGCGCTGCTGCTCTACGGACTGGCACAGGTCAAGGACGGCATGTCGAGGGCCTGGGGCGCGCGGCTGAGAACCGGCCTCGCCGCCGGCACGCGCGGCGGGCTGCGTTCGTTCGCTGCAGGATTCGTCGCCACAGTGGCCCTTCAGAGTTCGACTGCGACCGCACTCATGGTCGCCTCTTTCGTGGAAAAGGAGCTGATCGCGCCGGCGATGGCACAGGTCGTTTTGCTGGGCGCCAATGTCGGGACGGCCGCCACGGCCTGGATCGTGGCGCTCGGCCTCGGCTGGCTGTCGCCGCTGCTTATTCTCGCCGGAGTTGCCCTCGGACGAACGCGGTCCAGCGCGCGCAGCGGTGCCGGCAGCGCTGTCGTTGGCATCGGCCTCATGCTGTTGTCATTGCATCTGCTCGCAAACGCGACCGATCCGCTTCTGCAGTCGCCGGCACTCGGCGCCTTTCTCGCGATGCTCGACAATGCCTGGCCGGTGGCTTTGTTCTTCGCCGCCGCACTTGCGGTTCTCGCCTCCTCCAGTCTCGCCATCGTGGTGCTCATCCTGTCGCTGGCCTCTGCGGGCGGCATTTCGAACGCGCTCGTCGTCGTTCTTGTCCTCGGCGCCAACCTCGGCGGGGCTGTGCCGCCGGTGCTTGCGACGCTCGGCGCTTCCGCAGACGCGCGGCGCCTAACGATCGGCAATCTCATCGTCCGGGCTATTGGTTGCGTCATCGCCCTGCCGCTGGCCGGCTATTGTGCGGAATTCATGGAGCTAGCACGGCTTTCGCCGCAAAAGCTCGCCGTCGATGCCCATCTTCTGTTCAACCTGGCCGTGGCGATGATCGCCTTTCCAGTGTCGCCTCTCCTTTACCGGCTCACGGCCAGCCTCATCCCGCAGGAGACCGAGAGCGACATCGGGCCACGCTATCTGGACATGGAGGCCCTCGCGAGACCCGTCGCCGCACTTGCCGGGGCCGGGCGCGAGGTCATGGCGGTGGGCGACCTGATCGAGGGCATGCTGGTGCGGGCCCTGGACGCGCTCAAAGGGAACGACCTCTCAATGCTTGCCGATATCAGCATGCTCGAAGGGCGGGTGGACCGGATCCAGCATGAAATCAAGCTCTACGTGTCGCGGGTCGGCAAGGACGATATGACGGAAGACGACCACCGCCGGGCCCGGCATATCGTAGACTATGCCATCAACCTCGAGCATATCGGCGATATCATTGAGAAGGGGCTGCATCCCGAGATCGCAAAAAAGATCAGCCGCGGCCTGCGCTTTTCGGAGGACGGTCAGGGCGAACTCGTAAGGCTCTTCGCGATCACGCTCGACAACATGCGCATGGCTCAGGCTGTTTTCGCGACCGGCGACGCGGAGCTGGCGCGGCGTCTCGTGGAGGTGAAGGAAGAGGTGCGCCGGCTCGAGAAGCAATCGGCGGAATGCCATCTGCAGCGCCTGCGCGAAGGGCGGCTGGACAGCATGCAGACGAGTTCGCTGCATCTCGACATGCTGCGCGACCTGAAGCGGATCAATGCCCATGTCGCCTCGGTCGCCCACCCGATCCTCGACGACAGCGGCCTCCTGATCGAGAGCCGCATCCGCCAGCCCGTCTGAAGCCGGAAAAGTGTACAGCGGTTTTCCGTCCTGAAGTGGGTTTTCGACACCTAGCGCGCCGTCTGCCGCTCCACCAAGGTCACCGGCACGACTTGCATCCGGGTTTCCGGTTCGTCGCTGTCCAGAGCTGAAAGTACCTTTTCCGTCAGGGCCTGAAAGGATTGGGCAACCGTCGTGAGCCCGTAGCTTTTCCAACCGGCCTGCGGGATGTCGTCGAAGCCGACGATCGAGACGTCCTGCGGTACCCGCCGGTTCATTTCCAGCCGCGCCGCATCGAGGAAGCCGAGCGCCAAAAGGTCGGTCACGCAGAAGGCGCCGTCGATCGCCTTGTCGACCAGAAGCTCACGCCCCGCCTGCACCCCGGACTCGTAGCTCGTCGGACCGCCCGACCAGGCGACGACGTCCACCCCCTCGGCCTGCATTCGCTGCGTGAACGCTTTCGCCCGGCGCAACTGGGCGGGGGTCTGGCTGCCGCTCGTGACGACGGCGACCTTTTTGCACCTCGACTCTATCAGCCGCAGTGCCGCGAGGTCGGCGCCGTGGGAATCGTCGCTCAGCACCATGTTCGTATCCGTGCGGTCGAGACGCTGGTTGATGAGGATGAGACGCACGCCATTGGCGATGCATTCATCGACGATCGAGGCGGGCGGCTCGCCGGAGAGAACGACGATCGCCTGGGCGCGAAACTCGAACAGAAGCTCGATCAGAGGGGCTATGTCCTGGCGGGCGTCGGCGGCATTCAGAAGGAGGCATTGCTTGCCCTGGCGCAAGAGCCCGATGCTCAGCAGGTCCAGCTGCTTGGAAATGAAGGGCGAGGAGAGATTGGCGCCGACGACGCCGATCAGGTTGGAGCGGTCATTGTTCAAGACCTGGGCCAGCCGATTGACGCGATAGCCCAGCTCGCGGGCAGCCTTTAGGACCTTGCGCCGGACCGTCTTCGAGACGCTGGCACCGGGGGTGAAGGTACGCGATACCGCCGAGCGCGAGACGCCCGCACGCTTTGCGACCTCCTCGGCCGTCACAAAAGTCCTCGCCATCCGTCCTCCTTTCGGCATCGATCAGCCCTCTACCAGAGGCCATGAACCGCGAAAAGTTCCAAGCGGAAAATTGCGCGGGCCGCGGCCGGTCGGCTCTCATTCCCAGCTGTCTTTCCTGGACCCCGGCAGCCACACCGGGCCCGTTCCGGAACGGTAACGCAACTGAACACGTGTGCGTATCAAAAAGACGTAGCAAATACAAGACGATAGATGATTGCTCACGTGTGCATTTTTCTGTTGACAAACGGACGGTCTGAATCGATCATACGTTCCATAAAGACGCGGATTTTGGAATTTTATTCCGCCAACGGGCCGGACGAGATCGCGGTTTGTCTCAGTGAGAGGAGACGCCGCGACGCTGCTGCCGGCGACGTCACAGCAACGGCATGGCCCGGGAGGAACGGAGGCGGGCTGCCGGTGCCGTACAACAGGCGAGAGCTTTCGGCTTCAGCGCGCGGTGACGGACATCGATGCCGGCGAAATAAGCATAAGCGGCCATGGGAGGAATAATGGCTCTTCTGAGTGAACCGGCAAAGGCGGCGGCGGCTGAAACCCGGTCTGCCGCGCCTTCGGCCTGGCAGGCATGGCGCTATCGGCTGAAGGTTGCCCTGCGTGAACCCACGACCCTGATCGGTGTTCTGACGGCGCTGCTGTTCACGTACCTGATCGTCGTTCCGATCATTTCCATCGTGCTCGACGCCGTTCGCGTGCAGTTCGGGCACGAGCGGCGCCTGAGCAAGGATGTCGGCGATCTCACGCTCTATTATCTCGACAGAGCGCTGTTCTCGCCGGTGTCGGCGGACCTGTTCTGGCGCCCGCTTTTCAACACGCTCTCCGTTGCCGTGGGCGCCATATCGCTCTCGCTGCTGGTCGGCACTGTGCTTGCCTGGCTCATAAGCCGAACGGACATGTTCGGGCGCCGCTGGTTCGCGACCGCGCTGATCGTGCCCTACATGCTGCCGGCCTGGACCTTCGCGCTCGCCTGGACGACGCTCTTCAAGAACCGTACGGTCGGCGGCCAGCCCGGATGGCTGGAAGCGACGGGGCTGACACCGCCCGACTGGCTCGCCTATGGCCGGTTTCCGATCACCATCATCCTCGCGCTGCACTACACGCCCTTCGTCATTCTCCTGTTCGGCTCGGCGCTCAGGCGCTTCGATTCCCAGCTCGAGGATTCGGCACGCATCCTCGGTGCCAAGCGCCACCAGGTGGCGCTGCAGATCATCCTGCCCCTGATGCGCCCGGCATTGCTCTCCTCGATGGTGCTCATCTTCGCCAAGTGCCTGGGAGAATTCGGCGTGCCCTATGTGCTTGGCCTGCCGGTCAAGTTCGAAGTTCTTTCGACGTCGCTCTTCCGCAGCATCGCCTCGCGCCAGACGGGCGTCGCCGGGGTAATCGCCGGCTCGATCATGCTGATAGGCATCATCACTCTGTGGATCGATGCGCGGCTGGTGCGCGAGGCTCGCCGGTTCGTCACGATTGGTTCGAAAGGGTCGATGAACCGGCAGAGCCGGCTTGGCCGCATGCGCCTGCCGGCGGCGGGATTCGCCGCCACGGTCTTTCTGTTGAGCGTGGGCTTGCCACTCCTCACTTTGTTGCTGTCGACGGTCATGAAGATGCCTGCGAGGTTCACGCTCGACAACTTCACGCTGGACTACTGGATCGGTCGTGATCTCGACACGATTGCCCTGAAGACCGGCATCCTTTTGAGCCCCGACCTCTGGGACGCTGCAAGGAACACGCTGACGATCGTCGGGATCGCCTCGGTAACCTCCGGCATTCTCGGCCTGCTGGTCGGCTACGTGGTCATCCGCACGCCGGTGCGCCTCCTGTCGGTCTATCTTCGGCAGGTGACCTTCCTGCCTTATCTGGTGCCCGGCATCGCCTTTGCTGCTGCCTATCTGTCGCTGTTCGCGGTTCCCCGCGGCCCATTGCCGGCGCTCTATGGCACGGTCATCATCCTCGTGCTGGCGCTCATCGCCGACCAGATGCCCTACGCCTCGCGCGCCGGCATCTCGGCCATGACGCAGCTCGGCAAGGACCCGGAGGAGGCAGCCCAGGTCGCCGGAGCCGGCTGGCTCAGGCGGATGATCTCGATCGTCATTCCGATCCAGAAGGGCTCGCTCGTGACCGGCGTGCTGCTGCCGTTCATCTCCGGGATCAAGGGGCTCAGCTTATTCGTCATCCTGGCGGTGCCGAGCACGGATGTGCTGACCACCTATTCGTTGCGGCTGGTCGACTATCACTACACGCAGGCCGCGAACGCCGTGGTGCTCATCATCGCTGCCATCGCCTATTGCGGCACGCTCATCGCCCAGAAGCTGACCCGCACAAATCTTGCAGAAGGACTTGGAAGCTGATGCCCACGATCAACCTGCGCGGTGCGCAGAAGAACTACGGCGTGAATTCCGCGAACGCCGTGTCCAACCTCGACCTCGAGATCCGCGACGGCGAATTCATGTGCCTTCTCGGCCCCTCGGGCTGCGGGAAGACCACGACGCTCAGAATGATTGCCGGACTCGAGAATCTGTCGGGCGGCGAAATCAGGATCGGCGAATGTGTGGTCGACTGCGTGGCCGGCGGGGTCTTCGTACCGCCGGAGAAGCGGGAGATGGGCCTCGTCTTCCAAAGTTATGCCTTGTGGCCGCATCTGACGATCGAGCGCAACACGGACTTCGGCCTCAGACTGCGGAAGCTCCCCAAAGCCGAAAGGGAGGAGCGCGTCGAGCGCATCATGCAGGCGCTCGATATCGCCAAATACCGGGACCGTTATCCGTCGCAACTGTCCGGCGGCCAGCAGCAGCGAGTGGCTCTTGCCCGCATGCTGGCGATCAACCCCGGCGTGCTGCTCCTCGACGAGCCGCTCTCCAATCTCGATGCGCGGTTGCGCCTGGAGATGCGGGCGGAGCTCAAGCGGCTACATAAGGAATTCAAGACGACCATCGTCTTCGTCACCCATGATCAATGGGAGGCGATGACGCTCGCGACGACCATCGCGGTCATGAATGAGGGGACTCTGCAGCAGATGGGCACGCCGAACGACATCTACGATCGTCCGGCGAACCGGTTCGTCGCAGAGTTTGTCGGCAGCCCCCCGATAAACATATTGACCTTCGGTCAGACGGGCACGTCCGACGTGGCCGACAAGGCGGACGCCTATCTTGCCGCCCGTTGTCCGCACCTCGCGGGGGTAGGCTCCGTCGGAATCCGCCCGGAGGCGATCGGCTATGCAACGCGGATCGAGGACGTGCCGAAGGGCAGCTTCTCCGGGGAGACGACCGTGACCGGCGTTCTGCCGACGGGGGGCAACTGGATCCTGGAGCTCAGGAGCGAGAGCCACACCCTGTTCCTGACGACCCATGTTCTGCCGCGGATCGAGCAGGGCGCCAGAGTGTTCTTCTTCGCGCCGCCGGAGGCGTTGCATGTCTTCGATACAGATGGCCGCCGGATTGCGGAGGCGGACGCGCGACTGAGAGGCCTAGCCTACAACTGACAACGACAACATCAGGAAAAACCTGCGGAGGGAGAAACAATATGAAGCGGAGTGTGAGAAGCGGCAGATTTTTGCTTTGCGCGACTGCGATGCTTTACGTGCTTGGTACCGGAACACGGGCGGAGGAGCCTTTCGATATCGACGCCCTCGTCGAGGCGGCCCGCAAGGAAAAGCCGATCACCGTCTATGACAGCACCGGCAAGATCGTCGAGATGGCCAAGAACTTCGCCGACAGATACGACGTCGGCGCGGAGGGCTCGAAGGTGAAGGCGTCGGCCCAGCTCGAGATGATCATCCGCGAGGCCCGGGCCAACAACATTCAGGGCGACGTCTCCATCATCAGCGACGCTCCGGCCGCCATGGCGCAGCTCATCCCGCAGGGATTTGCCGAGAGCTGGCTGCCCCCGGATCTCGCGGCGAACATCCCGGCGCAGTACCAGGACCCGTTGACGGTGGTTACCAGCGCCAATGTCTGGGCCTACAATACCGAACTCTTCGACAAGTGCCCGGTCACGAATATCTGGCAGCTGACCGAGCCCAAGTGGAAGGGCAAGGTCGCCATGCAGGATCCGCTCGGGAAGGCATCCTATGTCGACTGGTTCAACCAAATGGCCAAGCACGGCGACACAGAGGTCGCTGCCGCCTATAAGGCGCTCTACGGCAAGGACATCCAGACCGAGGAAGCAAGCGCGACCGCGGCCTGGGTCAAGGCGCTTGCCGCCAACGCGCCGCTCCTGACCGATGCGGACGCCGCCGCGGCCGATGCGGTCGGGGCGCCCGGCCAATCGGAACCCTTCATGGGACTGATGAGCTCCGCGAAGTTCCGCGACAATGCGGAAAAGGGCATGAAGCTCGGCCTCTGCAAGGACCTGAAGCCATGGGTCGGCTGGCTCTATCCGGGCGTCGGGCTGATCACCAAGGGCACGGACAGCCCAAATGCTGCGCGCCTCTTCATCCACTACGTCTTGACCGCCGAAGGGATCGCTCCCCAGGCCGTGGACGGCAAGATGTCGACCAACAGGGAAGTGGCTCTGCCGTCGGACGAACCGTCGGGAATCGCGACCGTTCTCGATCAGCTTCTGCCCTACAGCATGGAGACCAGCCTCGACGACTGGGACGCGCGTGAGACGTGGCAGGATTTCTGGCGCGTGAACTATCAGAAATAACGGCCAGAAGCGGGAGGAAATGATGAGAATGCATATTCACAGAATAGGGCGGACGGCGGTGGCCGCGCTCGGAGTCGCAGCCGGAGTGATTTCGACAACGGCTGCTGCAGCAGACGGGTTCGACCTCGATCGCGTGATCGCGGCGGCAAAAAACGAAAAACCGATCACCATCTATGACAGCACCGGCAAGATCGTCGAGATGGCGGAAAATTTCAGCGCCAAGTACGGGCTGAAGGCGACCGGCATGAAGGTGTCGGCGAACAGCCAACTCGAAATGATCATCCGTGAGGCGCAGGCGGACAATGTGCAGGGCGACGTTGTCCTGATCACCGATGCACCGGCAGCCTTGGCGCAGCTCCTGCCGGAGGAATTCGTGCAGAGTTATCTGCCGGAGGACATGGCTGCCAAGATACCGGCGGAGTTTCGAAATCCGCTGGCGATTTCGACCAATGCCAATGTTTGGGCCTACAACACCGAAGCCTATGACAAATGCCCGATTTCTAACATATGGGAACTGACGGATCCGAAGTGGAAGGGCAAGGTCGCGCTCGTCGACCCGCTGACGAAGAGCACCTATACCGACTGGTTCAACCAGATGGAGGCGCATGGCGACGACAAGGTCGCCGCCGCCTACAAGGCGCATTTCGGCCAGGATTTGCAGACGGAAGAGAAAAGCGCATCCGCCGCCTGGATCAAGGCGCTGGCTGAGAACGCGCCGCTTGCGACGGACGGCGACGACCCCGTGGCCGAGGCCGTGGGCGCGCCGGGGCAGAAGGCGCCGTTCTTCGGTCTCCTGAGTTCGGCCAAGTTCCGCGACAACGAAGCAAAGGGCTACAAGCTCGGCATCTGCAAGGATCTCGACCCCTGGATCGGCTGGACCTACGTCAAGCTCGGGCTGATTGCCTCCAAGACTGCGAGCCCGAACGCCGCCAGGCTCTTCGTCCACTATATCCTCACGGAAGAAGGCATCGCGCCGCAGATGAAGGACGGCAAGCTGCCGACCAACACCGACATCAAGATGCCCGCCGACGAGCCGTCCGGATTGATGGCCGTGTCCGATCGGCTCTTCGGCTACGATTCATCCACCGGCCTCAGCGACTTCGACCGGCGCGAGGAGTGGCAGGACTTCTGGCGCGCCAATTACAGCAAGTGACTGTTCCGGCGCGCGCCTCGCGCCGGGCTTCCTCCAACAGACTGGGATACCCAATGCAGCACAGTGCGCCTCCCGGGCCGATTATCGCCGATCGCCATGCCGTCGCTCTCTCGCAGCGCCTTGCGGAGACTGCGCGGGGAGCAGCCCTTGCGGTTCGCGCGCCGCTTCTCGAGGCGTTCCGCTCCGAAATGGCGGTGGACTACAAGGCCGATCTGCACGACATCGTAACTGTCCATGACCGGCGGGCGGAGGCGATCATTCGCGCTTATATTTTCGAGCACGAGCCGAACTCGGCGGTCATGGGCGAGGAGGGCGGCCAGACGGGCGACGGAGAGTTCCAGTGGTATGTCGACCCGATCGACGGGACGGCGAATTTCGCTCGCGGGATTGCCTTCTGGTGCGTGTCGGTGGCCGTGGTCAGGGATGGGGCCGTGCTCGCCGGCGCCGTCTACGACCCGGTGGCGGACCTCATGTTCTCGGCGGATCTCGAAAACGCGGAGCTGAACGGCAAGGCACTCGCTTCGCGCGCCGCCGGTGACGAAAAGCGCGCCACTCTCATCACGGGCTACCCGGTTGCGCGTGATTTCCGGCTCGACGGCCGCGAGGCGACGCTTGCCAATTTCGGAGCATTGACCGAAACCTTTTCGACGCTGCGCCGGCCCGGAAGCGCGGCACTCAGCATCGCCCATGTGGCGGCCGGATGGGCGGACGCCGCAGCCGGCTTCGGCGTCAACGCCTGGGACGTCGCCGCCGCAACGCTCATCCTCAAGAATGCCGGCGGGCGATACGAGCCGCTCACCCTCGGCAAGGTGGCGGTCGATGCCGCGGATTTCATGTGCCCGGGCTATATCGCCACCGGAAGGGGGGCGGATTATCCAACCCTCGAGCGGGTCGCCCGGTCGATCTCGACGTCCCGGATCGCAAAGGCCGGACAGTAACAGGCGTTTCAATGCGATCGGACACAGCGCGACGACCTGATGTCGGCGCCGGAGAAAAAGCATGCAGTTTGAAACAGACCCGCAATCGATCGCCGCCGAACTTCCGAAGCTCAGCCTGGTCTACGAGAAGCATCCGCTTTATGGCGTCGATCTCTTCATCAGCGGAAAGGAAGCCGCGAGCGATCTCGATCTCCTGCGCCAGAACGGTGTCACCACCGTGGTCAACTGCGCGGTCAACCTGGATTTCAACTATGTGCGGCAGGCGGACTTGGTATCCGATCACGAAGGCAGCGCCTACGGACCGGGGGAGATCCGCTATTACAAGATCGGCTTGATTGACGGTTCGGGAAACCCGGACACGCAGATGGTCGCCGCCTATTACATTCTGCGTGCTGCGCTGGAGCAGATATTGCCGGAGAAGCAGTCTTATCCGAGGCGGGACCGGGGCAACGTCCTCGTCAATTGCCGGGGAGGACGGTCGCGTTCGGTGATCGTCATGGCGCTGTTTCTACACCTGACGCTTCCTTCGGAATTCGTTACCCTCGCTGCCGCAATCGCGCACATTCGCGAGCGCCGCCAACTCGCGCGCGCAGAGTGGTACAAAGCCCCGAAACCCGTTCTCATCGAGGCCGCAGGCCGTGCGGCGGAGTGGGTACGGTTGATCGAGGGTGTCCGTTGATGGCTTTGCTGTCCGCCACGGCCGACGAGGAAAAAGCCGATCGCAAGGCAATGAGCTGCCGATGCGGAAGAATGCCTCCCTCCAACCTTCGCGAGCTCAAGGCCATGATTGCCAAGAAGCAGGCGGTCTTTCCCGGCGAACGTAAGCGCGTCATGCGCGCCATACTCGACCATCCCGAGATCATCGCCTTCGGCACGGCGACCTCGATAGCGGCTGCGTGCGGCGTGTCCTCGGCCACGGTCGTGCGTCTGGCGGGTCACCTCGGATTCAGGAAGTTCCGCGATTTCAAGAATCTGTTTCGCGATCATCTGAAAGAAACGCGCGCCTTACAGCAACGGATGCTCCGCTGGCGTCCTCGATGACGATGACCCCCGCGCCGTGCATGCCCAGCGCTTTTGGCCGGCGGCTGGCACATTCACGCGTTGACGGCTATATTAGCCCGTGCGTAAACTTCATCCGAAACGGGAGAAGTCATGGAGCCGGTGACGCTCGTACTGACCGTATGCCTTTCAATGGCACCCGAAAAGTGCCGGGAGGAAACGCTGCAGTTTCAGGACCTGAGGTCGTTGAATCAATGCATGTTCCAGTCTGCGGTGTACATCGCCGAATGGTCCGAGCAGCATCCGGCGCTTCGCGTCAAGAAGTGGCGATGCAGGGTTGCGGATGCGAGCCGCCCCGTCTGATTTCCTGGGCACACCCGCAACGAGGCGCTTGAATCTCGTGCGCGTATCGCCGACAGTGTAGCGTCGCATGGCAAATCTCGGAATTGCCCGGGGTGGAAAACTGTGCGACAACGATTCGCGTCGTGCTGGGGAGAGTACGACGGCCTGGGAGAGAGATATTCTCGGTGAACTCGGAGTGGCTTTGAGTCGCTCGGTTTGGCTTGGAAGTATCTCGGGAGGAGAGCCATGCCGCGGACAGCCGTGCCCGTTCATTCGCTTTCGATAAAGTCGGCCCTGGTGATCGATGATCATCCGCTCTATTGCGATGCTCTGGCCGCGACGATGGAAAGCACCTTCAATACACGCCGGATCAGAACGGCGACGTCGTTGAGCGAAGCGCTGCAGCAGCTCAGGATGCGCTTCTCGCCCGATCTGATCATGCTGGATCTGAACCTGCCCGATGCGTCCGGCTTAAGCGGTTTTCTGAAAATCAAGGAGAAGATGCCCGATATTCCGGTCATCGTGATCTCCGCCTTCACGTCGAAGGACGTGGTTCAATCGGTCATCGCCGCCGGCGCCGCGGGGTTCATCCCCAAGGACATCGACCGTCATAATTTCCAGGAAGCGATGCAGGATATCTGGAACGGCAAGACCTATGTGCCGCCGGGCTACGCGGTGCCGGCGCGCGCGACGGCCACGGACCAGTCGGTGGAGACGATCTCGCGCAAGATCGCCCATCTGTCGCAGCAGCAGACCCGCATTCTGAGCCTGATCTGCGAAGGCATGCCGAACAAGCTGATCGCCTACGAGATGCAGCTGGCCGAGGCGACCGTCAAGGCGCATATCACAGCGCTTCTGCGCCGGCTGGGCGTCCACAATCGCACCCAGGCGGCGATGCTGGTACGCGAAGTATCGATCCGCCACAGCCTGCAGTGAGGTGTGCCCGGCCTGCCGGGATGGGAGTTGGAGGGTGACGGTGCATGACGGCTGTCGACGATCTTGACCGCAAACCCGCCGAGGCGGTGCGGCTCGCGACATCACGCGCCGACGATGCGTTCACTGCCCTCGCCGAAATCAGACGGCAGCTCGCCACGGCGAGGCCGAGCTTCATCTTTCTGTTCGTGCCGAACCGGCTGCAGCCGGACGACCTTGCCGCTGCGCTCAGAAAGTCGCTGCCGAACACGGTCGTCTTCGGCTGCACGACAGCCGGCCAGATCACGCCGCGCGGCTATGAAAACGATACTCTGCTGGCGGTCGCCTTCCAGCGGCATCATTTTCGGGTGGCCTCGATTCTGTTCCAACCGATTTCCCCGGTTTCGATCGCCGATGTCGTTTCCCAGACGGAGCGGCTCGCCACGCAGTTTCGCGTGACGCCGGGCCGGAAGCGGCTGGCGCTGATCTTTGCCGACGGACTGTCCAAACAAGAGGATATTCTGGTGGCGGCCCTGGAGGCGGGGCTGAAGGACATTCCCGTCTTTGGCGGTTCGGCCGGCGACGGGCTGCGGTTCCAGCGCACCCAGGTGCTTCGCAACGGTGAATTCCACAGCAATGCCGCGCTCCTCCTGCTGCTCGAAACCGATCTGGAGTTCAGCGGTCTCGGCTTCGACCATTTTCAGCCCACCGACAAGCGCATGGTGGTTACCCGCGCTGTCCCGGAGGAACGGCTGGTCCTGGAGATCAACGGCTCGCCGGCGGCGGAGGAATATGCCCGGCTGGTCAAGGTGCCGGTCGGCGAATTGTCGCCGATGGTCTTCGCCGAGAATCCGGTGCTGGTGCGCAACGGCAACCTCTATCACGTGCGGGCGATCCAGCAGATTCAAGGCGAGCACGGGCTCACCTTCCTGTCGGCGATCGACGATGGCCTGCTGTTGCGCCTCGGCCGCGGCAAGGAGATCATCCGCACGCTCGAGACGGGGCTGGCGGTCAGCGGCCATGACGGTGAGGCCCCGGATTTCATCCTCGGTTTCGATTGCTATCTGCGCAAGCTCGAGATCGAGCGCAAGGGTCTGGACAGCGAGGTTTCCGAGCAGTTGCGGCAGCGCCGCGTCGTCGGCTTCAACACCTATGGAGAACAGCATCTCGGCGTGCACGTGAACCAGACCTTTGTCGGCGTCGCCTTTTTCCGGCCGAAGGCGGGCGCGCCGCTATGATCGATCCGAACGAGCCCTACGAACTTCAGATCGCCAAGCAGGCAAGGATCATCGAGGCGCTGGTCAACCGGGCCGAGCGCGGCCACGAAGTCGGTGGCTCCGCCTATTCGCTCTTCGAATCCGCCATCGCCCTTCAGGCGGAGGTCTGGGAAAAGACCAAGGATCTCGAAAAGGCCCTCGATACGCTCGACCGGGCCTCGAGCGAGCTCGAGGTCGCCTACCAGGCGCAGGAGCGGATACAGAGAAACCTCGCCGATGCCATGGTGGCGATGGAGGACGGTTTCGCACTCTTTTCCGAAGAGCGACTGCAGGCCTGCAATGCCCAGTTCCGCAATTTGCTGCCCGATGTGGAGCCGCTGATCAAGCCCGGCCTCGGTTTCGACGACTATCTCGCGGCGGTCAACGCAAGCAAGTATCTGAACCGGGAGGAGAATGGCTTGGCGGCACGGCCTCACCCGGTGGCGAGGGAGCAGGGATCCGGCCAGCGCTTTTCGTCCTTCGTGATGGTGCTGCGGAACGATCGCTGGTTTCAGATTTCCTACCGGCAGACCAGTTCCGGCAACATCACGGTCCTGCAGACCGAAATCACCGACATCGTGCGGGAGAACCGGCGCGAGAAGAACCGCCTGATCGACCAGCAGTCCCATCTGCTGCAGGCGGCGTTCGATCACATGTCGCTCGGCATCTGCACGTTTTCGTCAGGCGGCGAGTTGCTGGTTCGCAACGAGCGCTTCGGTGAGCTTCTCGGCGTGCCGCTTTCACTCCTGAAAAAGGGAAGTCCCTTCCAGCGCATCGTAGAACATGTCGAGCGTCACGAAATTCTCGACCGCGAAGGGCGCCGGTCACGGGTCGCCGGCTGGTTCAAGGCGGTGCGCCGCGGCGAGGCGGTGCAGGAGCGCTTCCGCCGGCGCGACGGCATGAGCCTCGACATCCGCATCCATTCCCTGCCCGACGACGGTTTCATCGTTTCGATCATGGACGTGACGGCGGAGACGCAGGCCTCGGCGCTTCTGGAGCAGCGGGTGCAGGAGCGCACGGCCGAATTGACCGAGGCCAATCGCCTGCTGCAGATACACGCCGACGAGCAGACCAAGATCGAGGCGGCGCTTCGGCACGCCAAGGAGGCTGCCGAGGCAGCCCACACATCCAAGACCCGCTTTCTGGCGGCGGCCAGTCATGATCTCCTTCAGCCGATCAACGCCGCGAAACTCTATCTGTCGATGCTGACGGACAAGGTGGGGCAGCCGGGCACGGAGGAAGTGGTCAGGCGCCTGAAGCGATCCTTCACCTCGATCGAATCGCTCCTGCAGGCGCTTCTCGACATTTCGCGCCTCGACAGTTCGGGAGCCGAGTTCAACGTCACCTCGTTCAATCTCGGGAACCTGCTGCAGGGCGTGGCCGAGGATCTGGCGCCCTTGGCGACGGAAAGGGGGATCGACCTTCGGATCGTGCCTTCCTCACGATGGGTCAGCAGCGATCAGCGCTACCTGATGCGCTGCGTCCAAAACCTTGTCGTGAACGCCATTCAATATACGGAGCGCGGTCGTGTGCTGGTCGGTTGCCGGCTGACGGGCGATGCCGTGCGGATAGAGGTATGGGATACCGGCGTCGGAATATCCGAGGAAGACCGGACACGGATATTCAAGGAGTTCACCCGGGCAAGTGGCGCGGCGAAAGGCCCAGGCATGGGACTTGGCCTGTCGATCGTCGAGCGGGCATGCCGGCATCTCGATCACCCCATCCGGCTGGCATCGCAGCCGGGCCGGGGCTCCGTCTTCTCGATCGAAGTGCCGCTGGCCGCGCCTGGCCATGCCAGCGTCAGCGAGGACCCGAGGATGGAGCCGATGCTCGACGGCAGCCTCGATCTGATCGTGATGATCGTCGAGAACGATGCCGACGAGCTGCACGCGATGACGCAGGTTCTGGAAAGCTGGGGAGCCAGCGTTCTGGCAGCGGACTCGACTGCGGATGCGGCGGCGCTGATGCAGGAAATCGGCACGGCCCCCGACATCTTGCTGGTCGATTATCAGCTGGATGATGAGGACAACGGCATAGAAACCATCCATACGCTGCGCGCGCTCGCAGGAGCCGAAATACCGGCGATCATCATTTCCGCCAACCGGCAGCGGCAATTCCTGCAGCTCTGTAACGAAATGTCCTTCGCCGTGCTCACCAAGCCGGTGCAGCTGGTGCGGCTCAGGGCGCTGATCGACTGGAAGACCCGGGCCCGCGTGGCGTGAGACAAACACAGACAAAGGTCTCCGATGACATTGCCGTGGCCGCTGCTAGGCTCGAAGCCGGTAAACGGAGCCTCGGAACGGGCCACAATCGGACGGTGGATCTGCGATGCGTATTTTTCTCCTGATCGCTCTATTCCTGCTGGGGTTGGGGCACGGACCCGTGGCTGCTGCGGAGACCTACGAGCTCCTCTTCCATTCGGCGGCGTTGAAAGGGCTGGACGCGGCGAAGCACGGTTCCGAAGCGGAGCAGAGCTCGCTCGTCTACGACAAGGTCGTGTCGGGCGCCGATGCAGGGCAGAGAGCCGGCAGCTTCACGGTCGGTCTCAAGGTCGACGACAATGTCGCGATGACGCTCTACCAGGGCAGCCAGTCCCGGGGGCTCGGCAACTATCCAACCTCGGTCGGCAATCCGCTCATCATGTATTTTCTCGAAAGCGTGCTTTCCGATCTTGCGGCACAATCCGGCGGCAGTCCCTTCTACATGCGCAACCGCGTCAAGGAAGCCCTGCTGCGGGATGCGCAGATCGAGCCGGTATCGCTGCGCTATCACGACCGTGAAATCGCCGCGCGTGAGGTGACGATCCGGCCGTTCGAACACGACAAGGCGCGCGCCCAAATGGGGCGGATCTCGCAATTGTCGCTCGCCGTCACCGTGTCGGAAGAGATTCCCGGCTGGTATTATTCGCTGGTCGCCACCGTTCCTTCGGCGGCGGGCGGGGCCGAGGCCGGCTATTCCCACGCGATCACCTTGAAAGAAGCTGCGGAGGGCCGGCGATGACGCGCGCCGCCTTGGCGGCGCTCGCAGCCGCGTTGGCGGCAACGCCCGCAAGCGGGCAGAGCATGTCTGAGCGCCTCAACGATTATCCCACCGAGGTCCGGGCCGACTATGTGTTCGGTTGCATGGCCGCCAACGGCCAGAGTCGGGAAGTATTGGGCAAATGCGCCTGTTCGATCGATGTGATCGCATCCATCCTGCCCTATGACAAATATGTCCAGGCTGAAACGGTGCTGTCTCTCCAGCAGGGGAGCGGCGAACAGCTGGCCATGTTCAAGTCGGCGGTTGTGCCACGCACCATGGTCGCGGATCTGAGACGCGCCCAGGCGGAGGCGGAGATGCTGTGTTTCTAAAAGCACCTCCAGGAAAAGTGTGCGGCGGTTCTTCGTCGGGAAGTGCGTGGCCTCAGGCTAATTCAGCTCCCATTCAGGCGGGCGGCGTCTTCGGCAGGACGCGGTCGAAGACATTGCCGTCCGTATCGACCGCATGGACCGTGAAGTCCGGGGCACCATTGTCGGTATAGCTGAAGCGGAACACGGGATTTTCACTGATCGATATCCCGCCGTCGAGCGCGAACAAAAGCTCGTCTCCCTGCTTCACGACCAATTCGGTGATGAATTTCGCGCTGACGAAGAGCTGGGTGATCTGGTCCCGCTGGAGACCGGAATAGTTCGGATGGCGGATCATGATCTGCGCCTCGCGGCGGGCTTTTTGTACTTCGCCCTTGCCACCGAAGAGCTTCAGCCGCATCTCTCCCATGTCCTTCAGCGCCGCGACCGGATCCTTTGTGGCGGGCGCCGAGCAGCCGCCGGATGCCTTGACGAAGCGGCCATTCATGAAAATGCCCCGCGGCGTTTCGGCGATCGCTCGGATGTTCGAATATTGGTTGACGCGCACGCGGGTTTCGAATTTCAACGGTGCCATCGCAGGGCCGAAGCGGATTTCGGCGGCTACCGGCGCCGGGTTCTCGTCGATCACCAGCTTGAGGGATTCGATCGGGTCCGCCGCCGCGTCCGTCTGCTCGATCGTTACCGGCACCGTCGCGGCGTCGTTGGCGCGGTAGGGCGCGGTGACGGAGAACAGGGCGGAGCCGTCGAGAATGGCCGCCTCGCCGACGACGTCGCCCTTCAAATCGCGCCAGGTCGTGCCGTCTGCTAGCGGGTTGTTCGGCTTCTCCGGCTCGGCAAGTGCGAGGCTTGCCGTCAGCGTGACGGGAATAAGCGCGAGAATGAGCTTCATGGTTCAAAGCCCCCTTTTTGGACAGGCTGCGAGTATCTTATAGCATAGAACGAGATGCCCGGGAGCAGAAGCGAGCCTTTCGGATATGTTGTCTGGCGCGACCGGCGGCCGCAATCTTGTAGATCGCCGAGTTCGTGTATCGCCCACTTTTTCGAAAATGCCGGGGGCTCGAGGTGTTCGAAGCATTCGTGACGATGTGCATCCTTGCTGCAGCCGTTCCTGACGCGCCGCCGAGCGAGATGTGCCGGGCGGCATTGCTGCCCGGCTTTGCGGCGGAGACGAAAGCGGGGTGCGAGCATGCGTTGCACTCCGTCATACGCAAGCCGGACGACTGGACCGAGAAGCCGCCATTTTGTGCCCCGAGGCCGAAGTCGGCTCTTTCCTTCAGCGAGGCGGCCCCAGGGGTCTTCCTGCATCGCGGCCGGGTGGCGGAGCCGGATGCGGAAAACGGCGGCGACGTGTCCAACTTTGGCTTCGTCGTAGGGTCGCGCAGCATCGCCGTGATCGATTCCGGCGGCGCGCGCAAGCTCGGAGAAGAGATCTATCTGGCGATCCGCGAACGAAGTCGCCTGCCGATCAGCCATCTGGTCCTGACGCATATGCATCCGGACCACGTCTTCGGCGCCGAGCCGCTCCGCGAGGCAGGCGCGGCAGTGCTCGGCCAGGCGAATTTGCCGCGTGCGCTCTCCGACCGCGCCGAAGACTATCGCGCAAGCTACGCCCGTCGGATCGGCGAGGCGGCCTTCCTGGGCAGCCGCATAGTCGCGCCGGATCGGACGATAGCGCAGCAGGAGGCGATCGACCTCGGCGGCAGGGTGCTGGAGCTGCGCGCCTGGCCAACGGCGCACACCTCTACCGACCTCACTGTCTTCGACCGGACGTCCGGTATCCTTTTCGCCGGCGATCTTCTGTTCGACAGGCACGCGCCAGCCCTCGACGGTTCGCTGCGCGGCTGGCTCGCCGTTCTTTCCGAAATGAAGGACCTCGGCGCGCCGAAGGTCGTGCCGGGCCATGGAGGGCCGCTGCTCGACTGGCCGCAGGCCGCCGCGCCGCTCGAACGCTACCTGCGTGTTCTGGAGTCCGATACGAAGAAAGCGCTCGACGACGGCCTGGCGCTCGGGGAAGCAAACGAGGTCATCGGTCAAAGCGAATCGGGCCGATGGCGCCTGTTCGATCTCTTGAACCCGCAAAACGCCACGGCAGCCTATACGGAGATGGAATGGGATCCTTAGAGCCACTCCCGCGAAAGTGTGACGGTTTCCCGTGCGGGAAGTGCGTAGTTTCAAAGCGCTAGCGGGGTGACAAATGCGGAATTGATCCTCTCGGGAGGCACGATGCGCAGATCCGATGCGTTCAGGCGTCAATCAGGCACATGCTTCAGCAGCATCTGTGCGATGGCATAGGCGCGTTTTTCCAGAAGCACCGGCGTTTCGCAGACATAGGTGAGCGCCTGCGAGCGATCGCGATAAATGCGCTCGTCCCAGTCGATCTGTTCCTCCAGCTTGTCGATACGGTCGAAATCGGGGCTTTTCTCCCGCGAGAGCTTCGCCATCTCGACGCGCGCGCCTTCGATGCGCGACGAGAGCGCGATCTGGCTGCGGGAATATCGGGCTATCCCGGCGATCAGCCGCTGTCGGGTCTCGGCGATATTGTCGAACACGCCGTAGAAGATGTTGCCGAGAAGTTGACCGTCGGCCTGCTTGTTCCGCTCGACGAAAGCCCTGACATGCGCGTCGGCCTCTTCCAGGCTGACCCGGCGAAGCGACAATGCTTCCACGAGATCGGTTGCTTCGGGCGAAAGAGGCGTGCGGGTCACCGGCGCGGGCCACATCAGGCTCGCCGACAGGTTCTCGACCTTGCGCTGGATACAGGGCCAGTCGGGATCGGAAAAATCCATTGCTCCTGCGATGCCGGGGGCTTGCGTCAGGCAAAGCGCCAGCCCTAGCGCCAGATTGAGCGGCAAACCGCGCATCCGGCGAAGCGCATGACAGGCGACTCTCATCCTTGATGTCTCCGTGTTCTCACCGGTGTCAGTATAGGGTGACCGGGGGAGAAGCCAAAGGTCGCGTTTTACACACTAAGGTCGCAATTGTCTTTGTGCTTTGGCCCGTCTGTAATCTGTGCACAAGGCCTCACAAGGCCGCTGACATAACGTAGTACCGGAGGCATCCATGCGCACTCGCGCTGCTCTGGCCGTTCAGGCCGGAAAACCCCTTGTCGTGACCGAAGTCGAGCTCGAAGGTCCGCGGGCCGGCGAGGTGCTGGTCGAGGTGAAGGCGACCGGCATCTGCCATACCGACGATTTCACGCTGTCGGGGGCCGATCCGGAGGGGCTGTTCCCGGCGATCCTCGGTCATGAGGGCGCCGGCATCGTCGTCGATGTCGGCCCCGGCGTCACCTCGGTGAAGAAGGGCGACCACGTCATCCCGCTCTATACGCCGGAATGCCGCTCCTGCCCCTCCTGCCTCAGCCGCAAGACCAATCTGTGCACCGCCATCCGCGCCACCCAGGGGCAAGGGCTGATGCCGGACGGCAGCTCGCGGTTCTCGATCAACGGCGACAAGATCCACCATTATATGGGCTGCTCGACCTTTTCGAACTTCACCGTGCTGCCGGAGATCGCGCTCGCCAAGGTCAATCCGGACGCCCCCTTCGACAAGATCTGCTATATCGGCTGCGGCGTCACCACCGGCATCGGCGCGGTGATCAACACCGCCAAGGTCGAGATCGGCGCCACCGCCATCGTCTTCGGTCTCGGCGGCATCGGCCTCAACGTCATCCAGGGGCTTCGCCTTGCCGGCGCCGACATGATCATCGGCGTCGACCTCAACAACGACAAGAAGCCCTGGGGCGAAAAGTTCGGCATGACCCACTTCGTCAATCCGAAGGAGGTCGGCGACGACATCGTCCCCTATCTCGTCAACCTGACGAAGCGCGGTGCCGACCAGATCGGCGGCGCCGACTACACCTTCGACTGCACCGGCAACACCAAGGTCATGCGCCAGGCGCTCGAAGCCTCGCATCGCGGCTGGGGCAAGTCGGTGATCATCGGCGTCGCCGGCGCCGGCCAGGAGATTTCGACCAGGCCGTTCCAGCTCGTCACCGGCCGCACCTGGATGGGCACCGCGTTTGGCGGCGCGCGCGGCCGCACCGACGTGCCGAAGATCGTCGACTGGTACATGGAGGGCAAGATCGAGATCGATCCGATGATCACCCACACCATGCCGCTCGAGGACATCAACAAGGGTTTCGAGCTCATGCATTCCGGCGAGAGCATTCGAAGCGTGGTCCTCTATTGAGCGCGAAGATGGAACTCGTAACGCAAAGCCAATGTTTCGGCGGAACCCAGTCGGTCTACCGCCACGCCTCCGAGGTTTGCGGCGTCGAGATGACATTCGGCCTCTACATGCCGCCACAGGCGCGGACGCGTTCGGTACCGCTCCTGTGGTATCTCTCGGGCCTGACATGCACGCATGAGAACGCCATGATCAAGGCGGGCCTGCAGCGGCACGCGGCCGAGCAGGGGCTGGCGCTGGTTTTCCCCGACACCTCGCCGCGCGGCGAGGGCGTGGCTGACGACGAGGCTTATGATCTCGGTCAGGGTGCGGGCTTCTATGTCAATGCGACGCAGAAGCCCTGGTCGCCGCACTATCGCATGTATGATTATATCGTCACCGAATTGCCCGCCCTTCTGCAGGAGCAGTTGCCGCTCAACGGCGTCAACGGCATTACCGGGCACTCGATGGGCGGCCACGGCGCGCTGACGATCGCCTTCCGCAATCCGGAATTGTTCCGCTCCGTTTCGGCCTTCGCGCCGATCGTGAATCCGACCCGGTCGGACTGGGGGCGCAAGCAGTTCTCGGCCTATCTCGGCGACGACGAGGCCGACTGGGGCAGCTATGACGCCTGCCTGCTTCTCGGCGAGCTCGGCTGGCATGGCGATATCCTGATCGATCAGGGCGCTGCGGACCAGTTTCTGGACGAGCTGCAGCCCGAGGCGATGGCCCGCTTGCTGGCGGAGCGGCGGCAGGCCGGCGTGGTCCGGCTGCAGGCGGGTTACGATCACAGCTATTATTTCGTGGCGAGCTTCGGCGAGGACCACGTGCGCTGGCATGCAGAGCGGCTGAACGCCGCGTAAGGGAGAGGAAAGAATGGCTTTTAGACTTGGTACCCTGCTGACCGCTTTCGTCCTGTTCGGTGGAACTCTTGGCGCTGCTGCGCCGGCTCTTGCCCTGGATCCCTCGGTCGGAGATCCCGGGGCAGGCGAGAAAGTCTTCCGCAAGTGTCAGGCCTGTCACGCCGTCGGTCCGGATGCCAAATCGAAGACCGGACCCTTGCTGAACGGGATAATCGGCCGGTCGGCCGGCAAAGCCGAAGGCTACGCCTACTCGCCGGCGATGAGCAAGGCGGCCGAGGCAGGGCTTACCTGGACGCCGGAGAAGATCGCTGAGTTTCTGACGAGTCCGAAGGGCTTCCTACCCGGCACCAAGATGACCTTTGCGGGTCTGCGCAAGGATCAGGAGCGCGCCGATATAATCGCGTATCTGGCAACCTTTCCCTGATCGAAGAGGAGGAGGCGAAAACAAGGACAGAAGCAAGGTACCCCTGTAGCAGACGGAGCTTTCTCCAGCGGCAGGGGCAGAGTCGCAAGCCGATACCGGGAGATGAGGAGACCGCGAGGTTTTCCCGGAGCGAGCGGGTTCAACGGCCCTATCGGCAGCACCCAAGAGGAGGATGAAATGAAACGACTTCTTACAATGCTTGCCATTATGTCGATAGGCGGCGGTGCACAGGTCGCTTTCGCCAACGATGAGTTGCAGAAGCTCATCGATGACCCCAATCAATGGGCCATCCAGACCGGCGATTATGCCAACCTGCGCTACTCCAAGCTCGACCAGATCAACAAGGACAACGTAGGCAAACTTCAGGTTGCCTGGACCTTCTCGACCGGCGTTCTGCGTGGTCACGAAGGTTCGCCGCTCGTCATCGGCGACCTGATGTACGTCCATACGCCGTTCCCGAACACGGTCTACGCGCTGGATCTCAGCAAGGATGGCCAGATCGTCTGGAAATACGAGCCGAAGCAGGATCCGAACGTGATCCCGGTGATGTGTTGCGACACCGTCAATCGCGGCGTGGCCTATGCGGATAACAAGATCTTCCTGCATCAGGCCGATACGACAGTCGTGGCACTCGACGCCAAGACCGGCAAAGTCATCTGGAGCGTCAAGAACGGCGATGCTACCAAGGGCGAGACGAATACCGCCACCGTCATGCCGGTGAAGGACAAGATTCTCGTCGGCATATCCGGCGGCGAGTTCGGCGTCCGCGGTCACGTGACGGCCTATTCGATGGCAGACGGGAAGGTCCTGTGGCGTGGTTACTCCATGGGGCCGGACAGCGATACGCTGATCGATCCTGAAAAGACCACCCATCTGGGCAAGCCGGTCGGCAAGGACTCCGGCCTCACCACCTGGGAAGGCGATCAGTGGAAGATCGGCGGCGGCACGACCTGGGGCTGGTACTCCTACGATCCGGAAGAAAATCTGGTATACTACGGAACCGGCAACCCTTCGACCTGGAACCCGACCCAGCGGCCGGGCGACAATCGGTGGTCGATGACCATCTTCGCGCGTGATGTCGATACCGGCATGGCCAAATGGCTCTATCAGATGACGCCCCATGACGAATGGGACTATGACGGCGTCAACGAGATGATCCTGACGGAACAGCAGATCGACGGTAAGGACCGCAAGCTGCTGACCCACTTCGACCGGAACGGCTTCGGCTATACGATGGACCGCGTCACTGGCGAACTGCTCGTGGCCGAGAAATACGATCCCACGGTCAACTGGGCAACTGAAGTGGTCATGGATCCGAAGTCCGACAAATACGGTCGGCCTCAGGTCGTGGCACAGTATTCGACCGAGCAAAACGGCGAAGACACCAACACCACCGGCGTCTGCCCGGCGGCACTCGGCACCAAGGACCAGCAGCCTGCGGCCTAT
Organism: Ensifer sp. R1-3; assembly: GCF_056739175.1. Taxonomy (NCBI): domain Bacteria; kingdom Pseudomonadati; phylum Pseudomonadota; class Alphaproteobacteria; order Hyphomicrobiales; family Rhizobiaceae; genus Ensifer; species Ensifer sp. R1-3. The sequence continues at coordinate 140,951 of NZ_CP096516.1, forward strand.
TCGCCTAAGACCGAGCTGTTCTATGTGCCCACCAACCACGTCTGCATGGACTACGAGCCGTTCCGGGTAAGCTACACCGCCGGCCAGCCCTATGTCGGGGCCACGCTTTCGATGTACCCGCCGAAGGACAGCCACGGCGGCATGGGCAATTTCATTGCCTGGGACAACAAGGAAGGCAAGATCAAGTGGTCTCTGCCGGAGCCTTTCTCGGTCTGGTCCGGCGCTCTGGCGACAGCCGGCGATGTGGTCTTCTACGGAACGCTCGAGGGCTATCTCAAGGCGGTCGACGCGGCAACCGGCAAGGAGCTCTATCGCTTCAAGACGCCTTCCGGGGTGATCGGCAACGTGATGACCTATGCCCGTGAAGGCAAGCAGTACGTAGCGGTGCTCTCCGGTGTCGGCGGCTGGGCCGGTATCGGTCTGGCAGCGGGCCTGACCAACCCGACTGAAGGTCTGGGAGCCGTCGGCGGCTACTCGGCCCTCAGCAACTACACCGCACTCGGCGGCACGCTCACCGTGTTCAAGCTGCCGGAGTAAGGGGCAAACTTCGCCCGGGAGTTGGCGCGGGCTCATAAAGCCCGCGCCAACTCATACCAGCCCCCAAAGGACGCAAGATGACCAGATCAAGACCAGCCGTACCGATGATCCTCGCCTTTTTGACGTTTATGGCGAGCGCCGCAGGCGCAGACGATGCGCCAAAGGACAACATCACCGCTGTGCGCGACGAAAACGGGCGCTACTACACCGCCGACGACGTTCCCACTTTCAAGATCGCCGAGGACGGCACGGTCGACTGGCTCACCTATTCGGGCTTTCGCCGCTACCACTCGGAATGTCACGTCTGTCATGGCCCGGAGGGCGAGGGGTCGAGCTATGCGCCGGCCTTGAAGACCTCCGCGATCAACATGGACTACTACGATTTCGTCGATGTCGTCACGAACGGGCGCAAGAAGGTGAACGCTGCCGAGAACTCGGTGATGCCTGCCTTCGGCGAGAACGTCAACGTGATGTGTTATCTCGACGACATCTACGTCTATCTGAAAGCGCGCGGAGCCGATGCGCTGCCGCGGGGACGTCCGGCCAAGAAGGAAGCGAAATCCGATGCGATCAAGGAAGCTGAAACGGCTTGTCTCGGTCACGAGTAGCCTCCTGGCAGCCGCCGGCGCTCTCATGGCGGCCGCCGGCTCTCAGCAGGCGGCGGCCCAGACATCGGATCTTGTTTCGAAGACGGCGTTTCGAGTCTGTGCCGATCCGGCCAATCTGCCGATGTCGGATCGTTCGGGTAAGGGCTACGAGAACAGGATCGCCGAACTGATGGCATCCAAGCTCGGTTTGCCGGTGGAGTACACCTGGTTTCCGATGGCGACGGGCTTCGTGCGCAAGACCCTGCAGGCCAATGCCTGCGACGTGGTCATCGGTTTTGCCCAGGGCGATGAGCTGGTCCTGAACACCAACCATTACTATACATCGTCCTATGTGCTGATCGTTGCCTCGGAAGGTCCCCTGGGCGGTGTCACGACGCTTGCCGACCCTCTTCTCAAGGACAAGCGGATCGGCATCGTCGCGGGAACGCCGCCGGCGACGCATATGGCGAGAAACGGACTGCTGCCTAAGGCCAAAGGCTATCATTTGATGGTCGACCGGCGCTACGAGGATCCGGCCGACGACATGCTCGCCGACCTGGAATCCGGCGCCCTCGACGCAGCCATCCTCTGGGGGCCGATCGGCGGTCCGCTCGTCAAGGCAAGCCACCCGAAGCTGAAGGCGACCCCGCTTCTGTCGGAGACCACGCCGCCAAAGCTCTTCTACCGCATCACGATGGGCGTGCGGCAAGGCGAGAAGGTCTGGGAGCGCAAGCTCAATTCTCTCATTCGTCGAAATCAGTCCGAGATCAACGCGATCCTCGCCGATGCCGGCGTGCCGCTCCTGAACGACATGGGAACCGGCCCGCTCGAGGCGCAGCAATGACCCGCCTGCGGCTCCATTCGCTGGTCCTGCTCCTGCTTGCCGCCTTCCCGGCGGCGGCGGCCGAGGAGCCTGCCGGCTACCGCGAGAGCGAGTACCGCGCCGAGGTGCCGGCGACGCTTTCCGGTGCGACGGTCGTGTCGACCGAAGCTGCCCATGCATTGTGGAAGACCGGTCAGGTCGCTTTCATCGACGTTCTACCGCGGCCGCCGAAGCCGACCAATCTCCCCGAGGGGACGGTCTGGAACGAAAAGCCGCGCCTGTCCATTCCATCTGCCCTATGGCTGCCGAATGTCGGCTATGGCCAGCTGGCCGACGCCATGCACGCCTATTTTCGCGCCGGCCTGGAAAAGGCAACCGGTGGCGACAAGGACCGGCCGGTGCTGTTCTTTTGCCTCGACGGCTGCTGGATGTCCTGGAATGCCGGAAAGCGCGCCCTGGAATATGGCTACACACGTGTCTTCTGGTATCCGCAGGGCACCGATGGCTGGACGGCCGCCGGCTATCCCACGGAGCGCATCGAGCCGGAGCCCGCCGGCCGGTGAAATGAGGGGACGTGTCGGAGGACTGCAATCTCTCCGCTTCCGTGGCGCGGGAAGAGTTCTTCCAGCCTAAGGACTTGGTCTGGCTGGATCCCTGTGACGAGCACAGGGATGAGGAGATCAAACAAGCCGCGGCGGGTCATCCCGAACCTCAAAGGGCCTTGATCGGGAATCCTTCAGGATTTGAAGAAGTGGTTTTTCAGGATGTAGCGGATGCCGCGCAGCCAGCTGTCGTCGGTGTTCGAGCGGATGTCGACGGCAAGGCCGCGCAGCATCTCGCCGGAGTCCACGTCGCGCAGCACGAGCTCCACCGATAGGATAAGGTTGGAGATCTTCCGCACTTCGCCGACCAGCACGTAGTCGGCGCCAAGCCGCTCGCCCATGCTCAGGTCGCAGCCGTTGCAGTCGGCGGGATTGACCGTGCTGGCGAGTTCGGCCGCCACTGGCTCGTTCGTGAGAATGACGAAGCCTTCCTGAACGAAGCGGTCGCGCGCTGCGCCTTCCATGAGCTCGAGCCGCGCGGTCTCGTCGGCGCGCACTCCGTTATAGGCGCCCTCCGTCGACAGATCGATGAAGGTCATGCCGAGGAATGCTACCTTGGCGCCCGGCGTGAGCGGCTTGTCCAGCGCGGCACGAGCGAGCGCCGGCAACAGTGCCAGGACAAGGATGGAGACAAGGACTGTCAGGATGTGCCGCATGAAATTCAGCCTAGCACACGCATGTCGCTAAACTACGCTCCTTAAGTATCGGTTTTGCGACCCATACTGCGCTGCTAGTCTCCATTTCCGAGGGAGTGTCAGGAGGATTGGGAGGTCGTTCCGGCAATGCCTAACCTAAAGCTTTTGCTTGCCGTTTTCTGGGCGACGGTGCTGCTCACGTCTCCCTTGCCGGCGGCGGAGGTGAAGACGGCTGTGCTGCGGATCGATCGTGTCGTCGGTCCGCCGATCTCGCGGCTCGATGCGCCGCCCGCCGACCTGGGCTTTGCCGGCGCCATGCTGGGCAACGAGGACAACCGGACCACCGGCGCTTTCACCGGCATGGACTACACCGTGAAAACGCAGGCGGTTGCGCCGGAAGAGGCAGTGGCGGCGCTCGATGGGCTGAAGGCGGAAGGCATCGGGCTCATCGCGGTGATCGCCGAAGGCGACATACTGAAGGCGCTCTCCGACAAGGCCGGACCGGAAGTTCTGCTTTTCAATGCGGGCGCTCGCGACGACGGGCTGCGCGACGCCGACTGCCGGGCCAATGTGCTGCACGTCTCGCCGAGCCGTTCGATGCTCAGCGACAGCATCGTTCAGTTTCTCATGTGGAAGAAATGGCAGCGTATCCTGCTGATCCACGGCTCTCATCCCGAAGACAAGCTGCTTGCCGACAGCTATCGCAAATCGGCCGCCAAGTTCGGCGCTGAGATCGTCGAGGAGCGGGAGTTCGTCGACACCGGCGGCAGCCGGCGCACGGATACCGGTCATGTCATGGTGCAAAAGCAAATTCCCGTCTTCACCCAGGAGGCCGAGGAATACGACGTCATCGTCGCGGCCGACGAGGCGGGCGTTTTCGCGCCCTATCTGCCCTATCACAGCTGGGACCCGAGGCCGGTTGCCGGCTCTGCGGGCCTGCGTCCGGTCTCCTGGCATCCTGCTCACGAGGCCTGGGGTGCGACCCAGTTCCAGCGCCGCTTCGAAAAACTCACCGGCCGCTACATGCGCGAGGAAGATTACCAGGCATGGCTTGCGATGCGGGTGATCGGGGAGGCGGTGACGCGGTCCGGCAAGGCCGATCCCGCAACCGTGCGGGCCTACGCCCTTTCCAAGGATTTCGAACTGGCTGCGTTCAAGGGCCAGAAATTGACCTTCCGCACCTGGAACGGGCAGTTGCGGCAGCCGGTTCTTTTGACCGAGGGCCGGGTGACCGTTTCCGTATCGCCGCAGGACGGCTACCTGCACCAGCATTCGCCGCTCGACACGCTGGGTATCGATGCGCCCGAGACAGCCTGTCACGCATTTGGAGGATAAGATGCTCAGACCCGCACTGGCGATTGTGTCTGCCGTTCTGCTGTCTGCCGGTTCGGCCGAGGCCAACAAAGTCTTCGTGAGCAACGAGCGCGGCAACAACATAACCGTGCTCGACAGTGAAAGCTGGGAAGTGATCGCCACGTTTCCGGCCGGAAACAGGCCGCGCGGCATCACCATCAGTCCGGACGGCAAGGAACTCTACGTCTGCGCGTCGGATGACGACACTGTTCGGGTTTTCGATCCCGAGACCTATAAGGAACTGCACACGTTGCCGTCAGGCCCGGATCCGGAGCTTTTCGCCCTCGATCCTTCGGGCAATCCGCTCTACATCGCCAATGAGGACGACAATCTCGTGACCGTCGTGGACGTCAAGACGCGCCAGGTACTGGCCGAGGTGCCCGTCGGGGTCGAGCCGGAAGGCGTCGCGGTCAGCCCGGATGCAAAGACGATCATCAATACGTCCGAAACCACCAATATGGCGCATTTCATCGACGCCTCGACCTACAAAATCGTGCACAACGTGCTGGTGGACCAGCGGCCGCGCTATGCGGAATTCACGGCAGACGGCAAGAAGCTCTACGTCAGCGCCGAGATCGGCGGCACGGTTTCGGTGATCGACGTGTCGGCGGCCGAGCCGAAAATCACCAAGAAGATCACTTTCGAAGTGCCGGGCGTTCTGCCGGAATGGCTGCAGCCGGTCGGCGTCAAGGCCACCAAGGACGGCTCGCGCATCTTCGTGGCGCTTGGACCCGCAAACCGCGTCGCAGTAATCGACGGGAAGACCGACGAGGTGCTCGATTACCTCCTTGTCGGACAGCGGGTCTGGCAGATGGCATTCACGCCGGGCGAGGAATTCCTGATCACCACCAACGGCAATTCCAATGATGTCAGCATCATCGACGTGAAGGCGGAAAAGGTGATCCGCTCGGTTCAGGTGGGCGAGCAGCCCTGGGGGGTCGTGGTCGCGCCGGATTGAACGGTGCAATTTGCAAATATCAACGGGGAGGAGTTCATCGTGCATAAATCGGTTCTTGCGGCGCTCGCCGCGCTCTCTCTGGCGAGCCCGGCCGTTGCCGCGCCGCTTTGCAGCGACCTCGGCTTTGCCGGCCTGCTTGCCAAATGCAACCGCGGCGAGCCGATCGAGATCACGCTCGCGTCCGGAAAGCCGCTCGGCAAGGGTGCCATTACGCTTCAGTCCGGCGCATACTACGAAATGCAGATCACGGCGGACGGATCGGCGGAGCTGGCGATTACCGGTGCGCCGTTCTTTCGTGCGATCTGGATGAACGAGATCGTTGTCAACGGCATAGAAGTTCGCCCAATGGCGATCGACAGTCTGGAATTCGACGAGGCCGGGACGGCAACCCTGTCCTTCATCGCCGTCAAGCCGGGCAGCTATGAGGTGAAGATTCCGGAAACCTCCGGCGACAGCCAGAAAGTATCGATTTCCATACAGTGAAACGGTCGCCCGAGAAGTCCGCGGGACAGGAGCGGCGGTTCCGGGGAGGAAGAAATGAAGACTTTGAGACTGATCGTGGCCGCTTGCCTGTTCGCATTCGGACCGGCAGCGGCCGCAGCCGAGGAGCTGCCGCAATTGCGGGCGGCCATGCTGGCATCGGGAACCGTCACCTGGGAAATATCCACCATCAAGACTCATGAATTCGACCGCAAGAACGGTTTTGAGCTGACGGTCCAGGACTATGCGGACAACGGCGCGACGCGCGTCGCCTTCGAGGGCGGCGAGGCCGACACCATGGTGGCCGACTGGATCTGGGTGGCCAACCAGCGTGCCTCCGGCAAGGACTATGTTTTCATCCCCTATTCGCGGGCAGTCGGCGGCCTGATGGTCAAGGACGACAGCGGCATCAAGGCACTGCCGGATCTTGCCGGCAAGAAGATCGGCATTGCCGGAGGTCCGCTCGACAAGAGCTGGCTGATCCTGCGCGCCTATGCCAGGCAGCAGCATGACATGGACCTTGCAGCCGAAACCGAGCAGGTGTTCGGCGCTCCGCCTTTGATCTTCAAGTCGGCGCTTTCGGGCGAGACGGCGGGTACGATCAATTTCTGGCACTTTCTCGCGAAGATGAGGGCCAAGGGTATGCATGAACTGGTCTCCGTCTCGGATGCTGCGGCGGCGCTCAAGCTCGATCCCGATACGCCGCTCCTCGGTTACGTGTTGAAGGGCGAATATGCCGCGACCCATCCGGAAATCGTGAAGGGGCTTTACAAGGCCTCGCGCGCGGCCAAGGATCTGCTGCGCGAGAACGACGAGGTGTGGGAGGAATTGCGGGACAAGATGAATGCGGCCGACGACGCTGAATTCATTGCCCTGCGCGACGGCTATCGCGCCGGCATTCCGAGCGGCAAGCCGATCGACGAGGCGGCCGCCGACCGGTTTCTGCGGCTAATGGCGGAACTTGGTGGAGAAGAGCTCGTCGGCAAGGCAACAAGCCTGCCCAGTGGATTGTTCCTGCACCTTGAATAAGACGCTGCAACATCCTGCCTTGGTGCGCGCATTGTCGCTGGGGCTGCTGTTGCTCTTGTGGATAGCGGCCGCCGGCTTCACGGACGACGCGTCGGTCCTGCCGCAGCCCTGGTCGCTCTGGGAACCCTTCGTGCAAGCGGTCAGTTCCGGCGCCTTGCCCTATCACCTGGGAATGACGCTCTGGCGCGTGATCTGCGCATTCGTGCCGGCCATGGTGATCGGCGTGGCGATCGGCTTTCTGATGGGACGCGTTGCCGCCGTCGATCGATGGCTCGACCCATGGCTAGTCGTGTTTCTGAACCTGCCGGCGCTCGTGCTCATCGTGTTGTGCTACATCTGGATCGGCCTCAACGAGACAGCCGCCATTACCGCGGTGGTGCTCAACAAGATCCCGAATGTCGCAACGCTTCTGCGCGAGGGCGCGAGGGCGCTCGACCCGGACCTCGACTCCATGGCGGCGGTTTACCGCATGCGTCCGCTGGCGCGGCTGCGACACGTGATCATGCCGCAGCTTGCGCCCTTCATTGCCGCTGCCGCCCGGTCCGGCATCGCGGTGATATGGAAGATCGTGCTGGTGGTCGAGTTTCTCGGCCGCTCCAGCGGGATCGGATTCCAGATCCATTTCTATTTCCAGCTTTTCAACGTCGCCATGGTGCTTGTCTATGCGCTTTCCTTCATCGGCGTGATGCTGCTGGTGGAGGCCTTCTTCCTGCAGCCGGCCGAACGCCGGGTGCGGCGCTGGAGGACGGCGTGATCAGGATCGATGTCAGACGAAAGGCATTCGGCGAAGAGGAGGTCCTGCGCGACATCCGCTTCGAGATGGAGATCGGCGAGACGGTCGCCATTCTCGGTCCGTCGGGCGTCGGCAAGTCGACGCTGCTTCGTCTCGTCGCCGGCATCGACACCGCTTTCGAGGGCGAGATCACCCGGCCGGAAAACATTGCCATGGTTTTCCAGGAGCCTGTCCTTCTGCCGTGGAGAAGCGTCATCGAGAACCTGACATTGGTGCATCCGCAACTCGGGTCGCAAGCTGCACTCTCAGCGCTGGAGCGGACCGGCATTGCCGACAGGGCCGGGCTCTTTCCCGGCCAGCTGTCGCTCGGCCAGCAGCGGCGGCTGGCGCTGGCGCGGGCCTTTGCCGGCCGGCCGGAGCTTCTCGTCCTGGACGAGCCCTATGTGTCGCTCGATCCTGCGATGGCCGAGGACATGCTGGCCCTGACCGAGGCGCTGATCGCGGAAACGGCCCCTGCCGTCATTCTCGTGACCCATTCGGAGGCCGAGGCGCGGCGGCTCGCCCGGCGCTACCTCCGCCTTGCCGGGAAACCGGCGACGATTATAGAAGAGTTTGCGGCGGCGCCGGGAAGGGCATCATGATCGGGCTCGAGATCAGCCATGTCAGCTACAGCTACGGAAAGTCCCGGGCGCTGGACGATGTCAGCTTCTCCGTCAGGACCGGCCGCTTCTGCGCACTGCTCGGGCCGAACGGCGCCGGCAAATCGACGCTCTTCGCTCTTCTGACGCGGCTGCTCGCGACAAGGGCCGGCACGATCGGCGTGGCCGGCTTCGACATTGCGCGCGAGCCGCGTGCGGCGCTCGCACGCATCGGGGTGGTGTTCCAGCAGCCTACCCTCGATCTCGACATGTCGGTGCGCCGCAACCTGCGCTATTTCGCCGGACTTCATGGCTTGTCGGGGCGGCAGGCCGCTGTGGCGATCGAAGCGGCGCTGACGCAGCTCGGCATGGCCGAGCGGGCCGACGAGCAGGTGCGTGCGCTCAACGGCGGTCACCGGCGGCGCATGGAGATCGCGCGGGCCTTGATCCACAAGCCGCAGATATTGCTGCTCGACGAGCCGACGGTCGGACTGGACGCCGCCTCCCGGCAGGCGATCACCGACCATGTGCATCTGCTTGCCGAGAGCGGGCTTGCGGTCCTCTGGGCGACGCATCTGGTCGACGAGATCCGGCCGGAGGACCAGGTAGTCGTTCTGCATCGCGGCAAGGTGCTGAGCGACGGTACCGCCGCGGAACTCGCGGGCGGGCAGGAGCTCGCCAAGGCGTTCCTGTCGATGACGGCCGAGGGCCGGGAGGTTCCGGCATGAAGGCATGGCTGGTCGCGCTTTCCGCAATCGTCACCCGCGAAAATCTGCGCTTCGTCCGCCAGCGCGGGCGGTTTCTGGCGGCACTCGTGCGCCCGCTCGTTTGGCTGATCGTCTTTGCCGCCGGCTTCCGCGCGGCGCTGGGCGTGTCGATCATCCCGCCCTACCAGACCTATATTACATATGAAGTCTATATCCTTCCGGGGCTCTGCGGCATGATCCAGCTCTTCAACGGCATGCAATCGTCGCTGGCGCTGGTCTATGACCAGGAGATGGGATCCATGCGTCTCCTGCTGACCTCGCCCCTGCCGCGCTGGTGGCTGCTGTTCTCGAAGCTTCTCGCCGGTGTGATAGTCTCCATCCTGCAGGTGGCAGTGTTCCTGGCCATCGCTGCGCTGACCGGCATCACCGTGCCGCCCGTCGGCTATGTCGCGGTGCTGCCCGCCCTGGTCATCAGCGGATTGATGCTCGGGGCCTTCGGCCTGCTGATATCCTCGACCGTCCGGCAACTCGAGAACTTCGCCGGCGTCATGAACTTCGTGATCTTTCCGATGTTCTTCCTTTCCTCGGCACTTTATCCGCTGTGGAAGATGGCCGAGAGTTCGCCGCTTCTGCGCGACATCTGTGCTCTCAATCCGTTTACCTACGCGGTGGAACTGATACGTTTCGCGCTTTACGGCGAACTCAACCTGACGGCTCTCGCCTGGGTCGGCGCGTGCTTCGTCCTGTTCATGCTCGCTGCCCTTTGGGGCTATAATCCAGCCCGCGCCATGCTCCGGTCGAAAGGCTGAGCCCTGCCCTTATTCGGATGTTCGGCGCCGAAAACCGACACTTTCCGCTATATTGCCGCGAGCCGCATTTGCACTGATCCTGCTTGTGAACGAAGGACGTTCAAAGCCGAGGAGGAACCAATGCTCAAGCTACATCCGTCCATCGACAACGGCTTCCCGCCTGCCAGTCCGGGCTTTGCCGGCGGTACGCTGAAATGCAAATGCGCCTCAAATCCGGTGACCGTGCGGATCGGCTCGCAGACGGCGCACAACCACGCCTGCGGCTGCACCAAGTGCTGGAAACCCGAGGGTGCCATCTTCGCGCAGATCGCCGTCGTCGGCCGCGACAACGTGAACGTCACCTCAGGTGCGGAAAAACTGCAGGTCGTCGATCCGAGCGCGACGATCCAGCGTTACGCCTGCCGCGATTGCGGCACGCACATGTATGGCAGGATCGAAAACACCAAGCATCCCTTCTACGGCCTCGACTTCGTCCATACCGAACTCAGCGACGAAACGGGCTGGTCGCCGCCCGAATTCGCAGCCTTCGTTTCTTCGATCATCGAAAGCGGTGTGAACCCGGAGAGCATGCCGGAGATACGCGCAAGGCTGACCGAGCTCGGCCTGCAGCCCTATGATTGTCTGTCTCCGCCGCTGATGGACGCGATCGCCACGCATATCGCCAAACAGACCGGCGCCCTGCCGGCCTGACCCTTTGCACATTGGGGACACCGCGCCACCAGCCGACCGTCTCCTCCCTCGGACCCCGCCCGTCGCCTCTTGTTGGAGAGGCATTTCGACGGGCGGGGGCTGAGGCGTTTTTCTCGACGGGCCCCAGCCTGTGCGCTCGTCTGCCTTGGTATCCTTACATCCTCATTCCTGTGCTTTTCACAGGAATCCAGCCAGACCAAGTCCTTGGGTTGAAAAGACATTCCCGCGCCGCAGACGCGGCGCCGATGGATCTCTGTGACAAGCACAGGGATGAGGTAGAAGGAGGGAGCCTTTGCTCGGCTGTCGTGCATGGTGGCGTATCAGAAGACGCGTGGCGAGATCGTGAACGTCCATCAAACCTGAAAAGCCGAAATCTTCCATTTGATGGTACAGCCTATGGAAGGCTGCTGCTCGGCCGGTCCCTTGCCGAACAGCGCGACCATGACCATGGCCTCGTAGAGATCGCGTCTGAGATCGGCAGGACCGATCTCCTTGCGCGAGGCGTCCAGCCGTCCGCGATATTGCAGCTTCATGTCCTTGTTGAAGCCGAAGAAATCGGGCGTGCAGACGGCGCGGTAGGCCTTGGCGACGGATTGGCCCTCGTCGTGGAGATAAGGAAAGGGCAGGGCATTTTGCGAAGCGAAGCGCTTCATGTTTTCGAACGAGTCCTGCGGGTAATTGCCGGCGTCGTTGGAGTTAACAGCCACGAAGCCGATTCCATGAGCCCTGAGGTCGATCGCGTCCCGAACGATCCGGGCGATGACCGCTTTCACATAGGGGCAGTGATTGCAGATAAAGGCAACGACCAGCCCTTTCGGGCCGGCCTGGCTGAATATGGAGTGGGTGAAGCCATCGACGCCCGGAAGCCTGGCGTCGAACGCGGGCCAGCCGAAATCACAAAGGGGTGGTGTAGCGGCCATGGCTCACGCTGCCTTCCTGATGGCGCCGTCGGAGGCGGCGCGGATAGCCGCGATGTTCCTGGCGTAGTGCTCCTCGCTACCGCCCTTGAAGACCGCCGAGCCGGCAACCAGCACATCGGCCCCGGCCGCGGCAACGAGGGGCGCGGTCTCCGGCGTCACGCCGCCGTCGATCTCTATGTGGATCGGACGGCCGCCGATCATCGACTTCACCCGCCGCACCTTGTCGACCACGGCCGGAATGAAATCCTGGCCGCCGAAGCCGGGATTGACCGTCATCAGGAGGACGAGGTCCAGCCGGTCCAGCACATATTCGATGACGCTCTCCGGCGTCGAGGGGTTGAGCGATACGCCCGCCTTGCAGCCGACGTCGCGGATGGCCTGCAGCGAGCGATCGAGATGCGTGGTCGCCTCCGCATGCACGGTGATGATGTCGCAGCCGGCACAGGCGAAAGCGCCGAGATAGGGCGTGGGTGGTTCGATCATCAGATGGCAATCGAACACCTTGTCGGTGCGGTCCCGCAGCGCCTTGATGACCGGGGGGCCGAAGGTGATGTTGGGCACGAAGTGGCCGTCCATCACGTCGAGATGGATCCAGTCCGCACCGGCCCGGCACACGGCCTCGACCTCTTCGCCGAGCCGCGAGAAATCGGCCGATAGAACCGAAGGCGCAATGATGGTCTTCTCATTCATGGCGATGTCTCCGTATGACTGGGTTCGACCGTGGCGAACACGCGGCTCGCGGCAATGTCCCGGGCCGTGATGGTCGACAGTTGTTCGGCATCGACCGGTCCGGCGCTTTCCTCGAATAGGCGGTTCGCCTGCCGCAACCGGGCCCGGTCCAGCGCGTTTCGGATGGAGCGCGCATTGGCGAAATGCGGCTGGCGCCGGCGGCGCGCGATGTAGTCGCTCATCACCGCAGACGCCTTGCTGTCGAAGCGGTACCCCTGCCGGCTGAGCATGCTCTCGGCGATCGACAGAAGCTCCCCGTTATCATAGTCGGGGAAGTCTATGTGGTGGGCGATGCGCGATCGGAAGCCGGGATTGCTCTCGAAAAACCGGTCCATGCGGTCGGCGTAGCCGGCAAGGATCACGACCAGGTCGTCGCGATTGTTCTCCATCACCTGCAGCAGGATCTCGATCGCTTCCTGGCCGTAATCGCGTTCGTTGTCGGGACGGTAGAGGTAGTAGGCCTCGTCGATGAAGAGCACGCCCCCCATCGCCTTCTTCAGGATCTCCTTGGTCTTGGGTGCGGTGTGGCCGATATATTGCCCGACCAGATCGTCGCGCGTCACCGACACCAGATGGCCCTTGCGGATATAGCCGAGCCTGTGCAGCAGGTTGGCCATGCGCAGCGCCACCGTCGTCTTGCCGGTGCCGGGGTTGCCGGTGAAGCTCATATGCAGCGACGGCGGCTCATGGCTGAGGCCCATTGCACGGCGGGCCCGCTCGACGAGAAGCAGCGCCGCCGTCTCGCGGATACGCTGCTTCACGGGTTTCAAGCCTACGAGTTCCCGGTCCAGTTCGTCGAGGATTTCGGCGACGCCGGAGGCTTGGTATTCCCCAGCGAGGTCGACCGAGGTCGGCAGGCTTTCGGTGTTCGACGGAGCATCCGGCATCAGCATTGTCGCTCCTCCTATCGCTGCGTTTCCCACAGATAGTGCTGGCTGCGGCCGTTGCTCTCCGTCCGGGTCATCCTGAGACTCGGCTCGTTTTCGGGACGGTTGACGATGAACGACATCGTCACCGTCTCCAGGCCGCGGCTGGAATCGAAGGCGTTGAGGCGGATATAGTCCTGCGGATGGGCCTTGCGGCAATCCTCCAGCTCCATCATCACGCCTTTGGCATCCTTGAGGTCGAACATCGGATTGCCCCACATTTCCCAATAGGTGTTTCTGGGATGAGGGTCGTCGGTATACTCGACGCCGATAGCCCAACCCTTTCCAAGGCAATATTCCACCTGCGCCGTGATCTGCTCGTCGGTCAGGTCCGGCAGGAACGAGAAGCATCCCTGGGTGATACGCATGTCGTCTCTCCTTCTCTTCTTGTCCGTCAGGTTAGGGTCTGTCAGGCCGCGGTTACGCTCGGCACGAAATCCGACGTATCGGTCGGGGTGTAGTTGAAGCTGATATTGCCCCAGATATCGAGGGCCGCTTCCAGCGGTTTGCACCACTTCGCCGCCGCCCGCAGGATCTCGGGACCTTCGTGGGCGATGTCGCGGCCCTCGTTGCGGGCAAGCACCATGGCTTCCAGGGCGACGCGATTGGCGGTGGCCCCTGCCTGGATGCCCATCGGATGCCCGATCGTGCCGCCGCCGAACTGCAGTACGACATCGTCGCCGAAAAGATCGAGCAGCTGGTGCATCTGACCGGCATGGATGCCGCCCGAGGCGACGGGCATGACCTTCTTGAGGTCCGCCCAGTCCTGCTCGAAGAACAGACCGCGCGGAAGGTCGACCTCGTTCTTCATTTCGCGGCAGACATTGTAATAGCCCTGCACCGTCGGCGGGTCGCCCTCGAGCTTGCCTACGGCCGTGCCCGCATGCAGGTGGTCGACGCCGGCGAGCCGCAGCCATTTGGCGATCACGCGGAAGGAGATGCCGTGGTTCTTCTGCCGCGTATAGGTGCCGTGACCGGCCCGGTGCATGTGCAGGATCATGTCGTTCTGCCGGCACCATTCCGATATTGACTGGATAGCAGTCCAACCGACGATGAGATCGACCATGACGATGACCGAGCCGAGTTCCTTGGCGAATTCGGCGCGCCGGTACATTTCCTCCATCGTGCCGGCAGTGATGTTGAGGTAGTGCCCCTTCACCTCGCCGGTGACGGCGGAAGCGTGATTGACGGCCTCCATGCAGTAGAGGTAGCGGTCGCGCCAATGCATGAAGGGCTGCGAATTGATGTTCTCGTCGTCCTTCATGAAGTCGAGACCGCCCTTCAGCCCCTCATAGACGACTCGGCCATAGTTCTTGCCAGACAAGCCGAGCTTCGGCTTGGTCGTGGCGCCCAGCAGCGGCTTGCCGAACTTGTCGAGCCGTTCGCGCTCGACGACGATGCCGGTCGGCGGACCCCTGAAGGTCTTCACGTAGGCGACGGGCAGGCGCATATCCTCGAGCCTTGCCGCCTTCAGCGGCTTGAACGAGAAGACGTTGCCGATGATCGATGCCGTCAGGTTCGCGATCGACCCTTCCTCGAAGAGGATGAGGTCGTAGGCGACATAGCAGAAGTACTGCCCCGGCGTTCCCGGCACCGGATCCACCCGGTAGGCCTTGGCGCGGTATTGATCGCAGGCCGTCAGGCGATCGGTCCAGACGACCGTCCATGTGGCCGTCGAGCTTTCGCCGGCAACGGCGGCGGCCGCTTCGATCGGATCGACGCCGTCCTGCGGCGTGATCCGGAAGAGCGCGATCAGGTCGGTGTCCTTCGGCTCGTAGTCTCCGTTCCAGTAGCCCATCTGGGCGTATTTCAGCACGCCTGCCTTGTAACGTTCGCGGCCCTTGATCTCTGTCTTTGCGTCGGCGTTCATAGTATGGGGTCCTTTCCTCTGAATGGATGCGGTCAGGCGGCTTCCGACCGCGCAGACTGGGGTTTCAGGGAGCCGCTTGCGTAGCGGCGGGCCATCTCCGGCATCGGCACGACCTTGATGCGGGATGCGTTTCCGGCGGTGCCGAAGGCCTCGAAACGGGCCTTGCAGACCGCCGACATGGCGTCCATGGCGGGTTTCAGGAATTTGCGCGGGTCGAATTCGCTGCGGCTCGTGTCGGCGACGCGGCGAAAGGCAGCGGCCGCGGCAAGGCGCAGGTCGGTGTCGATATTGACCTTGCGCACGCCGAAGCGGATGCCACGTACGATCTCCTCGACGGGGACGCCGTAGGTCTCGCGCATCTGGCCGCCATGGGCGTTGAAGACGTCCTGCCATTCCTGCGGCACGGAGGAGGAGCCGTGCATCACGATATGAGTGTCCGGCAGCCGCTCATGGATCTTCTCGATCACGTCCATGGCGAGGACTTCGCCGGTCGGCTTGCGGGTAAACTTGTATGCCCCGTGCGAGGTGCCGATGGCGACGGCCAGTGCATCGACGCCGGTCTCGGCGACGAAGCGGGCGGCTTCGTCCGGATCGGTAAGCAGTTGCGAACGGTCGAGCGCGCCTTCGAAGCCGTGGCCGTCCTCGGCCTCGCCGTGGCCGGTCTCGAGCGATCCGAGGCAGCCGAGCTCGCCTTCGACCGAGGCGCCGACCATGTGCGCGAGGCGGCTTACCTCTGCCGTGATCGAGACGTTATAGTCGTAATCGGCAGGGGTCTTGGCATCCTCCTTCAGCGAGCCGTCCATCATGACCGAGGTGAATCCGTGCTGGATCGCCGTGAGGCAGGTCGCGACATTGTTGCCGTGATCCTGGTGGATGCAGAGCGGAATGTCCGGATACATCTCTTCCAGAGCTTCCATCATCTTGGCGAGCATGACGTCGTTTGCGTAGGAGCGGGCGCCACGCGAGACCTGGAGGATCACGGGAGCATCTGAGGCTCGCGCCGCCTCCATGATCGCAAGCCCCTGTTCCATGTTGTTGATGTTGAATGCCGGCACGCCATAGCTGCGTTCGGCGGCGTGATCGAGCAATTGGCGAAGCGTGATGCGGGCCATTGTCATGCCTCCTCGGATGATCTGACGATGTGGGCGACCGGTTTGCCGGTCCGGGCACCTATGGGCGGCGTTTCCGGGCATGCCCGGCGGAGGAGCTCCAGGGCTTCTGCGACGACATGGTCGGCGGTAATGCCGAAATGGCGGTAGAGGTCTCCGGCCGGTGCCGAGGCACCGAAGCCTGTCATCCCGACGAAAGCACTGTCGGGGCCCATCCAACGGTCCCAGCCGAGGCGGCCCGCCGCCTCGATGGCGATGCGCGGTGCATCTCCGAGGACCTGCCTTTGATAGGCCGCGTCCTGAGCCTCGAACTTCTCCCAGCACGGCATGGAGACCACCGCCGCTGCTATGCGTTCTTCGGCCTGCAGGCGCTCCGCTGCGGCAACGGCGATCTCGACTTCGGATCCCGTGGCGAGAAGCGTGATGTCCCGGTCGCCGCGCGCCTCCATCAGGACATAGGCCCCGAGCGCCGACAGGTTCTCGTTCCCGTCCGTCCGGCGCAGCATCGGCAGGGCCTGCCGCGAAAGGGCGAGGACGCTCGGCGTGTTCTTCTCGCCAATCGCGATCTCCCAGCATTCCGCCGTCTCGATGATGTCGGCCGGCCGGAAGACGTTGAGGTTGGGCGTGGCGCGCAGCATGGCCAGATGCTCGACCGGCTGGTGCGTCGGTCCGTCTTCGCCGAGCCCGATGGAATCATGGGTCAGCACATAGATGACCGGCAGGCCCATCAGGGCCGAAAGGCGCATCGCACCGCGGGCATAGTCGGAAAAGACCAGGAAAGTGCCCCCATAGGGGATGAAGCCGCCATGGAGCGCGATGCCGTTCATGGCGGCCGCCATGCCGTGCTCGCGGATGCCGTAATGCAGGTAGCGGCCCTTGAAATTACCCGGCGAGATGGGCTGGGTCTGCGAGGTCAGCGTCAGGTTCGAACCGGTCAGGTCGGCCGAGCCGCCGATGGTCAAAGCGGTGGCGCCGTTGATGACCTCCAGAGCCATCTGCGAGGCCTGACGCGTCGCGACCTTCGTAGCCCTTGTGCGATGCGCGCCCCGGAATCTTGCAAGCAGATCGCCGACCTCGCCGTCGAGCTGCCGCTCTACGGTCTGCTCGTAGCGCTTTTTCGAGCGCGAAGCGTCAAGGCGGATTTCCCACGCCTCGCGGGCCGTGCGGCCCCGCGTCGCCACCTTTTCCCAGGCGGCCTTGATCTCGGGCGGAACGAAGAAGGGCGGATGCGGCCAGCCGAGTTTTTCGCGTGTGGCAGCGATCTCCTTTTCGCCGAGCGCCGCGCCGTGGGTCTTGTGCGAGCCCTCCATGCTGGCGGCACCCTTGCCGATACGGGTGCGGCAGGCGATCAGCGACGGCTTTCGGGTCCGGCGCGCCCGTTCGATCGCTTTTTCCACCGCGTCGGGGTCGTGGCCGTCGACTGCTTGCGCGTCCCAGCCGGCGGCGCGGAAACGCGCAAGCTGGTTCATCGAGGTGGAGAGATCGGTCGAGCCGTCGATCGATATCCGGTTGTCGTCCCACAGCACGACGAGCTTGCGCAATTTCAAATGTCCGGCAAGGTCGATCGCCTCGTGGCTGATCCCCTCCTGCAGGCAGCCGTCTCCGGCTACCACGTAAGTGAAGTGGTTGCAGAGCGCACTGCCGAAGCGGGCGGCCATCATCTGTTCGGCGATCGCCATGCCGACAGCGGTCGAGATCCCCTGGCCGAGCGGGCCGGTGGTGGTCTCGATACCGAGGGCATGGCCATATTCGGGGTGGCCGGCCGTTTTCGAGCCAAGCTGGCGAAAGGATGAAAGCTCGGCCATCGGCATATCGGCGAAGCCGATGAGGTGATGGAGCGAATAGAGCAGCATCGAGCCATGGCCGGCCGAAAGCACAAAACGGTCGCGGTCCGGCCAGTCGGGGTGTGACGGATCGATCCTGATGAAGCGGTTGAAGAGGACCGTCACCGCGTCGGCCATGCCCATCGGCATGCCGGGGTGACCGGAATTGGCCTTCTCGACGGCATCCATGGAAAGAAACCGGATGGCATCGGCCATGCTGCGCTCCGAGGCGGCGGCGCGCGGTCCGATCTGCTGCGAAACATTCATGATGTCCTCCTCACGACATGCGGTGCTTGCGCTCGAGCAGCTTGTGGATGAGCGGGGTGAAGATCAGCTGCATGGCGAGATCGAGCTTGTCGCCCGGCACCACGATGGAATTGGCGCGCGACATGTAGCTGTTGTGCAGCATCGACAGCAGGTAGGGGAAATCGATGCTTTGTGGCTTGGCGAAGCGGATGACCAGGATGGATTCGGCCGGCGTCGGTATCCAGCGGGCGATAAAGGGATTGGATGTGTCGACGATCGGTACGCGCTGAAAATTGATGTCCGTCAGGGAGAATTGCGGGCAGATATAGTTCACGTAGTCGGGCATGCGCCGCAGGATGGTGTCGGTCACGGCCTCGGTGGAGTAGCCGCGGGTCGCCTTGTCGCGATGGATCTTCTGGATCCATTCGAGATTGATCACGGGCACGACGCCGATCTTCAGGTCGCAATGCTGGGCGAGATTGACCGTGTCGGTGACGGCGCAGCCATGCAGCCCCTCGTAGAAGAGGAGATCGCTGTCGCGGAATTCTTCCCAGTCGGTGAACGTGCCGGGGTCCGAACCGAATTTCGCGGCCTCGGCCTCGTCGTGCACGTAGTGACGGGTGCGGCCGACCCCGCGCCGGCCATATTCGGCGAAGACGCTTTCAAGGATTTCCAGTTCGTTCGCCTCGGCGGAGAAATGCGTGAAGTCGACGCCTCGGGCTTTCTCCTCCGCTATCTTGCTGCGCATGGTTTCCCGGTCGAAGCGATGAAAGGCATCGCCTTCGATGAAGGACGCCGAAATGTTCTCGCGCTTGAATATCTTCTCGAAGGTGTCCTTGACGGTCGTGGTTCCGGCGCCGGACGAACCCGTGATGGAGATGATGGGGAATTTGGCCGACATATTTTTCTCCTCAGGCCCGGAACAGACCGCGCTTGCCGAAGAGCGGAGCGCGTTCGCCAATCATGTTCGGGTCGACGTGATAGCGGGTGATGCGCGCCACCTCGCGGCGCGAACCGAAAACCAGAGGCACGCGCTGGTGCAGATTTTCCGGAACGAGATCGAGAATGCGGTCGATGGACGTGGTGGCCGCGCCGCCGGCATTCTCGATGATGAAGGCGATCGGGTTGGCCTCGTAGACGAGCCGCAGCCGGCCCTGGCTATATCCCTTCCGGCCGTCGGCGGGATAGAGAAAGATCCCGCCGCGGATGAGGATGCGATAGGTTTCCGCGACGAGCGAGGCGATCCAGCGCATGTTGAAATCCCGCTCGCGCGGGCCCTCGGAGCCTGCCAGGCAGTCGTCGACATAGAGCCGGATCGCTTCTTCCCAGTGCCGGTAGTTCGACATGTTGATGGCGAATTCGTGCGAGCGCTCCGGGATGATGGCCGACTTGTAGGCCTCGACGAAACATCCGAGCCTGCTGGAGAAGATGAAGATCTCCGTCCCCTTGCCGAGCGACAGGACCAGAGCGGTCTGCGGTCCGTAGATAAAGAAGCCCGCCGCCAGTTGCCGGTTTCCAGGTTGCAGGAAGGACTGGGAGGGGTCCACGTCCGGCCCCTTGGCGGCGGGAAGCACCGAGAAGATCGTGCCGATGGAAACGTTGTTATCGATGTTCGAAGAGC
The DNA here is from genome assembly GCF_056739175.1 of Ensifer sp. R1-3. Taxonomy (NCBI): domain Bacteria; kingdom Pseudomonadati; phylum Pseudomonadota; class Alphaproteobacteria; order Hyphomicrobiales; family Rhizobiaceae; genus Ensifer; species Ensifer sp. R1-3. Next base: position 160,776 of record NZ_CP096516.1, read on the forward strand.
CGTCGAGCGGGTCGATGGCAACTGCGAGGCGCGCCGACGGGTCGAGCAGAACCGGATTTTCCAGTTCTTCCGAGGCGTAGCATGCGACGGGGGCGCCTTGCAGACACGTCAGGAATTGGTCGTCGCACAGGATGTCGAGATCCTTCTGCAGATCGCCATCCGTGTTGCTGCCGCCGTGGGTGCCGTTGAAAGCGGTGCCGAGCGCTCCCTGGTTGACGAGCTTGCGGATGTCAAGGGCGGCCTTCGCCAGCCTCTGGATCACGGCGGCGACGTCCCCTGAAAGGTCGTCGCCGCGGGCCGTGCATGAAGCGAGGTAAGCTTCGAGAGTCGCGCCTGACATGATGTCTCCTCCACACGCTGTCGAGGGAAGGATGGCGCAAAAGGGGAGTTTGTAAAATTTATTCATTTGACTTCATAAGTTAGATTTCCTTACTTTGGCGCATGCGCAATGTGACCTTTCGCCAGCTCCGCACCGTCGAAGCCGTTTGCCGGTTGGGGAAGATCAACCTTGCCGCCGAAGCCTTGGGACTGACCGGACCGGCGCTCACCCTGCAGATCCAGCATCTGGAACGGGACGCCGGCATTGCGCTCTTCGACCGCACGCGCGGCGGCATGGTGCCCACGGCCTACGGCCTCGCCTTTCTCGAGGCTGCGCGGGCGATCGAGGACAGCCTTACCGCCCTCGAGGATTCGATCGACGCCATCAAGGGCCTCAGAACCGGGCGGTTGCGCCTCGGGGTCGTGTCGACCGGCAAATATTTCGCGCCGCAGCTGATTGCTGCCTTTCGCGATCAGGTCCCCGCCGTGGAGATAAATCTCTTCATCGGCAACCGTGCCGAAATCATCGCCAAACTGCGGGACCACGAGATCGACATCGCTCTGATGGGGCGGCCGCCGCGCGATTTCGAGGTGAGGGCGCAGGTGTTCGGCGATCATCCTCTGGTCTTCATCGCCCCGGCCGGTCACCCGCTCGCAGGCGTGCTGGAGATTTCACGGGAGCGGATCGCGCAGGAACAGTTCCTGGTGCGCGAAAAAGGATCGGGAACCCGGATATCGCTCGAAATCTTCCTGAGCGACACACCGCACGAGCTCGAGGAGCTTGGCACAGAGATCGCTTCGAACGAGACGATCAAGCAGGCCGTCATTGCCGGTCTCGGTATCGCCTTCATCTCGGCGCATACGATAGAACAGGAGGTAAAGCTCGGCAGGCTCGTGATCCTCGATGTGATCGACACGCCGATCCGCCGGCAGTGGTTCACCGTGTCGCGCCTGGACCGTGTCGCCACCCCGGCTATGCAGGCTTTCGAGCGGTTCGTGCTGGCATCCGGCGCGCGCTATCTGCCTGTGGTCAGCAAGCCTTATCCGGCCAACGCATTTGGCTAGATGCGAGCTTCATGCGGGCGGAAAGCGGCGTCGACCGACACCTAGGTCGTAATTGTGGGGCACCACATCGCTTGCTACCATGCGCCCAAGAGGAGATTTTACGATGCCTAAAGCCCGGCCACGGCGCCGCCGGGCTCTGCCGGAGCAGCGAACTGCCGCTCCGGCGCCTTGACCCGGGCAGGACTGCTACAGGTCCTGCCTGGTTTCATGCCCGCCCCGACCGCAAGGGCGCCTGCCGGAACGGGAGCGAGCACAACGACCCCACGGGCGAATGGAGGAAGTATGGCCTGGCATAAACCGAAATTCATCGAAGTCAGCTGCGCTATGGAAATCACCCGCTATGCTCCTGCGGACGGGGATGAACCGATCCTCTTCTGAAGGCCAGCTTGACGAGGATCGGTAAGGCATCAGGTATCCCGGTGAACAAAACGTCCGATCTTCGCATCATCGTCTTGGGGGCCGCCGCCGGCGGCGGTCTCCCGCAATGGAATTGCGGCTGTCGCAACTGCGCGATGGCGCGCGATCCGGCCTCCGGCCTCAGACCGCAAACCCAGTCGTCGCTTGCGGTGAGCCTCGACGGCGAGAGCTGGACCGTCTTCAACGCCTCCCCGGACATCCGCCAGCAGGTTCAAGACAATTGCCCGCTTCAGCCACGCCGGCTGCGCCACAGCCCCATCGAGAGTGTGGTGCTGACGAATGGCGACATCGACCATCTGGCAGGGCTTCTCGTTTTGCGGGAGAAGCAGGCATTCACCCTATTTTCGACCGGCGCAGTCGGCCGGATCGTCTCCGACAATCCGGTCTTCCAGGTCCTCGATCCGGAACTGGTGTCAAGAAAGACCATCGAAATCGATGAGGCTTTCTCTCCGCTGTCGGGCCTCGATGCACGGCTCTTCGCCGTTCCGGGCAAGGTGCCCCTCTTTCTCGAGGACGGCGAGCCCGATCTGGGCATCGAGGGCGAGCACACGGTCGGGCTCGAACTGGAGGCCGCCGGCAGGCGGGTCTATTATGTTCCTGGCTGCGCCATGATGACGGATAGCCTCGCCGCGCGCCTGCGCGATGCCGATGCTGTCTTCTTCGACGGCACGCTCTTTTCCGATGACGAGATGATCCTGACCGGGACCGGCCGCAAGACAGGCCGTCGCATGGGCCACATGCCGATCGACGGGGAAGGTGGCAGCCTCGACGCGCTCGATCTCTTGAACATTCGCAGAAAGATCTATGTCCATATCAACAACACCAACCCGATCTGGCGGGCCGGCAGCGAGCGAGAGCGCGTCGAGGCCCGCGGTTTCGAGATCGGCTATGACGGCATGGAGGTCCGGCTGTGACGACGGCAACTGACAGACAAGCTTTCCATGCCCGCCTGCTGGAGATCGGCAAGGAGCGCTACCATGACAAGCATCCGTTTCATGCGATGCTCCATGGCGGCGGTTGCACGACGACGCAGGTCCGCGCCTGGGTGATCAACCGCTATTATTACCAGAGCCGCATCCCCATGAAGGATGCGGCCTTTCTGTCGCGTTGCGACGACCCGGATATGCGCCGGGCCTGGCGCTCCCGCATCGAAGATCACGACGGCGGCGTCGAGGAGGGCGGCGGCATCCGGCGCTGGCTGCGTCTCGCCGAGGCCGTGGGACTAGATCCAGCCTATGTCGGCTCCGCAAGGGGCGTACTGCCGTCGACCCGGTTTGCCGTGGACGCCTATGTTTCCTTTGTGCGTGAGAAGCCGCTGCTCGAGGCGGTGGCCTCCTCGCTGACGGAGCTTTTTGCGCCGAAGATCCACTCGGAGCGCATTGCCGGGCTGCTGGAGCACTACGCCTTCGCCGATGACGCCGCACTCGCCTATTTCCGCCAGAGGCTGGCGGAGGCGCCCCGGGATGTCGAGTTCGGCCTCGCCTATGTCCTTGACCATGCCGACACGCGGGAAAAGCAGGACGCGGCCGCTCAGGCACTCACCTTCAAGACGGATGTTCTCTGGGCCCAGCTCGATGCACTTTATTCGGCCTATGTCACGCCGGGGCGCATTCCGCCGGGGGCCTGGGACGGCCGGGAGGGGGTGATCCGCGAGCCGAGAGCGCGGGAGGCCGCGGAATGACGGCCGACGCGCCCGTGATTTCAGGATCGAGCGTCGTCAAGCTGGCACGAGGGGTCCGGCTGCATGAGGATCCGGTCCGCGGCCAGACAGTGCTGCTGGCTCCGGAGCGCGCCATGGCCGTGGACGACATCGCCGTCGCCATCGTTCAGGCTCTCGATGGCGAACGGAACCTCGACCGGATCGCCGCCGACTTTGCCGAGAAGTTCGACGCCCCCGTCGAAGAGATCGCCGAGGATGTCAGGACTTTCGTCCAGGAGCTCTCCGTCCGCCGCATGCTGGAGATCGTCCAATGAGCGACACTATCGCCCGGCCAGCCGAAACTGCCCGCACCTTGCCGCGCATTCTTCCGCCGATGGCCATGCTGGCGGAACTGACGCATCGCTGCCCGCTCGCCTGCCCCTATTGCTCCAATCCGATCGCCCTGACGCAAGCCAAGGAAGAACTATCGACAGAGGAGTGGACAGGCGTCTTCGCGCAAGCCGCCGATCTCGGCGTCCTGCATCTGCACCTGTCCGGCGGGGAGCCTGCCGCGCGTCGGGACCTTGTCGAATTGACGCAGGCGGCGAGTTCGCTCGGCCTTTACACCAACCTGATCACCTCCGGCGTGGGACTGACGGAGGCGAGGATGAACAGCCTCGCCGATGCCGGACTCGACCATATCCAACTTTCCATCCAGGGCGTTTCTCCCGAAAGCGCCGATCGGATCGGCGGGTACAAAGGCGGTTATGAACGGAAAATGGCGGTTGCAGGCTGGGCGGCCGATGCCGCTATACCGCTGACGCTGAACGCCGTCTGCCACAGGCAGAACATGGGCGAGATCGATGAGATGATTGAGCTGGCTATCCGGCTGAAGGCGCGCCGCATCGAAGTCGCCACCGTGCAGTTTCACGGTTGGGCCGAGCGCAACAAAGAGGTTCTCATGCCGACCCGCGAGCAGGTCGAATGCGCTACGCGAAGCGTCGCCGAAGCACGCGAGAAATATCAGGGCATATTGGTGATCGACTATGTGCCCGCCGATTATTATTCGAAGTATCCGAAGGCCTGCATGGGCGGCTGGGGCCGCGTCGGCTTGAACATCACGCCGTCCGGGCGGGTGCTTCCATGCCATGCCGCCGAAACCATTCCGAGCCTCTCTTTCGAGAACGTGCGCGAAAACTCGCTTTCCAGCATCTGGTACGAGAGCAATGCGTTCAATGCCTATCGCGGCGAGGACTGGATGCCGGAGCTCTGTCGGAGCTGCGAGCGCAAGAAGGTGGATTTCGGCGGCTGCCGCTGCCAGGCGATGGCGCTTGCCGGCGACGCGAGCGCAACGGACCCGGTTTGCATCCGGTCTCCGCTTCGCGATCGCCTGACGCTCGAAGTGGAACAGCTTTCGGCACCGTCGGTCGTGCCGATGAATTATCGCGGCCGGGCATAACCGTTAACGGTGTCGGCACGCTTCACCGGTTGGAAACGGTGAAGCGTGGCGGGCAGATTTTGCCGGCTTCAGGATCGGGCCGTCTCGTCGCGCTGCCGGCGGAATTGCACTGTCGGGAGGCCACCCCAGCCCCAGTTATCGAGCTCGACTTCCTCGATAACCACATAGGTGGATTCGAGCGGCTTGTTCAGGACATCAAGGAGCACTTCGCTGACGCCCTTGATGATCGCGGCCTTCTCCTCTGCGGTGACCGAGTTGCGGCCGGGTGCGCTTCCCTCGCGGGTAACCTGTACGGTGACGATAGGCATGACAGTCTCCTTTGCGGCTTTGGTTCGTGTTTCGTCGCGGGGCCGATATGCCGTTTACCAGCGTCCGGCGTTCTGACCGCCGTCGACATGGAGGATCTCGCCCGTGATGAATCCCGCATGTTCGAGGTAGAGGACGGCATCCACGACGTCGCGAATTTCGCCCATCCGGCCGACCGGGTGCAGGCCGGCGAGCGTCGAATGGGTCTCAGCCGGATGCATCGGGGTCTTGATTACCCCGGGGGAAACCGCGTTGACGCGAACGCCGCTTCTGGAAAACTCCATCGCCAGCGACCGGGTCACCGCGTTCAGGCCACCCTTGGTGAGCGACGCGAGCGCTGAGGGCATGCCCACCATCGGCTGATCGACGAGGCTGGTGGTGATGCTGACAATATGACCCGAACCCTGCTTCAGCATTTCCGCCGCGGCTCGCTGGGTGATGTGGAAGAAGCCGGCGACGTTCACCCCGAGATTGTGGTCGTAATCCTCCTGGGTCATCTCGACGAACGGCTTGGCGAGGAAAACGCCGGCATTGTTCACCAGAGAGTCGATGCGGCCGAAGCGCTCGATTCCCTCGCGCACGATCCGGTCGGCGGTCTCCGGTTTGCTGATGTCGCCGGCGACGGTATGGATATCCGGGTCGGCGCTCGGCTTGATGGACCGGGAGGTCGCGACGACGCGGTAGTTCCGGTCACGATAGGCGCGAACCAGTCCGGCGCCGATGCCTTGGGAGGCGCCGGTGATGACGACGACTTTCTGTTGGTTACGCATGATGTGATCCTTTCTCGATTGCAGCGGCCGCTTCCTGCGTCCGCCCTCCGCCCTCGGCGTTGGTGCAATCGAAATTAGATCGATGCGTCTCTTGGGAGAATTGCCGCTATTTGATCGACACTCAACCGAATATCGGCACAATCAGGTAAGCGTGCCAGCCTCCGCTGCCATGCGCGCAAATTCGGAGCGCAGACGCGGCGCCGCAAAGTCGACAAATGCGCGGACCTTGGGGACCGACATGCGGCCCTGCGGTGCGATGAGATGCGCCGGCAGGGGCGGATGCTCGGCATCGGCGAGCACGATTTCGAGGCGCCCGTCTCTTACATATTCCGCGACGTGATAGGAATAAAGCCGCGTCAGGCCGCGCCCGGCAGCCGCCGACGCGGCGGCGGCGCGCACGCTGTTGACTATGCACCTCGGCGTAAACTGGATCGTTCTGGGGATGGAAGAGCCCTTCGCCGGTGTGAAGCTCCAGGCCTCCAGACCGAAATTGGTGAAGGCCAGGATTTGGTGCTTGGCGAGATCGGCCGGTTCTCCGATGCGGGGGTGATTGGCGAGGTAGCGAGGCGAGGCGACTACGACGCGCCGCACATCGCCGCCGAGCCGGGTGGAGATGAGCGATGAATCCGCCAGTTGACCGATGCGCAGCGCAATGTCGAGGCCTTCGTCCACCAGGTTGACGAAGCGATCGAGGAGAAGAAGGCGGACCGAAACGGTCGGGTAGAGATCGAGGAAATCATCCAGGATGGGGCGAAGTATCTCCTCCCCCAGGATTGGTGGCGAGGAAATCGTCAACATCCCGCGAGGGGCGGAGCGTTCCCCTCCTGCGAGCATGTCCGCTTCCTCGAGATCGGTCAGTACCCGTCGGCAGGCGGCCGCATAGCGTTGGCCTGCTTCGCTCAGTTTGAGGGTGCGGGTCGTCCGATGCAGAAGCTCGACGCCCACATGCGCTTCCAGGAAGCTCAAGGCGCGGCTCACCGCCGTCGGCGAGCGCTTCAGGCGGCGGGCCGCCCCGGCGAGGCTGCCCTCGTCGATCGCCGCGACGAAAACTTTCATTGCATCGATGCGGTCCATATTCTGCCGATCTCCGGGACAGTGACTGCTGTAGAGCGAGTATTCACCCCAAAACGGCAATACGCAATGATGGCAAAGCTGTACTGGCCGGCCATCCTGCGGGAGCCTCGCCAATATACGGTCACGGCTCGAGAATAGGCTGCGTATCCGCGCGATCCTGCGTTTGGAAACGCCTCAACGAAGGAGAATGACCATGAAGATCCTGATGGTTCTGACTTCGCATGACCGGCTCGGCAACACGGGCAAGCCGACCGGCTTCTGGCTGGAGGAGTTTGCTGCGCCCTATTACGTGTTCAAGGACGCCGGGGCAGAAGTCACGCTCGCTTCGCCCAAGGGCGGCCAGCCGCCGATCGATCCCAAGAGCGACGAGCCAGCCAGCCAGACTGCAGCGATGGGGCGGTTCAAGGACGACCCCGCCGCCAGGAAAGCATTGGCAAATACTTTGAAGCTAGGTGAAGTCAAACAGGAGGACTACGACGCGGTGTTCTATCCGGGCGGACACGGTCCGATGTGGGACCTCGTCAATGACAGGAATTCCATCGCCCTTATCGAAGGCTTCTACGACGCGGGCAAGCCGGTCGCCGCCGTCTGCCATGGCCCGGCTGTCCTGACGCAGGTCACTCATCTCGGCGAGCCCATCGTCAAGGGAAGGCGCGTCACGGGCTTCACCAATTCCGAAGAGGAGGCCGTTCAACTGACCGATGTCGTGCCCTTCCTGGTCGAAGACGAACTGAAGCGCCTCGGCGGGCGCTACGAGAAGGCCGAGGATTGGGCCGACTTCACGGTTGTGGACGGCAGGCTGGTCACCGGCCAGAACCCGTCTTCGTCCACTTCCGCCGCCAGCGAACTGCTGAAGCTTCTGCAGTAGTCTTCCTCGTCGGGTGGCATGACGCTGCAGAAGGCCCGTGCGGCCTTCTGCAATTCGATACAGATCCCCTTGTTACGAGACACAATCGGGATACCTCGCTCTGGTCCCATGCTCCGCGTGTCAAGCGCGACCGCCGCCGCAAGAGGCGCAGGTCCAATGCAGAGGGACGAAAATGATCCTTTTCACAATAGCTTATCTCGCAGGTGCGCTGACAATCCTCAGCCCCTGCATCCTCCCGGTCTTGCCTTTCGTGTTTTCGCGGGCCGGCCAGCCCTTCGCCAGGAGCGTTCTTCCGATGCTCATCGGCATGGTTCTCACATTCGCGGGCGTGGCCACACTCGCCGCGCTTGGTGGTGACTGGGCGGTACAGGCGAATGTGGCCGGGCGGTATGCGGCGATCGCAGTGCTGGCCGGTTTCGGCGTGACCCTGCTTTCGACGCGGGCCGCGGCCCTGTTCACTCGTCCGGCCGTCGCACTCGGCGGCCGGCTCTCACAAAAAATGGCCGGTCAGCCGCCGAGCGTCGGAGCGTCGCTCCTTCTCGGTGTTGCAACCGGACTTCTTTGGGCGCCCTGCGCGGGCCCAATTCTGGGCCTGGTGCTGACCGGCGCCGCCCTGCACGGTGCCAATGTCGAGACCACGCTTCTGCTGGCGGCTTATGCTGCCGGTGCGGCGACTTCGCTGGCCTTGGCCGTTCTTGCCGGAGGGAGAGTGTTTGCGGCGATGAAGCGCTCACTCGGCCTTGGCGAGCGGCTCCGGCAGGGCCTCGGCATTGCCGTGCTTGCAGGCGTTGCCGCAATCGCGCTCGGGCTCGATACGGGGCAGCTTGCGCGCCTCTCCTATGCAAGCACCGCGGCCATCGAGCAGTCGCTCCTCGACGGTGTGCGGGGCGACTCCGTCGAGGACAGGGCGTCAACTGCCGTCGGCGGCGAGGGACCGGCCTACCGCAGCGACTTGCCGGTGGAAGGCATGTTCCCGCCGCTGGACGGCGCCGTCGAGTGGGTCAACTCGAAGCCTTTGAGCGTGGAACAGCTGCGCGGCAAGGTCGTTCTCGTCGATTTCTGGACCTACTCCTGCATCAACTGCATCCGTACGATCCCCTATGTCCGCGCCTGGGCCGAGAAGTATCGGGACCAGGGGCTGGTGGTGATCGGCGTGCATGCGCCTGAATTCGCCTTCGAAAAGCGCATCGCCAACGTCAGGAGCGCAGTGACGGATTTCGATATCCGCTATCCCGTTGCGATCGACAACGATTTCGCGATCTGGCGCGCCTTCGGCAACAGCTACTGGCCCGCGCACTATTTCATCGATGCAGAAGGGCGGATCAGACACCATCACTTCGGCGAGGGCGATTATGCGCGGTCGGAGCGCGTCATACAGGAGCTGCTGGCGGAAGCGGCGGGGAGCCGCCGCGGCGACAATGGTTTCGTGCAGCCGGATGCGACGGGTGCCGAAGCCGCGCCCGATCTCGCCAATCTCCAGTCCGGCGAGGATTATGTCGGCTACATGCGTGCTTCGAACTTCGTGTCGCCGGAGCGTGTCGCAGCCGATGCGGCGCACGAGTATACCGCCGGCGAGCCTCGGCTCAATCAATGGAGCCTCGCCGGCAACTGGACGGTTGGTGCAGAGCAGGCGACACTCAATCGCGCCGGGGGCGCAATCACCTACAGGTTCAGCGCGCGCGATCTGCACCTTGTCCTCGGCCCTGGGGAAAACGGCAGGAGGGTGCGCTTTCAGGTGAAGGTCGACGGTGCTGCACCGGGCCCGGATCACGGTTCGGACATTGATTCCGACGGCTATGGAACGGTGGGAGAGACGCGCCTCTATCAGCTCGTACGGCAGTCGGGGGAGGTGCGGGAACGAACGTTCGAGATCCGCTTTCTCGAACCCGGCGTCGAAGCATTCGTTTTTACGTTCGGATGAAGAAGAGGAGAGTTCATGCACATTCCTGTAACCGGCTTTACCTCGTGGTACTGGCACCTGCGCCTGGGATACGGATCCACGCGAACCGTCGAGATTGCCGCCCTCTTCGCCGCCCCAGCACCTCCAGCGGCATCCGCGCGGCGTTGACGGCGACATTCCGTCCATGCTGTACTCTATGTCCTAGATTGACGGATTTACGTCATTTGAGACATTGCGGTTTCACCCTACTATCGAGGCTCAAACCAACCGATTGGAGCCTCACATGACCCAGCATTCAAAAGGCACCGCGCTCGTTACCGGCGCTTCCTCCGGCATCGGTGCGATCTATGCCGATCGCTTGGCGCGCCGGGGATATGATCTGATCCTCGTCGCCCGAAACCAGACCCGCCTCGATGAACTGGCCAGGCGTCTTACCGACGACACCGGGCGCTCCGTCGAAGTCGTGGCAGCGGACCTTCGCAAGAGGACCGACGCCGCACGCATCGAGAAGGTGCTACGCACCGATGCCAGCATCACCATGCTGGTCAACAATGCCGGCGTCGGTGCAACCGGGCCATTGCTCGCCTCGGATGTCGACAAAATGGAGGAGATGATCGCGCTCAACGTCAACGCGCTGACGCGGCTGACCTATGCCGCCGTGCCTGGCTTCGTAGCACGCGGCTCGGGTGCGATCATAAATATTGCTTCGATCGTCGGGATCGCGCCGGAAGTGCTGAACGGCGTGTACGGAGGAAGCAAAGCGTTCGTCCTCGCCTTCACGCTGTCGCTTCAAAAGGAGCTTGAAGGCAGGAACATCCGCATACAGGCCGTTCTCCCTGGCGCGACGGCCACCGACTTCTGGGGAATTGCCGGCACGCCTGTCGAGCATTTGCCGAACGAGATCGTCATGCCCGCCGAGGATATGGTCGACGCCGCGCTCGTGGGCTTCGATCTCGGTGAACCGATCACCATTCCATCGCTTCCCGACGCTGCCGATTGGGAGGCCTATGAAGCGGCGCGCCAGAAGCTCGTCCCGAACCTCTCTCTCAGTGTTCCCGCCGCGCGGTATCGGGCTGCGGCTGCATAGCGCTGCCCATATTGTGGCGGGTCGAGAAGTCCGTGTAGCGGTTTATCTCCTGCGCGAATATCGTGCGCAGGAGAATTCCAGCAAGGAAGTCGCCCATGCATAGAATCGGCTTTGTCGTTTTCCCGCGATTCCAGCTCATGGGTTTTGCGGCAGTAACCGCCTTCGAGATGGCGAACCTCGCCCTTGGCGAGACGGTCTACGAGATAGAACTGCTTTCCGAAGCCGGCGGCGAGGTCAAGTCGTCCGCCGGCTTCGGTGTCCTTACGAAGACTTTCGATCATACCGCTTACGACACTGTGATGTTCGGCGCCGGCGTGCAGATCGAGCCGATGACACCAGGTCTGGTGGAGTTCGCGCGTCGTTCCTTCGAGACCGCAAGGCGGGTGGCGGCGCCGTGCACCGGCGCCTTCGTCCTTGCCGAATCCGGACTACTGGACGGACGTCGGGCGACGACGCATTGGGCCTTTGCGCGCCAGCTGCAGGATCGCTTCCCGGCCGTTAAAGTCGAGGAAGACCGGATCTTCATCGTCGACGGAAGCGTGTGGACATCGGCCGGAATGACGGCGAGCATCGATCTCGCACTCGCGATGATCGAGAAGGACTACGGCCAGGGCGTCGCTCGCTCGGTCGCCCGCAAGCTGGTCGTCTATCACCGGCGTGCCGGCGGCCAATCGCAGTTCTCGGCATTGCTCGAGTTGGAACCGAAGTCCGACCGTATCCAAAGGTCGATCGATTACGCCAAGGCGAACCTCCGGCGGGGGTTGTCGGTGGAGGAACTGGCCGATGCGGCGGGCCTGAGCGCCCGCCAATTCAGCCGTGCCTTCCGCGCCGAAACAGGGCAGTCGCCTGCCAAGGCGGTGGAGACTCTCCGAGTCGAGGCGGCTCGGCTGATGATGGAGCAGGGCCGGCACTCGATGGACGTGATTGCGGAGGAAACCGGTTTCGCCATTGCCGATCGCATGCGCCGGGCCTTTCTCCGCACGCTCGGGCAGCCGCCTCAGACGATCCGCCGGAACGCCCGCGAGAGCGCGTCGGTGCCGTGAGGTCTGGCGCGAGTGAATTGTAGCCTACTGTATCGGCGCCCGTGAACTGTACACGGGCTTTCAATTGCAGTCGGGCGGGCTCACAATCGAGATACATCACCATCGCATTCCGCAGCTGTGGTTCACACAGGAGAAGTTCGATGACAGGGGAATTCAATCTGCGGCGGCGGCGGTTCATGGGAGTGGCGGCATTGACCGTCGCTGCGGCGCATTTCGGCGTCGGACGCGCCGCCCTCGCAAAATCAACGAGTGACGCTCGCATTCCGGCGACAACGCCGGGGACAAATACATCTTTCGCTGCGATAAAGCAGATTGACGCGGGGGTCCTCAACATAGGGTATGCGGAGGCGGGCGCGAGCGATGCGCCTGTGGTCATCCTGCTGCATGGCTGGCCCTATGACATCCACACCTATGTCGATGTGGCGCCCCTGCTCGCGAAGGCGGGCTACCGGGTCGTCGTTCCTTATCTGCGCGGCTACGGCACGACGCGTTTTCTCTCCCCCGATACACCGCGCAACGGCCAGCAGGCGGCGATCGCCGCCGATATCGTCGCCCTGATGGATGCGCTCGGCATCGAGAAGGCCGTCATCGCCGGCTGCGATTGGGGCGCGCGAACCGCCAATATCATCGCCGCACTCTGGCCGGAGCGCTGCAAGGCGTTGGTTTCGGTGAGCGGCTATCTGATCGGCAGCCGTGAAACCAATAAAAAGCCTTTGCCGCCGAAGGCGGAGCTTGCCTGGTGGTACCAGTTCTACTTCGCCACGGAACGCGGGCGCGCGGGCTATGAACAGTACCGGAAGGACTTCGCCAAACTCATCTGGCAGCTCGCATCGCCGAAATGGAATTTTGACGACGCCACCTTCGATCGAAGCGCTGCGGCCTTGGACAACCCGGATCATGTCGATATCACCGTCAACAATTACCGCTGGCGGATCAGCCTTGCCGACGGCGAGAGCAAATATGACGGGCTGGAAAACAGGCTTGCCGAACTGCCGGTGATCGGTGTTCCGACGATCACATTGGAGGGCGATGCCAACGGCGCTCCGCATCCGGAGCCAGCGGCCTATGCGAAGAAGTTCTCCGGCAAGTACGAGCACCGGCTGATCTCGGGCGGCATCGGTCACAACCTGCCGCAGGAAGCCCCACAAGCCTTTGCCCAGGCGGTCGTCGACGTCGATCGCCTCTGATCGCCTTCGCCTGCGGAGCAATGTCTTCGTATCGAACTGTATCCGCAGGCGGTCCGTGAGGCTTGGCTTACAATTTCAGCCCCTTGCGAAACATCCCGTACACGTGCGGGGCGGCATATGTCTCTCGACAGTCGGACGAGGCATGAAGCTTCCGTCCCGCATCGTCAACGGAGAAGGCACATGGCGCCTTGCGCCTCCCAAACAAGAGGAGAATGACATGACCACCGCAATCAACAGCGAAAGAGCCCGGCCGGTCGATATGAAGCTCGAAGTTATCGTCGTGCCCGTGTCGGATGTCGACCGCGCAAAGGAATTCTACGCGAGCCTCGGCTGGAGGCTCGACGCCGACTTTGCCGGTGCCGACGGCTACCGCGTGATACAATTTACCCCGCCCGGATCCGGTGCCTCGGTCATCTTCGGAAGGCATGTGACCGATGCGGAGCCCGGTTCTGCGCAGGGACTGTACCTCATCGTCTCCGACATCGAGGCCGCCCGCGAGGAGTTGCGCGGTCGCGGCGTCGACATCAGCGAGGTATTCCATGCGGGCGACGTGAATGCCGGCAGCGACGAGCCCTATCTGTTCGGGACGCATCGTGCCGGCGGCCGTGATCCCGAGCGCCGCAGCTATCGTTCCTACGCATCGTTCCGCGATCCGGACGGCAATGGCTGGCTGTTCCAGGAGGTCACCGCGCGATTGCCCGGGCGCGTCGACCCGGACGGAACGGCGTTCAGTTCGGCTGCCGATCTCGCAGCCGCGTTCCGCCGCGCCGAAGCGGCCCACGGCGAGTACGAGAAGCAGCTCGGACACAGGGACGAGGACTGGTCCATCTGGTACGCCGATTACATTGTCCGGGAGCAGACCGGCGAGGCGCAGCCAGCCTGAGACACTGCAGGCTGAAACGATGGTGCATAGCGGGGCGGCCGAGACCGCCCCGTTCGTTTTGCTAAGCCGCCGGTCTTGCGGATCCGGCCGGGGTCGATAGTTCCTCAGGCAATACTCCGAGCACTTCCAGGTAAAGTGTGTAACGGGTTTCCGTCCGCAGGTGCGTCGTTTCAAAGGGCTAGAGAGTTCCACTGTTTCATTGAAACAGTGGAACTCTCTAGGGAGAGCTCCGCCGCAAGGCCGCCACCGTCGCGGTTTCGCAAGGTCAGGGAGCCGCCGATGACCGTCGCGAGCTGCTGGGCGATTGCGAGGCCGAGCCCGGTCCCGCCCGTATCCCGGCTGCGTGATTGCTCCAGGCGGAAGAAGGGCTGCAGAACCGCTTCGAGCTGGTCTTCCGGAATGCCGGGACCGCGATCGAGGACCTTTATGGTCACGGTGCCCTCGGGGCGGCGCTGAACCTCGATCTCGGCGCTGCCGCCGAATTTCAGCGCATTGTCGATCAGGTTGGTGAGAATCCGTCTCAAGGCGTGCGGCCGGGTCACGATTGCGCCGTCACCCAATTCGGCGACCGTGACGGCCTTGCCGGTGTCCTGATAATCATACGCCAAACTCTCGATGAACGAGGCGAGATCTATGCGAGAAGCCTTTTCGTCCTTGCCGTGGGCGCTGCGCGCATAGGCAACGCCCTCCTTGACGAGACGTTCGACCTCGTCGAGGTCCGTGATCAGCTTGTCTCTTTCGATGGACGCTTCGGCCATTTCCGCGCGGAGTTTCATCCGGGTGATCGGTGTTTGCAGGTCATGCGAGATCGCGGCCAGTATCTGCACGCGCTCCTCCAGATACTGCGCGATGCGATCCCGCATCGCGTTGAATGCCGTCGCCGCATAGGCGACTTCCCTCGGTCCGGTCTCGCTGAGGCGCGGCGTCCTGCTGTTCGGATCGAGCGTGTCGGCGGCCTTCGCCAGATCGGCGAGCGGGCGGGTGGCCTGGCGCACGGCAAACCAGCTGCACAGGACCAGAAGGGAAAGCTGAGCGACGAGGACGTAAGGCAGCCAGTCGGCAACCGGCATGACGCCCCTTGGCGTGATGTCTATCGTCAGCGGCTCGCCATCACTCAAGCGAAGGTGGGCCTGAAGACGGCGGACGCCGCCGGGAATGGATTCGACCTCGATCGGGTATTTCGCGCCGATTGCAGCCCGGACCTTGTCGGCGACCTCGACGTCGGCCTCATTGAGCACGCGACTGCCCGGAAGGCCCCGCCCCAGGACGAAGCGGTAGGACCCGCGCTCGAGCCGGCCCAGCCAGGCGGCGCGTTCGGTCGCGGGGAGCCGGTCGAGAATGGCGATCGACGTCGCGACGTCGGTTTCGAGCGTATTGAACATCACCGATCTGGCGGCGATGTAGCGTTCCGAAAACAGCGCCGCAAACGACATGGCGTGGGCGATCGTCAGGCCGGCGAGAAGGATAACGAAAAGCCGCGCCCTGAGTGTGCGCGGCCATAGGTGAATACCATGGAGAATCGACCGCGCCGCCATCAGCGGGGCTCCATGATCTCGACCGGCACCGAGAAAACATAGCCTTCGCTGCGGACGGTCTTGATATAGGTCGGTTCCCGAGCATCGTCGCCGAGGCGCTGGCGTACCCGGCTGACCAGGAGATCGATCGATCGGTCGAAGAGCTCGGCCTCGCGCCCCTGTGTGAGGTTGAGGAGCTGATCGCGGTTGAGGACGCGCTGCGGGTGGTCGACGAAGACGCGCAGCAGCCGGTATTCGGCGCCGCTGAGTGCAATCGCAGTACCATCCGCATCGATGAGATGCCTTGCCGTCGTGTCCAGCTTCCATTGGCCGAAACGCAACAGCTGACCTGCCTCCGAGACCTGCAGGTTCGCTGGCAGCATCCGCGCGCGCCGCAGGACCGCCTTGATGCGGGCGAGCAGTTCGCGCGCCGAGAAGGGTTTGGCGATATAGTCGTCGGCGCCCATTTCCAGCCCGATGATGCGGTCCATCTCGTCCGAGCGGGCGGTCAGCATGACGATGGGCGTCGCCTTGTGTCTGCCGACGCGCAGCTCGCGGCTCAAGACGAGGCCGTCGTCGCCCGGCATCATCAGATCGAGGATGATCAGATCGACTGTATTTGCCTCGAGGAAGGTCCGCATCTGCCGCCCGTCGGCAACGGCGGTCACCCGCAGACCGTTCTTCTTCAGGTAAGCGGACACAAGCTCGCGGATTTCCCGATCGTCATCGACGATCAGGATGTGATCGATGTGCTCCATGGCAAGACACCCCTTTGACCGCCATTTCTTATCAGAACGAGAATGCCGTGACAGCAGTATTCATCGGCTCGTGCCTGTGGCAATGCAGCGGTCAACGCAAGGACCGGAAAGCGGCACGCAGCTCGGCGCTGAAGAGATCCGGCTCTTCCCAGGCGGCGAAATGTCCGCCTCTGTCCACGCGGTTATAGTAGATGAGATTGCGGTACGCCCGCGCCGCCCAGCTCTTCGGCGGCCTGTAGACCTCGCCGGGGAAAACCGTCACTGCCGCCGGGATCACGATCTCGGCCAGCTTGTTGCCGACTGCATTGTTCTCCCAGTAGATCCGCCCGCTCGAGGTCGCCGTGTTCGTCAGCCAATAAAGCGTGATGTTGTCCAGAATCTCGTCGCGGCTCAATACGCGTTCCGGTTCGCCGCGGGTGAACACCCAGTCCGCGAGCTTGTCATAGAACCATGCAGCCAACCCGGCGGGCGAGTCGGCAAGACCATAGCCGACTGTTTGCGGACGCGTTCCCATGATCGCCGCATATCCGAAGCCCGTCTTGAGAAAGGCTCTGGCCTCGTCGAACACCGCCCGTTCCTCCGCGGTCAAATTCGCAGGTGCAGGATCTCCGCTTCTCAGCGCTTTGGCAATTTCCGGCGGAATGGTAGTTGAGCGCTCGACCCTGTTCACATGGATGCCGAGCAGGCCCGATGGAGCCTGGCGGCCCATCGCGTCAGAAATGATGGCACCCCAGTCTCCGCCCTGCGATACGTAGCGCGTATAGCCGAGACGCTTCATCAGGACGTCCCAGGCGCGCGCGACCCGCTCCGGGTTCCAGCCGGTGCCTTTCGGCTTTTCGGAAAAGCCGAAGCCGGGGAGGGACGGAAGCACGAGATGGAAGGCGTCGCCCGCGGTCCCTCCATGTGCCGTCGGATCGGTCAGCGGGCCGACGACCTTCAGCAACTCGAAGATCGAACCCGGCCAGCCGTGGGTCATGATGAGAGGCAATGCGTTCGCATGAGGCGAGCGGACGTGGATGAAGTGAATGTCCAGACCGTCGATATCTGTCAGGAACTGCGGCAAGGCATTGAGTTTTGCTTCGGCCTTACGCCAATCATAGGCCGTCTCCCAGTAGTCCAGCAGTGCCTGAAGCTTCGCAAGCTGCACGCCCTGGGACCGGTCTTCGACCGTTTCCGGGTCGGGCCAGCGTGTCGCGGCCAGCCGGCGGCGCAGACCGGCGAGTTCTGCCGCCGGAACGTCCACTCGAAACGGGCGGATGTCGCCATCCTTGAATGGCACCGCGGTGCCCGCTTGGGCGACTGCCGCCGAAGGGCGAAACGTCGCGAGGGCCGCCACCGTGGCTCCGTTCAGGAGCAGAGACCGGCGGGAGAGCACGGAGCCGCCGTTTGTTGTCGCGCCGCTTTCTCGGAGGTTCTCAGCATCCATGACGGACGCTCACTTGACCGGAACGACGAGCGGGGAGCCTTTTTCGACGATATATGTCGCGAGCTCCGATGCCTTGCCGTTGCCGACGTTTTTCGCGAGATGAGCCGCCCCGGCCGGAATGAACAAGGCGTCGCCGGCATGAAGCGTGACCGGCGCTCTCCCCTCGAGCTGATATTCCAGCGAGCCTTCGAGCACATAGGCCACCTCTTCGCCCGGATGGGAGTGCTTGATGGAGACTGCACCGGGATCGAAGTCGACGCGCACCTGGACTGTTTCTCGGCCCGGCTGGCCGAGATCGTGTTGCAACAGGTCGGTGCGGTGAAGTCCCGCTTGTTGAGCCTTAGCCGCTTGCAACGCCAACCCACTTCCAACGACCAGCAGCGCGGCCGCCAAGATCCGAGACGTTTTCATAGAGGTCATCCTTTCCCGCATTGGCCGAGGCCCGTCCTCGATGCCAGTGCGGCTATTTGAATGACTGCGTGTATTGACGATGTGTCGGCCGGGCGGGACTTTTGTAACGGCATGTGTCAGCGGCGAAGGCGCCAGCCGAGCAATTGCGGAGGAACGGCCTTCGCGCAGCGACGCCGACGATGGTCGCGCTATTCGCCGGCCCCGCCCGCATCAAATCCGATCGAGGCTGCGCCACGGCGCCTGGCGGTCCAGGATGGTCGATCCGGGGCACCAGATCGACGAGCGGTTCCATGGGCTCGCTTGCTGGCGCCACAGCGGACCGAACCACAGAAGCACGAGCGCCGTTCCCAGCGGGAGGGCCGGGATAGCGATGAACAATGCCGTTTGCATAAGCTTTGTCGGTCACGCGAGTGACCGCTCCTATCGGCCGTCGTGCGGCCTCTCGATTCTTACAACCGGATGGCCCCAAGAAAGTTCCTTGCAGTAGGTCGCGATCAAGGAAAGGCTGCAGTCGCTCAGCGGCGACATCCCCCATATTAAGGCCCGAGACCTCGCATCTGCGGCAATGGGAAATACCATTGGCGAGGACGCCGAGCTGCAGAGCGGAGACCGGGTGCCGCAATTCGTTAAATGAGGATTGGTGGGCGAGCCGGTATTTCTCGTGCTGTGCGGAACGATTCACTCAGGCCGCAGGTTAGGTGGCCTTCGGAGGTATCCCCGATGAGAACCCTCAACGCCACCCTCGCCGCGATAGTGTTGTGCCTCGCGCCTTTCTTGGCCGTGTCCGCTCGGGGCGAGCCCTTGCAGCCCCAGGAATTCGCGCGGAGAATGTCGATGTCGAACCTCTTCGAGATGGAGGCGGCAAAACTCGCGCGGCAACGCGGCAAAGGGCGCGAGGTACTGGAATTCGCCGAGCGGATGCTTGCGGATCACGCGCGAGCCGGCAAGGAACTGACAGAAGCCGCACGAAAGGATGGCGTGGAATTTTCCCAGTCGCTCGACAAGGCCGGCGAGGAGAAGCTTGCCGCGCTGCGGGCGCTCAGCGGTGCCGCCTTCGACCCGGCCTACCTGTCCTCCCAGGTTACTGCGCATGAAGATGCTCTGGAGCTTCTCAAGAATTACGCGGAGCAAGGGGAGGCCGGCGCGCTGAAAGCCTTTGCCGAGTCCACTTATCCGACGGTCAGAACCCATTTGCTCCAGGTTCAGTCCATGACATCCCAGTGAGCGTTCCCGAGGGGTTCGAGGTGGGCCTGCCAGGTGGGCCTGCCATCGACCCGAACACCCGTCAGTTATGTCCCCGGGCTAAACACTCGTCACAGGGATCCAGCCAGACCAAGTCCTTGGGCTGAAAGAACTCTTCCCGCGCCGCAGACGCGGCGCTGCTGGATCTCTGTGACAAGCACAGAGATGAGGAGGAGAGATTGCAGTCATCCGACACGTTCCTGGGCCGTGCAGGCGGTACACACTTTTCCTGCAAGAGCCATTTTCCCCGGATGCCTGCCTCTCAGGCGATGTTGCGGTCGGTGTTGCCGGCATTCCAGCCGGGTGATCCTCCCGATGGGCGGATGCGAAGGTTGTTCTGGACATGCTTCACGCCGGAGACGGCTTCGGCGCAGTCCTCGGCGCGGCGTTTGGCCCATTTGGAATCGACCAAACCGCTCAGCTGGACTTCGCCATTGGTGACCGAGACCGCGATATCGGAGGCGTCGAGCATTCCTTCGTCGCTGAGGCGATCGCTCACGTCTTCCTGGATGCGGGCGTCCGAACGGGTGTAGCCCTTGGGACCTTTGCCGCGATGCTGATCCAGCTCGCGTCTGCGCTCGGCGTCCTCGTCGCCCAACCAGGACGCGACTTCGTCGCTGGCGCGTTCGAGAAAGCCGCGCTCCCCGTAGCCCCTGCCGCGATCGGGATACCCCTCGCCATAGTCATCGTCGCGGTAATAGCCTCCACCGCCGAAGTAACCTGGGCCGTATGCGCGTTCCCGTTCCCAGCTGTCATCGTGCCCGCGATATGTGACGGAACGGCCCGGCTCGGCGCCGGCAAAATACTCCGGGCTCCCGTAATCCGTAAGCCGCGGACCGGCAGTCAGGGCGCGGCGCCTCTCGTCCTCGTAGGATCTGCCGCGCCGGCGCCGGTCCGACTCGGGATAGCTCTCGTAGACGTCGCGGCTCCAGCTCCTGTTCCTGGCCATGATCTCCTCCTTGGCTTGGTTCGTCGACGTCGGTCAAACCCGCGAGCGGTCACTCGGTTCCGGCGCAATGAGAGCTCCGGCGCAGGCCGGGGCATGTCGCGGAAGCAGGACCGTCCGGAACCTTCGGCGGCCGACACGGTTGGCTGCATTTGAGGAGATACGACGATGTTGACAAACTATTTCTGGCTTTTTGTCACCGGCGGTGGCGCCTTCATACTCGGCGCTGCGGTCGCCTATGCCATCTTGAAGCAGAGGCCGCTCTCGCGTGCCGAAAAGCAGGCGCAGAAGCAGAAGGTCGAGGAACTTTACGAGCAGTCGCCGGAGAACCGGCCCCGCTGATCGCCGGGCGGCGAGACGACTGCCACGGGAGGCTTCCTGAACGAGCGAAGCACGCGAGGAAAGGGCCTGCGGCGCTTTGCAGGGAACAAGGTTCTAAATGGCTCGTTTGATTGCGTAGACGATAACGATCCCCGTTATGCATGGGAGGAGCCGACAATGACCAATGACACAAGCGGCCGAGGGTCCGGCGATCCCTTGGGCAGGCCTTTGACGGCCGCGCAAGGCATCGAGCGCGTAAGCGGCGTGCAAGCTGGTGACACGGGCGGACAGGGCGAGGCGGGTGACCGCAGCCTTGAGAACGCCGTGCGTGAAGACGTGAACGAGTTCAAAGAGTTCGCCAGTGAACACACGGAGCAGGCAAAGGCGGCGGTCGGCCGCGCCGTGGAGGATGAGAAGAACGTCGCTGCACGGCAGTTGAGCGGTGTTGCTGCGGCACTCGAGAAGGTCGGAAACGAGCTAGAACAATCGGATCAACGGGCCATCGGCCGCTATGCAAAGCAGATCGGCACGTCGCTCCAGGGCTTCGCGCGCAAGGCCGAGGGCCGCAATCTTGGTGAGATCGCCGGAATGGTCGAAGATTTCGGCAGAAAGCAGCCACTCGCCTTCCTCGGCATGGCGGCAATCGCAGGACTGGCCGCAAGTCGGTTCCTCACCGCTTCGCCTCCACGCCGGGACGGACGGGATGCTTCGGGACGGACCCGTCAATCAAGCGAGAAGGAACCCTATAATGGCTAATCATCGGGATGAGCGCCCCCTGACGGAACTGATGACCGGTCTGGTGGCGGATATATCCGGTCTTTTCCGGAAGGAAATCGACCTCGCGAAAGCCGAGGCCTCCGAGAATCTGAATCGAGCGGTCGGCAGCCTCGAGACGCTGCTCGTCGGGCTGATCTTTGCCATAGGCGCCGTAGGCGTGCTGCTCAGTGCCGTCGTCCAGGGTCTTGGCGCCTTCCTCGTGGCTCAGGGCATGACCGAAGCGAATGCCGATGCGTTGTCAGCGGCCATCGTCGGCGTGGTCGTCGCCTTGCTTGCCTGGGCGATGATTTCGCGCGGCCTCTCGGCGCTCAAGGGCAGCAGCATCCAATTCGATCGGACGGCCGCCTCCCTGCAGCGCGATGCGAACGTGGTGAAGGAGAGACTGCAATGAACGATTCCGCACACACGCACTCCGCCGCCGAACTGCAGCGCGAGATCGAGGCCGACCGCCAGCGAATTGAGGAAAAGCTCCACGAAATTCAGGAGCGCATGTCGCCGGGAGAACTGATGGACGAACTGCTCGAATATGCAAAAACGAGCGGCGGGTCCGAATATCTGAGCAATCTCGGCGTGGCGCTCAAGTCAAACCCGATCCCGGTTGCCCTGATGGGGGTGAGCCTCGCCTGGCTGATCGCCAACCCGGCCTCGCGCGCGCCGCGACAGGGGGAGGGGAATGACGGCGCGGATGACTATCCGCTTGCACCCGTAAGGGGCTCCGTCCGGCGAGTGGGTCCGGTGGAGGCGAGCTTCGGCGAGCGCTACAGTCACTTCACGGATGAAAGCGGCAGCCGCTTCCGCGCCCTTACGGACGAAGCCGGCCGGCGGGCCGGCCACTTCGTCGACCCCGCCGGAAAGGTCTATCGCGGCTTTACCGACGCGGCAGGCAAGCAGATCGAAGATATCAGGGACGAGACCGGCGCCCTGTTCGACGAGGCGTCCGGCTGGGCGTCCCGGACGTGGAGGCAGGTGAGCGCCGCGGCGGGACGGATGTCCGACTCGGTAACGGGAGCCGGCAGATCTCTCGCCGGCAGCATGCAGAATGCCGGCCGGTCGCTCGAAGAGCAGGGCGCGCATCTCAACGCGGCCATCTTGAGGCACTTCCGCGACCAGCCGCTTGTCGGCGGAGCGCTCGCCTTTGCCGTCGGTGCAGCGATAGGGGCGGCGCTGCCCCATAGCGAGGCCGAGGACGAGGCGATAGGCGAAATGGCCGAAGATGTGCGGTCCAATCTGGCGGCCAGGGCGAATGCCGGAGTGGCGCAAGCCATGGAGGCTGGGCAGGAAATCCTCGACAAGGCCGGCGATGCGGCGCTGGAAGCGCATGACGCAGCCAAGGATCGCCTGCAGCAGTCGGTCCGGGAGTAGCCCTCCCTCGCGGCCATTTCCATACGGAAATGAGTAGTTTGAAATGGCGGAGCGTTTCAGTCAAACACTGAAACGCTCCGTTGCTGCATCTTTCCTGATCAGAGCTCCCCCACCCGCGAATCTGCGCTCTTGTGGCAGCCGGCGCTTACGCCCGTCAATACCGCAAATCGTTTTGCAAATCGTTTTGAAAAACGATTTGCAAAACGGTTTATCCTCGATTATTCAATAGGCATGACAACGATTGCCAAAGTCGCCAAACGAGCGGGCGTATCTCTGACCACGGTCTCGCACGTGTTGAATCATGCAGACCGCGTTTCGGCGGAAATGCGTAGAAGGGTGGAAGTGGCGATAGCGGAGCTCGGTTACGTACCGAACCCCCAGGCACAAAGCCTGCGCACGGGGCGGACCAACCTCGTGGCGATGCTGATCCCGGATATCCGCAACCCCTTCTATCCGGAACTCGTAAAAGCGGCCCAGTCGGATCTCCAGGCGATGGGGCTGGATCTACTGATCTTCAATACCGACGTTCCCGGCGGTCACTCGCAGGAACATAGCCGGCAATATCTGAGGCACATACGAAACCGCCGGATCGACGGATTGATCGTCGGCGATTTTGCCCTGCATGACATGCACGACGCATTGATCGGCATAGACGTCCCCACCGTCTTCATCGGCGACCTGCCGAATGCAGCCGTCGACAGCGTCAAGATCGACGATTTCGGCGGCGGTTATCAGATGGGCGCCTACCTTGCGAAGAGAGGCCACAAGCGCATAGCCCATGTCACGGGCCCGTCTTTCTTTGCCGAGGCCATGGCAAGAGCGGCGGGTTTCGAACAGGGCCTGCGCGATCACGGCGTGGAGCCACTCGCCGAACTGCGGCGCGAAGGCACCTATCTTAGTCCGTCCGGCCGGGAAGCCGTGGAATGGCTGCTGGCGACCAGTGGCGATCACCTACCTTCAGTCGTCTTTTTCGGCAATTTTCTCATGGCGGCGGGGGCGATTGCCGAATTCCATGACCGCGGCGTCCGTATTCCCGACGACGTTTCGATTGCCGTTTTCGGCGACCAGCCCCAGCTCGAATATGTGCGGCCGCGGATCGCGCGTGTCGGCAACACCCCTTCGCTGCTCGCGCACCGAGCAACCGCCATGCTGCTCGAACGGTTGTCGGGCGAGTATTCAGGGTCGCCCCGCTCGGAGGTGATCCCCTGCATCCTTCACGCCTTCGATACGGCGTAGGGCGAAGCCGCCCTCCGGAGAGGAGCCGGGGGGTGTTTACCAGCAAAACGGGAGGAATTAATGAGTGACAGAGAGAAGGTTTTTCCGACACTGACCCGACGCGGCCTGCTGAAGGGCGGTGCGGCGGTCGCCGGCGGTATCGTCGGCCTCGGCGGATTTCCCTACATCAACCGCTTCGCCGTACGCGCCCAGGAAGCACCGCTGAAATTCTGGCAGTTCTACGCACCCGGCGGGCCGGTGGCGAGCCAGGTCGCATGGTTCGAGAAGACGGTCGCCGACTGGAACGACAGCCACCCGCAGAAGATCGAACTCGAGTTCATTCCGAACTCCGAATATATCAGTGGTCCGAAACTGGCGACTGCCTTCGCCTCCGGCGAGGGACCTGACATATTCATCATCTCGCCGGGCGACTTCCTGCGCTACTATAATGGCGGCGTCCTCAAGGATCTGACCCCCTTCATCGATGATAAGGCCAAGGCGGACTTTCCCGAAAGCGTCATCGCAAACCGCATGGTGGACGGCAAGATCTTCGGCATCCCGATGGAAGTCGAGCCGATGGCGATGTACTATTCGGTCAAGGCTTTCGAGGAGGCCGGCCTCAACGAGAACGATGTTCCCAAGACATGGGAGGCGCTGCTTGAGGTCGCAAAGAAGCTCACGACTCCCGAGCGCTTCGGAGTGATGTTCGAGACCCAGCCGGGATATTACCAGAACTTCACGTGGTATCCGTTCCTTTGGCAGGGCGGCGGCGAATTCCAGACGGCCGACGGCAAGAGCAGCTTCGATTCGCCGGCAACGGTGCAAGCGCTCAAATTCTGGCAGGATGCGATCAACAGTGGGGTGGCGCCCCGCCAGATCATGGGTGCGGGCGGGCACGATACCATTGCCAACCTCGCATCCGGCTATGTCGCAATGCAGAATGTCGGCATCTGGGGCATTTCACAGCTTCAGAGCAACGCCAAGGATTTCCAGTATGGCGTCTTCCGGCTGCCCACGCCGCCGAACGGCAAATATGTGACCGTCGGCGGCGGATGGGCATTCGTCGCCAATGCAAATGGCCACAACTCCGACGCGGCGGGCGAGTTCTGCGCCTGGGCCCTCGCCTCCATGGATCAGGGCTCTGTCAACCGGGTCGCCAACTGGTGCACCAAGGGCAAATCAGACATGCCGCCGCGCAACAGCGCGCTGAAGAGTGGCGGCGGGGCCTTCTCGACGGGTATGATCGGCAAATTCGCCGAGGAGATTCATCCCGGGACGCGGGCCGAGCCGCGCGTTCCGCCGGAGGTGTACAAGATCATCTCCGATGCGATCCAGCAGACGCAGCTAGGCGGCGCCGATCCGCAAGCGACGGCGACGGCCGCCTCTCAGCAGCTCGACGCGTTTCTCGCGAGCTATCAAGGCGCGCCGATCCTTTGACGGCCACACCGGCGGCCGCACCGGATGCGGCCGCCTCAGTAAGCTGGACATGATGCCATGACAACGATTGCCCAATCGGCCGCGCGGCGCAGGCACGCCGGCCGAACCCGCCTTTCCGCCAAACATCGCGAATGGATCGCGGGCTATCTCTTCGTGCTGCCGGATGCGCTGGGGCTGTTCATTTTTCTCGGCGTCCCGATGGCGCTATCCCTGGTGCTCAGCGTCTTCGAGGTCAACGGTTTCGGCGGTTACTCCTTCGTCGGCGCCAGGAATTACCTGCGCATGTGGAACGACCCGCTGTTCTGGAAGGGAGCGAGGGTCACCGCGCTCTACGCCGCCATGCTGGTCCCGCTGCTCTACGTATGCGGGCTGGGTCTTGCCCTTCTCGTGCAGCGTACCGATCGCTTCAACGCGATCATGCGCTCGATGTTCTTTGCGCCGCACATGGTCAGCCTCGTCGTCGTCGCGCTCGTCTGGCAATTCATGGTCGTCGACAAGATCGGCGTTGTCAGCAGGCTGACCGCCGCTCTCGACATCGGCGGCATCTCCCTCCTCGGCGATCCCAACTTCGCGCTGATCACCATCGTCCTAGTCAGCGTCTGGTTCCTGATGGGATTCTACATGCTGATCTTCCTGGGCGGTCTGCAGGACATTCCCCGTCAATATTACGAGGCGGCGATGATCGACGGGGCGGGTGCCATCGCCCGCTTCTGGTTCATCACGCTGCCGCTTCTCAAGCCCACGAGCTTTTTCGTGATCATGGTGTCCATGGTCGCGGCCGTCGCAGGCGCGCAGGCCTTCGACATCATCTACGTCATGACCAAGGGCGGGCCTGCGAACGCCACGTCGGTGCTGATCGTCTATATCTATCAGCAGGCTTTCGGTTTCGGCGCCTTCGGCTATGCGGCAGCCATGGCCTCCATCCTGGTCGTGGCGCTCATGATCGTGACGGCTGTTTTCTTTGCTCTGACGCGGGGAGGACGGTTCCATCATGAGCAGTAAGCGTCCCCAGCCATTTTTCTCCCGATCGCAGGTCACGCTGGTCCGTGGCCTCTGGATGGTGGTGACGGCGATCCTCGCCTTCATGACGCTCTTTCCGCTCCTCTGGATGGTATCGATCGCCTTCAAGCCGGCCGCCGAGTCGTTCTCTTCGAACCTTATCCCGCAGGCACCGACGCTCGACAACTTCATCTATGTACTGACCGGCGTTCCGTTCATCCGATACATGGTCAACAGCTTCCTCGTGTCCGCCACGGTCACGGTCGTGGCGCTGTTCTTCCACACCATGGCCGGTTATGCGCTGGCGCGGCTGAGATTTCCCGGCCGAGAGGTGATGTTTCTCTCAATCTTCTCGACGTTCCTGGTCTCGCTGCCGGTGATCATCGTGCCGCTCTTCGTCATCGTCAAAGCCATGGGCATGCTCAACTCCTACGCAGGATTGATCATCCCGGCAATCTTCAATGCCTTCGGCATCTTCCTTCTCAGGCAGTATTACCTGTCGCTGCCCAAGGAGATCGAGGAAGCCGCCCGCATCGACGGCGCGGGTTACTGGCGGATCTACTGGAGCGTCATCCTCCCGCTCAGCCGCCCAATCATGTCGGCACTGGCGATCCTGTTTTTCCTGGCCAACTGGAACTCCTTCCTGTGGCCGCTCACCATCACCTCGGACCCCGATCTCTGGGTCGTCCAACTCGGGATTGCGAATTTCAAGAGCCAGTATTCGGCGTCCTGGAACTACATGATGGCCGCTTCCACGATCGTCGCCATTCCGACCCTCATCCTCTTCGTGATCTTCCAGAGGCAGATCATGGATTCCCTCAAGACCAGCGGGCTCAAGTGAGCTGCGAGCGATTACACAGGAGCAATTCGAATGACCAATGCCGGCCTCTCGCCCCTTCGCGGTCTCGCGAAGCTGCGCAAAGCGAAAACGCGCCGCTTCTCCAGCCATGACCGCACCGGCGGCAACGACGACAGGCTGCACATCGAACCCGGCAAGACGGTGGTGATCGGTGAATACGAAGGTGCCGGCATCGTCACCCATATCTGGGCGACGCTCGCATGCGAGAGCGAGGACTTCCTGCGCAAAATCGTGCTCAGGGCCTACTGGGACGGTGAGACGGAGCCGAGCATCGAAGCGCCTGTCGGCGACTTCTTCGGCATGGGCCATGCCCGCACCGCCAATTATACAAGCCTGCCGATGCAGGCCAGCCCGGAGGATGGCAAGGCCTTCAACTGCTACTTCCCCATGCCCTTCGGCTCGCAAATGAAGTTCACCGTCACCAACGAGGCCGAACACGACGTCCTCTTCTACTACTATATCGACCTCGAGCTTCACGATGTCCTCGAGGAGGACATGGGCCGTTTCCACGCACATTACCGTCAGGCACGGCCGGCGGGTATGAGCGAAGCCGGGCTGACCAACGAACAGTTCCTTTTCGGCGGCGAGAACGTCGATGGTCGAGAGAATTACACGATCCTTGAGGCCGAAGGGCGCGGCCATTACGTCGGCGTACTCTACAGCGTATACTCGCGGCGCCGTTCCGAGGTCTGGGATTGGTATGGCGAAGGCGACGACATGATCTTCATCGATGGCGAGCAGGGACTGTCGGTACCGGATACCGTGCGCAAGCCCGATCCGCGCATCGGTCCGAAGGCGGCGTTGATCGAACCGCGGCCCGAGTCTGAACCAGGTGCCAACGACGCCTGGCCACCGACCCTGCACGGCACGGGCACGGAAGACTATTTCAACACCGCCTGGTGTCCGACCCAGGATTATAGCGCGCCCTACCACGGCATCATCGCGGCCGGCGGCCCCAACTGGACCGAACCGGTAACGCTCTACCGCTGGCACATCGAAGATCCCGCCATCTTCCACAAGGCCATTCGGGTGACGATCGAACGGGGCCATGCCAACCGCCGCGGCGACGATATCTCCTCCGTAGCCTTCTGGTACCAGGCAGAGCCGCATAAGCCCTTCGGCAAGTTCCCCGATGTTGCGGACCGGGTACCGACTTATCGCCGCCCGTTCCACAACATGGAAGCGGCAATGAAAAAGGCGAGAGGCTGAGATGGCCAGCGTTGAAATAAGGAATGTGGTCAAGCGCTTTGGTGCGCTGGAAGTCGTCCATGGTGTCTCGGCAGAGATCGCCGACGGCGAATTCGTCGCGTTGGTCGGCCCGTCGGGCTGCGGCAAGTCCACCCTTCTGCGGATGATCGCGGGCCTTGAGGAAATCTCCGACGGAGCGGTCGTGATCGGAGGAGATATCGTCAATGAGGTCGCTCCGAAAGACCGCAATATTTCGATGGTCTTCCAGAACTATGCGCTCTACCCGCACATGACCGTTGCCGAGAACATGGCCTTCGCGCTTCGCTTGGCCCGCCTCCCTAAGGACGAGCAGAAGAGGAAGGTGGGCGAAGCGGCTACCATGCTCGGCCTCGACGGCCTGCTCGACCGGTATCCGGGGCAGCTCTCCGGCGGTCAGCGCCAGCGCGTCGCCATGGGGCGGGCCATCGTCCGCCGTCCTGAAGTCTTCCTGTTCGACGAACCCCTGTCAAATCTCGACGCAAAGCTCCGAGTGCAGATGCGTGCCGAGATCAAAGGTCTGCACCAGCGCCTTCGCACCACCAGCATCTACGTGACGCATGACCAGATCGAAGCCATGACGATGGCCGACCGCATTGTCGTGATGCGCGACGGCAACGTCGAGCAGATCGGGACGCCGCTGGAGATTTTCGACTATCCTCGCAATCTCTTCGTCGCGAGCTTCATCGGCAGTCCCTCGATGAACTTCATCCAAGGCGAGGTCGTTGACGGTACGTTCCGAGCGCCCGGCGGCATCACCATTCCTGCTCCCCATCTGGCCCCCAAGGGGTCGGCCGTCGCGGGAATAAGGCCGAACAAGCTGCAGATCGGCACTACCGGCCCCTTCGCCAAGGTGCTGATCGTGGAACCGACGGGCGACGAAACACACCTTTTGGTGGAGCTTGGCGGAGCGCAACTGGCCATGTTGCTTCGCGAACGCACCAGCCTCGCACCCGGTGACGAGATCGGCCTCGCCTTTGCCTCCGCTGATGTTCACTTCTTCGACGGTCAGACCACCCTGCGGCTTGGAGCGCTTCCCGGAGAAGTGCGAAACGGTTTTCCGTCCGCAAGTGCGTAGAACCAGCCGCGCGACCTCACCGCCAGTGGGCGCCGGTCAGGCCGGGCCCTGACGCTGCGGAGGAGCAGGGAACAAATACCGTGAAAGCCGGTTGAGTCGCGAAGCGGAAAGGAGCGACCATGTCCAAGCCGGCAAGCAATTCTGCGCAGGTGCGCGGCGACATCCAGCATGGAAGGACGGGTGACAAGAGGCGCGGCTTCGATCCCGCGGCGGCGCCGCTCGAGACTGACGACGAAGCAGGCGGTACGCCTCCCGGCAGTGAAGCGGTCCGAACCGCCAGGGCCGGGCAGGCGGAGGGGAGGCCGGCCGATACCTCTACCGAGTACAACGACGCGATGCGGCCGCTTGCAGCGGCGGAGACCGCCGGACCGAACAGGCAACGGCTGGGGCTGAGCCTGGCCATTGTAGCCATGGCCATCGTGATAGGCGGCTTGATCTACGCCGGCGGGCTTCTCTCGCCGTGAAAGCGGTTCTTCAAACAAGCCAATCGAAGGAGTCTCCAAATGCCTGACCGTCGACGCCCATCGAAAGATCCTCTATCGGAACTGGCCGCTCGCGAGGAAGCCATGTATTTGCGGCGCTCGTCGATGCGCTTTCTCGAATGTGCGATTCATCTCTGCGTGACGCATATGACGCTTCAGGAGGTGGCCGACCTGCTCGAGAAGGAAGCTGCGCAGCTTCGCCGCTTCGGATGAGGTCCGGCAGGGACGGGTCGTCAGCTCCTACGCGACGGTGAATTGCCCCTCTGGCCTGAAGGCCAGAGGCTCGGCTTCCCAGTCGCAGCCGTCATTCAATCCAGTCGCGCCTTGTTCCCGACATCTGCCGAACCTCCGAGGATCCTCAGGGTGGGCTCGTCCAGATACGGGCGCTCGCCGCGCCGCAGGAGATAGACTTCCCGCTCGGGATTGGCTTCGATGACGAAGCCTGCGCTTCGCAACATCGCCTCGACGCCGGCGCGGTTGGGAATGAACCAGTTGGTGGGGTCATCCGCGAAGCGGTGTTCGACGAAGAACAGCTTCGGATAGTCGGGCCGGTCGAAGATCTCCCACTCCCGGAAATCGTAATCACCCTTGAGGCTTGCAACGGAATCCGACCCGCGCTGCATGCACTGGAAGAGCATCTGGTCGCCGACGACGTGCTCGTAGAGAAGGTCGAGTGCCAGCAGCGGATGGCGTAGGTGATAGAGAACGCCCATGAAGATGACTAGGTCGAATCTCTCGCGAAGGCGTGCCGCGTCATAGACCGACATCAGCCTGTATTCGATGTCGACCCCCGCCTGCTCCGCGGCAAACTTCGCCTGCCGCAGATAGTGCGGGTCCGAGTCGATGCCGAGTACGCGTCCGGCATTGCGGCGTTTCATCTCCTGTGCGTAGAACCCCGCATTGCAGCCGATGTCGAGGACGCTCCTTCCTTCGAGGTCCTCCGGCACGACATGCCTGAAGGCCTTCCACTTCACCGCGGGATAGTCGCCGAGAAAGTGACCGGGCGCCGTCTCGATGCCCCCGATCCGCATGTTGTGGAACCAGGGACCGAGCGCCGCAATCTCTTGCGCGATGACCGTTCGGTCTTTCGTCTGTTGAACCATGATCACAGATCCTGACTGACGATGGAAAGTTGCGGCTGGCGCCGGGTGCGGCCGGACCGGCGTTCAGCGCGGCTTCCGCCAAGTGCGCTCTGGAACCAGGTGATCGTATGCGTCAGCCCGTCCTCCAGAGGAACTTTCGGCTCCCAACCGAGAAGCTTCCTGGCGCGCGCGATATCGGGACGGCGACGCTGCGGATCGTCCGCCGGCAGCGGCTCATGGACGATCGTCGAGGCCGTCTCGATCCTGGAGAGGACCAGCTCCGCCAGTTCAATGACGGTGAATTCTCCGGGATTGCCGAGGTTCACCGGTACCGCAGGGTTCTCCTTACGGTTCATCAGCCGGATCAGTCCGTCCACGAGATCGGAGACGTAGCAGAAGGAGCGCGTCTGCTCGCCACTGCCGTAAACAGTGAGCGGCTCGTTCTTCAGCGCCTGGACGATGAAGTTCGAAACGATCCGTCCGTCATTGGGGCGCATATGCGGACCGTAGGTGTTGAAGATGCGAGCGACCCGCGTGTCGACGCTTCCCGCCCTCAGACTGTCGAAGCACAGGGCTTCGGCCGCGCGTTTGCCCTCGTCGTAGCAGGCCCGCGGCCCGGTGCAATTGACGTGGCCCCAGTAGTTCTCCTGCTGCGGATGCTCCTCGGGATCGCCGTAGATCTCGCTTGTGGAGGCCTGCAGAAACGTGGCCCCGTGCCTTTCGGCGAGCCGCAGGAGATTTCCCGTCCCGGTCACGCTGGTCATCATCGTGTGGATGGGATCGGCCTGGTAGGACGGCGGCGAGGCCGGGCAGGCCAGATTGTAGATCTGGTCGACCGGTTCATCGATGTCGATTTCATCGCAGACGTCCTGTTCCACCATGGCGAAATAGGGGTTCGCCTGCAGGCCGATGAGATTGGCAGGGGAGCCGGTGAGATAGCTGTCGAGGCAGATCACCCGGTTGCCGGCGCCTAGAAGTGCTGTACAAAGGTGCGATCCGACAAAGCCGGCCCCGCCGGCAACCAGGATGATCTTTCCTCGGCTTGCTTTGTTTCTTTTAGCCATCGGCCGTTCTCCTTTCGGGTTAAACCGGAAGCCGCCGCTCGGAACGCCTGGTGGCGAGACCGGTCCTGGCGGCGACGCTTTCGATTGCCTCGACAAAGGTCCGTGCGCGCGCCGCGGAACTGTGCGCGGCGGCGACGCGTCGATAGGCGCAATCGGCAAGTGCTTTGCGTTGTTCTTCGCCGAGCCTCGTCAATGCCGTGACGACATCGGCGCTGTTCTGCGCGATGATCACGGCCTCGCCGGCCGGGAAGAAACTTTCGATCCCCTCCCACCAGTCGCTGACGAGCGGCGTGCGGCACGCGGCCGCCTCGAAGAGGCGAACGCTTGGGGACCAGCCGGCTGCCACCATGTCGGCTCGCGTGACGTTCAGGGTGAATCGCTGGCGGCTGTAGAATTCAGCATGTTTGCCGGGCGGCAGATGTTCGATGCGCTGGACGTTTGCGGGCCAGTCGATGTCATCAGGATAGCTCGGCCCGGCCACGACGAAGCGCATGTCCGGCAAGCGCCGCGCCGGCTCGATCAACAGGCGTTCGAGCGCGGGCTGCCTGTCGGGGCTGAAGGTGCCGAGATAGCCGAGGTCCCACTCCGTGGCCGCACCGGTATCGCGATAGGCGTCGAGGTCGACGGCGCAATAGAGGGGTACCGGCCGCCGCGCCGCGAACTCGTCCCGCAGCCGGTCAAGCGTTCTGCCGCCGGAGAAGGAAAAATAAATGTCGAACGCCGCAACCTGTCTTCGCGCGAGAAACTCCTCGTCGCCGCGCTCGAGCTTGGCGAGCGTCACGGGCGTGTCGATGTCGTAGAAGCACAGGCGTTTCGGTCCGAGATCCGCGACCACGTCGATGACCTCCACCCCATCAGGCACATAGGAGCCGATGACGACGGCATCCGCGCCGAAAAGCCTGTGCGCATGCTTGGAGACGAGTTCGTACGGGTCCGTGTAGAACACGAGGTCGCAGAAATCCGGCGCGGCCAGATCGCGGTTGCTCGCATACCAGGGCACGTCCCGTTCCAGGAACGTCACCTTGTGCCCGGCAGCGTCGAGCGCGCGAAGCAAAGCACGATAGGTCGTCGCATGACCGTTGCCCCACGAGGAGGACAGCGAGAGACCGAGAATGACGATGTCGAGCGGTCGCTTCATTCGGCAGCCTCCATGCGGTGCGCCCGCCGCAAGACGCGATCCACCTCCTCGGCACGATGCGCATAGGTATGCTCGGCGAGAACGCGGCGGAGCGCCCGCTCGCCGATCTCCCTGGCGCCGGCAGCCGTCAGCTTCTGCATCAGTTCGGCGACGTCCCGGCCGTCTCTGGCGACCAGCACTTCTTCTCCGGGCTTCAGGAAGAGCTCGATGCCCTCCCAGTAGTCGGTGATCAGGCAGGCGCCGGCGCCCGCGGCCTCGAAGACGCGGGTTGCCGGCGAGAAGCCGTTTTCGGCCATGCTGGCGCGTGAAATATTCAGGACGGCATTCGGCGTCGTGTTGAAGGCATTGTGGTCGGCGGTCGGGACGTGTCCGATATAGGCGACATTCGGGGACAGAGACTTGTCGTGCCACCCGGATCCGCCGAGCAGGAAACGCCGCTGCCAGAGCTTTTGCGCCGGCTCGAGGAAGAAGGCCTCCACGCGCTCCTCCCGATCTGGCAGGCGGTTGCCGAGGAAGGCGAGATCGGCGACAAAGCGCGGATCCGGCGGCACCGGATGGTGCGTCTCGGGATCGACGGCATTGTAGATCGGAACGCATTCGCGGGCACCGAGCACGCGATAGGCGTCGACCACGGGATCGCCGCCGCCATAGGTCAGCACAAGATCCAGGGAGGAAAGCGCGCGGCGAAGCGGGTGGTCGGGTGCGGCCTTGAGCTCGGCCAGAGTGGCTGGTGCATCGACATCCCAGAAGATTTTCAGCGCCGCCGAGTCTGCCGCGGCCATCACCTCGGCAAGCAGCAGCTCGTCCTCGAAGCCGACGCCGCTCGCCTTGACGACGATCTCCGCCTTGGCTGCTTCCTGCGCCACTCGCTTCAACGCCTCGACGGTCCCGTCATAGACGACGACCCTGCACCAGGAGGGCGGGTCGATATCGCGGTGCTTCTGCCGATCGTAGACATCAGGCTCGTAGAAGGTGATCTGATAACCCCGTTCGGCAAGCGCACGGAGCAGGCCGCGATAATAGGTGGCCGCGCCGTTCCAGTAGGCCGAAACGAGACTCGATCCGTAAAATGCCAGTCTCATACCTCGACCTCCTCCGAAATGATCTGTCGCGCGCCGGAGCGCGGCCTGTAGGAGGCCACGATGGCGAGCAGCTCGTCGACGCGATGGCTGCATGTGTGGCGCGCCCGGACCGTCTCCAATCCGCAGGCGGTCATCTCCGCGGCGAAGTCCGGTTCGGCGAGCAGCTGGCGCAGAAGGCGCGTCATCTCCTTGCCGTCCTTGGCAAGGCAAAAATCCTTGCCCGGCCGGAAAAGCCCTTCAGCATCGGTCCATGGCGCCGAAATCAGCGGAATGCCGCAGGCAAGCGCCTCGAAGACGCGGATTGTCGGTATTCCCGGCAGAGCCTCGACATAGGGCCGGCGCGGAATGTGCACGGTGACCCGATGCTCGGCGAAAGCCCGCGGAACGGCGGCATTGGCGAGCCAGCCGCCATAGTCGATTTTTGCGGAGCGCAAGGCCCTGAGCGCGGCCTTGGGATATCGCACGCCGCGGACGGTCGTCCTGAGCTTCAGCTTTTTCGCCGGTTCGACCAGAAAGGACATGATCTCGCTGCTGCGCTCGTCGTCGCCCCAATTGCCGATCCAGATGAGCTCGCCCCGCTTCTCCACTTCCGGCATCGGGTGGAACAGCGAGGTATCCGCAGCCTCGTGCCAGGTATGGACATGCCTTCCCCAGCCCGCCTGCAGATAGCGCTCCCGCAGCGCCTCACCGAAGGCCAGAACGAAGTCGTAACCGGAAAGGTCGAGCCGGGCGATGTCCCGCTCGGCGCTGACGGCGCGGTGATGGGTATCGTGGAAAGCGAGCGTGAAGCGGCCGCCTTTCAGGCGAATGCGGCCGAGCTCGGCGACGAGGGCGGGATCGGTCCACTCATGCACGATGACCATGTCGGCCTCGCAGGCCGCCGCTTCATGCTCGAAATCGGTTCCGTAGATCCCGACCCGCAAATCCGGGAAGGCCTTGCGGAAGGCCGCGATCGCTCCGTTACCCTGATCTACGATGAGATTGCGCCGGCTCCAGGAATCGCCGGGCTCGAGCGCTACGGCCTCGTGGCCGCGCCGGATGAGTTCGCGCATGATGCCGCGCAGAAAATGCGCATTGCCGTGGTTCCAGTCGGACACCAATGAGTGGGTGTAGAAGAGAAATCGCATCCGCTCACTCCGCTGCCGTCAATCGATCGGACCCGCTCATCACGCGCCGGTAGGCGGCGAGCACCGCGTCGCGCTGGGCCTCGACGGTGAAATCGGCCGAGCGCAGCCGCGCCCGCCGGCCAAGGTCGGCCCTGAGCTTTGCATCCTCCGTCAGCCGGTTGACGGCTTCGGCAAAGGCGGCGGGATCGCCGGGGTCGGCGAAAAGGGCGGCACCCTCCCAGAGCTCGCGATAGGTTTCGATGTCGGCGAGAACCAGTGCAGCGCCTGCGCGCGCCGCCTCCAGCGCCACCAGGCCGAAGGGTTCGTAGACCGATGGAGAGACGACGATCGCGGCCCTCGACATCAGCGTCATCGTCCGGTCGTGGCTGAGCTCGCCTTCGTGATCGGCATGCATGATCGCCAGGTGCTGCCCGTTCGGCCCTTCGCAGGCACCGGCCATCACGACCGGCCAGTCTATGTCGGCGGCCGCCCTGTCGAGCACGGCGCCATTCTTGCCTTCGTCCCACCAGCGACCGGCGGCAAAAACGAAGTTTTCCCTGGCGCTGACGAAGCATGCATTCCGGCTCGCATTATAGACGACTGCGAGATCGTGGATTTCACCGTAAGTACGCGTCAGGGCCGCGGCATGGCTTCGGCTCGGCGCGAGCACCAGGTCGGCGCGGTCGAATCCCAGCCGGTTCAATCGCTTCTGCCAGCGCCAGGCTTCCGGCAGACCGGACCCGCGCACCGCAGCGAACCAGGTGGCGACGCAGGAATGCGAGACGGTGACGACGGGGACCTCCGCCGTTATTCGCGCGGCTTGGGACGGCAGGTTGAGATGGAGGAGATCGACGGAATGCCTGAGCGCAAGTTCGGACAGGAGCTGCGGCACGCGGTCGAGCTCGCTCTCGTCTTCGACCATCCAGTCGAGCGGTGTCGAGAGCCATTCGAGCCGGCCGATGCTCTTCGCCTCGCGCCGTTGCTCCGGGGAAGGTTGAGGGCCGAGGCCGACGATCAGCGTCTCCACGCCGGAACCCCGCATGGCGGCAGCGAGATCCATAGCATAGCGCCAGACGCCGCCCACGGCATCGACCGTCATCAATACCCGCCGCGGCAGTGGGCCGGAGACGTCGTGACGGTCGTCAAATCCAGCGGCGGAAAAGGGGGGAAGGCTCATGCGGTGACCCTCCGCGGTTGGCGCCGGATCCCGCTGACCGCGCCCCGATCGTCGTGAAGCCAGGCGTAGAGGTCGCGCAAGCCCTCGCGCCAGGGCATCCCGGCCTTCCAGCCGAGCGCATCGGCGATCGCGCGCGTATCGGCGACGAAGTACAATTGGTCGCCGGCGCGCCAATCGCTTTTTGCCGTCGCGAGCTTGCGGCCGGTCAAAAGCTCGATCTCGTTCAGCACGTCGACAATGCTGACGGCATTGCCGGGTCCGCCTCCAAGATTGAAAGCGCGCCCCTTCAGGCGGTCGATCGAGTTCAGGAGCGCCCTGTAGGCCGCGACCGCATCGGTGACATGAAGAATGTCGCGGACCTGCTTGCCGTCGCCATAGATCGAAATCGGCTCGCCGGCGAGCGCGCGAATGAGGAAATGGGCGACCCAGCCCTGGTCCTCGGT
The DNA here is from genome assembly GCF_056739175.1 of Ensifer sp. R1-3. Lineage (NCBI taxonomy): Bacteria > Pseudomonadati > Pseudomonadota > Alphaproteobacteria > Hyphomicrobiales > Rhizobiaceae > Ensifer > Ensifer sp. R1-3. Next base: position 197,935 of record NZ_CP096516.1, read on the forward strand.
GCCGAACTGCCTCGGCCCATAGACGCAGCTCATCCTGAGCACGGCGGTCGGCAAGCCAAAGGAGCGGGCATAATCTAGCACATACTGGTCGGCGACGCCCTTCGAGCAGCCGTAGGGTGTACAGAAATCGAGCGGTTGGGTCTCGCTGACGCCATGCTCGCGCGTCGCTTCGTCGGCCGGCATGTAGCGGCCCCGCATGTCCTGCATCTCGATGTGCCCGAGCGCGCCATAGACCTTGTTTGTGCTGGCGAAGATGACTGGCGCGCGGCGCCCGGCCAGGCGTGCGGCTTCGAGCACGTTGAGCGTGCCGCGGGCATTCGTCTCGAAATCGTCCGTCGGCCGCTCGAGGCTGGTGGTTACCGCCGTCTGGGCCGCAAAATGAAACACGGCCTTGGCGTCTCTGAAGGCAGCTTCGATCGCGCCGAGGTCGCGGATATCGGCGATCAAGGCCTCGACGGCGCGGCCGTGGTCGTCCACCAGCCATTCGAGGTTTCGCTCGACGCCGGGACGGCTGAGATTGTCGAGAACGATCACGTGCTCGCCGTCGCGCAGAAAGCTGTCGGCGAGATTGCAGCCGAGAAAGCCGCTGCCGCCTACGACCAGGATCGGCGCCGCCTTGCCGGAAAGAGCGGGCGCCGCCAGATGCCGGTCCGTGCCGACGGTCCGGCCGCTCATAGGACCAGCCCCCGTGCTTCCAGATGGCGTTTCATCTCGGCACCGCGGTCGATCGCGCCGGCGCTGCGGACCCATTGGGCGAAATCCGCAAGCGAATCCTCGAGCCGGTGGGCCGGTTCGAAGCCGAGAAGGTCGCGTGCCTTGGCGATATCGGCGAAGCAATTGCGGATGTCGCCGGAGCGGGCCTTGTTGATGATCTCCGGCTCGATATCGGGGACACCCATCGCTTCGGCAAGCAGCGAGGCGATGTCCGCAATGGCGTAGGCGTTGCCGCTGCCTATATTGATGACGTGGCCGGCGGCGTGCGGCTGTTCGAGCGCCAGCCGGAAGGCACGCGCCACGTCGCGGACATGCACGAAGTCGCGTTTCTGGCGGCCGTCCTCGAAGACCATCGGCGATTGCCCGTTGGCAAGCCGGGAAGCGAAGTTGGCAAGCACGCCGGTATAGGGGTTGGAAAGTGCCTGGCCGGCGCCGTAGACGTTGAATAGCCGCAGCGCCACCGCGTCCGTGCCATAGGCTTCCCCGAATATAAGGACCTGACGCTCCTGCGCATATTTGGTGAGCGCGTAGATCGAAGCGAGATCGACGGGCTTGTTCTCGTCGGTGGCGATCGGCCTCAGGCGTTCGCCGTCAGGACCGGACGGGTTCCAGGCGCCGGCCTTGATCTCGGCGGGGGATCGCCGGATATGCGCACGGCGCTCGCCTGCCGTAGTCTCGTACAAGCCCTCGCCGTAAACGCTCATGGAAGAGGCGACGACGATCCGCCGGATCGGCATGCCGATCATCGCCTCGAGAAGGACGGCGGTGCCCAGGTCGTTCACGCCGACATAGCGGGAAATCTCATACATCGACTGGCCGACGCCGACTTCCGCGGCGAGATGAATGACGTGATCGACGTCCTTCAGCGCGCTTTTCACCGCGTCTGCGTCGCATATGTCGGCGCGCCGCATGTCTACTTCCGGTGGCAGCGTGACCTGCGCATCCGCATGGACCTGATCGTTCAACGCATCGAGGACGCGCAGGTCGTAGTTCCTTGAAAGAAGCTCTTCGACAACATGCCGCCCTATGAAGCCGCAGCCGCCGGTAACAAGTACTTTTGTCATAATGCACCTGATGATGACCAATCAGAGATAGAGACAAACCTCCAACAAACCTGCGTCGCAAATGTTCCTTCTTCTTTGACTTCTTCTTCTTTGATGTTCTTCTTTGATCCCCCGCGGGGCGTCGCCCGTGCCAAGGTACAAACCTCTCTTTCGCGGGAGTGTTCCACGCGAACTGCGGGCATCAGGAACAAAAGCTGCAACATCAAGTTAAGGGCGGAAGGCTCTTGAACATTGCTCAGAGCTTTCTTTGGCCGGGGCAGGGGCGGGTCCGGCGGACCTCGCGACACCCTTTTCGGGCTGCCGGACAGGTCTCCACCGAGGGAAGGAGCTGACATGAACATCAGCATATCTCAGCGGACGGACACGATGTCCGCCGCTATCGTCACCGGGCCGGGTACCGTGCGCATAGAGACGTTGCCGTTGCCGCAACCGGGTCGCGGCCAGGTGCGGATAAGGCTCGAAGGCTGCGGCGTATGCGCCTCCAATCTCGTTCCCTGGGCGGGTCCGGAATGGATGCAGTTTCCGACGGAACCCGGCGCGCTCGGACACGAGGGCTGGGGAATTATCGACGCGGTCGGCGAGGACGTGCACGGTTTCGCGACGGGCGATCGCGTGGCGGCGCTTTCCTACCATGCCTATGCCACGCACGATATCGCCGATCAGAGCGCAATCGCACCCTTGCCGGCGTCTCTTGCAGATCAGCCCTTTCCCGGCGAACCGCTCGGCTGTGCCTTCAACATCTTCCGGCGCAGCGCGATCAGTCCGGGAGAGACCGTGGCGATCGTCGGCATCGGTTTTCTCGGGATTCTTCTGACCGAGCTCGCAAGCGCTGCCGGCGCGCGGGTGATAGCGATATCGCGCAGGCCGTCTTCGCTCGCCGCGGCCAAGCAGGCCGGCGCGAGCCAAGTGATTCCCATGGACGATCACTGGCGGATCATCGAAGAGGTGAAGCAACTGACCGGCGGGCGCTTCTGCGATTGCGTCATCGAGGCGGTCGGCAAGCAATGGCCGCTCGATCTTGCCGGCGAACTGACGAAGGAGCGCGGCAGGCTCGTCGTCGCAGGCTATCACCAGGATGGCCCGCGACAGGTGAACATGCAGCTCTGGAACTGGCGCGGCCTCGACGTGATCAACGCGCATGAACGCGATCCTGCCGTCTACATGCGCGGCATGAACGAGGCGATCGAAGCGACCGCAGCGGGTCGGTTCTCTCCCTCGCGGCTCTACACCCATCGGTTCCCGCTCGAAGAACTCGGCGCCGCGCTCGACATGACGCGCGACCGGCCGGAAGGTTTCATCAAAGCGCTGGTGATCTGCCATGAGTGACGCAATGCAGCTTTCAACGAGCCCGAAGGCCATCATCCGCCCCCGCGTCGGCTTTCTCGGCGTTGGAAGAATCGGCTTCCACCGGATGAAGGCGGTGGTCGAAACCGGATCCGTCGAAACCGTCGCGATCTTCGATCCATCGCCGGAAATGGCGGCGGCGGCCCGCGAGTTGACCCCCGAGGCTTCCGTCGTGAACTCGCTCGAGGCACTGCTCGACCACGAGCTCGACGGCATCGTGATCGCCTCGCCGAGCGCGCTCCACGCCGCCCAATCGATTGTGGCTCTGGAGCAGGGCGTGGCGGTTTTTTGCCAAAAACCGCTCGGCCGCACGCGCGACGAGACCGCGGCGGTGGTCGAAACCGCCCGGCATGTCGACAGGCTTTTGAGCGTCGATCTCTCCTATCGCTACACCGACGGCATGCGGCAGATCCGCGACCTGATCGCGTCGGGCGAACTCGGCACCGTGTTCGCGGTGGACCTCACCTTTCACAACGCCTACGGGCCGAGCAAGCCGTGGTTCTACGACAAGGCGCTTTCCGGCGGCGGCTGCGTCATAGATCTCGGCGTGCACCTGGTCGACCTCCTCCTATGGGTCCTCGGGTTCCCGGACGTCGCTCGGGTGGAAAGCAGGCTCTTCGCCAAAGGTCTGCCCATCCGCCGCGACGGCGACGAGGTCGAGGATTACGCGGTCGCTACAGTCGAACTGGCCAACGGCGTTCTCGCCCGGATCGCATGCTCATGGCATCTGCAGGCCGGATGCGATGCGGTGATCAGCGCCGACTTCTACGGCACCGAAGGCGGCGCTAGCCTTAGAAACGTCAACGGATCGTATCTGGACTTCACGGCCGAACGCTATCGCGGCACGCAAGGCGAGGTGCTTGCGGTTCCCCCCGACGCCTGGGGTGGACGCGCGGCGGCCGGCTGGGCCGAGAGGCTGGCCGCAGGCGAGCGCTTCGATCCCGACAACGAGTATCTGGTCACGGTGGCGGATGTGCTGGACAGGATTTATGGGCGGTAGGGTGGCGTGCGGCCCGCTGCGACTCCATCCTAATCCCCGTCGATCCGGCGCCGAAGGAGCCTCGCATAGCGCGCGGCTGCGGCCTCCAGCCGGGGGACTTCCTCGGGGGCGGCCGCGGACTTTGCCGACATCCACAGGCCCAGCTGGAAAGCGAGATAGCAGATTTCCAAGAGCTCCATCAGCCCGGCATTTGGACCGCGCGACCAGCCTTCGGAGACGGCCGCACGCAGCTCCGCCCGCTCCTCCCGCGTGAGGTCGAATTCTATGCTCGCTCCCGCAATGTCCCAGCCGATGTCCTGACAGCCGATGAGGTCATGGGCACTGCTGTGGTCGAGCGCGTCGGTCTTGAGAATGTGTCGCTCTCCTTCGACCAGCCATTCCCACCGGTGAAGCCGGTTGTCCGTATCGACCGGCAGGATCGTCGAATTGTATCGCTCCGCATCGCCGAACCTGGTCTTCAGCCGCGACGCTGCCGCTCTGCCCAATGCCTCTTCGGTGTTGATCATTGCCATCTCGCAAAGTTTGGCCATGGATGCCCCTTGCGCCGCTGGCGGCGGCAGGCTGTGCGCCCGGAAGGACAGATATCGGCCGAGATGCGCGATGAAGGCCGGCCGGCGGAATTCCGGCGGCGCCATCAGCCTCGCGGAAACCCATTTCTGAACCAGAAAGCCATGGCACAATCCGGCGACCGGGGGCGTGAAGCCTGCATCGGCGAGGAGGCGGGCCTTGACGAGCTTTCGCTGCCCAGTGTCGCCGAGTCCCGCAAACTTGACGAGCCACGGACCGTCGGCGGTGTGCGCCAGGAATTTCCGGCGTTCGAACCTGCCGTCCACGGGAGGCCAGCGATCGCCGGGAAGCGTCTTGCGCCATAAGCCGGCTGAGACGTCTTCGAGCGGCTTCTCGAGCGGGCCGACGAGATGGGCGATCCAATCGGCGAGGTGGCGCGCAGAGTTGGACGGCCTGATCAGGAGATCGTCGACGTCGATGACATTGCGCGGCCTCGCCGCCCAGCGCTCGCGATGACGGCCGCAGGATCGCGGTCCAAGCCCGCCCTTGTGGCCGGGGAAGAAGTGAATGCGCCTGCCGCTGACGCCGTGATCCTCCAGCCAATCCGCGACGCATCCGAACGAGCTGCCGGAAAGGCCGGGTCCTTCGTCCACGATCGCGAAATTCGCCGCCCGGTCGCGCAGCAGCCGTTCCGCAAGTTGCGGCGCGACTGCAAGCCGCCTTTGGAACGGATCGCCGATCGGCCGCAGTGTGACCGGAGGCGCGGCACCGATGGAAGCCGCGACAATCGCCGAAAGCGTGGTCCCGATGCTGCGCAGGCCGATCACCACCGTGTCGGCAGGAAGCCCGGAGCCTGCCGCGGCCTCGAGATAGCTCTCCGGGTAAAGAGCATAGAAGGCGTAGCCTTCCGGCTCGCGAATGCTGAGGGAAAGCGGTGCCTGGCTGTTCGCCAGCGACCTTGCGACACGGGCCGGCACGACCACCGGGCCGGCGAAGCCCTGGCGCCAGGACCGGGCGACGAGTCCGGCAAGGTCGAGGAGGAGGCACTCGCCCGTCTGGCGCGATGCGGAGATTTCGTCGGCTCCCATCTGCGCCAATTCCAGGTCGGCAAGCCCCTGCACCAGTTCCCCGGCCCTGAGCAGGATGGCGACGAGCTCGGTGTGGCGCTCGATGCCCGCCGGCAGGTGTTGGGCCGCCTGCAGGCGCGAGGCGATCTCTGCGCATAGCATGTCGGCGCGCTCCAGGCGCTTTGCGTCACCGTATACGAGCATGAAGTTTCGCTCACTTTCCTGTCCGCCCCTTCAACGCGCTGCGGCTGAATTCGATCCGCGATGCGCGAGAAACGGGAGAAAGAAGAAGGAACCAATCGGTTGCGCGCGGGTTTGGCAAGCATTGTAGATACTGTGCAGGAGTAGTGGTGAGATGCGATCGAACTCCATTCGGGTCGGGCTGGTCGGTGTCGGCAATTGCGCGTCCTCCCTCGTCCAAGGGCTGACATTCTATCGCGACGCGAAGGAGGACGAGCCGGTTCCGGGGCTGATGCATACCAATCTCGGCGGATATCACGTCGGCGATATCGAGGTCTCCGCGGCCTTCGACGTCGCCGCTTCGAAGGTCGGGCGCGATGTCGCCGAAGCCATCTACGCCGCTCCCAATAACACGTTCCGCTTTGCGGATGTTCCCGCCACCGGCGTAGTCGTCGAGCGCGGCAGGACGCTCGACGGCATCGGCCGCTATCTGCGCGAGGAGATCGAGGAGTCCGATGCGCCCGCCGCTGACGTCGCGGAGATCCTGCGGCAGACCGGGACGGACGTGCTCGTCTCCTATCTTCCGGTCGGTTCCGAAGTCGCCACGCGCTGGTATGCGGAGCAGGCGCTTGCCGCCGGCTGCGGCTTCGTCAACTGCATTCCCGTTTTCATCGCCTCGGACAAGTCGTGGCAGCGCAAATTTGCCGAGCGCGGCCTGCCGCTCATCGGCGACGACATAAAGAGCCAGGTCGGCGCGACCATCGTGCACCGGTTGCTTGCCAATCTCTTTCGCGACCGGGGGGTGCGCATAGATCGGACCTACCAGCTCAATTTCGGCGGCAATACCGACTTTCTCAACATGCTCGAGCGGGAACGGCTCGAATCGAAGAAGATTTCCAAGACCCAATCGGTCGTCAGCCAGATGGATATTCCGCTCGCGGCCGGCGACATCCACGTCGGCCCGAGCGATCACGTCCCTTGGCTTGCCGACCGCAAGTTCGCCTATATTCGAGTCGAGGGCACGACATTCGGCAACGTTCCCCTCAACGTCGAACTGAAGCTCGAAGTCTGGGACTCGCCGAATTCCGCAGGAGTCGTCATCGATGCGGTTCGCTGCGCCAAACTCGCAATCGACCGCGGCATCGCCGGTCCGCTGATTGCCCCTTCGAGCTACTTCATGAAATCGCCGCCGCAGCAGTTCACCGATGCCGAAGCGCGTAGACGCCTGGAGGAATTCATCGCCGGCGATACCGACGCACTTCTGGGGGCGGCCGAGTGACGACCACTTTCCTTCTGGTGCGCCATGCCGCCCATGACAGGGTCGGCTGCTTTCTTGCCGGGCGGACCGGCGACGTACCGCTCGGCATCGCGGGCCGCGAGCAGGCTCAGCGGCTCGCGGCCCGTCTGGCCGGCGAAGGCATAGGCTCGATCTATGCGAGCCCGCGCAAGCGCACGCAGGAAACGGCCGCGGCGATCGCCGCGGCGTCGGATGTCGCGGAGGTCGTGACCACGGAAGCGCTCGACGAGGTGGATTTCGGCGACTGGTCGGGCAAGACCTTCGACGTCCTCGATACCGACCCGCTCTGGCGGCGATGGAACGCTATGCGAAGCCTCGTGCGTGCCCCCGGCGGCGAGACGATGCTGGACGTGCAATGCCGGGCGGTGGGACTTGTCGCGGCGCTGGCGCAGCGGCACGGCCAGGAGAAGGTCGCTCTGGTCAGCCACGCGGACGTCATCAAAACCCTGGTCTGTCACATCCTCGGCCTTTCCTCCGACGCCTGGCCGCGCTTCGATATCGCGCCTGCCTCCGTCTCGGTGCTGGTGATGGGCGATTGGGGAGCGAAAATCCAGACGCTGAACGAAAACGTGTCGTAGCCGGCCGGCCCGTCCGCCGGTGCCGCAAGCGCGGGAAGCCGGCCGGCGTTTCCGGCAATTCGGAGGTACTCATGATCGAAGCCGCCATGATCTGGAACGAGCCGAACAACAAGTCGCATTGGGATCCGGAGATCGATCCGGACTGGAGCCGCTTTGCCCATATGGCAAAGCTGGCCGCGGCTGCGATCCGGGAGGTCAATCCCGGGCTCACGCGCGTGCTCGGCGGAATTTCGCCGATTGATCCGAACTTCCTCGCTCTGATGAAATCGCAGGGCGTGCTCGACCACGTCGACGCCGTTGCGGCCCATGGTTTCCCACTCGACTGGAACCTCTGGCAGATCCATGAATGGCCGCAGAAGCTTGATGAACTGAAGAGCGTCACCGAACTGCCGGTCTGGGTAAGCGAGGTCGGCGTCTCCACCTTCGGCGCCGAGGAGGTGCAGCTTTGGGGACTGAAGCGAACCGCCGAACTCCTGAAGGGCCGGGCGGATCGGATCCAATGGTACAGCCTCTACGACCTGCCGCGGGCCTGGCCCGCGACGACGCGACACCGGGAGGCCGAGGGCTCGTCCTATTACCGGCATTTCTACATGGGTCTTCTGCGCGAGGACGGCTCGCCGAAACTGGCGTTCGAGGAGTTTGCCCGCCACACGCCGGAGATCGGGCTCGTACAATGGTTCCATTTCGAGGACCCGCGCCTCGATGATGCCGTCGCCTGGATGAAGCGCCTAGGCGTCACATATCTGCGCACCGGTCTCTCCTGGGCCGACCGCTTCCGGCCGAACGCGCTCGACTGGTTCGACCGCCAGATGGAGGCACTCGAAGATTTCGACGTCACCGTCACCTTCTGCTTCACGCCCGAGCACCGGGGGCTTGCCCCGCACCACACGAGCGCGCCCCTCGTTCCGGAGGAATTCGCCGAATTCTGTGCCGAAATGACGGCGCGTTATGCGCCCGCCCCGTCGTCCTTCGAGCCCTTGCGCCCGGGCCTCGCGATGGCGTCGACGAGCCTGCCGATCGAGCCGCGTGAATAGGTCACGCCCTGGTAGAGAGCGAGCATCGCCGAAGCCCAGCGGAGATAGGCGGCCGGCATGTTCAGGGCTCTGGCAAGCCAGAAGACACGGTGGCTGTTCGCGCTGATCGCGCTACGCAGCCAGTAAACCAGCATCCGCCGTGCGGGCAAGCCGCTCCACTTCGGCGCAACGCGTTTCCTCGGCTTGATGCCGGAACGCGGCCAGGCCAGCCGGAAGGCCAGCCCCTCTCGCCTTTGCCTGAAACCGGCAGCCTGTGTCTCCACGACGAAGGCACTGTCGACCGCACTCAGTTCGAGCCTTCCCTCCTCGATCGCATCGGCCACGAGCGCCTGCAGCAAGGGTGAGCGAACGACAACCACATTCGTTCCCCGGCCGTCGGACGAATAGGGCTCGACCCAGGCGTCGCCGAAGGAAATGTCGGCGGTTTCGGCCACGACGTCGTCGCAGAAATTGCAGGCGGAATTCTGGAAGAACCCGGCTCCCCAGTCGCCGTCGACCAGATGCCACCAATCCTTGCTTCTCGTGCTTCCGTCCTTGAGCCGCAGATGGGCCGTGTACCAGTTCGCCGGTCTTGCCGTATCCTTCAGGCGGTAATCGACGCCCGCCACGGCGTTCATTTCCGTGTCCATCTGCCACGCGAAACTTTCCACGAAGCGGGTGCTCTTCATGTGTCCGCAGAAGAGGCCGAGGGTGAAGGCAAGGCGCTCCTCAAGCACCGGGTCGTTGAGGCAGAGGAGATGGATCGCTTTGATGAAGCAGGGAATCCCGACGACTGCGTAGCGGCCGGGTTGCCGCTTCATTTCGGCGATGACACGAGAGAGCTCCACCGGATAATAGCGCGACTTGGCGCCCTTGCGCAGGTCATCCGCGGTCCGCGAGACCTGATACTGGAAAAGACGTTCGCCGGCGCCTGAACAGGGAACTACATGCGCCACCGCGTCGACGAGGTTCCTCTTCAGAAGCTCCGCGGCCGTCCAACTGGCCATGCCGCCGGAACTGCCGTCCGCTCGAAAGCTGCCTTCGCTGACATGGCCGACATAGGCTGCCTCGAAGCGGCCGATCCGCGGATCGTAAAATTGCGCCGATCCGAAGCGCGCCTCGGCGATCTGGTCTTCGCTTCGGGCGTGGGGCGAAAAGGGGCACAGCTCGGCGAACCCGTCGGGGCGATGTGCAGCGGCCGGTTTTAGCTGGCCGTAGCGATCGAGACTCATCGCAGCGCTGCCGCCCGATTGCGCCATGCACGTGCCGCAACCGATGCAAAGCCCGGATTTCGCCATCTGCCCCGGCGAGAGCAAGGCGCTGGCCGAGGCGGGTGCGGGGCGCTCAGGCGAGAACATCTGTCAGATAGGTCCGTGATTGCCGGCGGAGCTCGGCGAGCCTTCGCGCGATGGCCGGGCTCGGGGCTTCTGCGAGAAGTGTCTCGTAGCCGGCTTGCGGCGTCGCCTGCGACACCACGTGCCGTTCCGCACCGGCGGTGTGTGCGAGATCGGCGATCTTGTTGGAACGATAGTCTGAAAGGACCGTGACGAATGGCTTGGCGTTGAGGAGAGAGAAAATGCAGCCGTGGAAGAAATTCGTCGCGACGGCCTCGGCACCCGCGATACAGGCGGCGAACTCGTAGGGACCGGCATCGAGCCACTGCTCGTCCGCCCATTCGTTGCGATAGCCTATGCTGACGAGAGGCAGCGAGCGCGTCGTCGCCCAATGGCGAACCGCGTGCTGAAACCAGGACGGGAACGAATGTCCGTAGACCGCTATATAGGGGCGCGAAACCAGAGTATTCGGACCGAAGGAAATCGTCTCGGGGAACTGCAGGCAAGGGTCGAGGACGAGCGTCGCCTCGCGTCCGACATCCTTTTCGATGATCGCCCTCGAATTGTCGTCGCGGACGGAAATTCCATCGAATTTCCGCAGCCTTTCAGCCCAATATGGTTCGAGGCCATTGGCCGCGGGGTGGTTTCCGAACGTCGCCGCGTAGGAAACGGTTCTCTTGGCCGAGAGGCCCTCTCCGTAGAAAAGCGAGCAACCGCCGTACCAGGGATGCCGCAAGTTCCAAACCTCGTCGCTGCCCACGACGACGATATCGCATTCTTCGGCACCATCAGGGTCGTCCAGCGCGAAGGGGGCACTCATCGGCACCGACGCCAGAGCGCTCTGAAATTTTCTGATCTTGGAAGCGTAGAGCGGAATGTCCCCGCGCGGGGTTCTCTCCGGCAGGAGCGGCTGCATAGCGCAGCGCCACTCGGCCCGGGTGACACGGGCGGAATGATGATCGAGGACAATGGGGTCGGTGCCGAGCGAACGAAGTCCGTGGACAAGAGATCGCGCCTGCCAGAACGATCCATAATTGATGCAGCGGTGGAAGGTCAAAACGCCGAGCTTCGCCAACGGCCCCTATCTCCTGATCATGGAAGCAGATCGCCGGGTCCAACCGGATTCAATCGAAGATGGTTCCTTTCGCGCCCTCATATTCGCGCGCAAGCTCCTCGATCGCCGCCGATGCCTCCTCGAACGTCCAACCGGCCGCCTCGGCCCGACGGGCGAGCGCCAGCAGATCGTCGGTCAGCTCCCCGCCCATGGCCGCCACGATGCTTTCCTGGGATGTCGCCGCCAGCTCCGAAACGGCCGGTCGCAGAGCGGCGATGCAGTCCATCTGGCGACCCGGATAGTCGGAAGCGCGTTGAGGACGGGAAATGGCTTGTGACTCCTCCATCTCGGTCTCCTTTTGCTGTCAGTCGTCAAATGACGGGCCCGGCCGATTGTTCCTGCGGCAAATCGGTGTGGTTCTAATCGCCCGATCGGACCTTCTGGTCCTCGAGCCGATTGAGGACCTCTTCGGGCGTGATCTCCTTGGTGAGTTCACGGATGTCCTCTTCACCGTCCACCTTCACGCCCAGCCGGGCGGCTATCTCACGAAGAAGCGTGAGCAGTTGCGTCGCCTCCTGCTCGGCAAGGAGCGAAATCTGCAGATTGAGGTCGGAGCGCTCGTCGTCCCTCTCGGCCATCCGGTTCTGGCTGATCAGAACGAAGGTGGAAATGAAGATCGCCTCCACCGAAGCAACCATGGCGAGGACGGCGAAGGTCGGGTCGAACACCGGTATGCCGGGAACCAGCTCGAGGTTTAGAGCGATCCAGGCGCCGAACGCCAGGACGTGCAAACCGACGAACGTCATGGAGCCTGCGAAGTTCGTGATTGCCTGGGCGACCCTGTCGTGCGCCCTCCGCCCGCGTTCGTCTTCCTCGCGCCGCTTCAGGATGGCGTTGATGTTGCGCTCGAGTCTCGGCATGGTTCGAGCGGCGGACGCTCTTTCCTCGGCGCTGTTCCTTCTCGATGCCATTCGAACACTCGCGACACATTGTGAGCCGCCTTGTTGCCGGCGGCTACCGGCAAACACGTCAGGCTCCGCAAAGTTCCGCGCGAGAAGGACGAGGCGGAAGCTCCCAGGCCAGCGGCCGGGGCCAAGGCTCATCACCCGGTACGGCCGTGCCATGGGTCGGGCCCCGGGTCGCGTCCTGCGGCGACTTCCGAAAGCCGATCGAGATAGTGGGCCCAACCTTCGGCATGGCCGGCACATTGCTCGGCATTGGGCAGGCCCGAGTGGGTCAGCCGAACCAGCGTTCCATCCGGCTGCTCGATCAGGTCGATCTCGACCAGGCTCGAGCCAGGCGGCACGACATCGCTGTCGTCCCACCCGAAGCTGTAAGCCAGGCGGTGCACCGGCACCACCTCGCGGAAGGAGCCGCGGGCGAAGCGGGCCCCGGTTACATTGACGAGATAAAGCCCCTCGGGCTTCGGCTCGACATCGGCCTCCGTTCCCATCCAGCGCAGGATCTTCTCCGGGTCGGTAAGCAGGGCGAACACTGCCGCGGGCGGTGCCGAGACATGCGTTTCGCGGCGGACGACGAGACCTTCTTGCATCGGACTCCCCTTCGGTTGCCATCGAGCGCCGGCGAGAAGGACGGCCGCGCCGGACCGGACGGAACGATCATATCCCGACGGGAGCGCCCGCGCCACTGCCCGCGGAGCCGGGGCGATTCGATCAGTACCGCGAGCCGAGATCGGTTCACACATTTCCTGCAACTGCTCTATGATCAAGGCATGGACCTGCCCGCACCCCTCGCATGGCTTCTGGACGAGGCCGGTACCTCGTCCGGCCCCGACCCGTTCCTGGCAGAGCTTGGAACCCGGCTCCTCGCCGACGGCCTTCCGCTGGCCGGCGGTGCCCTGACTCTGGCGGTGCCGCATCCGATCATCGCGCGTCGCACCTGGCTTTGGCGGGCGGAGGACGGTGCGGTCATCGAGGCGCTCGGCTTTGCCGAAGGGCCGGTCGACCACGCCGGGCGCGACTGGCTGGCAGGGTTCGGTTCGGTGCAGGAGGACGTGGTCGGCCAGACGGCAGAGAATGTGGTGCTGGGCTGGGCCGGGACGCGGCGGTTCGATCCGGCCGAGGTCGCGCGGTTGCGGCAGACCGCCCGCTTCGCAGCGGCGCCCTTGGCCGTCCTGGCCGAGCGAGCGACTCGCGCGGCGCTGCTCGAAGCCTATCTCGGCCGCCGCAGTGCTGCCCGCGTGCAGGCCGGCGCGCTGAGTCGCGGCACCGGAGAGAGCATCCGGGCGGCGCTGCTCTATGCCGACTTGCGCAACTTCACCGGCCTTTCCGAGGAACATGAGCCGGCACGCGTGATCGCGGCGCTCAACGACTGGTTCGACCGGCTTGCAGGAGCGATACACGCCTTCGGCGGCGAGGTGCTCAAATTCATCGGCGATGGCGTGCTGGCGATTTTCCCGGTCAACGATTTGCCGGCGGAGGCCTGCGACCGGGCGCTGCGCGCGGTCGTTGCCGCCCGCGCGGGCATGGCGCATCTCGAGGGTCTGCGCCATGAACAGGAACTGCCGCCGTTGCGCTTCGGCGCGGCGCTGCATCTTGGGGAGATACTGTGGGGCAATGTCGGATCGATCGATCGGCTGGACTTCACCGCCATCGGTCCGGCCGTAAACCTGGTGAGCCGGCTGGAGGGACTGTGCCGGCCGCTCGGGCGATCGGTGCTGATTTCGGGCGCGCTTGCCGCCGAGACCAGAACCCCACTGGTGCCGCTGGGCGAACACGCGCTGCGCGGCATTGCGGCGCCCTGCGCCGTCTTTACCCTGCCGGAAACCTGAAAGATTATCGGCAAAACGGCCTGAAATCCGCGAAACATGCGGAGGAGACCGTTGATCCCATCGTCGCGGAGAAGTATTTCTTTTGTCGACAAGAAGGAGACCGCATGACCAACAAGGATACGGACACCAATTCAGCTCCCGAACGCAAGCGCGGTTCCGGCGTGAAGATGGTCTATGACCTCTTGCGGGACGAAATCCTCGATCTGGTTCTGCCGCCGGGCTGTCCGATCGACGAGGTGCAGCTCGCCGAACGGTTCAAGATGTCGCGCACGCCGATCCGTGAAGCGCTGGTTCGGTTGGCGGGAGAGGGGCTGATCGCTACGCTGCCCAACAGATCGACGATGGTGTCGAATATCGATTTCCTGAACCTGCACACCTTCTTCGACGCGCTGGTGCTGATGTATCGCGTCACGACGCGCCTGGCGGCCGAACACCACCGATCGGATGATCTCGAGGTGATCCGCGCCCGCCAGGCGGAATTCGCCGCAGCGGTCCAGGCGCAGGATGCGCTGGCGATGATCGCCACCAATGCCGCCTTCCATTCGGCCATCGCCGAGGCAGGCCGAAATCCCTATTTCATAGGCCTGTTCAACAGGCTTCTCGACGAGGGGCGACGGATCCTCAGGCTCTATTATCAGTCCTATAACGACCGGCTGCCGCAGCGCTTCGTCGACGAGCACGAGGATATGATCGCCGTCATCGCCGCGCGAGACGCCGAGGCAGCCGATCGGCTGGCGCGCGCTCATGCCGAACAAATCGTCGAGCAAATTCAAAAGCTTTTTGCCCGTAATGACCGGCTCGAAATTGCTCTGTGATCTTAGGATTATTTTTGTCGACAAATAAAATACAAATGGTATTTTCATCCCGAAGCACAGACAGAGTTGCCGGCTATGGCGTCATGTCTCTGCCATCCGACAGGCCAAAAGGAGTTTGAAATGAAGGCCAAGATTTTTTCGGGCGTGATCCCAGCCCTGATGACCCCTTGCAGGGAAGACCGCACGCCCGACTTCGATGCCCTCGTCCGCAAGGGCAAGGCGTTGATTGCCGATGGCATGTCGGCAGTCGTCTATTGCGGTTCGATGGGCGACTGGCCGCTCCTGACCGACGCGCAGCGCATGGAAGGCGTGGAGCGTCTGGTAAAGGCGGGCGTCCCCGTCATCGTCGGCACCGGTGCCGTCAACACCGCCTTGGCCGCCGCGCATGCGGCGCATGCCCAGAAGGTCGGAGCACAGGGCCTGATGGTAATCCCGCGCGTCTTGTCGCGCGGTCCCTCGATCGTGGCGCAGAAGGCGCATTTCAAGGCAATACTGGCTGCCGCGCGGGACCTGCCCTCGGTGATCTACAACAGCCCCTATTACGGGTTCGCCACACGGGCCGACCTCTTCTTCGCGCTGCGTGCGGAGCATCCGAACCTCGTCGGCTTCAAAGAGTTCGGCGGCAATGCCGACATGCGCTACGCGGCCGAGCACATCACCAGCCGTGACGACGGCGTCTCGCTGATGATCGGCGTCGATACGGCCGTTTTCCACGGTTTCGTGAACTGCGGCGCGACCGGCGCCATCACGGGTATCGGCAACGTACTCCCGAAGGAAGTGATTCACCTCTGCAACCTGTCCAGGGCCGCAGCCGCCGGCGATGTCGATGCACGCCAGCGTGCGCAGGAGCTCGAGCAGGCGCTTGCCGTGCTTTCCTCCTTCGATGAAGGGCCGGACCTCGTCCTCTATTTCAAGCACATGATGGTGCTGAAGGGAGACAAGGAATACACGCTCCACTTCAACGAGACCGACGCGCTGACCGAAAGCCAGCGCGGCTATGTCGAGGCGCAGTTCAAGATCTTCAACACCTGGTATGCCGAGTGGAGCAAGCTCCCGGGCGCCGTCGAGAAGTACAAGGCCTGATCGGGCCGGAGACGGAGGAGGCTCTCCATCAGGAGGGCCTCTTCCGTTTACCGCACGGCGGCAGCGGGGCCAAGCGCCACCCACAAGAGCAGAGCTGCCAGCAGGACCCATATTGAAATGACCGCCACGAGCCCGGCCCGGCTCACCGGCCGCTCGGTGTGTTTCATTGCTGCGGCGCGCAGGTCCGCAAGGACGTCGACTGGGATGAGCTTCAGCACGACGATGATGCCGACGGGAACGATGATCAGGTCGTCGAGATAGCCGAGGACCGGGATGAAGTCGGGTATCAGGTCGATCGGCGACAATGCATAGGCCGCGACCGCGCCTGCCGCCAGCTTCGCATACCAGGGCACACGGCGGTCACGCGCCGCCAGCCACAGGACGACGACGTCTCGCCTGATGCCCCTTGCCCATCGGCGTGCCCGGTCCAGCCACTTCACGTCTGAATTCCCCGCATCCCTCCTGTGCCTTTCACAGGAGGGCGAAAGAGTGCCCGCTGGGGATTACGCCACGGCGTCGAGCCCGAGCGCAAGCAGCCGGTCGAGCTGCTCGATCTCGGCCGCGCTCAGCGTGATGCCCTCGGCCTCCGACTTCGCTCGGGCGGCAAAGCGGCGCTGCGAAGGCAGGCGGGCGCCCTGGCCGACGATCGCTTCGAACAGCAGCTCCGCCCGGTCGAAGGGGTCGCCTGGACGACCGGCGGCGAAAGCCTGCGGGGAGAAGGCGACGATGAGTTCGCCGTGGAAGGGGGCGAGCGTCGTGGTGCCTAGATAGTCGAGCACTTCGGGGCTGGTCAGGTCGCCGATCATGATGCCCGCCAGCAGCTCGATCATCGTGCCGATGGCCGAGCCCTTGTGTCCGCCGAAGGGCAGCATGGCGCCCGCGAGCGCCGCCTCCGGGTCGGTGGTCGGATTGCCTTGCGCATCGATGGCCCAGCCTTCGGGCAGCGGTTTGCCCGCCCGGCGATGCAGCTCGATCTCGCCCCGTGCCGCCACCGATGTCGCGAAGTCGAAGACGTAGGGCGGCTTGCCCGCGCGCGGCCAGCCAAAGGCGAAGGGATTGGTGCCGAGCAACGGCTTGTTGCCGCCGGTCGGTGCGACCGTGGCATAGCTCGGGCACATGACGAGTCCGGCAAGCCCTTCTCCCGTGAGCGCCTCCGCTTCCGGCCAGAGCGCCGAAAAATGCGTGCAGTCGTTGATGGCGAGTGCGGCGATGCCGTGCTTGCGGGCACGCTCGGCAAGCACCGGCAGACCGAGTTCGAAGGCGGGATTGGCGAAACCGCCCCCGGCATTCACCTTGACGATCGCCGAGGCTTCCTGCGCGACGATTTCCGGCTCGGCGTCCGGCTTGACCTTGCCAGCCTTGACCGTGCGCAGCGCGCCCTCGATCCGGTAGATGCCGTGCGACTTGCAGGCATCGCGTTCGCCGGCAACGATCACCCGGGCGAGAGCGCCCGCCTGGACCACGTTAAGGCCGCCCTTGCGGAAGATCGCCTCGACGCGCTCCTGAAGCGCGGTGGTCGTCAGGGTGGTTGTCTCGCTCATGTCGTCTCTCTCATTCTAGGCCTGATTCAGGGGCACGCGGTTGATGTTCTGCATACATAGAGTATACAAACCCCCGGTAAGTTCAATTCGTCTGTTCGCGCAAGGTATACGGTTCCGCAACGGGCGAGGAGAGTGTATGCGAATTTCCGCCGGCAATCCCGCTTCGTTACGGGAATCGACGCGTTTTATGATCTTGTGCCGAATCGACCAGGATCATCGTGATCCAGAGAAAGGAAAGTCAGATGATTTTCACCCCCAAAGGAAAACACCTCGTCGCGGGCGAATGGCTCGATGGGGCAGGCACCTTCGCTTCGGCGCCGGCGCATGGCCCGGCGCATGATTTTGCCGTAGGCACCGTAGAGCTGGTGAACCGGGCCTGCGAGGCGGCTGAGGAAGCCTTCTGGACCTATGGCTATTCCTCGCGCAAGGAGCGCGCCGCCTTCCTGCGCGCCATCGCCGACGAGATCGAGGCCCGGGCGGAGGCGATTACCGAGATCGGAAGCCAGGAAACCGGCCTGCCCGAGGCGCGGCTCAACGGCGAACGGGGCCGCACGACCGGCCAGCTCAGGCTCTTTGCCGATCATATCGAAAAGGGTGATTATCTCGACCGGCGCGTCGATGCGGCGATGCCCGAGCGCCAGCCGGCGCCCCGTCAGGAGATACGGCTGGTCCAGCGCCCCGTCGGTCCGGTCGCCGTCTTCGGCGCCTCGAATTTCCCGCTGGCCTTTTCGACCGCCGGCGGCGATACGGCCGCGGCGCTCGCAGCCGGCTGCCCGGTCGTGGTAAAGGGTCATTCGGCGCATCCCGGCACCGGCGAGATCGTCGCCGAGGCCGTCGACGCAGCGATCCGCAAGACGGGTGTTCATCCCGGCGTATTCTCGCTGATCCAGGGCGGCAGCCGCGACGTCGGTCATGCGCTGGTGCAGCATCCCCATATCAAGGCCGTAGGCTTCACCGGTTCGCTCGCCGGCGGACGTGCCCTGTTCGATCTTTGCGCGGCGCGCCCCGAACCGATCCCGTTCTTCGGCGAACTCGGTTCGGTCAACCCGATGTTCCTGCTGCCGGAAGCGTTGAAGGCACGGGCGGAAACGCTGGGGCAGGGATGGGCCGGTTCGCTCACCATGGGCGCCGGGCAGTTCTGCACCAATCCCGGAATCGCCGTCGTCATCGAAGGTGCGGACGCCGACCGCTTCACCACCGCCGCCGTCGAGGCGCTTGCCAAGGTGGCACCGCAAACCATGCTGACGGACGGTATCGCCAAGGCCTACCGCGACGGTCAGGCGCGCTTTGCGACGCGCAACGCCGTCAAACCGCTGCTTGCGACCGAGTCGTCCGGCCGTGACGCATCGCCCAATCTCTTCGAGACGACGGGTGCCCAGTTCCTGGCCGACCATGCGCTCGGCGAAGAAGTGTTCGGCCCGCTTGGACTGGTGGTTCGGGTGGGATCGCCGGCCGAAATGGAAGAGCTCGCGCGCGGCTTCCAGGGCCAGCTGACCGCAACCATCCATATGGATGCGGGCGATCTGGAGACGGCGCGCCGTCTGCGTCCGGTGCTCGAGCGCAAGGCGGGCCGGGTGCTGGTCAACGGCTTCCCGACCGGGGTTGAAGTCGTGGATTCGATGGTGCATGGAGGCCCCTATCCAGCCTCGACCAACTTCGGCGCAACCAGCGTCGGCACCATGTCGATTCGACGTTTCCTGCGTCCCGTCGCTTACCAGAACATGCCGGAAGACCTGCTGCCCGAGGACTTCCTCGGCTGATCCAGCCTCCCGGCCGCGCAATAAAAGGGGCTTTTCCACAAGGGAAAGCCCCTTTCCATTGCGAAAAGGCGCCCTGTTATATACTTTTTGTATACTAATTGTATTTTTAAATTGATTTGTGCTCTCCGACGCGGAATAGTGCGCGCGCCGTCACACCGATCGGCCAACTCAAGGGAGAGAACAATAATGAAGACCTCGGTCCTCGCCTTCGGCCTCGTTGCCGCCACCGCTCTGACGAGCCCCGCCCATGCCGACAAGCTGGACGACATCATCGCTTCGGGAACGCTGCGCTGCGCCGTGGTGCTCGACTTCCCGCCGATGGGTTCGCGCGACGAGAACAACGAACCGATCGGCTTCGACGTGGATTACTGCAACGATCTGGCCAGGGCGCTCGGCGTCACCGCGGAGATCGTGGAGACGCCGTTTCCCGAGCGCATCCCGGCGCTGATGTCCGGCCGCGTCGATGTCGGTGTCGCCTCCACCTCCGATACGCTCGAGCGTGCCAAGACCGTCGGCATGACGGTGCCTTACTTCGCCTTTGAAATGGCGGTAACCGCCAACGAGAAGTCCGGCATCAAGTCCTTCGAAGACATGAAGGGCAAGGTGGTCGGCGCCACCGCGGGCACCTATGAGGCGATCGCACTCGAAAACCAGGTCAAGGCCTGGGGCGAGGGCGAGTTCCGCCCCTATCAGACGCAGGCCGACGTTTTCCTGGCGCTGAGCCAGGGCCAGCTCGACGCCACCGTCTCTACCTCGACGGTCGCGCAGTCCAACGTCAAGGGCGGCAAGTTCCCCGGTATCTCCGTGGTCGACAAGGCGCCCTTCGACATCGACTACGTGGCCCTCTTCACTAACCGCGAGGAATACGGCTTCCTCAACTACCTCAACCTGTTCGTCAATCAGCAGGTCCGCACCGGCCGCTATGCCGAACTCTACGAGAAGTGGGTCGGTGGCGAGGCTCCGTCCCTGGCGGTGAACGGCGTTTACCGTTGATCCGAGGATCGTCTGACGGTGCGGGGCAACCCGCGCCGTCGCTGCATTCCGAGGGGTGAGACGGGAATGTTCAACTACACCTTCCACTGGAACCAGGCGCTGAGGGCGCTGCCGCAGATGCTGGACGGCGCGGTGGTCACGCTGCAGGTCGCGGTGCTGTCGATGGTCATCGGCGTCGCCTGCGCGATCGCGCTCACCGTGTTCCGCCTGTCCGGCAGCCGTATCCTTGGCGGCATCGCCACGACCTGGGTCGAGGTCGCGCGAAACACGCCGGCGCTGTTCCAGATCTACATGGCCCATTTCGGCCTCGGCAATTTCGGGATCCACCTGAGTCCCTATACGGCGCTTCTGGTCGGGATCGCCTTCAACAATGCGGGCTATCTTGCCGAGAATTTCCGCGGCGCGCTCAAGGCCATTCCGGATACGCAGGCCCGCGCTGGCCGGTCGCTCGGCATGACCTCGCTGCAGGCGTTCCGGCTGATCGTTCTGCCGCAGATGCTGCGCGTGGCCTTCCTGCCCGCGACGAACCAGATGGTCTGGGCGATCCTGATGACGTCGCTCGGCGTCACCGTCGGCATGAACACCGACCTTGCCGGCATCACGCAGGAACTGAATGCCCGCTCCTTCCGCACATTCGAATTCTTCGCGCTCGCTGCGGTGATCTACTACCTGATCGCCAAGGCGGTCACGCTTGCAGCCCGGGCCTTCGCCTGGCGCATGTTCCGCTACTGAGAGGGGTGAGAGATGTTTGATACTGCCCTCACCTGGAACGATCTCGCCTTTCTTGCGCAAGGCGCCGGAATGACGCTGGCGGTAACCGCCGTCGCCGTCACCGCCGGCACCGTTCTCGGCATCCTCTTCGGAGTGATCCGGTTCCAGATCGGACCCTATTGGTCGGCGCCGCTCACCTTGCTGCTCGACGTGTTCCGCTCGGTACCGCTCCTGATCCAGCTCGTGCTCGGCAATGCCTTCCAGTCGATCGCCAAGCTCGGCTGGGGCGCCTTCACGACCTCCGGCGTGGTGCTCTCGCTCTACACGGCGGCGTTCTGCGCGGAGATCGTGCGCGGCGGAATTTCATCGGTGCCGGTGACGACCCGCCGTGCGGCGCGCTCCCTCGGCATGACCTGGTGGCAGGACATGCGCTACATCGTGGCGCCGCTTGCCACCCGGGTTTCGCTTCCGTCGTGGATAGGCCTGACGCTCGGCGTGATGAAGGACTCCGCACTGGTGCTCTGGCTCGGCCTGGTCGAGCTCCTGCGTGCCTCGCAGATACTGGTCACGCGTCTGCAGGAGCCGCTCTTCATTCTGCTGATCTGCGGCGCCATCTACTTCCTCCTCAGCTTCCCCGTCGCCCGGCTTGGCGGGTATCTCGAAAAACGGTGGTCCCCCAATGATTGAGATCGAAAACGTCCGCAAATCCTTCAGCTCTCTGGAGGTTCTCAAGGGTATCGACCTGACCGTCGAAAAGGGCGAGGTGGTCACCATCATCGGCGGCTCCGGCTCCGGCAAGTCGACGCTGCTCACCTGCATCAACGGGCTGGAGCCGATCGACTCCGGCCGGATCGTGATCGACGGGACCGATGTCCATGCCAAGGGCACCGATCTCAACAGGCTGCGCCGAAAGGTCGGGATCGTGTTCCAGCAATGGAACGCCTTCCCGCATCTGACCGTGCTCGAAAACGTCATGCTCGCCCCGCGCAAGGTGCTTGGCCTCCCGAAGGACAAGGCCGAGGAGATCGCGGTGAAGCAGTTGACCCATGTCGGTCTCGGCGAGAAGCTCAAGGTCTATCCGAACCGCATGTCGGGCGGCCAGCAGCAGCGCATGGCGATCGCCCGGGCGCTTGCCATGTCGCCGGAATATATGCTGTTCGACGAGGTGACTTCGGCGCTCGATCCGATGCTGGTCGGCGAGGTGCTCGACACCCTCAAGATGCTGGCGGAAGAGGGAATGACGATGATCTGCGTTACCCACGAAATGACCTTTGCCCGCGACGTGTCGGATCGCGTGGCCTTCTTCCATCAGGGGATCATGGCCGAGATCGGTTCGCCCGATCAGATTTTCGCCTCGCCGCAGAACCCTGAAACGCAGAAGTTCCTGGCGAGCGTACGATAAATGGCCGCACCGGACGTCATCGTGATCGGCGCGGGGGTCGTCGGCCTCACGGCTGCAATTGCCGCCGTGGCCAGCGGCCTGTCGGTCACCGTGCTCGACCGCGAGGGGCCGGCGGCCGGCGCCTCCGCCGGCAATGCCGGGGCATTCGCCTTCACAGATATCCTTCCGCTTGCCTCGCCCGGCATCCTCAAAAAGGCGCCGAAATGGCTCCTGGATCCGCTCGGGCCGCTGACCGTGCCGCCCGCCTATGCGCTGAAGATCGCGCCATGGATGTTCCGCTTCTGGCGGGCTTGTCAGCCGGGGCGCGTGGCGCATTCGACCGCGGCCCAGACCGCGCTGATGGACCTGTCGAAAGCGGAGCTCGAGCCGTTCCTCGGTGCGACCGGCACGGCGTCCATGCTGCGCAAGGAAGGCAACCTTCAGGTCTACGAGGGAGAGGCGGAATTCAAGGCATCGCTGGCCGGCTGGAAGGCGCGCGCGGATCACGGGATCGAGTTCCGCCATCTCGATGCCGCAGGCATTGCCGAGATCCAGCCGGGCCTGGCGGCGCGCTTCACCCACGCTACCTTCACGCCCGGCTGGTACTCGATCGCCGATCCGAAGCTCTACACGCTTGCGCTTGCCGATCATTTCCGCACGATCGGCGGGGTGATCGAGCGCGCGGAGGTCACGGCGCTGAAGCCCGTCGATGGCGGGGTCGAAGTCCTGAGCGCCGACGGCAGGAGGCGGCGGGCGGCGCAGGTGGTCCTCTCGGCGGGCGCTTTCTCGCACCGGGTTGCGCGCACGCTCGGCGAAAGCATTCCGCTCGAAACCGAGCGCGGATACAATACGACGCTTCCCGCCGACGCGTTCGACCTGCGGACGCAGATCACTTTCGGCGGCCATGGCTTCGTCGTGACACGGCTGTCGACCGGTATCCGGGTCGGCGGTGCGGTCGAACTCGGCGGGCTCGATCTGCCGCCGAACTTCCGCCGCTCGGAAGCGATGCTGAAGAAGGCGCAGGCCTTCCTGCCCGGTTTGAAACCGGAAGGCGGGGTGCAGTGGATGGGCTTCCGGCCGTCGCTGCCCGACAGCCTGCCGGCCATCGGCCGCGCCCGCGCGACGCCGCGGGTGATCTTCGCCTTCGGTCACGGCCATCTCGGGCTCACCCAATCGGCGGGCACCGCAAGGATCGTCGCCGATCTCTTGACCGGCCGGACTCCGGCCATCGACATTGCACCCTTTTCGCCGCAAAGATTCTGACAGAGGTTTCGACCATGGCCACCCACACCTTCTCCTGCATCGACGGCCACACCTGCGGAAATCCCGTCCGCCTCGTTTCGGGCGGGGGCCCGCGTCTCGAAGGCGCGAACATGCTGGAAAAACGCGCGCATTTCCTGAAGGAATTCGACTGGATCCGCACCGGTCTCATGTTCGAGCCCCGCGGCCACGACATGATGTCGGGTTCGATCCTCTACCCGCCGACCCGGCCCGACTGCGACGTGGCGGTGCTCTTCATAGAGACCTCCGGCTGTCTGCCGATGTGCGGGCACGGCACCATCGGAACCATCACCATGGGCATCGAGAACGGCCTGATCACCCCGCGCGAGCCCGGCAAGCTGTCGATCGATGCTCCCGCTGGCAAGGTGGACATCACCTACCGCCAGGAGGGCCGCTTCGTTGAGGAAGTGCGCCTTACCAACGTGCCGAGCTTCCTTTATGCGGAAGGGCTGGCGGCGGAGGTCGAGGGGCTCGGCGAGATCGTGGTGGACGTCGCCTATGGCGGCAATTTCTACGCCATCGTCGAGCCGCAAAAGAACTTCCGCGACATGGCCGACCATACGGCGGGAGAACTGGTCGGCTGGAGCCCCAAGTTGAGGGCCGCGCTGAATGCCAAATACGAGTTCGTCCATCCCGAGCACCCGGAGATCCGGGGCTTGAGCCACATCCAGTGGACGGGCAAGCCGACGCAGCCGGAGGCCCATGCCCGCAACGCGGTGTTCTACGGCGAGAAGGCCATCGACCGCTCGCCCTGCGGCACCGGCACGTCGGCCCGGATCGCACAGCTTGCCGCCAAGGGCAAGCTGAAGGTCGGCGACGAATTCGTCCACGAGTCGATCATCGGATCGCTCTTCAAGGGGCGCGTCGAAGCGGCGGCGAAGGTCGCCGATCGCGACGCGATCATCCCGTCGATCGCCGGCTGGGCGCGGATGACCGGCATCAACACCATCTTCATCGATGACCGCGATCCCTTCGCCCACGGCTTCGTCGTAAGATGAGCGGCCTCGATCCTGCCCGCAGCATCCTTCAGGGGTCGGCCGAGGGCCCGGTCATAGCGACCGGGGAGGCGCTGAGTTTCTGGGGCGGGGTCGATCCCGCGACGGGCTGCGTGATCGACGTGCACCACCCGCTGCATGGCGTCCCGCTCACCGGCTCCATCCTGATGATGCCGTCGAGCCGCGGCTCCTGTACGGGCTCGGGCGTGCTGCTCGATCTGGTGCTGACCGGCCGTGGCCCTGCCGCACTCGTATTTTCCGAACCGGAAGACGTGCTGACCCTCGGTGCGCTGATCGCCTCCGAGATGTTTGGCAAGCCGCTGCCGGTGCTGCGTCTTGCGCCGGAAGCCTTCGCGGCGCTCGCCCGTGCGAAGACGGCGCGGATCGGCGACAGGGCGATTGAAGCCGAGGGGCTGACGATCCCCGTCGTTCCGCCGGCGACGGCCGCGCTCGACCTCACCGATGGCGACCGCGCCATGCTCGACGGAGCGGAAAGCGTCGCGGTTGCGCAGGCCATGCGCATCATTTCGGCCATGGCGGCGCAGCAGGGGGCATTGGGTCTCGTGGATGTGACGCAGGCTCATATCGACGGCTGCATCTATGCCAGTCCCGCGAACCTCACCTTTGCCGAGAAGATGGTGGAGATGGGCGCGAAGGTGCGGATCCCGGCGACGATGAACGCCATTTCCGTGGACCATGCCAATTGGCAGAGGCAAGGTGTGCCGCCGTCCTTCGGCGACCCTGCGGCGCGGCTCGCCGACGCCTATGTCCGCATGGGCTGCCGGCCGACCTTCACCTGTTCGCCCTATCTGCTCGACAGCGCGCCTGGAGCCGGCGAAGCCGTGGCCTGGGCGGAGTCCAATGCCGTGATCTTCGCCAACAGCGTGCTCGGTGCGCGGACGGCAAAGCACCCGGATTTCCTCGACCTTTGCATCGCGCTCACCGGACGCGCGCCGCTCTCCGGCGTCTATCTCGACGAACACCGCAAGGCACGGCGGATCATAGACGTCGAACTGCCCGCGGGCGCCGACGACGCTTTCTGGCCGTTGATCGGCTATCTCGCCGGGCGTGCGGCGCCAGATCGCATCCCGCTCATCCGCGGGCTCGCCCCGGCGGAGCCCTCGCGCGACGACTTGAAGGCGCTCTGCGCCGCCTTCGGCACCACTTCCGCCGCGCCGATGCTGCATGTGGAGGGCGTGACGCCGGAAGCCGGCGGTGCCGCGGCTGAGGACGCGGATCATGCGACCATTACCCGCGCCGAGCTGACGGCCGCTTGGTCCGCCCTGAACGAGGGTCCGGATGAAGTCGAACTCGTAGCGATCGGCAGCCCGCACGCGTCCCTTGCCGAGTGTCGGGCGCTGGCCGAGGCGCTCGGCGGCCGCAAGCGGCATCCGGATGTGGCAGTGATCGTCACGGCCGGCCATGAGGTTATTGCGGAGGCGCGCGGCGAAGGCATTCTCGCCCGGCTTCAGGAGAGCGGCGTCCAGGTGCTGCCGGACCTCTGCTGGTGTTCGATCTCCGAGCCTGTGTTCCCGACCCGTACCCGGGCGGTCATGACCAATTCCGGCAAATATGCCCATTACGGTCCCGGTCTTTCAGGCCGCACAGTACGCTTCGGCAGCCTTGCCGATTGCGTCGCCGCGGCCTTGACGGGGCGCGTCCCGCCCCAGCTGCCGGACTGGCTTTCCTGAGGCGCGGCGGACGTTCGTAACCGCGCTGGCTTTTGAAACGAGGAGTTCGCGATGCGCAGCACCAAGACCATTCATGTCATTTCAGCCCATGCCGAGGGTGAAGTGGGCGACGTGATCGTCGGCGGTGTCGCGCCTCCGCCGGGCGATACGATCTGGGAGCAGAGCCGCTGGATCGCCCGCGAACAGACCCTGCGCAACTTCGTCCTGAACGAGCCGCGCGGCGGCGTCTTCCGCCATGTCAATCTCCTGGTGCCGCCCAAGCATCCCGACGCGGATGCTGCCTTCATCATCATGGAGCCGGAAGATACGCCGCCCATGTCCGGCTCCAACTCGATCTGCGTTTCAACCGTGCTGCTCGACAGCGGCATCCTGCCGATGAAGGAGCCGGTGACGGAGATCACGCTCGAAGCGCCCGGCGGTCTCGTTCGCGTGCGCGCGGAGTGCCGTGACGGCAAGGCCGAACGCATCTTCGTCGAGAACCTGCCGAGCTTTGCCGAGCGGCTGGACGCGAAGCTGGAGGTCGAGGGGCTCGGGACACTCACAGTCGACACCGCCTATGGCGGCGACAGTTTCGTGATCGTGGATGCTGCCGCAATGGGCTTCGCCCTGAAGCCGGACGAGGCGCACGACATCGCCCGGCTCGGCGTGAGGATCACCAATGCGGCAAATGCCAAGCTCGGTTTCCATCATCCGGAAAACCCCGACTGGCGGCATTTCTCCTTCTGCCTCTTTGCCGGTCCCGTGGAGCGCACGGCGGAAGGCCTGCGGGCGGGTGCTGCAGTCGCGATCCAGCCGGGCAAGGTCGACCGTTCGCCGACCGGGACGGCACTCTCGGCACGCATGGCCGTGCTGCATGCGCGCGGCCAGATGGGGCTCTCGGACCGGCTGACGGCGGTTTCGCTGATCGGCTCCACCTTCTCCGGCCGCATCCTGGGCACCACCGAAATCGGCGGCCGGCCGGCCGTGCTGCCGGAAATCTCCGGCCGCGCCTGGATTACCGGCACCCATCAGCACATGCTCGACCCGTCGGACCCCTGGCCCGAGGGCTACCGGCTGACCGACACGTGGGGTGCGCGCTGAGTGGATTGGCGGCGGGTGGAAATCGGGCGCGTTTTGCGTCATTCGAACTATGATGAACGCATCACGACAGGAAGGAAAATCGGATGAAGGCACGTATCAAATGGGTCGAAGGCAGGACCTTCGTCGGGGAATCCGGAAGCGGCCACAAGGTCGTGCTCGGCACGGCCACCGGCCCGGATAGCCCGACACCGGGACCGAGCCCCATGGAAATGGTGCTGATCGGCACCGGCGGCTGCTCGGCTTTCGACGTCGTCCACATCCTCGAGAAGGGCCGCGAGGCGGTCGAGGATTGCGTGGTCGAGATGGATGCCGATCGGGCGGATCAGGACCCACGCGTATTCACCCGTATCCACATGCATTTCATCGTCAAGGGCCGTGGTCTGGCCGCCAAGAAGGTCGAGCGCGCGGTTGCCCTCTCCATCGAGAAATATTGCTCCGCATCCGCGATGCTCGCAAAGACGGCGACCATCACGCATGATTTCGAGGTGGTCGACACGTCGGATACGGCGGCCTGACGGGGCGCCTCCGCCCCTCATCCGCCTGCCGGCGCCTTCTCCCCGTTTCGACGCCGTTTCACGGGGAGAAGGAACAAGCGGGTCGCTCCTCGCATCTCGTCGCGCAGAATAGGTCCGGAACCTTGCCGCTTGTCCCTTCGCCCGGCTTGCTGGCAGAAGGTGCCGGCAGGCGGATGAGGGGCGTTCGAGAATTCCGCTGAGCGCCGCATGAATTCAACCGCATCAAGCGCAATGCAGCGTACAAAAATTTCCACTCCCATGTCGGCGCCTTCAGGCGCCGTTCGTCCTATTGTATGCGCGGCACAGCCGCAAACGGGAGAATGCCCTTGATTTGATCGGCAATCCTTGCGTGGACTGAAAATGAATGCCGCGCCGGATTGCCCTGAGCGGAGACACGAGAAATGATCGATGCGCATTATCGCTGGGTGATCGTTGCTGCCGGCGGCCTGCTCGGCTGCATTGCAATCGGTGCCATGTTTTCATTGCCGGTTTTCCTTGTGCCCATCTCGCGCGATACCGGATGGTCGGTGACCGGTATATCGAGTGCCATGACGGTGGGCTTCATCGCAATGGCCCTGGCAAGTATGGTCTGGGGTAGCGCTTCGGACCGCTGGGGCCCGCGCCCGGTCGTGCTGATCGGTTCCGCGCTTCTTGCGGCGAGCCTGGCGCTTTCCAGCCTCGTGACATCGCTGATCGCATTCCAGCTCGTCTTCGGGGTGGTCGTCGGGGGGGCCTGTGCGGCGATATTCGCACCGATGATGGCTTGCGTGACAGGCTGGTTCGATACGCATCGCAGCCTTGCCGTATCTCTGGTGTCGGCCGGCATGGGAATGGCACCCATGACCATGTCGCCGTTGGCCGGGTGGCTGGTTACGATCTACGACTGGCGGACATCGCTGCAGATCATAGCCGCCCTTGCCGCCGTCACGATGATTCCGGCTGCGTTGCTGCTGCGCCGCCCGCCGGTCCTCGAAGATACAAATGCCGTCTCCGCAAGCGAAGGGCAGCCGGACATGTCCCTTGGACAGGCGCTGAGATCGCCGCAATTCGTCATATTGCTGCTGACGAACTTCTTTTGCTGCGCCACCCATTCCGGGCCGATTTTCCACACGGTGAGCTACGCCGTGAGCTGCGGGATCCCGATGATGGCCGCCGTTTCCATCTACAGCCTCGAGGGTCTGGCGGGAATGGGCGGCCGCGTCGCCTTCGGCGTCCTCGGAGACCGCTACGGCGCCAAGCGCATTCTGGTATCGGGGCTGCTGCTGCAGGCCTTCGGTGCGCTCGCCTATTTCTTCGTGCGCGATCTCGGCGCCTTCTACGCGGTGGCTGCCGTGTTCGGCTTCATCTATGCGGGCGTCATGCCGCTTTACGCCGTGATCGCCCGCGAGAATTTCCCGCTGCGCATGATGGGCACTGTCATCGGCGGCACGGCAATGGCCGGCAGCCTCGGCATGGCAATCGGCCCGGTTGCCGGGGGACTGATCTACGACGTTTTTGCCAGCTACGGCTGGCTCTATATCGGCGCCTGGGGTCTCGGCATCGGTGCTTTCCTGATCGCACTGACCTTCAAGCCCTTCCCTAGGGAACGGCCGGCACTGGCTGCCGCCTAACGCAACCGCGAGGAAAACCGTGCCACGGTTTTCCTCGTCGCCCTTACCGAATGGGCCGATCGGCTTCAGGCCTCATTGCGTACTGGGGCGGTCAAGCTGCAGCGAAAGCTGCACGCCGCGCTTGAGGGGCGGGAGCGGTATACCGACCTGAATCCGTCCGAAGGTTTTTCTGCGCCACTCCTGTTCGCGCTCCCGCCGGCGTCTTGCCTGGGCGACGGCGGCCATGGCGCGCTCGATAACTTCCTCTGCATGGGTCATGAGAGACTCTCCAGAATGTTCATGTTATGTTCTCATTCTGATTCATGAAAGTCAAGCCTCACCGGGGGAGCACGTCGGTCCGGGGCGGGTCCTTTTCGCCGGGCGGGTTCTGCGAGTCGTCCTCGGGACCCTTGTCGGGCTGGGGCTCGTTTGGCGGCGGATCGGGAATGCCGAGTGGCGGAACCGGGTTCGGCGGAATTATTCCCGGCCCGGGGCCGGGGCCGATCGGATCGGGCGTCATTGAAGAACTCCCTCTTACCGAGGTTCCGGCGCGTCGGCGATCGGCGGTGTGTAGACGACCGTTTCGGTTTCACCTTCCAGCATGGCGCCGCCGATCGCCAGATAGGCGAAGATGGCACATATCGCGAGCAGTATGAGACCTATCGGAAATGCGGCTGTGGCGCGCCTTTCGGGCATGTTGCGATCATCATGGGTCAACATGGTGCACTCCCATACGGCTGCATGCTTCCGTATTTGGCGATTGAGGATAAGCACGCAGCACTCCAAGTGTTACAGGCACCCTTGCGCGCCGGATGAGGCGCGAGGCGCTGTCATCATGGGAGAACGAAACCGGCGTTCACCGGTTCCAAAGCCCGGCGACGGAAAGACGAGGGCGCGTCAGTCTTCCGGCATGCCCGCAGAACCGATACGGGCAAACATCTCTGCGAGCGCCGGCCCCTGGAGTAACGGAACCGACAGCGGCAGAAGCGCAGCCGTAACCGTGCGGACGAGGTCGGCGTTGGAGCCGGCGGCGGTTCCTTCCGGAAGCCAGAGATTGTTTTCGAAGCCGACGCGGACATGGCCGCCGAGGAGCGCCGCGACTGTGACGCAGGCCGCCTCGTGACGGCCGAAGGCGCAGACGCTCCAATGGGTGAAGGCGGGCATGTCCGGCGCCAGGAAAGGCAGCAGGTCACGGGGGAGGGACCTCTGGCCCGGCGTATAACGGCCGAGTACGTAAAGTACGGGAATGTCGTCGCGGGAAAGCAGACCTCGTCGCCGCATGCCGTCCAATCGCACCGCCTCCTCCGGATCGTAGAGGATGATCTGCGGCGTGACCTTCTCCCGGGCCGCCCACGACAGAAGATCCGCAAAGGCAGCCTCGTGCGTTTCGTCCGGGACCAACTCTCTGAGCGCCAGAGACACGGCCTCGGGCCGGACCGCCTTCACGACGGCGATCTGCTCGCCCGGCGAATAGATGCCCAGCGCCTCGCTGGTGATCTGAATCACCATGCGATCGCCTACGGCAGCCCGGATCGCTGCGGTCGCGGCGCGGTAGGCGTCGGCATCGAGAAGATGGCTTCCGTCCCCCTTGCGCACGTGAACGTGGATCATCGCCGCGCCGGCATCGAGGCAGTCGCGTGCGGTAAGCGCCAGTTCTTCCGGGGTCAGCGGTATGGCGGGATGGTCGGCCTTCGTCCGGCGCCCGCCATTCGGCGCGACCGCGATCGAAATCCCCTGCAAAGCATCGCCTGCGTTCATGTGGGCACCATCGAGTATGATTTTCAGAAATCATAAAGTTGCACACTGAAACATTCGTTGCAATGGTCATGAGATCGTTGTTAAATGAAGCATGGACAAGGGGCCGCTCAGCGACGCGATCATCACCGCCTTCGACGGGCTTTCGTCGCAATTGCGGACGGCGGCCCGCTATATCGTCGACCATCCCCGCGACGTCGCTCTTCTCTCCATGCGCGAGCAGGCGCGCCAGGCGGGGGTGCAGCCCGCGACGATGACCCGCCTTGCCAAGCAACTCGGTTTCGATGGTTACGATGCCATCCGCGAACGTTATGCCGAGGCGTTGCGGGAGGGTGATGCCGGATTTGCCGGAAAGGCCGGCGAGCAGGCCCGAAGCCAGAAGCTGAGGGGCGACCACGCGCTCGCAGCCGATATGTTGCGCACGATCGGGACGCAGATTTCGCGGCTCGCAGAACCGGCTGCGCTCGACCGCATCGTTGCAGCGGCCACGCGGCTTGCCCGTGCCCGGCGGGTCTACTGCCTCGGGCTGCGCTCGAGCCACGCGGTCGCCTGGCAGTTCCACTATATTCTTTCGCTGGTCGGCGAAAAATCCGTGATGCTGGACGGCATCGGCGG
Source organism: Ensifer sp. R1-3 (assembly GCF_056739175.1). NCBI lineage: Bacteria > Pseudomonadati > Pseudomonadota > Alphaproteobacteria > Hyphomicrobiales > Rhizobiaceae > Ensifer > Ensifer sp. R1-3. The sequence continues at coordinate 229,683 of NZ_CP096516.1, forward strand.
CACCGGCGCGGATGCCGTCGGACGTGCCACGAGCGCAGACGTGCTGCTCGTGGCCAGCGTTCTTCCCTATACACGGGCGACGATCGAAATTGCCGAATATGCTCGGGACAACGGCGTACCGGTCGTCGCGGTGACCGACAGCGAAGTGGCGCCGCTTGCGCAGATCGCCGAGGCGATCATCGTCGTGCCGACCGAAAGTCCTTCCTTCCTGCACGCCATGGCGCCCGCCTTTGCCGTCGCCGAAGTGCTCGGCGCGCTCATCGCAGGCCGGGGCGGCGAAGCGACGCTCGCGGCTCTGGAGCGCTTCGACGGGCAGCTCGCGGCGCTGAACACTCATCTCCAATCCCGCAACTCCAAGAGAGCGCCATGACCCATCTTCTCCACCGCGCCATCCACGCGAAGCTGCCGGTCGCCGTCCGCGGCGAAGGCATCAGGCTCTTCGATGCCGAGGGCAGGGCCTATATCGACGCCTCCGGGGGAGCCGCCGTCTCCTGCCTCGGTCACGCTCATCCGGATGTGCTCGCCGCCCTCCACGCGCAGCTCGACCGTATGGCCTATGCCCATACCGGCTTCTTCACCACCGAGGCGGCGGAACGGCTTGCCGACCGCCTCGTCGCCGATGCGCCCGACGGGCTCGATCACGTCTATCTGGTGAGCGGCGGATCGGAAGCGGTCGAGGCGGCGCTGAAAATGGCCCGGCAGTATTTCGTGGAGAAGGGGGAGCCGCAACGCCGCCACATCATCGCCCGGCGCCAGAGCTATCACGGCAACACGCTTGGCGCCTTGGCGGCCGGGGGCAACGAGTGGCGGCGCGCTCAATTCCGGCCGTTGCTCGTCGAAACCCACCACATCGATCCATGCTTTGCCTATCGGCTGCAGCAGGCCGGCGAGAGCGACACGGACTATGCCGCGCGTGCCGCGGGTCAGCTCGAGGCCAAGATCCTCGAATTGGGCGCCGATCAGGTGATCGCCTTCGTCGCCGAGACGGTGGTGGGCGCCACGGCCGGCGCGGTCCCGCCCGTCGCCGACTACCTGAAGCGCGTTCGGGCGATCTGCGACAAATACGGCGTGCTGCTGATCCTCGACGAGGTGATGTGCGGCATGGGCCGCACCGGGACGCTGCATGCCTGCGAACAGGACGGCGTCGTCCCGGATCTCATGACCATCGCCAAGGGGCTCGGAGGCGGCTATCAGCCGGTCGGCGCGGTACTGCTGTCCTCCGCGATCTTCCAGGCCTTCTCCGAAGGGTCGGGTTCCTTCCAGCACGGCCATACCTATATGGGCCACCCGATGGCAGCGGCGGCCGGCCTTGCCGTGCAGGAAGTGATCCGCCGGGACGGGCTGCTCGAAAACGTCGTGTCGATGGGCGATTATCTCGAAAGATGCCTGGTCGAGCGGCTCGGCAATCACCACCACGTCGGCGACATTCGCGGCCGCGGCCTCTTCCGTGCCGTCGAGCTTGTCGCCGACAGGGCGACGAAGTCCCCCTTCGATCCCGGCCTGAAGCTCAATGCCCGGATCAAGAAGGAAGCCATGGCACGGGGCCTGATGGTCTATCCGATGGGCGGCACGATCGACGGGCAACGCGGCGACCACGTCCTCCTGGCGCCGCCCTTCATCCTTAACCGGGAAGATGTCGGCCAGATCGTGGAGCGCCTCGGCGATGCCGTCGATGCGGCGATTGCCTCGCTCACGAAAGCTGCGGGTTAGAGCAACGCTCAGTAACCGCATCGTGCATCAGCGCACGTCTTGCTGGTGCTGCTCTCGGGCGATGCGCTGCCGAACTTGCGGAGAGTGCCTTGTGGCCAATGCTGGCGGTCGTCTCCTCGGCAATGTGGCCAGGCAACTGAAGGCTTGATCTCACGCTTGTTTCTCGTTTCCATCCCTCACGCGGCATGCACTCAGCCCCCGACGAACCGGTTGCGGAGAGGTCGCGAGCGGGTGCCGCGAATCCCTTCGCCCCGCTTGCGGGGAGAAGGCCGCGGCAGCGGGATGAGGGGCAATCGCGTATAACAGCTTCACTCCTTCAGATGCGGTTCGCCGAGCGTGTGCATCAGGCGGTTCGCCCAGCCGAAGATCGCGATCGAATGGATCAGATCGAGGATCTCCAGGTCGTCGAGCCCGATCTCGCGCAGGTGGTAGAACTGGTAGACGCCAACATTGTCCGGGTGCGCCGTCAGATCGACGCCGAAATTGAAGAGTGCCTGCTCGAAATCCGGCAGGTCGGCGTCGAGGCCGCGCCTGTAGATTTCGTCCACCACCTCCGGCCGCTTTTCCAGCTGGATGTAGCGGTTGGCATGCACCGAGGCGCAGTAAATGCAGCGGTTGACGAAGGAAGCCGCCAGCGCGCCGATTTCGCGCCCGCCGCGCGAGAGCCCGCCTTCGCTATACATGATGTCGTTGAAGAGCGGCGTACGTTCGGCGAGCATCTCGGCTTCGTTGGCCAGAACCAGGACATAGTTCGAAACCTTGGTATTCGAGGGCGTCACTTTCAGCGCTTCGAGCTGCTCCGGCGTTGCCTCGTCGAGCTTTACGGGCTTGACATAGGGCTGCCAGTCGAGCGGCTCCAGGGTGAATTCGTGTACGGTTTCCGACATGTCAGTTGTCCCTCAGCATCTTGAGGCCGGCCACGACCAGCACCTGATAGTTCACGAAGGCGATCAGACCCGCGAGCGTTACGATATCGCGGTCGTCGAAACCGACGGAATAGAGCGCTTCGATATTCGCGCGCGTCGCTTCCTTCGGCTTGAGCGTCACCAGATCGACATGCGCAAGCATCGTTGCGAGCCGCTTGTCGCCCTCGGGCCTGAAGGCCGGATCGGCGATCGATCGGAGCTCGGGTTTCGATCCCTTCTCCTCGAGCTGCGCCTTGTAATGGGCCTGGAGCTCTGTCGCTTTCCAGAGGCCGGTGATGCGCGCCGCGAGAGCCGCCCTCATGGCGTAGGAAAAATTACCCGGCTCGGCGGGATGGAGCGCGGCGTCATGGCTGGTCTGCGTGAAATGCTTGAGCTTGGCGCGCCGCTCGCGCAATGCGAGGACGGGCGAGGACGAATCCAGCCCGAGGACGGCGTCGATCACATCGGTTTTCGGGGGAACGGTCATCGTAATCCTTCAGCTTGGGCAGGAGTTCAAATCAAGCGGTTCTGTGCGCGGGTTCCGGGGCGTCGGCGTCCGTCCACTCCGAGCCGTCGAGTTCCGGCTTTTCGTAGGCGAGCAGCGCTTCCCAGTGGTAATCGACGTCTCGGATGAAGAGCGAGGCGGCGATCCCGCGCGCAAGCCAGAGCGCGCCCTCGCTGATCGCCGGAATGTCGCCGCTCACCTTGCCGATACTGATCGAGGCGCCGTAGTTGAAGCAGTGGATGTCCTTGAGCCATGGCGCGGTGCCGGGCTCCTTCTCGGTGAAGGAGAAATCGTCATCGAGCCAGGGGAAGCGGCCGAGGCCGGCATTCTCTTCGCCGACCGGCGGCGTGTAGCGGTCGTCCCAGCAGGCGATCCTGTCCTGATAGGGCGCGAGCTCGTCGCGGCTGAGCGGATCGACCGTGAAGCCGGTTCCGAGGATGACGAAGTCGGTCCTGAAGATGCGGCCCTTCTTGGTGGTGATCACGACTTCCCCGCCTTCCTCGCGCATCGAGCCGATGGCGCAGTCGAAGTGGAAGAAGGCGTTGGGATGGCGGCTGACGCGCAGCGTCGAATTGTGCGGGGCCGGCGTCTGCTGCTTGACGGAATAGTCCATGATCCGCCAGCGCCATTCCGCGTCGATCCTGGCGAACCCGGCAGTCACCCCGTAGGAGCCGATGCCCATCAGCTTGTTGACGGTCGGCATCTCCTTGCGGCGCGCGAGCAGGCGGACCTCGCCCGCGTCGGACTCCAGCGCCTCGGCCGCATTGTCGACAGCGGATGCGCCGACGCCGATGACGACGACGCGCTTTGCCTTGAGTGCCTCGAAATCGATGTCGTCGGCGGAGTGGGCCCAGGACGTGTGGCGCTTCATGCCCTTGACGAAATCCGGAACGACCGGCTCGCCCAGGCCTTCGCGGCCGGTGGCCAGAACCAGCTTGCGCGTGACGATGGAAGACTTGCTGCCGCCGGCGATTTCCAGCTCCAGGAGGCCATCCTCGCGAGGGCGGACGCGGGTGACATGCGTGTCGTTCTCGACGGGAATGGACAGGACCTCGCGGTACCACTTCAGGTAATCCATCCACATCGGGCGGGGAATGCGGAACAGCGTTTCCCACGCCGCCTCGCCGAAGCAAGCGGTGTACCAGGCGCGGAAGGTGAGCGAGGCCATGCCCAGCGCCGGGCCCAGCAGGTTCTTCGGCGAGCGCAGGGTTTCCATGCGGGCAAAGGTGACCCAGGGACCCTCCTGCCCTTTGGGGGCACGGTCGACGATGCGCAGATTGGCGATGCCCGCCCGGGTCAGGGCAAGCCAGGCGACCATGCCGCACATGCCGCCGCCGATGATGACGACGTCGCTCACCGGCTGTCCGTCAGCCGTCGTGACCGGCTTCGACCAGTTGGCGGCCGGGTAATTGAGATAGTCCAGGTCCTGTTTGACCCTCGCATTCAGTTCCGCGAGCCGCCCATGCTGTTCATTCGTCATAATAGCGTTTGCTCCTGAAATCCGCTTTCGGGACCGCCGCTGCCGGCGGCCCCTGAAATGACCGCGCCAAATTCAGGCGCGTCAGTCGGCCAGAACGACCGCGTCGCGCTCGCGCCAGCCCACCCACACCTCGTCCCTCTCCAGGTGCGAAAGCGCTACCGGGTCGAGCTGCAAAGCCAGCTCCGCGCCATTTTCGAGTTCGATCGTGAGGGAGGTGTGCGCACCCTTGAAGACGCGCTGGACGATGCGCCCCCTCAGTGCGAACCGGTCCTTCGGCTGTTCCGCCATGCAGTAGAGCGCCTCGGGACGAAGCGCGACGGTCGCGCCGCTGCCGGCTGGCAGCTTCGTCCCGTTGAGGTCGGCGTGGATGATGCTTCCGTTCCAGTCGATGGCCGCGGTCGTTCCATCGTGGGAAAGCAGCTTGCCTTCGAGGAAGTTGCTCTGGCCGATGAAGTTGGCGACGAAGCGGCTGCGCGGGCGGGAATAGAGCTCGTTCGGGCCGCCCATCTGCTCGATCCTGCCTTTGTTCATCACCACGATGACGTCGGACATGGTCAGCGCCTCCTCCTGATCGTGGGTGACGAAGATGAAGGTCTTGCCGGTGGTCCGCTGGATGGTTTTCAGTTCGATCTGCATCTGCTGGCGCAGCTTGGCGTCGAGCGCCGAAAGGGGCTCGTCGAGCAGAAGCACGTTCGGATCGGGGGCGAGCGCGCGCATCAGCGCGACGCGCTGACGCTGGCCGCCCGAAAGCTGGTCGGGCATGCGGTCGGCGAAATCCTGGAGCTTGACGAGAGCCAGCAGTTCCATGGTCCGCTTGTGGATCGCGTCCGAAGACAGCCCTTTCAACTCCAGTCCGAAGGCGATGTTGCGGCCGACGTTGAGGTGCGGAAAGAGCGCATAGTCCTGGAAGACGATGTTGACGTTGCGTCTGTTCGGCGGCAGATGGGTGATCGGCTTGCCTTCCAGATAGATCTCCCCCGACGAGGGCTGTTCGAAGCCGCCGAGCATCCTGAGCGTCGTAGACTTGCCGCAGCCGGAGGGGCCGAGCAGCGTCACGAATTGTCCGGATTCTACGGCGAGGTCCAGGTCATCGACCGCAGGCAATCCGCCGTAATATTTGTTGACGTTTTTGAAGTGGACCACAGGCTGCATGCGTCAGTTCCTTGAACGGCGGGTGAGGTGCTCGGCGTAAACGCCGACAGCGGCTGTCACGACCAGCACGATCGTCGCCATGGCGTTGATTTCCGGCGACATGCCGCCCTGCACCTTCGCGAAGATCAGCATCGGGAGCGTGGGCTTGTAGCCGCCGAGGAAGAAGGTGCGGACGAAGTCGTCGATACTGGTGAGTACGCAGAAGATCATGCCGCCGAGGAGTGCCGGCATCAGGTACGGGATCGTGACCCTGAGGAAGGCCACGAACCGATCGGCGCCGAGATCGCGAGCCGCGTCGACCAGATTGGCCGGCATGGAGCGTAGGCGCGTGAGCACCATGATCACCACGAAGGGCACCGCATGGACTGCATGCGACAGGATGATCGCCGCCGTGCCGGTCGGGATGTCGACGGTGCGGATGAAGATCCGCATGGAGATTGCGTTGATGAGGCCCGGAACGACTGCCGGCAGGCAGGCGAGTGCGAAGATGATCGCCTTGCCCCAGATGCCTTCGGTCGAGACCAGAAGCGCAATCCAGACGCCTATGACCGTCGCCGCCGCGGTGGTCGCGAGCGCGATCCCGATCGAATAGAGCGAGGCTTCGATGAACTGCTTGTCGTTGAGCACCTGGGCATACCAGTTGAGCGTCCAGTCCGTGATCGGAAAGGCGACGAAGCTCGCATCCTTGAAGCTCATGGCCGTCATCAGCGCCAGCGGCAACAGGAGATAGACCGCAAACAGCCAGTAGGCGGCACCGAGGGCGGTTTTCGGTAGGTCGGCGAAGTATGGTCGCATCGTGGCCTCCTTACATCAGCCGGACGGAACGGCCGCCGATCACCCGCATGAACAGGCCGACGGTCGAAAGCGAAACCGCGAGCAGCAGCATGGCGAAGGCAGCACCCTCGGGCCATTTGTCGTTCGAGGAGTGGAAGAGCGTCGCGATCACTTCGGGGAAGATGACCGTATTCGGACCGCCGAGCAGGAGCGGCGCCGCGAAGACCCCGACGGAGGTGAGATATACGAGGCTGCAGCCGGAGACGATGCCGTCCTTCGACAAGGGCAGGATCACGCGGCGGAAGCGCTGGAACGGGCCGGCGCCGAGGTCGGCCGCCGCATGAATGAGCGGTGTCGGTATCTTCTCGATGGCCGAATAGAGCGGCAGCAACATGTAGAGCGCCAGCAGATAGATGACGCCGAAGCTCAGCGAGAACGACGTGTAGAGCATCGGGATCGGCCGATCGATGAAGCCGAGTTCGCGCAGCGCCACGTTGACCGCGCCGCGATTGGCGAGAAGCATGATGACCGAAAAGGTGCGGATCAGTTCTCCCGCCCAGAAGGGGATGAGCAGGAGCAGCAGCGCGCGCATGCGGTTCTTCGGCTGAACGATCTTCGCAACGTAGTAGGCGACCGGATAAACGATCACCAGGGTCGAGATCGTGACGACTGCCGCGAAGATGAGGCTGCGGATGAAGGGCATGAAATAGAGCTGGTCGGAGAAGAACAGTTCGTAGTTGGCCAGCGTGTAGGGGGAGCCTCCGTCCGGTGCCTGCGGATAGTCCGCCATGAAGCTGATCCGCCCCATCTGGAAGATCGGCCCGATGTGCAGCGCCGCGATCCAGAAGAGAGGGACGCCGGCAAGCAGCGCCAGCCGGGCACGGCGGCTGTCCGCAAGGCGTCCGATGGTGTGACGATAGAGACCCGAACCGACGGCCTTGCCGATCCATCCGGCATAACGGGGCACCCGTCGAGAACCGGCGGATCGGGCTTGCATTGTGGTCGTATCTACCATTGTCGTCGTTCCAGGCTCAGGAAATGCTCTTTCTCACGGCCGGTCCCAAGGGACCGGCCGTGTCCGATGGGCCTCGGCGATCGATCAGGCGGCCTTGATCTCGGCGACTGCCTTGTCGACCATCTCGTTTTTCATGTCGCGGTTGACGGAGCTGAAGAACTGGATGCGCTCGGTCTGTTCCTGCGGCAGGGTCATTGCCGCACGCTCCTTGTCGTTCAGCACCTTGTCCACGCCGTCGAATGCGGAGGCGAAGCCCGACTGGCGGCTCATCGCAGCGCCGATTTCCGGAGACGAGAGGATAGCGTCGAGGAAGGTATAGGCCGCATCCGTATTCGGGCCATTCTTCACCACGTTGAAGGAGTAGAGGAAACCATAGGTCCCCTCCTTCGGAACCGATATTTCGATCGGATGTCCGTCCATGATCAGCTTCGCCGCGGGGCCGGACCAGCTATGGGCGACATAGATGTCCTCGTTGACGAACATCTGCTGAACCTCGGAGCCGGCGTCGTAGTATTTGCGAACCATGTCCTTGTTCTGGATCAGGTAGTCGCGCGCCTTGTTGGTTGCGGCCTGCGCCTCCTCCGGCTTGCCTTCATAGGTGACGAAGTCGCCGTCATTGCCCTGATAGCGCATGGTGATCTGGAGGAAGTCGGAAATGATGTAGGACGTCAGGCCCTTGTATTCCTGATCGAACATGATGGCCCAGCTGTCGGAGGCCTTGGTATAATCCGTGTTGCGGGCGAGGCCCTCGAAGCCCGCCAAAAGCGGCACCCCGTAGACCGAACCGTCGACGGTAAGCTGCGGCGCGCCCTTGTAAGCTGAGGCAAGCTTGTCCCAGTTCTTCAGCCTGCCGGTGTCGAGCGGCGTGAGCAGCTTGGAGCCGATGAACTGCGACAGACGATGGCCGGTGACCGTGACGATGTCCGTCGAGGGCGTCTCGCCTTCGGCGGACAGCACGTTGTACTGCTTGCCCTGGTCGTCGGTCAGGCGAATGCGCACTTCAATGCCCGTATCTTTCTGAAACTGGTCGATAAAGGACTGCGGAACGAACTTGTCATAGGTGGTGATGTTCACGACCTTGGACTGGGAAAATGCCGGGCGAATGATTGCCGGCGCTGCCAGGACGCCCGTGCCGGCGGCCAGAAATTTCAGCGTGGAGCGGCGGGTTGCGGTGAAGTCTTTCATGTCATTCTCCTCTTTTGGTTCTAAGTTTCGTTGTTATGCAGTGGACTTTCTTGGCATTTGGCAGAGCGGTTCGCGCGCTAGCGTGCGTCGGCCTGGTCTCCTCCCAAGGTCATTTCAGCGGCGCGATTGGCGTTGCGCGGGTCGTGAGCGGTAAATCCCGGGATGCAGGCGGAAGCGATCTGGATGATCGCCTGGATCAGTTCGCGTGAGCTGTCTGACAACGGACGCGCGGCGGCCGAAAAGATCGCCCACGGGAAGGGAATGTCGACGTCGAGCGGGCGAACCGCGACATTGGCCAGCTTCAAGCCGTAGGCTGTCGCAGGCTCGACGATTGCGACGCCGAGCCCCGTCGATGCGATCTGTACCGCATTGACCGAAACGCTGGTCGCGATGATCCTGGCCGGGCGGATATTCGCGGCTTCCAACGCTATGTCCACGCGGCGGCGCAGGCGGAACGGATTGGCCATCGTGATGATGTTGCGTCCGGCAAGATCGGCGATCGAAATCACTTCGCAGGCGGCAAGAGGATCATCTTCCGCCACGGCGGCAACGCAAGGTCCCTGAAACACCCCGTGCACTTCCAGTCCCGGCTGGTCGGCCGGCAGAGACGTGACGCAGAAATCTGCCGTGCGGGCCAACACCGATTGCACCGCCGCCTCTGCCGGCAGGCTGCGCAGATGGATTTTTCGCGGCAGCAGCTTTTCCGGCAACGCCGCGAGCGCCAAGGGGATGATGCCGCTGGCGAAAGCCGGGATCGCTACGATCTCGATCGGCTGGGGCTCCTTTTCCGCGATCGTCCTTGCCCGCTCCCGCAAATGGCCGATGCCGCTCAGGAACCGCTCGGCTTCCGCATGGAATGCGATCCCCTTTTCGCTCGGTGCGATCTTCGGACCGTTGCGGTCGAAGAGCGCGAAGCCGACGGAAATTTCCAGGTCCTGGATGAGGCGCGTGACCTGGGACTGGGAGCGATCGAGCAGCCGGGCGGCGGCGGTGATGCTGCCGGTGGACATCACCGCAAGAAAGGCCTCGAGTTCCCGTATCTCCATGACGATCATGCGCCCAGTGCATTATAGCTGCCTCATACTGCATAAAACGTATCTTAAGCGCCAGTGACAAAGGACAATTTTTCTTTTCGGTGCTATCCAGTGAAAAATCTGCGGTTCCCCGGCTGAATGCTTTCGCGAAGAGCGGCGTTGGGCGACCTTGCGGGCAAGGCGGCAAACACGATGCCATATGAGAAAGGAAGACAGAACCACGATGCGTATTGGTATTCTCGGCGCCGGGGCGATCGCCTTCGGCATGGCGGCTTTCCTGGCAAAAGCCGGTCATCACCCCGTTCTGTGGTCTCCTTCGGGTGCGCGCACGCGCAAACTGGCCGCGAGGGAGCCGCTGACGGCGACAGGCGCCGTCGAGTTTTCCGGCCCGGTGGCGGTTGCCCATGACGGACGCGAGGCGGTCGCCGATGTGGACGCGGTCATCGTCGCCCTGCCGGCCAATGGTCATCGCGTGGCGTTCGATGCCGCGGTGCCGCACCTGAAGTCCGGCCAGCCTGTGATCGTCAGCTCGCACAGCTCCTTCGGCGCGCTCTATCTTTCGAAGCGGCTGGCCGAACGGGGCGTTTCCCTGCCCATCATCGTCTGGGGCACGACCCTTCTGACCGGCCGCCAGCAGCCGGACGGCGCAAGCGTTTCCGTCAATACGGTCCGCCAGAAAATCGACGTCGCCACTTTGCCGAAGGCTGCCGCAGCCGAGGGGAAAGCGCTGTGCACCGAACTCTTCGGCGACCGCTTCGTCGAGCGCGACGGACTTCTGGCCATCTCGCTTTCCAACCTCAACCCGCAGAACCATTTGGGCATCGCGCTTCTCAACCTGACCCGCATGGAGAAGGGCGAGAAATGGGGACAGGGCGAGCATGTGACCCCGGCTGTCGGACAATTGATCGAAGCGCTCGACGCGGAGCGTCTGAAGATCGCCGAAAGCTTCGGTCTGTCGGTCAGAACCGTACGCGAACATTTCTCCCTATCCTTCCATGTGCCGATCGGCACGGTCTCCGACATGAACCAGCAGATGCACCTCGAAGGGCGGGGCGGTTTCGGCCCGGCGACGGCCGACAGCCGGTACATCTATGAGGACGTGCCCTTCGGTCTCGTCCCCACCAGTCTGCTTGGACGGATCGCCGGCCGGCCCGCTGTTCTGCACGAAGCCGGAACGAGCCTGTTTTCCGCTGCAATGAACCGCAACCTCGCGGCCGATAACGACCTGTTGCCGGAGCTTGCGCTCGACAGTTTCTCGCCCGCGGCCCTCAGAGAGCTTTGCGACCAGGGTTTCACGGCCTGACGGCGAGCAGGCGTGCGCCTATCTCACGATCAGAAAGGCCCCGCTGGCCAGCGCGAAGGTAAGCACGCCGAGGCGCAGGCCGCGGCCGCGAATATGGTCGTGCGTCAGCCGCGACAGAGCGCTTCCGAGGAGAACCGCCGGTGCGAGGTAGAGTGCGGCCAATAGCTGGTCCGCTCCGAGTCGTCCTGCAAAGGCGAGTATCACGAGCGACATGATTTCGCCCACGAAGAAGCACACCGCCACGGTTGCCCTGAGTATCGGCCCCTGGGCATGCTGGTAAAGGAGAGCGAGCGGCGGTCCGCCAATGCCGGTCGCCGTTTCGGTCACACCGGTGAACAATCCGACGCCGAGCGCGCTCGGGCGGCCCGGTTCGAAGGGCGGCGCGAAGAGCGCGGCGGCAGCGGCAATGACCGTGAACCAGCCGACGGCCAGGTCGAGCTGCTGGGTCGAGAGCGCGGCGAGCAGCCACACGCCGGCAAAGGTGCCAGCGAACCTGCCGAGCGTGATCCATTTCGCGCCGGACCAGTCGACCGCCGACCGTTCCCGCCAGGCGACGTGGAAGTTGAGCGGCAGCATCAAAAGAAGCAGCGTCACCGGCAGGAGATCGGGCTTCAGGATGCCGACGACGGGTGCCACGATAAGTGCGAAACCGATGCCGAGCGCACCCTGGATGAACGACGAGACGAGCGTGACGGCGCTCAGGATTGCAAAAAGGCCGAGGGTCATGCGAAATGCCCCAGCGCCCGATGCTCGGCCGATGGCTTGTGGACGCGCTGGATCGGCGCCCTTGCGATGGCATCGGCCGTGACCTCGCGCACCTCTGCAAGAAGCGCCCGTGCATCCCATCCGACGGGCCAGCCCTGCCAGAGACGGAGCTGCCCGGCGGTGAAGACCGCGTCGATCTGGTCGCGATTGCCGTAGCGCACGAGCTCCCACATGAGATCGTGGGAGGGGGTGAATTCAGGACGATCCAGGTCGACCAGAAGGAAATCGGCGGCAAGCCCCTCGCGGATCGCACCGGTCACCCCGGCGAGAGCCGCGGCGTCCGCAGCCTGAGCGGTTGCCCGCTCGACCCAGAGCCAGCCGCCGCCGCAAGAGGAGTCGCCTGTCGCAAGGCCGAAGCCGGCGCGTTGCAAGCCTTCGGCGGCATCCATCAGACGGAAGCCATCGGCGCGCGTCCCGTCCGTTCCCAGTCCGAAGCGGATGCCGAGTGCGGCCATCTGCAGGGCGGGCGCGATACCATTGCCCTTCCAGAGGCTCGCGACCGGATTGTAGGCGACGGCCGTGCCGCTGTCGCGCAAAAGGTTCAGCTCGTGCGGCGTCACCAGCGTCGAATGGGCGATCAACACATGCGGGCCGAGGGCGCCGAGATGGGCGAGATGCTCCAGCGGGCGGCGGCCGTTTGCGACCAGCGAGCGCTCGACGGCGACGAGGTGTTCGTTGACATGGGTCTGGAATACCGCTCCCGCCTCACGTGCCATCCGGGAAACGTCGGCCAGCATATGGTCGCTGGCCGCCTCCGGAATGGAAATGGCGAGCGAGGCATGAACGAGAGGGTCGCCCTCGAATGCGGCCAGGTGCCTGGCCGCATTTTTGAGGATCGTCGCGCGTTCGGGGACGACGGCGGCTCCGCCGAGGTCGTTGCAGATCAGGCCTATGACGCTGCGCAGGCCGGTTTGCCGCGCCGCCCGTATCAGCGCATTGATATGGCCGGCTGAACGCGTGCCCGCATCGACGGCGGCGGTAAAGCCGCCGCGCAGGCACTCGAGCGCCGCAAGCTTTGCGGAAAGATAAACCATCCGTTCGTCGAGGCTGCCTTCGAGCGGCACCCATATCCGGCGAAAGATCTCGGAAGGCTCGCCGAAGACAAGCGATTTGCCGAGCGACTGGGTCAGATGGGTGTGTGTATCGATGAAGCCAGGCATCACCAGATGATGCGGCAGCTCGATCGGTGTCAGATCCGGGTTCCGGCTGCCGACAAGCCCTGCGGCACCAATGTCCGTGAAGCGTCCGTCCCGGACCACCACCCCCATTCCGGATCGAGGCCCGTCCGGCAGGAGAACCTTGCCGGGGTGAAGCAGGAAATCACCGCTGCCGGGTAACTTGTCGCGCAATTCCGTCACTTTTGTATTCCCCTTAAGTTTCGGCTTCGACGCTGGCTGCGGCCTTTTCGGCGGCGCCCGAGAGCATTCCCGCTTTGAACCGCGGAAATGCTCACCCTTTGTTTTGTCGCTATTCCGGACGAAAAACCGCTGCGCACTTTTCCTGGAATTGCTCTAGAGGCAGGTGTTGAAAAAAAGCGTTCACAATCACCGCCGTGATGGTGCCGGCGGCAAGGCCGTTCGCCAGGATCATCTGGCTCCATTGCGGAAACTGGCTGTAGACGCCCGGGACCAGGATCGGCAGTAGCCCCATGGAAAGCGCAGCTGCCAGGGTGAACATCGGGCCGCGCTCGCGCAGATCGACGCGACGCAGAAGATCGATCCCGATCACGCCGATGATCGAGAACACGATCACGGCCGTTCCACCGACGACGGGGCCGGGCAGGGCATTCGCCAAACGACCGATCGGCGCAAACAGGGCTATGAGGACGAGGATCACGCCGGCCGTTGCGGTGACGTAGCGGGACTTGACGTTGGTTGCCCGGACGATACCCACGTTTTCACCGCTGGTGATGATAAGCGAGGTTCCGAACAGGCCGCCGACGAGCGAGGCGACGGCGTCGCCGCGGATGGTTGCGGGCACGATCGCGTGAGCGTCGCCCCGACGCCCGACGATCTCGGCCGTGGCGATGGTCTGCCCCGTCGCTTCGGCCATCGATATGATCGAAAACACGATCAGCGGAAGGGCGGCGAAAAAGTCGAACTTCGGCATTCCGAACGGAAGAAGCTGGGGCATGGCAATCACCGGTCCGTCGAAGATGCCAGAAAGGTCCATATACCCGGCTCCGATGGCGATGGCCGAACCCGCGATGAGGCCGAGCATCACCGAGATCCGCTGAAGCGTGCCCGTGAAGACTCTCGCGAAGATCACCGTCAGCGCGATCGTCGCAAGGGCAAGCCCGACATTCATCGGATCGGCGAAGCCTTCGCTCCCCTGCTTGCCGGTGATCGTGCCGCCGTAGATGCGCACGAGGTTTACCGATACGAGAAGAAGCATCGTCCCGACCACGATGGGCGGAAAATAGCGCAGCAGCCGTCGGAATACCGGCAGCGCCAGGAAGTAGAAGCCTGCCGTGAGGATCACCGCGCCGACGGCCGTCTGCACGTCGGTCTGCTGGGCGATGGCCAGAAAGATCGCGATCGGAGCGCCACCCGGCACCATGATGAACGGCAGCCGCGCGCCGAAGCCAGCCGGCCCGAAACTCTGCAGGATGGTGCCCAGTCCGCAGATCAGAAATGTCGCGCTGATCAGCGATACCGTCAGGGCGTCGGAAAACCCGAGCGCCTTGCTTACGAGAAATACGGCGGTAATCGGCGAAGCAGCCATCACCAGCACATGCTGAAGACCGAACAGAAGCAGGCTGCGCGGCGGCAGCACTTCGTCCGTCGGGTCGATAGAATCGATTTTGTTCCCGGTCATTTGATCTCCTCCACGCCAGCCTCTCTCCCGCTGGCTATGCAAATCGTTTTGCATAGCGCGTGGTAGCACATTTTTTCTCGCTAGCAAATCGATTTGTAAAAGCCGCGTCGCAATGCCATCATCCGGGCCGGTTCATGGACGGGGTGTTCGGATGACAAGATCGACGATCGTGGAATTGGCGAAGGCGGCGGGCGTATCGCCGACCACGGTTTCCCACGCCTTCAGCGGACGGCGCTATGTCGACCCCGAGACGAAAGCCAGAATCGTAGCGCTGGCCGACAAGATGGGCTACCGGGCCAATCCCCGGGCCCGCAGGCTCCGGACGGGCGGGGCGGGGATCATCGCCCTGGCATCGTCAATGCCCTTTGCGGTCGCTGCGGGCCCGGCGAGGCTGGGTTTTCTGATGGAGATCGCCGCCGCCGCGGCCGTTACGGCGCTTTCGCGGCATCTCGCCCTCTGCCTGGTGCCGCCTTTGGAGCCCGACTCCAACCTCGACGCGCTGGAAGTCGACGGCGCCATAATCGTCGAACCCATGGTCGAAGACCGCTTACTGGAATTCTTCTCTGCCCGCGGCGTACCCGTTGTCTCGATCGGACGGGCGCCGGGGAGGGAGGACATTCCGTCGGTGGATATCCAGAGCACAGCGACGGCCCGGCTGATGCTGGAGCACCTTGGCGCAAACAGCCGCCGCGTCGGCCTGATCACCGGCGAGCAGCGGCGCAATTCCTACATCGAGACCGAAGCTGCCTATGCGGCTTTCGCCGCGGAGAGAGGATATTCACCGGTTGCGTTGCGTGTCGACGAAAGCGGCGGCGAATCCGAAGCGGCCGCGGCTGCCGAAAGGCTCCTGCGAAACAATCCGGATATCGACGCGTTATGCGTGCCTGTCGACGCTTTCGCCAGGGGCGTGCTCGATGCCGCCCGGTTGCTCGACCGTCCCGTTCCGCAGGGGCTGCGACTAGCGACGCGATACGACGGGATGCGGGCAAAACTCGCGACGCCGCAATTGACGGCTGTCAACCTGCACCTGGATCAGGTCGCGGAAGCGGCGATCGACCTGCTGATCGCAGCGATGGAGGGCAAGGAGCCCCAGCCGCACGCGATCGCCCCGCCGCAACTTGTCGTGCGGGAATCCTCGGCGGCATGACTGCCGCTCATTTGCGCGCGGCCCCCGTCAGGCCGGCTTCGCTGCGATCGGCCCTTTTGCGCGCGAACTGTAAGCCGGCAATTCCCGCGGTCACAGCCAGCGCGATACCCACCGGGATGGCGCTTGACGGTTGCTCGGCTTTTCTCAGCACTGCGACGATGTCAAAGCCGACATCGAGGCCGATGCGCTTGGCATAGGAGCCGAAGTCGACATTGCTGATCATCAGACTCTCGCCCGCCGGTGTGACCGTGAGCCCGATCGATTGCAGCCGTTGAAGCGGTTCGCCGGGCTCGCCGAGCGGCACGTTGACGGTCTTGCGGACCTCGTCGCCCATCAGGTCGAAGCCCTGGACCACGAAGTTGATCCGGCCTTTTGCCGGAGCCTCCTCGACGGCTCGCAGGAATTCTGAGGCGGGCAGTTCCTCATAGGGCGGGGAGATCTGGTTGAGCCACCAATCGGGACGGAACAGTGTGAAGCAGACGAGCAGCAGCACCGCGCTCTCCCACAACCGGCTTTTCGTGACGAACCAGTTCATCGTCGCGGCCGAGAAAATGAGGATCGCAGCGAGCGATATGGCCGCCACCCAGATCGTATGCGCCCAGGTGTCGACGCCGATCAGCAGGATCGCCGGGTTGAATATGAAAACGAACGGCAGGATCGCGGTGCGCAGCGAATAGAGCGCCCCCTGAAAGCCCGTGGCGATCGGGTCTTCCTTGGAAATCGCCGCCGCGGCGAAGGCAGCCAGCCCAACCGGCGGCGTGATGTCGGCCATGATTCCGAAATAGAAAACGAAGAGGTGGACTGCGATCAGCGGTATGGCGAGGCCCGCCTGCGAGCCGAGCTCGACGACGACCGGCGCCATGAGGGTGGCCACCAGGATGTAATTGGCGGTGGTCGGAATTCCCATGCCGAGCACCAGGCTGATCGCGGCGATGAGGATCAGCATCATGATGACGTTGCCGCCCGAAATGAACTCGACGAGCTCCGTCATCATCAGGCCGAGGCCCGTGAGCGTGATCGTTCCGACGACGATACCGGCGGTGGCAGTGGCGACCGCGATGCCGATCATGTTGCGGGCACCGAGCGCCAGGCCGTCGGTCAGGTCCCAGGCGGCGGCGCGGACCGAACCAGCAACATCCTCCTTCCGGAAGATCGCCATCAGCGGCTTGCGGGTGGCGACGATGGCGATGATCGTCAGCGTTGCCCAGAAGGCCGAAAGCCCGGGCGAAAGCTGCTCGACCATCAGGCACCAGAGCAGGACGACAATGGGGATGAGGAAATCCAGCCCGGTCCGCGTCACATCCCATGCCCGCGGCAGTTCCAGGATCGGCGCGTCTGGATCGTCGAGCTCCAGGTCCGGATAGCGCGACGAGTACCAGATCGTCGCGATGTAGAGCGCCACGCCGGCAATCGCGAGCAGCAGAGGCGCGCTTTCTCCGAATGCGGCCCGAATGGCGATGATTCCGTAATAGAGAAGGCAGATTGCCAGCACGCTGCCGGCAAGTCCGATGCCCATGCGGAGCCACCGCTCGCGCATCGGAGTCGGACGCTGGGGGATCGGCTGCATGTTCAGCTTCACCGCCTCCAGATGCACCATGTAGAGAAGCGCTATGTAGGAGAAGACCGCCGGCAGCAGCGCATGCTTGACGATTTCCGAGTAGGGAATGCCGACATATTCGACCATCAGGAATGCGGCCGCGCCCATGACGGGCGGCATGATCTGGCCGTTGATCGAGGCCGTGGCTTCGATCGCGCCGGCCTTCACGCCGGAAAGCCCGGTGCGTTTCATCAGCGGAATGGTGAAGATGCCGCCCGACACGACGTTGGAGACCGACGAGCCGGAAACGACGCCGTTCAAGGCCGACGAGACGACCGCCACCTTGGCCGGGCCGCCGCGCAGATGTCCGAGCAGCGCGATGGAGATCTGCATCATCCAGTTGCCGGCACCGGCCTTCTCGAGCAGCGTTCCGAACAGGACGAAGAGGAAAACGAAACTCGTCGACACGCCGAGCGCAATGCCGAAAACACCCTCCGTCGTCAGCCATTGATGGTTGATGAACTTCACCAGCGAAGCGCCGCGATGCTGGATGACGTCGGGCATGTACTGCCCCGCGAAGGTATAGAAGATGAAGACGCCGGCGACGAACACCATCGGCAGACCGAGCGCGCGGCGCGTGGCCTCAAGCAGGAGCAGGATGCCAGCGGTGCCGGTGACGAGATCGAGCGTCGAGGGCTGGCCGGGCCGTCCGGCAAGCTCGCCATAAAAGAGGAACAGATAGGCGCCCGCGAAGGCGCCGAGCGCCGCGAGCACCCAATCGGCGAGCGGCACCCGGTCGCGCGGCGAACTTTTCAGCGCGGGATAGGCAAGGAAGGTCAGGAACAGCGCGAAACCGAGATGGATGGCGCGAGCTTCGGTATCGTTGAGAATGCCGAAGCCGAAGACGAAGGGCAGGGGAGACGCGTACCAGAGCTGGAACAGCGACCATGCCACAGCGGTGCAGAGCAATATCTGCCCGGTCAATCCTTTGGCGTTGCGTCCGCCGGTATCCGCTTCGGCGACCAGTTGCTCGAGGTCGACATCGACCTTCCGTTCTTGAAGTTCGCTCGTGACACCCTCCCATGCCGGTATTGCCGGCGAGCCGCCTTTCGGCCCGCCGGTAGACGTCAGAATGCGAAGCTTACTTCAACCAGCCCTTTTCCTTGTAATATTTTTCCGCACCCGGATGCAGCGGTGCAGAGAGGCCGTCCTTGATCATCTTGGCGGGCTCGAGATTGGCGAAAGCCGGGTGCAGCGACTTGAACTCGTCGAAATTCTCGAAAACCGCTTTCGTCAGCGCGTAGACGCTCTCTTCCGGAACATTGGCGGAGGTGACCAGGGTCGCCAGAACGCCGAAGGTTTCCGTGTCTTCCGGATTGTTGTTGTAGAGGCCGCCCGGAATGGTCGCCTTGGCGTAATAAGGATTGTCGGCGACCAGCTTGTCGACGACTTCGCCGGTGAGCGGCACCAGCTTCGCCGCGCAGGTCGTCGTCGGATCCTGAATATTGGCGGAGGGGTGCCCCACGCCGTAGAAGAAGCCGTCGATCTTGCCGTCGCAAAGCGCCGGGCCATGCTCGTCCGCCTTGAGTTCGGATGCGAGGGAGAAGTCGGCGAGCGTCCAGCCCATTGCGCCGAGCAGGCGTTCCATGGAGGCGCGTGTTCCAGAACCCGGATTGCCGACATTGAAGCGCTTGCCCTTGAAGTCCTCGAACTTCGTCACGCCGGCATTTGGGTGCGCCAACACCGTGAACGGCTCCGGATGAATCGAGAAGACCGCCCTGAGGTCGGCATGCGCGCCGCCCTCCTTGAACGCCTCGTCGCCCTTGAAAGCGTTGTATTGCACATCGGATTGTGCCATGCCGAAGTCGAGCTCGCCCTCCTTGATCGTGTTCACGTTGAACGCCGATCCGCCGGTGGATTCGACCGAACAGCGGATGCCGTGCGACTTCCGGTCCTTGTTCAGAAGCCGGCAGATGGCGCCGCCCGCGGCATAGTAGACGCCGGTGACGCCGCCGGTGCCGATCGTCACGAATTTCTGCTGCGCCGCGGCGCCGCCCGAGAAAAACAGTGCTGCCGAAAGGGCGGCGATCTGCGCTCCGCGCAGGGTAATCCGTTCATGTTTCATCTATTTCTCCCATAATGCTTCGCGTGCCACTGAGGCCGTCCCGAGATTTATGCCTGCAGCGCCACGCGTCCAGTCGGACGCGCAAAGGTCGCAGCGGCAGTTTGTATTACACGCAGAAGGGCACGTCCGTGCATGTTACGATCGTTGCCCTTTATCAAGCAAGGGGCATACTTTGCAAATCGGTCGGTCGGAATAACCGGCGATCGGAGCGGCCGGGTGTCTCGCCACGGTGGGGCCCTTCGCGGATGCCGATTATTGGGGAACCAAGAATGGGCGCCGGATGTTTTCCTCCTTCAAACGGGAGCATCGCCATGGCGACGATACGATATGAAATTGTGGAACACGATGGGGGCTGGGCCTACAAGGTCGACGACGTCTTCTCCGAGACCTTCCCCACCCATGACGATGCACTGGCCGCAGCCGAGATCGCGGCGCGCCATCATGAGCTTCCCGGCTCTACCGAGGCCATCGAGTTCCAGGATCCCGCCGGCCGTTGGCATGAGCAGGTCGCCTCCGGCTTCGATCGCCCGCATACCAGGGTCGTCGATACGCAGGATGCACGGGACGCGGCAGAACGCCCGGACAGCCCTGAGCCTCGACGTCCTTTGCAAACCGTCCTGGTTCTTGCCGGCCTCGGGCTCGCGATCGGATATTTTCTTCGTCGACATTAAGTCCAGTTGAGCACAGAGCCTCGACATGCGCCGTCCCGACGGCGGCGGAGAGCTGCCGTTGCGCGGCGAATGCGTTCCGGGCAGCCGACGCGCTCTTGACTCTCGTGGTATAACACCTTAACAATCACACCATGAGCACACTGGCCGTTCGCAAGAAGCTTTCCGACGAAGTCCGGTTGAAACTGGAGGAGATGATCCGCGACGAGATCTATCCTCTGGGGGCGACGCTTCCTTCCGAGCGAGACCTGATGGAATTGTTCGGGGTCGGGCGGCCCTCGATCCGCGAGGCGCTTTATGCGCTGGAGCGCATGGGGCTGGTGAAGGTCAGCACGGGCGAGCGTGCCAAAGTCACGCGGCCGACGCCGGACCACTTCCTGTCTTCGCTTGCGGGCGCTGCGCGCATGCTGCTCGGCCATCCCGAGGGCGTGGCCAATTTCGAGCAGGCGCGCCTGTTCCTGGAGGAGGGATGCGCGCGCCATCTTGCTGCCCATGCGACAGCGGAGCAGATCGAAGCAATCGACGCCGCGCTGGCGCGCAATGAGGCCGCCATCGGCAAGGCTCGCGCCTTTGCTGCCACCGATGTCGCCTTCCACCGCACGCTGACCCAGATGGTCTCGAATCCCATTTTCGTCGCGGTCCACGACGCGTTCGTGGACTGGCTGATCGGCCAAAGGCCTCTGCCGACCAGGCCGGAGATTTCCAACAGGGAGAGTTTCGAGGAGCACGTGGCGATCGTGGAGGCCATCCGCTCCCGCGATCCGGAGCGTGCCGGAAAGGTCATGCGCGAGCACCTGGAGAGTGCAGCGCGTAAATACAGGCAAACGAGCCCGTAGCATCGGGCCGATAATGGGAGGAGCAACAATGAAAACGGGAATGATTTCGCTCGCGCTTGCGGGGCTGCTGATGGCGTCGCAAGCCATGGCTCAAGAGGCGCGCACATTGCGCCTGGGAATGCAGGGTACGGCCGGAGACCCGCAATTCGAGGGCGTCACCGAGGCCGCGCGCATCATCAAGGAAAAATCGGGCGGCCGGCTGACGCTGGAAATCTTCCCGAATTCTCAGCTCGGTACATTCACCGAGATGATGGAGCAGGTGACGCTCGGCGAGCTCGACTTCACGCTGAACCCGTTTGGCGGGATGGACGCCTGGGTTCCCCGGGCGGTCTTGGCGAGCACCGCCTATGTCGTCGGCGACTTCGATCACCTTCAGAAGATCATCGCCTCCGACTGGGGTAAGGGGATCGTCGACGAGATGCGGACCGAGCACAAGTGGCGCATGGTCGACTCCTGGTACTTCGGGACGCGGCACACGACGGCAAAGAAACCGATCGAAAAGCCTGCCGATTTCGCGGGCATGAAGCTGCGCGTCCCGAACTCCGCGCCGCTTCTTACCTGGGCGAAGGCGATGGGCGCGAGCCCCACGCCGGTCGCATTCGCCGAGGTCTATCTTGCACTCCAGACCAATCAGGTGGACGGCCAGGAAAACCCGCTGCCCATCATCGACTCGATGAAGTTCACCGAGGTCCAGTCCCATGTCTCCCTGACTGGGCATCTGGTGCAGGACCAGGTCATCCTTATGTCGGAAGACACGTGGAATGCGCTCAAGCCCGCCGACCAGAAGGTCGTGATGGAGGCATTCGAGGCGGGCGGTGCCCTCAACGACAAGTTGGTCACCGACAAGGAAGCGAGCCTCGTCAGCGATTTTCGCGAGCGCGGCATCACCGTGGTCGAGCCCGACAAGGCGGCGTTCCAGGAAGCGATGAAGCCCGTCTATGCCGATCTCGACGCAAAATTCGGTGCCGACACGGTGAAGACGCTGCTCGATCTCCGTTAACCGCCCGCAGGCGCGGCCACAGATGGCCGCGCCCTCCATTCCGGGGAGTTCAGCAATGGCCAATCCAAGCCGCTGGCGAAGCTTTGCCCACATCGAAGAGTCACTGGCCGCGATCCTGCTGGTCTTCGCCTTCGTTGTGATCGCACTGCAGATCGTCACCCGTTTCGTCTTCCATGATCCGATGTTCTGGACAGAGGAGGCTGCGCGTTATGCCTTCGTCTGGCTGGTGGCGCTTGGCGCGGCAGAAGGCGTAACCTCACGGACGCACATCACCATGGATATCGTGCCGCGGATGCTCCCGGAGCGGGCGCAGCTCTTTCTGCGGCTCGTTCTGGATGTCCTGGTGCTCACCGCGCTGCTCGTTCTCGTTTACTACGGTTTCTTCGGGGCCATGCGCGCCCACAAGGTGATGTCGATCGCGATCGGCGTGCCGGAGTCGTGGCTTTACGGCGCCTTGCCCGTATTCGGCCTGTTGGCGGCTGTCCGGATCATGCTTGTCATGGCGCGGGATGTCCGGCTGCTTTTCGGCGCCCGCCGCCCGTCGGTCGATGCCCCTTTCGAAAGGTATCTCTAGATGGCGACGCTCTTCGGGGGATGGTTTGCCCTTCTGATCGCCGGCATGCCGGTTGGATTCACGCTGATCGTGGCTGCGCTCGCCTACATGCTCTGGCAGGGGACGGGCCTGAACTTTGCCGGCCAGCGCATGATCGCCGGCCTCAACAGCTTTCCGCTGCTTGCGGTCCCCTTTTTCATCCTCACCGCACAATTGATGAATCTCTCGGGCGTGACCGAGCGCATTTTCGACTTCGCCAAGGCGCTTGTCGGCCATATCAGGGGCGGGCTAGGCCATGTGAACATCATGGCGAGCGTGCTGTTTTCCGGCATGTCCGGCTCGGCCGTCGCCGATGCCGCCGGCCTTGGTCAGCTTGAGATAAAGGCCATGCGCGACGCCGGCTATGACGAGCAGTTTTCCGGTTCGATCACCGCCGCATCGGCAATCATAGGCCCGCTCATCCCGCCTTCCATTCCCCTCGTTGTCTATGGCGTGATCGCCAATACCTCGATCGGAGGCCTTTTCCTCGGCGGGATCGTACCGGGACTTCTTTGCGCGGCCTCGCTCATGATCATGGTCTACGTGATCGCCTGGCGCCGCAACTATGCGACCGCGCAGCGCGCCGGCTTTCGCCGGGTGTGGTCCACCTTCTGGCACGCGCTGCTTCCGCTCATCACGCCCTTCATCATCATCGGCGGCATCTTTGCGGGGGTGTTCTCGCCGACCGAGGCTGCGGTGGTCGCGGCCAGCTATGCGCTGTTCCTCGGTGTCGTCGTCTACCGTGAAATCACCTTCGCCAAACTCGTGACCGTACTGCGCGAGACTGTCAGCCATACGGCCGCCGTCGGCCTTCTCATCATGGGCGTGTCGCTATTCGGCTATGTGATCGCGCGAGAGCAGGTACCCCAGCACGTCGCCACGTTCTTTCTCACATATGCGGAAGACCCGCTGACATTCCTGATCCTCGTCAATCTCATGCTGCTTGCGCTCGGGACCTTTATCGAGGCCCTGGCAATCCTGCTGCTCATCGTACCGGTGCTGGTCCCGACCGCGCTCCAATTCGGTGTGGATCCCGTCCACTTCGGCGTCATGGTCGTGTTCAACCTGATGATCGGCATTTTGACGCCGCCCATGGGCGTGGCGCTCTTCGTCGTGTCCAAGGTCGCCGACATTCCCTTCGGCGTGCTCGCACGCGGTATCCTGCCTCTTCTCATTCCGCTCATCGTCGTCCTGGTGCTGATCACCATCTTTCCGGCGCTCGTCACCTTCATCCCCGACCAGATGCTCGGAGCCGCCCGATGAGCCCGCAAGTCAGGCCGCCCGAAGGCATCTGGGGAGCAGTGCTCCTGCCGCTGGACCGACGAGGGGAAATCGAATGGTCCGCTTTGGATGAGCAGCTTTCCGCGCTCCTCGAAAGCGGAATTCAGGGCGTCTACACCAACGGCACCGCGGGTGAATTCCACAGCCAGACGGAGCGTGAATTCGACCGGCTGAGCCAGTTGGTCTCCGAGTTTTGCCATTCCGTCGCCCTGCCGTTCCAGATCGGCGTGTCGCATTCGAATGCGCGTGTCGCGCGCGAACGCCTGGCCCGCGTCGCCTCTCTGCGACCTGATGCCGTTCAGATCACCCTGCCGGACTGGTGGGCCCCGAGCTATGACGAGGCGGAGGTCTTCTTCGCCGGTATGGCGGCAACTGCGCCCGACACTCCGCTGATCCTTTATAACCCGCCTCATGCCAAGCGCCGGCTGAACCTTGACGAGATCGCAAGGCTAAAGGCCCGTCTCTCTATGCTCATCGGGGCCAAACTGCCGGGCGGCGACGAAGTCTGGTACGGGGAGCTTCGTCGCAAGCTGCCGGATCTCGCCGTCTTCATTCCCGGACATTTCATGGCGAGCGGCTGCCTCGGAGGCGGCCGCGGCTCCTATTCCAATGTCGCCTGCCTGAGCCCCGCCGGGGCCGTCAGGTGGTGGCATCAGCTTCGGGAGGATCCGGCAGGCGCTCTTGCCTTCGAGGCCCGCGTCGTCGGCTTCATGAACGAGCATGTCCTGCCGCTTGCTGTGCGCCATGGCCTGTCCAACGCCGCGCTCGACAAGGCGATGGCTGCAGCCGGCCGCTGGTGCCCAATCGGGCCGGAATTGCTTTGGCCCTATAGGTCCGCCCCCGGTGA
The DNA here is from genome assembly GCF_056739175.1 of Ensifer sp. R1-3. Taxonomy (NCBI): domain Bacteria; kingdom Pseudomonadati; phylum Pseudomonadota; class Alphaproteobacteria; order Hyphomicrobiales; family Rhizobiaceae; genus Ensifer; species Ensifer sp. R1-3. The sequence continues at coordinate 254,361 of NZ_CP096516.1, forward strand.
AGCGGTGATCGAGCTTGGCACCGCTGCCCGCCGCCAACTGCCCGAGCTTTTTTCCACGAGCCAGTGAAAGCGATCATAAGATGAAACTCGAAGGGATCTATTCGGCCCTCCTTACCCCGTTCTCCGAAGACGAAAGCATTGACCGGCAGGCCATCGGGGCGCTCGTCGATTTTCAGGTCCGTCTCGGCATCGACGGGGTCTATGTCGGCGGCAGCTCGGGCGAAGCGATGCTGCAGTCGCTCGACGAGCGCGCGGACTACCTCTCCGACGTTGCCGCCGCCGCGTCCGGCCGCCTGACGCTGATCGCTCATGTCGGCACGATCGCGACGAGAGATGCGCTCAGGCTTTCGCAGCATGCGGCCAAATCGGGTTACCAGGCGATTTCGGCGATCCCGCCCTTCTACTACGACTTCTCCCGGCCCGAAGTCATGGCGCATTATCGGGAGCTCGCCGATGCTTCGGCCCTGCCTCTCATCGTCTATAACTTCCCGGCCCGCACCAGCGGCTTCACCTTGCCCGAACTGGTCGAGCTTCTCTCGCATCCCAACATCATCGGCATCAAGCATACGTCGAGCGACATGTTCCAGCTCGAACGCATCCGGCATGCAGTACCCGACGCCATCGTATACAACGGCTATGATGAAATGTGCCTGGCCGGTTTCGCGATGGGCGCACAGGGTGCGATAGGCACCACGTATAATTTCATGGGCGATCTGTTCGTCGCGCTCAGGGACTGCGCAGCGGCCGGGCGGATCGAGGAGGCCCGGCGGCTGCAGGCCATGGCGAACCGCGTGATCCAGGTGCTGATCAAGGTCGGCGTCATGCCGGGGTCCAAGGCGCTGCTCGGCATCATGGGCCTTCCCGGAGGCCCCTCCAGACGCCCCTTCCGGAAGGTCGAAGAGGCGGATCTCGCAGCCCTTCGCGAAGCCGTGGCGCCGGTCCTCGCGTGGCGCGAGAGCACTTCCAGAAAAAGCATGTAACGGTTTTCCGTCCGGAAGTGCGCCATTTCAAGAGGTTAGAGCGTTGGTATCTTGATGAAACACTAAAACGCTCTAACTCCGCGCGGGTACCCGACTGCAATGGAATTGTCGCCACCCAAAGGCCGCAATCATGTGCAGTGTATGAGCGACCGTTCGCGTCCTTCTTCGTAGCCATACCCTCTTACGCCAAGCACCCGGTTCCTTGTCAACGGCGAGTTGGAACGCACGCGTCGTCGCAGGATGCACTCCGCAGGCGATGCGGCGGACACGGAGTTTTGAGTGGACGGGTGGGGTTGGTCCAATAAAGATGCGCGTGAAGACTGTCGAGGCTCGTGATGGAACGTAAACTCGCAGCAATCGTCGCTGGCGACATCGTCGGCTATACCCGTCTGATGTCCGAGGATGAATCCTCGACCTATGCCGCCCTGCGGGCGACTTTCAGCGGACTGATCATACCTTCGGTCGAGAAGCACGGCGGCCGCACCTTCAAGACGACAGGGGACGGTTTTCTCGCGACGTTTCCGAGCGTCAACGAGGCGCTCGATGCCGCGATCGAAATCCAGAACGGATTTTCCGAGCAGCCCTTCGACATGCGCCTCGGCATCAACCTCGGCGACGTCATAGAAGCCGACGGCGACATGTTCGGCGACGGCGTGAACGTCGCGTCGCGGCTCGAAGCCATGGCCGAGCCGGGCGGCATTTTCGTGAGCGAGGCGGTGGTCCGCAGCGCCGACCGGAACCGCAGCAAGCTCTTCTACAGCATCGGCCGGAGGCAGGCGAAGAACATTCCCGAGCCGTTCGCCGTCTACGCGGTGCGGCTCGATGCGGACGAAAAGAACCGTCGCGGCTGGCTTGGGCGGATCGCTCGTGGCCGGCGCGCGGCCTTGCCCTACGCCATCGGGGCCGCGGCACTCGTCCTCGCCGCTGCCGCAGCGCAGGCGCCGGAGGTAAGAGCCGTCGGCGCCGACCTGGCCGGCAGCCTCGCGCGCCTGGCGGGCGGCGAACTCGCCGATGCAAGGCCGACGGTTGCGGTGCTGCCCTTCGACAATATGAGCGGCGACGCCGAGCAGAGCTATTTCGCCGACGGGCTTACCGAGGATATAATCGCCAATCTGGCGCGAAACCCCGAGCTTCAGGTGATTGCCCGCAATTCGACCTTCGCCCTGCGCGGTCAGGCAGAAGACATCCGCCTCATCGGCGAAAGGCTGGGTGCCGGCTATGTGGTCGAAGGCAGTGCCCGGCGCGCCGGGGACCAGCTTCGCGTGGTGGCGCAGCTGATCGATGCGCGCAGCGGTGCGCATCTCTGGTCGCGCAGTTACGACCGCCGGGTCGAGGACATATTTGCCGTCCAGACCGAGCTGACGGCCGAAATCGTCTCGCATCTGGTTTCCTATGTGCGCGAGTCGGAAGTCTCGAATGCGGCGGAACGGCCGACCGAGAACCTCCAGGCTTACGACCTCGTCCTCAAGGCGCGTGACCGCTACAAGCACGGTTCGAAGGATGCGGAGGCGCTGATCGCTGCCCGTGCGCTGCTTCATCGTGCCCTCGAGCTTGACCCCGGTTACGCCGCGGCGCGCGCGAATCTGGGGATGACCTATATCGTCGACTTCGTGCAGAACCTCAGCGGCAGGGCGACGACGACCGATGTGGAAACCGGCCTCAGCGAGGCACGCCAGGCAGTCCGCCTCGATCCGAACCTCGCTGCCGGCTTCCAGGTCCTCAGCTTCGGCCTTTCGGCAACCGGCGACTATCCCGGCGCCATGCAGGCGGCACAAAGGGCCGTCGAACTCAATCCGAACGACCCGGACAGCCTGATGGCGCTGGCAAAGGCGCAGGTCCGGTTCGGCAGCTATGACGAGGCGGTGCAAAACGCCGAGCGGGCTCGCCGGCTGCATCCCATGGCACCGGAATATTATACCTATGTCTACGGGCAGGCGCTCTATGCTGCCGGTCGTCTCGATGAGGCCGACGAGGTCTTGCGGGAATGCCTCATCCGTGCGCCGCAGGAGGCGGATTGCCTGCTGATACGGACGGCGGTTCTGAGCCAGCGGGGAGACGTCGAGGGAGCGCAGCGCACAATGGCGCGCCTGACCGAAGTGGACCCCGAATTTTCGCTCGCAAGCGAGCGCTCCATGCGCCGCTTCGGCGACTCCGCGCTGATGGAGCAATTCCTCTCCCGGCTCGCCGAAGCAAATGCCCCGGACGTAACGAGCGGTTTCCTTCACCCGCGCACGCAATCCCGGACCTAGTTGGCGGGCCTCAAGCGCAGAATCCTGCCGGATGCGGCGTCGATCAGCGCGAGCACCGAGCCATCGGAAGCCTGGAGGAGATCGCGAATCCGTGCCTCGAGCGAAAGAACTTCCTCGCCGGTCACCTTCTGGCCGTCCGTCTGCACTCTGACGATACCGCCTGCCGACAGGCCGCCGATCAGGAGGTCGCCCCGCCAGTCCGCAAACAGGTCGCCCGTATAGAACATCATTCCCGAGGGTGAGATCACGGGCGTCCAGCTATGGATGGAGCCTGCGAATTCGGGCCGGCTCGGCGGATCGGGAATTCGTTCGCCCGTATAATGTCTGCCCCAGCTCACCGCCGGCCAGCCATAGTTTTTGCCGGCCTCGGGTATGTTCAACTCGTCTCCCCCCATCGGTCCCATCTCTGCCGTCCAAAGCACGTCGGTTTCCGGATGAATGGCGGCGCTCTGCACGTTGCGGTGGCCGTAGGACCAAATCTCGTCGGCGCCCTCGCGGCCGACGAAGGGGTTGTCGTCCGGTATCGAGCCATCGGGATTGAGGCGGACGATCGTGCCGAGATGGTTGGCCGGATCCTGGGCCTCCTGCATGTCGAAGCGTTCGCCGAGCGTGATGAATAGTTTGCCGTCCGGCGCAAAGGCCAACCTCGAGCCGAAATGATTCTCGCCTGAAGCCGCCGGCTCCTGCCGGAAGATTATCTTGAAATCGGAAAGCGCGGTGGCGTCGTCGTTCAGCCGGCCACGGCCGACCGAGGTGGCCGCGCCGCCTTCGCGTTCCTCGGCAAAGGAAAGATAGACAGTCCTGTTCGTCGCGAAATCCGGATCGAGTGCAACATCGAGAAGCCCACCCTGACCCTGGGCGAAGACATCCGGGACCCCTTCGATCGGTTCGCCGACGGCTCCCTCGGCCGAAACGAGGCGCAGCCTGCCGGGACGCTCCGTCACCAGCATGTCGCCATCCGGCAGAAGGGCAGCGCCCCAGGGATGCTCGAGGCCGCCCGCGAAGACTTCGACGCTGACCGGCCCGCTTTCGGTGTCGAGCATACGCGGCGAATCCTGCGCAGTCGCGGTCTGGTGCCGCGCAACGGCCACCGCCGCCGCCAATGCCAGGAAAACAGCTGCTCGCATCATGGCCGCCTCCGTTCGTTTCACGAACCGCACTGTTCACTCGGCCCCTAATGGGGAAGCCGGGCCAAGGTTCCCGGCAGTGCTGCAGGCCGCGTTCACATGTTGCTGCCGCCGGGAGGGACAGGGGACCGCAGCACCGGTGGAGGTCAGAACACGGCAAGATACCGCAGCAGCGACAGGATGCCGATAATGATGACGATGACCTGGACAATCTGTTTGGTGCGCCCGTCGAGGGGAAGCCGATTGACGAGATAGAGAACCAGTATGACGACGAGAAAGGTGATCAGGATGCTGATCAATACCGACATGTTGTCTGCCTCGTTCGTTGAAAAGTGCTGCCTTCTATTTCAACTATGGGAGGCAAAGCAAAAGGCAAGTGGAGGGCTTTGGTGTTCGCTTAACTCTCTTCACCGAAGATTGTGGCGGGGGTCTGGATTCGAGCCGTATCCGCACCGATATTAACTCATCATCAACAAAGCCGCTTTGATTAGAGGGTCAAAGGAAATGTCGGTGCGCTTCTCGGATCTCGCCATTGACGACGACGAAATCTTGATGTTGCGACGTGTTCACGTTTATGCCTGCTCCTCCAGGGAGCTGGAGCCGGAAAGCGAACACGGTGCGGAGTTGGGCAAGATGCTGTTCCATCTTTACCGGCAGGGCGTGAGGAGTGAACTCGCGCTGATGCAGATGTTGACGGCGGGTGAGGCCCCGCCGGCGCCGGAAGCGGGTTAGAGCACTTCCCGGAAAACCGTGTAATGAAGCAGTGAGGCGCTCTAGCCCTCGCGCAGGGTTTGGGCCATGGCACGAATGATCAGGACGGCCGAGGCGGCGCCGGGATCCATGTGACCGAGCGAGCGCTCTCCGACCCGGGCCGCACGGCCTTTCGTCGCCACCATGGAACGCGTAGCGCTGGCGCCGTTCTCGGCGGCTGCGGTCACATCCGCCCAGAAGGCGGCGGTGGACTTGGCGGCTGCGACCGCCTGCGCCGCTGCGTCGGCGGCGGGAAGCCAGACATCGAGCATCGTCTTGTCGCCGCGCTGCCCTTTGCCGCGCTCGCCTATGCCGGAGGCAACCGCCTGGATGAGGAGAGAGCAAGCCTCGATGTCCAATGTGTCGCGTCCTTCCAGGGCCTGGGCCGCACGGCGGAAGGCGGTGGCGTAAAGCGGTCCCGTCGAAGCTCCGACGGCATTCAGGAAGGCGCTTGCCGCCGCGGTCATGACGCCGCTCAGCCCGGCGCTGCCTGCATCCGTCCTTGCAAGTTCGCCGGTCACGGCTGAAAAGCCGATCGCCATGGTGATCCCGTGATCGGCATCGCCGATCGCGCCGTCAAGTTCGGACAGGTGGTCTCTCTCCGCCTCGATGGCAGTGGAGATCGCCTCGAACACTTCGATCAAGCGGCGCACCGCGCTTTCCGACATCATTTTCCTCCCGCGGCCTTCGGGTGGATCCGCAGCACCGGCCAGGGCTTCCGCCGGTTCCAGCTGATCTCCAGGCCAGTTCTAGTTGACCTTCAGGAAGGCCGTTTCGCAAGGGTGATGAAGCAGATCGGACAGCTCCTGATCAAGATGGAGAATGGTGATCGAAGCGCCGGCCATGTCCAGTGAGGTGCAATAATGTCCGATCCAATTCGCTTCGATCAGAATGTCCTTTGCCGCCAGTCGCTGCTGGACCCGCCGGAACAGGATATAGAGTTCCATGAGGGGCGTCGCACCGAAGGAATTGACGAGAACGGCGACGCGCTCGCCGGGTGCTGTCTTCATCTCCTTGAAGATGCGGTCCATGATGCTGTCGGTAATCTCGTCCGCCGATCGGATGCGCTCGCGCGTCACCCCCGGTTCGCCGTGGATGCCCATGCCGACCTCCATGTCGTCCGGGCCGATCTCGAAATTGTGCCGGCGCGTCTGCGGCATCGATCCGGGTTCGAGCGCGACTCCCACCGTATAGGTGCGCAGGTTCGCCTTTCGCGTGACGGCTTCGCACGCTTCCAGCGACAGGCCCCGATCGCAGGCCGCGCCCGCGATCTTGAAGATGAAGAAGTTGCCGGCAACGCCGCGCCGGCCCTCGCGGTCTTCGACCGGCGAGGAGGCGACGTCGTCGGTCGTCAGGACAGTCTTTACCTTGATGCCCTTTTCTTCGGCGATTTCAGCCGCCATCTCGAAGTTCATCACGTCGCCGGCATAGTTGCCGTAGACGAAGAGCACTCCTTCGCCTCCGGACGCGGCCTCGGCGCATTGCACGATCGGATCGGGCGGCGGTGAGGAAAAGATGTTGCCGACCGCAACCGCATCGGCGAGACCCTTGCCGACATAACCGAGGAAGCACGGCTCGTGCCCCGTGCCCCCGCCGATGACGAGGCCGACTTTTCCGGGCCTGGGGCCGTTGCGCGCGACGAGCGCCCGGTGCGATCCGTTGATCGGCTGCAGGTAAATCTCATGCGCCTTGACGGCTCCATCCAGCATCTCTTCGACGACTTCGTTCGGGTTGTTGAGGAATTTCTTGACGTGGGTGCGATAGGAGCTCGGTGTCTGGACAAGCTTCGGGCGGTGCGAAAGCTTGGCGTCGAGTGCCGTGACGCCGTCGGCCCGCAAGATACCGTGACCGGTCGCCGCGTCCGTGATGAGCACGTTGACATAGCCGCCGCGTAACGCCGCGAGCAGGGCCGGAACCTTGTCGAAGCCGCCAGCGACCGCAATGCGCGTTCCTATCTTGCGGAGCAGGTCCAGCGAGATGCCGACCGTGCGATGGTCGAGCGGGCCCGCGACCGGACGGCCGCGTTCATCGATGAAACGGCCCGCAACGACGCCGACGGCGCCGGCCGCCAGATAGTCCTGCAGCGAGACCGATTCGAAGAAACCGCTGGTATGAATGGTGGAATTCGGCCGAAGAGAGGAGATGCCGAAAAGCACCCGGTTTGCCCTCGCCAAAGTCGCGAACTGCTCCTGAACCAGAGGCTCTTCCAGAAGCATATGCAGGAGCTCGGGCGATTTGACCACCGCCGGCGCGGTGATGTTGACGCAGCGGGCCGAAATTGCACGGGCGACCGCCGAGGCACAAAGCTCCGGCGTATAGGCAAAAGAGGCCGTGGTGCCGCCGGTCGCCTGAACCACCGTCATGTCCTGAAGGGAAGCGATCCCGGCGTGTTCGCCAACAGAAAGCACGGTGCGGCCCCAGGCGACGGCGAGCGTATCGCCGGATTTCAGGAGTTTTGGAAGCGCCTGCGCCCCGGCCGCGCCGAGGCGATCGATCAATGGACGTGCATTGTCGTCGCTCGGGACCACGAGACAGTCGGTCAGGCCGAAATGCCGCTTCAATTCCTGGGCGATGGTGAGCGATGCCAGCCGCGCCGGCTCGATCGAAATGTTGACGATGCCTTTTTCGCGGGCGTCGGCGAGATAGCTGTTTACCGTCGCCCGCGACACACCCATGGCCTCGGCGATCTCGCCCTGCGTCATGCCGTCTTCGTAATAAAGCCAGCAGGCCCAGACATAGGGGTCGTCACCGTAGCGCAAGGGGATCGCGTCCGAAGCATCGATCGTACCGCTTCGATTGGCAGCGCCCTTGCGCGCAGAAGGTGTCTTGATCGTCATGCAGTCCTGTACTTCCCCTGTTTTCGGACCGCGAGGATGGAAGCAACGCCGTGCTTTTGCAATGGGGCCCGGGTGCCGCTAACCCCTTTGCACGGAATCGCGCGAAGGTGACGTCAGGCGAGCCGGGCGCGTGCCCCGTGGGACAACTCCCTGAGGATGATCGCACAGGAGGTGGCGCCGGCGTCCAACACGCCGAGCGAGCGTTCGCCGAGGCGGCTCGCCCGGCCGATCCTCGCGATGAGGTCGCGCGTCGAGTCGCGGCCGGCCTCCGCCGCCGATACAAGTGCGTCGAGCGCTTCGGCGAAGGGCCTGCCGTCGGCAGTCGCCGCATCGAAGGCGTCGACCGCAGGCACCAAGGTGTCGAGCAGCGTCTTGTCGCCCACCTTGGCGGAGCCGATCGACCGGATGCCTTCGAGCCCCGCATGAAGCATGCGGCTATAGGCGGCGGCGTCGATTGCATCAGCGCCCTCGATCTTTTGCGCGAATTCGGTGAACATCACGCCGTAGAGCGGCCCCATCGAGCCCCCGATCTCCGTCATCAGCACGGTGCCGAGCGTATCGAGCGCCTCTGCAAGCGAGGCGTCCTTGCCCTTCAGGCGTTCTGCGGCAAGGCCAAAGCCCTTGGCCATGTTCACGCCGTGATCGCCATCGCCGATCTTGCCGTCGATCTCGCTCAGATAGGCGCGGTTTTCGATGATCCGGTCGGCAAGCGTGAGGACGATGTCGCCGGCTCTTGCATTTTCAAACGTCTGCATGTCCATGTCCTCAGAGAACGGCGGTGCAGCGGACCTCGACATCGAGGAGCGCCTTGAGTTCTTCGTCGAGCGCCATGACCGTCAGCGTCGCTCCGACCATTTCGAGCGAAGTGAAGTAGTTGCCGACGAAGGTGCGGTAGATCTTGAGGCCCCGGGCGGTGATCTCGCGCTCGATCGTGTCGTTCAGGATGTAGAGTTCGTTGAGCGGCGTTGCGCCGAGGCCGGAGACGAGCACAGCCACTTCCGTGCCCTGCGGCAGGTCGTGATCGTCCAGCACGATCTTGCACATGTCGACAGCGACCTCTTCGGCGGTCTTCAGCGCTTCGACGCGCAGGCCGGGCTCACCGTGATGGCCGATACCGACTTCCATCGTGCCCGGCTCGATCCGGAAGTTTGGATGCCCGACCGCGGGGAGGGTGCAGGGGCCGAGCCCGACCCCGATCGAGCGGCAATTGTCGATCGCCTTCTGGGCAGCCGCACGGACCTCTTCGAGACTCGCGCCGGCGGCCGCCTTGGCCCCGCCGATCTTCCACATGAAGATTTCTCCGGCGACGCCGCGCCGCTTCTCGCGCTCTTCGGGCGGCGCGGAGCAGACGTCGTCATTGGCCACGACCGTCGCAACTTCGATCCCTGCCTTGGCCGCGAGCTTCACCGCCATCTTCACGTTCATGTTGTCGCCGGCATAGTTGCCGTAGAGGCAGACGACGCCCTTACCGCCGTCTGCCTCGCGCATCGCGTCGTGAAAGCTCTTGGCCGTCGGGGAGGAAAAGAGCTCGCCGACGGCGACCGCGTCCAGCATGTTGCGGCCGGTGTAGCCGATGAAGGCAGGCTCATGGCCGGAGCCGCCGCCGGTCACGACACCCACCTTGCCGGCAACCGGCGCGCCCCTTGCGACGATGACGCGCGGATTTTCGCCGAGGCGGACGATGTCGGCATGCGCCTTGACGAAACCCTTGACGGTATCCTCGACGACTTCGTCGGGATTGTTGATGAAACGCTGCATGGCAGTCCTCTTTTGTCCGTCGCTGGCGATACGGCCCAGCGCAACACTACGTTGAATCTAACATCGTCTGCCGGAGCAGACCGGGGTTTGCCGGCGCAGTTCGGGTGCCAGGCCGGCTGGAAAATATTGATCGAGAAATCCTCCCTGGCGAACAGCCGGCTCACGTCGTACTGCGAATTTCCTACATAATTCAAACATGGCTCGACAAATGTCAACATTCACGTTAGATTGCCGAAAATTCGATAAGGATGGAAGCAGATATCGTCGAGATTCCTGTTTTTTTTCAAAGACTTGACGTTATCCTGCTGTCGCCGCTCCGGCGATCGGCTTGGGGCGGCGGGAAGTCGGCGGGGCGTGAGACACCCCTGAAATGCGGTGTGGGAGAGGCTGAAATGAAAAGCGTGTTTGCCGACCGGCAATTCAACTTTCTTGTGGCGACCAATGTTCTCGTGGTCGCGCTCGCCGTCGTGTTCGCCGGAGATACCTTTCTCAGCCTCTACAATTTTCAGTCGATGTCCGCTCAGGTTCCGGAGCTTGCGCTGTTGGCTCTCGGCGTGATGCTCGCCATGATCGCCGGAGGCGGCGGCATCGATCTGTCGGGCATCGCTCTCGCCAATCTTGCCGGGGTAGGTTCCTACCTGCTGGTGCGCGACTGGGTTTCAGCCGATGAAGCGCCCCTTGCTTTCTCGTGGCTGTTTGCGGCGATGGCGCTGCTGATCGGTCTCGCCGGCGGTTTGCTGAACGGTGCCTTGATTGCATTCGCCGGCCTTACGCCGATCATCGCCACGCTCGGCACGCAGCTATTTTTCACAGGTCTCGCTGTCGCTTTCACCAACGGCTCCGCGATCACCCTCGGCTACATCGAGCCCCTCGACAATTTCGGCAACACCCCGGTACTCGGTGTGCCGATGTGCTTCACGCTCTTCGTCGTCATCGCGGCCCTGATCGGCGTCGTGCTCCGCTTCACGCCTTTCGGTTTCAAACTCTACCTGATGGGCAGCAATGCCAAGGCCTCCCGTTATGCCGGCATCCCGCAGCGCCGGATGCTTCTTCTGACCTATACCGTCTGCGGAGTGCTTGCTTCGATCGCTGGAATCATCATCGCCGCCCGCACCTCCAGCGTGAAGTGGGACTATGGCAGCTCCTACGTTCTCATCGCCATTCTGATCGTCGTGATGGCGGGTGTACGGCCTGACGGTGGATATGGACGCACGGTCTGTGTCGTCCTTTCCGCGACGGCGCTTCAGATGCTGTCCAGCCTGTTCAATTTCCTCGATATCTCGAATTTCTTCCGCGACTGCGCCTGGGGACTGCTTCTGATCGTGTTCCTGGCAACGTCGCGCGTCGATCTCCGCGCATATCTTTCGCCGCGACGCTGATCCCGAGGTCCCCAAACGGCGCAATGCCCCCCGCCGTCGATTTCTGGTCGGGCAAACAACAAGTGATGAGGAGACACTCATGTCTGTCTACAAGAAGATTGCCGCCTGCACGGTCGCTTTGGGCGCGCTTTGCGCCGCCCAGCTTGCCGTCGCCCAGGACGCTCCCTCCGTCGTGACCGTCGTCAAGGTGACCGGTGAGAATTGGTTCACGCGCATGGAGGAAGGTGTCGTTGCCTATGGCAAGGACAACCCAGCTGTTTCGACGAGCCAGATCGGACCGGCCAAGGCCGACGCGGCCCAGCAGCTTCGCCTCATCGAAGATCTCGTCGCGAAGAACGTTAACGCAATCGCCGTCGTGCCGATGGACCCTTCCGCTCTCGAAGGCGTCTTCAAGCGGGCGATGAACCGCGGCATCAAGATCATCACGCACGAAGCCGACAGCCTGAAGAACACGCAGGTCGATATCGAAGCCTTCGATAACAAGGTCTTTGGCGCGCGCTTCAACGAGAAGCTCGCCGAATGCATGGGCAAATCCGGCAAGTGGACCTCATTCGTGGGATCGCTGGGCAGCCTCACGCACGTGCAGTGGGCCGACGGGGGTGCAGAGAACGCCAAGAAATATCCGGAAATGGAACTCGTTTCGGAGAAAAACGAGTCCTTCAACGACGCCAACAAAGCCTACGAAAAGGCACGCGAAATCCTTCGCAAGTATCCCGACATCAAGGGCTTCCAGGGTGGTTCGGCCATTGACGTGATCGGGATCGGCCGCGCGGTCGAGGAAGCCGGCCTCGTCGGCAAGGTTTGCGTCGTCGGCCTCGGTCTGCCGAAGGACACGGCCAAGTATCTCGAATCGGGTGCCGTACAGAGCATCTCCTTCTGGGACCCGAAGGATGCCGGCTACGTCATGAACAAGGTTGCCCAGCTCGTGATCGAGGGTAAGGAAATCACGGACGGCATGGATCTCGGGGTGCCGGGTTACAACAAGGTATCCGTGAAGAACGGCCCTGGCGACGGCATCATCGTTGTCGGCGAAGCCTGGGTCGACGTCGATAAGTCCAACTACAGCCAGTACCCGTTCTGATCCGCATCGAAGGATCCGCGGCTGCAGCCGCATCCGCCGGCAGGGATGGCCCTGCCGGCGAACAGACCGCAACTCCGGACCATGCCAATGCAGTCGACTATCATTGCCGAGACGAAGATGCCCTCCGCAGGGGCGCGGAGCGATACGATGCCCTTCCTGGAAGTTCGCGACCTGGAGAAGCGCTTCGGCGGTGTTCGCGCGCTCAAGGGGGTGAGCTTCACGATCGAGCGCGGCCGTACCTACCATCTGATGGGCGAGAACGGATGCGGCAAGAGCACGCTTATCAAGATCATTTCCGGCGCCCAACCGGCAGATGGCGGTGAGCTTACGATCAACGGCAAAAAGGTCGAGGGGCTGACGCCGATCGGCGCCCTGGCAGCCGGCATCGAGACGGTTTATCAGGACCTGTCGCTTCTTCCCAATCTGAGCGTCGAAGAGAATGTCGCGCTGACGCAGCAGCTGGTTGCCTCGAACGGGAGCCTCGCGCGGCGTCTCGACCTCAAGGGCCTGCGGGAGACGGCCGTCCGTGCATTGAAGGACGTCGGACTGCCGACGGAGCCCGCCTTTCTGTCGACCCCCGTCGAAGAACTCCCCATCGCAACGCGCCAGCTCATCGCCATTGCTCGCGCGATCGCTTCGGATGCCGGTCTGGTCATCATGGATGAGCCGACGACCGCACTGACGCGGCGCGAAGTGGACAACCTCATTCGCGTCGTACACGGCCTACACGCCAAGGGCGTGTCTGTCCTTTTCGTCACGCACAAGCTCGACGAATGCAAGGCGATCGGCGGGCAGGCGATCATCATGCGCGACGGCCTGAAGGTTGCCGAATGCGACGTCGCCACCCAGTCGAAGACCGAACTCGGCTTCTGGATGACGGGCAAGAACCTCGACGACACGCGTTATCGCGTCGATACCCATGGTGACGAGACGCTGCTCTCGGTGGAGCGGCTCGGGGGTGCCGGCTTCGACGATGTCAGCTTCACGGTTTCCAAGGGCGAGATATTCGGGATTACGGGACTTCTCGATTCCGGGCGGAACGAGCTTGCGCTTTCGCTGGCCGGCGTGGAACCGGCGCGGCGGGGCTCGGTCCTGCTCGCAGGCAGACGGGCCGATCTGTCGTCACCCGCCTCGGCGATCGAGGCCGGCATCGGCTATGTTCCGGAGGACCGTCTATCCGAAGGGCTTTTCCTTGGAAAATCCATCCGCGAGAATATCGTCATGGCGGTCCTCGACCGACTGCGGGGAGCTTTCGGCCTGCTCGACAGCCGCCGGGCGAAGGCTCTGGCACAGAAAACCGTCGACGATCTGCAGGTGGCGACTCCGGATATCGACAACCCCGTCATGTCCCTTTCAGGCGGCAACCAGCAGAGGGTCCTGATCGGCCGCTGGCTGACGATCGAGCCGAGCCTGCTCATCCTGCACGGCCCGACCGTCGGCGTCGACGTCGGATCGAAGGACACGATATTCCGCATCATTCAGCGCCTTGCAGGAGACGGCATGAGCGTCGTCATCATCAGCGACGACCTGCCCGAGCTTCTGCAGAACTGCGACCGCGTGATGGTGATGCGTAAAGGCCGGGTCGCCGATATCTTTCCGGCCGAAGGGCTCGAGGAGGACGCAATCTACAAGTCGATGATGGCCGAAGACGGCCAGGGAGTTCAATAACATGGCCGATGTCGCAGCGACCCCCGTCAGCGGGAGCGAGGAAGTGCCCGCCGCAATCCGGACCATGCGCTGGTTTATCCGCCACCCTCCGGCCGTTACCTTCCTTCTCGTCGTGATCGTCTGCATCGTAGTGGGCACGATCAATCCCGACTTCTGGCAGGTTTCGAACCTGTTCGACATGGCACGCTCCACCGTCGTGCGCGGCCTCTTTGCGCTTGGCGTTCTCGTCGTGCTGGCATCCGGCGGGCTCGACGTATCGTTCACGGCCATTGCTGCGCTGGTGATGTACGTCATCACCATGCTGGTCACGAATTATGTGCCGGATCTGTCCATCTGGCCGATCCTTGGCATCGCAGCCGCCGGCGGCGCGATCCTAGGCATTTGCAACGGCTTGCTGGTCCACGCATTGCAGGCGCCCTCACTGATCGTGACGATCGGCACGCAATACGCGATCCGCGGGTTTCTGCTGACGTTCATCGGAACGGCCCTGTTCATGAACATCCCCGAGTCCATGGACGCTTTCGGGAAGCTCGCGCTTTTCCGGTATGAGGGGGCGAATGGTGCAGTCTCGACGTTGCCCGCCTATTTCCTCGTTCTGGTCGTTGCCGCCCTCGCCACCTGGTATATCCTCAAGCGGACCCTTATCGGCCGGGCTATCTATGCGGTGGGCGGAAACGCCAGCATCGCCTCGCGTCTCGGATACAACCTGCGCACCGTCCACGTGTTCGTCTTTGCCTATGCCGGTCTGCTCGCCGGGATCGCGGGTATCATGCACGTGTCGAGCAATCGGCTCGCCAACCCTTTCGATCTGGCGGGGTCGGAGCTGGACGTCATCGCCGCGGTCGTCCTCGGTGGCGCGCGCATCACCGGAGGGTCGGGTACGGTGCTCGGAACACTTCTCGGGGTATTGCTGATCACGCTCGTCAACAATGTGCTGATCCTCGTCGGCATCCCGAGCACGCTGCAACTCGCAATCATCGGGCTCTTCATTGTCGTCGCCGGTGCCATGTTCTCCATCAGGCCGAAAAGCTGAGCGCTGTCGGCTGTGAAGACGTGCTGACCAATCGTCTGTGATTCACAATGTTACCGCAGACGATCGGCGAGCCATGCCTCGACGCCACGCGCCGCAGCGCGGCCCATCGCGAGGCATGCGGTGAGGAGATAGCCGCCTGTCGGCGCCTCCCAATCGAGCATTTCTCCGGCGGCGAAAAGGCCGGGGAGCGCCTTCAGCATATAGCGGTCATCGATGGCGTCCAGGCGGATGCCGCCGGCCGATGAGATCGCTTCGGCGATCGGCCGCGTTGCGAGCACCGGAAGGGGCAAGGCTTTGATCTCAGCAGCGAGTTGCTCCGCAGCGGCTCTGGCCGCCTCCGGCGAGAGTTCCCGCAGCAATGCCGCCTTGACCGGGTCAAGCCCTGCACCCTTTCGCAGGCGATTGGAGAAGCTCGCCTTGCGGTCCTGCCGCGCGAGATCCCGCGCGAGCCTCCCGGCCGTGCGGCCGGGTGTGAGGTCGAGCAGGAGCGCCGCCGTGCCGTCCCGGTCCAGCCGGTCGCGCAGGCTTGCTGCATGGGCGTAGACGAGGCTGCCTTCGATGCCGTGGCGGGTGACCACGAATTCGCCGGAGACCGTACCCGCATCGGATGTTGCGGTAACGCCTTTCAGCGGTTGTCCGGCAAAACGCTCGCGGAAAATCTCGCTCCAGGCGACGTCGAAACCGCAATTGGCGGGGCGGAAATCGCTGATCGGCACGCCTCTCGCCCGCAGCAACGGCATCCAGGCGGCGTCGGAGCCGAGCCGTGGCCAGCTTGCGCCGCCAAGCGCCAGGAGAGCCGCGTCGCAACGGACGACCGTCTTCCCTTCCGGCGTATCGAATATGTAGCCGTTCTCCGCAAAGCCCGACCAGCGATGGCGGGTAAGAAGCCGGACGCCCTGGGCCTCCAGCCGGCGGAGCCAGGCGCGCAACAGCGGCGAGGCCTTCATAGCCTTAGGAAACACGCGGCCGGAAGAGCCGACGAAGGTCTCCGCGTCAAGACCGGCTGCCCAGACGCGCACGTCCCGAGGGGTAAAGGCATCGAGGCCCGGGCGCAGCCTTGCCGAAGCATCGCCGAAGCGCGTCGCGAAGTCCCGGTAGTCTTCGGAATGGGTTATGTTCAGGCCGGATTTTCCCGCGAGCAGGAATTTGCGCGCGGCTGTCGGCATAGCCTCGTAGACGGTCACCGCATGGTCCGAGCGCGACAAGACTTCCGCGGCCATCAGACCGGCGGGACCGCCGCCGATAATTGCGATTTCTTTTCTTTCCATCTGTGGACCACCCCGGAGCTCCTCAGGCTCTCTTGGCCTGCGGCGCGCCGGGGCGCAAGCAGATTGAGGCGATTTGCGGCGCCGATGTCCGCAATCCGGATGGGGAAGGCGGCGGAGACCGCGTTCCCCACCCGGGAGCGTCAGAGCGTTGCGCCGACCTTGCGAAGTTCGGCGAGAACCGGTGCCTTCGGCAGCCAGATCTTGTCGTATTCGGCGATGATCCGGCCGGCGTCGGCGACTGTGACATCCTTGATCGGAATGCCTGCGCCGGCGAACTTTTCGAGGAGGGCCGGCTCGTTGGCGACGGTTGCGTCGATCTGCTCGTCGAGCGCTGACTTGGTGAGGCGGGCGATGATCTCCCGGTCGGCCTCGGGAAGGGTCTGCCATACGCGGCCGGAGGCCAGCGCCACGCAGGGCATGAAGATGGCGTTCATCTTCAGCATGGTCTTGGAAACCTTGTCGAAGCGCTGGTTCCAGGAGAAGTCGAGGTCCGCCTCCAGACCGTCCACCTGGCCGTTCGACATGGCGTCGAAAACGGCCGGCGTCGGGATCGGCGTCGGCGCGGCGCCGAGGAGCTGGTAGAAATCGCGATAAGCGGGCGTCGTATTGATGCGCAGCTTCATGCCGTTGATGTCGTCGAGCCCTGCGATCTCCTTGGCCGAGAAGACGACGCGCATGGTGGTGATGCCCCAGGCAAGGCCGACCGTTCCGGTCTCGGCCGGAAGAACGTCGAGGAGCTTCATGGCGACCGGTTCGCGCACGAGCTTGGCGACCTTGGCGGTGGAATCGACGACCCAGGGCGCGTTGATCGCGGCAACGGCGGGAATGCGCGAGCCGAGTTCGGCGGTCATGATCCAGCCGAGATCGAGCGCGCCGCTCTGCATCTGCTGCAGCATCGCCGCCTCGTTGCCGAGCTGGCCGGCCGGAAAGACCGAGATCGACAGGCGGCCGTTCGTCTCGGCCTTGAGGGCTTCGCCCACCTTGAGTGCGGCATTGTTCCAGGGGTGTCCCGGCGGCGTGACGATGCCGAGGCGCAGGGTGCGCGTTTCCTGCGCGCGCACGAGCGATGGCGTGGCGAGCGAGAGGGCTGCGCCGGCGGCAACGCCGCCAAGGAAGGTTCTGCGGGAGAATGTCATGGAAGATCCTGTGGCTGGTTCGTTATGGTTATCGGGCGAAGAAGGTCGAGAGCGAGGGAATGAGCGACAGGAGCACGAGCATGAGGCAGGAGACGAAGAAGAACGGCAGCGTCACCAGGAACATCTTGCCGGGCTTTGCGCCGGTCACCGCGGCCGCCACGAAGAAGCAGAGCCCGACCGGCGGCGAGAGGAAGCCGAGGACGAGGTTGACGACCACGACGACGCCGAAATGGATCGGGTCGATACCGTAGACCTCGGTCGCGATCGGCAGGAGGATGGGCACCGTCATGATGAGCCCGGGCGCCCCGTCGATCACCGTGCCGATGACGAGCAGGATGACGTTGACGAGCAGCATGAAGGTGACCGGATCCGAGGCGACGGTCTGAACCCAGCCGGCAACCTGCTGCGGCACCATGCCGTAGACGAGTACCCAGGAGAAGACCGCGGCGGCCGCAACGAGGAAGAGGACCACGGCCGAATAGATGCCGGCTCTCAGCATCATTCGAGGAAGATCGGAGAATTTGAGCTCGCCGATCCAGAAGCGACCGACGAGCACCGCTGCAACGGCCCCGACTGCTGCGGCCTCCGTCGCATTGGCGAGGCCGGAGAGGATCGAGCCGACGATGACGAAGGGGATGAGAAGCGTCGGCAGCGCATCCAGCACGATACGGACGCGCTCCTGGAGCTTCATGCGCTCGCCGCGCGGATAGTTGTAGACGAAACCCATCGCCGCGATGACGAGGCAGAAGGCTACGGTCAGCAGAATTCCGGGCACGATTCCTGCGGCCAGCATATCGCTTACCGGAACCTGCGCGAGTACGCTGTAGACGACGAACATGATCGACGGAGGGATGATGGGACCGAGCATGCCCGAATAGGCGGTAAGCCCGGCGGCAAAGGTCTTGTCATAGCCCTTCTTCTCCATCTCCGGCACCATCATCTGCGCCATGACGGCAACCTGCGCCGTGGCCGAGCCGAGTATCGAGGCGACGAACATGTTGGCGAGCAGGTTGACATAGGCAAGCCCGCCGCGCATCGCGCCGACGAAAGCCATCGTCATGTCGATGATGCGCCGGGTGATGCCGCCGCCGTTCATGATCTCGCCGATTAGCACGAAGAGCGGAATGGAAATCAGCCCGTAATTGTCGACGCCGCCGAAGAGTTGCGTCGGAAAGCTCTGGAAAAGCAAGGGATTTCCGGAGGCGAAGATATAGACGATGCTGCCGAGGCAGAGGCAGACGCCGATCGGAACGCCGACGAGCATGAAGGCGAGGAAGGCGGCGGTGGTGACCATCAGTTCACTCCCTCGGCGCTCGAAAGTTCGCGCCGCTCACGCTGAGGCGACAGGCCCAGGTCTTCGACGAGATTGGCGGCGCAATGGACGGTCATGGTTACGGCGAAGAGGGGAATGACGAGGCTGATCGCCCAGATCGGCCAATTCAGCGTCTGGCTGCGCTCGGTATAGAGAAAGTTGAAGCTCTCGGCCGCGAAGGCCTTCGCGTCGAAGCCAGCGCGGATGATGCCGACGGGGTCCATCCACATCCAGCAGAATGCCGCAAGCGCCAGGGCGAACAGGAGGACGAGCAGTGTCGAGGCCGCGCGCATCCAGCGCGCCGCCGCGGGCGGCAGGTAATCCGTCAGCAGCGTCACGGCGAAATCAAGTCTGAGACGCGTCAGCGCCGAGCCTCCGAGGAAGGCGAGCCAGACCATGGCGTATACGGCCGATTCATCGACCCAATAGAGCGGATGTCCGCTGTAGCGGGTGACGACGTTCAGGATGATGAGCGCGAGAAGCACGCACATCAATCCGGCAACCGCGCGCTTTTCGAGGGCGAGGATGGCTTCGGAGAGAGAAACGATGGCGCGCGCATAAAGCGGCGGCGCGACTGACTGGTTCATGACTGTTCCCTGGTTCACGTATAAAGTAGATTTTATACATTCCTGGAGTCAATATCATTTTTGGCGGTATTCCTGTAGCGAGCGTCCATGGCTTCACATCTCAAACATCGCACCCTCTCCGGGGCATTAATCGAGGAAATCCGGCAGGCGATTCTCTCCGGGCGCTATCCGGCCGGCAGTCAGCTGCGCCAGGATGCGTTGGCCGAAACCTACGGCGTCAGCCGCATTCCGGTGCGCGAGGTCCTCTTTCAGCTCGAAGCCGAAGGGCTGGTCAGGATCGTGCCGCAGAAGGGGGCGATCGTCTCCGAACTGTCGCTCGCCGAGATCAACGACGTTTTCGAGCTGCGGGCGCTTCTGGAACCGCGGCTCTTCCGCAAATCTGCGCCGCTTCTCGATGGCGACGATTTCGCGCGGGTGGAGGAGGTTCAAAACCGATTCCTCAAGGCGACGGCCGCAGGGGAAATCGATTCCTACGGCCAGCTCAATGCCGAACTGCACCTGGCCCTCTACCGGCGCGCCGAGATGCCCCGGACGCAGCAGATCGTCGCGTCGCTGCTGCAGACGAGCGACCGCTACACGCGCGTCCAGCTCTCAAGCGTCGCAGCGATGACCCGAGCGATGGAAGAGCACGCCGAGCTGATCCGCCTCTGCCGCGCGGGCGTTTTCGAGGAGGCGGCCGGTTTCCTGGTCTTCCACCTCAAGGCCGTACATGAGGACCTGCTGTTCCGGTTGAAGGGACGCGAGTAGAGCCCCGACGGAATAAGGATGGTCAAGCTTCAGGCGCCGGACCGGTCGACTCGCGCAGGATAAGCTCGACCGGCCAGAGCTCGTGAATTTCCGTGGCCGGCCGTCCGGTAAGCAGTTGCAGGGTGAGGTCGGCCGAGCGCGCGCCGGCGGCGCGCAGGGACGACCGGCTCGTCGAAAGGGACGGGACCATGTTGTCGGCCGTGAGATAGGGAAAGACATCGTCATGTGCGATGACGGAGATGTCCTTTCCGACCACAAGGCCGACCGAACGCACGGCGCGATAGACGCCGAGCGCCGTCATCATCGAGCCGGCGACGAAGGCCGTCGGGCGGGGGGACTGCTCGAGGAAGGAACGGGCCGAGCGAAAACCGATCTCGTCGGTGAACTGGCCATGCGTGACGAGGCGCGGATCGAAGGGCAGCCCACGCTGTTCCAGCGCCTCGCGATAGCCCTTGTCGCGGTGGAGCGTGAAAGTGAGACCGTCGCGGCCGTTGATGAGTGCGATCCGTCTATGGCCGAGGTCTAGAAGGTGCGAGGTGGCGCGGCGGATCGCGCCTTCGTTGTCGATGTCGAGCCAGGCGTGCGGCACGTTGGTCTCGGAGCGGCCATGGACCAGAAAGGGAATGCCGAGCTTGTGGAGCAGCAGGATGCGCTCGTCGTTCGGCTTCGGTGAATGGATGATCACGGCGTCGACCCGTCCGCTCGTCGCCAGCCGGCTATAGAGCTGGAGCTCGGCTTTCATATCATGGTCGGCAACCGGGCTCACGAGAATGTCGATATCCTCGCTGTCCAGCCGTTCGGCCATGCCGCTCATGAATTCGGAGAACTGGAATTCGTTGCGACCCATAACGACGCCGATCGCGCCTGCGCGGCCCGTGACCAGGCGCACGGCGTTGATGTTCGGGCGGTAACCGAGGCGCACGGCCTCTTCGGCAACCCGCTTGCGCGTCTTCTCGCTGACCTCCGGATAGCCGCTCAGAGCACGGCTTACCGTCGTTGGAGAGAGCCCCAACTGTTTGGCGAATTCCTTGAGCTTCACTGTTCTTCCCTGCGCCCCTTCTGCGTATTGTCCTGGGATCGGCTCCGAAGCAAGTCACGCAGCAAATCGAGAAGCTGCATTCGCTCAATTTTGCGCGTCGAAGCGATGCGCAGCGCTGCAGACATTCGCGCCGGACTATACCCGGTTCGCCGGCACTCACAATCCACGCGTTTGCGTCGCTGGCACTGCCAGGATTTGATCGAAGGGGCTATCCGGGTACGATCCAAATCGTTTTAAATTCCTGTGGATGAAGTATTCTCGCAACCAGGTTCATCGCCGGGTCAGGTTGTGGGGCGGGCGCGCCGAGTTCCGACTAACATTCGGAATATACGATATAAAATCAGTAATGGCTACGGCGCTTACTTCCGGTGCAACCACGACTTGACAGCAGATTGGCCTTCTGACAGCTTCTGCCTACCCAAACCGTTTTCGAATTGCTGAGGAGCCTGCGGAACCGGGGGGAATTTTGGAGGGACCAATGAACGTGAAGCCTTTTGTAAGGACGCTGATTTCCTGCGCCGCGATCGCCGGCGCAATCGACCTTGCTGCCGCCGCCGAATTGTCTATGGCGGCCAATTCGACCGGCAAGAATCTGAGTTTTCTGCGGGACCAGATCGCCAGGTTCGAGAAGGAGACGGGTCACAAGGTCAACCTGGTGACCATGCCGGCTTCGAGCAGCGAGCAGTTCAGCCAGTATCGACTCTGGCTTGCCGCCGGGAACAAGGATGTCGATGTCTACCAGACGGACGTCATCTGGGCTCCGCAGCTCGCCGAGCAGTTCGTCGACCTGACCGAGGCGACGAAGGACGTGGTCGGCGAGCACTTCCCTTCGATCATCCAGTCGCAGACGGTCAACGGCAAGCTGGTCGCTCTGCCCTTCTACACCGACGCGCCGGCGCTTTATTACCGCAAAGACCTGCTCGACAAATACGGCAAGACGCCACCCAAGACCTGGGATGAACTGGCGGCGACGGCGAAGGAGGTTCAGGACAAGGAGCGTGCCGCCGGCAGTGCCGATATCTGGGGCTTCGTCTTTCAGGGCAATGCCTATGAGGGGCTCACCTGCAACGCGCTCGAGTGGATCAAGTCGTCCGGCGGCGGTCAGATCATCGAGCCCGACGGCACGATCTCCGTCAACAACGAAAAGGCGGCGGCGGCCGTCGAGAAAGTCAAGGAATGGATCGGCACGATCGCGCCCAAGGGCGTGCTTGCCTATCAGGAGGAGGAATCACGCGGCGTCTGGCAGACCGGCAACGCCGTTTTCATGCGTAACTGGCCCTATGCCTACGCCCTTGGCAACGGGGACGACAGCGCCGTAAAGGGCAAATTCGAAGTGGCCCCGCTTCCGGCCGCCACCGACGGCGATCAGCCGTCCTCGACACTCGGCGGATGGAACCTCGCGGTCTCGAAATATTCCGACGAGCAGGAGGCGGCGATCGCCTTCGTCAAGTTCCTGGGCTCGGCCGAAACCCAGAAGGTGCGTGCGATCGAGCTTTCGAACCTTCCGACGATCGCGGCGCTTTACGACGACCCGGAAGTCGCGGCGGCCCAGCCGTTCATGCCGCATTGGAAGCCTATCTTCCAGAGCGCCGTGCCGCGCCCCTCGGCCGTGGCAAAGGTGAAGTACAACGAAGTGTCCTCCAAGTTCTGGAGCGCCGTGCACAACACGCTTTCGGGTAACGGAACGGCGGCGGAGAATCTCGAGCTTCTCGAAGTCGAACTGACCGAACTCAAGGGCGACGCTTGGTAAAATCGCGAGACCCGGATGGCAGCTCTGCCGTCCGGGTCAGGATCAAACGGCACGGGCGGGACCCGAGCCAACCGGTAGGCTCACGTCATGACTGATCTCTCCCTCGCGGATCGGCCGGCTGCGCTTGCGCATGGCGGCAGGATAGGCTCGGACCTGCAGGCGCAACGGGTCCGTTCGGCCTGGCTCTTTCTCGCGCCAACCTTCCTCGTCCTGGCGCTCGTCGCCGGCTGGCCGCTCATCCGAACCATCTATTTCAGTTTCACCAACGCCTCGCTGACCAATCTATCGGGCGCCGAATTCGTCGGCTTCGCCAATTATCTCTCATGGATCACCCTGAAGAGCGGGCGGACGATTTACAGGGGCCTGCTTGCGGACCCCGCCTGGTGGAATGCGGTCTGGAACACGCTTAAATTCACGGTTCTTTCGGTTAGTATCGAAACGGCGCTGGGCCTTATCGTCGCTTTGGTACTCAACGCGCAGTTTCCCGGTCGCGGACTTGTCCGTGCCGCGATCCTGATCCCCTGGGCGATCCCGACCATCGTCTCCGCGAAAATGTGGGCCTGGATGCTCAACGACCAGTTCGGCATCCTCAACGACATGCTCATCGGCCTCGGCCTGATCGGCGAGAAGATCGCCTGGACCGCCAGCCCCGACACCGCCATGATCGCCGTATTGATCGTCGACGTCTGGAAGACGACGCCCTTCATGGCGCTCCTGATCCTCGCCGGGCTGCAAATGGTGCCGGGCGATATTTACGAAGCCGCCAAAATCGACGGCGTCCATCCGGTACGTGTCTTTTGGCGGGTCACCCTGCCGCTGATCCGGCCGGCGCTGATGGTCGCGGTCATCTTCCGCATGCTCGACGCGCTGCGCATTTTCGACCTCATCTACGTTCTGACGCCCAACAACGCACAGACCAAGACGATGTCGGTCATGGCGCGCGAAAACCTTTTCGATTTCGACAAGTTCGCCTATGGCGCGGCCGCCTCGACCATGCTGTTCCTGATCATCGCGACGATCACGATCCTCTACATGTGGCTCGGTCGTCTCAACTTGAGCGGAGGAGAACGCTGATGGTCGTCGCGATCGCAAAGCGGACGCCGTTTTATGCGCTGGTTGCCGTCATCATCCTCGTCGCCGTCTTTCCCTTCTATTACGCGATCCTGACGAGCCTGAAGTCCGGCACGGCACTGTTCCGCATCGACTACTGGCCGACGGATATTTCGCTCGCCAATTATGCAGGCATCTTTTCGCACGGGACCTTCGTGCGCAATCTCGGCAATTCGCTCCTCGTCGCCACGCTCGTGGTTGCCATATCGCTGCTTCTTGCCGTAACCGCAGCCTATGCGCTTGCCCGGGTACGCTTCCGCGGTCGCGGGCTGCTTCTCCTGACGATCCTGTCGGTCTCGATGTTCCCGCAGATCGCCGTTCTTGCAGGTCTCTTCGAGCTCATCCGCTTCGTCGGGATCTTCAACACGCCGCTCGCGCTCATCTTTTCCTACATGATCTTCACGCTGCCGTTCACGGTCTGGGTGCTGACCACCTTCATGCGGGATCTGCCGATCGAGATCGAAGAAGCGGCGATCGTCGACGGCGCTTCTCCCTGGGTGGTGATCACTCGTGTCTTCATGCCGCTGATGTGGCCGGCGCTTGTGACAACCGGGCTTCTCGCCTTCATCGCGGCGTGGAACGAGTTCCTCTTCGCACTGACATTCACCTCGTCGAACACGCAGCGCACCGTGCCGGTCGCGATCGCTCTGCTTTCAGGCGGCAGCCAGTTCGAGATCCCCTGGGGCAACATCATGGCGGCATCCGTGATCGTCACCGTGCCTCTCGTGGTCCTCGTGCTCATCTTTCAGCGGCGGATCATTTCCGGTCTCACGGCCGGCGGCGTCAAAGGATAGGAGAACAAGATGGCAGGGCTTCAATTGCGCGATATCCGCAAATCCTTCGGCGCCTTCGATGTGATCAAGGGCGTCAGCATGGAAATCAAGCCGGGCGAGTTCATGGTCTTCGTCGGCCCTTCCGGCTGCGGCAAGTCGACCCTCCTGAGACTGATCGCCGGGCTCGAGGAAATCACCTCCGGAACACTTGCCTTCGACGGCCAGATCGTCAATCAGCTGACGCCTTCGCGCCGCGGCATCGCCATGGTCTTTCAGTCCTATGCGCTCTATCCGCATATGACAGTCTACGAGAACATGGCCTTCGGCATGCAGCTTGCAGGCAAGGACAAGCAGCAGTGCCGCAAGCGGGTCGAGGCGGCGGCCGAAATGCTGCAGCTCACGCCCTATCTCGAACGCCTGCCGCGCCAGCTTTCGGGCGGGCAGCGCCAGCGCGTGGCGATCGGCCGGGCGATCGTTCGCGATCCCAAGGTCTTTCTGTTCGACGAGCCGCTTTCGAACCTCGACGCGGCGCTGCGTGTGGCCACGCGCCTCGAAATCGCCAAGCTTCACCGCAGCATGCACAAGACGACGATGATTTATGTGACTCACGATCAGGTTGAGGCGATGACGCTCGCCGACAGGATATGCGTTCTGAGGGACGGTCTCGTCGAGCAGATCGGCACGCCGCTGGAGCTTTACGAGACGCCGAATTCGGTGTTCGTCGCCGGCTTCATCGGTTCGCCGAAGATGAATTTCCTTTCCGGCGCCTTCGCAGAGCCATACAAGGCGGACACGATCGGCATCCGCGCGGAACACCTGGAGATCGATGAACAGGGAGGTGAGTGGAGTGGGACCGTGATCCATTCGGAGATGCTCGGTTCCGACAGCTATATTTATCTCGACATCGGGACCGGCGAGCCGGTGATCGTCCGCGAGAGCGGCATCGCCAAGCATCAGCCCGGGCAGACGATCAGGATCTCGCCGGCCGCCGGCCAGGTTCACCGCTTCGATGCGGGTGGCCGGGCGCTCGGACGGATGCAAATGCGGGGTGCGGCCTAGAACGCATCCACGCGATTTCGCTCGGAAGTCTCGGAAACAAGGCTGATCCGAAGGATTTCGGATCATTCCAAAGCCTCAAACGTTAGGGCGGGGACCCCGCGCGGTTTTCCCGGCCCGGCCCCGCGCCCACACTTCAAGTCACGGACAGTCGGCATCCGGCAGCGGATGCCCCAAATCACGAGGAGAATGACCTTGTCTATCAATGCCATCGTGTGGGGTGAAAACATCCACGAGCAGACGAATGCGGTGGTTCGGGAGATTTACCCGGACGGCATGCACAACACGATCGCAGCCGCACTCAATTCCGACCCGGGGATCGATGCGACGACGGCGACGCTGCAGGAGCCGGAACACGGGCTGAGCGAGACACGGCTCGCCGCCGCCGACGTGCTGCTGTGGTGGGGCCACAAGGATCATGGCGCCGTCGATGACGCCATCGTAGAGCGCGTCGCCAAACGCGTTTGGGAAGGCATGGGTCTAATCGTTCTCCATTCCGGCCATTTCTCCAAGGTGTTCAAGCGGCTGATGGGCACGCCCTGCGCGCTTAAATGGCGCGAGGCGGGAGAGCGCGAACGCGTCTGGGTCGTCAATCCGCGCCACCCGATCGCCGAAGGACTCGGTGAGAACTTCGTCATCGAGAACGAGGAGATGTATGGCGAGCAATTCTCGGTGCCGGAGCCGCTCGAGACGGTATTCATCTCCTGGTTTGCCGGCGGCGAAGTCTTCCGGTCGGGCCTCACCTGGCGGCGCGGCGCGGGCAATATCTTTTACTTCCGCCCCGGGCATGAGACTTACCCGACCTATCACGACGCGACCGTACACAAGGTGCTGCGGAACGCGGTGAAATGGGCGTATAACCCGCAGGGCACCTATAAGGCCATCCACGATGCGCCGAACGTCCCGGTGGAGAAGGCGCTGGAGCCGATCGTCGAGCGCGGCCCGAGACTGCACCGAGCCGGCGAGGCCGGATATCGATGAAGGGGACCCCCATGCGTTTGCTAATTCTCGGAACCGGCGGCATGGCCAACAGCCATGCGAAAGCCTTTGCTGAGATCGAAGGCGTCGAAATGGTCGGCGCCGTCGATGTGGACCCCTCCCGTGCCAAGGCATTCGCCGTCACGCACGGCATCGAAAACACCTTCACCTCTCTCGACGACGCGATCGCCTGGGGAGAATTCGACGCGGCCACCAACGTGACGCCCGACAAGGCGCATCACCCGACAACCTTGGCGCTCATCGCCGCCGGCAAGCATGTGCTGTGCGAAAAGCCGCTGGCCGAAAACTATGAGAAGGCCGCCGAGATGGCGGCCGCAGCCGAGCGGGCCGGCCTCGTCACCATGGTCAATCTGACCTATCGCAACGTCGCCCCGCTGCAGAAGGCGCGTGAACTCGTAGTCGCCGGTGAAATCGGACGGGTGCGGCATCTGGAGGCGTCCTATCTCCAGAGCTGGCTGGTGTCGCGTGCCTGGGGCGATTGGGCAAGCGAGTCGAAATGGCTATGGCGGCTGTCGACGAAACACGGATCGAATGGCGTGCTTGGCGACGTCGGCATCCACATTCTCGACTTCGCCGGCTACGGTGCCAACAGCTCGGTCGAGCGGGTATTTGCTCGCCTGAAAGCATTCGACAAGGCGCCCGACAACCGTATCGGCGAGTACGACCTCGACGCCAATGACAGCTTCGCCATGACGGCGGAGTTCGAAAACGGCGCGATGGCCGTGATTCATGCCAGCCGCTGGGCGACAGGCCATCTCAACGAGCTGAGGCTCAGGCTGCACGGCGACAGGGGAGCCCTGGAAGTGATCCATACGCCTGATGGCTCGAGCCTGCGCGGCTGCATGGGGCCCGATGTCGAAAAGGCCGTGTGGCGCACCGTCGATGCCGGCACTGTGCCCACCAACTACCAGCGCTTCGTCGAGGCGGTGAAGGCTGGCCGCACCGTCGAGCCGGGTTTCCGCCATGCCGCGGACCTCCAGAGAGTGCTCGATCTCGCCATCGAGACGGAGCGCTCACGCCGCGAACTCGGCGTGCCCGACATCGATGCGGTGGTGCAGGAACGCGCTGTGGGGTGAAGGCCGTAGGGTCGCAGGACTCCCGCGTGCCGCATTCAAACGATGCGGCGCGCTCTATTTGAATCGATCACGTTCATGACCTAGGTCGACCCGGCCTAATTCATCGCGAGCTAGAGCATTTCAACGTTTCATGGAAACACTGAAATGCTCGAACCATTTGATCCAACGCACTTCCGGATGGAAAGCCGTTACACACTTTTCCTGGAAGTGCTCTAGGCGTGCGAGTGGTGACGATAGTCCCAGACCGCCCAGGCTGCGATTGCGGCGACGAGCACGCCGAGAATGACGTGCGTCCACATCGCATTCACATTTCCCATGAAGCCGAGCAGCCAGGGAGAAACGATCAACCAAAGGCCGATTATCATATTGGCCCATTCCTCCCATTCGGCGAAGGCCGAAAGGGTTGCGACCGCAAGGGCGCCGAGCACGATGCCGGCGATCCAGGCGTTCCACGTCGGCGCGGCTTCAGCCGCAAAGCCGATGACCCAGGGAGAGAGGAACAGGCACGCTGCCAAGACCAGATTTGCCCAATCCTGGCTTCTTCTTCCTGCCATCAGAGTGTTGGGCATGAGAACCTCCACGTGTGAAGTTTGGCAAAGCGTCACCACTCGCGTGCAGCTTACGTTGCAACTCCGTTCGCTTCAGATCGCACGGTTCTGTAACGCTTTGAATTGCTGCCGTAATTTTACTCGCAAACCGCGGGTGTTTCAAGGAATCCGTCAAGATTCGGAGTTTTGCCGCCCGCTACGCCTTACGGCTTCCATAGAGCATAACTAGCTCTTGCGCCTTCGTGCGTCCATTCGGATGCTGTCGAAAATCAAAACGGCGGCGGAACGGCCGTCGTGTTGCCCCTAGGTCCAACTTTTCTCGCCGGATGCGTCGGCCGATAATTCTGGCGGGCTCCGAAGCGCGCGAACCCGCATGGCTTCGGACGCACAAATTTAATCGAGGAGTGAAGCATGGGCCTTCCACATGCTGAAAAGCGCAACAATGCGCAAGAATCCATCTCCATAGATCGTCGGAGCCTCCTTCTGGGAGGTACGACCCTTGCAGCGGCGGCTGCGGTGAACGGGCCCGTGGGCAGCGCGAAGGCTCAGGAGCAACCGGCGGCAGGCACCGGCAAGCCGCCGAACATCCTCGTCATCTTCGGTGACGACATCGGCATTCCGCAAAACAGCGCCTACACCATGGGCCCGATGGGTTATCGCACGCCCAACATCGATCGTATCGCCGCCGAGGGCTCGATTTTCACCGATGCCTATGGGCAGCAGAGCTGCACCGCAGGGCGCATCCTTCATTCTCGGCCAGGAACAGTTCCGCATGGGGCTGCTGACGATCGGCATGCCCGGCGACCCGCACGGCATACGGGACTGGATGCCCACCATCGCCGACGTCGTGAAGTCCAAGGGTTATGCGACCGGCCAGTTCGGCAAGAATCACCTGGGCGAGCGTGACGAGCACCTGCCGACGAACCACGGCTTCGACGAGTTCTTCGGGAACCTCTATCACCTGAATGCCGAAGAGGAGCCGGAAGGCTACTTCTATCCGAAGGACGAGGAATTCCGGAAGAACTTCGGGCCGCGCGGGAGTCATCGAATCGAGCGCGGACGGAAAGATCGAGGATACCGGAGCGCTCAACACAAAGCGCATGGAGACCGTCGACGCGAGTTCCTCGCTGCCGCGAAGGATTTCATCGAACGCCAAACGAAGGCCGACAAGCCGTTCTTCCGGCGACAAGGACTTCAAGGTCCATCTCGACGGCTACAACCTCACAGAACTGAAGGGCGAGGCCAAGGAACCGCCCCGCGAAGCGGTCTACTATTTCGACCAGGGCGGCAATCTGAATGCGATCCGGTGGAACGACTGGAAGCTCAGCTTTGCAATCAACAGTGAAGGCAACATCGCCACGGCCACCCGCGAGACCCCGAGCTGGGCCAACATCACAAATCTGAGAATGGATCCCTATGAGCGAGGTGCGAAAGAAGGCGGAGGAGCCATGGAGTTCATTGGCCGAAACATGTGGCTCCTGGTGCCGATCCAGGGCAAGATCAAGGAGTTCTCCCAGGACTTCGACCAGTATCCCCACCAGCCTGGCAGCACTCTGAACGCCAGCGGGATCAGCTATACGTGGCTGCAACAGCAGGCCGCGCTCAAGCGGCTCGGAGAGTTGGGAGAGTTGGAAAGCCTGGCGCCGCGTTGATGCACTTCGTCAGAGCCCGCTGCTACTTCCAATAGATGGACAATGCAAACGAGAAACGAGGATCGCATATTCCAGCCATATTGCGATCTTCGGGAAAGGCGGGGCTAAGCTCCGCCTTTCCTTTTCAGATTCCTGGCAATGTTCTATCGCTCTTCGGGCGAGGTCGCCAACAGCGAGGACTCCGGGGACCGTACGAAGCCCGTGTATCGTTCGAACTGAAACAGAACATCGTTGATGATCTGGTTGTCCGCCATTCCCATGATGTCATAGCCGCGGCTACCGTCCGAAAAGAAGGTGCGCGCCTCGTACCGGACATCTGCCACGGTTGCGTCATACGCGGTGAAGGCGGGAAGTTTGTGTTCCGACATCTGCACGCCATAGACGAAATCGCGATGGCCTTCGGCCGGAACAGTGAGGGTCAGTGCTCCCGTTTCGGCATCCCGACCGACTGAAGCCGGCCGAGACCGGCGCGTCAGTTCCCTTGCCACTGCCTCCAATACCGGAAGAACGGAAGCCTGCAGGAATTTCTCCACCGCCCGCCTATCCGGCGTGCTCAAGGTCATCGCCAGGCGCCGCTGCCAGGGCACACCGGACGCGGGATAGGCTCTTGGACCGAGCGATCCGGGTGATTGTGTGCGGGCAAGATCGGCCCGCATTCCGACGAATAGCGACCACACCAGAATGAGCATCACGAGGCTGAACGGCAGTGCCGTCGAGATCGTGGCGGATTGGAGTGCCGTCAGTCCGCCGGTGGAGAGCAGAACGGCCGCCACGATACCGCTGAGCGAACACCAGAAAATCCGCTGAAGAGCGGGTGTCGCCGTTTCTCCGCCGGATGCAATCGTGTCGATCACCAGCGAGCCGGAGTCGCTGGAGGTTACGAAGAATATGCTGACGAGCAGAACCGCGAGCGTCGAGGTTACCGCGGGCCACGGCAGATACTCGAAGAACTGGAAAAGGGCGACCGAAAGGTCCGCCTTCACGTCACGCGCCAGTTCGCCGTTGGCGATCGTCGTGTCCACGTAGATCGCCGTGTTTCCAAAAACGGTCATCCAGAGGAAAGTGAACATGGCGGGTACGAAGAGGACGGCGGTGACGAACTCTCTCACGGTACGCCCACGGGAAATGCGCGCGATGAACATGCCGACGAAGGGTGACCAGGAAATCCACCATGCCCAGTAGAACAGGGTCCAGCTGTCGATCCACGGCCGTGGCTCGTAGGCATAGATGTTGAAGGTTCGCAAAACCAGGCTATCGAGATAGAGACCGATGTTCTGGACGAAGTCGCGCATGAGCGTGCCCGTCGGCCCGACCACGAGCACGAAGAGCATCAGCAGTACTGCCAGGAACAGATTGGTCTCGCTGAGAATGCGGACACCCTTTTCGACGCCGGTGACCACCGAGATAGTCGCTATTGCCGTGACCACGGTCACGAGCAGGAGCTGGACGTAGATCGACTGGGGGATCCCCAACAGATAGTTCAGTCCGGAGTTTATCTGAAGGACGCCGAATCCGAGCGAGGTTGCGAGCCCGAACATGGTCCCGCAGATCGCGAATATATCCACGACATGTCCGATCGGCCCGTGAATGCCCTCCTTGAGGAGCGGGTAGAGGCCGGATCGGACGGTCAGGGGTAGATTGTAGCGGTAGCCGAAATAGGCGAGTGACAGCCCGACGACCGAGTATATCGCCCAGGCGTGCACCCCCCAATGGAAGAAGGTTACGCTCATTGCCTCGCGCTGGGCCGCGATGGTCAGGGGTTCGGCTTCCGGCGGCGAGGCAAAATGCGTCATCGGCTCGCCGACGGCAAAATACATGAGGCCAATGCCCATGCCGGCGGCAAACAGCATGGCGATCCAGGACAGGTACCTGAACTCGGGTTCTGAATCGTCCGGTCCGAGCTTCAACTCGCCGTAGCGGCTGAACGCCAGAAATAGCATCGAAAACAGAAAGACGGCCACCGAGAGCAGGTAGAGCCAACCGAACCCGGACAGGATCGCAGTCTGCATTCCGCTGAAAATCGATTCAGCTCTCTTTGGCGCAATCACACCTATCCCGACGAACAGAGCGATGACGGCCACCGAACCGACGAATACCGGCAAATTCACTTTGAAACGCTGCACTTGATGCAACCTCCCCACAGATTCTGCGCGCGAGAGCGGGACTAGGAAAAGGATGTGCGATCTCCCTCGAATCCCTTCCGGCATAGTAGCACGCCTAGCCGTTGAGCCGGTGAATCGACAAGAGACAACCCGGTTTTGCATTCCTCGAGTCACGGCATGGTCGGATTGAGGGGGAGCAAGGCGGGCTCACGTCGTCCGGGCGCCTTCTCCCCTCGCGCCAACCAGATCTTTCGTGCCCTTTTCAGCCCCGGAAGGAACAGGTCTCAGCGCACCGGCCGGGAAGAAGCCTCCGCAAGGCCGTAAAGCGCCCTCTGCCGGGCGTGGTAAACCTGCTGCGTCTCGGCGTCGGTTAGGCCTGGTTGCCTGGCCCGTGAGATATGGCGTTACCGGTGTGAAGACCTTCGTCGTCAATCGCAACGGCATCGTCTATGAGGCGGATCTCGGCGAGGACACCGAGAAGACTGCCGCCGCCATCCGCACGTTCAATCCGAACGACTACTGGGCGGTCGTCCAGGACTAGGAAGGGGGCATTCGAAGCAAAACGGTGCAGTACCGCGGCAACATCAGCGAATATTATGCTGCCGGCGGCCGGCTTGCCGAGCAGGTAAATGCGGACAAGACTGCCGGCCTGGTACAAGATGTCAGGGAGTGCACTGGCGTGGCGCTGCTCGGTGATGACGGCGCAGGAACTGGTTGCAGGGGAGATTGCCGATGCCTTCTTTGAACAGCGTGGTCGACCTTGAACCCGCGGCGGAGATGGTCTGGGTTCCCGGAGCGACCTTCATGATGGGGTCGAACGACCATTACCCGGAGGAAGCGCCCGTGCATCCGGTAACCGTCGACGGATTCTGGATCGATGTGACACCGGTAACGAACCGCCAGTTTCTCGAATTCGTAAATGCGACGGGGCATGTGACCTTCGCGGAAAGAAAGCCGCGCGCCGAAGACTATCCGGGCGCTCCGCCATCCAATCTAAGGGCCGGTTCGCTCGTCTTCACACCCCCGAAGCGACCGCTGCAGGGAACGGATATATCGCAGTGGTGGATATTCACGCTGGGTGCCAACTGGCGGCACCCGCTCGGGCGCAAGAGCAGCATCGGAGCGATTCTGGATCATCCGGTCGTCCATGTCGCTTACAGCGACGCAAAGGCCTATGCCGAATGGGCCGGCAAGGACCTCCCGACCGAGACCGAGTGGGAGCTGGCGGCCCGCGGCGGCCTCGATGGGGCTGAATTTTCCTGGGGCGGCGAGCTTGCGCCGGGCGGAAATCACATGGCCAATACTTGGCAGGGAAGTTTTCCGGTCGAGAATTCTATGGACGATGGTTTCGCGCGAACATCGCCGGTCAGATTTTACCCGCCGAACGGCTACGGCCTCTACGACATGATCGGCAATGTGTGGGAGTGGACCACGGATTACTGGTCCGTGCGCCACCCGGAAGCGGCCGCCAAGCCTTGCTGCATTCCGAGCAATCCCCGCAATGCCGATGCCGATGCGAGTATCGATCCGGCGGCGAGCGTGAAAGTTCCGCGCCGGGTGCTCAAGGGTGGATCGCATCTCTGCGCGCCGAACTACTGCCGGCGGTACCGCCCTGCGGCGAGGCACGCCCAGGAAATCGACACGACGACCAGCCATGTCGGTTTCCGATGTGTCAGGCGCGTTCGATAAGAGCGGGATGGATGAAGAAAGGCGTGCTAGTTTCCTCGTCCCGCTCTATCCAGAAAGGGTTACGGTTAAAGGAAACGTGCAGTAGGTTGCAGAGGGGATAGGTAGCGTTCCGGTGCGATTCGTTCGTCCTCGATTGGTCGCTTCGGGGATGGCGTCGAACGGCCGCACGCAGGCGAGCGTGGGCCGGAGTGGAGTGGGGGCGCGACGGCGTCCGAATTTTGTGAGGCGTGGTTTGAGTGACGTAAGCTCGCGCGGCGACGGGTTCCGTGTAGCCAAGGCCGGGGGATCGGCCTTATCGGCGCTTCTCGCGCTCGCTCTGTTGGCGGGTTGCGGGGGTCACCCTAAAGGCGTCATGACTCCGGTGGCTCTGGCGCAGCCGTCGAACACCTCGCAGGTCGACATGCTGGTGGCGACCACGCGCCAGCCCTCGGGCGACCCGGCGACCCTGTTTTCGGGAGAGCGCAGCCCGACGCTTTCGATGACCGATGTGGCGGTTTCGATCCCGCCGGACTCGCGCCGCGCGCCGGGCACGGTGCAGTGGCCGCGCAAGCTGCCACCCAATCCGGAAACCGATTTCGCCGTCACGCGCGTGCGCGAAATGGCATCGGAAGACGAGGCGCGCACCTGGTTCCGCGCCCATAACAAGGACGGCCATGTGCTTCTTTTCGTGCATGGCTTCAACAACCGCTATGAGGACGGCGTCTTCCGGCTGGCCCAGATTGTCCATGATTCCGGTGCGCAGGCGACACCTATGCTGTTCACCTGGCCGTCGCGTGCGCGGGTGTTCGACTATAATTACGACAAGGAGAGCACCAACTATTCGCGCACCGCGCTCGAGGATACGCTGCGCACGCTGGCAAATGCCCCGAACGTCAAGGACGTCACCATCCTTGCCCATTCTATGGGAACCTGGCTGACGATGGAGGCGCTGCGCCAGATGGGAATTCGCGACGGGAAGATCGCGCCGAAGATCGAGAACGTGATTCTCGCTTCGCCCGACATCGACCTCGACGTCTTCGCCAAGCAGTGGACCGATATGGGCGATGAACGGCCGAAATTTACGATCTTCGTCTCGCAGGACGACCGGGCGCTGGCGCTTTCGCGACTGATCTCGGGGGATGTCTCGCGGCTCGGCGCGATCGACCCCAGCGCCGAACCCTATCGCACGCAGCTAGAGACAGCCGGCATTACTGCGATCGACCTCACCAAGGTCGAGACGGATGACGGCTTGCACCACGGCAAGTTCGCTGAGAGCCCCGAGATCGTGCAACTAATCGGGCAGCGGATCATCAAGGGGCAGACGCTGACCGACTCCGAGATCACTTTGGGCGAAGGGATCACCGCCGTCGTCGCCGGCACGGCCAAGAATGTCGGCACCGTCGCGGCTGCCACGATCACCGCGCCGGTCACCATAATCGAAGGCCGCGGCACGCCGCCGAAGCAAGTCCGGCTGAACGAAACCCTCGCCAGTGACGAACGCTCTCAACGTGCAGTGCCATAGGAGCCGCAAACAAGCCTGGCTGTGCCGGCAAATATTATCGGAGGATAGCATGACGTCTTGGCTCGTTCGAAATCTGGCATTTGCCGCAAGCTGCCTGCTCGGAAGCAGCGCCTTGGCGGCGGACATATATTCGCCGATGACGCCGCAGGCGCGGGAAATCACGACGGAGAGCGGCTGGACGTTTTCCTTCGCCCCCTATTTCTGGGCCGCTGGCCTTTCGGGCGATATCGGCCAGTTCGGTCTGTCCGCCGTCGATGTGGACGCGAGTTTCAGCGACGTCTTCGACCATCTGGATTTCGCTTTGATGGCCACGGCGGAGGCACGCAACGGACCGTACAGCATCTTCGGTGACGCGATATACATCAAACTGTCGGGTCAGGGCGCGACGCCGAGGGGTTTCCTTGCGGACGATGTCGAGCTTGCGACCGAAACATTCGCGGGACTGCTTGGGGCCGGTTACGCGATTTACGATGATGGCTCCTCTCGGCTCGACATTGTCGGCGGCCTGCGCGTGTGGTCCGTCGAGAGCGAGCTCTCCATCAGCGGTGGCGCTCTCGGTACACGGTCGAGAACCGACGATGCGGCCTGGGTGGACGGGATGGCAGGTTTTCGCGGCACCTACTCGATCACTCCGGAAATCTATCTGACCGGATGGGGGCTTGTCGGGGCCGGTGGCGCGGATCTCGACTGGGACGTCGCCGCAGCGATCGGCTACCGGTTCAGCGACACGGTTTCGGCGGTCGCCGGCTACCGCGCGCTTGGCGTCGACTACAGCGATGATGGCTTTGTCTTCGACGTGGTCGAGCAGGGACCGATCCTGGGGCTGGTGGTGCGCTTCTAAACCAATATCACGGAAGGCAAGCGTCGTGAATCTTGATGCGTCACCGGTTGCGACGCATCAATCCTTCGCTGTCCTCAGGCCGTCGAGCAGGGCCCGGAAGCCTTCCACGGCCTTGTGCGAGGTTTCCTGCGGGTCGTCGGAATTGGCGATCCACAGCGCTGCGTGGCTGCTCGCGCCATTGATCAGACGGGCGGCCGCTTCAGTGTCGATATCGATGACCTCACCATCGGCCTTGAGCCGGTCCAGGCTTCCCGCCAGCGCTGCAATGCAACCTTCGGTCATTTGCCATTGCGATATGTCCCCGAGTACGGCAGGGCCGTCACGGAACATGATGCGCTGGATCTCCGGCTCGAGTGCCATGCGGATATAGGCGACGCACTCGTCGACGAACCCTTGCCAGCGTGTTGGTGCTTCCGACGATACCTTGTTCAGGCGTGCCGTCATCTCGGCGTCGATCTCCCTGATCACTGCCTGCAGAAGCCCCTTTTTGTCGCCGAAGTGATGATAGAGCGCGCCACGGGTCAACCCGGCTTCGGCAGTGAAATCGTCCATAGACGATTCCGCAAACCCGACGGTGCCGAAGGCGCGCCGGGCGGCCGCGATCAGTTTTGCGCGGGTCTCGGCGATCATTTCGCTGCGCGGCTTGTTCATCATGTCTCCTGCTTGCATACGCCGCGTATTTTATTTGACATACGCGGCGTATGCAACTAATTAGATTCCATACGCCGCGTATGTCATTCTGCACAAGTTTTCCAAGGAGCGTCTCATGTCCAATCCATACGGAGAAATATTCAGGGCTCCAGGAGCCAAGGGCTTTTCGGCAGCCGGCTTCTTCGCACGCCTTCCGATAGCGATGGCCCCTATCGGCATCGTCGCGATGCTGTCCCAGACCCACGGCGAATACTGGCTTGCAGGTGCGGTGTCGGCGACTTTCGCTCTCACCAATGCGCTCGTTGCCCCGCAGATATCCCGTCTGGTCGATCGCGTCGGCCAGACGGCCGTGGTCGTTCCGACAACGATCATATCGGTTCTTGCGTTCCTGGTGTTGATCCTTGCAGCCAATCGGGACTGGCCGGCATGGACGCTGTTCGCCTCGGCTTTCCTCGCCGCCGCGATGCCGAGCATACCCGCCCTGGTCCGTGCCCGCTGGACCGAGATATTCCGCAACCGTCCGGAGCTGAACACCGCCTTCGCCTTCGAGTCTTCGGCAGACGAACTGGTCTATATTGCCGGCGCGTCGCTGTCGGTGGGTTTGGCGGTAGTTATGTTTCCTGAAGCCGGCATGCTGATCAGCACGATCTTCCTTGCCCTCGGGACGGCAGCTTTTATCCTCCAGCGCTCGACGGAGCCGAAGGTGCGCCCGTTGGAGGCCGGGGTCTCGCGAGCGTCGGCGATCCGCCAACGACCGGTGCAGATTATCACACTCGCCCTCATCTTTGTGGGCTCGATCTTCGCGACTGCGGAAGTCAGCGCCGTAGCGATCACGAAAGAGCTCGGCCAGCCGCAGGCAGCGAGCCTCGTCATCGGCGTCTATGCGGTGGGCTCGTTCCTGGTGGGCCTGGCGCTTGGGGCCCTGAACCCAACGATGCCTCTGCACAGGCAGCTTCTGATCGCCGTAAGCGTCATTGCCATCACGTCGGTGCCCCTCCTCCTCGCCGACACCGTGCCTCTCCTTGCTTTGGCGGTTTTCGTAAGCGGCATCGCCATTTCGCCGACCTTCATCACTGCTTTCGGCCTGATCGAGCGCCGCGTACCGGAGTCGATGCTTACGGAAGGTGTCACCTGGGTGATGACCGGTATCGGCATCGGCATGGCGCTCGGTGCATTCGTCTCCGGTTGGGTCGTAGACAATTTCGGTGCGCAGAACGGCTTCTGGGTATCCGTGGCGGCCGGGACAGCGACCGTTGCGACCATAGCGATGGGCCAGCGTAGCCTTGCCGGCCACAAAGGGGCGTCAGTAGCGGGAAGCATTCCGCAACCGGCCGAGTAGCGGCACCTCCGCCGACCTTCGGCGGGTCGGAACAAACAGGCGGACCGCCGGTTCATCCGTCGGCCCGTCACCACGAGAGGAGAAACCGATGGCGCGTGGATCACTCATTGCTGTAAGCGGATTATTCGCCGGTCTTGCCGCGGTGGCGGCGCTGACCGTCTCGGCCGAGCGCCGGAATGAAAGTCCCTGGCGGCCGATCAACGCGACGAGCCACTGGATACACGGCCGTCGAGCCGGTTCGCAGTCGCGTCTCGACCTCGCGCACACCGGCACCGGCTTCGTGACGCATATGCTTGCCTCACTCTGGTGGGCGCTGCCGTTCTCCGCCATGGTCGGACGAAGCGCGCGGCCTTCGCCGCAGCGGGTGATTGCCGCCGCCTTCGGCACCACCGTGCTGGCAGCCCTTGTCGACTATGGGCTGGTACCGAAGCGTCTTACGCCCGGCTGGGAACTCGCCCTGCCGAAGTCCGACCTGGCGGCGGCCTATATGGCCATGGGTATCGGCCTGGCGTTGGGCGCATCCCTGCATGGCGCAGCGGCGGCGCGCGGCCAGGAACATCCTCCGGTCTGACCGGTTAGACCGGGTGCCAGCAAGACGTCGGTATCGAAACGCGACGACACATGCGTGAGGAGATCCCCAATGAGCAGCCGACCACCGCCAATCCCTCCGGACAATCGCAGCGACAAGGGAACAGGAGAGCCTGGAACCGTGTCGGCCGAGTCGAAGAAGCCGGACGTGGCCGAGAACCCCGAGAAGAAGGGCCAGCAGGGCAACACGAAGGTCAATACGACCCATCAAGGCTACCAACAGGACAGATGAGGCAGAGCGCATGTCCACATCCAAGAAGACGCCAGCAAGTATCCGCCAGGGCGGTCCGGGAGCCTCGCACGAAAATGCAAAGGAGCCGCTGGAAATACCAAAGCCGCCAGCCGACTCCGAGCGCCGCACGCGCAGCAAGGTTTCCGGCGGCGGAGGCGAGCCTGACCGCCACCACAGTCACGACGCGAGGCGCAAGGGCGGGCATTGACCATCGCCACTGCCTCGGATGAACAATTCCTCATCGCAGGCGTTCTGCTTGACCCGCAACGGGTGGAGGAGTTCGCCATGCGACGCGGTTTGCGCCATCACCCAATGGTCGACCTGATCGTGTTCATCGCTGCCGTCGGGCTGGTTTCGGCGATCATGGTCGTGTCTCTCTTCTTCGGCTGAGCATGTCGCGACGGCAGAACGACGCATTGTCTGCTGCCGCTGCATGACGTCGCTGCGGAGGAGGCACTTTCCGCAGCGACGGCGGCGCCCCCGGGGAGGGGAGGAGGGAGGGACGCCGCCCGGGTCGATTCCGGCATAGCGGAGGGGACAAGAGCCGACCCGTTCTTCTGGACAAGCCGCTTTGGGTAAAGCGACGGCGCCTAACACTCTGCGCCGCGGATGGTTCCGAGAAATACATGCCAAACGGCAATTCTGTTTCTGCCCCGGTCCGCTGGGGAAGAATGCCGGCCGCCTGCAGCGCCGCGCGTCTTGTCGCGCAAAGCGCTGTTTTTGCCCTTTAACCGGCCACGATTAAAGGAAACATGCAGTAGGCGGCCGGCACGCGCTCAGGCGTTGAGCGATTTCGCGAAGGGCATGACGCGGATCCGCTTGCCGAGCGCCTTGAAGGCGGCATTGGCAACCGCAGGGCCGATCGGCGGAACGCCGGGCTCGCCGATCCCCGAAGGCGGATTGGCGGAGGCGACGATATGAACCTCCACCTTCGGCATCGCATCGATCCTGAGTGGTGTGTACATGTCGAAGTTCCCCTGATCGACCTTGCCGTCGGTCAGCGTGATTTCCTCACCCAGGATGGCGCTCAGCCCGAAGCCGATACCGCCCTCGACCTGAGCGCGGACCTGATCCGGATTGATCGCGAGACCACAATCGACGGCAGCCACGACGCGCTCGACCTTGATACCGTCGCCATCGACGGAGACCTCGGCGATCTGTGCCACAACCGAACCGAAGCTCTCGGCGACGGCGACGCCCCGGAAGCGGCCTTCGGGCAAGGGCTTCTGCCATTCGGCCTTCTCCGCTGCGAGCTTGAGAACGGTCGCATGGCGCGAGTCCGGCTCCAGCATCGACAGTCGGAACTCGAGCGGATCCCGTCCCGCAGCCTCGGCAACCTCGTCCAGAAAGGCTTCGGCTGCGAATGCGGTGTGTGTCGAGCCGACGGAGCGCCACCAGAGAACCGGGACGCGGACGTCGGTGGTCGTGAGGCCGACGGTCTGATTCGCAATGGCATAGGGGAGGTTGTTGGCGCCCTCCACCGAGGTTGGGTCTACCCCGTTCTGGACCATGCCGTCCCAGGCCGTTTTCGCCATGATCGACTGGCCGACGATGTGATCGCTCCAGGCGACGAGCTTCCCGGCTTCGTCGATCCCGGCCTTCAGCCGATGCACATAGGCCGGACGATACCGGCCCGCGCGGGTGTCTTCCTCCCGCGTCCACTGCACCTTGACCGGTGCGCGGAAGCCGAGGGCCTTCGCCACATGGACGGCCTCTACCACGACATCGCCGTCGAATACCGCACGCCGCCCGAAGCTGCCGCCGGTCTTCATGACGTTGAGCCGGACCTTTTCGACCGGCACTCCGGCAATCTCGCTGGCGAGGTTCTGGTACACGTCGGGGAGCTGGTGCCCGCCCCAGATCTCGATCGTGCCGTCGTCGTTCCTGCGCGCGACCGCGTTCAGGGGTTCCAGGGCAGCATGCGCGAGATAGGGGAACTCGAACGTCGCTTCGATGACTTTTGCCGCCGATGTGAATGCGGCGTCGGTGTCCCCGTCCTTGCGCGCGAATGCGGCCGGCGACTTGCCGGCAAGATCGCGATAGGTGGACATCAGCTCGGGCGTTCCGCGCTTTTCGGCGCCCGTCTCGTCCCACTCAACCGTGACTGCCTCGCGGCCTTTGATCGCGGCCCACATATGCTCGCCGACCACGGCGATGCCGCGGGGCGTTTCCACCACGTCGACCACGCCCTTGATCGCACGGGCAGCGGAAGCATCGAAGGACTTCGCCTTCGCGCCGAAGAGAGGCGGGTGGATCATCACCGCTGTCAGCATTCCGGGGAGCTTGACGTCGATGGTGTATTGCTCGGTTCCGTTTGCCTTTCGGGCACTGTCGAAGCGCTTCAGTTCGTCATTGCCGATAAGTTTCCAGTCTCCCGGCTCCTTGAGCTTCACGTCGGCCGGCACCGGCATGGTGGCCGCCTTGGCTGCAAACGCGCCGAAACCGCCGCTCTTGCCGGATGGATGCGAAAGAACGCCGTTCTCGACCGCGATCTCGGCCGCGTCGACGCCCCATTCCGCTGCAGCGGCAGCAACCAGCATCGCCCGGGCGGCGGCACCTGCCCTGCGATAGCGCTCCCAGGAGGTGGACATGGAGGTCGACCCTCCCGTGCCCTGCATCGTGCCGCCGAAGGCGATATTGCCGTAAGCCTTGATATTGCCGGCGGCTCCGATGACGTCGATCGCGGACCAATCCGAGTCGAGTTCCTCCGCCACCAGCGTGGCAATGCCGTTATAAGAGCCCTGGCCCATCTCGAACTGAGACGAGAGAACGGTGACCTTTCCGTCCCCGCCGATGGTCAGGTATGGGGAAAATGCGTGTGAGCCGCTCTCCGTTGCCGCCTCGCCCGCCAGTGCCGGCGACGCGGACAGGATCCGGTACCCGATTGCGACGCCGGTGCCGGCCGCAAGCGCACCGAGCAGGAATTGCCGCCGCGACGCTTCGGCCCGGGCGACGGGAAGGGTGATCGATTGCATCAGTTTCGGTATCATGTCAGGCCTCCAGGCGCTTCGCGGCTTCGTGAATGCCCGCGCGGATACGATGATAGGTGGCGCACCGACAGAGATTGCCGGACATGGCGGCGTCGATGTCCGCGTCGGTTGGTTTGGGATTGTTGGCCAGAAGGTCCGTTGCGGACATGATCTGGCCGGACTGACAGTAGCCGCATTGCGGAACGTCGAGATCGGCCCAGACGGCCTGTACCGTCTCGGCAACCTTGCCCTTCAGGCCCTCGACCGTCGTCACCTCGGCGCCTTCGATGTCGCCGATGAAGGTTTGACAGGACCGAGTGGGTGAACCGTCGACATAAACCGTGCAGGCGCCGCATTGCGCCATTCCGCAGCCGAACTTCGTGCCCGTCAACCCGACAAGGTCGCGGATCGCCCAGAGAAGCGGCATATCCGCCTCGGCCTCTATCTTGTGTTCGACGCCGTTGATCTTAACAGTCACCATGGTGCTCTCCTCGCGTTTCGGCGCGTGGATGCGGGACGCCGCTGCCACATGCCGGACTGCCGATGGCGCGGATGTGGAAAGGTCTTCCACCCACATTCCGCTCAAACTATTGGATTCGATCGCGGTCATGATTCAGGGCAACCTGATCTAAGACCATGAACGAGACCTGGAGCTTAGAAGACCATTCGCCGAGCTGATAGATTCAATCCTGCCGAATTATTGCCCATTACTGCCAGGTTAACGGGATCGTGATCATCCCGCCGGGTGGGACAGCAATCAGCCTGCGGAGTTCCGCCTGGTCGAATCGTTGGAATTCAGAATCGCCCGGATGTCGCGCAGCGGCGGATGGCCGAATGCCCGGCGATACTCCCGGTTGAACTGAGTCGGGCTCTCGTAGCCGACCTGCAGCGCCGCCGTCGCCGCATCGAGCGACTTGGAAAGCATCAGTTCCCGTGCGTGATGCAGTCGCAGATGCTTCTGGAACTGCAGCGGGCTCATTGCGGTCATCGCACGGAAGTGATGGTGCAGCGTGGAGACGCCCATATTGGCGATCTCGGCGAGTTCTTCCACGCGAAGCGGTTTGGTGTAGTTTTCCTTCAACCATAGGACCGCCTTGGCGACGCGGTTGCTGTGCGTGCCCGCGAGCGCGAAGCGCCGCAGCCGCGCGCCCTGCTCGCCGGTGAGAAGCCGATAGAGGATCTCGTTCTGGATATGGCCGGCCAGGAACGGAATG
Organism: Ensifer sp. R1-3; assembly: GCF_056739175.1. Classification (NCBI taxonomy): domain Bacteria; kingdom Pseudomonadati; phylum Pseudomonadota; class Alphaproteobacteria; order Hyphomicrobiales; family Rhizobiaceae; genus Ensifer; species Ensifer sp. R1-3. The sequence continues at coordinate 297,402 of NZ_CP096516.1, forward strand.
TCGGCCGGCGAGCTCGCAAGCGAAATCAGCCGGAACAGGGCGTCGAAGAGCTCGCGCGTCGCGGTACCGACAGCCACACCAAGGTCGCGTTCGGGAATGTCGGTCGGGTGTATGTCGTGATCAGCAATGATGCGCCGCACTTTTCCCATGTCCAGCCGCAAGGCGGCTGCGACATAGGGCTCCCCTTCGCTCGCTGCGCAGATCTGCGCAGTTACGGGAACCCCGATGGCGGTCAGGAAGAAGCAGCCTTCATCGTAGACGAGCGTCTCGTTGCCGACGCGGACATTCTTGCTGCCCTTGATGATGAAGGAGAGGCTCGGCTCGTATACGCTCGAAAAGGGGCCCGCCGGCTCGACGATGCGATAGAGCGACAGGCCTGGAACGGGATGCGCGAAGGAAAGCCCGTCCCAGGGCAATTTCGACAGCCTGTCGAGAATCTGCGCGCGCAGGGCTGCGGTCTCTTCGCGCAAGTCCTTCTGCGGGAACATGATCGTGCTCATTCTGCTCCTGCCTCTCTGTGTCCTTTTATGTAGATCGAACCCGATCACATTATCACATTATTCTGATCTCGACAGAATTGGGCAAGAGTAGCCGATGTGCGTGCTCGCGCAGAATCGGCTAATAACCGGACTCCGCTTACTCTGCCGCAAGCGGGGTCGAGTAGTGCTCCTGTTCGTCCGCATTGTCCTGCGCGGCTAGAGGCTCCGGGTCCGTTTTGCGCGATTTAGGCTCCTTGCCGAAGAAGAGCGCATAGCCGGCCGGCAGCACGAGGATCGTCAGAACGGTGGCAACCAGTATGCCGCCCATCATCGCATAGGCGAGCGGTCCCCAGAAGACGCCGCGGGAGATCGGGATCAATGCCAGCACCGCTGTGAGCGCCGTCAGTATGATCGGTCGAAAGCGGCGCACCGCCGCGCCGATGATCGCCTCGGAACGCTCCATCCCGGCCGCGATGTCCTGGTCGATCTGGTCCACCAGGATGATCGAATTGCGGATGATGATGCCGAGCAGCGCGATGACCCCCAGAATGGCGACGAAGCCGAAGGGTGCTCCGCTGATGAGCAGGGCCGCCGCCGCACCGATAATCCCGAGCGGACCGGTTGCGAGCACCAGCATCGCCTTGCCGAAATGCTGGAGTTGCACCATCAGGAGAATGACGATCACCACCAGCATGATCGGCGCCTTGGCGGCGATCGAGGCCTGGCTCTCGGCGCTGTCTTCGGCGCCGCCCTGGATCTCCACCTTGTAGCCGGGTGCAAGGCCGTCCCTCAGTCCCTTGAGCTCGTCAAAGAGCTGCATCGCCACGTCGTTCGGCTGCACGCCGTCAGGCAGCGTTCCGCGCACGGTGATCGTAGGAAGCCGGTCGCGCCGCCACTCGATACCCTGTTCCATGACGGGAACCACCTTGGCAATCTGCGAGACCGGGACGAAGCCACCGAAATCGGTGGGCACATAGACTGATTGCACGGCAGAGAGCAGGTGGCGATTGCCGCCGGGCTCCCGCGCCATGATGGAGACCGTTTCCTCGCCATCGCGGAAGCTGTCGAGCGGGACGCCGGACATTGCCGCCTGCAACATCTGGCGGATGCGCTGCGACGTGATGCCGAGGGCGCGGGCGCGGTCCTGGTCGATCACCAGCTTCATCGCCGGCACAGGTTCCAGCCAGTCGTCATGAATCGCGCCGAGCATCGGGTTTTCCTGGAATTTGGTCTTCACCTGGTCGGCGATTCGACGCACTTCCTCGCGGTCGGGTCCCATCACCCGCATCTGCACCGGCCAGCCGGTCGGTGGTCCCAGGAACAATCGGTCGACCTTGGCGCGGATCGAGGGGAAGTCCTCGGCGAGTATCGTTCTCAACTTGGCGATCAGCCGCTCGCGGGCCGGCTCGTCCTTCGCCATGACGAGGAGCTGCGCGAAATTTGGATTGCGAAGCTGCTGGTCGAGCGGCAGGAAGAAGCGCGGGGCGCCTTCGCCGATATAGGTGGCGATGAAACGCTTGTCCTCATCGTCCATCATCCGCTCCTCGAGCGCCTTCGCCTGCTTTTCGACCTCCTTGATGCTCGTTCCCTCAGGCAGCCAGAGATCGACCAGGATTTCCGGGCGCGAGGACTGCGGGAAGAAATTCTTCGGAATGAACTGGAATGCCCAAAGGCTCGTCACGAAGATGGCAAGGGTCATCAGGAGCACGACGACGCGGTGGCGCACTGCCCAGCCGACAGTCGTCCTCAGGCGGCGATAGAAGCGCGTATCGAAGACGTCGTGATGGGTGCCGGCGTGGTGGCGCTGCTTCAGGATCATGTAGCCGAGCCAGGGCGTGAAATAGACCGCCACGAACCAGGAGACCACCAGGGCGATGCCGACGACGTAGAAGAGCGAGCGGACATATTCGCCGGCGGTCGATTCCGCGAAGCCGACAGGGATGAAGCCGGCGGTGGTGATCAGAGTGCCGGTCAGCATGGGAAAAGCGGTCGAGGAATAGGCGAAGCTCGCCGCGTCGATCTTTTCCAGCCCCTCTTCGAGTTTCCGCTCCATCATCTCGACCACGATCATCGCGTCGTCGACAAGCAGGCCAAGGGCGATGATCAGCGCCCCGAGCGAGATGCGCTGGAGGTCGATGCCGAGCTCGTACATGATCGCAAAAGTGGCCGCGAGCACGAGCGGAATGGCAATCGCGATCACGAGACCGGAGCGCCAGCCGATCGACAGGAAGGAGACGATGAGGACGATGATCAGCGCTTCGATGAGCGCGTGGCTGAACTCGGTTATCGCTTCGGTCACGACCTCCGGCTGATTGGAGACCTGATCGACCGACACGCCGTAGGGGAGGGCTGACTCAAAGCGATCGTAGGTCGCCTCCACTGCCTTGCCGACGTCCGTGACGTTGAAGCCCTTTGCCATGACGACGCCGATCTGGACGCTGTCGTGGCCGTTGAATCGGAATTTCCTTGCATAGGGATCTTCCAGCCCGGAGGTAACGGTCGCGATGTCGCCAAGCCGGATGGTCCGGTCTCCCGCCCTCAGCCGCAGCTCGCGGATGTCCTCGACCTTGGTGACGTCTCCTTCGACTGAGATGCGCACCGAGCGCGTGCCGGTGTCGACAGAGCCGGCATAATCGACATTGTTCTGACCGGCGATCGCATTGCGCAGGTCGTTGAATGTCAGGCCGCGCTCTGCGAGGACCTTGGAGGAAAGGTCTATATAGATTTTCTCGGGCTGGTCCCCGAGGACCACTACCTTCTCGACGCCCGGTGTCGCCAGCAGCATGTCGCGTCCCTCGATCGCGAAGCGCTTCAGTTCCGGATAGCTGAAGCCGTCGCCGCTGATCGAATGCAGGGTGATGAAGGTGTCGCCGAACTCGTCGTTGAAATAGGGGCCGAGCACGCCTTCGGGCAGTTCGTTGGCGATGTCGCCCACCTTCTTGCGCACCTGGTAGAATGCGTCGGCGACCTCGTCTGCGTTGGTGTCGCCCTCGATCTGGACCGTGATGATGGCACTGCCGGCGCGCGTATAGGAGCGGACGAAATCGAGATGCGGCGTTTCCTGCAGCTTGCGCTCGATCTTGTTGACGACCTGGTCTTCCATTTCCTGGATGGAAGCTCCCGGCCATACGGCTTGCACCACCATGACGCGGAACGTGAATTCCGGATCCTCGCGTTGCCCCATGCGCAGGAGCCCAAGCCCACCGGTGATGATGATCAGCGCAAGCAGGAAGCGCGCGATGCTCGGATGCCCGATCGCCCAGCGCGAAAGATTGAACGGTTTCTTGTCCTCGGTGGAGGCGTGCATGGCCGTCGTCCCGTTCTATCGGTGGAGGTTAGCGGAGAATTTCGGGCGTTTCGGCCCGGGCGGACTGCTGCTCGGCGGATTGCTGTTCGCCCGCCTGCAGTCTCACCTTGAGATCCTCGGCCATGAACTGTGTGCCTGCGGCAACGACGAGGTCGCCGGCGCCGAGGCCGTCGACGACGCGCACACCGTTGTCGGCGAAATCGGCGAGCTTGATCGGGCGTGCATGGACGGTCGAGAAGTCACGATCAACGATCCAGACGATATTCTGGCCATCCTTCTTCGACAGCGCGCTCAGGGGTATCGAAACGAGCGGCGCCGAGCTTGCTGCAGCCGCCTCGACCGTCGCCGTCATGCCGAGAAGCACGCGCTCGTCGTTCGGCAGGCTGACGCGTACGGAAAAGGTGCGCGAGCGCTGGTCGGCGCTGCCGGAGACTTCGCGCACATGTCCGTCGAGCACAAGCATGTCGTTCGACCAGAAGCGCACCCCGACCGGTTTGCCGGGCTTGAATTCGGTAACATCTATTTCCGGCACTGCGATTTCGACTTCCTTCTCGCCGTCGACTGCGACGGTCACGACGGGCGTTCCGGTGCCGACGACCTGGCCGATATCGGCGTTTACGGCCGTGACGATGCCGTTCTGATCGGCCTTGAGGTCCGTATAGCTTACCTGGTTCTTTGCCTGGCTCAGCGACGAGGCCGCGGCGTCTCGCGTCGATACCGCTTGATCGTAAAGAAGCGTTGCCTGATCGAGCTGAGCCTGGGAGGAAAACGATTTGGTGAAGAGCTGTTCGGCCCGGAGTTTCGCAAGCGCCGTCGTCTGCACCTGCTTTTCGGCAGCAAGCAGGTTTGCCTCGGCGCTCGTGACCGCGAGCCGATAGTCGGTGGCGTCGATGCGGGCGAGAATGTCACCAGGCTTAACCCGGTCGCCGATATTGACGAGCCGTTCGGTTATCTTGCCGCCGACGCGGAAACCGAGGTTCATTTCCGTGCGCGCTCTAACCGAGCCGGAATAGTGAAGCTCCCGCGGCTCGCCGGCCGCGGCAATCTCCACGACCTTGACCGGGCGTATGGTCTCCTTCGTCTCGACTTTCTCCTGCGAGCAGCCGGAGAGAACGGCGCCGAGCAGGATCGCGGTGAGGAGACGGGCGACGAACGGTCGGTTGAGGGCACTTCCTGAAAACATCGCTCTTACTCTCCTTGGCCACTCTGCGGCGGCGCGGCGTTTTTGTGCATGGCTTCGCCCGAAACCCGTCCACACTTTTGGGGCAGCATGCCTTATTTTTTCAGCGCCCGGATCGCGAACTCGACCAGTTCATCGGGTGTCGCGCGGTTTTCCTTGGCAAGACACTGGGCGACGATCTGCGGATGACAAAGGGTGACGAGGCTGGCGCCGAAACATCTGGCCGCGACCGCGGGGTCCACGTCGGCGAACTCTCCGGCTTCGATCCCCTCGCGGATAATGCCTGCGAGGAGGTCGTCCAGACGGCTGATATGTTTCTCGATGACGTGCCAGTCGCGCTCGATCGCCACGACGACCATTTCATGGACCTTCTGCTCGTCGAGCATCGTCTCGACGGTGAGCTTGTGCTGTCCCAGCGCATAGCGCCTCAGCCGCTCGGAAGCACTGAGTGGCAGATGCGCGATTTCCAGCGCCTGCTGGTAGCTCGCGCCGAGCATGCGCAAGCAAAGTGTTTGGTGGATTTCCGTCTTCGACGCAAAGAAGCGATAGATGTTGGCCGGCGACATATCGAGCTCGCGCGCGATATCGGCGACGTTTGTCTTGGCATAGCCGTAATGGCGGAACAGCCGCTCGGCGGCCTCAAGAATGCGCGCCACGTTTTCCTGGCGGGCTGCGTCTATGGCGTTGTCTGCGAGATCGCTCATCCTGTCTCCTGATGATGAGTGACGAATTTTGAATTTCGTCAGTCGTAATCCGATAATCGTGACTTGTCAACCGCCGACCCTGTTTGCGGTCGCCAGCTAATCGGCAAACTGGAGCTGGTGATATACTCATTGACTCATCATACCAGTTCCGCTATTCGGATCATCAAGATAGCTGAGGAGTTGCAAATGACATCGATTGCCCTGTTCGGCGCCGGCGGGAAGATGGGCTGCCGCCTGGCCAAGAACCTCAAAGGCTCGCGTTTCGACGTGCGCCATGTCGAAGTGAGCGAGGCGGGCAAGACGCGGCTGGCCGACGAGCTCGGGCTTCAGGCCGTTGCCGCCGATGAGGCGCTGGATGGTGCCGAGGTGGTTATTCTGGCGGTGCCGGATACGGCTATCGGCAAGGTCGCTTCCGGGATTGTGGATAGACTGAAGTCCGGCACGATGGTCATCGTCCTCGATGCGGCCGCACCCTATGCCGGTCATCTGCCGGAGCGCGGCGATCTTACCTATTTCGTCACCCATCCCTGCCATCCGCCGATCTTCAACGACGAAACGGATGCGGCAGCCAAGCGCGACTTCTTCGGCGGTGTCGCCGCCAAGCAGCACATCGTCTCCGCGCTGATGCAGGGGCCGGAAGAGGCCTATGCGCTCGGCGAGGAGATCGCCAAGATCATCTGGGCGCCGGTCATGCGCTCGCACCGGGTGACGGTCGAGCAGATTGCGCTTTTGGAGCCGGGCCTTTCGGAAACGGTCTGCGCCTCGCTGCTGGTCGTCATGCGCGAGGCCATGGAGGAATGCGTCAAGCGCGGGGTGCCGAAACAAGCAGCCCGCGACTTCCTGCTCGGCCACATGAACGTGCTCGGCGCAGTGATCTTCGAAGAGACACCCGGCGTCTTCTCCGACGCCTGCAACAAGGCCATCGAATTCGGCAAGCCGATGCTCATGCGCGAGGACTGGAAACGCGTCTTCGAGCCGCAGGAGATCGCCGACAGCATCCGCCGCATCACCTGATCGTGCGAACGGAATACCGGAGCATGTGAGGACAGCTCCGACGTTTTTCAACCTGGGAGGAAAAGCAGATGAAACTGACACGCAGAATGACCATCACCGCTTTCGCGGCGGTACTGGCGGCGAGCTCCGCCGTTCCGGCCTACGCGGCCGATCTCATCGCCATTATCACGCCGTCGCACGACAATCCCTTCTTCAAGGCTGAAGCGGTGGGCGCCGAGGCCAAGGCGAAGGAGCTCGGCTACGAAACACTGGTCCTCGTGCATGACGACGATGCGAACAAGCAATCGCAGCTGATCGACACCGCGATCGGCCGCGGCGCCAAGGCGATCATTCTCGACAATGCCGGCTCTGAAGCCTCCATCGCGGCCGTCCAGAAGGCGAAGGATGCGGGCGTGCCGTCCTTCCTGATCGATCGTGAGATCAACGCGACCGGGGTCGCCGTCTCGCAGATCGTCTCCAACAACTATCAGGGCGCGCAGCTCGGCGCCGAGGAATTCGTGAAGCTGATGGGCGAATCCGGCAATTATGTCGAGCTGCTCGGCCGCGAAGCCGATCTCAATGCCGGCATCCGCTCGAAGGGCTACCACGACGTCATCGACGAATATCCGGAGATGAAGATGGTGGCGCAGCAGTCGGCGAACTGGAGCCAGACCGAGGGCTACAGCAAGATGGAGACTATCCTTCAGGCCAATCCCGACATCAAGGGCGTTATCTCCGGCAACGACACGATGGCCATGGGCGCGATCGCCGCATTGCAGGCGGCCGGCCGCAAGGACGTGATCGTCGTCGGCTTCGACGGCTCGAACGACGTTCGCGACTCCATCAAGTCCGGCGGCATCAAGGCCACCGTTCTGCAGCCGGCTTACGCTCAGGCGCAGATGGCAGTGCAACAGGCGCACGAATACATCACCACCGGCAAGGCGCCGGCGGAAGAAAAGCAGCTCATGGACTGCGTGCTGATCAACAGCGAAAACGCCGACCAGCTCGAGACCTTCGCGCTGGCCGATTGATCGGCTCCAAAGAGTTGGAGCGGGAGCGGACGAAAACCGTCCGCACCCGCTGTGCCTTTGAATCCACGCATCATGCTTTCCGAAAATCGATTTCGCTTTTCGGGCCGATGCGCTCGGCACGCGGCCGATCCGCTGCGCGCCTGTCCTGTCATGGAGTGAATTTCGATGCCGAAGTTTAAGGTCGCGGCCGCACTTGTGGTTGCGGGCGTGATGGCACTCTCGGGCTGCAAGATCATCAAGACGCCGACTGCCGAAGAGGCCGCGGAGGCTGCTTCCGGCGGCTTCAACCCCGGTCGCATGGTCGCCGAGATCTGGGACGTCAAGGTGCTTCCCTATTTCGACAGGAAGGCCGGTCCGTTCGCCGAGGTGGCGGCTCTCGCCGAGAGCGATCCTCAGGCGGCGGGTGCCAAATACGGCCACAAGGAAAAGCAGGGAAGTGCGCCCTGGACTTTTGCGGCGCGTCTTTCCGGCACCGTCGTTAAGGCCGAGACGAAGTCGCGCTCGGCCTATGTGGAGGTCGACGCCAACGGCGACGGCAAGGCGGATGCGCGCGTGCAGATTGGCCCGGCGATCCGTGGCACGGCGATCCGCGACAGCCTCGACTTCGTCAACTTCAACGAATTCAAGAACCAGATCGAATGGGCGCAGTTCGGCAAGGCCTTCAACACGCATGTCAACGGACTGGTTCTGGAAAAGCTGTCCCGCGACGGGCTTGTCGGCAAGAAACTCGACGCAGTCGGCGCCTATCCGCTGCCCGCCAAGGGTCAATTGCCGCTGTTCGTTCCGGCTCAGCTGACGGTGGGCGGATGATCATGCACCCAGCTGACGACGATGACTGCGTCCTGCGCCTCGAAGACGTGACGAAGGTCTATTCGGGTATAATTGCGGTGCGCCATGCGAACCTTTCGCTCCGGCGCGGCGCCGTGAATGTGCTCGTGGGGGAAAACGGTGCCGGCAAGTCGACCCTGATGCGGATCATCGCCGGCGTCGAGAAGCCGTCACTCGGCCGCATCCTGCTCGACGGCCAGCAGGTGGAGTTCCATTCGCCGGCCGACGCGCAGCGCCACGGCATCGGCATGGTCTTCCAGGAGCTGAATCTGTTCGGCAATCTCTCGGTTGCCGAGAACATCTTCGCGACGCGGGAGCTGACCCGAGGCATTCGCGGCATCGATCATCGCGCGCAGGTCGAGAGGGCTACCGGGTTCCTCGACAGGCTCGATGCCGGGATCGATGCCGAGACGCTCGTCGAAGACCTGCCGATCGGCCAGCAGCAGCTGGTGGAGATCGCCAAGGCGATCTCGCTCGATACCCGCATCCTTATTCTGGACGAGCCGACATCGGCCCTTTCGGCGGCGGAGGTGGACGTCCTTTTCAAGGTCATCCGGGAGCTGAAGGCGCAAGGGGTGGCGATCGTCTACATTTCTCACCGGCTCGAGGAGCTGATGCGGATCGGCGACTACATCACCGTGCTCAGGGATGGACAGATCACCGGCCACGCCATGGTCAAGGACATCGATACCAAGTGGATCGTCCGGTCGATGATCGGCTCGGATGCGAAGGACTTCGCCAAATCGGTCGACCACCGCCTCGGAGAGGAGGCGTTCCGCGCCGAGGAGATCTGCCTGCCGCGCCGGACCGGCGGGCTCGCGGTCGATCATGTCTCGATCTCGGTACGTGCCGGCGAGGTGTTGGGCATCTACGGGCTGATGGGGGCCGGCCGAAGCGAATTCTTCGAATGCGTCATGGGCCAGCACCCGCATTCCTCGGGGCGGGTCTTCGTCGGCGGGACGGAGGTCGACGCCAGCGACACGTCGGGCAGGATCAGCGCAGGATTGGCGCTCATACCGGAAGATCGCCAGCGCGAGGGTCTCGTCCAGGCGCTTTCGATCGCCAGCAACCTGACGCTTGCGAGCCTCGACCGCTTCGTCCGCTTCGGCTTCCATATTGTCGGCGCGCGGGAGCAAGCCTCGATCGCGGCGGCCATCCGCGATCTTTCCATCAAGGCGCCCAACCCGGACTTCGAGGTGACCTCGATGTCCGGCGGCAACCAGCAGAAGGTCGTCATCGGCAAGGCCCTGATGACGAAACCGAAGGTGCTGCTGATGGACGAACCCAGCCGCGGAATAGATGTCGGCGCCAAGGCGGATGTCTTCCGCACCATGCGCCGGCTTGCCGGCGAGGGGCTCGCCATCCTCTTTTCCACCTCCGACCTCGAAGAGGTCATGGCGCTCTCCGACCGCATCGCCGTCATGAGCAACGGACGGCTGGTCACGGTCATCGACCGCGCGGACGCGACGGAAGAGATGATCATAAAGGCTTCGGCCGAGGGTCATAAAACGACAAGGGAACACGCCTGATGACGACGGCAACGACCACCACCAACGCAACTGACGCGACGAGCGGCTCGGTACTGCTCACCTTGATGAAGCTCAGGACGTTCATCGCCCTCTTCGCGGTTGTCGCCTTCTTCTCGATCTTCGCGCCGAACTTTCTTTCGACCGCCAATCTAATCCTGATGTCAAAGCATGTGGCGCTCAACGCCTTCCTCGCCATGGGCATGACCTTCGTCATCATCACCGGCGGCATCGACCTTTCCGTCGGTTCGATCGTCGGGCTCTGCGGCATGGTGGCCGGCGGGCTCATCCTCAACGGCATCGATCTGCAGTTCGGCTACACGGTCTATTTCAACGTCGTCGAGGTTTGCCTCATCACGCTCGCCGTCGGGATCGTCATCGGCGCGGTCAACGGGCTGCTGATTACCAAGCTCAACGTCGCACCCTTCATCGCCACGCTCGGCACGCTCTATGTCGCGCGTGGCTTTGCGCTGCTTTCATCGGGCGGCCAGACATTCCCCAACCTCGTCGGCAAGCCGGAACTCGCGACGACGGGCTTCGCCTTCCTCGGTTCGGGCCGGCTTCTCGGCCTGCCGGTTTCGATCTGGGTCCTCATCGTCGTGGCGCTCGCCGCCGCATACGTTGCCAGGTATACGCCGATCGGCCGGCACATCTTCGCCGTCGGCGGCAACGAGCGTGCCGCCCGCATGTCCGGCATCCGGGTCGACCGGGTGAAGATGTTCGTCTACATGTTCTCCGGCTTCTGCGCGGCGATCGTCGGACTGGTCATCTCGTCGGAACTGATGGCGTCGCACCCGGCGACGGGCAATTCCTTCGAACTCAATGCCATCGCCGCAGCGGTTCTCGGAGGCACGTCGATGTCCGGCGGCCGCGGGACGATCGGTGGCACCATCATCGGCGCCTTCGTCATCGGCATTCTTTCCGACGGTCTCGTGATGATGGGCATCTCGTCCTTCTGGCAGATGGTCATCAAGGGGATCGTGATCATCGTCGCCGTCGTGGTGGATCAGGCGCAACGCCGGCTGCAGCAACAGGTCACGCTGATGCAGCTTGCGAAAAAGGGGTGACGGGCATGACTGATCTCAAAGGCGCGCTGATCGGCTGCGGGTTCTTCGCAGTCAACCAGATGCATGGCTGGCGTGACGCGGAAGGGGCGCGCATCGTTGCCATCTGCGATCGCGATCCCGAGAGGCTGAAGGCCGTCGGCGACGCGTTCGGCATCCAGCGGCGCTACACCTCGGCCGAGGACCTTTTTGCCGATGGCGGCTTCGATTTCGTCGACATCGCCACGACCGTCGGAAGTCACCGGGGGCTGGTGGAGATGGCCGCACGACACGGGGTCGCGACGATCTGCCAGAAGCCGATCGCGCCCACCATGGAGGACGCCAAGGCAATGGTCTCGGCTTGCGCGAAATCAGGCGTGGCGTTCATGGTTCACGAGAATTTCCGCTGGCAGTCGCCGATACGGGCGGTAAAGGCGGCGATCGACAGCGGCGCGATCGGCGAGGTGTTTTGGGGGCGGGTAAGCTTCCGGTCGGGCTACGACGTCTTTTCCGGCCAGCCCTATCTCGCCACGGGCAAGCGCTTCATCATCGAGGATCTCGGCATTCATGCGCTCGATGTCGCGCGCTACATCTTCGGCGATGCGACGGCGGTGACCGCGCGCACGCGCCGGGTCAATCCGGCGATTGCCGGCGAAGACGTCGCAACGATGCTCCTGGACCATGACGGGGGGATCACATCGCTCGTCGACTGCAGCTACGCGACCAAGCTGCCGATCGAGCCTTTCCCCGAGACCCTCATGGAGGTGGACGGGAGCAAGGGCACCTTGCGGCTGACGCAGGGCTATCACCTTGCCGTTCACTCGAAGGGCGCTACGAAATTGACGAATGTGGAACCGCCCGCCCTTTCCTGGGCGTCGCCTCCCTGGCACAACATCCAGGAGAGCGTCGCGCTCATCCAGCAGCATTGGATCGAAGCCTTGCGTGCCGGACGCGAGCCGGATACGTCCGGCCGCGACAATCTCGAGACCTTCGCCCTGGTGGAGGCCTCCTATCTGAGCGCGGCGGAAGGACGGACCGTTTCACTCGCGGAGGTTCTCGGATGACGGTCTCTCGTGCCTTTCTCCTTTTAGGTACCGACGAGAGAGAGCCCGAGGCGCGCAGGATCGAGGTAGGCCGCTTGAGCGCCGATTTCGCCGGCGGCAATCTGCGCACGATCCGTCTTGCCGGCAAGGAGGTGCTCAGGGCCATCTCCTTTCTCGTCCGGGACCGGGATTGGGGCACCTGCGAGGCCGAAATCGGCGATCTGACGGTGGAGGAGGGCAAGACCGGGACAGTCGTTCGGTACTCCGCCAGGTTCCGGTCGCCGGACGGGGCTCTTCTCGATTGCAGCGCGACTATTGACCTGAAGCCCGACCGCCTCGTCTTCGACGCGCGTTTCACGCCGGACCGCGATTTCGAAACGGCACGCGCCGGCTTCGCAGTCCTGCATCCGATCGTCGGTGTGGCAGGGCGGCCGGTCGAGGTCGAGCATGGAGACGGCACGGTCGAACGATCGGTCTTCCCGGACCTCATCGAGCCCTGGCAGCCGTTCAAGGACATCGCGGCGATTACCCACGAAGTTTCGCCGGGCATCGAGGCCGAGTGCCGCTTCGCCGGCGACGTGTTCGAGATGGAGGACCAGCGGAACTGGACCGACGGTTCCTACAAGACCTACGTGCGCCCGCTGGAACTGCGTTGGCCCTATCTGCTGCAGGCGAGAGAGACGGTCCACCAGAGCGTGATGCTGTCGATCCGCACGTCGGGGGAGGCGCTTGCGTTGGAAGAGCGAGGGCAGGAAAATATCCGTCTCTCCCTCAGGCACAACGCAGGGAGGCTGGCTCAGATGGGCATCGGCCTGCGTCCTGACGCTGCCGCCGAAGAGCTACGCAATGCGGGGCTTCTGAAGCAGGTGGGCGCACGGCATCTCGTCTGCCATTTCGACCCGGATGCCGGTCACGGCCTGGCTGACCTTCGGCACTTCCGAGGCGTGGCCGACGCGTCGGGCTGCGCGGTGACGCTCGAATGTTTCGTTCCATGCAAGCGACCCCTCGATGAGGAACTCGGCGAGATCGCGCAGCTTGTGCGCCAGAGCGGCATCGAGCTCGCAAGCCTGGCCGTCTCTCCCTCGGTCGACCGGCAGTCGACCCCGCCCGGTAGCGTCTGGCCGGAATGCCCGCCGCTCGAAGACATCTATGCGGCCGCTCGCAAAGCGTTTCCAGGCGTACCGCTCGGCGGCGGCATGTTCAGCTATTTCACCGAGCTCAACCGTAAGCGGGTGCCCGCCGAAGGACTTTCCTACGTCACCCACTGCACCAACCCGATCGTCCATGCGGCCGACGACACGAGCGTGATGCAGACCTTCGAGGCGTTGCGGGACGTAGCCCGGTCCGTGCGCGCGATCTATGGCGCGAAGCGCTATCGCATCGGTCCTTCCACGATCGCCATGCGCCAGAACCCCTATGGCAGTGCGACGAAGGACAATCCGTTCGGCAAGCGGATCGCCATGGCGGCGAGGGACCCCCGACATAACGCTCTCTTCGGCGCTGCCTGGACGCTTGCCTATGCCGCGACGGTTGCCGATGCGGAGCCCGAGCTATTGACGCTTTCGACGCTTGCCGGACCATCCGGGCTGATCGCCGGCGCCGGGGAGCCCGTCGAAGCCGGTCGGGCGAGGCCGCTGTTTCATGTTGTCAACTGGCTCGCGCAGCTGTCGGACGGGTTGCGGATCGCGGTCGAAACATCCGCGCCGGAATGCGTTGCCGGCCTTGGTGCGACGTTGAATCGAACGACCACCTTGTTGCTTGCCAATCTCACACCCGATCTGCAACGAGTGATGCTTCCCGAGGCCGGCGCGCGTAGGCTCACGCTTCTCGACGAGACCTGGTTGCGCGATGGCGCCGGAGAACCGGAGGCGATAGCGCACCAAAGCGACAGTCTCGACCTGCCCGCTTATGCGGCTGCCCGCATCGACATCCTGTGATTCACGCCAGTGGAATGAAGGCTTGAGCGCGAAAGCGCGAGAGCGACGACTCCTGATGACTCCTTCCACGTGCCCTCCTGTGGTATCATCTCTGCTTGCGCTTCCTTCTGGGGGGTAAGAAAATGGAAGCTCTTGCAGCCCTGGCGCGAAACTGCATCGTCACGCTGTTGTGCGGTTGCGCGCTCTTCGCACCTTCGCTTGCTGCCGAGGAGGCCGATGATGTCGCGACCGGGACGCGGCTTGCCGAGCTGTTGCGTGCCGCTCGAAACGTCCTTTCGAATTACCAGTCGCTCATCAATGACCCGGCCCTCGGAGACAAGAAACTCGACGGTGAGCGTTTCACGGCCGAAGCGATCGCCCTTTATGGCGAGCGCACCGGCCATCCATTGATCTCGGATGATCTCGGCGATCGCGACCGCAAGCTTCTGCAGGCGCAGGTCGAGGCGATGCGGGAAGTCGTGAATGAGCAGCAGGACGACATAAACCGCCCCGGGATCGGGTTCAAAGGTTTCGTGCCGGCCATTTTCGCGCGTCTGATGAACGAGAAATTTGCCGTCAAGGCGGGCAATGAGGCGCTGGTCCGCGTTACGGCGCCGGAGGTTCTGGTGCGCAACCGCAAGTCGCTTCCCGATGCCTGGGAGGCGCGAGTCATCAACGAAGTCTTCTCGGATCCGCAGAGGCCGAAGGGTGAACTCTATACGGAAGTGACGCAGGTGAACGGCCGCCCGGCTTTCCGGATGCTGCTGCCGGAATATTACACGGAGTCCTGCCTTTCCTGTCACGGCTCGCCGAAGGGTGAAATCGACGTCACCGGCTATCCGAAGGAAGGCGGCAAGGCGGGCGATCTGGGCGGTGCCATCAGCATCGTCCTGTTCAAATGAGTGCGCTCGGGCATGAGCTCCGGTCGACAGAGGCCGCCCGGCCCGCGAAAAGGCTCGACAGCCGGATCACCGATCTGCCGATCTCTGCCCGCGTGGCCGCGCTCACAGCGGCCGGCCTGATCAGCCTTGTCCTTTCATCCCTGTTTCTCACGCAGGCGCTTTATCGCAGCGCCGAGCGCATGGCCGAAACAAGGGAGCTTTTCGACCGGGCAGCATCGGCAGCATCGGCCCATGTGGCATTCGGCGACCTCAGATACTGGTTGACCGATCTCTCCGTCAGTCTGCTGATGAACTCCCAGCGCAACGCCGATGAGGCCCGCGAACGGTTGCAGGAGCAATTGGCGGGCCTTGCAAAGCACGCGCCGGAGGCGGTGGAGGCAATTCGTACGGAAGTCGACGCCTATGTCGAAACGGCTCTGCAGGCAGCCGACAGCTACACCCAGGACAACCGCATCGTCGGTAACGCCTTGCTGGCAAAGGCGCGCACCCACAGCGGCAAGGTCGATGCGGATCTCAACAGGCTCGTGGAACAGGTAAAGGCCGAGGCGGAAGCGGCCCGCAACGAGGTTGTCGTGCAAACCGAGAAGACAGCCACGACCGCGGCCATCCTGGTGGGCGGAGTGGTGTTGATCGGTTCGCTGCTCACGCTTCTCGTCCTGCGCTCGATCGTCGGCCCGCTGCGGCGCCTCAATCGCGTCATCGGCGACCTGACGGAGGGACGTTACGACGTCGATATCCCCGAAGAGGGCGGCGATGAACTGGGAGCAATGGCAAGGACGCTTTCGCTTTTCCGGGAAAGCGCGATCGAAAAGAAAAAACTCGAAGACGAAGCGGAGCGGCAGCGCCGGACGATCGCAGCCGCGCTAGAGGTGATCTCGGATGGCTTCGTCCTCTATGATTCCGAGGACAGGATCCTGGTCGCCAACAGCAAATATTGCGAAATCTTCCCGAGCCACAAGCCGAATACGCTTCGCGGCAGGAGCTTCCGCGAAATCGTGGAGCAGAACCTGGAAATGGGTCAGGTGGATCTCGAAGGCAAGTCGCCGCAAGAGTGGGTCGACGAGCGCGTAAGGCTGCATCGGGACCCTGCCGGCCTCGTCGACGAGAAGCGGTTCGGCGACAAGTGGGTCCGCATAAGCAAACGCAAGATTCCGGACGGAGGAACGGTCGCCGTCTACACCGACATCACCCAGCTCAAGCAGCGGCAGGTCGAACTCGAGCGCGCGAAGAGCCACGCAGAGTCGGCAAACGAGGCCAAGAGCCGGTTCCTCGCCTCCATGAGCCACGAGTTGCGCACGCCCCTCAACGCGATCATCGGCTACAGCGAGATGCTGATAGAGGAGGCACGCGATCATGAGGATGAGGAGCTTGTCCCGGACCTCGACAAGATAGCGTCCGCGGGTCGCCATCTTCTTTCGCTCATCAACGACATCCTCGACCTGTCGAAGATCGAGGCGAACAAGATGGAGGTTTTCCTCGAGACCTTCAGCGTTGCCGACTTGCTCCGTGACGTAGCAGCGACAGTCGCGCCGTTGATGGCCCGGAACGGAAACGAGTTCACGCAGGATTTCGAGGCCGATCTCGGCGAGATGCATTCCGACCAGACCAAGCTGCGCCAGAACCTTTTCAACTTGCTCAGCAATGCGGCCAAGTTCACGAATGGCGGGCGGGTGACCCTGAGGGTCCGGCGGGAGCAAAGACCGGACCGCGACTGGCTTGTGTTCCAGGTCACCGACACCGGCATAGGCATGTCACCGGAGCAGCAGGAACGGCTTTTCAATGCCTTCACCCAGGCCGATGCCTCCACCACCCGAAACTACGGCGGCACGGGCCTGGGCTTAAGCATCACGCGCAGCTTCTGCCGCATGATAGGCGGCGTCGTCACCGTCGAAAGCGAAGTCGGCAAGGGTTCCGTGTTCACCATGGAGGTGCCGGCACAGTGCGAGAGAGAGGCCGACGGATCGCCGGCCGAACCCGTGCCGCAAGTTGGGTCGGGCCGCACCGCACTCATCATCGACGATGAGCCGGCTGCCCGCAGCCTTATCGCAAAGGCGCTCGCAGAAGCGGGCCTCGCTTCGATCGAGGCGTCGAACGGACAGGAAGGATTGGCTGCCGCACGCAAGCACCGGCCAGACGCGATCATTCTCGACATCATCATGCCGCATCAGGACGGCTGGTCGGTCCTGCGCGCCCTGAAGAACGATCCCGAATTATGCACGATCCCGGTGATCCTGGCGACGATCCTGGCGGATCGCGAACTGGGTCTTTCGCTCGGCGCGGTCGAGTATCTGACGAAGCCGATCGATACCGATAAGCTGGTCCGGACGATCGAGACATTCGGGGGCGGCAAGCACGACGTTCTGGTCGTCGACGACGACCAGGCCTCCCGCGAGTTTCTCCGGCGCATTTTGGTCAAGAGAAAGTGGACAGTACACGAAGCGGGCGACGGCATCCGAGGACTGGAAATGATGAAGCGGATTCTGCCGCGTCTCGTCCTGCTCGACCTTCTGATGCCGGAAATGGATGGATTCCAGACGCTCAGCGAAATGCAGAGGATTCCGGAGCTGCAGAACATTCCGGTGGTGGTGGTCACGTCGAAGGACCTCTCCGCAAGCGAGCTGAAATGGTTGCGCGACCGGGCGGTCGCTGTCGTGAACAAGGGCGCAAACAGCCGCTCCCAGCTGGTCGCGGCACTCGAACGTCAGATCGGATCGGGCGCTTCGGTCGGCAAAGCCCTCGCGGACGGCTGAACATAGGCAGGAGGAGAGCCGCAAATGACGAAAATCCTTCTGGTGGAAGACAATGAAATGAACCGCGACATGCTTTCGCGGCGGCTGTCCCGCCGGGGCTTCGACGTGCTGATTGCTGAAAACGGAAGGGCCGGCGTCGAACTTGCCGAATCGCAAAAGCCGGACCTGATCCTCATGGATATGAGCCTGCCGGTGATGGACGGCTGGGAAGCGACACGACGGATCAAGGCCAATCCGCTGACATCCGCAATACCGGTCATCGCCCTGACGGCGCATGCAATGGCAAGCGACCGGGAGATGGCGCTTGAAGCCGGCTGCGACGATTACGACAGCAAGCCGGTCGACTTGCCCCAGCTCGTTCGCAAGATCGAGCAGCTGCTCGCGATATAGGTGGGAAGATGACCGCCGGCAACGACTTCCAGCACCAGGCGATCGCCGCTCACGTGGCCCAGAGATTGGCCGGTCCGGCGCGGGCAATCCTGGGTTTCCAGGAACTGCTGGTCGAGCAGGCGCGGGATCTCGGTTTGATCCATATAAAGGGCGATCTCGACCGGATCGGTGCTGCAGCACGGCAACTGAACGGCTTTATCGATCGCCTTCTCGAGGGCGCGGCCTGCCCTCTGGAGGAAGGAGAAGCGGAGGCTGAGGCAAGACTCCGCCACGACCTGCGCACGCCGCTCAACGCCATCATAGGCTATTCCGAAATGATCCTTGAAGAGGCAAGCGATGCGCCGGAGCATGCGCTAAAGGAAGACCTCCATGTGATACTGTCGGCGGCGGCAGAGCTCCTGACGCAGGTCGACGCCATCGCCAGTCTTTCACGCGGGGAAACGGTCGAGATGCTTCAACCGGGGGAACGCGCCGAAATCGACGCGGCGGGGCTCGAGCGACTTCTGTTCAAGGCGCAAGAGGTTGCATGCCCGGAACAAGGGGGCAGGATCCTCGTCGTCGACGACGTGGCCAGCAATCGTGATCTTCTGTCCCGGCGGCTGCGACGCGAAGGTCACCGCGTGGTCACCGCCGAATCCGGACTGTCTGCGCTAGCCAGATTGGCCGAGGACGAGTTCGACCTCATCCTGCTGGACATTCTGATGCCGGACATGAACGGCATCGAGATGCTGTCGCGATTGAAGTCCGAGGAGCGATGGCAGCACGTCCCGGTCATCATGATATCGGGCTTGAGTGATGTCACGGCGGTAGCCCGCTGCATCGAGGCCGGCGCCGACGACTATCTGACGAAGCCTTTCAATCCGATACTTCTGCGCGCACGGATCAACTCGACGCTCGAGAAGAAGCGCTGGCTTGACCGGGAGCACCGCTACCTCCAGCAGATAAAAACGGAAAAGCTGCGGGCGGATTCCCTCATTCGCGCGATCCTGCCCGACCAGATCGTTGCACGGTTGCAGGATGGCGAAGAGATCATCGCCGACCGCTTCGACGAGGTCTCCATCCTCTTTGCGGATATCGTCGGCTTTTCGCCCATTGCAGCAAGGTTGACTGCATCCGATCTGGTCAGGCGCCTGGACAGAATGTTTAGGAGGTTCGATCTGCTGACCGAGCAGCACCGTGTCGAGAAGATCAAGACCATAGGAGACGCCTATATGGCCGCCTGCGGGATCCCGGAGCCTGCGCCGGATCATGCCGACAGGATCGTGGCTCTCGGAAAGTCCATGCTTCGATCCTTGCAGGACATGGAAGCCGGGCCTGACCGTTTTCGGGTTCGGATCGGAATCCATACGGGGCCCGTCGTAGCCGGGCTGATCGGGCGACTCCGGTTCGTCTACGACGTGTGGGGAGAAACGGTGAACATAGCGAGCAGGCTCGAATCCCAGGGGGTCGCCGACGTAATACAGATTTCCGAGGCAACCAGGCGCGCGCTGCGCGGTCCGTGGACGCTCGAGCGCCGTTGCGCCCTGGAGCTGCGAGGCATCGGCGCGGTGGAGACCTATCTTGTTCGATGACGCGCCCTTGCGTCGGATCTCCTGGCATCCCGGCTCTTCGCCGCATGGGCAGCCTTTATTCCGCCCGTTTCTTCATTCTCTGTTAAGGAATACATTCCTCTGAGGAGATGGTGCTCATGGCCCTCGGCGCATCCCAACGTTTGCATGACGGCGTTGCGGCCGTGGAAACTATGACGCGCTTTGCACTTGCGGTGCTGGCGCTTGCCTCGGGCGTCTATACCTATCTCGGCGTTCGCAGCATTCTCGACGGCTCCCCGACCTCGGTCTTCTTCGCGGCGATCATCTACTCGTCCTCGGTTTCCGTCGGCATCTACGCCTTCTGGTCCTACATGGCGCGCTTCTATCCGCATGTGACAAACCATACGGGCCGAGCCGCCATGCTGGGCGTGATGGCTTTGGGGGCGGCCATGATCATCGCCATGTCGAGCTGGCTCAATGCGGCGGCGCTCGCAGGTTCGGCCGCGCTCGAACAGCATCTTGCGGAAACGGTGGAGGATTATACCGCCGACCTGGACCAGGCGCATCAGAACGCGCTTGCGGCCCAGAGCCTGCTGCCCGATATCCAGCGCGCATCCGAACGCTTCGCCCAGCTTGCCGCCTCGGAGCGGCAATCGGGAGCGCTCACCGGCACGACGGGATCCGGAAGCGTAGTGCAGCTTCTGTCGCAAATGTCGGCACAGATGAAGGATCTGGAGAATGGCATAAACGCGTCCCGCGAACAGGTGGCGATGCTTTTCAATCAGGGACAGAAGCGGCTCGAAACGATGCGGACACTGGTCTCCGCGCCGGGTGCGGTCGCACCGCGTGCCGATCAGTTCTCCTCGGAAGTGGTGGCGCTTACGGGCGTCATAACGTCGCTCGGACAGACTTCGATCGCGCCTTCGATCCGCCGCGCCGCAGACGACCTGTCGCTCGGCTTCATCGCACCCGTGGCCGACGGCGGCGATGCCGATCTCGTCAACCGCCAGGACCGGGTGATGGAGACTGTGCGAGCCTCGGTGGCAACGCAATCCAAGGTTCTCTCCGAAGCGGCTGACGAAATACTGGCGCGTGCGCCGGTGGCGGAGCGGCGTTTCGTTCCGCTTTCATCCGCTGAGGCGGTACTGCGCTATGCGACCGATTTCATTCCCGCCTGGGCGGGCGCCATTTCCATCGACCTGCTGCCGGGCGTACTGGTCTTCATTCTGGCAGCGGTTCACAGCGCAATCCGCAAGCAGGAGGAGAAGCTGCCCTTTGCCGAGCGCATCACGGCGGCCGAGCTTCTGCAGGCCTTGGAAGTGCAGCGCGCCGTGACGGCGAACGGCGGGCAACTCGGCGATATAGTCGCTCAGGCAGAAGCGGAGGAGCCGAACAACATCACCAGCCTCGACCCGAGGACGCGTGCAAAGGATCGGACGCATGAGGATCGATGAAGCGTTCAAGGCGCTGGTCCGGATTGAGGACGGTGTGCTGATGCGCGGTGCCTTCTTCGCGATGCTGGCGGCCGCGGGTGTCTTCCTGCTGATCGACCTGCGCGAGATCTCGGCGATGAACGCCGGACTGCCCGGTTTCGATCCGATGCTCGAGGATCGGCCCGTCCTGCCTCCGGCAGTGACCGAGGCTGCGCCCAACGGCCCGCCAGTCCAACCCGGAAGCTCCGACGAAGTGCTGCGCCAGCCGATGAGGTTCGATCTCCGATCCGGCGGCGTACTGGTCGCCGAGGGCACGCTCGACCTCGGCGCCGGTTCGCGCTTCGCCGACGAGATCGAGGCGCGCGGCGAATATGTGACGACCGTGGCTCTCAACTCGCCGGGTGGTTCGGTGGACGATGCGCTCGCGATGTCGAAACTGATCCGTGAGAAGAAGCTCGACACCAAAGTGGCATCCAAGGCGCTCTGCGCGTCTTCCTGCCCGATCGTTTTTGCCGGGGGCGTGGCGCGTGTGGCGGAAAGGGACGCGCTGATCGGCGTGCACCAGGTTTTCAGCGGCGGCGAGGAAAGGCCGACGCCGGCACAGGCCATGTCCTTCGCACAATCCACCACGGCCAGAGTCGCCCGCCATCTCGATTCGATGGGCGTCGGCCCCGGCCTCTGGATCAACGCTCTCGAAACACCGCCGGACCGGCTCTATTACCTGACTGAAAAGGAGATGGTTGATTTTCATCTGACCACGGAGCCGGTCGCTACAGCCAAGACGGATGGCTAGGTGCAGCGGTTTTCCATGCGGAGAAGTGCAGTATCTAAGCGTGAGGCTTTCACTGAAACAGTGAAAGCCTCACGCCTCGAACGTCTCAGTCACCCTCATCGGGTATGTTGAGCAGATGACCGCAGGCCTTGCAGTGGACGGCATCGGTGTCGTGCCTCTGCAAGCCGCATTGAGGGCAGGGGAAACTGACCTTGTAGGGCCTCACGACGGCCTGGGCGAGCCTAACGAAGAGCGATATGCCGACGATCATCGTGATGACGGAGGTGAGCTTGCCGAGCGTGCCCGGCAGGGTGATGTCCCCGAAGCCCGTCGTGGTGATGGTGGCCACCGTGAAATAGAGAGCATCGACGAAACCTTCGCCGCCTTCCCTGTGATAGAAGAACGTCGTGTAAACGAAGCCCGTGACGACGAAGAGGAACACGAGAAAGTTCAGGCAGGCACGGAAGACATCCTGCAGATGCGACCACCCGGCGCGGCGAAGACCTTCCAGCAGGAGCGGACTCTTGCCGATCGCCCAGATGCGCATCACCCTGAGGAATGCGAAGTTGAACAGCAGGTCGGGGAAGAGAAGCGTGCCGAGAATGATCACATCGACCCAGGTCATCGGCCGCCGGAGGAAACGCTCGATCGAAGGCGCGGCAAACGCTCTTGCGATGAGTTCGCAGCCGATCCATGCGGCGATGATGTAGTCGATGATGAGATAGGACGGACCCGCTCTCAGATAGGGCCCGAGGATGAAAAAGGCGAGGATGCTGAGGTCTATGACGGCAAGCAGCGCCTGCCAGCGCAGCGCCCACGGATCCCGCCCGCGTTCCAATCTCTGAAGCGCCAGCCTTGTCGAATTTAACTTCGAATGCGCACGCGGCTGGTCAGTCATATCCATGAAGCTGAAATAGGGGACGCTGAATCCCGGGTCAAGGAGCAGGCCTTGGCAGTTCAGGGACGTGGCGATTCAACGTTGCAGCCGCGAGTGTCAGACGCCTGCAAGTTTCCTCAGGTCCTCGACTGCGCCGGGCGCGGCGGCAAGGACGATCGAGCCGCGGGTCAAACTCTCTCCCTCAGTGGGAAAGGGCAGGTACCAGCCGCCCGCTTCCTGGACGAGGCAATAGCCGGCGAGGCAGTCCCAGGCGTGCATGTAGGGTTCGTAATAGCCCACCAGACGGCCGGCGGCCACATAGGCAAGCATAAGTGCGCCGGAACCGTTGCGCATGAAGGTGCCGCCGGCCTCCAACAGGCTTTCGACCATCTGTCCGACGAAGGCCGGCTTGACATAGTTGTTGGCGCCGAGCCCGGTCACGTGGTTGCGAATGGTGCGGGAGCCGTCGAGTGTGAGCGCCTTGCCGTTCAACCGTGCACCGAGGCCCAGTGCTGCCGCGTAGAGTTCACCGTGGCATGGTGCGGCGATGACCCCCACCACCGGTATGCCGGCATGAACGAGGGCGATGGAGACGCACCAGTTGGGCATGCCGTTGACGAATGGGCTCGTGCCGTCGATCGGATCGACCGCCCATGTGAAGCCGGAGCGGCCGGGTACGAGGCCATACTCTTCGCCGAGCACGCCATCTTCCGGGTACGCCTCCGCGATTCGATCGCGGATGAGATTTTCGACTTCGCGGTCGGCGATGGAAACCAGGTCCTGCGGGTCGCGCTTCGTTTCGATGATCAGCGTTTCGCGGCGAGCGAAAAAATCGAGCGCCATCGCGCCCGCCTCGCGCCCGATGGTTTCGGCCAATGCCAGGCGGGCTTCGAGCCCGGGGACGACGTGAGATGTCATAAGGGAATCCTTGGTTGCAAATTGCCGGGGCTAACCGTTGATGAGGGCAATGCCGCGCTCCTTGAAGGCGATTGCCACATTCGTTTGGGGCGCAAGTGCCCGCTCCACCGCCGGGTCGACCACGAAGAGCGTCCCGGCTGCTGTCTTGACCTCGTATTCCACATGATCGCCGAGATAGGCCGTATGGGTGATCTCGCCTGAAAAACTGCCGGCTGCGGACGGCTCCAGCGTGATCGCGTTCGGGCGCACCGCGAGCTTCGCCGGTCCGGGGCGAATTCCGCGGCCGCTCACGCGATGCGTCAGCCGTTCCACGCGGATCGTGGCCTCGTGGCCGTCGACGTCGATCACGTCGCAGGCAACGACATTGGCTTCGCCCATGAAGTCGGCGATGAAGGCGGATGCCGGCGTTTCGTAGAGTTCGCGCGGGGGCCCCTCCTGCGCTATGTTCCCGTCCTTCATCACGATGATGCGGTCGGAGACGGCAAGGGCTTCGTCCTGATCGTGCGTGACGTAGACGGCGGTGAAACCGAGCCGCTGCTGCAGTTCACGGATTTCGGTCCGGACGCGGCGCCTCAGCCTTGCGTCGAGATTTGACAGCGGTTCGTCGAGGAGAAGAACCTGCGGCTCCAGCACCAGTGCGCGGGCGACCGCGACGCGCTGCTGCTGCCCGCCGGAGAGCTCGGCGGGCAGGCGCTGGCCCATGCCGGGCAGGCCGACCAGGGCCAGTCCTTCCTCGGCTCTTTCGCGCGCTTCCTTGCGCCTCATACCTGAAGACTCCAGGCCGTAGGCCACGTTGTCGAGGGCGTTCATGTGCGGAAAGAGGGCATAGGACTGGAAGACCATCGAGACGTCGCGCTCGTTCGCGGGCAGCATAGTCACGTCCTTGCCGCCGATCAGGATGCGGCCGGATGTCGGATGTTCGAGGCCGGCGAGCATCCGAAGCGTCGTCGTCTTGCCGCAGCCGGAGGGCCCGAGCAGGGTGACGAGCGTTCCTGGTTCGATGGTCAGCGACAGGTCGGGAATGGCGGTGAAGGCACCGAACTGCTTGCATATGTTCCGGAAGACGACGGAACCGGGAGCGACGACGGTCATGCGGTTTTCTCCTGGGGAAGGGGAACGGGCGCGCGGGCAACGGCCTGGACGCGGTTTTCGCGCCGAAGCCTGCGTTCGCCGACGACAAGCTGGAAGCCGGCGATGACCGATATCATCACCACGATCAGCATGGAGGAATAGGCGATCGCCACGCCGTATTCGCCGTTCTCGACGAGCCCGACGATATAGGCCGTCGCCATGTTGTACTCGGCGCTGACCAGGAAGATGACGGCGCTGATCGACGTGACCGCGCGCACGAAGGAATAGACGAGGGCGGCCGTGATCGCCGGCCGCAAAAGCGGCAGAATGACCTTGCGGATGGTGCGGAAGCTGTCGGCCCGGAGCGTCAGCGATGCTTCGTCGAGGCTTCGGTCGAGCTGGCTCATCGCCGCCACCCCGCCGCGCACGCCGACGGGCATGTTGCGGAAGACGAAACAGGCAACGAGGATCAGAGCGGTGCCGGTCATTTCGAGCGGCGGCAGGTTGAAGGCCATGATGTAGCTGATGCCGATGACCGTCCCCGGAATGGCGAAGCTCATCATCAGGGCGAACTCGAAGAGTCCGCGGCCGGCGAACCTCTGGCGCACGATCAGATAGGCGGTAAGGAGCCCGACGGCCGCCGTGAGCGGTGCCGATATGAGGGCGATCTCCATCGTCGTCCAGAAGGAGTTCCAGGCAACGCCCGTCCAGGCGATGCCGCCGTCGCGGAACTCGACGGAGAATGCCTTGACGTAGTGGGCGAGCGTCAGCGAGTTGTCCAGCCCCCAGGTCTTCACGAATCCGCCGAGGAGGATCATGCCGTAGACGACGAGCGTGAAGAGCGCCCATGGGATTACCAGGACATGGACCGCGATCGAAACCGTGCGGGGCAGGGCGGCGTGGGCGCCGCTGTCGCCCTTTCCGGTAACCGTCGCAAAGTTCTTTCCCGAAAGCCAGAAGCGCTGCGCCAGAAAGGCCGTCAGCGTGAAACACAGGAGAATGATGGCGAGCACGGCGGCGCGGGAGGGGTCGTTCTGCGAGCCGACGACGGCGAAGAAGATTTCCGTCGAAAGCACGCCATGGCTGCCGCCGAGCACCAGCGGATTTCCGAAATCGGCCATGCTTTCGATGAAGCCGATGAGGAATGCATTTGCGAGCCCCGGCTTCATCAGCGGCAGCGAGATGCGCCAGAAGGTGCGCCAGCGGTCTGCCCTCAGCGTCTGCGAGGCCTCCTCCATCGACGGGCTGACGCCCTCGACGACGCCGATCAGCACAAGGAAGGAGATGGGCGTAAAGGACAGGACCTGCGCAATCCAGATGCCGGTGAGGCCATAGAGCCAGCGGCCGGGCTCCACGCCGATCAGCGTGGACAGGGCTTCGGTGATGACGCCGGAACGGCCGAAGAGCAGGGTGAGCGCAAGGCCGACCACGAAGGGCGGCGTGATGATCGGCAGCACCGTCAACAGCCTGAGGCTCCGTTTGTAACGGAAGCCGGTACGGGTCGCGAGCAGTGCGAAGGCGAGGCCGAGGATGGTCGAGCCGCCCGCGGTCATCACCGCCAGCCAGAATGTCCGCCAGGCGATCCCGCAGCGCCCGCCGCCGACGACGCAGTCGAGGCTCCAGATCGACGGATCGACGATATTGCGGGTGAAGCCTTCCGGATTGAAGGAGCCGTCGAAATCCTGGAAGGCGCCGACCAGCATGCTCCCGACGGGATAGAAGACGAAGACGGCGACGAGAAAGACAAGCAGCGAGATGGCCGACACGACGAAAGCGTCGCCCTTCATCACCCCGCGTTCGGCAATCCCGAAGGCGAAAATGAGGACGAAGACGAGCGCCGCGAGCACAGCTCCCGCTCCCATGGAGGGCTGGCCCTCCGCAAGCGCGCCGAACAGCGCTTCGCTGACCGTCCAGTTCCAGCCGGAAAAGCCGATGGCGAGGCCCTGAAGGGCCAGAACGACGATGCCGCCTGCGCCTGTCCAGGCAAGAAAGCTTCCTCGCCGCGCCGGATCGCCGATGAAGCGGGCAGCGGCGGCGACCATCATGGCCAGCGCCGGGAGCATCAGCCACCATTTGCCAAAGGAAGCGATCTGGACGAGACCCGGCGCGGCAACCGGTTCTTCCGGAAAGGCTGAAAGCCAGCCGAAGCCGAAGAAACCGCCGTCGATCCTGTACCAGGGAAGGAGGACGAAGGCGGCGAGCCCGAGAGCCAGCGCGATATCCAGTCTGCGGTAGTGGGTTTTCATGGATAGGCCTGTCCGTGCCGCCGTGTCACGATGAGTTGTTCCGAATACAAGCCAGATCGCTGCCGTTGGATAAGAGCGCGAATGCGACCGGAAGGGCTCATCTGGCCGAGATTGCCGGATTCGAGCCGGCGGTTTCCCGACGGCTCGAATCCGTTTGAAAGGCGTGTTGCGCGATCAGTTCGCGGCTGCGCCGATCTCCCGGTCCCAGCGCTCCAGGAGCTCTTTGCGCTTGGCCGGATCGCCATAGGTCTTGAAGTCGTAATCGATCAGCTTGATGTCCTCGAACTTCGGCGCCTCTTCCGGCACCTTGGCCGTCTTGTTGGAGGGAAGCTGGAACGATTTCGCCTCCTTCATACTGGACTGCACGTCGGCGGAGAGCGCCCAGTCATACCATTTCTTGGCATTGTCGAGGTTCTTTGTGCCCTTGATGATCGACATCGAACCGATTTCGTAGCCGGTGCCTTCGCAGGGCGCCACGGACTTCACCGGGAAGCCTTCCACCGTCTGCGCGACCGCATCGTGCATGAACACGATGCCGATTGCGGTTTCCCCCCGCGCCGCGGCCTTCACCGGTGCGGAGCCGGATTTCGTGTATTGCGACACATTTGCGTTCAGCTTCTTCAGATAGTCGAAAGCCTCGGCCTCGCCCATGATCTGAACGAGCGTCGCGAGCGCCGTATAGGCGGTGCCGGAAGAATTGGGATTGGCAATCTGGACTTCACCCTTGAAGGACGGATCGAGCAGGTCCGCCCAGCACTTCGGCTCCTTCAGGTTCTTCTGTTTGAAGATCTCGGTGTTGTAGCCCCAGCCGAGCGCGCCGGCATAGACGCCGACCGTGCGATAGCCGGCACTCTCGGCCTGCTTGACGGCCCATTCATGCAATTCGCCGAGCATCGGCGACTTGTATTCGAGCGTCAGTCCCTCGGAGGCGGCCTGCAGATGCGGGTCGCCGGTGCCCGCCCACCAGATGTCCGTCTTGGGGTTGCGCGCCTCGGCCCGGATCTTCGCGTAGGTTTCGCCGGAAGACAGGCGAACCATGTTGACGGAGATGCCGGTCTTCTTTTCGAAGGCGCCCTCCATCTGCTCGCAGATCACCACGTCGGCCGAGCAGATCAGATTGAGATTTCCATCGGCTCGCGCGGAAAAGGCAAAGAACGTCGCGCCCGCGGCGAGCGCTGCCGCGGCCAGTTTAACCAAACCCATCGGTTCCTCCCAGATTGTGCCGGCGCCTCCGTGCCGGACGCTTTTTGCAAGCGCGTGCAAATGCTGCACGAGGATACGGGGAGTGTCAATAAGATTGTTCGATATTGCAGGATATGACTGCGTTGCACGCATTTGCAAAATAGTGCAATTCTGCGTGCAAGGTCGAGGAGAGATCGTGATGCCGCAGAAGCCGTTTGTCAGCGCCCAGGAAGTCGCAGAGCGGGCGGGAGTCTCACGTTCAGCCGTCTCCCGTACCTTTACGCCCGGCGCGAGCGTCTCGCCCGAAACACGGCGGAGGGTGGTAGAGGCGGCGGAAGCGCTCGGCTATCACGTCAACCATCTCGCGCGCGGACTGATGCGCAACGAGAGTGGCATCGTCTGCCTTATCGTATCAGAGATGAGCACGCCCTACCGTGCCAACCTGATCCGGGCGATGACGCAGCAATTGCAGAACGCCGGCAAGGTCGCCATGCTGATCAACACGGACCGCTCGGACGACAGCGTGGATCTCGCATTGCGGCAGGCGATCCGGTACCGCGCCGATGCATCGATCATCCTGTCCGGCATGCCCGACCGGTCGATTACCCAGCTCTGCCTCAAGAACGGCCAGCGCCTCGTCCTCATCAACCGCGACGACGACCAGCAGGGCCCGCTTCGCATCAATCTCGATGACGCGGAGGCGGCGGGGCGGGTGGTCACCGCTTTCGTGCGCGCCGGCTGCCGGCGTCTTGCCTTCGCGAATTCGCAAGCCGGCACCCCGAGCCTGATGGCGCGCGAACACGGCTTCGTGGCGACGGCAAGAGCAATGGGCCTCCCGGTTCTTGTCGAGCGCCACGGGCCGACAAATTACGAAAGCGGCCGCGTTCTGGCGCAGCGGCTGCTGACGCTCGGCGAGCGCCCCGATGCGGTCTTCTGTGCCACTGATCTCCTTGCCTGCGGCTTCATGGATGCCGCGCGCCACCAGTTCCGGGTCTCCATTCCCGATCTGCTCTGTGTCGCGGGTTTCGACGACATTGAACAGGCGGCCTGGTCCTCCTATGACCTGACCACTTTCGCCCAACCCGTCGATAGGATAGCCCAGGAGGCGGTGGCTTGGCTCGTCAATGAGAGGCAGGAACCGGTCGACCATTCGGTACGCTTCCAGCCTGATCTCGTTTGGCGCTCGTCCATCCGGGGAGGGTAGCTACGGTTCGACTCAGCGCAGATGGTATTCGCGAGCCGATTTAATGCGAATACCCCCAATTTGTTACTGGTTATAGTAATACGTTTGTGTAATATCCCACTTGCACCGACACATCTTCTTGCATCGCTATGGCTTGTAATGGGCTGTGCTGGAGAACGTATTGCCGTGTCCGTGCTCTCTTATTGAGCTGGTGGGAACTGAATGGGGCCCTGACCGATACCGGTCGGGGCCTTTCGCTCGGGTAGGCTCTGATTTCGCCAGGCGTCGAGCTTCGAATTGCGTGCGGTGCCCCAGCCCCGGCGAGGCCAGTCGCTGAAGCGCCAGGCCTCTGACCGTCTTCCCCCGTTCGAGACGGCTGACGAAGGACTAGCACGCATAATGCTTCGGCTCCACTGACCCATCAGGGCTACCACCGGTGAATATCGGGGATATCTGAGCAATTCCAAAGAAAAGTGCGCAGCGGTTTTCCGCCCGGAGGTGTGCAGCTTCAGGGAGCTAGACGGAAGCTTCCAGAAATGCGCGCGAAAAACCCGGTTCCGTTACCTCGATCGTCCCTTCAGGGATCTTCAGCAATCTCTCGACAGCCATCCCGTAGGTGCGCATCCAGCCATCCAGCGTCCGCGCCGCGCCGTCCAGGTCCCCGGCTTCGGTCTGCTGCAGAGCCCGATGCATCGTCTTGGCGACGCCAAGCCGCAAGTACAACAGCATCGGCGCGAGGGCTTCAGGATCGGGCGCGTCGAGGCTCCCCTCCTTGTGACCGCGCCTCAGAAGTTCGGTTAGAAAGGGAAGTGTCACCGCGCTGACCGCTGCGTCGATGCGATGATAAAGGACGATGTTCTCCGGCTTGAAAAGTGCGTTGAATGTATTCTTCAACTGTGGCGCCATTTCCACTTTCAGGCGCCGCGAACCCGCGAAAAGGGCATTCAGCTGGCCGACGGCATCGAGGGAGGGATCCTCGAATACCGTTTGCAATTCCTTTAGGCTGTGGTGTGCCATGCGCGCGGCGACTGCCTCCAGCAGTGCCTCCTTCGAAACGAAGTAGTGATAGAACGCCCCCTTGGAAACATTCGCCTCCCGGATCACGTCGTTGACAGTCGTGTTTTCGTATCCCTGCTCGAAGAAGAGGCGTTCAGCGCAACCGATGAGCTCATTCGTTCTGACGTCAGGTGATTTCTTCACTCGTGGCATCGATTTGTCCTGAACCGGAGAAATACGTTCTACACGTGTTGGCAGGCTGCGCGAAGTCCTGCTCGCAATTATAGACCGACGGTCGGTCTAATGCTAACATAACAATAGATGCGGGTGAATTTCAGGAGTAGTTCGTGCGGCTGATGCAGCAGATGAGGCGCTACGCGGCAGGTATTGCGATAGCCGCCGCAGTCGGTGCGGTTGCCTTCTGGTATGCGACCCGGGCGGTGCCCGTTTCGATCGTGACGCCGAAGCGCGGCGATGCGGCGGAGATCGTCTATGCCAGCGGGGTCGTGGAGCCGCGCGTCTGGGCAAAGGTCACTTCGACAGTGCGCGAGCGGATCGTCGAGCAGTGTAACTGCGAGGGCGAACGAGTGGAAAAGGGTGCCGTGCTCGCGCGCCTGGACGATACGGAGGCGCGGGCGATTCTGAGCGAGCTGCAGGCGCGCCTGTCGCTTGCCCAGGAAGAATACCGCCGCAAGCTCGCCTTGGCAGAAAGAAACACGATAAGCGAGCAGACCGTGGACAGGGCACGCACCGACGTCGCTCAATTGGAGGCGTTGATCGCGGGACAAGAGGCGCGGCTTGCCGCCTACGTGCTGCGTGCGCCCAGTGACGGGCGGGTGCTTCGGCAAGACGGTGAGATCGGCGAGGTCGCCGAGCCTGGGACAGTTCTCTTCTGGGTCGGAGAGCCGCGACCGCTGATCGTGGAGGCCGAGGTGAACGAGGAGGACATTCCGCGGGTCGAAGTCGGCCAAAATGCCTATCTTCGGTCGGATGCCTTTCCAGAGCGCGCGCTCGAGGCGGTTGTCGACAGCATTACGCCGAAAGGCGATCCTGTTACGAAGACTTACCGCGTCCGCCTTCGCCTGCCTGAGGACACGCCGCTCAGAATCGGCATGTCGACCGACGTAAACGTGGTGGTTCGCCTGTCGCGCAATGCTCTGGTCATCCCCGCGGCAGCGGTCAGTGGGACCAGAGTCGCGGTGGTTGAAGGGGGAACGGCGAAACTGCGCGAGATCGAAACCGGCATCCGTGGCACGGACGGTGTAGAGGTCCTTTCCGGCCTTGAAGAAACCGCACGCATAATCTCGCCCTTATCCCCCGATTTTGCCGACGGGACTCGGGTGGATGTGGTGCAAACAGCGACGAATTGAACGCCATGCGCCTGATCTTCGACATCGCCTTGACGCACGTCGCCGGCCGCGGCCGCCAGACGCTCGTTGCGGTTATCGGTGTCGCTGTCGGCGTCGGCTTCTCGATCGCCATGGCGGCGCTGATGCAGGGCGGGCAGGACGATTTCGTTCGCCAGCTCGTCGACACGATGCCCCATGTCGATGTGACCGATGAGCAGCGCTCGGCGCGGCGGCAGCCGGCGGAAGACCTCTTCGAAGCCGTCGCCATATCCGGGCTGAGGCCGAGGGACGACCGGCGCGGCATCATCAATCCGACGAAAGCGGCATCCTGGCTCGAAGAATGGATGCCCGGGCGGCTGGCCGCCGTCCTGAACGTGCAGGGCGTGATCCGCTACTCCGGCCGCGAAGTCGGCGCCGTGGTGATCGGCATCGAGCCGGAGAAGGAGGTGAAGGTCTCGCCCATCGTCGAGGATTTCGAGTCCGGCAGCTTCGCCGCGCTTGCGGCCGGCGGCAACAACGTCGTCATCGGCGATACGATGGCCTCGAGGTTGGGTGCCGGTCTCGGCGACACGATTACCGCCGTGTCGTCGGAAGGCCTTGCCCGCAACTTCAAGATCGTCGGCCTGTTTCATACCGGCACCACGGCGCGCGACGAAGGCGAGGCTTATGTTCTGCTGAAGAACGCCCAGATCCTGTCCAACCGACCGAATGCAATCAACGAGATCCGCATCAAGCTCGACGATCCGAACGCCGCGCCCACCATCGCGCGCCGAGTGGAGGCCGAACTCGGCTACAAGACGGTCGCATGGCAGGAGGCGAACGAGTCCATTCTCGAAGCGCTCGTCGTGCGCAACGTCATCATGTACACGGTCGTCGCCGCGATCATGCTGGTGGCGGGTTTCGGCATTTTCAACATCGTGTCCACCATCACGCACGAGAAGGCGCGCGACATCGCCATCATGAAGTCGCTCGGCTTTTCGCAAGCCGACATGCGCCGGCTGTTCGTGATGGAGGGGCTGGCGATCGGCATCGCGGGTTCACTTCTCGGCTGGGCGCTCGGTTTTGCGATCACCTACGCGCTTTCCCGGGTGCGGTTCGAAATTGCGGCAACCGGCCAGGAAATGACCAGGCTGCCGATCGCGTGGAGCATTCTTCACTACGCCGTAGCGACAGCCTTCGCCCTGTCCTCGGCAGCGGTCGCCGGCTACCTCCCCGCCCGCCGCGCAGCACGCGTCAATCCGGTGGACATCATAAGGGGCGCGACATGAGTCCGCTGATCGAGGCTCGCGGCCTCACGCGTATATTGCATGAGACGGTTCCGGTAACGCTGGTGAAGGACATCGATCTCATCATCGAGGAAGGCGAGTTCGTGGCCGTTACCGGCCCTTCGGGGTCGGGAAAGTCGTCGCTGCTCTATCTCCTGGGGCTGCTCGACCGGCCGACGGAGGGTAGGCTGCGCGTCCGCGGCCGCGATTCCGAGCCGATGAGCGAGAAGGAGCGGGCGGAGACCCGCCTCGCTACCATGGGGTTCGTCTTCCAGTTCCATTTCCTCCTGCCGGAATTTACCGCGCGCGAGAACGTCGAGATTCCCATGCGCAAGCTCGCCCGCCTCGGGCGCGACGAGATGCGGGGGCGGGCGACCGACTTGCTGTCCTCGCTCGGCCTCGCCGATCATCTCGACAAGCGGCCGGATCAGCTCTCGGGCGGCCAGCGCCAGCGCGTGGCGGTCGCACGGGCGCTTGCCAACGATCCGCCGCTGATCCTGGCAGACGAGCCGACCGGAAGCCTCGACAGCAGGAGTTCGGAGCAGGTATTCGCAATTCTCGACGGACTTGTCCGCGAGCGCAGCAAGACAGTCGTCGCGGTGACGCACGACCTGGACATGGCTGCTCGAATGGACCGGCGAATCCACCTCGTGGACGGCGAGGTCAGCAAGGAAGAATAGATGCGCGCGTTTCGCCGAACGGCGCGGAACCGGCCGGCGGATGCTCAGCGCTGCTCGTCCATTTCGGCAAGCTTGCGCACGCGGCGCCGGAAGTCCTCGTCGGTGGAGAATTCGGCAGCGAGGTAGGCTGCAACGAGATCCCTGGCCAACCATGCGCCGACGATCTGGGCGCCGATGCACATGACGTTGACGTCGTCATGCTCCACCGACTGATGGGCGGAATGCACGTCATGGCAGACCGCTGCGCGGATACCTTTCACCTTGTTTGCCGCGATCGAGGCGCCGACGCCGGTGCCGCAGACCATCAGCCCGCGATCCGCCTTGCCCTCGATGATCGAAGAAGTGACCATCTTTGCGATGTCGGGGAAGTCTACGGGGTTCGCATCGTATGAGCCTGCGTCGTACACCTCGTGGCCGAGCGAGGTGACATGGTCGATGATCGTGGCCTTGAGGTGGAAGCCAGCATGGTCGGAACCGATGACGATACGCATATTGGTGTCTCCTGGAGAAAAGATTACTGGGCGATCAGACGGGGCAGCCACAGCGTGAAGTCCTTCGCTAGGGTGAGGATGACAAGCGTGGAAACCAGCGGAATGTAGAAAGGCACAAGTGCCCGCAGCAACTGCCGGATCGAGACTTTGGCGATATCCGACACGAGGAACAGCGACAAACCCATAGGCGGCGTCAGCAGTCCGAGCATCAGGTTGAAGATCGTCACGATGCCGAGTTGAACCGGGTCGACACCGGCCATCACGAGCGGCGGGGCGATGATGGGAACGAGAAGCAGCGTTGCGGTCGTCGAGTCGAGGAACATGCCGGCGACGAAGAAGATCAGATTTGCGATGATCAGCAGCATCAGCGGGTCCTTCGACCAGCCAAGCAGCGCTGCGGCAAAGGTCTGAGGCACCTGCTCGACCGCGAGAATCCAGCCAAAAAGCGCAGCAGAGGCGACGATGATGAGGATAGCGCTGGAGCTGCGAGCCGTCAGAACCGCCGAATGCCACAGATGCGCCGGCGTCAGTTCGCGGTACAGGACGCCGCTGATGAAGATGACATAGACGGCCGTTATCGCGGCCGCCTCGGTCGGTGTGAAGGCGCCGGCCGTCATGCCGCCGACCATGAGCGCCGGAGCAAGAATGGCCGGGAGCGCCGGCACCAATGTGCCGACCAGCTCGCCTGCCGTTGGCCAGCGCTCCGCACGTGCATGGCCGTGTCGGATGGCGACGATCAGCACGGTGAGCATTAGCAGCGCGGTGCACAGCACGGCGGGCATGATGCCGGCTACGAGGAGCTGGACGATCGAGACGCTCGTGACCGAGCCGTAGACGATCAGCGGGATGGAAGGCGGGAAGATCGGCCCGAGCGTCGCGGAAGCGGCAGTTACCGCGCCGGCGAAGGATGGATCGAAGCCGCGCTTCTTCATGGCATCGATCTCTATGCGCCCCAGGCCCCCGATATCAGCCAGCGCCGCCCCGGACATTCCGGAGAAGATCAGGCTTCCGAAGACGTTGACCTGCGCCAGGCCACCCGGCATTCGCCCGACGAGCGTATAGGCGAAGCGGAAGATGCGATCGGTAATGCCGGAAAGGTTCATGAGGTTGCCGACGAAGATGAAGAGAGGCACGGCCACCAGCGGAAACGAATCCAGCGCATAGGTGATCCGCTGGGCAAGCAGCCCGAACGGCAAGCCTTCGACAAGTACGTAGAGAATTGACGGCAGCAGGATGGCGTAAACCACCGGGAAGCCAAGCATGAACAGACCGAGGAAGGCCGCAACGACCAGAAAACCCATGAAACGACCTCTCAGACTGCGACGTTCTTGTCCGCCTGCGGCGGCTTGCGCAGATGCAGAAGATGAACGAGCGCCGCACCCGCGAAACCGAAAAGCGTAGCGCCCAGAAATATCCAGAATGGGATGCCGAGGGTCGGCGTGGCGTTGGTCAGGTTCCGGGTGATATTCATGGCAGTGACCCAGCCGATGAACCCCGTGACGCCGATCGCGCAGATCGAAATCGCGACATTCACGATTGCGCGCGCCTTCCTCGACATTGCAGCCTTGAACTCGCCCATGACGATATTCTCGCCATGCCCGACCACGAGGGGATAGGCGAGGAACACCAGGCAGATGAGCAGGAAGCGCGTCAGTTCCTCCGCGCCGATGAAGGGCAGCCCGAAGACGCTGCGCATGATGACCTGAGCCGTCGGAACGATGACCAGACCCGCCATCACGGCAACCACGACAATCGTCAGGACACGTTCGGGCAGACGCATCTTCTCCCCTCCCATTCTTACTGAAAAATGCAGGCGTTGCAGGGACAAGGGACAGTGGCTTGCCCCTGCAGCTCGTCGGTTACTTCACCGCTTCGATCTGCTCGATGAGCGGTGCGAAATTCGGGAAGTCCTGCCCGATCTGGGCGCCGACCTTTTCCCTGAAGGCCGCCACGTCGAGTCCTTCGGCCTCCGTGATGACGGTCATGCCGCGGCCCTTGAGTTCCTTGACCAGATCAGCCTCGGATTCCGTCGCCATCTTCAGCGATTTCTGGGCCTCCTCGTCGAGGACTTTCGTCAAAGCCGTGCGCTGCTCTTCGCTCAATCCCTGCCAGACTTCCTCATTGATGAAGACGGCGAGCACGGCGCGCATGTGACCCGTCATCGACAGATGCGATTGCACCTCGTTGAGATTGTTGGAGGCGATCATGGTCAGTGGATTTTCCTGGCCGACCACCACGCCCGTCATCAGCGCGGTCGGGAGTTCGGCAACTTCGACCGGGGTGGGGATCGCGCCGAAGCCCTTGACCATGGAAACCCACAGTTCGAGCGGGACCGCTCGGAAAGGCTTGCCGGCAAGGTCCGCCGGTGTCTTTACCGGGAAGTTGGAGGAGATGTGGCGGTCACCCCGATAGATGCGCCCGACGATCCGCACGCCCTGTGCGATGAGCTTCTCGTTGATCGCCTGAAGGGCCGGCGACGACTGCGGGTCCGTCGCAGCGAGCGCATGGGCGCCGTCGCGATAGATGAAAGGCGCGTTGAAAACCGCGACCTCAGGCACCAATCGTGCGAGGGAAGCGAAATCATGATGGCCCATGGAGATCGAGCCCATGCGCACGCCATCCACCATTTCCGCGACCCCGCCGAGCTGGCTGGCGGGATAAACGGTGACGGTGACTTCGCCGCCGGTCGCGGCCGCAATGCCCTCCGCCGCCTGTGCCGCATAGACCGTCTGGATGTCTCCCTCTGCGCCCACATGCGCATAGCGCAGTTCGGTCGCGGAAGCGGCTCCGGCCAACAATGCGGCTCCCAGCATGGCGCCGGCCACCCGGCCATGTTTCAGAAAGTTCAGCATGCTCTCCTCCCTGGATAAAACTAGCTGTCTGCTTCTTTTTCCTCTTCCTGCGGCGCGCCCTTCCTGGTGAAGGCAGCTATGTAGCTTTTGCGCCGAAGCTCGTCGCCGATGGCGAAATGCTCGCGCAGCATCCTGTCGGCCTTGTCCGGGTCGCGCGCGAGAATGGACAGGAAGACCTCCCGATGGGCTTCCACGAGATAGTCGGTGATGCCCGGCGCGTCGCTCGTTTCGGCGCGCCTCTGGACATGGCTGCGCTTCAGAAGGTCGGATATCGAGCGGTAGACCGTGACGAGCGCGGGACTGCGGCTGGCCTCGACGATCGCCATGTGAAAGGCGAAGTCCGCAGCACCCCCGTCTTCGGCGTTGTGGAGCGTGTCCATCAGCCGGGTCAGCAGGCCGCCAATGCGTGAGAGGTCGCTATCCGTCGCGCGGATGCAGGCAAGACGGATGGCCTGGCACTCGATCGCGACACGGGCCTGCATGATGTCGTCGAGCATGTCGGGCTGCTGGGCGAGGCAGAACGTCAGGAAATCGCCGAAGACGCCCACGTCGGCCTTGCGCACGAAGGCGCCCTTGCCATGGCGGATGTCGAGAAAGCCGAGATTGGCGAGCGACCGCAAAGCCTCCCTCAGCACCGGTCGCGATACGCCGAGGGCCAGGCAAAGCTCCCTCTCGCCCAACAGCCTGTCTCCCACCTTGAGCGCACCGGACAACAGCTGCTCCCGGAAGAAGGAGAGAACCTTTTCCGTTCCCGCAAGTTCGTCGGCACTGTCGGATAGCACAGGGTTCATGCAAATGGTCCCAACTGGTATTACCAGTAAGCACCACATGCGTTTGCCCGTCAAGACGCGCTGCTTGAATTATTGGAAACTTGTTGAGAATGGTCGCGCACCGAACCGGGCAGGGGCGCGGGTCACAAGAATTTCAGGTGCGGCGAGGGACCGCGCTGCAGCAGCAACGAGTGCTGCCGGCTTGGGCTATCGCTTTGAACTGCTCAATCCAGGGAGCAAACCGCAGTGGCGAGAATTTCCAGGCGGATGCCGGGTGAAAGGAGCTCCGTGACGACTGTCGCCCGCACGGGAAATGGAGGCGCGAAGAATTCGCGGTATATCTTGTTCATGCCCGGGGCATCGGCCCTGTCGATGAGATAGACCTGTATCTGCACGACAGCGGCTAGCGTGCTTCCGGCGGCTTCAAGCGCCTGTCGGAGGTTGGAGAATACCTGTCGCGCCTGGCACTCGATGTCCCCGGTGACGAGTTCGCCGGTCTCCGGGTTCTTTGCTATGTGGGCCGATCTCACGATCCGGCCCACCTTCACGGTACCGCTCAAGGGAGCGCGGGATGCAGCAATTCCGGTTTCGATTTTCTCGAACATTCGTGTTCCTCCCGCCTTGCTGAATTCGGACCGTGCGCTGCGATCAAGCACCCTCGAGCACCGCATGGGCGAGGACCTCGACGCGCAGGCCCGGGGTGATGAGCTCCTTGACGACCACGGTCGCGCGCACCGGATAGGGCTCCCTGAAGAACTCGGTATAGATCCTGTTCATGCCGGGAGCGTCGGCTCTTTCGGTGAGAAACACCTGCATCTGCACGACATTTGCGAGGGACCCGCCGGCGGCCTTGATCGCGATTTCGAGGTTCTGAAGCGTGCGGCGTGCCTGCGTCTCGATGTCGCCAAAGACCGGCTCGCCGGTGACCGGGTCCTCCGAGACGTGAACGGACCAGAAAAGACCGCCGGCGTGAACCGCTTCGCTGACCGGAACATCCGACGGATCGGCGCCGGTATCGATGACTTCAAACATGCTCTTCCTCGCTCGTTTCTGTTGTCGGATAGCTCACTGCGGGATTTGGTCGAAACGCGTGACGAACTTCGTGTTCAGATACCCGTCGAATGTCTCGGAGCCTCCCTCGCTCCCGTAGCCGCTGTCGTTGATTCCGCCGAAGGGAGTCTCCGGCAACGCCAGGCCGAAATGGTTGACGCTCACCATTCCGGCTGCAAGAGCGCGTGCGGCATTCTGTGCACGGCTGCTCGAGCCTGTGAACACATAGGACGCCAGACCGAAGGGCAGACTGTTGGCGCGCCGGATCACCTCGTCGAAATCGCCGAAGGGCGTGACGACGGCGATCGGTCCGAA
Source organism: Ensifer sp. R1-3 (assembly GCF_056739175.1). Lineage (NCBI taxonomy): Bacteria > Pseudomonadati > Pseudomonadota > Alphaproteobacteria > Hyphomicrobiales > Rhizobiaceae > Ensifer > Ensifer sp. R1-3. Next base: position 336,473 of record NZ_CP096516.1, read on the forward strand.
GGGCTCCTCCTTCATCAGGCGCAGTTCGTCGGTGCCGGCGGCGACCACGGTTGGCGCATAGAAAAAGCCCGCGTTCCCGACGCGTTCGCCGCCGGTGACGATCTCGGCACCCTGCTCGCGCGCGTCCTGGACGAAACCTTCCATGGCAGCGACGCGTCGGCCGTGGCAGAGCGGGCCCATCTGTACGCTCTCCTGGAAACCGTTGCCGACCCTTGTCGATGCGATCTTCTCGGCAAAGCGTGCCAGGAAACGGTCGTGCCCTTTCGCCTGCACGTAAAACCGCGTCGGAGAGATGCAGACCTGGCCGGCATTACGCACCTTCTGGCCGGCAAGCGCATCGGCTGCCGCCTCGATGTCGGCGTCGTCGAAGAGGATCACCGGTGCATGCCCCCCGAGCTCCATCGTGGACCGTTTCATGTGCCTGCCTGCAAGGCTCGCGAGATGCTTCCCGACCTCGACCGAACCGGTGAAGGAGATTTTTCTGACTTCCGGCGCCGCCAGCAGCGTCTCCGACAGGTGGGCCGGGTCGCCCCAGAGGATGTTGAGACAGCCGTCCGGCAGCCCGGCCTCTTGCATCAGCCGGCCGATCGCGACCGTGGAGGAGGGGGATTCCCCCGGTCCCTTGAGGATGATGGTGCAGCCGCTCGCAAGCGCCGCCACGACCTTGCGCAGCGCCTGGCTGAAGGGGAAATTCCAAGGCGTGAAGGCGATGCAGACCCCGACCGGCTCGCGAAGGACCATCTGCTGCACGCGCGGATCGCGGGCGGGAATGACCCGCCCGTAGATGCGGCGCGCTTCCTCCGCATGCCAATCGGCATGGTCGGCGGCGAAACGGATCTCGCCGATCGCCTCGCTGAGCGGCTTGCCCTGGTCGCGCGTCATGTTACGGGCGATCTCGTCGGCATGCTTGCGCGCGAGGTCTGCGAAGCGGCGCAGGATCCGGCCCCGCTCGAGCGGCGAGCGATCCTTCCAGCTCTCGAAAGCGCGCTGCGACGAGGCCACGGCTTCGGCAATCTCGCCATCGGCCGCAAAAGGCAGCCGGGCAATCGTCTGGCCCGTCGCGGGATCCACCACCTCGGTGCTCCGCTCTGCCTCGTATATCCAGCGGCCATCGATCAGTATGCCGAGGCGCTCATAGGGGACTGCAGTGGTTTCCGGATTCATGCTCTTTCCTCAGCCGACATGTCCCTGCGCGCGTGCCCAGGCCAGCGTATCGTCAAGCGCCAGCCCCATGCGCGTCATCAGGTCGTCGACCTGCTCGTCATCGATGATCATCGCGGGGCAGAGGCTCACCATGTCGCCGAGGCCGCGTGTCAGGACGCCGCGGGCGGTCGCGAACTTGCCGGCCTGGTTTGCCACCTGCCAAGCCGGCGGGAAATTCTCCCTGGTCGCTTTATCCTTGACGAATTCGAGGCCGGCGACGAGGCCGACGCCGCGCGCTTCCCCGATCAGCGGATGCTCGCCGAGCTTACGCACGCGATCCTGGAAAGCGGGGGCGACGGAGCGTACATGGCCGACGATGTCGATCTCCTCGTAGATCGTCAGCGCTTCGAGCGCCACGGCGGCTGCAACCGGATGGCCGCCATAGGTGAAACCGTGCGAGAAAGTGCCGATCTTCCGGCTCTGGTCGACAAGTGCGTCAGCGATCTTCTCGTTGATCATTAGGGCGGAGATCGGCATGTAGGCCGCCGACAGCTGCTTGGCGCAGCTGATCATGTCCGGCTTTAACCCGTAGGTTTCTGAGCCGAACATGTTGCCTGTGCGGCCAAAACCGCAGATCACCTCGTCGGCGATGAGCAGGATATCGTATTTGCGGAGAACCGCCTGGACCTTTTCGAAATAGGTTTTCGGCGGGGTGATGACGCCGCCTGAAACCATGACGGGCTCGGCGAAAAAGGCGGCGATCGTTTCCGGACCCTCTTCGAGGATTATCGCTTCGAGATTGTTGGCCATCCGCGTGGCGAAGTCTTCCTCCGTTTCCCCGGTCTCGGCGAAGCGCCAGTAGTGCGGGCAATCGGTATGGAGAATGTTGGCGATCGGCAGATCGAAATCGCGGTGGTTGAACGGCAGGCCGGTGAGGCTCGCGGTCGCGACGGTGACGCCATGATAGGCCTTGCGGCGCGAGATGATCTTCTTCTTCTCGGGACGCCCGAGAGCGTTGTTGTAGTACCAGATGAGCTTGATCGCCGTGTCGTTCGCCTCCGACCCGGAGCCGGCGAAGAACACTTTCGACATCGGGACCGGCGCGATCGACAGGAGCTTCTCCGCAAGCCTGATGCCCGGCTCCGTCGATTTATGGGCGAAGGAATGATAGAAGGGCATCGTTTTGAGCTGACGCGTCGCGGCTTCGACGAGGCGCTGCTCGCTGAAGCCGAGACCGGCGCAGAACAGGCCTGCCAATCCCTCGATGTAGCGTTTTCCTTCGTCGTCGACGACATAGATGCCGTCGCCGCCGGTGATCACGTGCGGCCCGGTTTCCTGATGCACGGCCAGGTTCGTGTAGGGGTGGACGAGGCTCTGCTTGTCGAGAGCGTGGAGGGAATTCGGACGGTCGTTCATGTGCGGCTCCATCGGCAACCGGAGTTCGGATCAGGCGATCACGTGGACATCCTCGGCGCGCCAGGTCACGTGGCATTCGGAAATGCCTTCGAGCCTGCGCGCATCGGCGCCGGGGACCCGCATGCGGATTGGCTGCGTGCCGAGCTTTCCGATGACGAGCAGGTTGTCGCCATAGTTGATCGTGCTGTCGATCTTCAGCGGCTGGCGTCCGTCCTGTGAGGTTTCGGCGATGCGGATCATTTCAGGTCTCAGCAGCAGATCGGCCCGGCGGTTGCGGTCCGCTTGGCGGCTCCGCGCCTCGACGATCCCGACCGGCGTGTCGAACCTTCCGTTGCCCAGCGAGGAGGCCTCGATGAGGTTGCTGTCGCCGATGAAGGATGCGACGAAGCGGGTCTTCGGCGCGCGGTAGATCTCGTTCGGCGTGCCGACCTGTTCGATCCGGCCCTGATTGAAGACGGCGATCCGGTCTGACATGGTCATGGCCTCCGACTGGTCGTGGGTGACATAGACCATGGTGACGCCGAGGTCCTTGTGGATGCGCTTCAGTTCCACCTGCATGTGCTCGCGCAGCGCCTTGTCGAGGGCGCCGAGCGGCTCGTCGAGCAGAATGATGTCCGGTTCGAAGACGAGAGCACGGGCAAGCGCCACGCGCTGCTGCTGCCCGCCGGAGAGTTCGGCGGGCACGCGCCCTTCGAAACCCTGAAGCCCGACCTTGGCCAGTGCCTCGCGGCAACGGCGCTCCTTGTCTTGCTTGGCGACGCCGCGCATGCGCAGCGGAAATCCCACATTGTCGGCGACCGTCATGTGCGGGAAGAGCGCATAGTTCTGAAAGACCATGCCGATATTGCGCTTGTGCGGCGGCAGGTTGTCGATCGCGCGTTCGCCGAGGCGGATCTCGCCGCTTGTCGGGTGCTGGAAGCCGGCGATCATCATCAGCGTCGTCGTCTTGCCGGAGCCGGAGGGGCCGAGGAAGGAGACGAACTCGCCGGCCTTGATGTCGAGCGAAACGTCGTCGGCAGCCATATGCCTGCCGTCATAGGTCTTGGTGATGTTGCGAAGGGTGAGGGAACGGGCAATCATGGCTATGCTCCAAAATCAGGATGCCGCGGCGGCCGGCTCGGCTGCGCCGTTGCCGTCGGCCTGGCCCAGAGGGCGCGTGCGGCGGCGCACGAGTTGCGGCGCGAGCCAGATGCAGACGCCGGCGAGAACGAGCAGGAATAGAAAGGACGAGGCGGCGGAGATGGTCGGATCCGCCTCCTGGCGGACGGCGTTGAACATCTGGCGCGGCAAGGTCGCCTTGTCGCGGCCGGAGATGAAGAGGGCGATGACGGCCTCATCGAAGGATGCGATGAAGGCGAAGAGCCCGGCGACGGTGAAGGCCGGCCGCAGGATCGGAAAGGTGATCAGCCGGAAGGTCGCAAACGGCGAAGCTCCGAGGTTCATCGCGGCGCGCTCCACCGAGCGGTCGAAGCCCTTGAGCGCCGCGGTCAGGATCAGCGTCGACATCGGCAGGGCGATGCAGCTGTGGGCGAGAATCACGCCGAGATAGCTCTGAACCAGCCGGAGCTGCCCGAAATAGATGTAGTAGCCGAGCGCCATGACGATGGTGGGCACGATCATCGGCAGCATGATCAGAAGGTTAAAGACCGTGCGCCCGATGAACACGTGCCGCACCAGGGCGAAAGAGGCCGGAACGGCGACGAGCATCGTCACGCAGACCGTGCCGAAGCCGATCAGCAGGCTGTTGGTCAACGGCTGCGTCCAGTTCGGGTCGGAGAAGAAGTTGACGTAGTTCTGAAGCGTATAGCCGGGCGGCGGGAAGGCAAGCGACGCGGCCGAGCTGAAGGACATCGGAATGACGATGAACATCGGCGCCGCGACGAAGGCGGCGATCAGAATTGCCAGAGAACGGATCCAGACGCTCATCGGTCACCTCCTGCCCAAAGCCGGTCGAGGCCGAAGAAGCGGTTGTAGAGCGCATAGACCGCGAGCGTCAGCGCCAGAAGCACGATCGAAATCGCCGAGCCGAGGCCGAAGTCGAGGGTCTGCTCGATCTGGTCTCCTATGATGCCGGCGATCATCTGGTCGCGTGGGCTCCCGAGCAGGACGGGCATGACATAGAAGCCGAGACAGGTGATGAAGACGAGCGTGCAACCATTGACGATGCCGGGCGCGCTCAGCGGCAGATAGACGGAGACGAAGGCGCGAAACGGGTGCGCGCCGAGATTTTCCGCAGCGCGGACATAGAGCGGGTCGATCCGTTTCATCACGGCGAAGAGCGACATGGTCATGAAAGGAATAAGGGCGTGGGTCATGGCGAGGGTGGCACTGAAGGTGGTGAACAGGATCTTCGGCGTGGGGTCCCAACCGAACCAAGAGAGGAGCGCCGTCACCGGCCCCTGATTGCCGAGGATGACCATCCAGGCATAGGTGCGCACCAGATAGCTGGTCCAGAAGGAGAGCGCGACGACCGTCAGCAGGAAGGTCGCAAAGCGCTTCGAGCCGTTCGCCGCGGCATAGGCGAGCGGATAGGCGAAGAGAAGGCTCAGCAGCGTTACCAGGAGCGCCGTCTTGAACGTGTTGTAAAGGACCGAGGCGAACAGACTGGAATTCAGCAGCCGGCCGAAATTCTGCAATCCGATCACCGGCTGCGATAGGCTCATCCAGACCACGTAGCCAAGCGGAACGAGAAAGAAGAGCGCAAGGAAGATCACCGCCGGAGCCATCAGCGGCATGGGCCCTTCCACGAGGACCGGGGACGTCCGGAGTTTCATGACATTGCTCCTTTACCCTCGGATAGGGTCTCCGTCGCGGACGGCGGGTACCGGCGCAGGCATTGCCGGCACCCTATCCGATAGATTGCATTCTCCGGCCGCACTTACCGGGACCGGAGCGCGGCTTAGATGCCGACCCAGCTTTCGAAGCGGGTGGAAAGCTCGTCAAGCTGGGGCAGCAGCTTCGCCCCGTCCAGCATGACGGCCCGGGCGAGGTGCTCCGGATGGGTCGGCATTCTGGCCGCGACCTCGGCGGGAATGAAATCGAAGGATTTCGGGTTCATCGGGCCGTTCTGGTCGGCAATGCAGAACTTCGCCAGTCCCTCCGCATTCTGGCCGATATGGCTGATCAGCTTGAAGCCGTTTTCGGCACGCGGGCTGTCTTTGGCGACGATCCAGCAGGCCTTGTCGACGACGGCCTGGTCCCAGACGATCTCGATCGGATCCTTAGAAGCCTCCTTGGCGCCGAAAGCGTCGCTGTCCCAGAGCCCCGCCATGTCCACCTCGCCGTCGGTCAGAATCTGGCGCGCCTGCGGCCCTGCCGTCCACCAGACGCGGACGTGGTCCTTGATCCGGTCGAGCGAGGCGAAGGCGCGGTCGAGGTCATAGGGAAAGAGCTGGTCGGCCGGAACGCCATCGGCAAGCAGCGCGATCGCAAGGACGCGGGCGGCGTGACGCTGCAGGCTGCGGTTACCCGGAAACTTCTCGACATTGAAGAAGTCGGACCAGTTCTTGAAGCCTTCCGGGAATTTCGCGGCATTGTAGGCCATCTGTGTGGCAAAGCCATGCGTTGCCAGCCCATTTTGGTAGATGGCGCCTTCCCAAAGCTTGGAGGTGTCGACGTGACCCTCCAGCGTCTCGAGGAGGCCGGCGCCATTGGCGCGCGCGACATCGGCGACGCCGAGCGTGGTCACGTCGAATTCGTAGACGCCCGTCGTCTTCTGCGCTGCGAGCTTGGCGAAGGAAATCGGCGAGACGGTACGGATCTCTATTCCCGTATCCTTCGTGAAGGGCCCGAACAGGAACTTTTTGACGGATGCCTCCCAGTCGCCACCCCAGGTGTTGACGTAGAGGACGTTTTCCTCCGCGCTGGCGCGCCGGATGTAAGGTGAGGCCAGCATTGCGGCCCCGAAAAGCCCGGCGCCGAGAACTTTGCGCCGCGATAGCGGCGTGGCTGATGCTTTCTTGAACATTTCCATTCGTGGTTCTCCTTGATGTCGAATGGTCGTCTGTCTGCTATTCCCGTGGCCGCTCGCCTAAAGCGGCGGCTCTTCTTGTTCTTTGAATTCGGATTTTGGATCCGGTCAGTTCGGCCGGAAGACCTCCGCGTAGAGGCGGAGCCAGTTGCCCCGGAGGATCTTGTTCGCCTCCTCCTGATTGAAGCCGACGCGCAGCAGGGCCGGGGCCACGTCCTGTAGGCTTTCCGGCTTGAGCAGCCATTCCGGTTTCGCCACGGCGCCAGGCCGTTGAGGCGAGCCGGCACCGTACTGGACCGAGCGGGTCCAGCGGCCCTTGCGCATCCAGTCGTAGTCGCGCGGGGTGTGGTTGTGCGAAATGTCGGTGCCGATGCCGACATGGTCGATGCCGGCGATGTCGACGGTGCGGGCAACCATCTCACACCAGCCGTCGACGGTGGCGCAGGCAGCATCGGGCGTTATGTTGCGATAGGCGACGCAACCGATGACCCCGCCGCGCTCGGCAAGGGCTTTGATCACCTTGTCGGACTTGTTACGCTTATGCGCGAAGAGCGAAGCGGCATTGGCATGGGTGATCGCAACGGGCTTTTCCGACCACTCGATGGCGTCGAGCGTGGTCCGGTCGCCGACATGGGAGAGATCGACCAGCATGCCGACGCGGTTCATTTCCCGCACGACATCGCGGCCGAAGCGGGCAAGCCCGCTGTCGTTCTCCTCGTAGCAGGAGCCGCCGAGTTCGTTCTGGTTGTTGTAGGTCAGCTGCACGACGCGCACGCCCAGTTCGGCGAAGAATTCGACGAAGGCGATGCGATCCTCGAAGAGGTTGGAATTCTGGTAGCCGAGCACGACCGCCAGCTTTCCCTCCCTTTCGGCGCGCTCGATATCGGCGGCCGTTCTGGCGATAAGGATGAGGTCCGCGTTGTCACGCTCCATGTCTCGCCAGCGGGCAAGCGAGTCGAGAGACTCCATCGTCCCTTCCCAGAAACCGAGCGTCGGCGTCACCGCGCTGTAGCCGCCCCGCCGCAGCGCCTCGAAGGACTCGCGGTTAAAATGTCCGCATTGAAGTGCATCGATGATCATCGTCGTTTCCAGCTCAGTTATTGATTACGGTCGTGCCGTGCTGTGCGGCGCCGGCGATCAGCAGTGAGAGGTCCGTCTCGTCCTCGTCCTGCCGGCCGATGACCTTGCCGTCGGCCTCGACGATGATCGGACCGGCGTGGCGGCGCGACACGTAGGAATCCGGCGCGAGCGCTTCGGCGGACCGGTGGAACAGCTGCCACCAGAGAGCCGCATCGACGGTCAGCCCGTTGCGCCGGATTCTTTCGAGAACCGTCACATCCATTCCCTTCCGGGCGGGCGAGACGACGATCTCGGCAGAGCCGGCTGTCTCGTCGATGGCGACCTCAGCTTGCAGTCGAAAACGCTGCGCAAGAGCCTCGACAACCCTCAGTTCGCCGATTTCGGTGGCGCTACGGACCTCGACCCTCCCCGAACCCTGCGTGCGCAGACGCTCCGCTGCGAGATCGAGCACCGCATCGGCGGCGATCCACGCGTGCTGCCCGCCGCAGTCGACAGTTAGGCGTTCGGCGTCCGCTGTTAGGCTCAGCGCATGCGGATTTGCCGATCGCACCGCCTCGAGGTTGTGAGCCAGGCGGCCGAAGCCGCCGAGGCCGAGCGCTGCGGAATAAAGGGCGCAATCCCTGAGCGAGGGCACGAGGCCCGCGTCGAGCCGCGTGACCTGTATCAACCGCTCGAAGACCATCCGCAGTTCGCGAAGGCTGACAGTGAGGTTCGAAGGAAGGTTGGACTGGCAGGAACTCATAGGCTCGGCTCCGAAGGGTAGAACCACAGGTCGTCGGCGCTGCCGGCGGCAATGTCTTCCGGAACAGGCGCGCCGTGGAACAGAACGCCGCGCAGGTTGCGGTCGAGGAAATCGCGGGTCTTGTCGATGCCGTGGATGCCGACATTGAGAAGGCGGGTGATATGAGCCGGGGTGAAGGCTCCGCTCATGATGTCGGCATGCGGCGAGTGGAGGCCGGTGCCGGCAAGCGCCTGCACGCGCGTGGCGATCGCCCGGTGTTGGGGATGCGCAAGCAGGAAGCGGGCCGTGCTGAGGGTCGGATCGGCGGCGGCGAGGTCGCGGTCGAGGGCAACCACGAGCCGTGGCAGGTCGAGGCCGAGATTGACGACGTTGTCGCCGACTTCCGCAGCGGGGCCGCGGCGCGGCTCCTCGGCGGACACCGATTTGTACCAGACGTATCGCATTGCGGACTCGATATCGAGGTCGAGTCCGAAAGCCCAGGCGTAGTCATTTCTCAGGATCTCGCGCAGCCGGGCGACCGGCATTTCCGGCCGGCCCGTCAGCTCTTCATCGATGACGAGGCCTTCCACGAGCTGGTCGGCCTCTTCGGCGACGAGCTCTATGAGGAGGGAATGGAGGGTTTCCATGGCTTCCGCATGGACGCGGCACTCGAGGGACGCAGCAAGCTCGGCAAAGGGCTCGCTTTCGAAACGGCTGCCGCTCTGCCAGCGGGCAAGCAAATTCGCAACGGCGTCGCGGATCACGCCGAGTTCCCGCGCCACGACATCGGAGCGCGTGACGTTCTCGTACTGCACGCGGTCCTCGGACCGGAAGGTTATCGCCTTGTCGACAAGGCTCAGCAGTTTGGCAATCTCCGAGCCCGCTTCGTCCGGTGTGAGCGCCTTGGCACGTGCGATCGCCTCCTCGCGGATGAACAGCCATCGCTCGATCAGGCGCGGGTGATTGTTGACGAAGAGCATCAGGCCAAGCGCCGAGCCGTTGCCGACCCCGAGGAAGCGGCGAAGCTCGATCGCCATCTGCGGGGCGGCAGGGGCTTCGAGCCGGACGAGATGGGCAAGGAGATCCTGGGCAAAGACGCGCATCATATAAGCGCAGAGCATCTGGGCGGCGAGCGACCAGCGCAGCGGGTGATCGCCCTCATAGGCGAGGAAGGATTTGGTCCCGAAGGTACCATTGCCGTCGAGGCCGGTATTGCGCATCAGGTAGCAGGTCTGGGCGAGCTCGGCGACGTTGGGCTGGCGGCCGGCCTGGAGCGCTGCCTTTGCGCCTTCGAAGAAGCGGCCGCTGCGGTTGGAGCGGCACCAGATCAACGTTGCGGGTGTGGCGCGGCCCTCATAGAGCTTCGGAAGCTCGGCTCGGGTCGTTTCGAAATCCCGCTCGCTCATGTCGCCTTCAACCAGAGCGCCCATCATATCCCAGGCCCGGCCGATGATGCGGCCCGTACGGCCGTGCGGCGAGGGCTCGAATGAATAGACGGGAAAGCTGAAGCGCCAGCCGCCGATGTCGATGCGGTATTCGGCGACGCCGTTGCCCTTGGCGTCGATGTCGAAGCGCTTGCATAGGATCTGCCAGCGCTGGCGAACGGCGCGGCTCATCAGCGCGCGTGAGGCGCTGATGCGTGAAGGCTGGATGGCGGCGAGCTTTTCTGGCTTCATGATGTCGGCCGGGGAACGCATCAGCCGCGCGATGCGGTGAGCCTCCGACTCCGGCGCGGGTTTCTTCAGGGCGCTCATTTCATTGTTCTCCTCGCAGGCGCGCGGCGCTTGCCGCCGCTGCTGCGACGACGATCCGGGCGCACTTGTCAGTATCGAAACCTGTGAACGGGCCGGAAAGCGCAAGCGCGCCGATGCATTCGCCCTGCGCATCGATGATCGGGGCGGCGACCGCCGATACGGTCCGTGGCCCCTCGACCTCCGAAATGGCGTAGCCGCACTTGCGCACCCCGGTGATGGTCTCGTCATCCGGCAGTTCGACGCCCTGCGCCCTCAGCCGGTCGACTATTTCCGGACGCGAGAACGATACGAGCACCCGACCGAAGGCGGTGCGATCGAGGCGGAGCTGCGTTCCGATCCGAAGGTCCGCGCGAAGGACGCCGCGCGACTCGACCCGCCGAACGATGACGGCGGATTTTCCGTCGAGAACGGCGAGCGAGGCGGTCTCACCGCTCTCCGTGACCATCTCTTCCAGGACGCCTGCAAAGCGCACGCCGAGATTGGATTGTTCGAGCGCCATGGCCGCGTGTCCGACGATGCGAAGCGTCAAACGATAGCGGCCGTCGGGCGTCTGCTCGATCCATCCGGCTTCCACCAGAGTGACGAGGCGCTGATGGGCCGCACCCCGCGCTTCGCCGAGTTGGCGCGCGATGCCGACGAGGCGCAACGGCTCCGGTGCCGCGGCGATACACTCGAACGCTGCGAGGGTCTTGAGCACCGATGATAAGGGGCGAACCGACATTTTCTCAAAAATTCCGTAAAACCTCTTGTCTTCTATTAGAAGACATCGTATGTATATGTTGGACATAGATCTGCTTTCTGTCAACATCGTTCTGCGCGAACGACGGGTATTTTTTCGCGCCGAATTGGTGCTCGCTTCATGAACAGAAAAATCGGAAGCCTTTCAGCGGCTTGAACTGTGAAGCTAGCATCGTCGCGGACGAGCCAATATCGCGCCCAGGCTCAATTGCCGGCCGCGACGCGCCAAATTTTAAGAATTGCGGGCGAGAGGCTCTCGGAGCACTTCCACTACGCGCTCAGGTTCGAGCCGAACGGTTCGGGCGTCAGCCCCGACCCGGACGCACCTCCCGGTCTCCGGGGCGGTGGTTTTCATCGGGCCCTGTCGCGACCTACTGACCGAGAGAAACGACGACGTTGCCGATGGTTTTTCCGCTTTCGACCGCCTCGTGGGCCGCGGCGATGTCGTCCAGCGCGTATGTTCCGGCGATATGATGCCTGAGAAGCCCGGATGCGAGCTGCCCTTGAAGCGCGCTGACGGTCTCGGTGCGCGCTTCCGGCGACATCTCATAGACGATGAAGAACCGCGCCGCAGCGCCGGCGAGTATCATCGGAAAGAACTCGAATGAGACTACGGGCTTACTGGAACCGTAGATCACGCAAAGACCGTCCCGCGCTATGATGCATGGCAGCATCGCGACATTCGTGGCGGCGTCCACCTCTATGACTCGGTCGACGCCGCGCCCGTGGGTAATGCCCCCTATCCGGTCGACGACCTCTTCCGTTCTGTAGTTGACCGTGTGGTCGGCTCCGAGCCTCGTGCAGATTTCGGCCTTTTCCGACGAACTGACGGTCGTGATGATACACGCCGCGCCATAAAGCCTCGCGAACTGAATGGCGTAAGCGCCGACTGCGCCCGCGCCTCCGGTCACCAGCACGGTTTTTCCGAATACGCCTCCGTCCGTGGTCACCGCGCGAAGTGCCGTCAGCGCCGGAATGCCGAGGCAGGCGCCCTCCTCGAAAGATACGTTATCGGGCAGGTGAACCGCCTGATCCTGTGGAAGGACGACATATTCGGCAGCCGTACCGTTCGAACGTCGCCAGGCGGCATTCCAGGTCCATACCCGCTCGCCGATGCGCTCGCCTGCGACGCCCGTTCCCACGGCGTCGATAATGCCTGCGCCATCACTGTGCGGGATCATTCGCGGGGCAATGAGCGGCCGTCCCGCCCGCGCCTTCACATCGGACGGATTGACGCCGGACGCATGTATGCGGACGCGGACCTCTCCTGGGCCGGGAAGCGGGTCGGGAAGCCCGCCGACCTCAAGGACATCGCGGGCGGCGCCATTCTTCTCGTACCATGCAGCTCTCATTGTCGTTGTCTCCGTAAGGCGTCGAGGATGACGAACCGGTCGCGGCCGTCACGCTTTGCCGAGTAGAGAGCCTTGTCGCAGCTGTTCAGCAGCTCCGCTCGTCGCTGCCCGTTGAGCGGGGCAAGGGCGCCGCCGATGCTGATGCGTGCAAGGACCGCCTTGCCGTCGACCTGGAAGGGTTCGCGAAAGGCCGCTACCAGCCGCTGCGAGACCGCTGCCAGGGCCGGTGCGTTGGGCGGATTTGGAATGAAAACGGCGAATTCGTCGCCGCCCATGCGGATCGCGATATCGCCTGCTCTGATGACCGAGCGAATTCGGTTGGCGGCTTCGTACAAAACCTCGTCGCCGGCGTGATGGCCAAGCTCGTCGTTGATCGCTTTGAAACCATCCATGTCGAGATAAAGAGCGCCGAAGGTCTGACCCGCGGCGATGGCGTTGTGGAGAGCCCCGTCGACGATCGACGACAGGGCCGAGCGGTTGAACAGGCCGGTCAACGGATCGGTAATGGCCGCATTCTGTAGTTGGTTATGGGCGAGCCCCATCACGAGATTTGCCTTCTGCAAGCTCAAAAGCGCACTGGCGACAGCCGCAAATCGGCGCAGGTTCTGCGCCTGCCCGTCGGAAAGATGCCTGGGCCGGACATCGAGGATGCAGAAGCTGCCGACGGGCAGGTTCTCGAGATAGACGGGCGTGCCGGCGTAAAAGCGGAAGTGCGGGCTTCCGACCACATATGGTCTCGTCTTCAGCTCACGGTCTTCCGCCAGGTCCGGGACAATGAGGAGTTCGTCTGCGAAGACGACCCGCGTGCATATGGACATCTCGCGCGAGCATTCGCCGATCCTGAAGCCCGCCTGACCGGCGATCCGCTGCCAGTCTTCGTCGATGATGTTGATGGCGGCGTAAGAAACGTCGAAGATGCCTTTGGCAAGCTCGGCCAGGGTCGCGAGTTCGGGCGTGGGAGCGCTGCCGATTGAATTGAGCGAACGGACTGCGAGCAACCTTTGACGTTCGTTCGTGGGCATTCGTACGGCTTGTCCCATTTCTATCTCCCTCGTTCGTGAAAGATGGCGATCCAGGCGACCCGTCCCTTGCCAGGGGAAAGTTCAGCGGCCTTCCGACCTATCGCAGAAAAATGTCGGCGCGCTATCCTTAAACCTTAGAGCGGGATGAGGAAAAATGTGTGCGGTTTTCCGCCCGCATCCCGCGTCTCAACTTCTTGGAATCGATCACGTTCATGCTTTCAGGTCGACCCGACCTAAGAGCATCGTGATCTAGAGTAATGCGGGGACTCTCGTTCACCCGCCGAAGTTTTGCGCAGTTCACCACCGAAACATGCAAATTTGAGGGTTGTTCAACACAGAATACCATTCAATCGTGACGAAACGCGGCGAAGCGGCTCAAGTCCGGGCGTAGCGTCGCAGAATAGTTGCGGCAGCGTATCAGCCGAACCGGCTGTCCTCAGTGAGTAATTGGACATGATCCTCAATCATCGGCTCACGCGTATTACCGTCGGCATCCTCCTCCTGGCGCTTGCAATTGCCGTCCTGCTGCCCGGATTGACTGGCTACAGCAGCCTGGATGGGACGGTAAACGCACGCCTTGCCGTCATAAATGCGCCGATCGACGGCGAGATCGAGAAACCGGCGCCTCGAATCGGAACGCCGGTGGCAGAGGGTGAAACGCTCGCGACGATCCGTAACCAGCGGGTCAACAGGGCGATCCTGGCGTCGCTGCGCACCGATCATCGAACCGCCGTCGAGCGCGTCGCGGCGCTGCGGCGGGAGCGGGATGAACTCGCGCGATTGCGGGATGATCTTGCCGGGCGGCTCGACATCTTCAGGAACGCGACCATCGCCAGCCTGGAGCGCGAGGTCCAGATCCTGCAGAAAAGGGTCGAGGTGTCGCGCGCGCAGGACGTCGTGGCAAGGGTTGACCTCGTCCGGCGGCAGGACCTGGAGTCCAAGGGGATCTTCACCCGCAAGATGGTGGAGGCGGCGCAAGCCGCCGGTGCGGCCGCCGGCGGCGAGCTCGAGATCAGCAATTTGACGGTGGAGTTGCTGCAGCAACGCCTCAACGCCGTGCGTCAGGGGATATTCCTCGTCGGCGACGGCCAGAACGACGTGCCTTACTCCCGGCAGCGCCAGGACGAGGTGATCGTTCGCATCCACGATCTCAATACGCGAATCGCGGAGAATGAGGCACGGGCAAAACAGACGGACCAGCAGATAGCCGAGGAGGAGAGGCGGGTTCTAAGTCTCGAAGCCGCGACGATCCCGTCGCCCTTCGATGGCGTCGTGTGGAGCCGTAACGTCATTAGCGGTTCCAATGTCGTTCTGAACAACGAGATGATGCGCATCCTCGATTGCCGCGAGTTGTTCGTCGATATTCTGGTCCCTGAAGTCGATTATGACGAGATCTATCCCGGCCGCGAGGCGGAGGTCCGGCTTTTCGGTCGCGGCGATGTGTTCCGGGGCCGCGTACAGGCGGTCAAGGGATCGTCCGCGGTCGTGGAAAAGGACTCGCTGGCGGCCAACGAGCCGGAGACGGAGGAGCGAAATGCCCGCATCCGCGTCACGCTCGCTCCGTCGGCACTCAACACCGATTTTGCGAATTTCTGTCAGGTTGGGCGAACGGCGCAGGTTCGTTTCTCCAAGCGCAGCCTTCACCTGGCGCAGTGGGTTCAAAGCTTGTGGTTCAGTCTCTTCTAGCGCTGGCGCCGACCTTAATCGTCATCGCCTTTTTTCTCCTCGGCCCGTTCAACTGGTCGCGCCACAGGAGCTGGTCGCGCGCCGTTACCTGCGCGTTCGTCGCTGCAATCGCGCTGCGTTACATGCTCTGGCGCTTCACAGAAACCGTGCTTCCCTATCCGAACGACGGCCCCAATTTCTATTGGGTCTGGTTCGTGTTCATCGTCGAGTTCCTCGCCTTTTCGGAGGTCGTTCTCTTCCTCATCCTGATGAGCCGCTACGTCGACCGCAGCGCCGAGGGGAATCGGCTCGAGCGGCAGTTTTTTGAGCGCGATGAACGGGAGCTCCCCACGGTCGACGTCTTCATCCCGACCTATAACGAGCCTCTCGACGTTCTCGAACGCACGATCGTCGGGGCGCTTGCGCTCGACCATCCCAAGGACAAGCTGAATGTCTATGTGCTCGACGACGGCCGGCGCGACTGGCTCAGGACCTTCTGCGAGGGGCGCGGTGCGATCCATGTGACGCGCAGCGACAACGCGCATGCCAAGGCCGGCAACATGAACAACGGTTTGCGCGTCAGTTCAGGCGATTTCATCGCCGTCTTCGATGCCGATTTCGTACCCTATCGCAGTTTCCTCCGGCGCACCTTGCCCTTCTTCATGGACGACACGATCGGCATCGTGCAGACACCGCAGCACTTCTTCAACGTCGATCCGATCCAGTCCAATCTCGGACTGGAGAACCTATGGCCCGATGAGCAGCGCCTGTTTTTCGACGAGATCGCGCCGAGCCGCGACGGCTGGGACGTGAGCTTCTGCTGCGGCTCCTGTTCGATCGCAAGGCGCAAGGCGGTAGACGCCATCGGCGGTTTTCCAACCGAGTCGATCACCGAGGATCTACTGACGACGCTGTCGATGCTCAACAGGGGGTTCAAGACGCGCTATCTCAACGAGCGGCTTTCGATGGGGCTGGCGGCCGAGAATCTCACCGGCTATTTCGTCCAGCGCGAGCGCTGGTGCCAAGGCGGTATCCAGACGCTCTACCTGCACAACGGCCCCTTGCGCGGGCCCGGCCTCTCGCTCTTTCAGCGCGTCATGTTCCTGCCGATGTCGTGGCTCGTGCAATATCTGGTCCGTTTCATCGTGCTTCTCATTCCTATCGTCTATCTGTGGTTCGGCGCCCTGCCGCTCTACTTCACGGATGTCGCCGACTACGTCTCGAACCAGGTTCCCCTGCTGGCGGCCTATTTCCTGCTGATGTTCTGGCTCACGCCGACGCGCTACCTTCCGCTGGTCTCCACCGCCGTCGGTACCTTCTCGACCTTCCGCATGCTGCCAACCGTCCTGTCGAGCCTCGTCAGGCCCTTCGGCAAGCCCTTCAAGGTGACCCCGAAGGGCAGCAGCAACGAGGCAAACGTCTTCGACGCCTATACCTTCACCTGGATCGCCGGCTTCATCGTGGTTACGGCTTTGGGACTCCTGATCAACATCGTTCCGGAGACGGCGCGGGTAGAGGGGTCGTTCTCGGCGATCGCGGCGCTTTGGTCGGGCATCAACATCGTGGTGCTGATCATCGCCTCGCTTATCTGCTTCGAGAAGCCGCGGCGCCTGCTGCAGGCGTTCAAGCTCGACGAGCCGGTGGATCTGGACGGTGTCGAAGGCCGGCTCGTGAGCCTCTCACTGGACAAGGCGGTGGTGGCGGTTTCGACGGAAACGCGGTTCAAATCGACCAAGGTGAGGCTGAACATCGAAGGCTTCGCGCCGCTCGAAGCGGATCTGAAGCAGGTGACACAGCGGCGCGGGGACATCACGCGCACCGGCGACAAGCAGCGTTACTACCTTCATCTTCACTATGACCTGCGTGGATTCGAGCGGGACAAGATGATCATCAAGCTCTACACCGGGCGCTATTCCCGGGACGTTCCCGATATCGACAAGATCGCCGTTTCCGTAAATTTGCTATTGCGCGCTTTCGGTCGCACGCGAACCGCCTGATCAGCGGTCTGCAGGTTGGGCGGGATGCCTCCGGTCTACCTGCCCTTCGGGGCATAGAGCGTGCGGGAGCGCTCGAGGTGTCTGATCATCGCCTGCTCGGCTTCGTCCGGATTGCCACTGCGGATACAATCTATGATTTCCTCGTGTTCCGTGAGGGTTACGTTCTCCCGGCCGGTCCAGATCAGCATTTCCGTATGATACTCTTTGAGCCAGCCGAGCATCGCCTCGCTGACGGCGGTGTATATCGGATTGCCGGAAATCTGCGCAATGCGGGTGTGGAACGCCATGTCCGCGGCGATGAAGGCATCGGAATCCTCGAGTGCCGCCTGCTGCCGCTTCAAGATTTCCTCCAGCGCCGCGATATCGCCGGCATCGGCTCGGCTTGCCGCCTCCCGTGCCATTCCGCGTTCGAAGAAGATGCGCGCGCTCTTCAGGTGTTCCAGCGAATCCGAGGAGGCCGCAAGCATGATCTTGGCGGCGGCATCCACCTGCCGAAGCAGCGACCGCGCCGTCGGCTGCAGCACCTTGGCACGCTCGCCATGCGAAATCTCGATCAGACCCATATTGGCAAGCGCCTGCATCGCCTCGCGAATGGCCGGGCGTCCCACCTGGAAGCGCTCCATCAGCATCCGCTCGGAAGGCATCTCGTCTCCCGGTTGCAGCTCGCCGGTTTCGATCAACGCCTTCAGCCGCGCAAATACCTCGTCGGAGAGTTTCCTGCGGATAATTGGCTCGGATTGCATGACCATGTGAACTCCAGCAGCTTGCGGCTCATTCTCTATAGGCAGGATTCTTCCGGCAGGCGAGATTTCTCTTGCCTAACTCAGATACTCATTATACCAGTTGCGCGAAAGACGCTACTGAATCCAATGTAAAGAGCGCTGCCCGTGCTACGCATCACCTACCGCATCGAGACCCCGGGAGATGTCGAATTCCTGGCGAAGAAGATCGCAAGCGACCAGTCGACCGGAACGTTCGTGCCGGTTCCGGGCGAAACCGAAGAGCTGAAGGCGCGGGTGGCCGCGCGCGTACTGGCTATCCGCCACCTCGAACCCGCCGATCGGGCCTCATGGCCGGACGAGGCGGGAAGCGCCACGCGCTTCAACCGCGCCGATGCGGAGATTGCCTTCCCGCTCGATGCGGTGGGAACGGATCTTTCCGCCTTGATGACCATTGCGATCGGCGGCGTCTATTCCATCAAGGGAATGACCGGCATCCGCATCGTGGATATGAAGCTGCCGCCGGAGTTCGCGGCTGCGCATCCGGGTCCGCAGTTCGGTGTCGTCGGCAGCCGGCGCCTGACCGGTGTCGAAGGCCGCCCGATCATCGGCACGATCGTCAAGCCGGCGCTGGGTTTGCGGCCAGAGGAAACCGCCGTACTCGTCGGCGAGCTGCTTTCCTCCGGGGTGGATTTCATCAAGGACGACGAGAAGTTGATGAGCCCGGCCTATTCGCCGCTGAGTGCGCGGATAGCAGCCATCATGCCGAGAATCCTCGACCACGAGCAGAAGACCGGCAAGAAGGTCATGTATGCCTTCGGCATATCCCATACCGATCCCGACGAGATGATGCGAAACCACGATCTGGTGGTCGCGGCCGGCGGCAACGCGGCGGTCGTCAACATCAATTCCGTCGGAATGGGCGGCGTCGCCTTCCTGCGCAAGCGCTCCGGCCTCGTGCTCCACGCCCATCGCAACGGCTGGGACATCCTCACGCGCCATGGCGGTTTGGGAATGGAGTTTTCGGTCTGGCAGCAGTTCTGGCGGCTCCTCGGGGTGGATCAGTTCCAGATCAACGGCATCCGCGTCAAATACTGGGAGCCTGACGAGAGCTTCGTGAAGTCCTTCGAGGCGGTGAGCACGCCGCTCTTTACCAAGGACGATTGTCCGCTGCCGGTCGTGGGGTCGGGCCAATGGGGCGGACAGGCGCCCGAGACCTATGCACGGACCGGGCACACGACCGATCTGCTCTATCTCTGCGGCGGCGGCATCGTCAGCCATCCGGGCGGACCCGGCGCCGGCGTCAGGGCCGTACGTCAGGCCTGGGAGGCGGCAGTCGCCGGGATCCCGCTGGCGGATTATGCCAGGGATCACCCCGAACTGGCGCAATCGCTCGAAAAATTCGCCGACGGCAAGGGCGCCTGACTTCAACGCGACCGGAGGTCCCGATGCACATTCCCCTGCTCAGCTACTACGGCGACGATCTGACCGGCTCGACCGACGTGATGGAGGCACTCTCCTCCCAGGGCGTCGAAACCGCGTTGTTTCTCAAGGTGCCCGAGCCTTCGCTCTTCGAGCGCTTCGCCCGTTGCCGCGCCTTTGGGCTCGCGGGCACCAGCCGCAGCCAGACGCCGGGCTGGATGGCGGAAAACCTTCCGCCGGCCTTTCTGTGGCTGAAGGCGCTGAAGGCGGAGATCGCCCATTACAAGGTCTGCTCGACCTTCGATTCGAGCCCCGGTGTCGGCAACATAGGCAAGGCGATCGAGATCGGACGGGATGTCTTCGGCGCCGCACCGGTACCGCTCGTCATCGGCGCACCGCAGATCCGTCGCTACACCGCCTTCGGCAATCTCTTCGCCGCCTTTCGCGGCGAAACCTATCGCATCGATCGCCATCCGGTGATGAGCAGGCATCCGGTAACCCCCATGAACGAGGCGGATATCCGCCTTCACCTTTCGCGTCAGACATCGCTCAGCGCGGCTCTTGTAGATCTCGTGCAACTCGCGTCGCCGGACGTGGACGCGTTCGCCGACAGGGCTCTCGCGGATCACCAACTCGTCCTTCTCGATGTCGCGGATGAGGGGAGCCAAGCCGTCGTCGGGCGGCAGCTCTGGCGGACGCGAACGGCCGAAGGGCAATTCGTCTGCGGCTCGTCCGGCATTGAATATGCACTCGTTCGCGAATGGCGTCGCCTTGGCCTGATCGGCGAAGCGCCGGCATTCGCGCCGCCTGGACCGGTCGACCGGATCGCGGTGGTTTCCGGCAGCGTCTCTCCGACGACGGAGCGGCAAATCCGTCATGCGATCCAGAACGGTTTCGACGGGATCGCGCTCGATGCAGTCGCACTCGCGGCGACGGATGCCGGCTCGGCACTCGAGGATGCCGTCGCGCGCGGGCTGGCCTCTCTGGAGAAGGGCCGGAGCGTTCTTCTCTACACCGCGCTCGGCCCCTCTGCCGATCGGGGCGATGCCATTCCTGTTGAGGATGGCTCGCGCCACCGGATCGGTGAACGGCTCGGATCGCTCCTGAGAGAGCTGGTGACGCGCGCCGGGCTCCGCCGCGCTGTCGTCGCCGGGGGAGATACGTCGAGCCACGCCCTTGGCCAGCTCTCTTTCGACGCGCTTACATTGCGGCTGCCGCTTCCGCAGTCGCCCGGCTCCCCCCTCTGCACCGCGCATAGCGCCGATCCCAGGGTGGACGGCATGGAGGTCGCTCTCAAGGGCGGTCAGGTCGGCCTCGACGACTATTTTTCGATGATCCGGGATGGACGGGCCTAAGGCGCTTCCGAGCAAGAGTGCGTAGCTCTGAAACCACTCTCATAGCAGCTTGTCGAGCGTTATCGGCAGATCGCGAATGCGTTTTCCAGTCGCGTGAAAGATGGCATTCGCAATTGCCGCCGCCGCGCCCGTTATGCCGATTTCACCGACCCCGTGTGCGCCGAGAGGCGTATGCTCGTCGGGAATGTCGTTGTAGATGATCTCGATATGCGGCACGTCGAGATGCACCGGGACATGATATTCGGCCAGTGACGGATTCATGATCCGCCCGCGGCGCGTGTCGAGCAGGGTTTCCTCGGCGAGAGCCATGCCGATCCCCATGACGATCCCGCCGCGAAGCTGGCTGACGGCCGTTTTCGGATTGAGGATCCGGCCGCAATCGAAGGAGCCGAGCCAGCGCGAGATCCGCACTTCGCCCGATTCATGATTGACGCGAGCTTCGCAGAATTGCGCGCCGTAGGAGGCCATGGAGTACTTCATCACCTCGAATGGCATTCCCGAAGTCTCTTCCACTTCAATGAAGTCACGGCCGGCGCGCTTCAGGATCGAGGCGTAGGTTTCGCCCCTGCTTTCCTCGCCGGACACGAAGAGCCCGCCGTCACGCGCCTCGATCTCTACGTTCGCGCCCGCCAACGGCGAGCCGTTACCCGCGAGTTTGACGAGTTCGCGATGGGCCTTTTCGACGGCCACCTGCACCGCTGCGGCAATGCTGCCGGTCTGGCTAGAGCCGCCGGCGATGATTGGCGAATCCGGCAGGTCGGAGTCTCCGTAGCGGAATGAAACCATCTCAAGTGGCAGGCCGAGACGGTCGGCTGCGTGCTGAATCTGCACCGTTGCCGTTCCCATGCCCATTTCGTTCGCCGCCGCTTGCACGACTGCACTGCCATCGGCGGAAATGCGAAGGCGAACTGCGGCGGGAAAGCGGAAGACTGGGTAATAGGCCGTCGCGACGCCTTGCCCGATCAGCCACTTTCCATCGCGCTGCGAACACGGTTCGGCCGGCCGCCCGCTCCAGCCGAACTTTTCCGCGCCGCGCCGAAAGGCCTCGACGAGATGACGGCTCGAAAATTCCGTGCCCTTCGTCGGATCTTTTTCGGGCTCGTTCAAGCGGCGAAGTTCGACCGGATCGATCTTCATCTCGTAGGCGAGTTCGTCGATGGCCGATTCCAAAGCGAAAGTGCCGATCGATTCCCCCGGCGCACGCATCCATGTGTTGGCGACGGTATCGAGATTGACGACCTTCTGACCGACGGACATTGTCCGCGAGGCGTAGAGATGCCGCGGGGTCAATGAAAATTGTTCGGGAAACTTGGCGTGGGTCGTCGTCGCGGTCACCCCGGTGTGAATGATCGCGGCGAATTTTCCATCCTCGTCGGCGCCGAGCGCAACGCGCTGTTCCGAAGGCGTGCGGCCGCCGATGAGGCGGAAAACCTCTTCGCGCGAGAGCGCCATCTTCACGGGGCGATTGGCTACTTTGGCCGCCGCCGCACAAAGCGCGGTGTGGTTCCACAAGGCGGCCTTGCCGCCGAAGCCGCCGCCGACGAAAGGCGCGATGACGCGAACGTTCTCCGCGTTGAGGCCGAATATGCCGGCGAGTGCATGCTTGCAGCCGTTTACGAATTGGGTCGAGTCGAAAACCGTCAGCCTGCCGTCTTCGTCCCAGGCGGCGATCGCCGCATGCGGCTCTATGGCGTTGTGGTTGTAGTGCGGTGTCCGATAGACGTTGTCGACCTTGAATGCCGCCGCCGCGAAAGCCTTCTCAGGGTTGCCGATCGCGAGTTCCGGATCTTCGCCCATGACGGCGGACGGCACGGTCGCTTCCGCCTTGAGATCCTCGAATGAGACGCGCGCTGTTTTCTCAACATATTCGACGCGCACGAGCGAAGCCGCATGCTCCGCCTGTTCCAGCGTTTCGGCAACGACAACCGCGACGGGCTGCCCATCCCAACTGATCTCGCCGTCCTGCAGGACAGCGAGGTCACTGGCCGCGAAGCCCTTGTCCATGTGCCTTACATCCATCAGCGGCGGCCGTTTCATCTTCGGTGCGTTTTGGGCGGTGACGGTGGCTATTACGCCTGGGCTCCTCTCGGCATCGGAGGCGTCGATCGTGGTAATCCGCCCCTTGGCGATCGTGCTGCAGACGGGAACGGCATAGGCCAGATTTTCGATCTCGAATTCCGCGGCGAAGCGCGCTTCACCTTTCACCTTCCGTTGCCCGTCGACGCGGCTGACGGGCGTGCCGAGGTAACCATGTTTGTGGAGGAGCGGGTCCGGCGCCTTGTCGGGCATGAACTGGACGACGGTTTCCATAAGCTTCTGCAGGACGCTCATCTTACCCTCCGGCCAACTCGCCCAACACGCCGACGATCGTGCGCTTCGCCAACTCGATTTTGAACTCGTTATGGGCGAGGCCTCTTGCCGGCGCGAGTTCGGCTTCCGCCGCCTGTCTGAAGCTCTCCGCGCCAGCGTTCGCTCCCGCCAGAACGCGCTCGGCTTCGGTAGCCCGCCACGGCTTGTGCGCTACGCCGCCGAGTGCCAGGCGGACGTTCCTGACCTTGCCGCTGTCGACCTCCAGAGCGGCAGCCACGCTGACCAGGGCAAAAGCATAGCTCGCGCGGTCCCGGACCTTCCTGTAGAGCGAGCGCCTGGCAAAGCCGAGCGGCGGGATCTCGATGCCGGTTATGAGTTCGCCGGGCTGCAGGTCGGTCTCCATATCGGGTGTATCCTCAGGCAAACGGTGGAACTCCTCGAAGGCAATCGTACGCGCGCCGCCGGGCCCGATGACGTTCACCTTCGCATCGAGAGCCGCCAGGGCGACGCACATATCGGACGGATGCGTGGCGATGCAGCTGTCCGAGGCTCCGAGGATCGCGTGCATGCGATTGAAGCCCCCGATCGCATCGCATCCCGCTCCCGGTGCACGCTTGTTGCAGCGCGCGGCGTGGTCGTAGAAATAGAGGCAACGCGTCCGTTGCATGAGGTTGCCCGCAACGGTCGCCATGTTGCGGATCTGGCCCGATGCCCCGAACACGATCGCCTGGGCTAGAAGCGGATAGCGGTCCCGCACCACCGGATGGCCGGCGACCGCCGTGTTCCTCACCGTAGCACCGATAACAAGGCCGCCGTCCGGCCGCTCCTCGATCCGGTCCAGGGGCAGCCCGGTCACATCGACCAGCGCGTCCGGCTGTTCGATGTTCTCGCGCATCAGATCGACGAGGTTCGTGCCGCCGCCGAGGAGCTTCGCATTCGGCGTCTTGGAGAGGAGCTTCACCGCGGCTTCCAGATCTGCTGCTCTCGCATAGGCGAAGCTCTTCATTTCGCCACCTCGCGGTCAAATGCGCTGTGGATCGCCTCGCAGATGCCGACATAAGCCCCGCAACGGCAGAGATTGCCGCTCATGCGTTCCTTGATCTCAGCGTCCGAGAACTCGATCCTGGCCGCGGCCATATCCCCGGTCACGGCGCTCGGCAAGCCGTTCTGAAACTCTTGGAACATTCCGATCGCCGAACAGATCTGCCCGGGCGTGCAATATCCGCATTGGAAACCGTCATGCTCTATGAATGCGACCTGAAGCCGGTGAAGCTCGCCGCTGGCAATGCCTTCGATCGTGGTGATCTCCCGGCCTTCGAGCTGAACCGCCAGCGACAGGCAGGACAGGACGCGCTGGCCGTCCACCAGAACCGTGCAGGCCCCGCAGGCGCCCTGGTTGCATCCCTTCTTGGGCCCGGTAAGGCTCAAATGTTCACGCAGAACGTCCAGCAGAGACGTGCGCGGGTCGATCGAAAGCGAATGGTCGACGCCGTTGATCTTCAGCAGGATCAGCGCTGAGCCGGCAGGCGGGATGGGTGCCGCCTTCGGCGTTCGGTCGGGAGATGGCATGGCGCACCCTCTCGATTTGCATCGGCCGCCGCATCTTGCGCCCGGAGCGGCGCAGGTCAGTCGCGCGCGACGGCAGGGGTTGCCAGAACCCGGCAATCGGATGAATGTTCCGAAGATTATTCGCATGCGGCACGACCGCGGCCGGGCAGGGACAGCGATTGGCGAGATGATCTATTTCACGGGCGACACGCATTTCGGCGACCCGCGTGTGCTTCGCATCGACCGCCGTCCATTTTCCAACATGGCCGAGCATGATGCCGCCCTGATCGCCAATTGGAACGAAACCGTCTCGCCGCAGGACGAGGTCTGGCACCTTGGCGACTTCGCGGCAAAGAGAAACGGGCTTGCCGAAGATATTCTGTCCCGGCTGAACGGCCGCAAGCATCTGATCGTGGGCAACAACGATCCGAACGACACGACCGGGGCGGGCGGCTGGCACAGCGTGCAGCATTATGCGGAGCTGATGGTGGATGGGCGGCTGCTCGTCCTTTGCCATTATCCGTTCCGGACCTGGAACCAGATGGGGAAGAAGTCGATCAACCTGCACGGCCATTCCCACGGCAGGTTGAAGCCGATGCCACGGCAGTTCGATGTGGGGGTGGATGCGAGAGGCCTGCGTCCGGTCAGCCTGGTTGATATTCTCCCCCAATCCGCGCGGTAGAACATTTCTGCTTTACGCTGCGGGAACGTGCGGGCTCGATAGCTGTTCGATGTGAGGGCCTGCGTCGAATACGAGGTGCTTCAATGCAAGGAGACCTATTCGGAAACCCGCCCGGCAATCTGCCTGAGGGCTTCCGCTACCAAGCGGGTATCGTTCCGCGGAAGCTCCAGGAGGCACTTCTGGAGGCACTGCCGGAACTTCCCTTCAAGCCTTTCGACTTTCACGGCTACGAGGGCAAGAGACGGGTGGTTTCATTCGGCTGGAAGTACGACTTCGACACCGAAACGGTCCGGAGGATCGATGCCATCCCCCCGCTGCTTCTGCCGCTCCGGCAACTGGCGGCCGACTTTGCCGGACTGCCGGCGGAGGGACTCCAGCAGGCACTGGTCACCGAATACGACGTCGGGGCCCCGATCGGTTGGCACAGGGACAAGGCTGTGTTCGGCGATGTCGTCGGGATATCGCTGCTCACTTCCTGCACATTCAGGCTGCGCCGAAAGCGGGCCGGCAGATGGGAGCGGACCTCGGTCATTCTCGAGCCGGGCTCGGCATATCTCCTCTCCGGCGCCGCGAGATCCGAATGGGAGCATTCCATCCCGCCCGTAGAGCGCCTGCGCTATTCGGTCACCTTCCGGGAGCTGCGTTCAGGGATTGGCGCCGGCGGCCGTGCGTGAAACTGTCGATCAGCCGGTCAACGTGCCCCAGGACGGATCCCATTCGACGTCCTCGACGAGCTCGACATAGATCGGGATCGAGCCTTCGCTGTGGCTCGCCGCCAGTCTGAAGGCCGACTCAGCCTCCATTTCTTCTCCGGGAAAGATGACGTCATCCTCGGAGGGGTCGGTGACCTTTCGCACATATCCCCGCACCGCATCGCCGGAGTGGTAGAGTTTCACGACCATGGCGCCCGGCACGGGCCTTACCGGAAGCCGCTGATAGACGGGCATCGAGACCTCCCTGGGTCGCGGCAAAGCTAATTCCGGCCATCGTTGGGCCTGGCCTTGTCGCCTTTCTTTTTCACCGTCGTCGCTGTCTTGGCATCCGGCTCCTGGCCGTAATAGGTGCCCCCCAGATGGCCGCCGCCGCTCGTGTTCTCGGCCTGTTTTCGTGCGTCCTTCTGGGCCTGCTCGACATTGGTCTTGGTCATTTTCGGAACTCCACTGATTGGCTGGCTGTGTAACCACAGGCGCGCGCATCTGTTCCGGGGTAGCGTTTACGTCGCGCAAACATCAAAGCCGCTCGGAACACATCGGCAATTGCGGCGTTTCCCGCCATCGGCGGAGATTCCCGATGCGAGCTTTGAGGGTGGCGATCGGCATCGCGGCAGTCATCCTTGTGGCTGCCGCTGCTTTCTTTTTATTCGCGTGGCGTTCGGAGATCCCCGAAGACACCACGGCCGCAGAGGCGCGCTTTGCAGCGGAGTTGGTCGCCAAGGGGGCCCAACTGGCGGCGCTCGGCAATTGCATCGCCTGCCACACCGTGCCTGGGAGACCGGCATTTGCCGGCGGCCTTGCATTGCCCACCCCCTTCGGCACGATCTACTCCACCAACATCACCCCTGATCGCGAAACAGGCATCGGCGGCTGGAGCGAGGCGGCATTCGAGCGCGCCATGAGGGAAGGTGTCGACCGGGAGGGAAGCCATCTCTATCCGGCGTTTCCCTATGAGCACTTCACGCGTGTATCGGCAGACGACAATCGCGCCCTCTACGCTTTCCTCATGACGCGTGTTGCGGTGAAAGCCGAGGCGCCGGAAAACGACCTTCCGTTTCCCCTGAAGTTCCGGCCTCTGCTTGCCGGCTGGAAGCTCCTTTTCCTCGACAGCGGCGAGCGGGAGCCGGATCCCGGCCAGAGCGATGCCTGGAACCGCGGGCGCTATCTTGCCGAGGGCCTCGGCCACTGTGGCGCGTGCCATACGCCCCGCAATCCATTCGGCGCCGAAGACCGCGACCGGCACTTCGGCGGCGGCGAAGCGGAAGGCTGGCAGGCCTATGCGATCAACACGGAGTCGAAGGCGCCGATCCCCTGGGACGAGCAGGATCTCGCCTTCTATCTTCGCAATGGCTGGCACGAATTCCACGGCGTTTCGCGCGGACCCATGGCCGAGGTGACCGGCAATCTCGCCTTCCTGCCGGACAGCGATATCGCGGCGATCGCCACCTATGTCAGATCGATCATGGGCGCCCCGACGCCGGAACGCGAGCAAAGGGCGGCGCAGTTGCGCGAGGCTTTTGAAGGGCAACGCCCGGAGCAGACGGCGGATAGCCAGCGTTCACCGGTCAGTGCGTCAGGCAGCCAGCCTGGCGAGGCGATCTATCTTGCCGCCTGCGCAAGCTGTCACGAGGGCGGGCGGCGCCAGCCCTTCGGGGGGCTGAATTTCGAACTCAGCACCGCCGTCAATGCGCCGGACCCGCAAAACATCGTCAACGTGGTGCTGTTCGGCCTTCCGCCGGCCGATGGAGAAGCGAGCGCAGTGATGCCGGCTTTCCGGCATCTGCTCAACGATCACCAGGTGGCCGATCTCCTTGCCTACATGCGCGAGCGGTTCTCTGAGGAGCCACCCTGGGCGGGGCTCGTCGAGCAGACGGCCAGAACCCGTTCCGGGACCTACAAGGTGGCAGTCCGGCCCTCTGACGGCATTGAAAGGGCGCCGCACCATGTCGGCGCCGAGGAGGATTGAAGATGATATCGCTGACGGTCAACGGCAGCCCGCATCAGATCGACGCAGACCCCACGACGCCGCTGCTTTACGTGCTGCGCGACGAGCTGGCGCTCAACGGGGCCAAATACGGCTGCGGACTTGGGCAGTGCGGCTCCTGCACCGTCGTCGTCGATGGCGAGGCGGTGCTTTCCTGCATGGTACCGATCATGCTGCTGGAAGGGCGGGAGGTCACCACCATCGAGGGCCTGGGAACGATCGACGAGCCGGGGCCGCTGCAGGAGGCGTTCATCGAGCTGCAGGCGGCGCAATGCGGCTATTGCATTCCGGGCATGATGATGAGCGCGCATGCGCTTTTGCGCCGTAACGCGCAGCCGAGCGAAGAGGAAATCCGCGAGGCGCTGGCGACCAATCTTTGTCGTTGCGGCACCCATATGCGGATTCTCGCGGCGATCCGGCGCGCCGGCGAACTGATGCAGGCCGCCTCGTTGCCTGCCACTGACCAGGGGAGGGCCGGCTGATGGGCATTCTTCAGGAAGAAATCACCCGCCGCAGCGTCATCGCAGGTGCCGGCGGGCTTGTCGTCGGTTTCTCGCTCGGCCGCTCATTTGCCCAGGAGCTTCCGCCGGCAATGCCGCCGGCTCCGCCAGTGTCCCTGCCGGGCAGCCTTGACGACGAGCGCTTCCTCGATTCATGGATCCGCATCGATCCCGACAATTCGGTCACGGTCTTCACCGGCAAGGCGGAACTCGGGCAGGGCATTCGAACGGCCCTGTTGCAGGTTGCCGCCGAGGAGCTCGAAGTCGACCCCGCGGAGATCCGGCTGATAACGGCCGACACCGGCCGAACCCCCAATGAAGGGTTCACGGCCGGCAGCCAGTCGATGCAAAACAGCGGTACCGCCATCAGGAACGCTGCAGCCCAGGTGCGGGCCCTGCTTCTCGCCGAAGCTGCCAGGCGCTTCGGCATGGCGGCGACGGAACTCAAGGCGGAAAACAAGGCGGTGCTGGCAAAAGACGGACGGCTGGCGACCTACGGCGAGCTCGTTTCCGGACAGATGCTGCACGTGGAAGCTCAACCGCAATCGGCCTTGAAGCCGCCTGGTACTTTCCGCGTGATCGGCAAAACACTGCCGCGCGTCGACATCCCGGGTAAGGTGACGGGCCAGCCGGCCTATGTTCATGATCTTCGCCTGAAAGGCATGCTGCATGCGCGCGTCGTACGCCCGCCGAGCTCCGCTGCCAGGCTTGCGGAGGTGGATGCGAGCGCCGCCGAGGCGCTGCCGGGCGTCGTCTCGGTCGTGCGCGACGGCAATTTCCTGGCGGTGGTGGCCTCGAAAGAGTTCCAGGCGGTGAACGCCATGCGGACGCTGGCGGCGGCCGCGCAGTGGCAGGAAAGCGAGACGCTCCCCGACCAGACCGACCTGCCGGCGGAACTGCAGAGGCTCGAGAGCGAGGTGGGGACGGTCGCCGAGGCCGGCATGCTTTCGTCTGATGGCAAGATATTCGAGGCGACGTTTAGCCGGCCCTATCAGATCCACGGCTCGATCGGTCCGTCCTGCGCCGTCGCGCAGATGAAGGCGGACGGGTCACTGGACGTGTGGTCGCACACGCAGGGTGTCTTTCCCGATCGGGCGGCGATCGCCGAGATGCTGGCCATGCCGGAGGACAAGGTTCACGTCATCCATATGGAAGGGTCGGGCTGTTACGGCCACAATGGAGCCGATGACGCGGCTGCGGATGCGGCCCTCATCGCCAGCAAGCTACGGGGCAAGCCGATCCGGGTCCAGTGGATGCGGGAGCAGGAGCACAGCTGGGAGCCCTATGGTCCTGCAATGCTCATGAAGATCAGCGCCGCACTGGACGATCAGGGCAGGATCGCCAGCTGGGCCTATGACCTCTGGAGCAATACCCACTCCACCCGCCCGGGCGGCGCCGGTGCGCTCCTCGCGGCGCGCCACAAGGCCGAAGCCTTTCAGCCGAAGCCTGCCAAGCTCAATATCAGCCCGTCGGGCAACGGCGACCGAAATGCCGATCCGCTCTATGTGATCCCGAACAAGCGCGTGCTCTGGCATTTCCTGGCCGACATGCCGCTTCGCGTATCGGCGCTTCGCGCGCTTGGGGCCTATGCCAATGTCTTCGCCATCGAAAGCACGATCGATGAGCTGGCGCTGATCGCCGAAGCAGATCCGGTCGAATTCCGGCTACGCCACATGGAGGACCCGCGAGCCCGTGCCGTGATCGAGCTGGCCGCGGAGCGGTTCGGCTGGGACAAGGCGCAGATGCCCCGCAACCGCGGACGCGGCTTCGGCTTCGCCCGCTACAAGAACCTTGCCGCCTATCTGGCGGTGGCGATGGAGGTGGATGTCGAGCCCGAAACGGGCCGTGTTCATGTGATCCGCGCCGTTTCCGCCATCGACAGCGGCGAGATCGTCAACCCGGACGGTATCCGCAATCAGACCGAAGGCGGAATTTTGCAGTCGATCAGCTGGACGCTCTATGAGGCCGTGGCCTTCGACCGGACCAGGATCACCAGCACCGATTGGTCGAGCTATCCGATCCTGCGCTTCGCAAGTGTCCCGGAAAGCGTGGAGGTCCATATCGTCGAGCGTCCCGGGGAACCTTTCCTCGGCACCGGGGAAGCGGCCCAGGGCCCGGCCGCCGCAGCCGTCGCCAACGCGATCAGGGATGCGACCGGCAAGCGCCTTTACGATCTGCCTTTTACCAGGGATCGGATACGAAGCGCCGTCGGGCGCGCGTGAAGCGGCAGGTCCTCACCACGGCGAGCAGGAAAGTCACGCCCGTTCGTCACGCAGGGCGTTGACGATCTCGAGCGTCACGGGCGGTGCGTCCGGACGAGGCGACAGGAGAGGAATTCCATTACGCTCGCCGCCGCTGCGCGGCCGGCGCAGAGAACGCCTCGCCAGTTCGGAAATTACCTCGCCGACGCTCCGCTGCTGTTGGGTCGCCATTGCCTTTGCGGCGATCAGGACATCGTCGTCAATAGCCAAGGTCGTTCTCATGTTCGCCTCATCGCGCATCAATCATCACGCATCATTAAGCAAGAGGTCGGCATTCTCAAGGTGGAATAGTGAAGGATGATCCCGTCATTGACCCGCTCTTTGCCGGTCGAAATCACATTCTCCAATCGGTGGGAGAACCGCGGGGGGCTCCGATTCAAATCGGGTCAACCCGCCTTCGAGTTTACCATTCGAGTATCGGCCGCGTGATCATGAGCCAGAAGATCGCGAGGACGGCGCCGAAGGCCGGGAAGCCGAAGGCGAACCACAGGCGGAAGAGTTGATGATAACGCTTCGGCAGCGGCTCGCCGGCCTTGCTTGCCGTTTCGGCGAGCCGGCGCATTTCCATCTGCATCCACACGACCGGCAGCCAGAATGCGCCTGTGACCACGTAGAGGAGAAGCGAAAGCAGGATCCATCCTTCCGCGAGTGAATAGCCGACGTTCCATGCAAGGGCGATCCCCGTGACGGGCTGCAACACCACGGCGGTGGCGGTGAAAAGAAAATCGGCGATGACGACGATGCGGGCCACGGCCGCAACCGTTTCCGTGCGGCCGGTCCGATGCGCCAGGAGCATGAAGAATGCGATCCCGGCGCCCGTGCCGAGGAGGACGGAGGCGCCGATGATGTGCAGGAACTTCAGAACGAAGTACAGCATCAACGCTCCTCCAGGATAGCAAGGGCAGCGAGATGCAGCACCAGGATGGGCCAGATCTTCAGAAGCGGTCCAAGCGGCTCGTTCCACAATTCCGGGAGCAGGGCCGTGCCGGCGATCGCATAGAAAAGCGAGAGGCCGACCGCGCCATAAAGGCCGATGCGGCTTGTGCGGCGAACCGCGATTGCCATACCGATCAGGATGTCGGCGAGGGCTCCGGCGATGACGCTCGGCCCCGCAAGAACGCCGGCGCCTCCCCGTTCCATCAGATCAACGCCGATTTCATACCCCGATGTGAGCGAGATGACGCCCGTCGTGATCCAGAAGAGCGGGAGGACGACGAAGATGACGGGCTTGAGCAGATAGAGCTTGGCGAACCAGCGCTCCTGGACTGAAACCGGCGTTCTCGCCAGCGCGTCTGCGAGCGCCATCGGTTCTATCCCGGTTTTCTCAACCCATGCCCTGTTGTCGCCGACGGCGCCGCGCCCGATCTCTTTTTGTGCGGTGCTGCGGGTCGGCGGTCGCCAGCCCAGAGCCCCGGCGATGTCGCTGAGCTTGTAGGTGAGATTCGCGAGCGGGGTTGGCATGTTTACGACGCGAGCAGCGGGCCATCCGAACCAGCGCCTGTAGGTGCCCACCACGTCCTTGAACGACAGGGCCTCAGGTCCCGCAACCTCGAGAGTGAGCCGCGAAGGAGCATTCGGGTTGACGAACATCTCGACCGTGCGCACCACGTCCTCGAGGCGCAC
This sequence comes from Ensifer sp. R1-3, assembly GCF_056739175.1. Classification (NCBI taxonomy): domain Bacteria; kingdom Pseudomonadati; phylum Pseudomonadota; class Alphaproteobacteria; order Hyphomicrobiales; family Rhizobiaceae; genus Ensifer; species Ensifer sp. R1-3. The sequence goes on from NZ_CP096516.1 coordinate 368,448, forward strand.
GACCTGAAGCAATCCGGTATTCGGCATGACCGGCAGCCAGGGCAGTGCGGCGAGGCCCCTGAAAAGCGCGCTTGCGCCGTAGGCTCCAGGGCCGAGCACGACGGAGGGGCGCAGGATGACCCAGTCGAGATCGCATGCCATTAGCGCTTCGTCGCCCTGAAGCTTGGTGCGCGAAAAGGGCGAGGGCTGGGCCCTGTCGACCCCCATTGCCGAGAAGTGGATGACGCGGCGCACGCCCGCCTGCTCGCAGGCCTTGAAGAGCGAGGCGGGACCGCGGGCATGGACTGCCGTCGTATCCTCCCCCGGACCGTCCTGGAGCGTTCCCGCGCAGTTTACTACGGCGTCGATGCCTGAGAGATGCGGCAGCCAGTCTTCAGGGCCGACGGACCGAAGGTCGAGTTCTAGGGCTTTGCCGGCCGTGTGGGAGCTTGGTGCCGAGCCGGGCCGGACCACGCGGACGATCTCGCTTCCACGGCCATGGAGCCCTGCGCACACGGCCGAGCCGATCAGGCCGGAGGCGCCGACCACAAGTACTCTCGTCATTCGTCCTCACAATCTTTCCGGACGGGCCGCCATTCGCACTCGCCCTACGTCCGACGCCAAACAACTGCGGCAAGGAAGATGTTCCTTTTGACTTGACCTCCGTTTTTTATGCGGCACTCTCCCGCTGAAAGAGTCTTAAGACCCTCTCCGCGAGGGCTCTCGACAATCGCCGGCTCTACTCTATTTGGATCGAGGCGGTGCTGGATGTGAAAAGGCGGCTATAGCACTTTGATTTGCTGCTGTTTTTGTCTTCGAATCAGTCGGGATTCAAGGAAAGACGCAGTGGAGAGGAAACGAGTCGTTTGCTTGACATCGGGAGTGTCGGCGAACGTCTCGGGTGTGGTTGAGTACAAGGGAGGAGAATATTATGCGGTTGATTTCCATTTCCACAACGATTGCATTCGGCTTCGCTTTTCAGGCGCAGGCCGCCACGGAACTGCAGTGGTGGCACGCAATGACGGGTGCCAATAACGAAATGATCGAGGAACTCACCAAGGAGTTCAACGAGAGCCAGAGCACCTACAAGGTGGTGCCTGTCTTCAAGGGCACCTATCCCGAGACACTGAATGCCGGCATCGCGGCTTTCCGGTCGAAGCAGCCGCCGGCGATCATTCAGGTGTTCGATGCCGGCAGCGGCACGATGATGGCCGCCGAGGGCGCGATCGTGCCGGCAGCGGAGATCCTCCAGAAGGGCGGCTTCACCTTCGACAAATCGCAGTATCTGCCCGGGATCGTCGCCTATTATTCGAAGCCGGACGGAACGATGCTGTCCTTTCCGTACAACTCCTCCTCGCCCATCCTTTATTACAACAAGGACGCTTTTCAGAAGGCGGGCTTGAACGTCGACAACCCGCCGAAGACCTGGCCGGAAGTCTTCGAAGCGGCGAAGAAGATCAAGACGAGCGGTGCGGCGCCTTGCGGAATGACGTCGACCTGGCTGACGTGGATCCAGACGGAGAACTTCGCCGCCTGGAACAACGTGCCCTACGGAACCAATGAAAACGGCCTCGGCGGAACCGACGTGAAGCTGCAGATCAACGCGCCGCTTTACGTGGAACATTTCCAGGCGATTGCGGATCTCGCCAAGGACGGCGCCTTCCGCTATGGCGGGCGCACCTCGGAGGCAAAGCAGCTCTTCACCTCAGGCGAATGTGCCATCCTGACCGAGTCTTCTGGCGGTCTCGGCGACATCGCCAAGAGCGGCGTGAACTACGGCATCGGCCAGTTGCCCTATTACGAGGGCCACGGCCCGCAGAACACGATCCCCGGCGGAGCGAGCCTCTGGGTATTCGCCGGCAAGTCGGACGAGGAATACAAGGGCGTAGCGGAGTTCTTCAACTTCCTTTCCCAGACCGAGATTCAAGCCAAGCTGCACCAGATCTCGGGCTATATGCCGGTCACGATGGCCGCCTACGAGGAAACGAAGAAGTCGGGCTTCTACGAGAAGAACCCCGGGCGCGAAACGCCGCTCCTGCAGATGATGGGCAAGGCGCCGACCGAAAACTCGAAGGGCGTCCGGCTGGTCAACCTGCCCCAGGTTAGGGACATCCTCAACGAGGAGTTCGAAGCGATGCTGTCAGGGCAACAGGATGCCAAGACGGCGCTCGACAAGGCGGTCGAACGCGGCGACGCCGCAATCGCAGCAGCAATCAGCAATTGATCGAGGCAGGTGTCCGGCGCCGTCGTTCGACGGCGTCGGGCTTTCTGCGGTCATGCCGCCCTGACGTGATCTCGGGCCGATCCGGCCCCGAGGTCATCGTGATCCAGGAGATTGCTCGTGCAGCGTGTCGTCTTTCCGAACAAAATCCTCCCTTACTTGCTCGTCGCTCCGCAGATCGTCTTGACGATCGTTTTCTTCTTCTGGCCGGCAAGCCAGGCGCTCTACCAATCGGTGATCCGTGAAGACCCGTTCGGCCTGAAAAGCGGCTTCGTCGGTTTTGCCAATTTCAGCGCCGTGCTTTCGGAGGCGAATTATCTCAACTCGCTGAAGGTCACGGGGATCTTCAGCGTCCTCACCGCGCTGCTCGCGATGGGCGTCGCCCTGCTTCTCGCCACGGCCGCCGACCGCGTCGTGCGCGGGAAGACCTTCTATCGCACCCTGCTGATCTGGCCCTATGCCGTCGCACCGGCCGTCGCCGGCATGCTGTGGCTCTTCATGTTCAATCCGGCGATGGGCACCTTCGCCTATATGCTGAGGCGGAACGGCTTTCACTGGGATCCGTTGCTGAACGGCAATCACGCCATGATGCTGATCGTCGTTGCAGCGGCCTGGAAACAGATCAGCTACAATTTTCTCTTCTTCGTCGCCGGGCTCCAGGCCATACCCAAGTCGCTCATCGAAGCGGCGGCGATCGATGGAGCGCGCGGCACCCGGCGTTTCTGGACGATCATCTTCCCGCTGCTGGCGCCGACGACCTTTTTCCTGCTCGTGGTCAACACCGTCTACGCCTTCTTCGATACGTTCGGCATCATCCACTCGGTCACGGGCGGAGGGCCGGCTAGGGCGACGGAAACCTTGGTCTACAAGGTCTATAACGACGGCTTCGTCAACCTGAACCTCGGCTCGTCCGCGGCCCAGTCCGTGATCCTCATGGCGATCGTCATTGGGCTTACCGCCTTTCAGTTCCGGTTCGTCGAAAGGCGTGTCCACTATGGATGAGATCGCCAATGATTGAAAAGCGCCCCATCTCCAACCTGATCGGGCACCTGATGCTGATCATCGGCATCATCATCGTGGTTTTCCCGATCTATTATACCTTCGTCGCCTCAAGCATGAGCTCGGTCGAGATCATCCGGCCGCCTATGCCGCTCGTTCCCGGCACGCGGCTTGCCGAGAATTATAGCGAAGCGCTTTCCGGTGGAGTCGAGCGTGTGGTCGGCGTCAGTCTCGAACGGTTGCTGTTCAACACATTCGTGGTGGCGATCGCGATCGCCGTCGGCAAGATCGTCATTTCCTTCCTCTCGGCCTTCGCCATCGTGTTCTTCCGTTTCCGCCTGCGCATGGCCTTCTTCTGGATGATCTTCATCACGCTGATGCTCCCGGTGGAGGTGCGGATCCTGCCGACGTATAAGGTGATCGTCGATCTCGGACTGATCGACACCTATGCGGGACTGACGCTTCCCCTGATGGCGTCGGCGACGGCGACCTTCCTGTTCCGGCAGTTCTTTCTCACCATCCCGGGCGAACTCGTGGAAGCGGCGCGCATCGACAATGCCGGGCCGTTCCGCTTCATGCGGGATATTCTGCTGCCGCTTTCAAAGACCAATATCGCGGCGCTTTTCGTGATCCTCTTCATCTACGGCTGGACCCAGTATCTCTGGCCGCTGCTGGTCACGAATGACAGCCGGATGAACACGATCATCATCGGCCTCAGGAAGATGGTCGATTTCACTGACGCATCGACCCCGTGGAACTACGTTATGGTGACCGCCATCCTCGCGATCATCCCGCCTGTCGCGGTGGTCGTCCTGATGCAGCGCTGGTTCGTCAAGGGCCTCGTCGAAACGGAGAAGTAATGGCAACGATCACTCTCAAGGATGTCCACAAGACCTATCACGGCGACATCGCCGCGATCCGCGGCGTTTCGCTTGCGATTGCCGACGGCGAGTTCATCGTGCTCGTCGGCCCTTCCGGCTGCGGAAAATCGACGCTGCTGAGGATGATCGCGGGGCTCGAGAGCATCACGTCGGGCGAGGTCTCCATCGGCGACCGCGTCGTCAACGGGCTGGAGCCTTCCGAGCGCGACATTGCTATGGTCTTTCAGAACTACGCGCTCTACCCGCATATGACGGTCCGTCAGAATCTCAGCTATGGCCTGAAGAACCGCAACACGCCGAAGGAAGAAATCGAGCGCCGCATAGCCAAGGCGGCGAAGTCCCTGGAGATTGAGCCCTTCCTGGATCGAAAGCCACGGCAGCTTTCAGGCGGGCAGCGCCAGCGTGTGGCCATGGGGCGCGCCATCGTCCGGGAGCCTGCCGCCTTCCTGTTCGACGAGCCTCTCTCGAACCTCGACGCCAAGCTCAGGGTCCAGATGCGCGTCGAGATCAAGCGCCTTCAGCGGGCGCTCGGCACGACGAGCGTCTACGTCACCCACGACCAGCTGGAAGCGATGACGCTCGCCGACCGCCTCGTGGTTCTGAACGGGGGGAGGATCGAGCAGGTCGGTACGCCGATCGAGCTGTACGAGAACCCGGCGACGGCATTCGTCGCAACCTTCATCGGCTCGCCTTCGATGAACCTTCTCGATCTCAATACCGGCAATGCTGCCTGGTCGGCCCCGGCGGCTCTCGTCGGGAAGCCGGGGCTTGCGACAATCGGAATCCGACCTGAGGACATTACCCTCGCCGGTGACACGGACGGCGGCGAGCGTTTCAGAGCCCGCGTGCGCGTCGGCGCCGTGGAACTCGTCGGCGCCGAAAGCTATGTGCACGGCACCCTGGCGAACGGCGAGCCGCTCGTCTTCAGGGTTGCCGGCCGCTCCCGCATGATGATCGACGAGGAGGTCGAGGTCGCAGCGGTGGCCGGAAGCCTGCACTGGTTCGACGCCGCCGGCCGGCGCTTGTAGCGCGAGGGTGGCAAGGCGACCCCGTTTACCAAATTTTTGCGACCCGCTGTCGGCACGGCCTTTCCTCCAACGTCCTTGCAGGTGGCCATTTGGACGATCAGGAAGATCAGGAGAACCGAAATGATGAAACTATATGGATTAGGTCCGACGCGCTCGCTTCGCGCCCGTTGGGCGCTTCAGGAGCTGGATGCGGAGTTCGAGTTCGTGCCCGTCAACATAGTGGCGGGCGAGGCCCATCACCCCGACTTCCTGCGGCTCAATCCGGCGGGCAAGCTTCCGGTGCTGGTCGATGGCGACTTCGTCCTCACGGAATCTGCCGCGATCGTCATGTATCTGGCGGAAAAATATGGCGGCAAAGGGCTTATGCCAGCGGACCTGAAGGAGCGGGCGCAGGCGTATCGCTGGTCTCTGTTCGCGGTCACCGAACTCGAACAGCCACTGTGGCGGATGGCTAAGCACACGTTTCTTTATCCCGAGGAAAAGCGGTTGCCGGAAGACATTGCGCTAGCCAAGGAAGAATTCCTGGCCATGGCAGCGGTGCTCGAACAGCACATGAAAGGGCGGGAATTTATCGTCGGCGACAGGATAAGTATCGCCGATTGCGTAACCGCCTATGTTCTGGATTGGGGCAATGAAAACGGCCTGCTCGATGACTTTCCAAATCTTAAGGCGTATCTCGAGCGGATGTATGCGCGCCCCAAGGCGCCGCAACGGATCGCGGAGGCATTTGCGAGCCTTCAGAGTTAGAACTGGATGAGGAATGATCCAGAGCAGGTTCACCCCCTCTGGCCTGCCGGCCATCTCCCCCACAAGGGGGGAGACCATTTGAGGCGCGCTCAGCGTCTCAACAAGGATTCCTGTATGCGGGGACCTGCTGTGGGGGCAAAGAGTGAAACGCTTGTATTCTCCCCCCTTGTGGGGCAGGGGAATCGCATATGCGGAACAGGCATGGAACATCGAAGGGTTTGTTCTCGATGCGATTCCGTTCTGTTCGCCATTCGATTCCTCGAAATCGGCCATATGCGAAAGCCCTACCTTGTGGGGGAGATGCCCGGCAGGGCAGTGGGGGTATATCGTCCTGCAAGCTGATCCATCCCGCTCTGCCGCCCGCGCCGTCGTACCCTTAATCAGGCACGACCACGAGCTTGCCGACGAAGTTCTTCGCCATGAAGTCCGTTTGTGCCCGATGGAACTCCGATAGCGGATAGACGCCGCCGACGAGCGGCCGGATCTTTTTCTCCTCGATATAGCGGACGAGGCGGCGGAAATCGGCGCGGCTGCCCTGGCTCGATCCGTGCAGCTCCAACTGCTTCAGATACATCGTCCTGAGATCGAGCTGCACGACCGGCCCGGCGATCGCGCCGGCGGTGGTGTAGCGGCCTTCCGGGCGCAGGATCTTCAGGAGATCGTTGAAGAGGGGACCGCCGACGAGATCGGCGACGACATCGATCGGTCGGCCGCCGCTTGCCGCCTCCACCGCCTCTGCGAGGTCGCCTTGACCGCGGGTCACGACGGCTTGCGCGCCGATGTCGAGCATCGCCGCTTCCTTGCCCGGTCCGGCTACAGCGATCGGAACGGCGCCGCGAGCGCGGGCGAGCTGGATGATCGCGGAGCCGACGCCACCCGAGGCGCCGGTCACGAGGACGGTCTCGCCGGCGGCAAGCCGCGCCCGTTCCAACATCCGCTCGCCAGTAAGATAAGCGCAGCAGAAGGTGGCAAGCTCGATATCGGTCAGGTCGGTCGCGACCACATGGGCGTTTTCGGCCGGAAGCGCCATATATTCGGCATAGCCGCCATCGCGGCCATGACCCATGTAATCGATGTCGGCAAGACTGTCGTCGTCGCGGTTGTAGATCGAGAAGTCGACCATGACGCGCTCGCCGATCCGCGCCCGGTCGACGCCCTCGCCGACGGCAACGATATGGCCGACCGTGTCGGTGCCCTGAATGCGCGGGAAGGTCAGCGTATTGCCGTGGCGGCGCCACGTCGAGACGGCGGACGGATCGTCCTCCGTCCCATAGGCGCCTTCGCGCACCCAGACGTCCGTATTGTTCATGCCGCAGGCAGTGACTCTGATCAGCACCTCGCCGGCAGCCGGAGCCGGGACGGGTACGTCCCGGCTGTAGACGAGCTTCTCCAATCCGCCGTGCCCTGTCAAAAGCACCGCGGTCATGGTCTTCGGAACGGAATGCATCATGCGCATTTTCCTCAGCGGCCGAGTACGGACTGAATGGCGTCGGCTGCCGCCTTGACGACGATGTCGGCTTCGTCGCGCGTCAGGCAGAGCGGCGGCGCGAAGCCGAGAATGTCGCCCTGCGGCATGGCCCGGCCGATGACACCACGTTCGAGGAGCGCTGCTGCGACCTGCGGTCCGACCTTGCGGCCCGGATCGAAGAAGGCGCGATCGTCGCGGTCCTCGACGAACTCGATCGCCGCCATCAGGCCGTCGCCACGCACTTCGCCGACATGGCGATGATCGCCCACGGCCTTTTGCAGTTCGGCCCGGAAATAGGCGCCCGTCGAACCGGCATTCTCGACGATGCCGAGTTCGTCGATCAGTTCCAGGTTCGCGATGCCGGCGGCGGCGCAGATCGGATGGGCCGAATAGGTCCAGCCATGGCCGATTGCGCCGAGTTCGTCCGAGCCCTTCACCAGCACCTGCCAGAGCTTGTCGGAGACGATCGTGCCGGAAAGCGGCGCATAGGCCGAGGTCAGGCCCTTGGCGATGGTGATCAGGTCCGGCTTGATGCCGTAATGGTCGGAACCGAACATGGTGCCGAGACGGCCGAAGCCGGTGACCACCTCGTCGGCGACCAGCAGGATATCGTATTTCTGGAGGACGGCTTGGATCTTCTCCCAATAGCCCTTCGGCGGCGGCACGATGCCGCCGGTGCCGAGGATCGGCTCGCCGATGAAGGCGGCAACGGTGTCGGGACCTTCGGCGAGGATCATCTCTTCCAGCTTGTCGGCACAATACTGCGAGAATTGCTCTTCGCTCATCGAGCGATCGGGACGGCGGAAGTAGTAGGGCGCTTCCGTGTGCAGGATCGGCGCCCGCGGCAGGTCGAAGGCGTTGTGGAAGAGATGAAGGCCGGTCAGCGAACCGGTCATCACGCCCGAGCCGTGATAGCCGCGCCAACGCGAGATGATCTTCTTCTTTTCCGGGCGGCCGAGAATGTTGTTGTAGTACCAGATCAGCTTGATGTTGGTTTCGTTGGCGTCGGAGCCCGAAAGCCCGAAATAGACTCGGCTCATGCCTTCCGGCGCCCGGTCGATGATCATCTTGGAAAGCCGGATCGACGCTTCAGTGCCATGGCCCACATAGGCGTGGTAGTAGGCGAGGTTCTTCGCCTGTTCGGCAATCGCGTCGGCGATCTTCTGGCGGCCGTAGCCGACATTGACGCAATAGAGGCCGGCAAAGGCATCGAGGCTGCGCTTGCCGGAAATATCGGTGATGTAGACGCCTTCGCCGCCGCCGATCACGCGGGTCGGGGTCTCGCCACGCGCATGCATCCCCATATGGGTCGAGGGATGGAAGAAGTGGTCGCGGTCCCAGGCGGTGAGTTCGTTGCTTCTTTCGAGCATGGTCTTTCCTTTCATGAAATCCGGAGCATTTCGGCCGAACCGCGAAAACGCTCTATCCTGTTGTTTTCGCACAATTCCAGACGCAAAACCGCTGCGCAGTGTTGCCGGAATCGCTCAGGTCAGGCAGCGGTGTCGATGCATAGATATTTGAGCTCGGTGAAGGCCTCCATGCCATGGCGGGAGCCTTCCCGGCCGAGGCCCGATTGTTTCCACCCGCCGAAGGGGATCGGGCCGCCGGTGATCTTCACCCGATTGACTGCCACCATGCCGTATTCGAGGGCGCGGGCGAGCCGCATCTGGCGGGCGCCGTTTTCGGTCACGACATAGGCGACGAGCCCGTATTCCGTGTCGTTCGCCCGCGCGACTACTTCCTCTTCGCTGTCGAAGGCGGTTACGGCCGCAACGGGGCCGAAGGTCTCCTCGCGCATGATCAGCGCGTCGTCGGGCACATCCGTTAGAAGGGTGGGCTGGAAGAAGAGCGGCCCGGCGGCGTGGCGCTTGCCGCCGACGGCAAGCCCGGCGCCCAGCTTCAGAGCATCCGCAACCTGTTCCTCGACCTTGGCGACGGCGCGTTCGTGCATCAGCGGACCGATATCCGTATCCGGCTCCATCCCGGAACCGACTTTCAAGCCGGCAATTCGTGCGGCAAAAGCTTCCTGGAATGCCTTGAGTACGGGCCGCTCGACGTAGATCCGATTGGCGGCAAGGCAGTCCTGTCCTGACGTCGCGAACTTCGCGGCGATCGCAATATCGGCGGCTTTCTCGACATTCGCATCCGCAAAGACGATGAGGGGGGCATGCCCGCCGAGCTCCATCACCAGCCGCTTCATCGTCGGCGCACATTGGGAGGCGATCAGCCGGCCGATCTCGGTGGAGCCGGTGAAGCTCATGGCGCGCACCCGCGCGTCCTCGCACATTCGTCCGACGATCGTTGCGGCTTTGCCGGTGACGACATTGAAGACGCCTGCGGGAAGGCCGGCGCGCTCGCCGAGTTCGGCGAGCGCGAGAGCCGAAAGAGGGGTTTCGGAGGATGGGTGCGCCACCACGGTGCAGCCTGCGGCAAGGGCGGCGGCCGCCTTCCGGGTGATCATCGCCGAAGGGAAATTCCAGGGCGTGACGATGCCTACGACGCCGAGCGCTTCGCGGCGCACGATCATTTCGGCCCCGGCAAGATGACTCGTCACGCTTTCGGCATTGAGGCGTTTGCCTTCCTCAGCATACCACTCGATGAAGGATGCCGCGTAGTCGATCTCGCCGCGCGACTCGGCAAGCGGCTTGCCCTGTTCAAGGGTCATCAACAGGGCGAGATCCTCGCGGGCTTCGAGCATCAGGTCGTGCCATTTGCGCAGGATGGCGGCGCGCGCCTGCGGCAGCATGTTGCGCCAGGACCTGAATGCCTTTTGCGCCGCGTCGATCGCCTCGGAGGTCTGGGCAGCGTCGAGCGAGGCGACGAAGGCGAGGGCAGCGCCGCTGGTCGGGTCGCTCACCTCCAGGCATGTACCGTCCCGCCCGGCAACCCATCGGCCGCCGACATAGGCCAGCTCCCGCAGCAATTGCCGGTCGTTCAGGTTTTTCAACGCGTCGTGAAAGGCTGTGCGCGCAAAGACGGCGGTCATATCGGTTCTCCTCGACTGTTGCGGAAAGAGTGCCATGGTTGTCGAGAGAGATTGTCCAATCGGCGGTGACGGCGGAGAGAGTTTGACCAAAGTGGGGGCAACAGGGAGAGAGATTGTCTATGTGGCGTGCCGATGCGAAGGGGGTGGCTACACCCTCTGCCGACTATTCCTGCCCTGCCGGCGCCTGCGGCAACAGCGAGCCGAACGGCAGCACCGTTTCTTCCTTTACCGTCTTCGTGACGATGTACGTGAAATAGCGGTCGATACCGAGTTCCCTTTCGAGCAGCCCGTCGACCAGCCGCTGGTAGGCGTCGATGTCCGCCGTCATGATCTTGAGGATATAGTCCACCCCGCCGCCGACCGACCAGCAGGCGACGATCTCGGGAATTGCGGCGATGGCGCGCTCGAACCGATCGAAATCAGCCTGGCGGTGATTGCCGAGCGTCACCTCCATCATGACGCTGGCGACCGGCGCCACGCGGCGCAGCGCAACGCGGGCGTGATAGCCGGTGACGATGCCGGCTTTCTCCAGCTTTCTGAGCCGCATCCAGCAGGGCGTCGGCGACAGGCCGGCCTTCTCGGCGAGCGCGAGCTTGGTGATACGCCCGTCGGCCTGGATCGCTTCGAGGATCCGCAGATCGATCGCATCGAGCTTCATTAAGAGGTCCTTCCGTCGGTAGTGGTCACGTCAAAGCCGGGAAATGACATTGGGTGCTCACTTTTACATTGTCAATTGAGCTGATTTTGATCACTGTTCAAATCATGACAAATTGGACGCCCGACACGACACTTCTGCGCCGCCCCGCCTATCTCTCTCTGGCGGACCAGTTCGCCCGCGCCATACAGGAGGGGAGACTCCAGAACGGCATGCGGCTGCCGACGCATCGCAAGCTCGCCGACGATCTGAAGCTCTCGGTGCAGACGGTGAGCCGCGCCTATGACGAGCTCATCCGGCGCGGCTTGATATCCGGCGAGGTCGGACGCGGCAGCTTCGTGCAGACGCGGCCGCGCGAGCCGGAGCCGCCCTATCTGCCGGAGCGCCTTGGCGAATTGATCGATCTTTCGATCCTGAAACCCGTATGCGAGCAATACCATCTGGAAAAGATGCGGCAGGGTTTTGCCTGGCTTGCGGAGAACCTGCCGCCGAGCTCGGCGCTTTCCTTCCGCCCGAACATGGTGTTCCCGCGTCACCGCAATGTCGCGGCAGAATGGCTCTTGCGCTGCGGGCTCGATGTTTCGCCGCTAAACATCAACCTGACGAACGGCGCCACCTCGGCCATGACCGTGGCGCTGATGAGTGTCGCACCGCCCGGTTCGACGGTCGCGACGGAGGCCATCAGCCATCATACGCTCGTGCCGCTTTCGACCTATCTCGGCATCCACCTTCAGGGTCTCGCGATAGACGGCGACGGCATGATCCCGGATGCGCTGGACGAAGCCTGCCGCAAGGGCGTGATCCGAGCGGTCTTCCTGCAGCCCTCGGTAATCAACCCGACCGCGACCCTGATGAGCGCCGGGCGGCGGGCAGCGCTGGCGGAGGTGGCGCGCCGGCATGACATCGCCATCATCGAAAACGACATTCTCGGTCCCCTGGTGGAGGAACGTTTGCCCCCGGTCGCCGCACTGGCGCCGGAGCGCACGCTTTATGTGACGAGCTTCACCAAGATCACCGTGCCGGGCCTCCGGATCGGCTATCTGGTGGCGCCTGACCGCTACGTGGCCGCCGTCGCCAACCGGCATCTGGTTTCGAACTGGATGGCGACCCCCGCGATTGCAGAGATCGCAACGCAATGGGTGAGCGACGGCACGGCGAGCGAACTCGTGAACTGGCAGCGCCGGGCGCTCGCCACTCGCCACGCGATCGCCAAGGAGGTTCTGGCAAGCCTTGGCCACCACACCCATCCGCAGAGCCTGCATGTCTGGCTGCCGCTACCCGAGGGACACCAGGAAGATGCCTTCGTTTCCCAGGCGCGCTTGCGCGGGGTGGCGATTGCGCCGGGTGCGTCCTTCCGGACGGCAGACAGCGGTTGGCGTCCGGCGGTCAGGATATCGCTCGGCTCGACGACCGAGCAGGAGCTGAAGTCCGGGCTCGGCATCGTCGCCTCTCTTGCGCTCGGTGAGCCTGAGGCGCTGCTGCTCGTCATTTGAGGCGAATGCTCAGCTTTTGAGCACCTTTCGAATAATTGTCATGATATTATTATTCACATTGACATGATTTGGGAACCGGATCATCGTTAGGACATTAACGCATGGCGCCCAGAAGTGTGCAGCGATTTGGAGCGACGCCATGCGCTTTAGTCTCAAAGGGAGAGGCGTGAATGTCCCAGCCGATCATTCGCATCGACAACATCGTCAAGCGATACGGTCCCCTGACCGTGCTCGACGGCCTGTCGATGGAGGTGATGCCGGGCGAGAAGCTGGCTCTCATCGGGCCGTCCGGTTCGGGTAAGACGACCATCCTTCGCATTCTGATGACGCTCGAGACCATCAGCGACGGCTTCATCCAGGTCGACGGCGAGCAGCTCTATCACATGAAGAAGGCGGGCAACCTCGTCCCTGCCGACGAGCGGCATCTCCATAAAATGCGCGAGAAGATCGGCATGGTCTTCCAGCATTTCAACCTGTTTCCTCATAAATGCGTTCTCGACAACGTCACGCTGGCGCCGATGCTGACCAAGGGCATGGCGCGCGCTCAGGCGGAAAAGCGCGCGATGGAGCTGCTCGACATGGTGGGCCTGGCCGACAAGGCCAAGAGCATGCCGGCACAGCTTTCCGGCGGGCAGAAGCAGCGCGTTGCGATCGCCCGGGCGCTGGCGCTCTCACCCAAGATCATGCTTTTCGACGAGGTCACCTCCGCGCTCGATCCCGAGCTTGTCGAGGAGGTCCTGAACGTCATGCGCAAGCTCGCGTCCGAGACGGACATGACCATGCTGCTCGTCACCCACGAGATGGGCTTTGCCCATGATTTCGCGGACCGGGTGCTTTTCTTCGACCGCGGCAAGATCGTGGAGGAAGGAAAACCCGAGGACATTTTCCGGCATCCCAAGCAGGAGCGCACACAGACTTTCCTGCGCAAGATCATAGCGGCAGGGCACCGCGTCTAAGCCTCACGGCCGACATTGCCTCAAGGAAAACATCGAGAGAACAGAGGAGTTGGGAACGATGAAACTGAGAGATTTTCTGGCAATGGCGGCAGGCGCCACCGCATTGATGGCAGTTGCTGCGGCCACGCCAGCCGCCGCGGACGAGAACAAGCTCGAGGAGCTGAAAGAGCAGGGCTTCGCGCGCATCGCCATCGCCAACGAGCCGCCCTTTACCGCCGTCGGAGCCGACGGCAAAGTCTCCGGTGCAGCACCGGATGTCGCCCGCGAGATCTTCAAGCGGCTCGGCGTTGCCGACGTCGTCGCCTCCATTTCCGAATACGGCGCGATGATCCCGGGCCTGCAGGCCGGGCGCCACGACGCGATCACCGCCGGTCTCTTCATGAAGCCGGAACGATGTGCCGCCGTCGCCTATTCGCAGCCGATCCTCTGCGACGCCGAGGCCTTCGCGCTGAAGAAAGGCAACCCGCTCGGACTCAAGAGCTACAAGGACATCGCCGATAATCCGGACGCCAAGATCGGCGCACCGGGCGGCGGTACCGAGGAGAAGCTGGCGCTCGAAGCCGGCGTGCCGCGCGACCGCGTCATTGTGGTGCCGGATGGCCAGAGCGGCCTGAAGATGCTGCAGGACGGCCGCATCGACGTCTACTCGCTGCCGGTCCTTTCCATCAACGATCTCGTCTCCAAGGCGAACGACCCGAACGTCGAGGTGCTGGCCCCCGTCGAGGGTGCGCCGGTCTATTGCGACGGCGCCGCCTTCAGGAAGGGCGACGAGGCGCTCCGCGACGCCTTCGATGTCGAGCTCGCCAAGCTGAAGGAGTCGGGCGAATTCGCGAAGATCATCGAGCCCTATGGTTTCTCGGCCAAGGCTGCGATGTCGACCACCCGCGAAAAGCTCTGCGCCGCGAAATAAGCCCTGGATGGGGCTTCCCGCCGCCTTCCATTCGCACCGCGCGGAGGAAGGCGGTATGGGCGGCTGCAACCAAGTCTAAACTCTGACTGGAACAACGAAACGATGATCGACTGGTCCGGCTATATCGGATTGATCCTGCAGGGCGCCTGGGTGACCGTGCAGCTGACCCTCATGGGTTCGGCGCTCGCAGTCGTGGTTGCCTTCGCTGCCGGCCTCGGGCGCCTCAGCCGGTTCATGGCCGTTCGCGCGGTCGCCACGACCTATATCGAGTTCTTCCGCGGCACCTCTATCTTTGTGCAGCTCTTCTGGGTCTATTTCGTATTGCCGTTCGCCGGCATAACGTTGACGCCGCTTCAGGCGGGCGTCCTCGCGCTCGGCCTCAATGTCGGCGCCTATGGAGCGGAGGTCGTGCGGGGCGCGGTAAAGGCGATCGGCCGCGAGCAGCGCGAGGCCTGCATCGCGCTCAACCTCACGCGCTTCCAGGCGATGCGCCACATCGTCCTGCCCCAGGCGCTGCCCCTGATGCTGCCCACCTTCGGCAACAACGCCATCGAGCTCCTGAAGGGAACGGCGGTCGTTTCGCTGATCTCGCTCAGCGACATGACGTTTCAGGCCCAGGTGGTCCGCGCCCAGACCGGCAGCACGCTGATTCCCTTCGCGACCATCCTGCTGCTTTACTTCGTCATGGCCTGGCTGATCTCGCTCGGCATGCGGTGGCTCGAGAGGCGCGTTTCGCGTGGCCTCGACGGTGTGAGGGTCTGACCATGGAATGGGATTGGGAATTCGTCCGCCAGATCATGCCGACCCTCATCGAGGGGCTGAAGATCACGATCCTCGCGACGGCGCTCGGCTCGGTCGTCGCAGCGGTGATCGGCCTTGTCTTCGCCATCCTGCGGATGACCGCACCGACTCCGATCGCGCGTGTCACGAGCTTTGCCGTCGAGTTCATCCGCGGCACGCCGCTGCTCGTGCAGCTCTACTTCATCTTCTATGTGCTTCCGGACATCGGAATCCGCCTGCCCGCGCTTGTCGCCGGCGTCATCGGCCTCGGCATCCACTACGGCACCTATGCCGCCGAGGTCTATCGTGCCGGCATCGAGAACGTGCCGCGCGGCCAATGGGAAGCGGCCAAGGCGACGAACCTCACGCCCCGCCAGACCTGGATACACGTGATCCTGCCTCAGGCGATCCCGCCGATGATACCGGCACTCGCCAATTACCTGATCGCCATGTTCAAGGAAACACCCCTGCTTTCGGCAATCACGGTGCTCGAACTGATGAACCAGGCGAAGAGTATCGCCAACAGTAATTATCGCTATATCGAGCCGATGACGCTGGTCGGCGTGTTCTTCCTGATTATGAGCCTGATCTCGGTCTTCTTCTTGCGCTGGCTTGAAGCGCGCTATTCCCGGGTGGAGGAGCGCTGATGAGAACCGCTGTCGCCCTCTCGCTTGCGGCGCGCAGGCCGCGTCTCGACGATCGGCCGCTCGATAAGCGGATTGGCCTCGTCATCCTCGCCACGGACCATACGACGGAAGTCGATTTCCAGCGCATGGTCGCGTCGGACCGGATCGGGGTCTATGTCACGCGCATCCCCTATGCCAATCCGGTGACGCCGGAGAATCTGCGGGCGATGCAGCCGTCGCTCACCGAAGCGGCAGCCTTGATCCTGCCGGACGAGACCATGGATGTCGTCATGTATTCCTGCACCTCCGCCTCCGTGGTCATCGGCGACAGCGAAGTGGCTGCGGCGATCAAGGCCGCAAAGCCGGAGGCGGCCGTGGTGACGCCGACGGCTGCCTCGGTCCAAGGCTTGCGTGCACTTAGCGCAAACAGGATTTCGGTGCTCACCCCTTACACGACCGAGACCAGCCGGCCCATGGCCGACTATTTCGCCGAGCGCGGCTTCGCAATCGACGGGTTTACCTGCCTGGGTCTCACCGACGACCGCGAGATGGCGCGGATCAGCCCAAAGGAGATCGTGGCCTTCGCGAAGGAAGCCGCAGCGCCGGCATCGGACGCGCTTTTCATTTCCTGCACTGCTGTTCGTGCGGCAGGCGTCATCGCCGAA
Organism: Ensifer sp. R1-3; assembly: GCF_056739175.1. NCBI lineage: Bacteria > Pseudomonadati > Pseudomonadota > Alphaproteobacteria > Hyphomicrobiales > Rhizobiaceae > Ensifer > Ensifer sp. R1-3. Next base: position 384,842 of record NZ_CP096516.1, read on the forward strand.
ATCGAGCAGGCAATCGGCAAACCGGTCGTCAGCAGCAATTACGCCACAGCCTGGACTTGCCTGCGCCTTTGCGGCGATCGGGAAGTACGCCCCCAACTCGGACGGCTGATGGAGCTGCCACTCGAGGAGGAAAGGCCGTGAGCGTTTCTCTCCCCGTGACGATCGACGACATCGAGGTGGCGGCACGGCGCATTTCCGGCCGTGTACTTACGACGCCGCTGGCAATGTCGGGCTCGTTGAGCGAGCTCTGCGGCGTGCCGGTCGGCTTAAAGCTCGAGCACCACCAGACGACCGGTAGCTTCAAGCTGCGCGGCGCGACCAATGCAGTGCTTTCGCTTTCTGCCGGCGACCGGGCGCTCGGCGTAATCGCGGCCTCGACCGGCAATCATGGCCGGGCACTTGCCCATGCGGCAAAGGCGGAAGGCTCGGTCGCTACGATCTGCATGTCGCACCTGGTGCCCGTGAACAAGGTCTCCGAAATCAGACGCCTCGGCGCCAATGTGCGGATTGTCGGCAATTCCCAGGACGAGGCGCAGGAAGAAGTCGAAAGGCTCGTTGCGGAAAATGGTCTCGTGATGGTGCCGCCCTTCGACCATCCGGCGATCGTCGCCGGGCAGGGGACGCTCGGACTCGAGGTCGTGGCGCAGATGCCGGACGTTGCCATGGTGCTTGTACCGGTGTCGGGTGGTGGACTGGCAGCCGGAGTGGCGGCAGCGGTCAAGGCGCGCAGACCGGCGACGCGTGTCATAGGCCTGACGATGGAGCGCGGTGCGGCGATGAAGGCGAGCTTCGCCGCCGGCGGACCCGTGCTCGTCGATGAACAACCGAGCCTTGCGGACTCGCTCGGCGGCGGCATCGGCCTCGACAATCGCGTCACATTCCGCATGTGCCGGGAGCTCCTCGACGACATAATCCTCCTGACGGAAGCCGAGATCGCCGCCGGCATGCGCCACGCCTATGCCGAGGAGCGCGAGATCGTCGAAGGGGCGGGCGCCGTCGGCATTTCGGCGCTTCTCGCCGGCAAGATCAAGGACATCGACGGCCCCATCGCGGTTATTATCTCGGGGCGCAACGTCGACATGGACCTGCACCTGCGCGTGATGAACGGCGAAACGGACCCATTCCGCGAGGAGGCGGCATGACACGGATGAAGATTCTGACCGAGGCGGAATTGCGCGGCATCGTGCCGCTCGATCGCGAAGCGGTTGCCTGCGTCGAGGATGCCTTTCGCGCTCTCGCCACCAAGGCGGTGGCGATGCCGCCGATCCTGCGGCTCGATATTCCGGAGCATCGCGGCGAGGTGGACGTCAAGACGGCCTATGTGCCGGGGCTGGACGGCTTTGCGATCAAGATCAGCCCGGGCTTCTTCGACAATCCGAAAATCGGCCTGCCGAGCACCAACGGCATGATGGTGCTCCTGTCCAGCAAAACCGGGCTGGTGCAGGCACTGCTGCTCGACAACGGCTATCTGACCGACGTGCGGACGGCGGCGGCAGGGGCGGTCGCGGCGAGACGTCTGTCGCGGGAAGATTCCTCGGTGGCCGCGGTCTTCGGCGCCGGCATGCAGGCAAGGCTTCAGCTCGAGGCGCTCGCGCTCGTGCGCCCGATCCGGGAAGCGCGGATCTGGGCCCGCGATGCGGCCAAGGCTGAAGCGGCAGCCATTGCGCTTGGCGGGAAGCTCGGCTTTGCGGTCAAGGCCGAAACCGATCCGAGAGCGGCCATCACTGGCGCCGATATCATCGTTACCACGACGCCGTCCGGGACGCCGGTCCTCAAAGCCGAATGGCTCGAGCCGGGGCAGCACGTCACCGCCATGGGTTCGGACGCTGAACACAAGAACGAGATCGATCCGCACGCGATCGCCCGTGCGACTTACGTCGCCGACAGCCTCAAACAGACGCGCCGGCTCGGAGAGCTGCATCACGCGATTGCCGCTCATCTCATGTCGGCGGAGGCCGAGTTCCCCGAACTCGGCCAGGTGATCGCCGGGCTGAAACCCGGACGCACGCGCGCCGACGAGATCACCATTGCCGACCTGACCGGCACCGGCGTCCAGGACACCGCCATCGCCACGCTCGCCTTCGCGCGGGCCAACGCGGCGGACGCAGGTACGACATTCGAAAGTTGAGACCGGCTTCCCCGGAACGGGGCCGGAAGAACGAGGGAAGAGACATGACCCAACCCAACCTCAAATTCTCCCTTGGGGAATATGAAGCGCGGCTTGCGAAGACCCGAAAGGCGATGGAGGCGAAAGGCGTCGACCTCCTGATCGTGAGCGATCCGTCCAACATGGCCTGGCTCACCGGCTATGACGGCTGGTCCTTCTACGTGCATCAGGCGGTCATCGTGCCGCCTTCGGGCGAACCGATCTGGTTCGGCCGCGGCCAGGATGCGAATGGCGCGAAGCTGACTGCCTATCTCGATCACAAGAATATCGTCGGCTATCCCGACCACTACGTGCAGTCAACCGAACGCCACCCGATGGACTATCTCTCGGGCATTCTCGCCGATCGCGGCCTTGGTTCGCTCAGCATCGGTGTCGAAATGGACAACTACTGGTTCTCGGCAGCCGCCTTCGCCTCGCTGCAGAAACACCTGCCCAATGCGCGTTTCAGCGACGCGACGGCGCTGGTGAACTGGCAGCGCGCGGTCAAGAGCGAGACCGAGATCAAGTACATGCGCAACGCGGCGCGGATCGTCGAAGCGATGCATCAGCGCATCTTCGACAAGATCGAAGTGGGCATGCGCAAGTGCGACCTCGTGGCGGAAATCTACGATGCGGGCACGCGCGGCGTCGACGGCATCGGCGGCGATTATCCGGCGATCGTGCCGCTTCTTCCTTCCGGCGTCGAGGCATCCGCGCCGCATCTCACCTGGGACGACCGGCCGTTGAAACGGGGCGAGGGCACCTTTTTCGAGATCGCCGGCTGCTACAACCGCTATCACGTGCCGCTGTCGCGCACGGTGTTCCTGGGTAAGCCGACCCAGGCCTTCCTCGACGCCGAGAAGGCGACAATCGAGGGTATGGAGGCGGGCCTCGCCGTCGCCAAACCCGGCAACACCTGCGAGGACATCGCGAACGCCTTCTTCGCCGTGCTGAAGAAATACGGGATCGTCAAGGACAACCGCACGGGCTACCCGATCGGTCTTTCCTATCCGCCGGATTGGGGCGAGCGCACGATGAGCCTGCGTCCGGGCGACAAGACGGAACTGAAGCCGGGGATGACATTCCACTTCATGACGGGGCTCTGGCTCGAGGACATGGGCTTCGAAACCACCGAGAGCATTCTCATCACCGAGAGCGGTGTCGAGTGCCTCGCCTCCGTGCCGCGCAAGCTGATGGTCAAGGACTGAGAGGATGAGGGAGCACCACTTGCGGCCGTCGCCGATCAGCGCGACGGTCGATTTCGAGGCCAATGGCGTCCAGCACGGCTTCCTGCGCCTTCCCTATAGCCGCGATGATTCCGCCTGGGGTTCGGTGATGATTCCGGTTACCGTGGTCAAGAACGGTGAGGGCCCGACCGCCCTCCTCACGGGCGGCAATCACGGCGACGAATACGAGGGGCCGATCGCTCTCTTCGATCTCGCGCGAAAGCTGGATGCTTCCGACGTCGAGGGAAGAGTGATCATCGTTCCGGCGATGAATTATCCTGCCTTCCAGGCGCAGACGCGGACATCACCGATCGACAAGGGCAACATGAACCGCAGTTTCCCGGGGAGGCCGGATGGAACAGTCACCGAGAAAATCGCGGATTACTTCCAGCGTGTCCTGCTGCCGCTCGCAGACATCGTGCTCGATTTTCATTCGGGCGGAAAGACGCTCGACTTCCTGCCGTTCTGCGCGGCGCACATTCTGCCCGACAAGGCCCAGGAAGCGAAAGCTTTCGACTTCGTCCGGGCGTTCGGAGCGCCCTATTCCATGAAGATGCTGGAGATCGACGCGGTCGGAATGTACGACACCGCGGCCGAGGAGATGGGCAAGATCTTCATCACGACGGAGCTCGGCGGTGGCGGTTCGGCGACTGCCAGGACCGCTTCAGTCGCAAAGCGCGGTGTCGCGAACGTGCTGAGGCATGCCGGGATACTCAAGGGCGAGATCGAGGCGGAACCCACCAAATGGCTGGATATGCCGAGCGAGGATTGTTTCGCTTTCGCGGAGGATGGCGGTCTCGTCGAGTTCCTCATCGACCTTGGCGGAGCGGTCGACCGCGGCGCAGCGATCGCGCTAATCTATCCGATCGGACGCACGGGCGTGGAACCGATCGAGGTTCGAGCCAAGATGGATGGCGTTCTGGTGGCCCGACATAACCCCGGGCTGATCAAGTCGGGCGACTGCTGCGCGGTCCTGGGTGTCGAGGTGCAGATTTAACCCGCAGTCGTAGGACTTCTTGCAAGGGACCCGCCGCCGGACTTGCTCCGTACGGCGGGTCTTTGCCTATCTGCGAAGCGCAAATGCGGCCTGCACGATAATTGGGCATGGCGTGGCGGGCGGCCCAATATTTGACCATGCCATCAAGGTGCATGAAAGCCGCGCCGAATAAACTTTTGAATTCTCTCCCGCTTTCCGGGGCTTTCGGTTTGGCACGCTGCTTGCATACATTATTTTGAGCCCGAGCAAACCACCGGTGGCGTCCAATGTCGCGCGCCATGAGCAAGGTTGCTGGAGAGGATCGATGCGCCCGTTTGGGTGAGCGCGATGCCTGCTCGCGGCTGTTCCCCATGATCAACGACGCGTATCGCGCGAGGATATCGCGCAGGGAGATATCATGTCCGCTCTTCACCAGACGCAGTCGACCTATAAGGGCGCACCAGGACGCGCTTTGTGGGTCTCAACGGGTGCATTTACGGTCTGTTTCGCCATATGGACCATTTTTTCGATCATCGGCGTGCGCATAAAGGATGAACTCGGCCTGAGCGAAGCCGAGTTCGGGCTCCTGATCGGCATGCCGATCCTGACGGGCTCGCTCGTCCGCATCGTCCTGGGCATCTGGACCAGCCGCTATGGCGGCCGCCTCGTCTACACGCTCACCATGCTGGCGGCAGCACTCGCCACCTTCCTGCTCGCTTATGCTGCGACCTATCCGCAGATGCTCCTCGCAGGGCTGGGTGTCGGTCTGGCGGGAGGCTCTTTTGCCGTGGGGGTCGCCTATGTTTCGCCTTTCTTTCCGCCGGAAAAACAGGGCACCGCTCTCGGGATTTTCGGTGCCGGCAACGTCGGCGCCGCGGTCACGAAATTTCTGGCGCCATTCGTTCTCGTCGCCTTCGGCTGGCAGGCCGTCGCGGAGGTCTGGGCGGCCGCGCTTCTCGTCACGGCGGTCGTCTTCTGGTTCTCGACGGAAGACGATCCGCAATTCCGCGCCCGCCGCGATGTCGGTGCACCAAGGAAGAGCTTCCTGAGTGAATTCGAGCCACTCAAGAACATTCAGGTCTGGCGCTTCTCGCTCTACTACTTCTTTGCCTTCGGCGGCTTCGTGGCGCTCGCGCTCTGGCTGCCGCGCTATCTCGTCGGCGTCTACGGTTTCGACATCGAGACCGCCGGCATGATCGCCGCCGCCTATTCCATTCCCGGCAGTATCTTCCGCGCCTATGGCGGCGCTTTGTCGGACAAGCTCGGCGCCCGCAGGATCATGTATGCCATGTTCGCCGTGTCTGCCGTCGCAACGGCCATTCTGTCGATACCTGCAGGTGCTGCCGGCGGTGCGATGCCGATCCTGGTTACCCCGATCGTCTTCGTCGTCGTGACCTTCGTGCTCGGCTTCGTCATGAGCCTCGGCAAGGCAGCGGTCTACAAGCACATACCCGTCTATTATCCCTCCCATGTGGGCGCCGTCGGCGGCATCGTCGGCATGATGGGCGGGCTCGGCGGCTTCGTCCTGCCGATCGCCTTCGGCTTCCTCAAGGATGTGACCGGCCTTTGGTCCAGCTGCTTCATGCTGCTCTTCGTCATCGTAGCCGTCTCCATGGTCTGGATGAATGTCTCGATCCGGCAGATCAAGCGCGAGGCCGACCGAGGTGTCCCGGCCGGGGCGCTTGCACGATAGCCACTCGAATCGACGCTCCGCCGGCCGTCTTGGCCGGCAGATCGATGCGTCGCGATACCCACTTCCCTGCAGGGATAGCCAATTCCCTGCCTACTGCCCGGCCATTCAGTGCCGGGCATTTTTTGTGGAGGGCGGAACTTGTCGTGAGGCGCTGCAGCAGTCACCGTTGACTCGACCGCAAGCACGAGTAAAGTATGGGGAATTGGTATGACCACTTGGCCACTTGGCCGCAGGTCGCCTCAACGGGGATCATGATGTTCTCTGCCGTGGAATCGCGTCGCCTCTATCGCCAGGTGGCGGATCAGATGCGAGCCCTGATCGAAAGGGGCGAACTGGCGCACGGTTCGCGGCTTCCGGCGGAGCGCGAGCTGGCGCAGATGTTCGGCGTGTCGCGACCCACAATCCGAGAAGCATTGATAGTCCTCGAGGTGGAAGGCTTCATCGACATCCGCATGGGTTCGGGCATCTATGTGACGGCGCGTCCGGCGCCTGCGGCCGATGCGCCGCCCGAGGATTTCGAAGGTCCCTTCGAATTGTTGCGGGCCAGGGCAGTGGTCGAATGCGCCATCGCCGAGGAAGCGGCCCGGCTGGCACGCCCGGAGCATATCTCCGTTCTCGACGACAATCTGGCCCGGATGGCCGCCGCACTCGAGGATCGCCGCCTCGCGCTTGCGATCGATCGCGAGTTTCACGTTATCGTTTCGAGCATCATCGCCAATCAGACGCTGAACCGTTTCGTCGGCAGCATCCACGACATGCGCATGACGCCCTATTTCGAAAAGCTCGCGAGCTATTTCGAAAACACCGAGACCTGGAGGGCCGCGATGGAGGAGCATCGCGTCATTCGCGACGCGATCGCACTCGGGGATCCCGCTGCCGCGCGCGCAGCCATGCGCGCGCATCTCGATCAATCTCAGCTTCGCCTGTCCGCGAGCTTCGGAGAGGAGCCATCTGACAGCACGATACCCGCCGCGTGGAGGCGCGTCGGGCGGTAATCCACACAGCGACGACTTCACTTTGGGAGGAGGAAAAAGATGACGATCAGACTGTTGACGCTACTCGGTGCCACCGCGACGATCCTGGCATCAGCCCTATCGGCTCATGCCCAGACGGCGCTCAAATGGGCCCATGTCTACGAAACGTCGGAGCCGTTCCATACCGAGTCCGTCTGGGCGGCGGAAGAGATCGCCAAGCGCACCGAAGGGCGTTACAAGATCGACGTGTTCCCGGCGTCGCAGCTCGGCAAGGAAGCGGATATCAATCAGGGCCTGAAGCTCGGCACCGTCGATATCATCATTTCGGGCTCGAGCTTCGCCGCCCGCGATCATGCGCCGATCGGCGTCACCTATTTTCCCTATATCTTCCGCGACCCCGCCCATATGATCGCCTATACCAAGAGCGACGTATTCAAGCGCCTGGCCGCAGGATATGAGGAGGCTTCGGGCAACCACATCACGGCCGTCACCTATTACGGTACGCGCCACACCACATCGAACAGGCCGATCGCCAAATGCGCCGACATGCAGGGCCTGAAAATGCGTGTACCGGATGTTCCGGCCTACCTCGCCATGCCGCGGGCCTGCGGTGCCAACACCACGCCGATCGCCTTTGCCGAGGTCTATCTCGCGCTCCAGAACGGCACCGTCGAAGCTCAGGAAAATCCGCTGACGACGATCGAGGCGAAAAAGTTCTTCGAAGTGCAGAAGCATATCGTGCTGACGGGCCACATCGTCGATCATCTGAACACGGTCGTTTCGAAGAACCTCTGGTCGCAGCTCTCCGATGCCGACAAGCAGATCTTCACCGAGGTGATGCAGGAGGCGGCCGTGCGTGCCACCAAGATCATCGAAGAGCGCGAGAAGGAGCTCGTCGCCACCTTCAAGGAGCGCGGCATCGAGGTGACCGAGGTCGACAGGGCCGACTTCGAGAAGACCGTCAATGAAAAGGTGAAGCTCGAAGACTTCGGCTACAACAAGGAAGATTGGGAGGCTATCCGCGCCATCAAGTGAACCACTCTCGCCGGCTCGCCTTCCATGGCGGGCCGGCGTTTCGTTTTTCCAGAAGCCGGATGATGCCATGTCCCAGGAAGTCCATTTGCAAACGACGCCAGAAGAAATCGCCCATGCCTTCGACGAGGCCCCGCCGGCCGCGGATCTCTCCAACTATGCCTTCGAGGATTGGGTGACGCTCGCCGTCTTCTGGCTGATGGCCGGATGCGTGTTCCTGCAGTTCTTCACCCGTTACGTGCTCAACGATTCCTATGCTTGGACGGAGGAAATCGCCACGAACTGCCTGATCGGCGTCGTGTTTCTGGGCTCCGTCATGTGCGTGCGCCTGTCGCGCCACATCCAGGTCGACGTGCTCTATCATTATCTGCCGCTACCCGTCGCCCGAGCCCTGGCGATCTTCGTGGATCTCGTTCGCATCGTCTTCTTCGCCTATGCCTGCTGGCTGATGTGGCGCTACGTGGCTATCGTCGCCCACGAACGCATGGTCACAGTAGACCTGCCGCGCAACATCGTCTTCTATAGCGTGATGGCCGGTTTCGTGCTGATGCTGATCCGCTCCATCCAGGTCTTCGTGGCCAATCAGCGCCGCGGCTATTCGGTTCTCGAAAAGCCCGAGGAATTCCACAAGGTCGAGGACTGATCCCCATGCTCCTGCTCGTCGGTTCCTTTCTCGTACTCATGCTGGTCGGCGTCCCCGTCGCCATCTCCATGGCCGCAGCGTCGGTGCTCTATCTGGTCTCCTACAATGTCGCCCCCGACATCATCGCGGCGCAGCGGATGATTGCCGGCGTCGAAAGCTTTCCGCTGCTTGCGGTGCCTTTTTTCATCCTCGCCGGCAATCTCATGAACTCCGCCGGCGTCACCGGCCGCATCTATTCCTTCGCGGTCGCCCTCGTCGGCTGGATGAAGGGCGGGCTGGCACAGGTCAACATCGTCGGCTCGGTGATCTTCTCCGGCATGTCGGGCACCGCGCTCGCGGACGCCGCCGGCATCGGCACGATCGAGATCAAGGCCATGAAGGACCATGGCTATCCGGTCGATGCGGCGGTCGGCGTCACCGCCGCGTCTGCGACGCTTGGACCCATCTTCCCGCCGTCGCTGCCCTTCGTCATCTACGGCATGATGGCGAACGTCTCCATCGGCGCGCTGTTCATGGCCGGTGTCGTGCCGGGCGTGGTCATGACGGTGCTGATGATGCTGACGGTGGCGATCTTCGCCTACAAGCGCGGCTGGGGCTCGGATACGCCTTTCGAAATGAAGCGGCTGCTTGCGGCCTCGCTCGAGGTCGTCGTCGTCCTTGCCGTTCCGCTTTTCATCTATCTTCTGATGGCGGCCGGACTGTCGATGAACCTTGCGGTCGGCATCGCGCTCGTGGTGCTGCTTGCTCTCGACTGGTACTTCGACTTTTCCGCCGTCATGGCGCTGATGACGCCCATCATTCTGATCGGCGGCATGACCATGGGGTGGTTTACGCCGACGGAAGCGGCCGTCGCCGCCGTGATCTGGTCGCTGTTCCTGGGCCTTGTGCGCTACCGGACGATGACGATGTCGACGCTCGCCCGGGCGACTTTCGACACGATCGAGACGACGGCATCGGTGCTCTTCATCGTCACGGCGGCCTCGATCTTCGCATGGCTCCTGACGGTCAGTCAGGCCGCGCAGATGCTCTCTGGCGCGATCCTGACGATCACCGACAACAAATGGGTTTTCCTCATCCTGGTGAACCTTCTGATGCTCTTCGTCGGCTGTTTTCTCGATACGATCGCGGCGATCACCATATTGGTGCCCATCCTTCTGCCATTGACCGCCCAGTTCGGAATCGATCCCGTGCATTTCGGCCTGATCATGACGCTCAACCTGATGATCGGCCTGCTTCACCCTCCGCTCGGCATGGTGCTCTTCGTGCTGTCGCGGGTGGCGAAGCTCTCGGTCGAACGGACGACGATGGCGATCCTGCCATGGCTCGTGCCGCTGTTTATCGCCCTCATTCTGATCACCTTCGTTCCGGCCGTCGTGTTGTGGCTGCCGCAGTCCGTGGGACTGATCCGCTGATGTCGGGCGCACCCACGCGCACACGCTTCGCCCGCCTTTACGGCCCGCGCGATCTTCGGCTGGAAGTCGCCGACGTTCCCGCACCGGGGGACGGCGAGGTGCTGTTGAAGATGGCCGCAGGCGGCATCTGCGGCTCGGATCTTCACTATTACCAGGACGGGGGTTTCGGCCCGGTCCGGGTTCGTGAGCCGATCATACCCGGCCACGAGGCCTCGGGACGCGTCGCGGTGCTCGGGGCCGGCGTCTCCGGCCTTGCTATCGATGATCTGGTGGCGGTCAATCCGAGCCAGCCTTGCGGAACCTGCCGCTTTTGCGGGGAAGGACTCCCTGTCCACTGCCTTGACATGCGCTTCCTGGGCAGTGCAATGCGTCTCCCCCACACACAGGGTATGTTCCGCGATTGGCTGGTGGTTCCGGCCGTCCAATGTCATCCCGCAGGCTCGCAGGTGAGCCCCGGCGAGGCAGCCTGTGCCGAGCCGCTGGCGGTCTGCCTTCACGCGGCCGCCCAGGCGGGCGAAATCAGGGGAAAGAAGGTACTCGTCACCGGAGCGGGGCCGATCGGCGCGCTCGTGGTGGCGGCGGCGCGCCATGCGGGAGCCGATGAGATCGTCGTGACGGATCTGGCCGATGCGGCACTCGACAGGGCCAAGGCCATGGGAGCGACCCGCATCGTCAATGTCCATCGCGATCCGGCCGGGCTTGCCGCCTACGAGGCCGACAAGGGCAAGTTCCACGTGGCCTTCGAATGCTCGGCCGCCGAGCCGGCACTACGCGGCGCGGTCGCGGCAGTTCGGCCGCGCGGCACGATCGTGCAGGTCGGCGTGACGGGCGAAATCACCCTGCCGCTCCATGCGCTGGTCGGCAAGGAGTTGCGGCTCGTCGGATCGCAGCGGTTCGACGGGGAATTCGCCCTTGCGGTCGCGCTCATCTCGGATCGCCGAATCGACGTGCGGCCGATCATTTCCCATCAGTTTCCGGTCGACGAGGCGGTTCGGGCCTTCGAGCAGGCCGGCGATCGATCCGCTGCATGCAAGGTGCAGCTGACATTTCTTTCCTGAGGAGTTCACATGCGACATACATGGCGTTGGTTCGGGCCGGTGGACCGGGTGAGCGTTCAAGACGCAGCGCAGGCCGGCGCGCACGGGATCGTCAGCGCGCTGCATCACATTCCGACCGGCGACGTCTGGCCCGTCGACGAGATCGGCAAGCGGCAGGAGGAGGTCCGCGCAGGCGGGCTGGAGTGGGAGGTGGTGGAAAGCGTCCCCGTTTCCGAGTGCATCAAGACGCAGACCGGTCCCTGGCGCGAACACGTCGCAAATTGGCAGGAAACGCTGCGCCGACTTTCAGCCGCCGGTATCCGGACGGTTTGCTACAATTTCATGCCGGTGCTCGACTGGACCCGCACCGATCTGCGCTGGACCGCGCGTCACGGCGCCAAGGCGATGCGCTTCGACCGGATCGACTTTGCAGCCTTCGACATCCATCTCCTTGAGCGGCCGGCCGCCCACGAGGACTACGACACGGCGACGCGTGAGGCAGCCGAGCGGCGGTTTCGTGAAATGACGGAGGAGCGGCGGCTCGCGCTCTCCCGCAATATCGGCGCGGGGCTTCCCGGCTCCGCCGACGGCTACAGTCTGCCGCAGCTTCGAGAACATCTGCGCACCTATGACGGCGTCAGTCGCGAAAAATTGCAGCGTCACCTGGTGGAGTTCCTCGCGGAGGTGGCGCCGGTGGCGGAACGGACGGGCATCAACATCTGTGCCCATCCCGACGATCCGCCATGGGCGCTGCTCGGCCTGCCGCGCATTCTGTCGAACGCGGAAGATTACGCCTTCATGCTGCGGGAGGTCGACAGCCCGGCCAATGGCGTCACCCTCTGCACGGGCTCTCTCGGCGCCCTTGCCGCCAACGACCTGCCGGCCATGACCCGCCAGTTCGCGTCCCGGATTCATTTCGTCCACCTGCGCAACGTCCTTCGCGAGGAGGTACGGACACCCTGTTCCTTCTACGAGGACGAGCATCTGGAGGGCGACACGGACATGGTGGCCGTCATTGCCGAACTGCTCCAGGAAGAGCAGCGGCGGCGCGCAGCCGGACGGGTGGACCACCAGATTCCGATGCGGCCGGATCACGGGCAGGAGATTCTCGACGATCTTTCCCGTGGGGCTCAGCCCGGCTATCCGGCGATTGGTCGCCTGAAGGGGCTTGCGGAATTGCGCGGCATTGAGCGGGCCCTCTCGCACGCGACCTATGGACTGTCTGCCGCGACTCGTTGATCCTGACGCCCGTAGCGATCGGAAATCGATCCATCGTGACAAGATGGATCGGCCGCCGCCGCGTGCCTTCAGCCGACTTCAATCGTTAGCCATCTTTCCGCCGGAATCACGCAAATTAACTCTCTGCAGTCGTGCGCCATTGACCGCGACACGTTCCGCGATAATTTTTCTGGCAATGGCAGGGTTGGGAAACGGCAATTGACATGCATCGAAGATAACGAATTGTAGCCTCTGGGGCTTGCTCGGGCGACACGGAACGGAAGGGAAAGGCGAGAATGCCGGACGGCGATACGACACTGCCTGCTTCATCTTCCATCGAGGCCGACTTTTTCGCCCATTCCGACGAACTTGTCTCGCTTTATGACGAGAGTTTTCAGCTCGTCGAATGCACGCCGCGGCACAGACAAACCTATGCCGTCGACTCTCTCGTCGAGACGTCCCTTTGGCACACCTATCCGGAACTGCTGGCGCCCGGGCCGAAGTCCGCCATCGAATTCGTCGTCGCAAGCGGATTGCCGCGAACCGTCGAGATCGCCCACCCATCCACGGGGAGCCGACGCACGCTCGTCATTTTCCGAAGTGCGGGCGGCATCGGTGTCGTCGAAGCTGAAAGCAGTTCCACCTACCGCGAAACGTTCAGTCAGGGCGAGAGCGATCGTGCTCTTCTCCTGCATCAGGCGACCCATGACGTCCTCACCGGATTGCCCAACCGCCGGCAGTTCAGCGATCAGTTGCGGGGCGCATTGCCTGTGCCCAACGGCGCCCGATTGGCGCTCATGCAGATCGATTTGGACGACTTCAAGCCGATCAACGACACATTGGGGCACGGGGCAGGCGACGCCGTGCTCAAGATGGCGGCGGACCGGATCAGGAGCGTGCTGAGGGATCGGGAATTCGCGTACCGTCTAGCCGGGGACGAGTTCGCGGTCATTCAGTGGAGGGCCGATCAGCCGAGGGAGGCAGAACGTCTGGCCGACGCACTGATCAACGCTTTCAAGGAACCGTTCACGGTCGAGGGCATCAACGTCTTCGTCGGAGCAAGCGTCGGAATTGCCGTCGCGCCGGCCGACGGCAACGAGGTCGAGCAACTGATGAAAGCTGCCGATATCGCGCTGTATGCCGCCAAGAAGGACGGTCGCGGCCGGTCGAGTACGTTCACCCGCTCGATGCTCATCGTGCTGGAACAAAGGGAAATGTTGCGCCGAAGCCTGCGTACAGCCCTTCAGGAGGGGCAGTTCTTCCTAGAATATCAGCCATTGGTGAAGCCCTCCTCGTCGGTCGTCGGTTTCGAAGCGCTTTTGCGGTGGCGTCACCCGCTGGTCGGCATCATCCCTCCGAATGTCTTCATTCCGATGGCGGAAGCTGACGGTCTGATGAGCGACATCGGGCGATGGCTGCTGGAGCGGGCGTGCCGGGCAGCCATGGACTGGCCGTCCCATTTCACGATCGCCGTCAATTTGTCTCCCGCCGAATTCCTCCACGAGGGGCTTACGGACCGCGTGGCCCAGACGCTCGACTTGGTCGGCATGCGCGCAGACCGCCTTGAGCTCGAAATCACCGAGTCGGTGCTTCTGGAGCGTACGATAAACAATCTCGATACACTCAATACCTTGAATGTGTTGGGTGTGCAGATTTCGCTGGATGATTTCGGCACTTTCTATTCGTCGCTGAGCTACCTGAAGAATTTCCCTTTCGACACGATCAAAATCGACCAATATTTCATCAGGGACCTAGAAAGGGACGAGAAAAGCCAGACGATCGTGCGCTCCATCATCGCGCTCGCTCACGGCCTGGGCATGAATGTTACCGCCGAAGGAGTGGAGACCGCGGAGCAGGCGATCTGGCTTCAGAAAGAAGGCTGCGACCGCCTGCAGGGATATTTTTTAGGGGTGCCGATGCGTGCAGAAGCGATAGCAGACTTTCTCCGAAAAACGCCGGCCATCCCTGCGGCAGGTCTTCAGCGAACATGAAGTGGGTCAATGCCGGGAAATTATTTCGTCTAGCCTTTGAATCTCGTGACGTTTTTGCGTAAGGGAGGAAGCCGCATGCACGGAGCCGAGAACCAGCCCACGGAAGCCGCTTTCGAGCCCTTGCTCCACTTCGAGATGGAGATGGGTGCCTTTCTTTCCGATTGGAATCATTGCGATCAGCTGTCGACCTTCATGGCGCGAATGATAAGTCACAATCGCACTGATCCTGTTCGCCACTCGAATTTCTTCTCGTCCGCATTGAACGAGCTCCTAGAGGTCTCGTTCCGCAGCGGCTCACCCGACGGCCGGATCGGTTGCGCAGTTTATCGATGGGGGCCGACCGAACGGGTGGAGCTTACTTTCCCGTGTCCGCCGGGTCAGAGGCAGTTTTATAGAGAGGCGGTGTCGAAGACCCGCGACGCCGACGCCCATGCGCGCTACCTTGATTCCATCTCCACCGATCTCGCACCGAGTCGCGAGGCTGTTCTTCTGGACTTGTCGATCAATTTCGATGCCGACGTGCGGCTCGACGAAAGCGATCCGCCATCGATCAGGCTTGTCGTGGATCTGCCTCTTGAAGGAGTGGTGAGGTGAGTACGACAGCGTTTGCAGTTCCCTTCAAGGCGGAATTCGACCCAAACAGCCAGGAGTTCGCTCTTTCCGGGGTGGTGCGGCCGCGCTCGGCCGACGAGATCGCCGCAAGCATATCGATGCTTAAAGGCGCCATCGAAGAGGTGCGGGGCGTTCTCTACATCAACGTCAAGCGCCTGGTGCAGATGAACAACACGGCCTATCACGCCTTCGCGCGCGTTCTTCTCGATGCCTGTCGCACGCGGTCTGACATTCGCTTCGTCGTCGTGACCTCGAGCGTCGTGGGCTGGACCGAGCGCATGTTCGCCCATTTGAACAAGATCGAGCCGCAAGTGACCGTCGAGGTCTACGACTCAAAGTTCTATCCCGGGCAGAGCTTCGTGGAAAACACGAGCTTCATCCCGATCCTGCGCACGCAAACGAAAATGACCTGGCGCCACGAGCGCAAGATCCTCCCGCGTCACGGCCTGCGCCCGGGTATGACGATGGCAGACATATGTTGTGGCATCGGCGACTTCGCCATGCTGGTGCGGAAGGAGTTCCAGCCGGCACGCATTGTCGCGCTCGACCATTCCAAAGCGAGCCTCGCCTATGCGCGCGACGTGGCGTCCGGCTTTGGCGTAACGGATATCGAATATACCTATGGCGATGCCTCCGAGATGCTGCTCGAGGACAATCAGTTCGATTTCGTCACCTGCCGCCATTCGCTGCAGATCTTCAACCAGCCGGATGTGCTCCTGAAGGAACTCTTCCGGATCTGCAAGCCCGGCGGGCGGGTCTATATAACCAACGAGAAAAATTCGCACTGTCTCGGCGAGCCGCGCGCACAGAGCATTCAATGGACCTACAACGAGGTCGCGAGGCTGTTTAGCCATTTCGAAATGGATGTGGAGTTCGGACCGAAGAGCAAGCGCTATCTTGTCGACGCAGGCTTTGACGATATCAACGTCGAATCGTTCATGGTCACCAATCTCGACGGAGACCCTCAGGACTTCGCCGATATCATCGCGGCGTGGGAGAACGTCTATGCCGGTGAAATGGCCGTAAAGCGCGGGGACCCGCCCGAGTTCATCGAACGTTTCCGGCAGGGTTTCCGGGACCACATTTTTGCCGCCCTCCATCCCAAGGGCTATGCCGGCTGGCCCATCTGGGCGGCCTCAGGGCGCAAGCCGCTATGAGCCTGCCCGGGGAAAACACCACCCGTTTGGGCCTGCGCTCCTTCCGCGCTAAGTTCGTGCTGGTCGTCGGAAGCGCGGTGCTCTTTGATCTGCTCGTCACCGGCGGTCTTGCGCTCTGGAACGTGCAGAGACTTTCCCGCGACGCGGCGGCGGAAGTCGGCCGCGGCCTGGAGGAGGCCAACCAGGACTATATCCGCTCCTATGCGGCAACCACGGCTGCCCGGGTCAACCTGCTGCTCAACCAGGTCCACTCCGATGTGGGCACATTGGCGGGCGTTCTCCAGGAGCAGATCGACCGGCCGGTGAGAAAATCGCAAATCGGGGAGGCGATGGCGCGCGGCGCGCCGGGAACCGTGACGGTCGCCTACGATCAGAAAGGGGGATGGGCTCAGAACCTGCCGGGCCCTCCATCGGTCGTCAGCGTCTGGGGCTATCTTCTTGACCAGAACCACCTTCCGCTTCCCGACGTGCAAACGGACATCGAGAACAGCGCGGTCCTGGATCTTGTTGCGCCGAGCCTGCTCGCAAACGGTCAGTCGAAGCTGCAGATGTATTATATCGGCCCGAAAGAGCGGCCGATATTCAGGACGGCTCCCTATACGGACCAGGCGCAGACCTTCGATAAGCTCTACCCGGGACACAATTCGGCGGAATTCTGGTCTTTCTTTTTTCCCGGACTCTACGAATCTTGGGAGCAATGGGCGCGCGATCCGAAGTCACGTCCGGTGAATGGCGACATCACTCAGACGGCGCCCTATACCGACGCGATAACCGGCAAGCTCATCGTGAGTTTCTTCCAGCCGCTGTGGTCGCGCGACCGCAGCCGTGTGCTGGGCGCTGCCGGCACGGATATCACGCTCGACCAATTGGCCGAGATCGTCGAGAACGTTAAGGTTGCCGAAACCGGTTTCGGCTTTCTGACGATGTCGGACGGCAACGTCGTTGCCATCAATCCGGTTGGAGAAAAGGTCATCGGCCTTCGCGCGTCGAACGCGGCCGCCAGCGGAGGTGTGACGGGTCTCGACCGCTCTCTCCGTCGCAGCGTTCAGCCGGAGATTGCGCAATTGCCCTTGGGCGAGGACGGACTGCTCAAGCATATTTTCCTTGAGGAGAACGGCGAGAGGGTGCCCTATCTGGTCGTCCTGAAACAGTTGCAGCCGACCAACCTCTGGGCATCCGGCCCAGTCCGCCGTGAAGCGATGCTGCTCGGCATCGCCGTGCCCGAGCGGGAAATCTACGCTTCGCTTTTTGCCGCCCAAGCCGGGATCTCGGAGGCGACCAACAGGATCTTGATCTATCAGGTCCTGGCGCTCCTCGTGTCCCTGTTCTTCGTCATTGCCGCCGTATTCGCCATATCCAAGCGGATCACCGGCGGCATAAGCGCGCTTGCCAATGCCGCCAAGCGCATCGAGGCGAAGGACTATTCGGTGCGGGTCGACATTCCGACGCGTGACGAGGTCGGCGACGCCGGCGCCGCCTTCAATCGTATGGCGGAAGAGATCAGCTTCCACACCGAGAACCTCGAGCAGCTGGTCGAGGATCGGACGAAGGAGATCGAGGAGGCGAACCTCCAGATATCAGCGCTGAACCAACAGTTGCGCAGCGAGAACCTGCGTCTCGGCGCGGAACTCGCCGTCGCCCGCCGTATCCAGATGATGGTACTGCCGAAGGCCGGCGAGCTCGAGGAAATCGCCGAACTGGAGATCGCCGCCTATATGCGGCCCGCCGACGAGGTCGGCGGCGACTATTACGACGTGCTGCAGGATGGAAAGCGGCTGAAGATCGGCATCGGCGACGTGACGGGGCATGGTCTCGAGAGCGGCGTGCTGATGCTGATGGTCCAATCCGTAGCCCGCGCCTTGCAGGAAATGGGCGAGATGGAGCCGGCGCAATTCCTCAATCGCGTGAACCGGGCGATCTACAAGAACCTCGTCAGGACCAGGACCAACAAGCATCTCTCTCTGGCATTCCTCGACTATGACGGCGCAAGGCTGACGCTCTCCGGGCAGCACGAGGAGTTGATCGTCATCAGAGATCTGGAAAGGGTGGAGCGGATCGACACTCTGGATCTCGGTCTGCCGATCGGGTTGGAGCCGGATATTTCCGCCTTTGTCGCGACGCGCGAAATTTCCTTCGGTCGCGGCGACATGATCATCCTCCATACCGATGGCGTGACGGAGGCGGAGAGCGGAACCGGCGAGCTCTTCGGCATCGAAAGGCTCTGCGAAAGCGCTCGATGCCGCTATGGCAGCAGCGCCGAGGACGTCAAGTCCGGCATCATCGAGGATCTGATGGCGCATATCGGTACCCAGAAAATTCATGACGATATCACTCTCGTGGTGATGAGGCACAGGTGAGCGGATGACGACCTTATATGGACTGGAGGATCTTGCCGTCGGGACGGGCGAGAATTCGACGAAACTCCGTCTCTTCGACGGCCCGCTCGATCTCGGCTGGAAGCATTGCGCGATGACGTCCGATTTCGTCGCCGAGTTCGCGGCTCTGCGCTACAAAACGTCGCGCGGCCTTTACAAGGAAGTCCGGCATAATGTCGGCTATCTGACCAACGAGCTGATAGAGAACGCCGTCAAATTCCGTGCAGGCGGCGAAATCGTCGTGGAGGCGTCGATCGCCTCCAACACGTTCCGAACCAAGGTTTCCAATCTCGTCGACAAGGGCACGGCCGACAAGTTCCGCCACCTGCTTTCTGAAATAACGATAGGAGATCCGTCCGACCTTCTGATTGAGCGGATAGAGGCGAACGCAACAGGCTCGGGATCCGGCTCCGGTTCCGGCCTTGGACTTTTGACGCTCATGAGCGATTATGGTGCGCACTTCGCCTGGATTTTCGGATCTGGCGAAGCGGATGGCAAGATACCGCTGGAAACCTATGCTTCTATCGCCATCCCCGACCTCTCGAATTGACGGACGACGAAAACATGGAAATCAAGGAAGACGACTATCGCGTTTGGTCGGAAGACAAGGACATCTATTTCGACGGGACGATGCGCTTGCCGAGCACCGAAGCCTACGCCCCGATTTTCTCCCTCGTGATGGATATGCTCGAAGCCGAGCCGGAGCGCATGACTGTGGATCTCACGGGGCTGCAGTTCCTCAATTCCTCCGGAATCAACCTGCTTGCGAAGCTCACCATCGAAGCGCGCAAGCGGCCGAACATTCAGTTTACCGTTCGCGGAAGCTCCGAGTTTCCCTGGCAGACGAAGTCCCTGCCAAACCTCAAGAAGCTCCACCCTGGCGTCGATCTGAGGCTAAGCTGAAGGGCGCTCCCAAGTCCGAAGGCGTGCTGGAGGCATTACGGATATTGCACGCCGTTCGTTGCCGTGTAGATGGAATAGAGCGACTGCGTGGCCGTGATGAAGAGGCGGTTCTTCTTGGGGCCGCCGAAGGTTAGGTTCGACACCGTCTGCGGCACGAGGATCTTGCCGAGCAAGGTGCCGCCAGTGTCGAAGCAATGCACTCCGTCGGCAGCACTGCACCAAAGGTTTCCCGCTACATCGAAACGGAACCCGTCCGGATTACCGTTGTCGATGGAACAGAAATAGCGGCCGTTTGCGAGTACGCCGTCAGCGGCGACGTCGAAAACTCGGATATGGCTCGGAACCTCGTGCTTTGCAGATCCCGAGTCGGCAATATAAAGTCGCGCCTCGTCCGGCGAGAAGGCGAGCCCGTTCGGCTGGATGAAATCGCGGACGACGGCCTTGATTGCGCCGGATAGAGGATCGATCCGATAAACATTGCGTGTCGGCTGTTCCGGTTCCGCTTTGTGGCCTTCATAATCCGACAGGATGCCGTAGGTTGGATCGGTAAACCAGATCGAGCCGTCGGAGTGCACCACGGCGTCGTTCGGCGAGTTGAGCCGCTTTCCTTCATAAATGTCTGCAAGCACGGTGATGCGGCCGTCATGTTCCGTGCGCGTCACGCGCCGGCCGCCGTGCTCGCAGGAGATCAGGCGGCCCTCGCGGTCGCGCGTGTTGCCGTTCACAAAATTCGAGGGCGAGCGGAAGACGGAAGCGCCGCCGTCAGGCGTCCAGCGCATCATGCGCTGGTTTGGAATATCGCTCCAGATCAGGCAGTCGAGATCGGAAAACCAGACCGGCCCTTCCGCCCAGCGGCAGCCGCGATAAAGTTCTTCGAGGGCTGCGCTGCCAACGATCAGGGAACGGAAACGTTCATCGCGAATGTCGTAGTGCGGGCTGTCTGCCAACGCTGTTCCTCCACATCCTGCGAGCCGTCGGCGTGAGGACGCGCGAGTTTCGCTGGCTGTTCTTCTGGCGGCCGCAGGGGGTTCACTTATAGTTCGAGTCCGGCTGATGGAACAGGCGATACATCCATCGCCTGCATCGATTTCCTCCCGCAGGGCGATTTGAAGGCTACTTCGCCAGCTCGCTGCGTGACGCGTTCTGTCAAAGCCGTGCGGAACAACTCCTCAACCCAACGGGTTGTTTGGCGGAAGGGACGTATTTTGCATAACGGGAGAATGCCTGATGAAAGATCTGATCGTCAAAGGTGCCATTGTTCTGGGTCTCGGGCTCGGCTGCTTTGCTATTCCAGCAGCGGCGCAGAGCACGACCAAGAACAGCACCGTGACCGGCGCAGCCGGCGGAGCTGCTGCAGGTGCAGTCATAGGCGGTCCTGTAGGGGCTGCCGTTGGTGGGGTCGCCGGCGCGGTCGCGGGTGCGGCAATCGACCCGCCGCCGCCGAAGGTAATCGAGTATGTCGAGGCGCAGCCGCTTCCGGCAGAGCCGGTCGTCGTTCAACAGGAGATCGTGGTCGGAAAGCCGCTGCCTGAGACGGTGGTGGTTACGCCGATCCCTGACGATACGCGCTATGCCTACGCCGTAGTCAACGAGAAGCGCGTCATCGTAGAGCCGAAGAGCCGCACGGTGGTGCAGGTCGTTCAGTAAATCACGCGCCTCAAATGCGTTCGATCGGGAGAAACCGCGTAGGCTTTCCTCTCCCGCTCGAACCTCAAGCTTGCCCGGCGAGTTCCTAAGCCCGCCGGGCATTCCTATGGCGCTGGGTCTTGCGCCAACACGCCCCAGGCGGCCATGGCGCCGTCGGTGACGTTTTTCAGCGCCTCATAGCTGCCGCCATCGCGCGCGAGGATCGACATTCCATGTTGTACCGTCGCATAAAAGGTCGCGACAGCCCCGGCATCCACCCGATCGGGTAACTCGCCTCCAGCAATTGCAGCTTCCAGCCGCTGGCGTAGCTTGTCGATGTTTTCCTTGCGGTGACGGGTCAACGCTTCGCAGACCGCTTCGGGAATTGCTGCCTGGTGAAGTCCTCCGAGGGCTATCAGGCAGCCGTGCGGAGTATCCGGCTGAGAATAGGCTTCGGCTGTCGCGAGAAGGAATTGGCTGACCGCCTCCCTTGCCGTCGGCGCTGTCTCCAGTGCCGCCCAGATTTCGGTGCCGACCGTTTGCGCGTAGAGCTCCATTGCCTCAAGATAGAGCGCTTCCTTGCAGCCAAATGCGGCATAAAGGCTCGGCGCATTGATGCCCATGGCAGCGGTCAGCGCTGTCAGCGACGCGCCCTCGTATCCCTTCTCCCAAAAGACCTTCATGGCGCGCATGAGTGCATCGGCACGATCGAAGCTGCGGGGGCGGCCTTTGTCGGACATATGATCTACTCTTTTCTGTAGCGATTGATAAATATATCGCTTGACAGGTATTGGCAAGCTCGGGCAAGTTTTGTGTATCGATCATTACAGAATGGAGTTTCCCGATGACATCGATCAGTTTGGCCGGAAAGACCGCTTTCGTTACCGGCGGCAGCAGGGGTATCGGCGCGGCTATCGCCAAGAGGCTTGCTCTGGAGGGGGCGGCGGTGGCGCTGACTTATGTGAATGCGGCCGAGCGTGCGCAGGCAGTCGTGTCCGAGATCGAGCAGGCGGGCGGTCGCGCGGTTGCAATCCGTGCCGACAATCGCGACGCCGAAGCCATCGAGCAGGCCATTCGCGAGACTGTCGAAGCCTTGGGCGGGCTGGACATACTGGTCAACAGCGCTGGCATCTGGCACTCGGCTCCGCTGGAGGAGACGACTGTCGCCGATTTCGACGAAGTGATGGCCGTTAACTTCCGTGCGCCCTTCGTGGCCATTCGTTCGGCGTCCCGGCACCTCGGTGACGGCGGCAGGATCATCACGATCGGCAGCAATCTGGCCGAACTGGTTCCCTGGCCGGGGATCAGCCTCTATTCTGCCAGCAAGGCTGCTCTGGCCGGTCTGACGAAAGGCCTGGCTCGCGACCTTGGGCCGCGCGGGATCACCGTCAACATCGTTCATCCAGGCTCGACCGACACCGATATGAACCCCGCCGATGGCGACCATGCCGAAGCGCAGCGGGAACGTATCGCCACCGGCAGCTACGGTGAGCCGCAAGACATTGCCGGACTCGTCGCCTGGCTGGCGGGGCCGCAAGGCAAGTTCGTCACCGGCGCTTCGCTGACCATCGACGGCGGTGCCAACGCTTGATTCCGGAAAACCGCGGCCATGATCACAGTGTCAATAATGCACGGCGCCCGAACATGTGCCGCGGGTACGCGGCTCAACCCTCATCCTTGAACCGATTTGAGCCAGTCGCCGATCGTAGCCCCGCGGTCCCGCTCCCGCGGCGCAACAGGCGTGGCGAGGCGTTCGGTGGCCGCGGCCTTGCGGATCTCGCGCGGACTCGCTCCGAATTCGTGGCTGAAGGCACGGGTGAAATTCGCGGCAAGGTCGAAGCCGGCCGCTTCCGCGATCTCCCCAATAGGCCGGTTGTTCGTCGGATCGCTGAGCTCCGCGTAGGCCTGCAGGAGCCGGCGTCTTCGAATATAGTTCAGCACGCCGCCGCTCGGCTCGAAAAGCTGATAGAGGCGGGTTCTGGAAATTCCGAGCTCCCGGCATATGGTTTCGGGCGTCAGGTCGCCCGAGTTAAGATTGAGATGGATATATCGGTGCGCCCGCTCCATCACTCCCATTTTCGCCTGGGAGCCTCCCGCATCTGGTCTCACCGCCGCCACGCAGGCGACGACCATGTCGCGTATCGTGCGAACGATGCGCGGCACTTCTTCCACGGTGATGTTGCCGAGGTTTTCTTCCATGCCGTTGATATAATTGGCGAGGAGGTCGGCGAGGTTGCCGGACAGGACCGAATTGTTGGCGCCTTCGAGCTTGCCCGCATCGTCCGCAAGCAGTTCATAGGGCATGAAGAGAAGGATCGATGCGGCATCCGTCATCCGCCCACGATAGGGATAGCCGAGCGAGCGGAAGAAGAACTCTCCCGGCCCCGTCTCGGTCACGCGGCGGTCGGCTTCGGTCCATGACCGGCCGCTGCGAAAGAGGCCGACGTTCCAATGGTCGATCGGGCTCGAGCGCAACATCGTCTGGGAGCGCTCGTAACTATGTGCCGGCGTCACCTGTTGAACGATCAGCAAATCGCCTAGGTGCCAACCCGTCAGCTCGGCCGGAAAGCCGTCCTCTTCGGACACTCCGTCGGGCAAGCGCACGTCCACGAGCGGCGCCATATGCGCACGCCAGGATCTAAATTGCTCTTGCGGCGGCAGATCGCGCGTCGAGAATCGCGAAGGTACGAGCGCCGGTGACCTTTCGGCCAAACGGTCCTTTCGAGCTGTTGGATCGCGCGGCCAACGGCGCCGCTCCATATGAGCGGGCCAGGCCGGAACTTCGACAGGGTCATCTCCTGATCCGGAGTCCTTCGTCATGCAACCCTCCAGCGAAATGGGATTGCCCGTTTGGGTGAGCCCATACGAGCGATTACCCGGGGCGTCGAATCTGTCCCACACTGACGCAACTCGCCTCAGGGTGGAATCGAATCGGCGGCGCACACCTTCCAGTTTCCAGTTTATACCCCTTTATATGTAGAAATGCACGGCGGGATAACAATCGGGATTGGGTGATAATGACAATCCCCATCCGCTGATTGTATTAAACACCTACAGTTGTTCCAAGCATTGCCGAAAATTAATTAAGGTAGTTTCGAACGGTAAAGTTTCGATCACCAATTTATTGTGCCTGCTGTGGATGAATTTTAGAAGTTAGCAGATAGTGTGAGGAATATTCCGTGAATTATTTTAGAAATGACTTCAGGGGAACTCTCTTCGGAACGAATGAAGCTACTGATTCACTGCGGCGCCGAAGCCTCCAAAAGAGAATACTTGTTACCGGCGGTGCCGGCTTTCTGGGCTCGCATCTTTGCGAGCTGCTTCTCGGCGCCGGGCACGAGGTCATTTGCCTCGATAACTTCTCGACGGGCCTGAGGCGCAATATCGCGCCCCTCAAGCGCTTCGATACTTTCCGCGTCATCGCCCACGACGTCGTTGAGCCCATCGACCTCGAGGTCGACGAGATCTATAACCTGGCCTGCCCGGCATCGCCGCCGCATTACCAGGCAGACCCGATCCAGACGACGAAAACCTGCGTGATCGGCTCGCTCAACCTCCTCGATCTGGCTGCTCGTCGTGGCGCACGCATCTTCCAGGCGTCCACATCGGAAATCTACGGCGACCCGCATGTCCACCCGCAGGTGGAAAGCTATTGGGGCAACGTCAATCCCTTCGGTCCGCGCTCCTGCTACGACGAGGGCAAGCGTTGCGCAGAGACCCTGTTCTTTGACTTCCACAAGTCCCATGGGGTCGAAATCAAGATCGTCCGTATCTTCAACACCTACGGCCCGCGGATGCGACCGGATGACGGCCGTGTCGTTTCCAACTTCATCGTCCAGGCTTTGAAGGGTGAGGATATCACGATATACGGTGACGGCTCCCAGACCCGTTCCTTCTGTTTCGTCGAGGACCTGATCGACGGCTTCGTGCGCCTGATGGCATCGCCGCCGTCGCTTACCGGGCCGGTCAATCTCGGCAATCCGGCAGAGTTCACGATCGGCGAACTCGCCGAAGAGGTGATCCGGTTGACCGGCTCGCGCTCGAAGATCGTCCGGCGGCCCCTGCCTGTCGACGATCCCCGCCAGCGCCGTCCCGACATCTCGCTCGCGACGGAAGAGCTCGGTTGGCGTCCGAAGGTCAATCTGGCCGAAGGCCTTGCGCACACGATCCGCTATTTCGACGACCTTCTCTCCCGGTCGATGCGGGAAAGTGCGGAGCTGGTCTGATGGTTGCGCCACGTATCCTCGTCACCGGTGGCGCCGGCTATATCGGCAGTCACACCGCAAAGCTATTGCGCCTGGAGGGTATCGAGCCCGTCGTCTACGACAATCTGACGACCGGGAACCGTTCCGCCGTGCGCTGGGGACCATTCGTTCAGGGAGATATCCTGGACGGGAGGCACCTGATCGAAGTCATCGAGGCCCACCAGCCGGATGCCGTCATCCACTTCGCCGCCTCCGCCTATGTTGGCGAATCCGTCGCCGATCCCGCGAAATACTACAACAACAACGTCCGCGGCACGCTGTCGCTCCTCGATGCATGTCGCCAGACGGGTGTCGACAAAGTGATCTTCTCATCGAGCTGCGCCACCTATGGCGTACCGGCGGTACTGCCCATCGACGAAGCGACGCCGCAGGCACCGATCAACCCCTATGGTAAGACGAAACTGGTGGCCGAGCACATGCTCGCCGACTATGCGGCCGCCTTTGCGCTGAATTATGTTTCGCTGCGCTATTTCAACGCATGTGGCGCTGATCCTGAGGGTGACCTCGGCGAATGGCACGACCCGGAAACGCACCTCATTCCGCGGGCGCTCATGGCCGCGGCAGGCAGGATTTCGCATCTGGAGATTTTCGGCGAGGACTACGATACCCCGGACGGAACCTGCGTACGCGACTATATCCACGTTGCCGATCTTGCGAGCGCTCATGTGCTGGCATACCGGCATCTCGCCAAGGGCGGCGGGAACGTCGCGCTTAACCTCGGTACCGGGCGCGGCTTCTCAATAAAGGAAGTCCTGCGAACGATCGGCGAAATTACCGGGCATGACGTCCCGGTCGTGTTTCGCCGCCGTCGTGCCGGAGATCCGCCGGCTCTCTATGCGGATGCCGGGCTTGCTTGCCGGACGCTCGGCTTCCTGCCGCGATATTCCGATCTCGAGACGATCGTGCGAACGGCGGCCCCGTTCTTCGGGCTGGAGGTCCGGTCATGACCGTCCTTTCCACCAATGGACCGACGCGCATTTCCGAGGACGGTGAGCCGCGGCTCGTACCTGTGCTCACGCGCGAACGCCGGATGGAATTTTTGCTCGGCGCAGGACTCTGGGTAGCAGCGCTCGTCCATTTCTGGGCCTGGTGGCTGGAGCCGCGCCATCACGTGGACGCCTTGGGCAGTACCATCGTGACCGCGGTCCTTGCCTGGGTCACGCTGCTGCCGGCCTATTTCATCGCCGTCTTTTATGGCGCGCTGAAACCAAATGGACCGTTGCGGCTCCCGGCGGGCAGTCGCATCGCCATGGTCGTCACCAAGGCTCCGTCGGAACCATTTTCGGTCGTGGCTGAGACATTGGAGGCAATGCTTGCGCAGGACGTGCCGCACGACACCTGGCTTGCCGACGAGGACCCGTCTGAGGCGACGCTAGACTGGTGCCGCAGCCATGGCGTCCTCGTCTCGACCCGCAAAGGCCGGGAAGACTATCACCGGGCCACATGGCCACGGCGCACGCGCTGCAAGGAGGGCAATCTTGCCTTCTTCTACGATCACTACGGCTATGACCGGTACGACTTCGTGGCTCAGCTCGACGCCGACCATGTCCCCGCACCCGGTTATCTTTTCGAAATGCTTCGCCCCTTTGCCGACCAGGACGTCGGTTACGTCTCGGCGCCGAGCATCTGCGACCGCAATGCTTCCGAGAGCTGGTCGGCGCGCGGTCGGCTCTATGCGGAGGCGAGCATGCACGGTGCTCTCCAGGCCGGATACAATGGCGGTCTCGCGCCGCTCTGTATCGGCTCTCACTACGCGGTGCGCACGTCCGCACTCAAGGAGATCGGCGGTCTCGGCCCGGAGCTTGCCGAAGACCATTCGACGACATTGATGATGAATGCGGCAGGCTGGCGCGGCATTCACGCACTCGACGCGATCGCCCATGGCGACGGTCCGCGCACCTTTGCCGACCTGGTGACCCAGGAGTTCCAGTGGTCGCGTAGTCTCGTCATGCTCCTGCTGCAATATTCGCCGCGTCTCGTTGGCCGGCTGCCGCTGCGACTGAAGTTCCAGTTCCTCTTCTCGCAGCTCTGGTATCCGCTCTTCGCGTGCTTCATGGCGCTGATGTTTGCAATGCCGATCATCGCCCTTGCACGCGGAGAGACCTTTGTCGCTGTGACCTATCCGGAGTTTCTGGCCTATTTCGCGCCGCTTTCGATCATCCTCGTCCTGCTAGCCTATCGCTGGCGGGCAACCGGCGCCTTTCGGCCTTACGACGCAAAGATCCTGAGCTGGGAGTGCATGCTCTTCCTCTTTGCACGC
Source organism: Ensifer sp. R1-3 (assembly GCF_056739175.1). NCBI lineage: Bacteria > Pseudomonadati > Pseudomonadota > Alphaproteobacteria > Hyphomicrobiales > Rhizobiaceae > Ensifer > Ensifer sp. R1-3. The sequence continues at coordinate 412,388 of NZ_CP096516.1, forward strand.
TGGCCATGGGCACTTGCCGGTACGCTGGCCGCCCTGCGCGACTGGATCACCGGGTCCTTCGTGGATTTCCGTGTCACGCCAAAGGGATCATCCGAGGTCGACCCGCTGCCCCTGCGCGTGCTCGCGCCCTACTTTTTCCTGGCGGTTGCGGCCGTCCTGCCTGTCCTTTTCGTCGACGATGCCGCGAACGCCAAGGGGTTCTACCTCTTCGCAATCCTCAATGCGGCAGTTTACTGCCTGCTTCTGCTGGTCATCGTCCTGCGGCATTCGAGGGAGAACGCCGTAGGCACCGCCTCCCGTTTTTATCGTCCCGCAATAGGGGCCGGGCTCCTGGCGATCGTCGCACTGCCCGGCATCGCGACGGCCGAACACGGGAAAGATGGGCTCGAGGCACTCGCATGGGGCAGTGGGCACCTGCGCCTCTTCGAAGAGCGCTATGCGGTGGCCGGAGCCGGGCAGGGCGGTACGGCATTGCGAAAGATCGTCTTCCGTCCACGCTGGATTTCCGCCCCGGCGGAACAGCGGGACGGCAATTCAGAGAGGGGATAGGAACATGAGAGTGAAAGTCCCATTCTTCGGGAGAGAGGGCCGCGGCACCCGACACACGCTGCTCGGCCGGCACTTCGTCCTTGGCATCTTGCCGACCGTCCTTTTCCTCTGGAATTCACCGGCGTCCGCGGAAGTTGCCGTTCCCGAAAACGCCCGCACCATGACGGGCGTGGAGCTCTACATGATCTTCCAGGGCAAGACCTGGACATGGGAGAGCGGCGCCGGCCGGATGGAGAGTGAAGACCGTGCGTTCCGGGCCTGGGCGCAATCGGCAACGGGGGAGAGCTGGGCCGAAGGCCGCTGGAGCGTGAATGACCGCGGCCAACTCTGCCTGATGGCCGTGTGGCACAGCCAGAGTGCTGCCGCTCCCGACAAGACCTGCTTCAGCCACCGCACGCTCGACGGAACCATCTACCAGAAGAGGGAGCCGTCCGGCGACTGGTACGTCTTCAAACATGCCGAGGCGCAGACAGGCGACGAGTTCAACCGGCTGGTCAGGGAGGATCTGGTCGCCGCCAAACTCGCAGCCGTCAAGGAGCGTCTCGAGGGCCAAGTGAAAGAAACAAAGAATAGCGTTCGCCGGAAAGCCGGGATGAACGCGGTTGGAGGTGTTCAATGAACAGGAAATCAAAGGCCATTACCTTCGCATCTCTTGGCCTGTTGCTGTCGGGTACCGTGCTCGCGGCCAATATGCCGCGGGGTATCCCCGAACCGAATTCGCCGACGATGGCGACACCATCGGACAAGCGGCCCGTACTGACGGAGAACTCGGTCGATTTCGGCGCTTACGATCCTCACGGCGACTTCGGCACGCCGGGCAGCTCAAAGATCGAGCATCTCTTCCTGCCGTGGGAAGACGTCGATCTGTCGACGCTGACGCTTGCCGACGACTATGCCCAAGCGCGCGGCCGCTCGCTCATGATCACCATCGAACCCTGGTCATGGTCGCCCGAGTGGCGCGTGACCGAAGGGGAACTCCTGCGTTCAATCCTGAGCGGCGAACGCGACGAGAACATGGCCCGGGTCTGTTCGGCCGCCGCTGCCCTCAAGAGTCCCGTCATCATCCGCTGGGGTCAGGAAATGGACGAAACTGATAACCAGTTTTCCTGGTCGCATTGGCGGGGCGAGGACTTCAAGGCAGCCTATCGCCGCGTGGTGAACGTCTGCCGCAGCCACCTGAAGAACGCGAAGTTCATGTGGTCTCCCAAAGGCAACGAGGGGCTGGAGGCCTTCTATCCAGGTGACGACGTCGTCGATATCGTCGGGCTCTCGGTATTCGGTTACCAGCCTTACGACCAGGGCACGACCGGCCGCGATCAGACATTTGCGGAGCGGCTAGCGCCCGGATACGGCCGGGTGATGAACTACGGCAAGCCGATCATGGTCGCCGAGCTCGGCTACGAGGGCGGTGGTTCATACGTAGCAAGCTGGGCGGCAACGGTCGCCGAGCGCCACGCGGAATTCCCGCAACTGACAGCCGTGGTCTACTTCAACGATCGCGAGATTTATGACTGGCCGCAGGGCTACGGCCGGCCCGATTGGCGGGTCGTCCGCGATACCATTAGCGGGCAAGTGCCCGATGGAGGCATGTGATGAAATCGATATATCGAGGAATACCTTTGGCCATCGCGCTGGCCGCCAGCATAGCCGGTGCTTCGTTCGCCGAAGCCGCCGCTGGGCGTGCCGAGAGGAAGACCACTCCCCTGACGCACGCAGAACTGTACCAACTCTACGGCCAGAAATCCTGGATATGGAAAGAGGGCGCAGGCTATTTCTCGGTGCAGGCGCGCCGGTTCATCGCCTGGTCCAAGGAGAACGGAAAACCGTCCTATGGGGTAGGCCGCTGGTTCATCACCGGTCCTGGGAAACTATGCTTCCGTGCCGAATGGCATGCCAGGGATGGCTCGTCGCCAGCGACGACCTGCTTCAGCCACGCCAAGCGGGGTGGCGTGATCTATCAGAGGCGGGAGCCGGATGGCGCCTGGTACGTCTTCAAGAACGCACGGGTGAGGCCAGATGACGAGTTCGCCAAGCTTCGACGCGGCAATTACGTGGGCGCAAGCCTGAACCGCATCGAGGCGAGACTCGGCCGGGTCGAGTAACCACCGGCCGGGAAGGGGTTGCGCGGTCGGCCGGTGTCAGCAGTGCAAATTGGCTCCGCAGATGAGCCCGGCATCGAACGGCCCGCAACCCCGCCCTTGGTAGGTTTCACTGAAACAGTGAAACGACCTCATTTTTTGAAACTGCGCATTCCGAACGGAAAACGATACGCACCTTTCCGGCACTGCTTCTAACGAAGGAAGCAGCGCGAGGTGCTTCCGAAGCCGCTGGGCGTGCAGATATAGGGAGCCCGCCCGAGATAGGCCGAGCGCACGAGTTTTGGCGTTTTTTGCGTGACCGCTTGCTTGCCCAGCGCGGGCTTCCTTTCAGGCGAGGGGTAGCCGACTTCCCGCGTGATCGAAGCGGTCGTTTCCTGGCTGACCGTCGAGGAGCAGCCCCAGGCAGCGGCGGCGAGCATCACCGCAAGAGTGCTGCGGGCGACAGTTTTGCGGGCTTCGAACAGTCCGAACAATGCTTTCGTCTTTACCTTCACAATTGCAACTCCCCGTTTTTTGGTTGTGAAGGAAGGTTAGCCGAAAGGATTTAATTCACGGTCGAGGAAAAGCCGACAATTCGCCGGGATTGCGCATCAGGCCCTTAACCATTCGGCCTGTCGCGCCTGATTTTGGAGTTGCTGTCGAACCGGCCCAGCAGCCGTCAATTTTCGGCCTTGTTGCTGAAATGCGCGTTGCCGAGGCCAGTCCCGATCGTCAGGATCCCCCAACTCGATGCATTCTGCACGAAGGGTATCTGCGACAGACCTTGCACGACGGCGTCGTTGTGCATGATCACGAAGGTCTCGTGATCGCCGATTTGCGGAATGGCGTCCTTAAGGGCGGCGGGCAGGTTGAAATGTTCGCTTTCCCAGTTGCCGCCCGGCAGGTTCTGGCCGCCGCGAAGGATCGAGCCATCCTCGTTGATCACACCGGGGCAGGCCACGCCGATGACCGGCGCCGGCGCGAGGTCCGCCTTGTCCGCCTTGGCTATAAGCTTCTCGATCATGCCGATGAGCCCCTCGATGGTCGTGCTTCTGTTGGGCTTGTCATCCGCATGTCGCCAGATATCCGATTTCCAGACCTTGGCCTTGGAGAGATCGGTTTCATCCTTCAGGTGCAGCTCGACTATGCCCACGCGGATATTGGTGCCCCCTATATCGATGGCGAGGATTGCCTTGTGTCCCTTCAGCATCCAGGCGGGCATGAGATGCGCGGCACCGATAAGTCCCGCATCATCCGGATGGTGAACGATAGGGGAGAGTTCGATCTTGATGCCTTCAGCCTTCAGTAGCACCATTGCCCGGGCAATGGCCAATTCACCTACTGCGCTTCCCCGGAAGCCTCCGCCGATTACCACGCGTTCCGTATTCTTCCAGTTCTTTTGTTGCAGAAACCGTTCGAGAACGCTGGCGAGTTCGCCGGCGAAATCGTCGACCGCACCGATGATCAGGGCGGCCGCCTCCTTGTCGTCGCCGCGCAGAAGGGCATCGACTTGCTTTTTGGACAGATCCTGGGTCAAAGCCTGCCCCAGCGGATCGTCGCCACCTTTGCGCACGCGTTTGCGCCACGCGTCGAGCTTCTCCTGGAAGGCAAATTTGTTGGCCCTGTCGCCAAGGAAGCCGTCGCCGTCACGCAGCTCCAGATTATAATCGTCAACCGTCACCGACGGCAGATCGCTGGCCCCATGAATGAGCGGGACGCCATTTCGTTTTTCGTTCGCGGATCTGCCCACGCAACCTCCCGAGCGACGCCTCGCTGGACTTGCCGAATAGCTGAGTACCTTACAACGTAGCGGGCGGTGCGATGTTCCCGTCCGCGACTTTCGATACGCGCGTGACGATCTGCGGGAGCCCGTCGCTTCGGCAACATTGTTGACGCGGGCATCCATGCTTGCGACAACGCATTCATGCAGACACCGATCAATATCGACCCGGAATATCTCACCAGCCGACTGAAAGCTCTGCTCGACATTGCGAGCCCGACCGGCTTCACCGATGAGGCGGTGCGCTACACGGCGCGTGAGCTCGAGCGCCTCGGCCTTGAAGTCAAGCTGACCCGCCGGGGTGCGATCCGCGCTCTTCGGCCGGGGGCTGCCGAGCGGCCGGCCCGCGGGATCGTCTCGCACCTGGACACCCTCGGCGCTCAGGTGAAGGCGCTGAAGGAAAACGGCCGCCTCGAACTGGTATCGATCGGGCACTGGTCGGCACGGTTCGCGGAGGGGGCTCGCGCCTCGATCTTTTCCGGCAAGGGCACCTATCGCGGCTCAATTCTCCCTCTGAAAGCTTCCGGTCACACCTTCAACGAGGAGGTCGACACGCAACCGACAGGCTGGCGCCATATCGAGCTGCGCGTCGATGCCCTCGCCCGCGACCGCAACGACCTGGTACAGCTCGGAATAGACGTCGGCGACATCGTCGCCATCGATCCGCAGCCGGAATTCCTCGAGAACGGGTTCATCGTTTCGCGGCATCTCGACGACAAGGCGGGGGTCGCCATCATGCTTGCGGCGCTTGAGGCCATGCAGCGTGAGAAGGTGGACACGCCGGTCGACACCTATTGGCTCTTCACCATCGGCGAGGAAGTAGGTGTAGGCGCGTCAGCGGCAATCGTCCCGGAAATCGCCTCGCTGGTGGCGATAGACAACGGCACGACCGCGCCGGGCCAGAATTCGGACGAGTTCGGCGCGACTCTCGCAATGGCGGACCAGACGGGACCTTTCGACTATCACCTCTCAAAAAAGCTTTACGAGCTTTGCGGCGAGCATGGCATCCGCGTCCAGAAGGACGTCTTCCGCTACTACCGTTCCGATGCTGCTTCCGCGGTCGAGGCGGGGCACGACGTCCGTACGGCCCTTGTCACTTTCGGTGTCGACGCGTCGCACGGCTACGAGCGTATCCACCTCCATGCGCTGATGTCCGTTGCGAAACTCGCGGTGTATCACGCGGCAAGCGAGGTCCAGATCGAGCGCGACGCCGAGGAGGTCTCCGGTCTTCGGGGCTTTACCCGGCAGAAGGTGCGACAGGCCGAGCAGGACCTGAAAGCGGACGAGCCTGACGTATCCTGAGGCGTCTCGCTTTTCTGACTCGCTGCATGCGACGAGACCGGCCCCGATCGTTTACGCTGCCACCTGAAGGGTTGAATGGCGCTGTGGGCCGGAAACGAAGCTGGTTCTTTAGGCTGCGATTCGACATAATCCCCCGTAAGTTTCACGGAATTTGTCGGTTACCTGCCTTCCGCTGCGGATTTCCTCCCCTCGAGGCGATCCGTCGCGCAATACAGAAGACGGTTGATCGTCATCGAAGGAGCGCATGATGAGGGTGCCGCGGGGCTTCTTGCGGCGGGGTTTCAATCTCCGCAAGTGGTACACCACGCTCAAGGGCAGGATGGCCGCCGAGACGGGTTGGGCGGCCGCGCTCTTCGAAGGCGCGCCCGCTATTGCGACCAGCCGGCAAACATGGATGAATACATTTCGCGCCCGCTCGGACAGTGTTATCGCCGTTGCGCGCATTCTTCTGGCGATCGGAAGTCTCTGGATCACCTGGATCGATGCTACCATTCGGCCCGGTCGCTCGGACCTCGTCTTCTGGTTCCTCGTCATCTATCTGCTCTATGCAATCGCGGCGGCCCATTTTGTCTGGAAAGCCCAGGTCCATCGGGTGCGCGGGACCTTCATCAGGCATCTGATCGACGTCTCCAGCTTGGTGATCCTGGCGTTCCTTGCGGACCGCGTATCCGGTCCGGTCTTCATGCTGATACCATTTGTCCAATTGGCAGCGACCCTGCACTGGCTTTGGCGCGGTGCCCTATGGACCGGATCCGTTGGCGTCGCGATCCTGATATACCTTGCGCTCTCTAATACGGTCTGGCCGTTCAGTTCGGACGCCGACGCGGCCGTCGCGCTGTCGTTCATTCTTTTCCTGGTCACGGCAACCATTCTTCTCACGTGGCTGGGTACCCATCAAGAGGCGGTGCGCTCGGAGTTGTTACGTCTGGTCGAGGGGACACCCTCCGCGTCCGACGGGCTCGAATGGCCGGCGGAGGCGGCGTTGGAATATGCGGTGCAGGTGGCGCGTGTTCCTCGTGCACTGCTAATCTGGAGCGATGGTGACGAGCCCTGGACCAATCTGGCCATCTGGGAGAGCGGCGTGTGCGCCGTCAGGCACTTATCGCCGGCCACCTATCTGCCCTGGACACCGGAGGCGTTGGAGCATGCAAGTCTTCTGGTCATCGACGCGAAGCGCTCCCGAGCTCTTGTTCATCGCGGCGGGGGGCGTTTCGACCGATGGCGTGGCGACGGCCTGCCGGTGTCCCCGGCTCTCGTTGCGGAATTCTCTATCGCCTCCGCAATTTCGGTGCAGTTCCAGGCGAGCGATGTCGAGGCGCGTCTTTTCCTCCTCGATCCGCCGGCCCTGACCATCGACGGTGTGGCCTTGGCCGAGATTGTCGCTGACCGATTGAAAACACTCTTCGAGCAAACGATATTGCTGCGCCGCCTTAGCGATGCAGCCGCCTTTGAAGAGCGCGTCAAGATTGGAAGAGATATCCACGATGGTGTCCTGCAAGCACTCGCAGGCACCTCGCTGCAGCTTCAGACATTGCGCTCGTCGAGAGAATATCATGAGATCGACGAGCGCTTAATGGCGATTCAGGCTATGCTTTCTGAAGAGCAGACTGATCTACGTGCTCTCATCCGCAGGCTCGAACCGGGGTCCGGCCGCCACGCCAGCGACTCTCGATTGGCGCTTCGGATGGGGGCCTTGGCCCAGCGTTTGCGGCAGCAATGGTCGATAGAATTTCGCTTTGTGCTATATCCCGAAGATCTTCGCTTGCCGGTGGCGATGATCGACGAACTGATGCATATGATAGCAGAAGCGACCGCCAATGCCGCACGTCATGGCAATGCGCGAACCCTCGAGGCTCGGATCCGACGCGATGACGGAATAGTGACCTTGACCTTGGATGATGACGGTATCGGTTTCGGGTTCGACCGGCGGCTGGAGCATGCGGAACTGGAGACCAGCAAGTGCGGTCCGCGAAGCCTGCGCGAACGCGTGTCAATGTCGGGTGGGAATCTTTCGATAGACAAGGTGGATCAGTGGACACGGATAACGATCAAAATCCCGGCTCACCCGTGAGTGTGCGTATCCTCGTCGTCGACGATCACCGGATAGTCCTCGATGGTTTGCGCCGTTTGCTCGGCGCCGAGTCCGGCTGGGAGGTGGTTGCAACGTGCAGGACAGCTGCAGATGCAATCGAAGCGCTCGCCAGCAAGCCCGTCGACCTCGCGGTCGTTGATCTACGGATGCCTGAAATGGGCGGATCGGATCTTATTCGCCGTCTTCGCAGCGACCAACCGAGACTGGCGTGCGTCATTCTGACGGCGGATATCAGTGATGAAGAACTTGCCGAGGCGATAGAAAACGGGGTGAGTGGCATTGTCCTCAAGGAACAGGCGCCGAGCGCCCTCATCGAGTGCATCCGGGCGGTGCTTGAGGGTCGCACCTATTTCACGGATCGCAGTTTAAATGCCGCTATCGATCGGATCCGTGAGAGCGACACCGAGCGCCGCTCGGTCATGCAGAAGTTGACGCCCCGCGAGCTCGAGATATCCTGCCTGGCCGCCGCAGGTTTGCGCAGCCGGGAAATAGCCGCAAGGCTTGGAATCGCTCCCGGCACGGTCAAGCTCCACCTTCACAGCGTCTACAGCAAGCTCAACATCGCCACCCGCGTGGAGCTTGCCAATATTTCCCAGCGACTGCGTTTCGATACCCGTTGACAGCATTCCGTCGGCGCGTTCCCGGAAGATCAATTGCTTCCGACGATTTGTCCATTCTCGGGCATTGCCGCCAAGCGTGTGAGGATCTCGTTCGCTGCGAATTTGGCGCCGTCGCGACTGAAATGGGCGTCAGGGGCGTACATGAGAATAGGTTGGGGGCGAGTGCGTATGGCCTCTTGGAGATCGATGACCTCGATGCCCTCTGCCGCCGCAGCACCGAGAACCTCCATCCGCAGCGGGTCGAAAGGCCCATCCGAGGAGAAAGGCCCGATGAAACGGTCAATTCTGGGAACGTAGACCAGTGTAAAGGAGCCGCCCCAGCTCTCGGTGAGTGCTTTCGCGCGGTGCAATATACGCCTGAACTCGGGGTTGCTCGGCGTAATCTTCGGATAGACGAGTCCCAGTCTCGTGAGGGTTTGTTGCAGCGCGACAAAATTGCGGAACAAGGCTGTTCTCGTCAGGAGGTCGACACTTGTGACCGGCGCATTCTTACGCTCCGCCAAAATCTCTCGGGCCTGATCCATCGTTTCCTTCGCGGTTGCCTGCAAACCATAGTTCGCGTTGGGCGAAAGCGCGGCGCGAAGCCACGGAACTGTAAGTTCGCGCTCCAGATTCTCCCAATCATTGCCTTCGAAGAAGACCATGACGACGCGACGGGGTCGCAGAGTCTCACCAAAGCGGCCGAGCGTCGCCAGTTCCATCAGCGGACCATTTCCCCTTATGCCGATGCTTGCCGTGCTAAGGCCGCGCCCGCGCAGCCTAGACGCAAGGTCCTCGCCCGGAGGCAGGCAGAAGCCTTCGACGAATGAATCTCCGAGAAGCATCACGTCGAGCCGCTTGTCGTATACATGGTCGGGATTATTGAAACCGAACCTGTCCGCTGTATAGCTGACGACGCCCTTGTTCGAGGTGCAGAGCACCACTTGTGTCGACGGGAAACCCGACAGAAGCGCTTCGGAAAGTTCGTCAGTGCCTGCAAGCCGATTCAGGCCACGGAGCGTGAATCCCGGAACCACCTTTTCGTTGCGCGTGAGCGTCTCAGCCTCGGCTTCGCTGAGTTGGCCGAACATTCCCAGCCGAACGGACACGACCGAGACGGTGTGCATCGCCTCAAAAAGAAACAGAGCCGCCAACAGGCTCGCACCACAGATACCGACGAGCAGTGAAAACTGCGGCTTTGCAAACAGGCCTACGACGATGAAGGCTACTGCTAGCACGCCCGGGATCAGCACGTAACGGAGGAAATGCGGAATTTCAGCTGCGAATAGTTCGTAATGCAGCAGGGCGTAAATGGGACTTAACAACAGGTACAGGCCGGGAATAGCGCATACCAAAAGCCCAAGATGCCGCTTTGTCACGATGGCCTATCCTCTCGCGAAACGTTCAACGAAAAAGCTTTTGTGAGTCCCCTGGCTCAGGTGACCCACTCTTGATGGTCAGGCTGATATGAGTTTCAATCTCTCATGATTGTTTCACAAAAATGCTTTTTCAGATAAAATTAATACGGAAAAACTTGCGCAGCGGTATATACGCCATTTTTCTGCTCGTGTCTCATGGAAATGCTGAATACTTCAAGTTTGAGCGCGATCCGGGGAGCTTCTGCCTCGCACTGGTATCGATGGCCGTCTATATCCAATGGTATATTGACCGGGTCGACCGCCGCTTGTTCTATACACATCTCTTATCTTATTGATTTCAAGGATGGCGCGAACGAAAACCGCGCGCCGATGGTATTTCAAAGAGCGATTAGCACTGGCCGCGCAGGAAGTGCCCAATGAGCAAGTCTCACGAGTCCTTTTCCGAGCACACCGTGGAGGGGCCGTCGAACCGGAGCTTCGGCTATACCGTCGGCGGCATCCTCCTTGGTATCGTGCTCGTGAGGTGGCTGGTCACCGGGTCACTATCGTCCATTTCCGTAGGACTTGCCGCTATCGGCACGGTCCTCGTCCTGCTGGCGCTTGCTTTCCCCAACTCGCTTTCCGTACCGAACCGGCTTTGGATGCGGCTCGGTCTACTTATGTTCAAGGTCGTCAATCCTGTTGTGATGCTGCTGATCTACGGCACGGCCATCGTGCCTATGGGATTGTTCCTGAAGTGGCGCGGCTACGATCCGCTCGCAGCCTCCCTGGACAAGTCTGCCGACACATATTGGACGACGCGGGAACAAAACGAACCGGACCCGGCGACGATGCGCAATCAGTTCTGATCGTTCGGGTTCACGAGTGGAGGAAACGGGATGGAACTGGTACGCGAACTCTGGACCTATATGGGTATCCGCAAGAAGTTCTGGCTGCTGCCGATCTTCATCGTCCTCGGCGTCTTTGGCGCATTGGTCGTGCTGACGCAGGGTACCGCGGTGGCACCGTTCATCTACACCTTGTTCTGAGCCGGCCGGTCCCATGCGTATTCTAGGTATCTCGGCGTTCTACCACGACAGCGCGGCAGCGATGATTGAGGACGGACGCATCGTCGCCGCGGCGCAGGAGGAGCGGTTCACCCGCAAGAAGCACGATGCCGACTTTCCTGCCAATGCAGTGGCCTATTGCCTGTCTGCCGCCGAGTGCGAAATGACGGAGGTCGACCATGTCGTCTTCTACGACAAGCCGATCCTGAAGTTCGAACGGTTGCTGGAGACCTACCTCGCCACAAGTCCGCGCGGCTTCCGCTCCTTCAGGATGGCGATGCCGCTTTGGATCAAGGAAAAGCTTTTTCAAAAGAAGCTGTTGCGCAGGTATCTAGGCAAGCTTGCCGGAGTGAAGGAATGGCCCGGCTCGCTCCTGTTCACGGAGCATCATCTGGCGCACGCGGCCAGTGCCTTCTTTCCGTCGCCCTTTGCGAGCGCCGCGGTGTTGACGATGGACGGAGTCGGAGAATGGTGCACCACGTCGCTGGGGCATGGCCGCGGCAAGGACCTCGACATACTTAAGGAAATTCGCTTCCCACATTCGCTGGGTCTGCTTTATTCCGCATTTACTTACTATACGGGTTTCAAGGTCAACTCCGGCGAATATAAAGTGATGGGCCTGGCACCCTATGGACGCCCGTTATTCGTACAGAAAATACTGGATCACCTGATCGACTTGAAGGAGGACGGTTCGTTCCGCCTCGACCAGCGCTATTTCGACTACTGCGCCGGTCTCACCATGACGTCTCCTGCCTTTCATGAACTGTTTGGCGCAGAACCTCGAAGACCGGAATCGCCCCTGACCCAGCGCGAGATGGATCTCGCCGCTTCGGTGCAGGCGGTCACGGAAGAAGTCGTTCTGAAGCTCGCCCGTTTTGCCCGTCAGGAAACTGGCGAGCGTCACCTTTGTCTCGCCGGTGGCGTTGCGCTGAATTGCGTCGCAAACGGCAAGCTCCTCAAGAAGCGGATTTTCGACGACATCTGGATCCAGCCGGCGGCTGGTGATGCGGGCGGGGCGGTCGGCTCGGCGTTGGCGGCTTGGCACGGCTATCTCGGTAACGGGCGATCCCCAGACGGTCGAGACCGCATGACAGGGGCCTATCTTGGCCCGGCTTTCGACCAACGGGAGGTCGAGAAGCGGCTGACTGCCAGTGGCGCGGTCTACACGGTCTTGAGCGACGACGATCTGATCGCGCGTACCGTTGACGCGATCGTCGATGAGAAGGCGGTCGGATGGATGCAGGGGCGGATGGAATTTGGACCGCGGGCCCTGGGTGGACGGTCGATACTGGGCGATCCGCGTTCGCCGATCATGCAAAAGACGCTCAACCTGAAGGTCAAATATCGGGAGAGCTTCCGCCCCTTCGCCCCTTCCGTCAGACGTGAGGACGTGGCGGAGTGGTTCGATGTCGACGTAGACAGCCCCTATATGCTGCTTGTAGGCGACGTACTCGATCGCCACAGGCTGCCTCTCGGTGCCGGTGAGGCGGCATTGTTCGGCATAGACCGCCTGAACGTTCCGCGATCGGGTATCCCAGCCGTCACGCATGTGGATTATTCCGCCCGGGTGCAGACCGTCCATCGCGACACCAATCCACGCTATTGGGAGCTTTTAAGTGCGTTCAAGCAGCGAACCGGCTGTCCCGTATTGGTCAACACCAGCTTCAACGTTCGCGGCGAGCCGATCGTATGCACCCCGGAGGATGCTTTCCGCTGCTTCATGGGGACCGAGATCGAATGCCTCGTGGTGGGCAATTGTTTCTTGCGGAAAGAAGATCAGTCCTCGAACTTGCGGCAGGACTACAAAGATCGGTTCGAGCTCGACTAGATCACGATGCTTTTAGGTCGGGCTGACCTAAAAGCAAGAACGTGATCGATACCAAGCCGTTAGAGCGGATGCGGGCCGAAAACCGCACACACTTTTCCTCATCCCGCTCCAAGGCCTGTTGAGAGCCGGATACCCGCCGCAGCTTGTTCGATTTCCTCATCGCTGTGCTCGTCACGGGGCTCCAGCCAGACCAAGTCCTTGGGCTGAAAGAAGGCTTTCCGCGCCGCAGACGCGGCGCTGCCCGCATCTTTGTGACAAGCATCGAGATGCGGAAGGGGATCATCGAAGCAATAAAGCAGTTGTGCAGATTTGCGTCAGATGGAGCTGTCGGACGTTTGCAACTGAATCCAGGCCCTTGCCTCAGTGGCACGCCAGCCGAGGCGGTTTCCGGTGGGAACAGGCGTGGCAACCTGTGGCTTTGCGACGTCTGGCGTGCGTGCGTCTCTTTCAAATAGGGTCCGGCTTTCCAGGCTTCGAATTGCCCTGTCGACGGGCGCAATGAGCTTGGGAGCTATCCCACAACGAATTGTCAGACGACGGAACAATCTGGTAGCGGCGTAAATCTCCTGGGCGAAAAGCACAGCCTCGCGAACGCGCGTCTTGTCCCCGACGTCGACATAAAGCACGCCGGGGATCGTCATCGGCAGCGTCACAACGATCGGGTCCAGCACCAAATCGACGGCCTGAGGAGTAACACCGTTGAGAATGAAAACCACGAGGCCGGACTGGCTTGCCCAATAGCCGGTCAAGATCAGTTCAGCAGGCAGATAGCCGGCGGACTGGACAATCTCGATAACGCGTCGCGCTTGCATGTTGTGCCCACGTCTATGAAAGAGGGCCGAGGCCAATATCAATAATAGCAAGGCGCCCGGGTGGCGCGTGATCGCTTCAAAATTTGATGAATGCCTGATGTCTGCTTCAAGTACGGCACAGAGACTATCGTCATCATACCGCTTGCGCCATATGCCCTTGGATATATATCCCGGCCCAGTGTCTGCGGCCTGGACTATTCCTTCGCCGATTGCAGCGTGCGCGGGATGTTTGCAGCGGCTGTCGAAGGAATGTGCGGACAGCGCGTCCGGACCATGCCCGATCCGTGTCGCTTTCGACGTTTAGGCAGGCGCGGCAAAGATCGACACCGACGAGGGATTCAAAGGTCACGTGGCTGCGAGTCCTACCGGGTAGCGCGGCAATCGGCAGCTGCTGCTGTCGATTGCCAGATTATTTTGCCTCTGTGGCATAGTTTATCGCAAAATCAACAGTTCCAATTTTCCGTGGGACAATAGTCTCGCCCATTTTGCAACGATCTTTGCTCCGACCGCAAAGGGGCGGAAACAAGCGAGATGTTTCGCCTCGCACCGTACTCCGTTAGGCGGCTGCCTGCTTGTCTTCCGCGAGAGTGTGCGCCACGAGCGCATTTGCATGGCCGTGGCCCATTCCATGCTCGCTCTTCAGCATACCGACGAGTTCCATGTGCTTTGCTGGATAGTGCTTTCGCACGAGCGCTTGCCAATCACCGATCGGACGGCCGTATTTCTTCTCGATCGATGGAAAATAGGAAGCAGGTCCTTTGATCTTATCGGTGGTCATTGCGTGTCACCCCTTTTCGTGCCGCATCGATCGCAGCTACGTCGATTTTCCTCATCGACATCATCGCGTCGAATGCGCGTTTTGCTTGTTCGCCACCTGCTGAAAGCGCGTCCATTAGAGTGCGAGGTGTGATCTGCCACGATACGCCCCACTTATCCTTGCACCAGCCGCATTCGCTTTCCTGACCGCCATTGCCGACGATGGCGTTCCAATAGCGATCTGTTTCTTCCTGATCCTCGGTGCTGATCTGGAATGAGAAAGCTTCGCTGTGCTTGAATGTGGGGCCGCCGTTCAATCCGATGCACGCGACACCTGCCACCGTGAACTCCACCGACCAGCACGTCTCCCTCCTCTCCGTCGGGGTATTTGCCGGGCGCGCGAATGACGGCTCCGATCTTGCTGTCTGGGAAGGTGTCCGCATAGAAGCGGGCGGCTTCCTCAGCGTCCTTGTCGTACCATAGACAAATGGTGTTCTTAGACATCGCGTCGTCCTCCTGGTCGTTGTCCTTCAGATCGAGAGCCCGACCTGATGATACGATGACGCACCAGCCGCAACCGATCCGACATCGTCATCATCAAAAATCGGTGCTCTCTTTCGATCCATCTCGTTTTGGGGACCGAACGCCTCGGGCCGAGGCAACGTCGATCGCCTTTGCGCCATTGAGAGGGTCACCATGGGCGGGGCTTCGTCGAGGGGCATCCTCTCTATGTCGCGCTCGATGGAGGGTCTGTAATTCAATCATGATAAATCATTGCAAGGCGAATATTTATCGTTATAAATAGCCCTCGCGAACTGAAGCCAAATCGAAAGGATCTTCCCCATGAAGAGGCTGTTTCGGAGCGCCATCGCCTTGGCCGCTCTTGCTTTTGCAGGTGCCGCCGCCGCGCCGGCCGCAGCGCAGACTCCGCCCGACGTTCTCGTCATTGGCCAGATTGCCGAGCCGCAGTCTCTGGACCCGCATACGGTGACCGCAACCAATGACTTCCGCATTCTGGTCAACGTCTATGATGGCCTGGTCCGTTTCAAGGACGGTACATTGGAGGTCGAGCCGGCGCTTGCGGAAAGCTGGAAAATCTCGGACGACGGCAAGACTTATACGTTCACGCTAAGGCAGGGGGTGAAGTTCCACGACGGTTCGAATTTCGATGCCGAGGCGGTGAAGTTCAACTTCGACCGCATGCTGAAGAAAGACCATCCGTTCTACGACACCGGGCCATTCCCGCTTTCCTTCAACTTCGCCTCCGTCGAAGCGGTTAACGTGCTGGATGAGCATACGGTCGAGTTCAAGCTCAGCGAAGCCTTTGCGCCGTTCCTTTCAAATCTCGCCTATCCCACGGGTCTGATCGTTTCGCCGGTCGCCGTGGAAAAACATGGCAAGGAATATGGCCGCAGCCCGTCGGGGACCGGCCCGTTCAAATTCGTCGAGTGGCTGTCGAACCAGCGTGTCGTCGTGGAGCGCAATCCGGACTACTGGGATAGCGCCGCGAAGCTTCAGGCCGTCGTCTTCCGCCCCATCACGGACGCCAACACCCGCGTCGCCGAGATGATGGCTGGCGGTATCGACGTGATGGTCGAGGTGCCGCCGGACAATCTCGCGACCTTTGAGCAGGATGCCAATTTTGCCGTGGCCGAGCAGGCGGGGCCACATGTCTGGTTCACCATCCTGAACACCAAGCAGGGGCCTTTTGCGGATAAGCGCGTGCGCCAGGCGGCCAATTATGCGGTGAACAAGCAAACGCTGGTCGACGACGTGCTGCGGGGAACGGCGACGGTCGCGGCCGGCCCGATACCGCCCGCCTTCAACTGGGTGGAAAGCTCGGTGGAGCCCTATGCCCATGATCCCGAAAAGGCCAAGGCACTGCTCGCGGAAGCCGGCGTCGAAAATCCGCAGGTGACGTTCTACGTCACCGAAGGCGGCTCGGGCATGCTCGATCCGATCACCATGGGTGCGGCGATCCAGGCGGATCTCCAGGCTGTCGGCTTCAAGGTCAAGATCGAAACCTACGAGTGGAACACCTTCCTTGGCCGCGTAAATCCGGGCCTCGAGGGCAAGGCGGACATGGCCGAGATGGCCTGGATGACAAACGATCCGGATACCGTCCCCTATCTGACGTTGCGCACCGATGCCATGCCCGACAAGGGAGGCTTCAACTCCGGCTACTATTCCAATCCGCAGCTGGACGAGCTTCTGGAAAAGGCGCGCAGGTCCACCGACCAGGCCGAACGCGGCAAGCTCTATGGCGAGGTCCAGTCGATCGTGCATGACGACGCGCCGTGGCTCTTCGTCGCCAACTGGAAGCAGAATGCGGTGACGACCGCCGCCGTCAAGGGTTTCAAGCTGCAGCCCTCCTTCCTCCTCGATCTCCATGGCGTGACGAAAGAGTAGCTCGCGCACCGGAAATCGCCGCCGGCATGTTCGTTCTGCCGGTGGCGACCAACACGGACCTCCCCGGAGGGTTATCCATGCAGGCCTATATCCTGAAGCGGCTTGTTGCCGTGGTGCCCGTCCTGTTCGGGCTTTCCATCATCGTCTTTCTCGTCATGGGTCTCATTCCTGGCGACACGGCGACGGCCATTCTCGGCTCCTATGCGACGCCGGAAAACGTCGAGCGCATCAATCGTGACCTCGGGCTCGACAAGCCGCTGGTGCAGCAGTACGCGATCTGGATCGGCAACGTGCTGCAGGGCGATTTCGGCCGGTCCTTCGCGCTGAACCGGCCCGTGCTCGACGAGGTGCTGGAACGGTTTCAGGCAACGCTGGTGCTGGCCGGCGTATCGCTGGTCCTGTGCTCGGTGATCGGGCTTCTCGCAGGTGTGGTCTCCGCCGTGCGCCAGTTCGGCTGGGCCGACCGCGTCATCACCTTCTTCGTGCTGGCCGGCATCTCCACGCCTTCGTTCTGGCTCGGGCTCCTGCTCATCTACCTCTTCGCCGTTCATTGGCGCATCCTGCCGGCCTCCGGCATGTACGCCGTCTACGGCGGCGGTGACCTCAAGGATCTTCTGCTCCATCTGATCCTGCCGGCCGCCACGCTCGCCGTCGTTGCCGCCGGCGTCATAGCGAGGCTGACGCGCGGAGCGATGCTGGAGGTCCTGAGGCAGGACTATGTGCGCACGGCCCGCGCCAAGGGGCTGCCCGAGCGGCGTGTGATCTACGCCCATGCCTTCCGCGCGGCGCTGGTCAGCGTCGTTCCCGCAATAGGCATCCAGGCGGGCTTCGTGCTCGGCGGCGCCGTCTATGTCGAGACGGTGTTCCAGTGGCCCGGCATCGGCGCGATGCTCGTGAAGGCGATTTCTACGCGCGATATCCTGCTGGTACAGGGCGGCGTGCTCGTCGTGGCGGCGAGCTACGTGCTGTTCAACCTTCTCGCCGACGTCGTGCAGTCGATGCTCGATCCGAGGATTCGCACATGAGCGCGCTCGCAGCATCGCCGGCTCCGCGGAGGGGATCGGGACGGATCACGTCCTGGCACCTGCTGCTCAACAACCGGCTCGCCACGGGGGGGCTCGTGCTGCTCGGACTGATCCTGTTGCTGATTGTTCTGGTCCCGATCCTGCCGCTGCCCGATCCGGATGCCACGGCACCCGTCGACCGGTTGCAGCCGGTGCTGACCGCCGGACATCTTCTCGGCACGGATCAGCTCGGGCGGGACATACTGAGCCGCCTGCTTTGGGGCACGCGGGTCTCGATCGCGGTCGGTTTCGCCGCGACCCTCATTGCGGCCGGGATCGGATCGGCGATCGGCATCATCGCCGGTTACGCCGGCGGGCGCACCGATAACGCCATGATGCGCGGCATCGACATGCTGATGGCCTTTCCCTACATCCTGCTGGCGCTCGCGATCGTCGCCGCCCTCGGGCCCGGACTGATGAATGCTCTCTATGCGATCGCCCTCGTAAATATTCCGTTCTTCGCCCGGAATGTGCGCGGCGTGACGCTCGGCTACGCCCATAGCGAATTCGTCGACGCGGCGCGGCTCTCCGGTAAGGGACATCTGTCTGTTATTCTCACCGAAGTTCTGCCGAACGTGATGCCGGTCATCGTCATCACCATGTCGACGACGGCAGGCTGGATGATCCTCGAGACGGCCGGGCTCAGCTTCCTCGGCCTCGGCGCGCAGCCGCCCCAGGCCGACCTCGGCTCCATGCTGGGCGAGGGGCGAGCGCAGCTATTCACGGCCCCGCATGTCTCGGTCGTGCCGGGCGCGATGATCTTCCTGATCGTCATCAGCCTGAACGTTCTCGGCGACGGAATCCGCGACGTGCTGGACCCGCGGCTTCGCTCGGGCGCTCTCGCGCGGCCGGGGCCGGTCACCGAAGTCGCCCCCGACCGCACCGCGCCGGCAAACACGGCTGAAGGTGCTTGCCTGGCGATCGAGAAGCTGGAAACGGGTTTTCGGCAGGGAAAGGAGATAATCCCTGCGGTTCGAGACGTCTCGCTGCATGTAAAACCGGGCGAATGCCTCGGGCTCATCGGCGAGAGCGGCTCGGGCAAGAGCGTCACCGCCCTGTCCGTCATGGGCCTCGTCGCCTCGCCGCCGGGTGTGATCCGCAACGGTGCGGTTTATCTCGGAAACGACGATGTACTTTCCATGCCTGAAACCAGGCTGATCGCGAAACGCGGCAGCCGCCTCGCCTATGTGTTCCAGGACCCGCTCACGACGCTGCATCCAATGTATCCCGTCGGGCGGCAGGTGGAGGAGGCGATCGCAGCGCATCAGCAGGTCAGGGCGGCCGAACGGCGGGAAAAAGCCGTCGCGCTTCTGGAAAAGGTGGATATCCCGGACGCCCGCGAGCGGTCGGTGCATTATCCCCACCAGCTTTCCGGCGGTCAGCGCCAGCGTGTCGGCATCGCGATGGCGCTCGCCAACGATCCGGAGATCATCATTGCGGACGAGCCGACGACCGCGCTGGACGTGACCGTTCAGGCCCGCATCCTGGAGCTCCTGCGCGATCTTCAGCGCGAGCAGGGCATGGCGCTGCTCTTCATCACCCACGACTTCGGCATCGTTTCGGAATTCTGCGACCGCGTGGCCGTGATGAAGGATGGCGAGATCGTCGAAACCGGTAAAACCCGGGAGGTACTCGCCAATCCGCAGCATCCCTATACGAAGCGGCTGATCGCCTGCGTGCCCGAGCTCGGAACGGGCGAGCGCTTCCTGGATCGTGTTGCCGGGCTTTTTGCCGGCGGCAAGGCGGAGGTGGCGCAATGACGGGTGCTGCCATTCAGGTTCGGGACCTTTGCAAGACCTTCGGCGGAGGCCGCAGCTTTTTCGGTAAGGCGAAGCATGAGATAAGGGCCGTGAAAGCGGTGTCGCTGGATGTCGCGCGGGGCGAGACCCTCGCTGTCGTCGGCGAAAGCGGGTCCGGCAAGAGCACGCTTGCGCGCATTCTCGTCGGCCTCGAGGAGCCGACATCCGGCAGCATGCTGATCGCAGGCAGAGATGCGGCGGCACTGCGGCGATCCGGCCCGAGGGCCTTCGGCAAAACGATCCAATATGTCTTCCAGGATCCGGTCGCTTCGCTGAACCCGCGCAAGACGATCCAGGAAATCCTGGAGACGCCGCTGAAGCTTTTGTGCGGCTACGAAGCCCCGCGTCGTCGCGCCCGGATGCAGGAGCTGCTGCACGCGGTGCAGATGCCGGAGGATACGCTCTTGCGCTACCCGCACGAGTTTTCCGGCGGGCAGGCGCAGCGGATCGCGATCGCCCGGGCGCTCGCGACGGAGGCCGAGATCATCGTGCTCGACGAGCCGGTGAGCGCGCTCGACGTGTCCATCCAGGCGCAGGTCCTGCTTCTGCTGCGCGATCTGAAGCAGCGCTTCGGCCTCTCCTATCTTTTCATCAGCCACGATCTGGCGGTGGTCGAGGCGATCTCGGATCGGGTGGCGGTGATGTATTTCGGCGAGGTGGTCGAGACTGCACCGGCCGCCCGCCTTTTTACCGACCCTGAGCACGCCTATACACGACAGCTTGTCGCAAGCGCCCCCCGCATCAGGAAAGAGTGACGGTTCATGCCAGTGGTCATCGAAAAGAAAAAGGAAACCGGTCGAGATGGCCAGCGTCTCTTCGTCCCGGCCGAGCGTACGAAACGCAGACCTGAGGCGATCGCCGATCGCATCAAGGATTACATCCGCTCGGAAGGATTGGGGCCGGGCGACCGTCTTCCGCAGGAGCGCGACCTGATCGACACGTTCAAGGCGGCCAAGGGGACCGTACGCGAGGCGATGAAAGCGCTGGAGACGCAGGGCCTCGTCTTCACACGCAGCGGCCCGGGAGGCGGCGCCTTCGTCGCCAAGCCCTCGGCGCGGCACGCCATGGAGCTTCTGTCGACCCACTTCTTCTTCGATCAGCCGAGCATTTCCGACATATACGCCATGCGCAAGGTGCTGGAGCCGGAGGTAGCGGCGCTCCTGGCCGGCAGGGTGACGCGGGAGGAGCTCATCGCCCTCGAAAACACGATCCGCATCTACGATCATCCCCCCGCCGATCTGGACGAGCAGTATCGCCAGCGCGTCGCCGAGCTCGACTTTCATTCGATGCTGGCGCAACTCTGCCCGAATCCGCTTCTCGGCTTCGTGTGCGGGCTCATGCACAATCTGCTGCGCGAACTCCCGGCCGCACGAGCGATCTATGCCGACCCGACGTCGCTTTCGCGAGAAACGGGCTTGTCGTTCCAGTACCGGCTCATGGCCGCGCTCAAGGACGGGCGGTCGGAGGATGCGCGCGTGATCGCCGCCGAGCATATGGCTTTCGCCGAAAGCTACATGCTCGAACGTGCAGCCGCGACCAAGTGACGCCCATGGCGGAACTGTCGGCCCGGTGGGGCATTGGGTTTTCATAGCGGCGTCAGGGCCGCGGATCGATCCGCGGCCCTGACGGCGCGTCTCGTACCAACAATGGAGGTTTCGACCCGGTTCATGTGTGGAATTTGTGGAGAAGTCAGGTTCGATGGCGGTTCGCCGTCGGTTACGGCAGTCTCGATCATGGCGGACGTCCTTGCCCCTCGCGGGCCGGATGCGTCAGGCGTGGTGGTGCGCGGGAATGTCGGACTGGGGCACCGGCGATTGCGTATTCTCGACCTGTCCGACAAGTCGCAGCAGCCGATGGTCGATTCTGACCTCGGCCTGTCGCTCGTCTTCAACGGCTGCATCTACAATTTTCGCGAACTGAGGTCGGAGCTTGAGGAGAAGGGTTACAGATTCTTCTCGTCCGGGGATACCGAGGTCATCCTGAAGGCGTGGCATGCCTGGGGCGAGGAATGCGTCTCGCGCTTCCATGGCATGTTCGCCTTCGTCATTCACGAACGTGACAGCGGACGTGTCGTCATGGCGCGCGACCGCTTCGGCATCAAGCCGCTTTATATCGCCGAAGTCCAAGGCGCCTTGCGCTTCGCTTCCGCCTTGCCCGCGCTCGTCAAGGCGGGTGGAGTCGACACCTCGATCGACGTGGCTGCCCTTCACAACTACATGACCTTTCACGCGGTCGTGCCGCCGCCGCGCACGATTCTGAACGGCGTGCGCAAGCTGCCGCCTGCGACCCTTCGCGTTTATGAACGAGACGGCAGCTTCAAGGACCGGCGCTACTGGGATCCGCCCTATCGCCGCCAGGCAGGTGACGCAGCCATAAGGCGTGAGGAATGGCAGGAGCAGCTTTTGGACGCGCTGCGGATTGCCGTGAAGCGTCGCATGATCGCCGACGTGCCGGTCGGCGTGCTTCTTTCCGGCGGCGTCGATTCTAGCCTGATCGTCGGGCTGCTTACGGAAGCGGGCCAGCGCGGTCTCATGAGCTTTTCCGTCGGCTTCGAGGAGGCGAACGGCGAAAAGGGTGACGAATTCGTCTATTCGGACCTGATCGCCGGTCACTTCGGTACGGATCATCGCAAGATATTCGTCCCCTCCGCCGATCTGATGGGGGCCTTGCCCGGGACCATCGCCGCAATGTCCGAGCCGATGGTCTCCTATGACAATGTCGGCTTCTATCTGCTCTCGAAGGAGGTTTCGAAGCACGTCAAGGTCGTACAGTCTGGACAGGGTGCGGACGAGGTCTTCGGCGGTTACCACTGGTACCCGCCGCTGATGAACTCCAACGACGTCGTTGCGGATTACGGCAAGGCCTTCCGCGACCGCTCCCACGCGGTTTTGACCACCCAGTTGTCGGATGCCTGGATTGCCGACGACGACGTGAGTGGCGACTTGCTGAACGAGCATCTCCTGCGCAAGGGCGCCGATACGCCTGTCGATCAGGCGCTCCGCCTCGACAGCAACGTCATGCTCGTCGACGATCCCGTGAAGCGCGTCGACAATATGACCATGGCCTGGGGCCTGGAAGCGCGTGTGCCTTTCCTCGACCACGAGTTGGTGGAACTTGCCGCGCGCATGCCCCCGGAGGAAAAGCTGCGCGACGGCGGCAAGGGCATTCTGAAGGACGTGGCGCGCCGGGTCATTCCGAGCGAGGTCATCGACCGCAAGAAGGGCTATTTCCCGGTGCCGCAGCTCAAATATATCGCCGGTCCGTATCTCGATCTGATCCGCGATACCTTGCGCTCGCAGAAGGCGCGCGAGCGGGGCCTCTTCCAAGATGCTTATCTTGACCGCCTGTTCCAGGAGCCGTCGGATCACATCACGCCGCTGCGCGGCTCCGAACTGTGGCAGGTCGGACTGCTTGAAATGTGGCTTGAAGCGCAGGGGGTATAGCATGAAGAAGTCGCGCGAGATCGCATTGCCGCGTCAACGCGGCAAGGGCACCAAGGCGGTCACGCACCGGCTGAACCGGTTGCGGACGCATACTCAGCCGGGGCGCGATGCCGAGGGGTCGAGAACCGCCGGAGGGGCGAAGCGGGACGTCGTGCTCGACTGCGGTTGGGGCAGGCTCCTGTTCGCCCAAACGTTTTCCGACGACGAGAAACTCTTGTCCGAATTGCGCGAGGAAGCCCCCTCGAGCCGGGACATTGCCTTCTACGTACGGGACCCGCATGTGCTTCTGTCACGGGCGCCACAGGAGATTTTCCTCGACCCGTCCCACACCTACCGGCTCGACCTGTGGACCTACCGTGCAAACACCCGCCGCACGCGAGGCATCACGATCCGCAGGCTCGCTTCGGAAGCTGATGGAGACGGCGTCAACCGGGTCTATGCCGCTTGCGGCATGGTCCAGATCCGATCCGATTTCTTCTCGTCCGAGCGGGACGACCGGTCGCTGACCTATTTCGTGGCGCAGGACGACGCCACGGGCGAGATCGTCGGCACGGTCACCGGCATCGACCACCAGAGACTGTTTGACGATCCGGACCGCGGCGCTTCGCTGTGGTGTCTCGCGGTGCATCCGCAGGCGCGCCAGCCGGGCATCGGCGAACATCTGGTCCGCAAGCTTGCCGAGCATTTCCAGGCACGCGGCCTTTCCTATGTCGACCTGTCGGTGATGCACGACAATACGTTGGCGATCGGGCTCTATGAGAAGCTGAATTTCCGGCGCATGCCGCTTTTCGCCATCAAGCGGAAGAATGCGATCAATGAGAAGTTTTTCGCGATGCCGCATCAATCCTACGATGCGCTCAATCCCTATGCGCGGCTGATCGTGGATGAGGCGACGCGCCGCGGGATCCATGTCGAAATCACCGATGCGGAAGGCGGGTTTTTCCGCCTGTCCCATGGCGGCCGCTCGATTCATTGCCGCGAGAGCCTATCGGAACTGACTTCCGGCGTCGCGATGTCGATCTGCGACGACAAGGCGATCACGCGCCGTATGGTCTCCGCGGCAGGGCTCGTCGTCCCGGACCAGGTGGAAGTGGGGGAGGACCGGGAGGCCGTTCGCGCCTTTCTCGAAGAACACGGCAAGCTGGTGGTCAAGCCGGCGCGCGGCGAGCAGGGCCGGGGCATCTCGGTCGGCATCACGACGATGGAAGCGCTGGAGGAGGCAATTGCCGCGGCCCGTCAGGTCTGTGACCGGGTACTGCTGGAAGCCTGTTTCGAGGGAGAAGACCTCCGTCTCGTGATCATCGATTATACGCTTGTTGCCGCCGCGGTTCGCTTGCCGCCGCGCGTCGTCGGCGACGGCCGCAGCAGAATCGCTTCCCTAATCGAAAAACAGTCGCGCCGCCGCGAGGCCGCTACGGGCGGCGAAAGCCGGATTCCGCTGGACGCGGAAACCGATCGCTGCCTAGCGGAGCAGGGTCTCGATCTCGAAACGATACTGGACGAGGGGCGGGAGATTACCGTTCGCAAGGCCGCCAATCTCCATGCGGGCGGGTCCATCCATGACGTGACGGAAATCGTGCATCCCGATCTCGTCGACGCCGCCTGCCGCGCGGCGCGGGCAATCAACATCCCGGTGGTCGGTATCGATCTGATGGTTCGCGATCCGGCGGAGCCGGATTACGTCTTTATCGAAGCCAATGAGCGTCCCGGCCTTGCAAATCACGAGCCGCAGCCGACGGCGGCAAGCTTCATCGAGCTGCTGTTCCCCGGCAGTCGCACAGCGCTGTAGGGACTCGTTATTCCTGCGGCATCTCGCTGTCCATCAGCGCATCGAGCGGGCCGGTCAGCGCCGTCCTCGGCGGCACGAGCTGCGGCTCGATCATGTGTATTTGCAAGGATGCTCTCGGTTCTTCGATCACTTCGAAGGCCTTGGCGATCATTCCCTCGATATTCTGCCGGATCATGATGACGGGGAAGGGGAGGAAGGAGGCGAACGGGTCGTAATCGTAGCAGCCGACGACGAGATCCGTGAAATTTTCGAGCGGATGCTCGGCCATGAAACGCAGCAATCCCTCGAAATTGATCGATGAGTTGACGAAGAAGCCGCGCGGCAGTTTTCCATGCTGTTCGTAGAAGGCTTCGAAGGCCTTTCGCGCGTTGTCGGCGGCATAGCCGGTCGGCCATATGCACTCGTCCGGATCGCTTCCCAGCAGCTCCTGCTTCACCGCCCGAAATCCGCGGATGCGCTCGCGCGTGGCGTGATCATCGCGCCCGCCGAACAGGTAGAGATCGTCGGGCTCGAGCGGCCGCTCGGCGGGGAAGTGGCGGATGATCGCCTCGGTCAGGAGGCGGCCGCCTTCGAAATTGTCGCTGATGACCGACGGCACTTTCGTACCGGGGAGATCGATGTTGATATGCCTTAGGCCGGCCGCTTCGCAGACCTCGTGCACGCCATCGGGATCCGTCGCGCCGCAGATAAACAATTCGTCGATGGAATAGGAGATCAGCGTTTCGGCCGTCCTGCGCTCCTCCTCCGGGTCCCGGCTCGCACTGACAACGATCGGACATTGGCCCTTGCTACGCACATGCGCCTCGAAGGTCTGGGCAAGCGAAGAAAAGTAGCGGTTGTCGTGTACGGGCAGGAGCAGACCGACGAGGCCGGAACGGGAACTGCGTAGGCCCCGCGCTTGCCGGTTTGCAGTGTACTGGTGGGTTTCGGCGAGGCTTCGGATGAGCTCCGCGGTGCTTTCCTTGATCCGTCGCTTGCGCCACGTGCCGTTTAGCACCGCACTGACGGTAGAGGGCGAACTTCCCGACAGCACCGAGAGATCATAGATCGTCGCTTTTTTCCTGCCGCCGTTCGTCATCTGACCTCCTCCAAACCCCGGAAAACCGATGCGCACGTTTCCTGGAATTGCTCTAGTGCCGATTTCGGCTTGACGAAAGATTAAGTCTGAATGATAGTCATTGCACCATCGATTGTGCAAAAAAGAAATATCGATTGTGCAAGTTGTTGGTGCCGTCTGAGGAGGCGGCCGTCAGCGGCGGGATATCCCCTTCCGTGCAAAAGAATTAAGCTGGAGGCCGGCGCGTGAAGCGCCCGGGAGCGTTCCCCTCGGGGAAACATGTGGAGGAGAAACATGATCAAGAAAATTCTTGCCGCCGCTCTGGCGGCGTCGCTTTCGCTTGCGGGTGCCTATACCGCCGCGGCGCAGGATACGGGCAAGGTCGGTGTCGTCGTCAAGATCGGCGGCATACCGTGGTTCAACGCCATGGAGGCGGGTATCAAGGAGCGCGGCGAAAAGCTTGGCGTCGACGCTTTCATGGTCGGGCCGACCAGTGCCGACCCGGCACTGCAGGTTCGCGCGATCGAAGACCTGATCGCCCAGAACGTCAAGGTGATCGGCGTCGTACCCAACGACGCCAAGGTGCTGGAGCCGGTGCTCACCAAGGCCAGGGAAAAGGGCATCATCGTCATTACGCATGAATCCCCCAGCCAGAAGGGCGCGGATTGGGATTTCGAGCTCGCGTCGGCCACCGGCTTCGGTGAGGCGCATGCAAAGCTGCTTGCGGAGAAGATGGGCGGCAAGGGCGAATATGCCGTCTTCGTGGGCTCGTTGACCGTGCCGCTGCACAATGCCTGGGCCGACGCAGCAATTGAATACATCAAGAAAAACCATCCCGAGATGACCCTTGTCGGCGATCGCTACGGCGTCGCAGAGGACGTGGACAAGAGCCGTTCGACGGCGCTCGATCTGATCTCCGCTCATCCGGATCTCAAAGGCTTCCTTGCCTTCGGAAGTCAGGGCCCAATTGGTGCCGGGCGCGCTATCGAGGAGCGCCGCAAGGTCGGCGAAATCTTCGTTCTCGGGCCCTTCTCGCCCGGCCAGGGCCAGAAGCTCATCAAGTCCGATGCGATTTCCGGCGGCTTCATGTGGAATCCCAAGCAGGCCGGCGAAGTCTTCGTGACGCTCGCCGCCAAGCTCATGAAGGGCGAGGAAATCAAGGACGGCGAGGAAATCGAAGGTCTCGGCGTGATCCACCCCGACTTCGAAAATCGAAACATCATCGTCGACCAGCTCGTGCCGATCAACAAGGAGACGGTCGCCGACCTCGCCGCGATGGGTCTCTGAACGGACAGAAGTTGGGCGGGAGCCAAGCGCATCCCGCCCCACCAACGGGTTCTCCCGGCTGCTGGGCCGGCTCCGGCCGGCCTGGCAGATCCTCTGGAAACACCATCGATGGGCCTCGGCAGCATGCACCAGTCGGCAAGCGCGGCGAGCACGGACAAGCCGCTTCTGTCTCTTCGCAACATCAACATGACCTTCGGCGGCGTCAAAGCACTGAAGAATGTGAGCTTCGAGGTGCGCCCGGGCGAGGTCCATTGCCTCGCCGGAGAGAATGGCTGCGGCAAGAGCACGCTCATCAAGGTGATCACGGGTGTCTATCGCCCCGCGGAGGGGGCGGTGATCGAATATGACGGCGACACCTATCCGCATATGTCGCCGGTTACGGCACAGGACCGCGGCATTCAGGTCATCTGGCAGGATCTCGCGCTTTTCCCGGAGATGAGCGTCGCGGAAAACATCGCCTTCCACGAGGTGCTCGGCGGCCGGCCGCGGCTGGTGGATTACGGCCGCATGCGCAGGATCGCGGTCGATGCGCTGGGCCGCCTCGGCATCACGCTCGACGTCGACCTGCCACTCAAGGAATATGCGATCGCCCAACGTCAGATCGTGGCGATTGCCCGGGCGCTCGTCGGTGAGGCGAAGCTGGTCTTCATGGACGAGCCGACGGCATCGCTGACGCAGTCGGAGACGGACCATCTGCTCGAAATCGTCCGTAGCCTGTCCGCCTCGGGCGTCGCGGTCGTCTTCGTCAGCCATCGGCTTGCCGAGGTGCTGGAGATTTCAAGCCGGATCACGGTCTTGCGCGACGGCGCGCTGGTCGGGGTCTATCCCGCAGCCGGCATGACGCAGTCGAAAATCACCGAACTCATGACCGGCAAGACCTTCGATCAGCACGTCCGCGCGCGCCCGAAGACGGACCAGCCGGCCGTTCTCGAGGTTCGCGGCCTGACGAGGCCGGGCGACTTCGAAGACATTTCGCTGACCGTTCGCCGCGGCGAAACGGTCGGCATAACCGGCCTGCTCGGGGCAGGGCGGACCGAACTGGCGCTCGCCCTCTTCGGCATGCTCAAGCCCGCAACCGGGACGATCAGTATCGATGGCCGGGAGGTCCGCTTCGGCTCGAACCGCGAGGCGATCAGGGCCGGCGTCGCCTATCTGTCGGAGGACCGGTTGTCACTCGGGCTCATCCAGCCGCAGCCGATCGCCGACAATCTGGTTATCGCCTCGCTGCGAAAGATTCTCTCCGGGGGGCTTCTTTCCGAAGACCGCAAAAGAAGTCTCGTCTCCCGCTGGATCGCCGATCTCGGCGTCAAGATCGGCCATCAGGCCGACGCGATATCGACGCTTTCCGGCGGCAACCAGCAGCGCGTGGCGATCGCCAAATGGCTTGCGACCGAGCCCAAGCTGCTGATCCTCGATTCGCCCACAGTCGGCGTCGACGTCGGGGCAAGGGCCGGGATCTTCGACATCGTCGCCAAGCTCGCCGACAGCGGGCTTGCGATTATCCTGATCTCGGACGAGGTGCCGGAAGTCTATTTCAACGCCGACCGTGTCCTGCACATGGCGCAGGGCCGCATCGTCGGAACCTATGATCCGCGCCAGTCGCGGCTGGAAGAAATCGAGGCGGCCGTCTATGCGTAGCTTGATCCGCACTCATGCGACGGAATTTTCGCTGCTGGGGGTAATCGTCGTCATCAGCACAGTGCTTTCCTTCGCAACGCCGAATTTCTTCTCGCTCGGCAACGCTTTCGATCTCCTGAACATCAGCGCCGTCAACATCATCTTCGCTGTCGGCCTCCTGGTGGTGCTGATCGCCGGCGGCATCGATATCTCCTTCGCCGTGGCCGCTTCCGTCGTCCAATACGGCACGGCGATCGCGCTCGGCTGGATCGGCGGCGGCGGTTGGATCTCCGGGCTTCTCATCGCGGGCTCCTTGGGCGTGCTGCTCGGCTGCTTCAACGCCTTTCTGATCCACCGCTTCCGGATCATTTCGATCGTCGCCACGATCTCCACCTTCAATATCTATTTCGGATTGCTCATGTTCTTCACCCGGGGCGTGTCGATCTACGACCTGCCCGACTGGCTGACGGACCGCGTGATCTTCTTCGAGCGTGAAATGCCCGACGGTACCTGGATCGAGATCACGCTTCCGGTTCTCGTCATGATCGTCTGCGTCATTGCCACATGGACGCTGATCACGCGGACCACGACCGGCCGCCAGCTTTACGCCTTCGGCGACAATCCGGAAGGCGCCCGGCGCTTCGGCATCAATATCGGTGCCATGCAATTCATTGCCTTCGGCTGGCTTGGCCTGATGGCCGGCATCGGCGGTCTCATCCAGGCGCATTATGCTCAGGAAGTCGTGCCGAATGCGCTTTATGGCCGCGAACTCGACGTGCTCGCCGCGGTCGTACTCGGCGGCGCGCGCCTCGGCGGCGGCAAGGGCACCGTGCTCGGCTGCGTGCTCGGCGTGCTTCTGATCTCGATCACCCAGAACGGTTTGAACCTGATGGGCGTGTCGCCCTTCGCCTTCAAGATGATCATCGGCGCCATCATCCTGATCGCCATCACCCTTTCCAACACGCGGATCGAGCGCCTGCTGCCGTTTGTCGGTCAGAAGGGAACGGGACGATGACCACAGTCTTCGAAAGGATCAAGGCCGCCATAGGGCCGGAAATGGCCGGTCCGGGGCTCGCCTTCGTCGCTGTCGTGCTCGTTTTCGGGATCGCCTCACCGCAATTCCTGAGTGCCGCGACCTTCGGCTCCGTCGCCTTCCAGCTGCCGGAACTCGGACTCCTGACGCTTGCCATGCTGCTGCCGATCCTGACGGGCGGCCTCAATCTCGCAATCACCTTCACCGCCAATCTTGCCGGACTGACCCTTGCCTGGGTCCTCAAGGCGAACGGAGGGGCCGACGCGGGCTTCGGCATTTTCCTCGTCGGTTCCCTCCTTGCCGTGATGGTCGGTGCGGCAAGCGGAGTCGTCATGGGCCTGGTGATCGCGTTCACACGCGCCCATCCGATCCTCGTCTCCTTGTCGATGATGATCTTCCTGCGCGGCCTCGGCGAGTTCCTGACGCGCGGGGGCGACATCTCCGGCTTCCCGCCCTTCGTCGGCGTGATCGGCCATGGCTCCGTCGCCGGCATTCCAGTGCCGCTGATCGTCTTCGTCGTCTGCGTGCTCGCCTGGCATCTGCTTCTCGGCCGCACAAAGCTCGGCTTCAACACCTATATGATCGGCTCGAATCTCGAGGCGACGCGCTATTCAGGCATCAACACGCGCAAGGCGATCGTGCTCGTCTACACGCTTTCCGGGGTCATGTGCTCGATCGCCGGCATCATCATGCTGGCACGCTTCAATTCGGTGCGCATCGGGCATGGCGAGTCCTACCTGCTGATCACGGTGCTCGCGTGCTTCCTCGGCGGCGTCAATCCGTTCGGGGGCTTCGGCCGGGTGATCCCCGTCTTCGTCGCGCTGGTGGTGCTGCAGCTTCTTTCGTCCGGGCTCAATCTCATCGGAGCCAACCAGCATCTCGCTACCGCCGTCTGGGGCATCCTTCTCGTCGGCGTGATGATCCTGCGTTGGGCCGTTTCCAGGATCAAGATTTCAATTGTCAGAAGAGGATTATGACGATGCAGGGTTTTGGCGTTCATACGAGCATGTGGACAATGAATTGGGACCGTCCCGGCGCCGAACGGGCGGTAGCCGCAGCGGTCAAATACAAGGTCGATTTCATCGAGATCCCGATGCTCAATCCGCCTGCCGTCGACACGGAGCACACCCGTGGCCTCCTCGAGAAGAACCGTCTGCGCGCGGTCTGCTCGCTCGGCCTGCCGGAGCGGGCCTGGGCCTCGGTTCGGCCCGAGGCGGCGATCGACCATCTGAAGATCGCGATCGACAAGACTGCCGATCTCGGCGGCGAGGCGCTGTCGGGCGTCATCTATGGCGGCATCGGCGAGCGCACCGGCGTGCCGCCGACCGTCGAGGAGTATGACAATATCGCCCGCGTGCTGCAGGCCGCGGCCAAGCACGCCAAGTCGCGCGGCATTGAGCTTGGCGTCGAAGCCGTCAACCGCTACGAGAACCACCTGATCAATACCGGCTGGCAGGCGGTCAAGATGATCGAGCGGGTCGGAGCCGACAACGTCTTCGTGCACCTCGATACCTATCACATGAACATCGAGGAAAAGGGTGTCGGCAAAGGTATCCTCGATGCCCGCGAGCACCTGAAATACATCCATCTTTCCGAAAGCGACCGCGGCACGCCGGGCTACGGCACCTGCGGCTGGGACGAGATTTTCTCGACGCTTGCGGCGATCGGCTTCAAGGGCGGCCTCGCCATGGAAAGCTTCATCAACATGCCGCCGGAAGTGGCCTATGGCCTCGCCGTCTGGCGCCCGGTCGCAAAGGACGAGGAAGAGGTGATGGGCAACGGCCTGCCGTTCCTGCGCAACAAGGCCACGCAGTACGGCCTGATCTGAAGGAGTGCAACGAAGACGGTCGGGGAGAAGAGACGGTGGTTGCGATGAACGATCGAGACAGCGGTGCGGCTCCGGTCGCGGTCCTCGATGTTGGCAAGACCAATGTCAAGCTGAGCGCGGTTGCAGCCGACGGGACGCTGGTCGAAACGATCAGCGTCCCAAATCCCGTCCTCCCCGGACCGCCCTGGCGCCACCACGACCTCACGAGGCTGGGCGGATGGGTTTTCGAGACGCTGGCGGTTCTGTCGCGGCGCCACGGTCTTGCTGCCGTCGTAGCGGCGGGGCACGGCTCGGGCGGCGTTTTGACGGGTGCGGATCCGGACGTCGGCGATGGCGCCGCCCTCCCGATGATCGATTACGAACAGCCATTGCCACCGGATATCCGCGACGGCTATAGCCCGTTGGCCGGTACGTTTCTCGACCGCGGCAGCGCGACCATGCATGGCGCGACCCATCAGGCCCGCCAACTCTATTGGATGGAGGAGCGCGAACCGGATGCTTTTGGGAAATCCCGCTGGTATCTCGGCCTGCCGCAATATTGGGCCTGGCGGCTTTCCGGCGTCGCCGCGTCGGAAGCGAGCTTTCTCGGGGCACAGTCGCATCTCTGGAATGTCGCCGAAAGGCGCTTCTCACCGATCGTTAGTGCCCGCGGCTGGGAGCGGCTGATGCCGCCATTCTCGAAGGCCTGGCAGACGATTGGATGGATCCGGCCCGAACTCGTCCGGAGGTTCGGACTGCCGGCAGAAATGCGCGTGCTGGCCGGCGGCCACGACAGCAGCCTAAATCATTATCGGTATCACGCCGCGGGACTGCGGGATTTCACGGTGATCTCGACGGGCACCTGGATCGTCGGCTTTTCACGCTCGACACCAATCGAGCGTCTCGACGAGCACCGGGGCATGACGCTCAACAGCGACGTTTTCGGAAACCGCCTCGGCGGGATACTGACCATGGGCGGACGGGAATTCTCCCATATCGCCGGTTCCAATCCGCCGACGGACGACGCCCCCATCGAGGTCCTCGGGCGTCTGGTTGCGCAGCGGACCATCGCGGCGCCCTCCTTCGGCGACGACGATGGTCTTTTCCCCGGCAGCGCCGGAAGCGGGCGCATCCTTGGACCTGATGCCGAGACGGCAATGGAGCGCAAGGCCCTGGCGCTCCTCTATTGTGCGCTGCTGACGGTGGAATGCATCGAGGCGCTTTCCGCGGATCGCCTTGTCGTGCTCGACGGCAGCTTCCTGCGCGATCCTCTTTAT
Source organism: Ensifer sp. R1-3 (assembly GCF_056739175.1). Taxonomy (NCBI): domain Bacteria; kingdom Pseudomonadati; phylum Pseudomonadota; class Alphaproteobacteria; order Hyphomicrobiales; family Rhizobiaceae; genus Ensifer; species Ensifer sp. R1-3. Next base: position 445,191 of record NZ_CP096516.1, read on the forward strand.
GCGGGCGTCGTTGCGGCATTGCTTCCCGAGCGTCAGGTGCGCTTCAATCTCGACGCCTATGGTGTTGCCGCCGGCGCGGCGCTGCTGGCCGGTCACGAGACGCGCGAGAAGCCGGCGCCGCTTGCCCTCAGCGAGTCCATCGATCTTGCGCGGCTCAATCCCGACCTTTCCCGCTATGCCGCCGATTGGCGCGCGGTCGCCCGAGCAATGCGGGGCAACAGAGATAAATTCGAGAACACGGAAGGAAATCTTCATGGCTGAGACTGAGACGGACAAGCTGGCACTCCGGCGGGAAATGGTGGACATCTGCCGGCGGATGAATTCGAGCGGCATCAACCAGGGCACGGCCGGCAATCTTTCCGTCCGCACCGATGACGGCTTCCTCATCACGCCGTCCTCCATGCCCTATGACACGATGCAGCCGGACGACCTGGTGGAAATGGGCTTCGATGGCACCTATGTGGGCCATCGACCCTCATCGGAGTGGCGCTTCCATCGCGACATTCTGCGCGCGCGCACGGATATCGACGTGGTCCTGCATTGCCACTCGATCTACGCGACGACACTTGCCTGCCATCACAAGACCATTCCGAGCTTTCACTACATGACGGGGATTGCCGGCGGCACGACGATCCGCTGCGCCGAATATGCGACCTTCGGCACGCAGGCCCTGTCGGACAACGCGCTCCTCGCGCTTAAAGACCGCCTTGCATGCCTGCTCGGGCAGCACGGCCAGATATCGCTCGGCAAAACGCTGGAACAGGCATTGTGGCTTGCGATCGAGGTAGAGACGCTGTCGCGGATCTATGTCCAGGCCCTGACGCTCGGCGAGCCCCCCATACTGCCGGACGACGAAATGGAGCGGGTGATCGCCCAGATGCGGCGCATGAGCTACGGCCAGGCGCCGGACCCGGAGGGAGTGAACGACGTGGCGCGCTCGCGCGTGTCGTGAGGGCGGGCAGGGGCTGGCCACTCCGCGTGGGTGATCCGCGGGGTGGGGGGCACTTGTTTTTCCGTAATTCCGGACGGAAAACCGCTACGCACTTTTCCTGGAATCGCTCTAGCCTTGGTATTCGAACTGTTCGTCGGTACTAGGCCGCCCTCCCGGAGTGAGGTCCAAGAGGGTCCACATCGGCTCAACAGTGCCCAAATGTCGTGGATCTTGCCCCGGATCGGCAGGCAAGAACAACAGTTCAGAAGCCCAGCTCAACCTAATTAGCCCGTCCGCGCCTTTGTGAAACACGGTGAGGATCGGCAATTGTTGGCCTTCCGCGTCCTCGCCGTGGTAGTCGCGTTTGAAGCTATTGTTCGCCGCAGAAAGAAGCTTCAGATTGCGCCAGCCCCGATGAGCCGCAAAGGCCGCAACCTGCTCTATCGGCGCCTTTGCAACAGCCGCAATGTTTGCTCCCAGACCCTCTACGTGCGGCACCGCTCCCTCCCAGTTGTCCAGGAGGGCAGTACAAGAGGGGCACGGCCCGTCTTCAATCGGCAGCTCTTCCATCGGCCCGCTGCTCGGTTTGGGCCGCTTATCGCCGCGATGGCGTGGGAACATATAGTGGTAGAGGATCAAGACATCGGTACCGGGCCGAAACAGTTCGGAGAGTCGCACCTTCGCCGGTCTCCCTTTTCCGTCGATGTGGTCGAATTCATAGTCCTCGGGAACGACCCCGCGGGGGGAGTGCTCGGATCTCTGCGGCTACAGCTTCCATTTCGCGCCTGAGTGCTGCTTCTCGCTGCAGCAGCTTGTCGCGAGCAGTGCGATAGTTCGAACTTTCGTTCGGAAACGTTATGCCCATGGGACCACTCCATTGAAGCGATGAACCGGAGTGTAACACAGCTTGAGGAGACCCGCTCAGCCGGCTGATCGGCTCGCCGGACGGCGGTCGTGCCGCAACACTGCCGTCAATACCGTTCAGCATCTCCGGCGCACAGTTTGCTTAGGTTCCGGTGAGACATAGACAGAATCGGCACGACGAATGTCGGTCTCGTCCGAGGACCTTCGCAACAGCCAACCTCGCTCGCATCGAAAATGCGCTACGGACCGCAAGCAGCAAGACTATCGCCAGCCGGCTCGTCCTTGAACACCGCGCTGCTCGTTTCGCGCAGGCTTTAAAATGACGACAACCATTCCTCGGTGTTCATAACCTTCACTTGAACTGAGAAGCGCTTGCTGAGAAGTTCCAGCGATGCATCGTGCGTTTGATCGGTCGCACTGCATACCGCGTCCTTCAGCAGGATAACCTTGTAGCCGAGATCGATAGCCCCAAGCGTCGCGGCCAGCACGCAGATGTCCGTCTCGCCTCCTGTTACGACCAGTGTGCCGATATCCTGATGAAGTAAGGCGCTATGCAGGCGACCATTCGTCCAGGGCGAGTAGGTCCTTTTGTCAAAAATGCGCGCTGGCGGAACCAGTCTTTTCAGGTCCGGAACCAGATCCACCAAAACCGGATCAAGTTGGGTGGTCGTCATCATCGGCCATTTCTCGTAGTACGCCCGCCACATGCCTGGCAGTTCCTCAGGAGCGGACGGCGGCACAAAACGCGTGAATATCGTGCGCTCCGGAAACCGGGTTGCAATTTCAACAACCTGGTCGAATACCTTCGGCATCCATGTAACTTGCCAAGGAGTATCCTCGGCGAACATGCGCTGCATATCTACACACAGATGCGTCCACCTTTCTGGATTCATTTCGTACGCCGCGTCCTTTATTCTGAGTGCGAGCCTGAGAGCGAACATGACGGTAAGAACTCCAAGAAAGGAGTGGAGTTCCAGCTCTCACGGTCTGGCGAGGTGCGCGAAACGTGCGCGGATTACCCTGCGGCTGCGTTGGTAATGGAAGTGCTAGCCCCGAGGAATTGCCCAGCAGGATCTCGGTCCGCAACCGCTATCGAACAGGTGGCCAAATGAGACCGCCGCCTATCCGTTCTTTGACCCCGGCTCAGTATCGCTCCAGCTTCCGGTGTGCTGATGTCAGTCAGGCCGTCGTTCTGAACCCGGTTGCGGCCAGTTTCAAGCAAGGGACCTGGGTTTTAGTAGATCGGAGAGGCCGACCCGGTGGAGCATCTCAGCGCGAAGCCGGTCCAGAACGCTGAATCCCACATCGGCGCCGTCTTCGGCCGGGTCGACGTGCACCCTCAACGGACGCTTGCCGGACGCGGTGCCCACAACCCGAACAATGGCATCGGCAACCAGTGACACATCGGCGTCCGGCGGTACGATCGCGGCGAAAGCCTTCTTGATCTCTTCGCCGAGACCGGCATTCGGGCCGGCTTCATACTCGGCCTGGCGGGCGTGGTCGTCCGGTACGCCGGAATGGGCGAAGTGATTGGTGCCGCTCGTGAAGGCACCGGGCACGATGATCGACGTCTCGATGCCCCAACGCGACAGCTCACGTGCGTACTGCACAGCGATGGCATCCATGGCCGCCTTGGCGGCGAAGTAAGGGGCAAGATAAGGCGGCGTGCCGCCTGCCGAGCTTGAACTTGAGATCCAGATGAGAAGCCCATGCTTTTGCCGGCGCATGTGCGGCAGCGCCGCCCGGTTGACGCGTTGGGTGCTCAGTACATTGATATCGTAAAGCTCGGCGAACTGCTCTGGCGTGAATGCTTCGGCGGGTCCGAACACCATGTGGCCGGCATTGTGTATCAAAACGTCGATGCGTCCGTCTTCGCCAATGATCTGATCGATGGCCCTGTCTACCGAAACCTGCGACTGGACGTCGAGCTCCAGGGTGCGCAGGTCAACGTCATTGTCCCTAGCAAAGCCGGCTATAGCTTCAACATTGGACGCGTTGCGGCCAACAATGTCTCGCATCGAGGCGTATACCCGGTGGCCGGCTCCAGCGAGGGCCTCGGCAGTCAGGCGCCCGAAGCCGCTCGATGCCCCGGTGATCAGAATGATTTTCTTCGACATGGTGCGGTCCTCACTTGATGTGCGTTTGTTGATGCCTTGGGAGTCGTATCCTGGACCCCAGCGTGCCCAGTCGCGGGCGGATCGCGCCAGGGCGCCTTGGAGTTTAAGGACGCGTCAGATGATGCCGCCATTGGCGCGCAGCACCTGGCCGTTGACCCAGGCACCGTCCGGTCCTGCGAGGAAGGCGACGGTACCCGCTATGTCCTGCGGAGTGCCGAGCCGCTCGAGCGGCGCGAGCTTCGCAAAGCGGTCCCTGACCTCGTCCGACTTGCCCTCGAGAAACAGGTCAGTAGCAGTCGGTCCGGGCGCTACGGCGTTGACTGTGATGTCGCGGCCGCGCAATTCCTTCGACAGCACGTGCGTCATAGCCTCGACGCCGGCCTTCGCGGCGGCGTAGATGCCGTAGCTCGGGTGCAGCAACCCAACCTGGCTGGTCGACATATTGATGATGCGACCTCCTACGCGCAGGCGTTGCGCCGCCTCGCGCAGGGTGTTGAACGTGCCTTTCAGGTTTACAGCGATGACCCGGTCGAAGACCGCATCACCGGTTTCCGCAATAGTGGTGAGAGGCATGATGCCGGCATTGTTGACCAAGACATCGACTCCGCCGAAAGCTTCCTCCGCCGTGGCAAACAGGCGCCTGACGGCCGCCGGATCGCTCACATCGGCTTGCGCCGTTAGCGCCTTGCCGCCAGCCGCCTCAATTTTTCCGGCAACTTCTTCAGCGGCAGCGGCTTTGCCGGCGTAGTTGATGACGACCGTGAAGCCGTCACTCGCTAGACGCGCCGCAATTGCCGCGCCGATGCCTCGCGACGCGCCGGTGACGATCGCTACTTTGTTCGTTTCCATATGCTTCTTCCTTCGTGTGGTGCGCCGAAGCGGGTAGGTGACGACGGAAATATGACACTTCTCGCAAAGCGGATAATGGTGCATAGTCCGGCATCACTATCCGGAAGAGTCGAATAATAGCCATGGACCGTTTCGATGCTATGCGAGTCTTTGCCCGCGTCGCCGAAAGGCGCAGCTTCACGCTGGCGGCGGAGGACCTTGGACTGCCCCGTTCGACAATTACCGATGCCGTCAAACAGTTGGAGGGGCGTCTGGGCGTGCGCCTGCTGCAGCGGACCACGCGCGTCGTCCGGACCACCTTGGATGGAGAAGCTTACTATCACCGCTGCGTCAGACTCATCGCCGATCTGGAAGACGCCGAGGCCGTCTTCAGCGGCGCTAGTCCGTCGGGCCTGTTGCGTATTGATGTTCACGGTACGCAGGCGCGCCATTTCCTGCTGCCTGGCCTACAGGTTTTTCTCGATCGTTATCCCGATATCCGATTGCATATCAGCGAAACCCACCAGCCGGTGGACATCGTGCGCGAGGGGTATGATTGCATCGTGCGCGCGGGCCATCTCGCAGACTCCCCGCTGATCGGCCGAAAATTGGCCGAGCTGAAGCGCGGCACCTTCGCGAGCCCTGAGTACCTCGCTCGCTTCGGCACGCCCCACGTCCCCGAGGACCTATTTGACGGTCACCAAATGGTGGGGCTCCTCTCCTCCGATACGCCCTCGGTTGCGCCCTTTGCATTCGTCGTCGCGGGCAAGGCGCGCGAGCTGACGCTGCCAACTGTCGTCACGGTGACTGGCCCCGAGACGAACGTCGCATCGGCCTGTGCCGGTCTGGGACTCATTCAAGTCCCGCGCTATCGGGTTGCTTCCGAGCTTGCGAGCGGCGCGCTCGTAGAAGTGTTAACGGATTTTCCGCCATCGCCACTGCCAGTGCACGTCCTTTATTCGCACACGCGTCAGCTTTCGCCCCGCTTGCGCGTGTTCATCGATTGGATCACTGAGCGATACCGGCTCCGCGAGAGTTGATCTGAACCGAGAAAGGCCAACGGTCTCCCGCGATCGGCGCCCTGACGTCATGCCTCGGGTTTGAGCGCACAGGGCTCACCGTCAGCCGATCCTGTAGAAATCTGGTGAATCAACAAGTCCGTCGATGCGTACTGTTTGTACGACTTTTACTTAGATCTTTCTTTGATGACCAACCTTTTCCCAGAGATAATAAGAACCTGCCGTGTTGGATGGTATGGAAGTACATCGGTGCAGATGCTCTCCGTGCGTGGAGGACAGGCCAAAGACTTACAGCTCCGGCGCGAAACGTCGCGTCGACTGGGCGTGAGCACCCAGTGGTGCGCGGTTGCGTGGGCTGAGGCGATGCCAAGGTTGGTCCCTGTTACTTCCGGAACTGCCGCAGTGGCTTACTCCGGGTATTAAGTAACAACGGGATTGCGTGCGGGCGGAACGAGGACGGCGCGCGCGGGACGAGCCTTTGCTGCCACATCCCGAACAACGAGGCGGTGACTCTGTCGCAGCAGCCGCATTGGCGAGTGGCCACCGACAGGCCGGCACTCAGACCAAGAGGGAAGCACCATGTCTAAGACGTCCTTCAACATCCATCCGTCGGCCATTCTGACCACGGCGCTAGGCACAGCCTTCTTGAGCTGCGCGGCACAGGTGGCCGAGGCAATCCACCGGCGCCGGCAAAGCGGTCGTGCACGCGGGTGCACTCTGCAGGAAATGCCGGATTACATCCTCAAGGACATCGGCGTGACGCGTTTCGAAATTGAATACCTCGTCAAATCTGGACGAGCCTGCAGATGGCGCCAGAGCGAGTGAAGCGGCCGAATGCCACCGTCTCTGTCAGATCGAAACATTGAGAATGACAATGAGAGTGACCATGAAAATGCACCTTCTCTCCAGCGCTATGTCCGTAGCGATCCTCTTCGCCGCCGCTCCGGCCCTTGCCCATGACGCGAAGTACCACCTGGCGAAGAACACTGAGCTGAAACAGTTCAGCGGCAACCAGCTTCCGACGCCAGCTACCCAGGGCGCACAGGTGCCTCTGTGGCCAAATCTAACCGGTCATCGTTCCTTCGCCTCTACCGCCAGCAAGGAAGCGCAGGCTTACGTCGACCAAGCGATGATGCTCAGCTTCGGTTTCAACCATGCCGAGGCTGCCCGCAGCTTCAAGCAAGCTCAGGAGCTTGACCCATCTTGCGCGATTTGTTTCTGGGGCGAAGCGCTCGTGCTCGGCCCGAACATCAACGCACCGATGGATCCCGACGCAAATGCTGTGGCATTGGCCGCGGTGGCGAAAGCCGTGGCCTTGGCGCCCAATGCATCTCCGCGTGAGCAAGCGTTGATCGCAGCCCTGAGCCGCCGCTATGCTCCAGACACCGAACGTACAGTTCTTGACCAGGCCTATGCAGAGGCCATGGCTGAAGTCGCAGACAAGTTTCCGAAAGACGACGATATCGCCGTTCTCTATGCAGAGGCGTTGATGGACCTGAACCCTTGGGATTACTGGACCGACGCCGGCGCAAAACCGAAGGGAAAGACTGCGGTGATTATCTCGACACTTGAGCGGGTGCTAGCGCGCAACCCGGACCATGTTGGTGCGATCCATCTTTACATCCATGTAGTCGAGGCCTCGACTACGCCTGAGCGGGCGGAGCGGCACGCCGATCGCCTGGCGAAGATGGATATCGGAGCCGGTCATCTGGTTCACATGCCCTCTCACATTTACTACCGGGTCGGACGTTATGCGGATTCGCTTGCGGTAAATCGCCGTGCGGTCGCAACGGATGAGTCTTTCTTTCAAGCGGTGGCACCTGAGGGGCTCTATGCCGGCGGCTACTATCCACACAACATCCACTTCCTGCTGGTTTCGGCACAAATGGCCGGTGACGGGCCGACTGCCATCGAGGCGGCGCAGAAGCTCTCAGGGGTAATTTCGGACGAGCTCGCGCGCGCTGCACCTGCGTTCGTTCAGCCGATCAAGGCCGCGCCCCTATTCGCGCATGCCCAGTTCAGCGATCCGGAAACGATCCTCGCGGTTGCGCGTCCGACAGGCGACTTCCCATTCGTCGATGCCGCCTGGCATTATATGCGCGGGGTTGCTCAAGCTCGGCGCGGTGACCTTGATGCTGCTCGATCCGAGGGAGCGGCGATTGCCGAAATCGCCCGTTCCGCTGACTTGAATGCGCTAGAGGACGGCGGAATGCCCGCTGCTGACGTACTGGCAATAGCCGGGCACGTCCTTACCGCGCGGATTGCACAGGCGGCTGACGATTGGCCGGCTGCCGCTCGCGCCTTCTCGGATGCAAAGAAAGTGGAGGATCGCCTTTCATATATGGAGCCGCGCCACTGGTACTACCCGATCGGTCAGTCGCTCGGAGCGGCTCTGTTGCGCGTCGGCGATCTCGATGGGGCGGAAAATGCCTTTCTCGAGAGCCTCGTCCTTGCTCCGAACAATGGCTGGGCCCTGTTCGGCCTAAGCGAGGTCTATCGCGCACGCGGCGACGAAGTCTTGGCTGAAAAAACGTCGCGCCGATGGCGTGATGCATGGGTAGGCAGCACGTCGATGCTGCGCCTCGACCGGCTTTGACAGTCTCGGGGGAGGAACGCGCGCCTTTGGCCGCCCCGGTCGGCCAAAGGCAAAGACGCCAGGTGCTGATCAGCATTGGGCCGGGGTGCAACCAATGTTTATGAGAAGCAGCCAGTCGGCCAGCCTGAAACTCAGGGTGCACACGTCAAATGAGAAAGCCAGCTTCGAACGAACTGGTATCGACGCTGGCGGCGCAGTCCAGCACCCAGCACGATGAAGATAGTGCCTCACACGAAACGATTGAAGCAGGATCAATCCGGGTCCGCGCGGCCGCAGCGTCGGTCAATTCCAGCGGCTTTTGACGTTGACCGGCCGCACGTTCACGCTGCATGCGGGGACCAATTCCTGAAATGCATCATCCAAACCAGACCCATCACATGGAGCGGATGAGGACGGCGCGTGCGGTTTCGCCTGGGTTCCGAAATCGTGATCTAGCGGTGGAGGATGGCCTCCGCCGCTTTTTCCGCAATCATGATGACCGGCGAGTTCGTGTTTCCGGAGACGATGCTGGGCATGATCGAGGCGTCGACGACACGCAAGCCATCAAGACCATGAACCTTGAGCGAAGGGTCCACCACCGCCATCGGATCGCTGCCCATCTTACAGGTGCCCACCGGGTGGAAGATCGTCGTCGCGATGTCGCCGGCGCGTCGGATGAGCTCATCCTCGCTTTGGAACTCCGAGCCCGGCAGCATTTCTGCCGGCCTAAATCTTGCGATGGCCTTCGTCGCCATGAGATTGCGAGCGTGACGGATCGCATGTGCCGCAAGCAGCCGGTCGCCGGGGGTGGACAGATAGTTCGGCCGGATGTCCGGCGCGGCGGATGATTCCGCTGTCGTGACATGCACGCTCCCCCGGCTTTCCGGCCTCAGATTGCAAACCGAGACCGTGACGGCCGGGTATCTGTGGAGCGGCTCTCCCAGCCGGTCGGTGCTCAGTGGCTGGACATGGTATTCGAGGTCGGCGGTCGCGACCGACGGGCTGCTCTTTGCAAATATGCCGAGCTGGCTCGGCGCCATGGAGAGCGGACCGGAACGCCTCAGCATGTATTCGGCGCCCATTCCGATACGGGAAAAAATGCTATGATAGAGCTGGTTCAGCGTCTTCGCGCCTTCGATCCGGAAGACGGTGCGGATCTGAAGATGATCCTGCAGGTTTTCGCCAACCCCGGGGAGGTCGTGGACCACCTCTGCGCCGGCTGCGGACACGACTTCCGGTCGGCCCACCCCGGATAGTTCGAGGATTTTCGGCGAGTTGATCGCGCCTGCAGAGAGGATGACCTCGCGCGTGGCGCGCGCCACCTGGATGCGGCCGTTCAATCGGAAGCGCACGCCCTTCGTCCGGCGGCCGTCGAAGATCAGACGCTCTGTCTCGGCGCCCGTCAGCACCCGGAGATTTGGCCGCTTCATGGCGGGGCGCAGGAAGGCCTTGCTCGTGTTCCAGCGCACGCCGCCGCGCTGATTTACCTCGAAATAGCCGGATCCCTCGTTATCGCCGGTGTTGAAATCCTCGGCCTTCGGAATGCCAAGCTCTTCGGCGGCATCGCGAAAGGCGTCAAGGATCGGCCAAGACAGACGTTGCCGTTCGACCCGCCACTCTCCGCCGGCGCCATGCATCGGCGACTTGCCGCGGAAGTTGTCCTCCGATTTCAGGAAATAGGGCAGGACATCGTCCCAGCCCCAGCCGGTATTGCCGGCCTGGCGCCAGCCATCATAGTCGGCCGCTTGCCCACGCATATAGATCATGCCGTTGATCGAAGAGCAGCCGCCGAGCAGCTTTCCGCGAGGATAGGGGAGGCTGCGGCCGTTGAGGCCGGGCTCTGCGGCCGTCCTCATCATCCAGTCGGTGCGCGGATTGCCCATGCAGTAGAGATAGCCGATCGGCACATGCACCCAGTGATAGCGGTCGCTGCCGCCGGCTTCGAGCAAGAGGACCCGGTTTTTCGGGTCGGCGGAAAGCCGGTTGGCAAGCACGCAGCCCGCGGAACCGGCGCCGATGACGATGAAATCGTAACTGCCCGCGTCGGCGATCGTCTCGTTCATGTGCGCGTTCACGCCGCAACTCCCGCCGTGACGGCCTGCATTGCCGAAAGCCGTCGCCAGAGCGGCGTCATGACGTCCGCGATGTCCCTGTAAAGTGCGTATCTACGGGCATAATGCGGCTCCAGAGCCCTGTTCGGAAGGTAGTGCCGCTCGGTTTTCACCATCGCGGCCGCACCCTCGGCGAAGTCGGAGAAAATGCCGACGCCGGTGCCGGCGGCGATTGCCGCGCCCAGGGCGCCCGTCTCACGCGAGCCGGCGACGGAGACCGGAACGCCGATGACGTCGGCGAAGATCTGCGGCCATATGAGGCTGCGTGAGCCGCCGCCGGAAAGTACCGCCTCGTCGAAGGCCGCACCTGCTTTCCGCATCGTCTCGATGTGCTGGCGGTGTCCGAAGGCCACACCTTCGAGAACCGCGCGGACGAGGTGGCCTTTCGTGTGCCAGCCAGCGATCCCATAGAACCCGGCGCGCGCGCTGCCGTCCTGCTGGGCGCCGTAGAGATAGGGGTGATAGATGGGGTCGTCGAAGGCCGGATCGCTTGAGGAGGCGAGCTCGCAGCAGAGGTCGAAGGGCGAGCGCCCATCGGACCGCACCTCGGAAAAGAACTCTCGCACCAGCCATTCGAGGTTCGCGGCGGAGGTCGCGCTGGACTCGATCGCCATGTAGCGGTCGCGGTCGAAGGTCGATGACATGAACACCGGTCCCTGGAGCTCCGGGCGTTCGATGATCACCTGATTGATGCTCCAGGTTCCGGCAATGATCGAAGCCGCCCCCGTGCGGGTGACCCCGGAGCCGATCGCCGAGGCGACCACGTCGAAGAGACCGCCGACCACCGGCGTTCCGGCGGCAAGACCCGTGCCGGCCGCGGCCGCTTCGGTGATGCGGCCGGCAATTTCGGCGCTTTCTACCAGCGACGGCAGGAGGTCCATGGATTCGCAGAGCCCGTAAGCTGCCATGAGTTCCCGGTCGTAGTGCCGGCCGGCGACGTTGAGCAAACCGCAGCCGGTCATGTCCGAGACGTCGCTGACGCGGGCGCCTGTCAGCCGGTTGACGATGAAATCCTTGCAGAGAAAAATCGTGCCGATCCTGGCGAAAACCTCCGGTCGGTATCGTTTCATCCAGGCGAGCAGGGTGGGGGTCTGCGAAGGCCAGGGCCGTTGCTGGCCGATCGGATAGGTTCGGTCGCCGACACCTTGCGACGTCCACTCTTCGACAAGCGCCGCCGCCCGGGTGTCGAGCGATTGGATGCCAAGAAGCGGACGCCCCTCATGGTCGAGCGCGTACAGCCCGTTGCCATGGCCGGCGCAGCCGATCGCCGCGAGTTCGCCGGCGTCAATCCCCGCCTCATCGATACATCTGCGGATGACGCGGCGGGCATTCTCCCAAAGTTCGTCCAGGTCGCGCTCGACATGCCCGGGGTACGGCATCCGGCTGTGTCCTTCCGCCGCGGCCGAAGCGATCTCCTTGCCCTTTCGGTCGAAGATCACCGCCTTGATGACGGTGTTGCCGGCGTCGAGGCCCAATAGATAATCTCCCATGCTGAACCCCTCCCAAGGTCCGTTATCCGATCAACTTTGACGATACAGTGCAAAAGCCTCTTCGCCGCTCGCATTGTCGTGCACGATCGCCATCAATGCGCGCACCACGGCTTTCGGATTGGAGTGCTGATAGATGTTGCGTCCATAGACCATGCCCATCGCACCTTGCTTCATCAAGGCCGCCGACTTGTCGAGGACGGATCTCAGATCCTCCTTGCCGCCGCCGCGGACGAGAACCGGGCAACGCGCCGCTTCGACCACCCGGTGGAATTCGTCCACATCGTTGGTCGGGTCCGCCTTGACGATGTCGGCGCCCATCTCCCGGGCAAGCCGTGTCAGCGTGACGATCTTGTGGGCATCGCCATCGACCATGTACCCGCCATGCTCGGTCACCGGTTGCATGACGAGCGGCTCTATCATCAGCGGCATGCGGTATTTGTCGCAATCGGCCCGGACGCGGGCGATGTTCTGCACGCATTGGCGGAAAAGATCCGGTTCGTCCGGAAGCATGAACAGGTTGACGACGACGCAGGCCGCATCCATCGCCAGCGCCCCGATCAGCGGCTCGGCTTCGTTCTGCAGCACCGCCCACATGTCGCGGTGGCGGATGCGGTTATAGGGATTGCCCATGTCGATGCGCATGACGAGCGCCGGCTTGTCCTTGCCGGGAAGATCTTGCAGCAGATCGGCCTGGCCGTAATTCATCTGGATCGCGTCGGGCGCAGCCGCGGTGAGTGCCTTCACCACGGTCTCCATGTTTTCGAGTCCGCTCAAGAAAGACGGTTCGTTGCAGACACCGTGATCGATCGCGACGTCGAGGCAGCGTCCGCGGTTGAACAGGCGGTTCATCCGCACCTTGCTATTGGTTCTCATGCTAGTTCTCCTTCCTCGTAGGTTGCGCGGTAGCCTGGACTGAGGCCACGGCAAAAGATTGCGGTATCACCCCGCCGCGACGGCCTTAGCCAATGGGGGTGGCATTCGGGCTGCAAGGGCTTTCTCGTCGACCCCGTGCCGGTCTCGCAGGAGCGCAAGGCACCGGTTCCGCTCACTCAAGCTGCGCGCCTCGGACCAACCCTTCTCCCCCGTCAGCAGTTCAAGCGCAGCGTCGAGAATGGCCAGCGAGAGCGTGCCCGAGATGGCGAGCGTCGTGCGGCGCAAGAGCAGATCGTCCAGATGCTCGACCGCCTCGTTGCGGATCAGGAACAGAAGTTCCCGCATCGTATGACCGGCGCCAGGGATCGCGGCATCGCTTCCCTGGCCTATGAAAGCCGCCAGCGCCTCCGCTTCCGTTCCGTAGCGGGAGAACAATTCGGCGACGTGCGGCGGCGGCAGGCCGCAGCGAGCAGCCAATGCGGCAATCCAGCTTTCGCAGTCGGCCGGAAATCGCCGCCCCCCGCCGATGGCGCGGTCGGCCGTCGAGGCGCGGCGTGGAAGGCCGAGGCGTTCCAGCACCGTGTCGGCGGCAAGTTCGCCGAAGGAGCGAAAGGTCGTCCACTTGCCGCCGATCATGCAAAGTACCGGCGTGCCGGCGCTCTCGATCATGGTGCAGAAATGGTCACGCGGGATGCGGCCAGTGAAACTGTCGCTGCTGGCGGGCAGCGGTCGCACGCCGGAGAACTGGTAGACGATTTCCTCCGGCCCGATCTCGATGCCGGGCAAGACGAAGGCCAGCGACTGCAGGATGTAGTCGCGTTCTTCTTCCTCGCACCTGACCGTCCCGGGATCGTCGACCCGGATGTCGGTCGAACCGACCAGCACCTTGCCGAAATAGGGAAAAAGGATGCAGATGCGGCCGTCCTCGTTCTCGTAATAGATCATGTGATCGCCGAGCGCGTCGCGCAGATGCACATTGTCGATGATGAGATGCGATCCCTTCGTGCCGCCCATCAGCGGAGCGGAGCGGTGGTCGGGCGGCAGCAGAGCGCCATTGGTGATGTCGATCCAGCCACCGGTCGCGTTCACGATCAGACTGGGCTCGATCTCCACGCTGACCCCCTCGACGTCGTCGGCAATGATGTATGTGCCGGCCTCGTTTCTGCGAAGCTCGGCATAGTTCAGCGCCGCGGCCTCGGTCGAGGCGGACAGTCCGTCCTGCAGGAGCTCCATGCCGATCCGCTCGGGGTGGCTCACCCAGGCATCGTAATAGGTGGCGGAACTGCATATCTTCGGGTTGAGCGCCGGCCATTTCGCCAGCGTCGCGCGACGGCCGCGGAACCGGTGGCGCGGCATCAGTGCCCGCTTGCGCGTCAGCAAGTCGTAGATCGAAAGCCCGGCCTTGATCGCGATGGCCCCGCGGCGGCTCGGCCGGCGGCTCAAGCCGAGAAAGCGGACGATGCCATTGGCAAGGCCGGAGAATATGTCAAAGACGGGAACCGTCGTCGCAAGAGGCGACACGAGGTGCGGCGCGTTCCTGAGCAGCCTGTCGCGCTCCACGAGCGACTCCTTCACCAGCGTAAACTCGCCGTTTTCGAGATAGCGCAGGCCGCCATGCACCATGCGCGACAGCGCGGCACTCGCGCCCGAGCAGTAATCGTGCTTCTCGACGAGCAGGACGCGCACCCCCTGCAGCGCGAGCTCGCGAAAGACGCTGAGCCCATTGATGCCGCCGCCGAGGACGCAGACGTCCACCTTCGGGCTCTGGCGGAGCCCGTCCAAAATCTCTGTCCTTGTCATGGGGCGGTCCGTTACCTGTCCATGTTTGCCAGCTCGGCCGCTATCGCAGCATCGATCGCCGAGAGGGCCTCCGCGCTGAGCCGGATCGTGCCGGCTCCTGCATTGTCGAGCGCCTGGGCGGGATTGCGCGCGCCGCAAAGCGCGAAGGTGATGCCAGGCTGCGCCAGGGTCCAGGCGATGACGATCTGGGCGATCGATCCCTCGTATTCTTGCGCGATCGGCCTTATCGCTTCGGCGAAGCGCGTGACCTTCTCCCGGTTTGCGACGGAGAAACGCGGATTGTTCCTGCGCTGGTCGTCGCCGGAAAAGACGCGTTCGGGCCCGATCGAGCCGGAGAGAAGGCCCAGAGCGAGCGACGAATAGCTGAGCGTCGCCACTCCGTTTGCCATCGTGACCGGCAGGAGTTGCGCTTCGATCTCCCGGTCGAGCATGCTGAACCGTTCCTGGATCGCATCGAGACCGCCGATCTGCACATAGATCTGGAGTTCTTCCAGGTTCACATTGCTGGCGCCGATCGCCCGGATCTTGCCGGCGGCGCGCAGGTCCTCGAGCGCCCGCATGGTTTCCTCGATCGGTGTCGTCGGGTCTTGCCAATGGGTGATGTAGAGGTCGATATAGTCGGTGCCGAGCCGTCTGAGGCTCTGTTCCACCTCGTGGAAGATCGACTCCCGGCCGAGATGGCGGTGGACCCGCCTGCCGTCCTGGTCGAAGAAGTGATTGCCCTGCTGTGTGTGCCAGACGAGGCCGCACTTCGTTGCGATAACCGCCTTGTCGCGGCGCCCGGACAGCGCCTTGCCGACGATCTCTTCCGCCCGCCCGAGCCCATAGGCGGGTGCCGTGTCGATCAGCGTCACGCCTGCATCCAGAGAGGCCTGGATGGCGGCGACCGATTCCCGCTCGTCCGTGCCGCCCCACATCCAGCCGCCGATTGCCCAGGTGCCGAGGCCGACCGCAGAGGCCGCGACCCCGGAGCGGCCGATCTCCCGCATGATTTGTTGTCCATTCATGAACGCTCTCCGCCTTCCTTGGCCAGTTCGAGAATGCGCGCTCCCGTCGCCTGATCCGTGACGAGCGTGTCCAGATGATTGCCGCGCATGACGCTTAAGATCGGCCCCGCCTTGCTAGGCCCGCTTGCGACACCGATCTTCGTCGGGATCGAAGCGAATTCGGAGAGCGTCAGCGAAACCAGACGCCGATTGAGTCCGTAGCCGCAGACGCGCCCGTGATCATCGAGCAGATGCGCCAGCAGTTCGCAGGAGGCTCCGGATTGCTCGATCGCCTCGCGATCGGTGCTGGATGAGGGGTGCAGGTCGTAATAGCTGGAGTCGTCCGAGAGGATCGAGCCGATGCCCACCACGGCGATCTTCGCGTCGCGCGCCCGCTTGAAGACGTCGGCAACCGAGCGCATGCCGAGCAGCATTTTCCGTTCCGCTTCGCTATCGGCAAAGAGCGGCGCGTGTATCTGGAAGGAATGCCCGCCGAGCCGGTCCGCCATCAGGGTGGAGACGTGGTTGACGTCGGTATAGTGCTTGCCCTGGACGCAGCCGGTCGCGGGGATAACCTCGATATCAAAGCGGCGCGAGGGTTGCAGGCCGGCAACGACGGCGCTTACCCCCTTG
Organism: Ensifer sp. R1-3; assembly: GCF_056739175.1. NCBI lineage: Bacteria > Pseudomonadati > Pseudomonadota > Alphaproteobacteria > Hyphomicrobiales > Rhizobiaceae > Ensifer > Ensifer sp. R1-3. The sequence goes on from NZ_CP096516.1 coordinate 461,418, forward strand.
CCGCCGGTGATGCAGATCGTATCTCCGTCGGCGATCTGTTCGAGCATAAGCCGTGCCGCGGCTTCGCCGACCGACTGGAGCGCGATCTGAGGGTTGTCGGAGACCGTCGGCACGACGACCGCGCGGCGGATACCTCCGAGCGCCAGCAATTGTTCTTCGATTTCCACCAGTGGCTCGACCGGCGACTTGATCTTGATCTCGACGAGACCAAGCTGGCGGCCGCGCTTGATGAGCCGGTTGACGGTCGCATGCGAGATTCCGAGCTGGTCGGCGATCTGCGCCTGCGTCATGCCCTCCAGGAAGTGCAGCACCAGGGCTTGATGCATCTGCCTGGCGATGACGATTTCTTCGCGCGGGGCGGACATGGATTTCGGTTTGGCGTTCGGCATGTCAGAGAGCCTTCCGCTTGTGCAGCAAGTGATCGATGGAAACCGCGGCGAGCAGTATGCAGCCCTTGATCATATCCTGCCAGTACACCGAAACGTCGAGCAGGATCAGCGAGCTGGTGACGACGGAGAGCAGGGCGATGCCGAGGATGGCGCCGAGGATCGTGCCCGAGCCGCCGTTCAGGGAGGCGCCGCCGATCACCGCCGCGGCGATGATGTTGAGTTCCATGCCGACGCCGAAGGTCGGCGTCGCGGCGCCGAAGCGCGACATGTAGATCGTCCCCGCGACGCCGGAGAGTGTCGCACACAGCACCGTCACCCAGAACTTGACGTCCTTCGTCTTGATGCCGGAATAGAGCGCGGCCTTCTCGTTGCTGCCGGTATAGAAGACCTTGCGGAAGGCGGTCGCCCGGCGCAGAAGGAAATCAAAGGCGCCGACGACAGCGATGAAGATCAGGATCACATAGGGAACCCCGAAGAAAGTACCCTGACCGACCGCCTTGAATGCCGGCGGCAAGGTGAAGAGCGAAAGCGGTGTGCCCTTGGTGATGACGAGGCAGAGACCGCGCACGATCACCATGGCCGCAAGCGACGTAATGAAGTGGTTGAGCCCGACCACGGTGACGAAGAAGCCCATGATGCAGCCGATGGCGGCACTGGCAGCAATCCCGACGAGCGACGCCGTCCAGGGATCGACTCCCATCAGAAAGAGCGAGCCCGAGAGCACCATCGAGAAGCAGACGACGGAGCCGACCGAAAGATCGATGCCGCCGACGATCAGCAGGATCGTCATGCCGACGACGACGATGCCCTCGACCGAGAAGGACATGAGCATCGCCCGGAAATTGCCGAGAGTCAGGAAGTGCGGCGAGGCGAAGCTCATGATCACTGAAAGCGAAAGGATGATCGCAATCAGTCCAGCCTCGCGCATCGTGCCGATCCGCTTCCATGTCGGCCTGCGCGTTTTTTGCACAACCGCCAATGTATCCACTGCCATAGCCCTGTCTCCTGCTTCTTCAGGCAGCATGCCCGGATGCCTTCAAGTTCGTTTCGGTTGCCGGGCCGATGCCGGATGCAAGCCGCATGATCGCCTCCTCGGTCATTTCGTTGCCCGATACCTCGCCTGCGATCCGGCCCTCGCGCACCACCAGGACGCGGTCGCAGAGGCCGATCAGCTCCGGCAGTTCGGACGAGATCACCAGAATGCCGATGCCGGCACCGGCAAGCTCGCGCAGCAGGCGGTGGATTTCCGATTTGGCGCCGACATCGATGCCCCGCGTCGGCTCGTCCATCAGGATCACCTTTGGATCGACCGCCAATTGCTTGGCGATCGCCACCTTCTGCTGATTGCCGCCCGACAGCGAAGAGACCGGCATATCGACGCCGCCCATCCGCACGCCAAGCCGGCGGGTCAGGTCTTCGGCGAGCGCTCTTTCCTCGCGGGAGTTGAGCAGGCCAAGAGAGGTCAATGCCTTCAGATCGAGTGCGGCAATGTTCTGGGCGATCGAGAGATCGAGGAAAACGCCGGATCCTTTCCGGTCCTCCGAAAGATAGACGACGCCGGCCTTGGCCGCGTCGGAATAGCGCCGTAGACGAAGCACCTTGTCATGCAGCCGGATTTCGCCTTGCGTCACCGGTCGCAGCGCGCAGATACCCTCGGCAATTTCCGTCCGTCCGGAGCCGATCAGGCCACCGACGCCGAGAATCTCGCCGTGGCGGAGCTCGAAGCTGACGTCGCGGAAGCGTTCGCCGGCGCCGAGATCGCGGACCCAAAGAATCGGCTCGCCTAGGCGTTCGGAGGAAGGCTGCTTGTCGGGATAAAGCTGGCTGATCTCGCGGCCGACCATCAGCCGGACCACATCGTCAGGAGTGACGTCCGAGACCATTTCCGTCGCGACATAGCGCCCGTCGCGGAAGACGGTCACCCGGTCGCAGAGGCTGAACACCTCTGCCATGCGGTGGCTAATATAGATGATCGAGATGCCGCGCGCCTTGAGATCGCGGATGATGCCGAAGAGCACCTGCGCTTCGGTCTCTGTCAGCGCCGCCGTCGGCTCGTCGAAGATTAGCACTCGGCAATCGAGCGTCAGTGCCTTGGCGATCTCGACGAGCTGCTGACTGGAGATCGGCAGGTCGCCGACCTTCTGGCTGACGTCGATCGGGGCCAGACGATTCATCACGGCCTGCGCGTCGCGCTCCAGCTGGGCGTAGTTCATCAGAGCCGAGCGACGGCGGTTCGTCGCCGCCATGAACATGTTTTCCGCGATCGTCGCGTCAGGGCAGAGTGCGATCTCCTGATGCACGAGGCCGATGCCGAGCGACTGTGCGACCGCGGGCGAGGCGATCTTTACGGGGGCGCCTTCGATGAGGACTTCCCCTTCCGACGGCTGCAGCACGCCGGCAATGACGTTCATCAGTGTCGACTTGCCGGCGCCGTTCTCGCCGCAAAGCGCGTGAACTTCGCCCCGTGCGAGCCGAAAGTCTACGGCTGTCAACGCCTTGACGGCGCCGAAATGCTTGCTGACATTGCGGATCTCCAGCACGGTCTCTGACGTCATCGCGTTTTCCCCTCCCGCTTCGTCGGCCGCCCGGAGCAAAGATCCAGGCGGCCGCCCATGCGATCTTATTCCTCGATGCCCTTGGTACCGCGGCGTTTCAGGTACTTGTCCCAGTAGAAATCGTCGGCGTTATCGGCCGTGACAATCGACAGCCCGTTGTCGACGACGGGGATGCTCATCGCATTGAAGCCGGAGCGCTTGGCATCGTTCATAGGGTCGATGAGTTCGGGGTGCTTGGCGAGCCAGAGCAGCAGGAAGCCCATATAGCCCTGCATGCCCTGGTTAGGATTGATCGAGCCGAAGACCTCGCCCGCCTTGATCATGTCGAGTATATTGGCGTTGACGTCGGCGCACATGACGAGCACTTTGCCGCCCGTTTCCTTGTTAGCCTGCGCCGCACCGATCGCGGAATTGGCCTCAGGCATGAAGACCGCGCCGAGATTCGGGTTGGCCTGGATGAGGCTCGTGAGCCCCTGATAGGCCTTGTTCGGGTCCTGGTTGGAAGCGGCCCGGCCGACGAGCTTCATGTCGGGCCATTTCTCCTCCATGCGGGCGATGAAGGCCGCGATGCGCTTGTCGTGATTGTCCTGGCCGGGATTTTCGAGGACCGCATACTCGCCCTTGCCGCCGAGCTTCTCGGCGATCTTGTCGGCGGCATAGATACCTTCGCGGGTATTGTCCGAGGTGATGTAGGATACGCGCTTCGACAGCGGCGAATCCGCGGCGAAGGTCACGACCGCCGTGCCCTGGTCGGTCGCCCGGTTGATAGGCTCGATGAACGGATCCGAGTTCATGGGGTGAACCAGAATGCCGGCCGGGTTCTGCGCCAAGGCTTGATCGAAGCTGGCGATCTGCTTGTTGACGTCATATTCCGGCGTTCCGGTGTATTCCGTCTCGCAGCCGAATTGCTGGCCTGCCTGCTTGAACATTTCGTAGACCGGGAACCAGTATTCGACGCCCGATACCATCACGTTCATGACGTATTTTTCGCCCGGCTTGCAGCGGAACGGGTTTTCTGTCGCGGCGGTGGCCGTACCGGCAAGAAGCGTGGTTGCGAGGACCGCCATGGCGGTCGTGCTGAGAAAATTGCGCAAGAATCCTCCTCGAGGCCGAAGCCCCTCCCAAAAAGCGCATCGGCGCGCAGAAGCGGCCGCTGTGTTCGTGAAGTCCGTTCTTCCTCCTCGAAGTCCGGTAGAGGCAGGTAACTCTAGGAAAGGATGCGTGTCAATATATTTCCTAGACTGAAATATATTTCACCGCAGCAGCTCCACTTGAGCCGATATGCCGGGCTTCAAAGCGCCTGGCCTTAGAGACACGGTCATTGCTATTCTGCTGCGATGACCGAGGACGCCGAAATCCCGCTAGCCGGGGGAGAGAGAACCGCTGTCACACGCCGCGGCTCTGTCGTCCTGCGGGAGGCGGGCCCCTGGACCCGGTCGGTTCATGCGCTGCTGAGGCATTTGCAGGAGGTAGGCTTCGAAGGCGCGCCTTGCGTCGTCGGTGACGGGTTCGACGAGCACGGCCGTGAGGTCCTGACGTATATCGACGGGAAGGTCATCAATCCGACGCCCTGGTCGGACGAGGCGATTTGGGGATTAGGCGATCTCATTCGCCGGTTACATGAGGCGGCTGCAACCTTCCGGCCACCACCCGACGCCGTCTGGCGTGGCTGGTTCGGTCGCAGCATCGGCAAAGCGGACATTATCGGCCACTGTGACGCAGCGCCCTGGAATGTGATTTCCCGCCACGGCAATCCCGTTGCGTTAATCGACTGGGAGGCGGCCGGTCCGGTCGACAGGCTGACCGAATTGGCCATGCCTGGAACAACGCGCAGCTCTACGATGACGACGTTGCCGAGAGGAACCGTCTGCCCGATACCCGAAAGCCGGATGCGACAAGTGCGCCTATTCGCCGATGGATACTGCCTCGCGGCGCCGGAACGGCATCGGCTCGGATACTGGATCATTGAGTTCGCCGCCGAGAGCGCAGCGAACGAGGTCACAGAACAGGGGATCACACCTAAGACCGAGCATGTTCCGCGCGTCTGGGGCATCGCTTGGCAACCGCGCAGCGTCGCATGGTTGCTGCGAAATCGCAGCGCTCTCGAGCGCGCACTTGTATAAGGATGGCGAGCACCTGTCGACGCAGTACCTCCGGCATTGCCGCTCAGGCTCGCGGCCTGCCGGCGACAGAGCGCATGTTGTCGAGGAGGACCGCAATCAGCAGGATGAGGCCACGCACCACGTACTGATAGAAGGCCTGGATGTTGAGCAGGTTCATGACATTCTCGGCAATTCCCATGATCAGAACGCCTACGACGACGCCGGTCATGGTCGCCCTGCCGCCGGCAAGCGAAACACCGCCGAGAACGCAGGCGGAAATCACCGAGAGTTCGAGGCCGGTGGCCGCATTCGGCTGACCCGAGGTGATGCGCGAGGCGAGCAGGACCCCAGCCACCGCACATACCAGCCCCTGCAGGGCGAAAATCCAGATGCGCATCCGCGCGACGTCCACGCCGGCAAGCCGGGAGGCTTCCGGGTTGCCGCCGATCGCAAGCGTGTTCTTGCCGAAGACGGTACGGTTGAGCAGGAAGCCAAACACGATGAAGAAGAGAGCCATCACCCAGATCGGCGTGGGCACGGTCAGGAACTTCGACAGGGAGAGCTGATAAAATGCCGGATCGTTGATTCCGACCGCGCGGCCGTCCGACGCGATCAAGGCGAAGCCGCGTACGATCTGCATCGTCGCTAGCGTCGTTATGAGCGCATTGATGCGGAAACGGGCGATCACGATGCCGTTCGCGAGGCCGACGATCCCACCGCAGGCAAGAGCCGCCAGAAGACCGAGCACGATCGAGCCCGTCGCGTTCGACGCCATGACGGCAACCATTCCCGAGAAGGCTACGGTGGAGCCGACTGACAGATCGAAGTCGCGCGACGCCAGGCAGAACATCATGGTGCAGGCGACGACGCCGATGGTCACCACTGACTGCAGCAGGCCGAGCATGTTGCGTTCGGTGAGGAAATTCGGAACCGTCAGCGCCACCACCACGAAGGCGGCGGCAAAGATCACCAGCAGGCCCTGTTCGCCGAGAAGAAGTTTTTTCAAGGAAGTCGTCATGGTCAGCTTACCTGTTCGGGAAGGGTGGCCGTCGTGGCTGAGGCATCCGGAAGTGCTGCTGCGAGAATCCGGTGTTCGTCAAAATCGCTCCGGTCGATTTCGGCCGCGATCCGGCCCTCGCACATCACGAGAATGCGGTCCGCAATCCCCATAACCTCCGGCAATTCGCTAGAGATAACGACGATCGCCATGCCTTGAGCCGCAAGCTCGTAAAGAATTTCGTAGATTTCCGATTTCGCGCCGACGTCGATGCCGCGGGTCGGCTCGTCGATCAGAAGCACCTTGACGCCCTCTTCCGACAGCCAGCGTCCAAGGATCACCTTCTGCTGGTTTCCGCCGGAAAGATTGACGATGTCCTGGTGACGCGAGGGCGTGCGCACCCGCAGCTTCGCGATGAAACGCTCGGCAAGCTCCGCCTCCTTACCCTTGTCGACAACCCCGAATGGCGAGAAATGACGGCGGGAGGAGATCGCCATGTTCTCCTCGATGGAGCGCCCTTGGACGATGCCATCGAACTTCCTGTCTTCCGGGCACAGAACGACGCCGGCACGGATCGACAGCCGCGGGCTGTCCGCCGGCACGGCAAGGCCGTCCACCAGAACCTTGCCCTGCCGGCGGCGATCGGCACCATAGACCAAACGGGCCATTTCGCTGCGGCCCGCGCCGATGAGGCCAAAGAAGCCGAGAATCTCGCCGGCGCGGACGGTAAAGCTGATCGGCTGGGGCAGGTTGGCGCCGGAAACGCGTTCGACCGTAAGCCTCGCGGCTCCGAGCGTCCGGGCGCGCCAACCCCAGATATTCGAAATTTCGCGCCCGACCATTTCAGCGATAATCTGCTCGCGGCGGACTTTCGAGATGTCCGGATGATGGGCTGCAAGCCGGCCGTCTCTCAGCACAGTCAGGCTGTTGCACAGACGGAAGATCTCGTCCAGCCGATGCGAGACATAGAGGATGACCGTACCATTCGACCGCAATCTGTCGATCAGGGCGAAGAGGATTTCGCTTTCTCGCGATGAGAGCGAAGAGGTCGGCTCGTCCAAGGCAATCACGCGAGCGTCGGTCATCACCGCTTTGGCGATCTCGACCATCTGCCGCTCGCCGATCGACAGGGACGCAACCTTCGCCTCAGGATCGACGTCGATACCGATTTCGGAGAGTCTGTCGGAGACGACGCGGATCAATTGTCGACGGTCGATGACGCCGGCCTTGCCGGGGAAACGGCCGAGCCAGAGGTTTTCGGCCACCGTCAGCTCCGGTACGAGCTGCAGTTCCTGATGGATGACGATGACGCCTGCGTTGAAGGCATCGCGTACGGAACGATAGTGCTGCGGCTCGCCGTTTATGCGGATCTCGCCGGTGTCGGCCGCCTGGTCTCCGGAGAGCACCCGTATCAGGGTGGACTTTCCCGCTCCGTTTTCGCCCATCAGCCCGTGAACGGCGCCCTTTCGGACAGAGAAGGAGACCTCCGACAGCGCCTGGACGCCGGGATAGCCCTTTGAAATCGATTGGAATTCCAGAAAGTCCTGCATTGCAGCGCTCCGAGAAGGACGCCCGGCGGCTTGGCAACGCCGGGCTCGTTTCAGTCGGCAGGGCCTACTCGATCCCGAGTTCCTTGCGGACGGCCTCATAGTTGTCGCGCAATGCAAGCTGGCCCGCGGTCAGGATCAGCTTTTCCGGTTCCTTGCCGTTGGCGATCCACTCATACATGTTGAGGGCCGTCTCGTAGCCGTGGCGCTTTGGCGAGATGATGACGGTGCCGAAGAAGCCCGTCGCGGAAGGCTTCTTGAACTCGTTGATCGCGGAGTCCGCGCCGCCGATGCCGATGCCGATCATGCTGTCCGCGGGGATGCCGACCGTCTCGGTGGCACGCACTGCACCGAGCACGGCTTCGTCGTTGAGACCGACGGCGACCCACTTCTTGATACCGGCATTCTTGTTGAGAACGACTGTTGCGGCATTGAGAGCGGCTTCGGTGTCGGTCTTTGCCTGCGGCGCGTCGAAGACATTGGCTTCGGGGAAGCCGTTCGCCTTAAGAACGGAGAGCGCGCCTTCAACCCGGTCCACGGCTGTTGGGAGCTGGTCGTAGGAAACGCGGATCGCGCCGACTTCCTTCATGTCCCAGCCGCGCTTCTTGATCTCCGCGACGATCGCCTCGCCCACCGCCTCGCCGATCTTGGTGGCGGAGATGCCCATATGCGGCACGTCCTCGATGGGGCTGCCGTCGGCATTGACCAGCCGATCGTCGACCGTCATCAGCTTCAGATCGTTGGCTGCCGCCTTGGCGACGATGCCGGGGCCGAGCTTCACGTCAGGGGTGCAGATGATGAACCCCTGCGCACCTTGGGCGCCGAGATTGTCGATGGCCGACTGTACCTTTTCGCCATCCTGGGCTCCGATCTTGACGAGCGTGAAGCCCTTTTCCTTGGCCGCCTCGTCGGCGAATTTCCATTCGTCCTGGAACCACGGCTCCTCAGGCTGCTTGACGATGAAACCGATCTTTACGTCGGCGGCGAAGGCGGATGTTGCAGCAAAAATCGCGACGGTGCCGGCCAAAGCGACGGCCTTGATAAAGCGCATGATTTCTCTCCCTATTCGAACTGCTCCCAGCAGCCGCATTTGTGTATGATGGAAAGATCATACTTGTCAATTGCTCTGGTATGATGAATGATAAGCGCCTGTCTGAGAAAGCGGCCGAACGAAGGGTCGTCACCTCGGCTCAATTGCGATAAGCATCGCCTCAAGTCCGAAGAAAATAACCGCCGCGCATGGAGATTTCGGTGCAAGGACAGCAGGATCAATCGACGGAGCCGAGCGGCGCGCCTTCTCGCCGGCCCCGTGTCCAGAAGGATGTGACGCGGGCGATCGCCGCCGAGATCTGCGGTGACGACTATCCGGCAGGCAGCTTTCTGCCGCGGGAGAACGACCTGTGCGAGCGCTACGGCGTCAGCCGCACGGTGATACGGGAATCGCTGAAGATCCTCGAATCGAAGGGCCTGGTGCGCGGTCGCTCGCGCGTTGGTACCGTCGTCTGCAGCAAGGACGAGTGGAACATACTCGACCAGCAGGTCCTGGAGTGGATCGGTGACCGAATTTTTCAGTTCGATCTTCTGAACTGTATTCTGGAAGCGCGTCGTGCGATCGAACCGATTGCTGCGGAACTGGCTGCTGCGCGTGCGACGGTGCAGGAAATCGCCGCCATTGAGCGCGCCTGGCAGCAGATGAGAGACGCCGATGGCGACATCGTGAAGTTCACGGCGGCGGACGTCGCCTTCCACGAATCGCTCTTGAAGGCGAGCCACAATCAGGTGTTCCAGCAGCTGGCGAGCATCATCCAGGCCGGCCTCAAATTCTCGCTGCAAGCCTCAAACGAGGCGGCGGACACATGTGGCGATGCCGTGGAAATCCACAGGCAATTGGTCGAAGCGCTGCGGATGCGCGACACGGCAGCAGCACGCGCCTGTTCGTGCCAGCTGCTGGACCTCGCCGCCCGCGATCTCGCCGTCGCCGTAAGGCGGCACTCGCCGCCCGCCTGACCGCGCAAACGATTAGCCGCACTCTCTGACAAACTGGACGCATTTCATGAAAATCACCAAGCTGACGACCTACATCGTTCCGCCGCGCTGGCTGTTTCTCAAGATCGAGACCGATGAGGGCATCGTCGGCTGGGGGGAGCCCGCGGTCGAGGGGCGCGCGCTCACGGTCGAAGCTGCCGTTCACGAGCTTTCGGACTATCTCGTGGGCAAGGACCCCTTCCTGATCGAGGACCATTGGAATGTCCTTTATCGAGGCGGGTTCTACCGCGGCGGCGCCATCCATATGAGCGCGCTCGCCGGCATCGATCAGGCGCTTTGGGACATCAAGGGCAAGGCCCTCGGTCAGCCCGTCCACTCTTTGCTCGGCGGCCAGTGCCGTGACAGGATCAAGGTCTATTCCTGGATCGGCGGCGACCGCCCGAGCGATGTCGCGAACAATGCGCGCGAGGTGGTCGCCCGTGGCTTCAAGGCGATCAAGCTCAACGGCTGTGAGGAGATGCAGATCGTCGACACCAACGAGAAGATCGACAAGGCGGTGGAGACGATAGGGCTCATCCGCGATGCGATCGGCCCTCATGTCGGCATCGGCGTCGATTTCCACGGGCGGGTCCATCGCCCGATGGCGAAGGTTCTCGCCAAGGAGCTTGAGCAGTTCAAGCTCATGTTCATCGAGGAGCCCGTCCTTTCGGAGAACCGCGAAGCCCTGAGGGAAATCGCCAATCATTGCTCGACGCCGATCGCACTCGGCGAAAGGCTCTATTCGCGCTGGGACTTCAAATCGGTTCTCTCCGACGGCTTCGTCGACATCATCCAGCCGGATCTTTCCCATGCCGGCGGGATCACCGAATGCCGCAAGATCGCCGCGATGGCCGAGGCTTACGACGTAGCGCTGGCGCCGCACTGCCCCCTCGGGCCGATTGCGCTTGCCGCGTGCCTGCAGGTCGATGCGGTCAGCTATAACGCATTCATCCAGGAGCAGAGCCTTGGCATCCACTACAACGAGGCGAACGACATCCTCGACTACATCTCCAACAAGGAGGTCTTCGCTTACGAAGACGGTTTCGTTTCCATTCCGCAGGGGCCCGGCCTCGGCATCGAGGTCGACGAGGCATATGTGATCGAACGCGCGAAGGAGGGGCATCGCTGGCGCAATCCGGTCTGGCGCCATTCGGACGGCAGTGTGGCCGAGTGGTGAGAACTAGGCGCCGATCGAAGGGGGCAGGGATGAGTGACCGGCTTAAGGGTAAGCGGATCATGGTGACCGGTGCTGCGCAGGGTATCGGCCTTGCGATTGCCGAAGCGTTCCTGTCGGAGCGGGCGGCACTCTTCCTCCTCGACCGCGACGGTCCCCTGCTTGAAAAGGAGGCGAAGCGCTTGCAGCGGCAGGGGCAGTCGCTCGCCTACGCCGAGGCAGATATTACGGATGCGGAGGCGATCGAATCAACGCTGTCGGCAGCCGCTTCGTCGATCGGTCCAATCAACGCGCTCGTCAACAATGCAGGGGTCAACGTCTTCTCGGAGCCGCTGGAGATGAGCAATGCCGATTGGCAGCGCTGTTTCGACATCAACCTCCGTGGCGCCTGGAATTGCTGCAAGGCGGTTCTCCCCAGCCTTATCGAGCAGGGCGGCGGGGCGATCCTCAACATCGCCTCGACGCATGCATTCACCATCATTCCGCACACATTCCCCTATCCGGTGGCAAAGCACGCGCTAATCGGTATGACGAAGGCGCTCGGCATCGAATATGCGTCGAAGGGGGTCCGCGTGAATGCGCTGGCACCGGGTTATGTCCTGACCCAAAAGGCGTACGACTACTGGAACAGCTTTCCTGACCCGGCGGCAGCCGAGACGGCAACCCTGAAGCTTCACCCGGGCGGCCGCATTGCGACGGCAGAAGAGATCGCCCGCGCCGCCGTCTTCATGATTTCGGACGAGTGCCCTTTCATGAACGCGACGTGCTTGACGGTGGATGGCGGGCTCAGCGTCCTGCATCATCCGGCTTGAAGCCGGTGCCGCCACGGCAGGCGCCCACAGCCGTGGCTGGCGACCCGCTCGCCCATTGCCCCAGTAATAACGCTGAAGCACGTGGCGGACTGATTCCGATCGATGGTCGAGTATGTCGACGGCGACGTGTCGATGTTATCGGAATTCCTTGACCTCGTGTCGCTTGGAACCGCCTTTCCCTTTCCGGAAATGTCGGCAAACGCGCTGTCCGTGCTTGGAACGCGTAGTGACTGAAAGCGGCGTGTCTTTGGCCGAATATCGGGCTCACCTCGATCGAATGATTAAGGGCGATGGAATCCCGCTCGCTCTTGTTGCCATGAGCAAGGCTAGTATCTTGGATCAGTCTTGTTGATCGAAAATGATCTTGATGATCGGCCACAATACACGCCGTGGATTGCCGCTCTTTGAGTTGAGCCGGACATGCGACGGCGCGGTATCGCAGCGAAGTTGATGGAAGCCGCCCAAAAAGAGGCTTCGGCGCGGGAACACGCATTTTGCTATCTCTGTGCAACGCCTGACAACTCACCTTATTACCTTGCTCGTGGTTTCAAGCAAATCGAAAGCGAGGTATCCGGATCGAATCTGTTTTCCATCAGCTGTTGAGCTCTGCCACGTGCTCAAAAAAACTGGTCGTTGACAATTTTGATGAAAATGCCCCTCTTGCATTGCCTCGGAACCAGATTTGAGAGGCAAGTTCATGCAGCATTTTCCGTATATAGGCTCCGGTCCATATTGCTACGCGAACGCCTTCGCGATGATGTTTGGCAAACACGCTCCATCCACCGCAAGCATCGAGTTCGCCACAGGTAGCCCTTTCGGGATGCAGCTCGTCGGCGGGTCTCTGCCCTTCTTCGATCCCTTCGGCTGGACGCCTGAGGCTGGCTTCAATGCCGCTCTCGATGCCATGGGCTGGACGTCGTCCGTCATGAGTGCCGGGAACGCCGGAGATGCACTCGAGCGACTCCGATCTCAACTCGTCCACGGTCCAGTCTGGGTCGGTCCGGTAGAGATGGGCTGGCTTCGGTACCAACCGGGCAAGGACGGCCCAATCGGCGCAGATCACTTCGTCGTCGTCATCGGCATCGCGAATGATAGGGTGCAGTTGCATGATCCGCAGGGATACCCATTCGCAACATTGCCGATCGGCGATTTCCTGACCGCATGGCAGGCGGAAACCATCGACTATGGAACGCCCTTCACCATGCGTTTCGGTTTCCGACAAGTACGCGTTGTTGATGAAGACGATGTGATCAGAGCGTCGCTGCCTGCCGCGATCAGGTGGTTGTCCATGCAAAGGCCGCGACACCTCCCCGAAGGCACCATCGGTAATGGCGAGGCGGCCGAGGCATTGGCGAGCATGATCGACGCGAGGTGCGACGAAGACTTGCGTGCACACCTGATCCACTTTGCAGTCCGCGTTGGCGCTAGACGGCTCGCGGATGCCGCCACTTGCCTTTCCCGGATTGGCTATACAGACGCTGCTCATATTGCTTCGGAGCAAGCGGCCCTGATAGGGGCATTGCAGTATCCCCTTGTCACCGGCAAAGACGCGGAAGCGGCCGATCTGCTTAGGCGGCTGGCACCGACATACCAGCTTCTTCTGGAGGCTTTGCGGTCGCGCTGATTCTCGGTCGCGTGGCCGTTCTCCAGGTTGCGAGCAGAAAGGCAGCTGGCCCGAAAGACTATAAAATCCCCCCTTTGGGCCGATTGCACCGTGGCACGAGCAGGCTCGGTAACTGCAATGGGCAGAGAGCAGCCGCACCCTTGAGAGTCTTTGGCGCAGCGGATCTGACGGATTCCCCCCCCCCGCTACGGAAATGGCTGTCGTTTACATCAGCGGGGACAGCGCGGCCGAGTGGGCGATCAATGGCGTCCCGAACAGCATAATGCTTGAGAAGCCGTTCGCGATGGCGGAGATGATAACTGCTGTTGACCACCTTGTGAACGACCGTTCGACCGACCCTGCAAGCGCCTGAATGCCGCATTTGCGCGATTTATTGCCGGTGGCGGCTGCCGAAGGAAGCTGCTGATCAAGATGATTCCGGGTCGATTGGATCCGGATGCTTGGCAACGGCGAGATCGGCATCCTCCAATTTGCCTGCAGTTGTATCCGGCGCGCTGCCAAGGATGGCGCGGCGCAGTGTTTCCGCATGCTCCCTTCCTTCATTGGCCCGCCTTCTGTTTGCGGCGGCGGCGGCGGCGAACCCGCTGCGATGCGCATCTTGCGCCATTTTTTCGCTGAGAGTCACCCTTTCCTCGATGATCCGAAGGGCAACTCTCAGAGCCTCGTCGACGGCTCCTTCCGACTCCGCAGCTAAAGCCTCGGACGTATAGGCATGCCCGACTTGACAGCGAAACCGCAGGGGCGGCCAACTCTTGATTTGCGAGAGTACGCCGCCGCAGGCCGGACACGAGATCGGGACCGGGTTCGCAATGGTTAGCATTGTCTCGGAACCGATCTGTCGGCCGAACGCGATATCGACCTCAAGTCTGATTTCGGCGGGGACGGGAATTGGCGGACCGGCCTCTTCGCCGGTGAGCTCAACGAGGAGTGCAGCGAGACCGTCGAGAGGAGCGCGGTAATCGACATCGCTTGCTCTTAGGGCGCCCATTGGCATGTCCGGCGCAACTGCATCGCTCGGGTTCTGGACGACTGTCACCCCACCACACCGCTTGAGATCGGCAAGGCCAGCGGCCCCGTCGTTCAACATCCCCGTGAGTACGACAGCGACTGACCGCGGTCCGTAATTCAAACCGATTGATCGAAAGAGAGGGTCAACCGCCGGTCGGGCCAGGTTCTCGCGCGGCCCGCGGCCAAGCCGGATGACGCCGTCAATGACGAGGAGGTGGTGGTCTGCCGGCGCAATATAGACGTGCCGGCGCTCTATAACCTCCCCGTCGACTGCAGTCGTTACGGGAATTCCGGAATGCGCGTTGAATATCTCGGCGAGTAGATCTTTTCCGCGTGCGCCGACATGTATGACGACGAATACAGCGGCGTCGAAGTCGCCCGGAAGTTTGCCAAGTAAGTGCTTCAGGGCTGCCACCGCGCCAAGCGAACCTCCTATGGCTATGACGTCACGGCGGCCCATAGTATGCTCCATCGGGCAAAAACGTTCGACGAACGGATAAGTTCGATCGCGGTGAGAATCTTAGTCGGGGAAGGGAAGATTTTCCCAGCCGACACTATCGGCGCCGATATGTCAGCTGATATAAGGGATCGTGCCGGAAGCGTATAATAGTGGCCACCTCCGGCCTCGCAGGTTGCCGATATCCCCGCAGAGGAAGCCACAGCCGGACAGGCGGCTGTTCCTGTGCGGTGCCGGGAGGATGAGCATGGATCGAGAATTGGATTCTCCGATCGTCGCAATCGGAGCTTCTGCGGGTGGCGTCCAGGCTCTTCAAACCTTCTTTGATCTTATGCCGAATGACACGGGCGCCACCTTCGTCGTCATTGTCCATCTCGATCCGCACGCCAGAAGCGAGCTTGCGAACATTTTGGCGGCACGGACGCGCATGCCGGTTACGCAGGTCGAGGACCAAGCGCGCCTTGAAAGCAACCACGTATACGTCATCGCGCCGAACCGTCGGCTTAAGATTGCCGACGGTACGATAGCCGCGCTCCCCTTCGAAGAGCCGCATGCCCTCCGCGCGCCCATTGACCTTTTCTTTCGGTCGCTTGCCGAGGAGCATGGCAGCGAATTTGCGGTCATTCTCACTGGTGCCGGGGCGGACGGTGCGATTGGTGTGAAGGCTATTAAGGAGGCGGGCGGAATCGTGCTCGTTCAGGATCCCGAAGAGGCAGAATATGCCTCCATGCCGCGCAATGCCATCGACACTGAGGTTGCAGACTTCGTGCTGCCTATCCGAGCGCTTCCTCATCGGGTGGCTGAGTTGCTCGCCCGCCGTGATCAGCTTCCGTCCCACCCGTTCCGCGCAGACGATGACGATATGATCGGGCGAATTCTGGCCCATGTGCGCGGCCGAACCGGACATGATTTCTCCCAATACAAGCGGGCTACGATTCTGCGGCGCATCGGACGGCGAGCGCAGGTCGCCAGGAGGGAGACCTTTGCGGACTACTACAACTACCTGCGTGAGAATCCCGAAGAAGCCCAGGCGCTGTTCAGCGACTTTTTGATTTCGGTTACGACGTTCTTTCGCGGTCCGTCGGCTTTCGAGGCTCTTGCCGAAACAGTCATCCCGCAATTGTTTGATGGAAAGGAAGTTGCCGACGCGATCAGGGTCTGGGTTCCGGGCTGCGCCACCGGTGAGGAAACCTATACGATGGGCATGCTTCTGCTCGAGGAGGCGGCACGCCGCGACCTTTCGCCGGAAATCCAGGTCTTCGGCTCGGACCTCGACGCACAGGCACTGCGCATCGCGCGCGAAGGACGATACCCATCGACTATCGAAGGCGATCTCTCGGAGGAACGACTGCGCAGGTTTTTTCAGCGTGAGGGAGATCACTATCGAGTGCGCCGCGAGTTGCGCGATGTGGTTCTCTTTGCCAGCCACAGCTTGCTCAGAGACCCGCCCTTCTCCCATCTCGATATGATTTCCTGCCGAAACCTGCTGATTTATCTCGATCGGCAGCTTCAACAGCAGGTGTGCAACACGTTTCATTACGCGCTCAACGCAGGTGGCTTCCTTTTCCTCGGATCGTCGGAAAGTGCTGACTACCCCGGACTCTTCCTCACTGTGGATCGCGAGGCACGTATCTACAGGGCTGTAGCGGGCGGCGGTGCTCGACCCATGGTGCTGCCGGCGCTGCTTGGTCCACATAAGCCGGAAATGAAATCGACCATCAGTCGGACGTCGCCGGCAGGGCACGTCAGCGACGCAGCTGTACACCGCCAGATGCTCGAGAAAATCGCGCCGCCGAGCATGCTGGTCGATGAAAGTCATCACGCGATTCATCTTTCGGAAAATGCCGGACGCTTCCTCAAGCCGTCGGGAGGGCCCGTCAGTACCGGCGCCACGGATCTCGTGCGTGAGGAATTTCGCTTCGATCTAAGAGCAGCGCTGCACCGGGCCTTCGAGCGGAATGAACCCACGTTGAGCATGCCCATTCTTGCTGACCTCGATGGACAGCCGCACCGCGTCTACTTGCAAGTGAAGCCTGTGGTCCAGGGGACGGAGCGTACGCGGCATGCTCTTGTGCTGTTTATCGAAGGCGAAGCCATCGACAAGACCCAGGAGGTCGTGCTCGATACGCTTGACGGGCGCCCGACGATCGACGAGGCGATCCGCCGCTTGCAAGAGGAATTGCAGCTCGCGCAAAACCGGCTTCGCCTGACGAGCGAGGAGTCGGACACTGCTACTGAGGAGTTGCGGGCTGCCAACGAAGAACTGCAGTCGATGAACGAGGAATACCGTTCGACGGCCGAGGAACTGGAAACGAGCAAGGAAGAGCTACAATCCATTAACGAGGAGCTGCAAACTGTCAACAATGAGCTCAAGCTGAAGCTGGAAAGCATATCGCGGGCTCACAGCGACCTACAGAACTTGATGGCCGCAACCGATATCGCGACGCTTTTTCTTGACCCATCCCTCCGTATCAAGCGGTTTACCCCGCGGTTGACGGAAATATTCAACGTCACTCCGAACGACGAAGGGCGGCCGATCACTGATTTCACACATCACCTTCAATATAAGAGACTTTCTGATGACGCGCGGGCGGTGCTGGAGACGCTCAGACCAGTCGAACACGAGGTGAAGAGCCGCAATGATGGCTGGTATCTAGTGCGGATGCGCCCCTACCGCACGATGGAAGACAAGATAGACGGCGTTGTGGTGACCTTCGTCGACATCAGCGAGCGGCGCCATGCCGAAGAGGTGGCAAAGGAGAGCGGGCAACGCCTTGAGCAGGAAATGCGGCTCGTCGAGCTTTCGCGCTCACCGATATTCGTGTGGGACTTTGACGGTGGCATAATGCAGTGGAATCGCGGCAGCGAGGAACTCTATGGTTATTCGCGTGAGGAGGCGCTTGGAAGGCGCAAGGAAGAACTGCTAAAGACGGCCGTTCCCGGCTCGTCCTTTGACAAGCTCAGGCGAACACTCGGCCAAAGGGGCCGTTGGAGCGGCGAACTGAACCATACGACGAAGGACGGTCGCGTTCTGACGGTAGAGAGTCAAATCGAGCTCGTGCCGTTTGGCGAGCGCCGCCTTGTGCTGGAAAGCACCCGCGACATTACCGACCGCAAACGCTGGGAGCGGCGCGGGCAGCTCTTGTTGAACGAGCTAAGCCATCGGGTGAAGAACACGCTCGCCGTCGTCCAGTCGCTGGCGCGCCAGACGCTCCGCACAAC
This sequence comes from Ensifer sp. R1-3, assembly GCF_056739175.1. Lineage (NCBI taxonomy): Bacteria > Pseudomonadati > Pseudomonadota > Alphaproteobacteria > Hyphomicrobiales > Rhizobiaceae > Ensifer > Ensifer sp. R1-3. Next base: position 479,330 of record NZ_CP096516.1, read on the forward strand.
CCGATCGAGCGAGGACTTCGTCGAGCGTTTTGAAGGGCGCCTCGCAGCACTTGCGAGTGCCCATAAGCTGCTTGTCGATTCTGAATGGCGCGGCGCCGAGCTTGACGCGTTGGCGCGAGGGCAACTCGATGCCTACGCCGGCAGCGATCGGCGCCGACTGCAGATCGAGGGCGAGCCAGTGACGCTGCCGCCGGACCTCGCTACACCGTTCGGTCTCGTGCTCCACGAGCTCGCGACCAATGCCGCGAAATACGGCGCGTTTTCTACTGGAAACGGACAGGTCAGGCTCAGTTGGAAACTCGGGAACAACGGCCGGAACCTTGGGGTTATCTGGCAAGAACGCGGTGGCCCGCCGGTCGAGCCGCCGAGCGAGCAGGGTTTCGGCGGCGTTCTGATCGAGAAGAGCTTGCCAGGATCTACGGTTCATCGCGATTTCCAACCGGATGGCGTCGTCTGCACGATCGACATCGAGCTTCCGGAGATCCGGCCAGATGGCGCGGAAAAGTGACGACCGCGGGCTTCTTGAGGGCGTCAGAGTTCTGGTGGTCGAGGACGAGATTTGGATCGCTCTCGACTTGGAAGCAGCATTTCTCGATGTTGGAGCTCAGGTGGTGGGACCCTGCGCGACCCTTGAGGCCGCATTGGTGGCGGCGAAAAATGAAGCGCTGGCGCTCGCGGTGCTCGACATTCGCTTGGGTACGACAACCACCGAGAGGGTCATCGATCTCCTCAACGAGAGGGGCATTCCATTCTTCTTCTATAGTGGCCAAACGCTACCCGACGACATGCGAAAGAAAAGCAACGGCGCCGTCGTCATCGCAAAGCCCGCCACGCAGCAGGATATTGTTGGGACGGCCGCAGGAGTGCTTATAGCCTCGAACATGCCGCCGTCGCCCTTGTAAGCTCCCGATGGTTGCAGCCAATCACAGCGGCGCTGATGATCGGTGGCGATTGTGCTTCATACAGGAGGGTAGGCTGCTTCGAGCAGTCTCCGCGCGGAGGACACTGTTTACAGGTTGGAGCACCGAGTGCCCGGCATCTGGCGGGCGACGAAGCGGTCGACAGAGCCTGGAGCCCTGACCGTTTCCGGTCAGGGCTTTCTGTACCAATTGGAGTTCCGCAATATAGAGCAAGGACACGGAAATACGGTCCACCGCAAAGCCCACTACAAGCAATGGCTAGGCTAGAAGATGTGTCGTTGCATGCTTGATCTTATACGAAGGTATTAGCCATTCCAGTAACAATTTAGGGGTTTTCCGAAGTGAACCAAGGGCCAAATGGGACGTCGAGGGGTCAGCCCTGCAAGCGTGATTCCGCGACCTGACGAGCTAATTTCTGCCGGGTCCACAACGGAAAAATGCGCCGATAAGGACGTGCGCCTTGTCGACGTCCTGTGCAACCGAAGGATGGGACAGATGCCGCGCTCAGGGTCCCGCGAGAATGGGAAACGCTCCGCAATTGCATGGAAACCCAGGCTGCGTATTTCAGGCGATCGCGAGCACAGATATCCGATTGTTGTTCGAACCCTTCGAAGTCGAGGAGGTCTACAACAAACGACGGCTCCATTCAGCGCGGCTACGTTGGCCCCAACAGCCAAGGATCAACATCTTCGGCAGACTGGCAATCAATAGCCTGCTCTATGTCCAAGCGGCGCACTCCAATAAGGGGCAACAAATCCCCATTCCTGGGATCAGCTTTTAACCGTTGGGGAGGAAGATTGTTTCGCTGCTGCGCCACTGGAAAGACCGGCTGAAATCCCGTCTGTCGGAGAGTGTGCGCGACCGACCATCGTTGGCCGACAGCGGGGCCGATTGTAAGCTTCAACTTCTGTGTTCGGCTGCCTCAGCGCGAACGCGCCTGAGCTTGATGCGTCGACTTCGGCAATCGCTCTCGGGGTCACGGAAAATCGGCGCCCGGAACAAATGCCTTCCTGCTCGATTACAGGCAGACCTGCCACTCTACGGTCGTGGGATGATGGTAAAAAACTCTCGGATAACGCTTTCACCGGCGCTGCTGGAGCCGCGAAAGGGAACGCCAAGTCCGCGGTTGGAGGAAGCCGAGTTTCGCCGTCGCTTCCTCAATCGGTTTCAGGATCCTGCCTTCGACAGTCTTCGGTCGGAACTGGATAAGGTAGCCTCGGCGGCTTGGGATGCCTATGAGCATCAGCGAAAAGCGCCTCGCACCCAAAAGGCCGGCGCCCCATTCAAGGATCCGGAGTACGAGCTTTCCATCGACTGGCTTGCAGCGCGTGATGCGGTTCACGCCGCGCAATTGCGTCACCTGGATGCCAGGGGTCCAGCGCGCATCCTATTGATCAGCGGGTCGTCCCGTAGCGAGCACACTTGTCCCGGCGAAATGTCGAAATCCTATCGGCTGATGCGGGTCGCACAAGAAGCGATCGATCAGGCGGCCGGGGTCAAGACGACAGTCCTCGAACTACATCGCCTTGCCTCCGAATACGGGCGAATGATCCATCCCTGCAAGGCTTGCTTTTCCACTTCGCCGGCGCTCTGTCACTGGCCATGCTCTTGCTATCCCAACTATTCGCTTGGACAGGTCGACGACTGGATGAACGAGATCTATCCGATGTGGGTCGAGGCCCACGGCATCATGATCGTCACCCCGGTCAATTGGTACCAGGTCTCGTCCCCGATAAAACTGATGATGGACCGGTTGGTTTGCGCTGACGGCGGCAACCCGGATCCGACCGCAACGCAGGGTAAAGATGCGAAGCTTGCTAAGGCGCTCGAGCTCGAAGGCTGGAACTACCCTCGGCATCTCGCAGGACGGCTCTTTTCAGTTATCGTTCATGGTGACGTGGAGGGAGCGGAGAACGTTCGGCGCAGCCTGTCAGACTGGCTTTGCTACATGCATCTGGAACCCGCCGGTCCATTGGCGGAGTTGGATCGGTATATCGGCTATTGGAAACCCTACGCATTGAGCCATGAAGAATTGGATGCCGACGAGGCGGTGCAGGAAGAGGTACGCAACGCGGCGCGAACATTGGTTGAGGCGGTTAGCGCCAAGCGAGCCGGAAAGCTGGTTTCGGCAGGAAGACAGCTTTCGGCGCCACGGCAAAAGTAGTCGAAGGTTTGAGGTTATTTACGCCTTTGCAGGAGATTACCCCTGGCAGAGAGGCATCCGGTCGTCGGCAAGCCGAATAGACCATCGGCGGAGCTCCGAACCCCAAAGCTCTGCCCTCGAATCCGAGTGCAGCGCTCAGCCCGCGAAGATTGCTCTATCCGGGCGCCTCGCCAATGATTCTGGCCCCCCGGAGGTCCACGTCTCGGTGAGGATGCATCGATCGAAGGAACAAGTTGCCTGAAGCCCCGTTAGGCACCTGCTCTGTTACGCCAGCCTTAAGGAGGAACGAAGATGGTGAACCCGGATCTACACGAATCACACGATCTTATCGCCAGCGATAAGGTGGTAGGCACCGCCGTCTATGACATGAATGGGGAAAACGTCGGCTCTATCGAGCGGATCATCCTGGAAAAGCGCGGCGGCCGCGTCGCATATGCTGTGATGAGTTTCGGCGGCATACTTGGTATTGGACATGAGCATTACCCGCTTCCATGGGAAATGCTTGATTACAATACCGACCTCGGTGGGTTCCAAGTGAACATCACCAAGGAGCAGGTCGAGGGTGCTCCGAGATATCCTGCGGGCCAGGATTACGATTGGAGTCCTGAGAGCGGCCGCCGCGTTTACGACTACTACGGAATAGCACCCTATTGGGTATGAGCCACCGTTGGTCCGAGCCGACCGCCGCCACTTCACCGTTGAACGCTGTCGCGGCGGAGTCTGTGGTCCGCCGTTTCTGTCCAACAAAGAGCGGGCGACGAAGGACGTCGCGGTGCTGGGTACGGCCAGACAGCAACAAGGCGCTTGCTTTGGGCAGTTTCGCGGACGGGAGCTCAAGGTCTATCGGCGCTCGGATGAACGTATCCAGGACGTCAGCAATCGCCTTAGCCACAACAGTTCCACCGACGCTTCGAAGATCCAGGTTAGTGTGCAGAGGGCCGAGTCATTCTGAGTGACCGGGTCGACAGCCGGAAAGTAGACGCGTTGGATTCAGGGGGCTGCTGAGTGCCACTCACCCAATCGTAAGCTCGGTTGCGAGGCGCCACGCGCAAGCCGCCATCGCGGCAATGACGCTAGTCGTGCGGTCGCCAGGATTGGAGTAAGCTGGGGTCGAGATCAATTGCCCGCCTGGCCTTACGTCGGTCGATACTTTCCAGACCTATGGTAATCGGCAGACGCGATGACCCGGATGGGTGGTTCGGCGCATTCTACACGATTCCTTCCTCCAGCTTTGGCGGCATAAAGCGAATTATCAGCCCGCCGCATTGCCGCGTCTAATAACTCACCCGCCGCTACCGCAGAAACGCCGAAGCTTGCCGTCACTGCGACGCCTTCCGGAAGGCCGTTAATCCGTTTCACCGCAAGCTCCGAACGAATTCCGTTGGCTACTATGCGCGCATCGGCCAATCCCACGCGCGGAAGAAATATGGCGAACTCCTCACCCCCGACGCGCCCCGCCACCGCACGGTGAGGCATTACATCAGCCAAAATATGCGAAAACTCTCGGATGACTTCGTCGCCCGTATGATGGCCAAAGGTATCGTTAACAAGTTTGAACCGATCAATGTCCGCGAGGATCAGCGTTCCGACGTCATGATCGCTCAGGTCGCGCAGAAGAGGCGCGACGCGGCTCGAAAACCCGCGTCGATTGCAAAGACCCGAGAGGGCATCGATCTCGGAACTGGCGCGAGCCTCGTCCACGACGTCCTTGACCATGACCCCAAGCATCGCCACGCCCGTGCCGACGATCAGCATTGCTCCGAGCGCCTGCGAAATCAGGGCGAACGGGCTTTGGAGATAATCCGCCGCCGTGGCACCAGAGCCTGCCGCAACTGCGGCATAGATCTTCACAAGGAAATAGAGCGCGCTCAGCGCCAGCATGCAAAGGAGTATCCCATCCGCGTAAGATCGACGTCGCGACCGGATAATCGCGGCGGCGGACCACGCCTGGATCAGGAAGAACGGCATCTGGTAGAAAAAGGCGTGCAGCAACGTTCCTCGCGGAAGATCATAGATGAAAAGATCCACGATCACCGACCCGATGAAAAAGGACGCAAGTACCGGCGGTTTCGCCGGAACGCTGTAAAAGACGCCAAGGCCGATACGCAGGAGGCAGAAACCGGCAAGGACATTTGCAAAGGCGCCAACGGCAAAGAGCCTTCGCATCGGCGTAAATGGCAGGACGGCCTCGCAAATCGCGGAAAGCGAGGCTACGGCGAAACCTGCGGCGCACCAAGCCGCCGCCCGGCCCGAGCGGCTCTTCACAGAAATGATCAGAAACGCAGCCACGAAGATCTGGGCAACGATGAAATTCACCGCCAGAAGTGAGATCGCACCGCCCATCGGCAGAATCCAATATTCGCACGTGTAAACGACTAGCCCGCGATCGCGCTTCGCCGACTAGGAGGCACATTAGTGATGCCGCACAAAGAAATCATTAAGAGATCGAGCGGCGCTAGTGCAAGTGTCCGTCCTCCACGCGGAAGTGCACGAAAGCCAAGATTCAAGTCATACCAGACGCGGCGCACAGAGTACCAGGAACGGCGGAGCGATGATCAATGGCTTATCCCGCGCCTGCCTATCGAACTTCGCGGCCACAAGACGGCAGTGCTTGGCTTGCATGTGACCTTCATTGACACCGACATGACCAATGGCGTTGTTATGAAGAAAACCAGTCCGCGGCAGGCTGCGGAAGCTGCTCTAATCGGCCTTGAGGCTAATGTGGAAGAGGTGCTCGTTGCGCCTTGACAATACTAGGACGATCGTCCCAGTATTCGCGTGTCAAAAAGAATGCCGCGACGAATGCCACCACAGTCAACCCGTGACCTGATTGTCGAAAAGGCGGATGCCCTCTTCCACGAGAGCGGATTCGAGGCAACGTCCTTTGCCGAAATCGCCAAAGCCGTGGGCATTTCGCGCGGGAATTTCTATCATCACTTCAAGACCAAGGACGACATATTGGATGCCGTGATCGCCCGCCGAATGGACTTGACCCGCTCCATGCTCGACGGGTGGCAGATGGAAGGCGAAGATCCGCGCGGGCGCATCCTGTTGTTCGTTCATATGCTGATCGTCAACCGAGCCCAGATTATGAATTTCGGCTGCCCAGTTGGAACGTTGTGCTCTGAACTCGCCAAGCTCGACCACACCGCACAGGGCCGCGCGACCGAAATTTTGGGCCTTTACCGCGAGTGGCTCGCCGAACAGCTCCGTGAGCTTGGTGCCGTTGATCGGGCAGAAACGCTGGCGCTGCATCTTTTAGCCTGGTCGCAGGGGGTGGCGGTGATGGCGACCGCCTTCAAGGACGAGGCATTCATCCGCAACGAGGTGGCCGGGATCGAACAATGGCTAGCGTCCCTGCTGGCCCCTCGCAATCCAAATACGGAGCATCGATGTTCGTTACTTTCTTGAGATTTGCCGAGAATCGCACCGGCGCGCCAGATTTCATGTCGGCGCATAACGACTGGATCGCGCAGGGCTTCGCCGACGGCGTGTTTTTCTGCGTCGGCTCGCTCCAGGCCGCGGCGGGAGGCGCGATACTCGCTCATGGGGAAAGTCGTGATGCGTATGACGCGCGTATCGCGGCCGACCCCTTCGTCGTGCAAAGGGTCGTGACAGCCGAAACTTACGAAATTGATCCGAAGCGCACGACTCCCGTCCTCGACTTCTTGAAGTCGGCAGCATGAGCGGACCGTTTCCGGCCTGAACGGTCGCTGACGAAGTCTATTCGGTAAAGCAGTGTCGAAGGAACTGCGTACGAGCTGACCGTCGATCGACTCGGAACCGATGATGCGCATGCTGATTATCGGCTGCAGCATGGATGTCCGGTCGAGGCGCCCGCTCTCTAAGGAAGTCCTTGTTGCATCAGACAGGATACGCTCCTTGCCGCGTCCAGCTCAGCTCGGCTTCGGATTATGCTCCGGCCGCTTATCGTGCTGACCCACCCGGTGACACCAGCCAGTGGTCGAGCGACAGCCTCCCCGCGCCCCAGGTAATCAAACCAAGCGCCATCGCCGCCCAAGTCAGATGAATGGGCCAGCCATCCGGAACGGTGAGCTGGATGACGATGGCCATTGCGAGGAGCCCAAGCGCGGCAAGGCGTGTCGCCAAGCCCAAGGCCAAAAAGATTGGCAGCATAACTTCGGCGGAGGCAACCACAAAGGCAGTCGCCGCCGGTGCCGGGAAAGGATAGGGGCCTCCCGGCAGGTGAAGCTGGAATTCCGACGTGAACAGAAGAACGGCAACGTCGTTGAGCTCAAGAAAGCCATCCCATTTGCCCAGGCCGGAGCGCCAGAAGGGCACGGCAAGCGCCAATCGCAAGGCGAGTTGGGCGAGTGATGCCGGGGCGATGGCGGCGATCATGCCATCGATCTTGGCCGCCCAACGTCTCACTTTCCGGTTTCTGTGTCTGGCGAGGAAGGTTCGTACCGAGGTCACCTTTTCACCCTCCATGGCGGATAGCCGCAAAAGCGCCGGCCTCCAGCATCACCCTGATGGCGGTCGCGAGATCGAAAGTCGGGCAGCAAGCGTGCCCCGCAACCGCAGCACGTCCGAGTGGTTCGCCTTCAAGGAGACTGCCGACGAAGATGTCGACCCCCCGCGAAAGAGCGCGGACCTCCACCTCGAGCGACGGCCGCGTAATCAACGCGGTTTCCGGCACACTAGCCTCGATGCGCCCGACTGGACCATCCCCGCGATTTGCCAAGAACACCGTCACTGCTGGATAGGCGGAGCGGACGACGCCGGTCGCCGGGTGCGGTTCGAAGACCAGGTTGGCGAGTTCAGTGGGCTTTGCCGTCGCCAACACGTGCGGCAGCAGGGCGGCTGCGTCTGCCGCATGATAGGCGTCGAGCCAGGCCCGCTCGATCCGTGCGATGTCGGCCAGCCACGGCATCGGCCTGGCATAGGCGTAGCGTTCTATGAAATCGGGAAAATCCCGGCCGTATTCGAAGAGGAGCGGCGATTTCGGTGGCATCTCGCGGATATGGAACCGGGCCATGGCCCGGAAGAATGCGTCGCCGGTGATGCGCCTCGTCGCTGGGAACGTGGCAGCGAGCGCCTCGACGAGGCTTACCGTCACATTGTTGCGGTAGACATTGAAACGCCTGTCGCCTGCCTTGCTGTGAGGGCCTGTAAGGAGCGTCGGTGTTGGGCAAGCGGGATCGAGTAGCCCGGCGACGAACGCGGCAGGATAGTCGAGGTCGTCGGCTGCCTCTAGGAAACAGTCCCTAACCTCGCACATGCAACGTCTCCTGTCGGAGGCCAGCAGCATGGCGGTCCATGAGCATTTGGGCGGCCTGCGCCTCACGTTTCAATATTGGCCAGTCCGGTATCGCGCTATCCCATTCGACTAACGTCGGAATCGGGCCACATAGGGAGATCACCACGTCGAAGAGCTTCCACACCGCGTCGGCTACCGGCTTGTCGTGGCTGTCGATCAGCAGGAGATCGCCTTCGTCATCCTGCTGCTCTGTATGACCGGCGAGGTGAATCTCGCCGACATGGGCCATCGGGAAGTCGGACAGATAGTCTAGGGCGGAAAAGCCATGATTGGTGGCCGAAACGAAGACATTGTTGATGTCAAGCAACAGACCGCATCCTGTGCGTCTCACCAGTCCCCGGATGAACGCGGTTTCGCTCATCGTCGATTCCTTGAAGAGCAGGTAGCTCGAGGGATTTTCCAGTAAGAGCGGCCGTCCGATCACCTCCTGTACCTCGTTGATGTGCTCTGCGACCCGCTGCAAGCTTGCCTCGGTATAAGGCAAGGGCAAGAGATCGTTGTAGTAGGTCGTGTCGTGCGTCGACCACGCCAGATGTTCCGAGACGAGCGCCGGCTCGTATCGCTTGACGAGGGCAGCGAAGCGGGCGAGATGACCTTTGTCCAATGACTGCGGCCCACCGATGGACATGCACACGCCGTGAAGCGAGACTGGATAGTCCTCGCGTATTTTCGTCAGTGCGGCATGCGGCGGGCCGCCTGCTCCCATGTAGTTTTCCGCATGAACTTCGAAAAAGCCGCCAGTCCACTCGTCTTCAGCGAGAATGGCGGGCAGATGCTGGTGCTTAAAGCTGGTGCCAGCCAGCCCATCGACCGGATGCGCCGGAAAGAGAGGAATTCCCAGCTGAGCGCGATCCGCGTGAATTGTCAGTTCCGTCACTGTCGCCTCCACTTTCCGGCTCGTCGTTGCGATTAAGACGGCAGGTCGCGTGTCAGCGGTTCAGGCGAGCCATTGCGATCACCCGGCAGTTCCATCGTCGTGCAGGTGCCGCCGTCGACGAATTTCCAGGCATTGCCCTGGTAGTCGACAGTCGACGTGGCCTGGCAGGTCGTGCCCGGGCCGGCAGCGCAATCATTCTGGCCCTTGAGCGCGACGCCGTAGCACTTCTCCTTTCCTGCATCCATCGCAGCCTTGACCTCGGCCTGCGAAAGCGGCGCGGCGCTTGCGAGCGACGACAGCGCGGTCGCCACAGCGCCGGCAAGCATGGCGGTATTGATCGAACTTCTGGTAGACATGATCCTTCTCTCCATCGTTGCTGCATGCACCTTCGCTTCGGCGCACAGTCCGTCATTCGCAGCCACCGGGAGCGATGTTACATTCTGCGGTTACACGCTTTCGTGAGTGCCGCCCCATTTGAATTTGCGGCGAATTTGGGAAGACTAGGAAGACGGATGTTTCTGCTCCCACGGCCCACCTGCGGCAAAACATTTGCCGCGCGGGCATGTAACAAGTAGCGAAACTCGGCGAATTGGGAGGAAGTGCAGGTGAACGGCGCGGACGACGGCGATCTCGCCGGGCTCCTTCGCACGGCGCTCGGTGGCAACGAGAAGGCCTACAGCGAGTTCCTCCAAAGTGCGGCTGCCGTTGTTCGCATCTGGGCGCGCCGGAGAGTGGCGTCTGTCGGTCTCGATCCCGAGGACATCGTCCAGGAGACACTGCTGGCGGTCCATTTAAAGCGCCATACTTGGCGGACCGACGGACCCGTGAAGCCTTGGCTCTTTGCAATCGCGAGGCACAAGCTCGTCGACGCCTTACGACGACATGGCCGTCATGCTCGCGTGCAACTCAGTGAGGTTGAGGGCAATCTCGCGACGGAAGAGGCGGAAACCGCCCGGGACTGGGAGATTGGCCGCGCGCTCGAGGTGCTGACGCCCGGCCAACGCTCGGTGGTGACTGCTATATCGGTCGAGGGACGCACGATCGCCGAGGCTGCAAGAAGCCTCGACATGAATGAAACCGCAGTTCGCGTCGCGCTCCACCGCGGTCTTGCTGCCATCGCCAGGCGATTTGGACGGAAGTGATATGGAAACGCAGGAACTCATCAAGGCCTTGGCTGCGGACAACCAGCGAAGCGGAATGCCGATGACTCTCGTCTGGACGGGTGCCGCTGTCATCGCCATCGCCGCCGCTGCTTGCGTCTTCTTCGTACTTCTCGGGCCCAGGCCTGATATTGCAAGCGCAATGCAGACGCTACGCTTCCCGTTCAAGATTGTGGTGGCGATCGCGCTTGCCGTGAGCTCCCTCAGTGCACTGCGTGCGCTGTCGCGGCCGGAAACCGAGCCGCGTGACTTGCTGCCCCCTCTGATCGTCGCTCCGGCGCTGATCGCGATGGCGGTCCTCGCCGAGCTCATCGCCATGCCGGCGAGCACATGGTCCGCGAGGCTCGTCGGAACGAACAGTCTCGTGTGCCTGACCTTCATCCCGCTGATCGGCATCGGGCCCCTCGCTCTGCTGCTCCTTGCGCTGCGTTATGGGGCTTCTTCTCATTCCGCGGTTTCAGGCGCAGCTGCCGGATTGGCTGCCGGCGGCATTGCGGCGGCCTTCTATGCCTCGCATTGCACGGACGACTCTCCGCTTTTCGTCGCAACCTGGTACACGATGGCGGTGGCAATTTTGGCCATTGCAGGGGCCCTTGCCGCCCGCCGCGTAATTCACTGGTGAGTAGCGGGCCAGCGCCGGCGCAATAATTTCAAAATCGCTACTGCGGTCGGCTGCGGCGCCGCTTGCGAAGCTCAGAGCTGGATGAGGAAAAGTGAGTGCGGTTTTCTGAACTTATTAGAGCCGATTCATGATTTTAGATCGCCCGGCCTCATATCATCGCACGCAGGGCTATACGAGACAACAAGCGGGCTGGAATCCAGATTGGCCCTGGGTTGGACCGCGTTAGCTGCGACCATACTTAGCTTTTTACATTCGAATTGCCGCGCGCGGCACCACGATCGTACTCCGCTAGGCTGCGTATTCATGAACGGTCACGCTTGGTTTCAGCCACGAGCGGATAGGTCCTGCGCGGCCGGCCATGTCTCAGCGGTCGAAGCGGCGAAAGATGGTGTGCCGCTTACCGCCTTGCAAGCATTGGCAAAATCAAGCCCCACTGCGTCTCTTGAGGTGATCCGAACGGTTCAAAACCCAGTTTCTTGTAGACAGCAATCGCCCGTTCATTGGCCGGGTGCGGATCGGTCGCGATAACGGGTACACCCGCATCGAAGAGAGCCCTCATTCTCGCTCCGATAAATGCTGATCCGTGCCCAAGACCGATCATTTCGGGGTCTCCTATGTATTGATCGATTCCCCGCGATCCCCTGGGAAGCTTAGCAAAATGGTGATCTTCCCAGCCGTGGACGGTATAGTCCTGCATGAACGCAAAGGGGCGTTCGGCGGTTGAAACAATCCAACGCGCCACCCGAGGATCAGCCAAGTCTGCTGCATCGTACGACTCATCTGAGCCCCACCATGCGCGGACATGCGGGTTCGATTGCCATGCTATAAGCAACGGCAGATCATCCACCGTCGCTTTGCGAAAACTGTATCGGTTGGCCGCCGTCATTTAACAAGCCTAGCACGTCGCTGGTCGGTAGAAATAGGCTCTTTTGGGACGATCAAGCTGCGGCGCACGAAGCTGGTCGCGGAGGCGAACCAGACATTGAACAAGGGCCTGACGCTTCCGCGATGATGCGGTCGATGCCCACGCCGCGGAGAAGAGGCGGGCAGCGGTATCGAGCAGGCGCCGCCGCGGTAAACATTATGTGTGTCCGGTACGGAAAGATCGTTGAAGGCCTCGGGTACGTGAAGGAGTAGGCTGGGACTTCGTCGCTTCAAGCGTTTCGCCGTCTTTACAGACGGTGGCCGGTAAAGCAGTCAATTTCCGTCTGCAATGGCAGAGGCGCCTGGCGGAAACTCGGCCTTTAGGATTTTTCTCAGCGTCGCCGCATCCGCCAGAAATGCCGCCGGATCGTCTCCCGCCACGAATTCAAGCATGGCAAATCGCCGGCCGGTCCAGCGCGATTGCGGCATGGCGGCCAAAGCCGTTTGCCAGTAGCCTTCGGCGGATGCCAGGGGAAAGCGCTTGCGTTCGTGGTCCCAGGCGAAGACATGGACATGGGAGACATGCGCGCCGATGCTGGCGATCTCCGTGAGTGCCTCGACGAGCGGGAGCCCGGGCCTCGGCTGCCAGTAGAGATACACATTCGGATGCGCGACCGCCTCGATAAGGCGGAGTGCCGAGCTCGTCTCGTCCGTCAGGGTCTGTGGGTGATATTCGAGCGAAACCGTGATGCCATGCCGAGCGGCTTCCGCGCCCATGTCGCGAATCGCATCCGCTGCATCGCGCCGTTCATCGGCGCTGTAATCCCTCGAAGCGCGCTGGCGCGTGCCGGGCCAGATGCGGATGTTGGAGGCGCCAAGCGCGACCGCGGTTGCCAGTGCGGGCGCGAGGGCGGAAAGATCGTCGGTCGGCGGCGCGACATAGGAGCCATAGGAAGTCTTGAGACCCGCGCTTTCGCACAGGTGTCCGACCGTGCGGGCGGTGGACGTGTCGCCGGGAGGAACATGGGCGTCTCCCGCCCACTCGATCGCGGCGAGCCTCGCCTTCGCTGCTAGCGCGACAATTTCGTCGGCGGGCAGCTTGCGGAAGGTTACCGTGCAGAGAGCCGCTTCGAAAGCGTTCATGCCATGCGCCCCAGATCCTGCTTGTGGACCTCGAACAGGAGCGGCCTGGCTTCGAGGAACCGCGCCACTTCATCAACCGCCATTTCACCGAGGCGCATGCGCTCCAGACCGATGGCGCCTGCGATATGCGGCGTCAGAAATACGTTCGGCAGGTTGTAAAGTGGTGAATTTTCGTCCGGAATTTCGGGGTCAGTAACGTCGATCACGGCATTGATCGCGCCCGACTGCAGTTTTTCGATGAGTGCCGCCTCATCCACCAAAGCGCCGCGCGCCGTGTTGATCAGCGTCGCGCCGTCCTTCATAAGGGCGAGCTGGCGGTTATCGATCATGTGCCGGGTCTCGGGTAGCAGCGGCGCATGCAGCGACACGATATCGGAGCGGGCCATCAACGTATCGAGGTCGACCTTCTCTACCTCGAGGGCAATGGCTTCGGCGTCTTTGACCAACGGATCATAAAGCAGCAATTGATAGTCGAGGTGGCGCAGCAGTTCGATCACGCGGCGTCCGATCCGCGATGCGCCGACGATCCCGACCGTGCGGCGATGGTTTCCGATCGCTTCGCCCTGCACGATCTGGGTGCGCTCGCGTCCACGGTCGGCCGCATAGACATCGCGGAAGCGGAACACCTGCTTGCCCGCAAAAATAACGGCTGCGAGGGTAAACTCGGCGACCGGTACGGCATTGGCCTCCGCCGCGTGGCTGACCTGGATCCCCGCATCGAAAACGCTCTCGTCGACCAGCCCCTTGATCGTGCCGGCGGCATGGACGATGAGGCGAAGGCGCGGCGCCCGGGCGAGGACGGCCGCATCGATGAACGGCGCGCCCCAGCCGGTCACCAAAATTTGTGCCTCGGCCAACAAACGCTGCGACCGCTCATCGGCGAACACCGTCATCGGCCGCTGATCCAGGATTCGGGCGAAGGCATCGAGCCGCGCGAGAAGCTCCGGCGTCAGAACATAACGCGTCCTTTCCGGCTGCATCGCAAAGGCGACGGTCGGGAGGGTCATGGCGCTGATCCGGGCGCTTGCATTGCGCTGACGGTTAAGCCTTCCGCCCGAAGCGCGTCGAGCGCCGCCATGTCCGGCATCGCCGGCGGGTTGGACCAGTCTTCAGTGACGACGGAAGTGTTGCGGGCCGCAAGCACAGCGCAGGCGAGGATGGTTTCCCCAGAAGGGATTTTGGCCCGCAACTGCGGCACCAGGGTTTTTGCGGCAATCAGATTGGTGTTGGGCGGCGCCTTTTGGATCCGGCCTTCGCGCGGGACGGTCGAACCGAGATCGCGGATCCCGCTGAAATCTTCCGCGCCGATTGCGTGGGCAGTCCCTTCCGCGGCGGTGAGCGCGTCGGTCTCGAAATCCCGTCGGGGAATGGCGAAGCCGCCTTCGGCCGTCTCCAAAGGCCGCGGCGTCGCAATCCGGTGCACGCGCACATGCCAGGGCGAAGCCGGAACAAGCCACGTCTCGACAACGACGTCCGGCCAGGGGGACCATTTGGAGAACAGCACATTGTGCGCAAGCCGCACCTCCTCATTGGCCTCGCGCACCCGGTAATGAACGCCGTCGTCGCTGAATGCCAGCATCGAATCGAAGGCACCGCCGGCAAATGCCCGTTCGTCGCTCTCGACGCTGAAGGCGTATCGCGCCGAATAGGCGAATTTCGCATATTTTTCGGAGCCGAACCGCATCTGGCGGTTTTCCTGGCCGGAGGAAAGCGCCACCACGTCCCCTTTGACGGGCATCATGACCATGCCCGGATGTCGAAGGGCAACCGGTTCGGCCAGCCGCCGGAGCGGGACTTCCGAGCTCGTCCAGAATGGATGGTTTTCGCTGACGGCTAGCGGCAGGAAAGCCTTGAAGGCCCAATAGGGCGAGCCGGCCGAATTGTAGTTTTCCGACATCAAGAGGTTCGGATAGCCGTAGCCGATAGAAAGAACGCCGTCCCGATCCGCTATCGGTTTGTCTGCCCACCATCTGAGGTGGCGGAGGCAGAGCCCCTTGATCTCGCCCCAGGGTAGAGCCTCGAGGTCGGCAAAGGCCAGCGCTGCCCAGAAGCCGGCGCAGGCGAAGCGGTAGGTGAGACTGCGGCCGAAGGGGAGGGTCGCTCCGTCTTCGGCAAACCAGTGGCGAAAATCCTGGGCGAAGGCGACCGCCCGCTCGCGATACCGTTTCGCATGGTCGTCTTCGACAAGGCGCGCATAGATCAGCCCGTAGAAGTGCATGGCAAAGGCGATGTAGTGGTCGACGCGCCGCACATTGCCGTCGCGATACCAGCCGCCACCGATATAGAAGCCGTCAAGTTCGGTGAGATAGGCCTTCGTCAGGCTGCGATCGTGCTCGATGCCGAGGCGATCGAGAGCGATGTCGACGAAAACGCGAAAGAACTTCCAGTTATTGTCGGCATAGTCGAACTTGCGGGCATGGAGGAGATAAGAGACGAGATTGTCTCTTTCACGCCCGTTTAAGGGTTCCCACAGCTTCTCCGGCGCCAGCACCAGCGCGAAGCCGAGGGCCGCCAGCTCGACCATGCGCTGGTCCCGGCCGTTCACTTGTCCCCAATATTCGGGATGTCCAGGGTCGGTGCCGTTGGCGATCCCTTCCGCATAGCGGTCCCAATGCGCGAAATTTCCGCCGCCTGCAGCAAAGGGAGCAAGACCCCAGAGAGGCCTCGCAAAGCCCTCCAGATCGGCAGCGGCCCGGTCGAAATGAGCCGCGGCGGCGTCGAGACGGACTCGCGCATTTCCTCCAGAGAAGTAGGGGAGCAGCGGATCGAAGAGATCGAGCAGCGCGCGCTCCATGTCGCCGCGTGTCTCAAGCGGATTTCCGGCAAGCGGGTTGGCGCTAGCGGGATCATAGGTCATGGATTGTCTTTCGTGGCAATGGTGCCGCCGGGCACCGGGACTACGGCGTGAGTGACATGCCGGGCGGGCACGTCCGGATGGCGGAAGCGGAACTGCATCATGGCGACCGCTTCGCGGCCGAGCGCTGCGCGGTCGACACGCATTGTCGAAAGGCGCGGATTGGCCATGTCGGCGCAGGGCAGGTCGTCGAAACCGATGATCGCGAAATCGTCCGGTACGCGCCGGCCGAGTTCGGTCACCGCCTCTAGAACGCCCACGGCGATGAAGTCGTTCATGCAGAAGGCAGCGGTGAAACCCTCGTCCTCGGCAAGAGCCGCGAGCGTTGCCGCATGGGCTTCGGCGCTGGAGTTATTCGCGAACGGCAGGCGGATGACACGCGCATGGCCGCTATCCACGGAGGCGACAGCCGCTTCGAAGCCGCGCACGCGCTCGCGGATCGTATGCCGATGCGATCCGGTCAGGTGGAGGATACGCCGGTGACCGGCGTCCAGCAGCATCCGCGTCGCCGCGAAGGCGCCGAAGAAGTTTGGCGGCGAGACACCGTCGAAGCGTAATTGCGGATCGACGCCGTTGACGAGGACGACGGGGGTGCGGCTTTCCACAAACCATTCTGCAAGCGCCTGACAGGGATCTATGCCGACCAGGAAAAGCCCTTGCGCACCAACCGATTGCATATGTTCGCCAACGGCTTGCGGCGTAGCCTTCGCCTCGTTCACGAGGCGAATGTCGAAAGACATGCCCTGCTCGGCCGCTTCGGAGCGCAGGCCATCGACAATGCCCTGATAAAATGCGCTCAGACTGCCCGTGACGCCGTTGCTCGCGATCAGCGCCAGCGCGCGAGGTGCTGCCGCAGCACCTGCTTTGAGGGGGTAGCCGAGGTCATTTGCGACCTTGAGGATCTGTACCCGAACATCCTCGCTGATGCCGGGCTCATTCGCGAGGACGCGTGAGACGGTAGATACTGAAACTCCTGCTTGTGCGGCAATGTCAGCTTGGCGGAGTCTTCTGGAGGGTCTTTCTATCATGACGCAAACATTGCGCAATCAATGCAAATTTGCAAGACCGAAAAGAAATATTGCGCAACGAAAATTTTTGCATAAGCTCTTGCGCTAATTGGAACCTGCAGGTGCTGGAGGAGAGTGCCGCGCAGGGCAGCACAGGGGAGGACTAGCATGCTACTCAACAGACGCGGATTCATGATCGGCGCGGCTGGCGCAGCGACGGGTATCGCCCTCGGTTCCCGCTCGGCCCTTGCGGCCGAAAGCGTGCAGTTGCGCGCGATGTGGTGGGGATCAAACGACCGCTCGAAGCGGACCTTGGCGGTCGCCAAGCTTTTCCAGGAGAAGAACCCGGATATCAGGATAGTCGGCGAGAGCTTGAGCGGCGACGGGTACTGGACGAAGCTCGCCACTCAGATGGCCGGCCGCGCCATTGCCGATATCTTCCAGCTCGAGCCCAGCACAATTTCGGACTATTCCAAGCGCGGTGCCTGCATGGCGCTCGATCCCTTCATCTCTTCGGCGCTCGACGTCGACGCCTTCGGCAAGGACGTGCTGAACCTGACGACAGTCGACGGAAAGCTTTGGGGTGTCGGCCTCGGTCTCAATTCCTTCGCGATGTTCTATGACGCCGATGCCTTCGCCAAAGCCGGGATCACGCCGCCAGGAGTCGACACCACCTGGGCGGAATATGCCGACATCGCCATCGAGATGACCAAGGCGGCCGGCAAGAAGAATGTCTGGGGCGGACCCTATGGAGCACGCTATGCCTATGTCTTCGATGCCTGGCTCCGCCAGCGTGGCAGCAGTCTCTACACCGACACGGGTCTCGGCTTCAGGGTCGAGGAGGCGAAGGAGTGGTACGCCTATTGGGAGGAGTTGCGCAAGCGCGGCGGCACCGTCGGCGCAGACATTCAGACGCTCGATCAGAACACCATCGATACCAACTGCCTGGCGCTCGGCTACTCGGCGATGGGCATGGCCTATTCCAACCAGATGGTCGGCTACCAACTCATTATGAAAAGCAAGCTCGGCATCGGCATGCTACCGCGCGCCGAGAAGGGCGGCCCCTCCGGCCATTACTATCGCCCGGCGCTGATCTGGAGCATCGGTGCATCGACTGAACACGGCGAAGCGGCCGCCAAGTTCATCAACTTCTTCGTCAACGATGTCGAGGCCGGCAAGATCCTCGGCGTCGAGCGCGGCGTACCCATGTCGCCGACGGTTCGCGAAGCCATCCTGCCGTCGCTCAACCCGACGGAGACGGAAACGGTGAAATACATCAACGCCCTCAAGGATCAGGTGGGCGGCTATCCGTCGCCGGCGCCGCTCGGATCGACCGAGTTCGACCAGCGCGTGCTGCGCCCTATCGCTGATGAACTTGCCTTTGAGCGCATTTCGATCGACGAGGCCGCCACGCGTCTGGTCGACGAAGGCAAGGCCACGGTCCGCGCCGGCTGAACCGGCCGGTGCCAGCGGATTTCCGATTAGATCGTTTCTCTGTGCCATCGAAACGGAGAAACGATCTGCCTCTTTGAAGCTAAAGGACGAGAGCCTTCAAAGCTTTTCTTCGAAGCGCTCTACGTTGCCCCAGGCTAGGCTCCGTGGCCTTGCTCCTGTGTAGCATAAGGGGAGAGGGATGGACGTCGAAGTCCAGCGGGTCTCGGGGTTGCCGTCTTCATCGTCGCTATGTCGATCCTGGTCGCAGATGAAGTCGGTGGCTCACCAAACCTCAAAGCGGCGGAGATAGGCTATGCCCCAAGCCGCCATTGGAGCACGTAACTGAATGGGCGACGGGCTCTGGTGACTTTCCATTCGGGGGCCGGCCGTGAGGCGATGAAGGTGCCGCAGGCGACCGTGATCGGCGCAACCGCGAACAGATCGATAAACGGAGAGCGACCGACGAGATGCTCAAGGTCACATGCACCGGCGTGGCTAGGACGTCACGACCGGATTAGCCGCCATAGGCGGCTCGCCGGAGGCTGCAAATCCGCATGTCACCGACGAGAATGATCATTCCGTCGATGTGTTGCGCCTACCCCAAATGGCGAGCCGAACAAATACGACGGAGCGCCGATTTCATCGTCCAAGAAGGTTTGCTCCCTAGGCCTGGTTAGGCGCAGCCCATTGGAGTTGGAACAGGATGCTGTCATCGCGTGAAGGGAACCAGCAGTGGGCGTCGAGACCGGCTGTTTCCGCTTCGCTGCTTGGATCCTTGAGAACATAGCACCCCGCATAGGTCTTCACGGATTTGCAAAGCCTCTCCAAATCAGCGTGATGGACATTTCTGACGAGAACCGGCTCGAACTCTTCCATTGGCCGCTCCCTGCGATCCTGTTGGCAAGAGTATTATCGAAAGCTAATCATGGAAAGATCAAGGCAGAGGTTCAGATTTTCTGAACCGAAATACCTTCTTCGCCGTTCTCGATCTTGACTCCGAGTCCCTGCGTGTTTTTGGAGTCGAGGGAAGCGCAAGTTTGGCCGTTTTGGCCACACCAGCCAGAGACATTCACTAGCCGCTGGAGTATTATTGGGTTGGCCTGGGACATGGCACCCCGAGCGTGGCAGTACACGAAAACTGGGTGGTCACATGGACGATCCGACCATGCACAGACGTCTGACGGCCATCCTTGCCGCAGACGTAGTGACCTATAGCCGCCTCATGGCCCGGGATGAGGCAGGTACTCATGCGGCATGGAAATCGCACCGAAAGGACCTGATCGACCCCAAGATCGTCGAGTATGAGGGGCGCATCGTGAAGCTCACCGGCGATGGATTTCTGGCGGAGTTTCCAAGCGTCGTGAATGCGGTCACCTGCGCTGCGACGGTCCAGCGGGGAATGCTAGAGCGCAATGTGGATGTGCCGCGGCCAAGTCGGATCGAGCTTCGCATGGGCATCAACCTTGGAGACGTGATCGTTGAAAGCGACGACATCTTCGGGGACGGCGTCAACGTGGCTGTGCGACTTGAAAAAATAGCGGCACCTGGCGGTATCGCGGTATCTGCGGCCGTCCGCGATAACGTCGGCAACAGGCTGGATCTTCGATTTGAGGACATGGGCGAGCAGGCGCTCAAGAACATCGACCGGCCGGTGCGAGCCTACAGCATTTCTTTGGATTTTCCGGCGGCCCAAAAAACGGCCGGCTCGGATGCAGGCACCCAAGAGCCTTGGGAGATCGAGAAGCCGTCCATCGCGGTGCTGCCCTTCAACAATATAAGCGGTGACCCTGAGCAAGAATATTTCAGCGACGGGATCACCGAGGACATAATTACCGACCTTTCGAAAATCTCCGGCCTGTTCGTTGTCGCCCGCAATACGGCATATACCTACAAGAATAAGCCGGTGAAGGTGCAGCAGGTGAGCCAGGATCTCAGGGTTGGCTATATCCTAGAAGGAAGCGTGCGTAGGGTCGGTTCACGTGTGCGCGTCACCGCGCAACTCGTCGAGGGCAAGGGCGGTGGTCCTCTCTGGGCCGATCGCTACGACTGGGATCTCACCGAAATCTTCGCCCTTCAAGACGAGATCACCCATACCATTGTGGACCACTTGAAGGTCAAGCTGCTTCCGGAGGAGAAGAAGGACATCGGTCGGGTGCCCACCGGGAACTTCGAGGCCTATGCGTATTACCTGCGAGGACGGCAATTCCTGCACTGGCACTCACAGTCGCATTACGTTCTGGCGAAGCGTATGTTCGCCATGGCGGTCGAACTCGATCCGCGTTATGCGCGGGCCTACGCCGGAATTGCTGATTGCGATTCCTTCCTCTTCCTTCACTACAACGCTGACGTGTCGATCGACGGCATTTTGGCGACCAGCGCCAAGGCTCTGGATCTTGAGAGTGGTCTCGCAGAAGCGCACGCTTCACTCGGCCTCGCTCTGTCGCTTCGCGAGCGACATTCGGAAGCGATGGCGGAGTTCGATCAGGCGATCACCCTCGATCCCGATCTGTTTGAAGCCCATTATTTCTATGCCCGCGCCTGCTTCACCCAAGGTAAACTTGACGAAGCGGCAAGGCATTTCCAGCGCGCCGCCGACCTCAAACCTGACGATTACCAGGCCTTGCTTGTGCTCATTAACGTTCTCCGCTCGCTCGGACGCGAGCAGGAAATGAATACCGCGGCGCGGGAAGGCGTCGCGCGCGCCGAGCGTGAGCTCATGATGCGTCCGGAAAATCCAAGACCCGCCTACTTGGGGGCTGTGGGGCTTGCGGCACTTGGCGAGCTTGATCGTGCTAAGGAATGGGCGGGACGCGCTTTGGCGACCGATCCCGACGATCGCCTGGCCAAATATAATGTGGCTTGCTTTTACTCGCTCCAGGGCGAGCCTGATCGAGCGATCGACTTGCTAGTCGAGCTTCTCCCCGAGGCCACCCACGAAACAAAGAGGTGGGTAAAATACGACTCGGATCTCGACCCCATCCGTAATCATCCGCGTTTCCCGAAGGTGCTTGAACTCCTCGGGTGAGAGATACTGCGGGTAGAGATCTTCGGCAACTCAGCCGAAGAACGGGCCGAATGAGATCCGGGGCGATTGCTTGAGACATCCAAGCGCTCCGGTCACAGTGTGAGCCGCGCATCAGGAAAATTCACGAAACGCTCTGGCCAACCCTCGTCGAAAGACGCTTCACCTTTGCGAACCTCCGGGACCGATATGCCGGACATGAATTCGTTGCCGGCAAACTGCGACCGGCCGGAAACGGCCGCACCCCGCCAGAAGTACCAACGACTACCGGATTCCCCAAAGCGTGCCGCCCCCGCAAACCTCGCCAGCTTCGCTACCGCGGCACGCTCCCTTCGCTGAGATGGCTATTTGACAACCATGCTGATCTCGCGCTGCCGTTAGCGGCAGCGCTTCCCAAACCCAGCAGCAACTGGCGCGACGCGCAGACGACAATAAACAAAAGATTCGTCCTTCTTTCGGCGAATTGATCAAGGCGGCCAGCGATGCGTCTCTTGCCTTCATCAGAGATGGGATTCGCCACGTTGGGGCCGGGCTGGTAGTGGAAGCGGACGAGGATGGCGGACGTAGCACTCTGGCCCCCTGAAGTTCCGCTACGGTCGGCTGGTTGAATGGGTCATAACGAAGGTGCGCCGACTTCGCCCCGTCGATCGCGTAAGGCTGGCCTAACTAGCCAAGTGTCGCGACGTGATCCTGTGCTCGATCTCAAAACAGAGGCGACTACGCCGGAGGAGTGGATGCGTCACCGGGTGCGAGCGACCCAGCTCAAGCACTGGAAGCGTGGCAAGACCACCTACAAGGCCCTGCTTGCCAGGGGCGCCAAGCCCGAAGTGGCACGGCAGGTCGCGGCCAACAGCCGCAGATGGTGGCGCAACAGCGGCATGTTGCTCAATTCGGTCCTAGCCCTCAGGTGGATGGATGCCCTCCGTATCCCCCGCCTCGCCTGACCTCAACTCTTCGAACCGCCCGGTGCGGACCCGCATGCCGGGTGGTGTGGCAGGGGCGCGGTCATAACGACCGCCCCCTATGCCGATCCCGTCAGTGTAGTCGCAACGGGGATCTTGCGCGGTGCCAACTGTGACCGCTCGAATTCCCCGACGGGACCATAGAGGCCTTGTACTTCGCCGAGAACGAGCGCCGGGAGGCCTTTCTCTACGAGCACCACTGCCGGAAGGAGAACGAGCGCCACGAGCAAATCCATCACTTGCGCGGCCAGCTCCGCAAGATCCTGCCGAAGGGCCGGAAAGTCCGCCCCTCGATGGTCGAACAAGCCGAAAGGGCTATAGATTCTCTAACCCCGCAGGTCAAAGAGCGAGTGCAGAAAATTATCAGTGAATAGAACGCGCTCACCGCTGACGCAGAGGTTGAAAATCTGCGCAAAGCCGTATAGGTTTCCTCAAGTGATTTGTGTGGCTGTTCAGTTGCGATCCTCTACTGAGGTAACACTCGCCGGGCCACCGCCCGATATAGGCGGTAGAAGAAATGCGCCCGTAACCCAGGCGGCGCATACTCCGAATGGACAACTTGTTCAGAAAACCCCCGCCCTCTATAAAGTTTGCACAAGCGCATTTGTCGGCGGGGGGATACGTCGGCAATCGCGCATTGCTTTCGACTTGTGACCACGGAGGTACTGGCACGAGTTTTGAGAGCGAAAAGACAAAGGGCCGGGGCCGCCAACGAGCCCCGGCCTTTTTGTTGGCTTCGCCCGGTAAGTGGGGACCACCGTCTATGCGCGTCGTCTTCAAACCCTTATTGGCTCGAAGGTACCGGGCAGGAAAGATCACCCTCCTGGCAATCGAGGTACGCCTTAAGTGCCTTCGTTCTTTCCGTCGTCAATTCGGTTCTGCAGGCGGCGACGAGCATAGGATAGGCGCTACCGTCGGCACTAGCTGATGTTTGGAATGCACACTCATTGTCGCGGAAGGAAATCCACGATCTTTGGGCGGAGACAAGCAGCTTTTTCGTTTTGGCGTCATCGCCAATGCGAGCCTCGATTTCCTTGAAGGTCGAATTCAGTTCCTTGTCAGCCGTAGCGAGCGCCTCGTCGCCTTCGGCTGCAACAGCAACAGCTCCAAACGAGCTGATAAGCATTACGGCCGGGATCAATAGGGTACGCATTGCAATCTCCTCGCGTTCGACAGTGTTGTACCAGCCACCGATGGTGACGGGGACGAGAGGTTCGCGCGTTAGTTTAGTCAAATCAAGTGGCCAAATCTGTCGCCCTGCTGCCGGAGGTGGACGCACCCGGCAACAAATTCCGCAGGCAGGGCAACTGGTAAGCCGCGTGGCTCATAACCACGAAAGACCGGGTTCGATTCCCGGGCCTGCAATCAAACCTGAGTAAACCCAGAAAAGACCGGTCGCCGCGTTTGCAGAGACCGGTTTTTAGTTGGTGCTGAACAAGCTGGTGATTTATCTGCGAGTGGTCTGTCGTTCGTCATGGGCACCTCCCTCGGGATTTGCCACCTGCCAGCACGTATACGCTGGCTGCGTACTGTCTGCAGCGGTCGGCAATCCCGCCAATGCGCACCCCTTGTGATCACTAAGTCTCAGTACCGCCACCTCGGCGCGCGCTTGGCATTGTGAAGCAACTCCGAAGCCTCCGCGAAATCGCCAAAAAGGCTGGTCAAGCGCTTCTCCTCCTCTTGAGGCAAGCATTGCCGCTGGCAAAAAACGTGTACGTTCCATACCTTAGTAGTAGTTTGCTTGGAAATCTTATCGACTTCAACGCGTTCGACCATCTTGCTCCTCCCAAAGCGAAGGAGGTTAGACTATGCTACTTAAGTCTAATAAAGCAAGAAATAACTAAGTAATACTTATTGCCTGATCGTGATGGCTGCGATGAGTCGCTGACGCGAGAAAGACCGGCAGTGAAATTGATGCCAGGTGCTTGCGGCGACGTCCCTTTGGCCAAGATGCTTTCTTCGAAAACGCCGCCATCGAGATTTATGGTGACCTTATCGAAGCCGAAAAACGACGTGATGCCGTTGTGCGTCGTATGGCGGCTTGTGGTTACAGCGGCCGTCAGCCGGTCGGCTTCGGTCGAGTATGATCCGACATACTGTAACCTTGCGTCACCACCCCTTACCGTCGATAGCGTGACGCTGGATGTCCCCGCCAATCTCACGTCGTCAGTTCAGGCCACGGGCTATCACCAAGGGCAATCAGTACCGCTGGTCAATCTTTGCCGTTAATGGCGGCGAGACGGAGAGGGCTAACGGGAGCGGCGCCGCGCTCGGACCTTGCTTCGGGGCTGATCGCCAAAAGACCGAGGTCCGCCGCTTTCTCCGGCAACGGCAGACCTCTGACCGCCTGGGAGTGATGGGTGCTGGCGGCTGGGGATCAGGAAACCACAATCAGTTTCCTGCAGCCATTCGCCCATCGGGCTTAGTCCGCCCATCCATTAGTCTTGTTCGCTCCGCCCCCAGCCTTGCTTCGGCGCAATTATTTCCTTTGTCCACCGCCTCAACGGTGAGCTTGATGCCAAGAGCCTTAGCTACTCCGAGCAGGGTGGAAAGCTTAGGATCGCCATGTTCGCTAAGGGATTTATAGAGTGCCTCACGGGTAACTCCTGCGTCCTTTGCGACGGCCGTCATTCCGATTGATCAGGCGACATCTCCTAGCGCGTGGGCGATTAGAGACGGATCTCCGTCTTCGAAAGCTGCTTCGAGGTATGTAAAGCGATCCTTGGGCTCGATTGGGCCGGCGCTTTTCGTTTCGCTATCGTCCATCTTCAAGTCCCATTTCCATTGATTTGGATCAATGGCGAGGCCCGTCAAGGGCCGCGGGCCTGTGACGAGCCTCCCGGCCGCCTGCGAGGGGCAAAGACGACCAATGTCAGTCTAAGCCCGAACACTGCCGGCCGCCACAAACCAGCCGCCGAATATTCCCCAACGACAACCAGGAGACTTCAATGAGCGCCATCACCGCTCAGCAGGTTCGCGCTGCCGCGAAGGGCAGGGTGAACGAGAGCAGTCTCGCGTCCGTGCTCGTGGCGCTGGACAAGTATGGAGAGCGTTTCGGCATGGATCGGCCGCACCGCCTCGCGCAGTATTTCGCCCAGCTCATCCATGAAAGCGGAGACTTCCGCTATGATCGCGAGATCTGGGGCCCGACGCCGGCGCAGCAGCGATACGACGCTCGCACCGATCTCGGCAACACGCCTGAGAGGGACGGCGACGGCTATCTCTACCGCGGCCGAACCGGCATGCAGCTTACCGGCAAGGACAACTATCGCCAGTTCCGCAACTGGTGCCGCGCCACCGGCCTCGACTGCCCGGACTTCGCAAGGATCCGGACGCAGTCAACACCGATCCTTGGGAGGCCTCGTGCCTCTGTTCTATTGGGACACGCGCGGCCTTGACCGCTGGGCCGACGAAGAAGACTATGAGACCGTTACGAGAAAGATAAACGGCGGCAAGAACGGCCTGGCTGATCGGTTTGACCGGCTCGCCAGGATATCTCTCGTCCTTCTCGGCTACCGCGCCGACAACGTCCTTCAGTTCCAGGCTGACCAGCGCCTACAGGTCGACGGCGATGTCGGACCGAAAACGCGCTCTGCGATGCATACGGCGCTCGTGGCGCTTACCCCGGGCGAGGCGGCCCGGCCCGAAGTCAAGGCAGCCCCGGTGACCGAGGAGAAGCCGGTACCGGTTCCTGTGACGCCGCCGAGCCTCGATGCGCCGTGGTGGAAGTCGAAAGAGGCGATCACGCCGTCTGTCATCGGCGGTGGCGCTTCGTTGCTTGCCGCGATCGGCGGCATACCGTGGCAGAACCTCCTCCTGATCCTCGTCGCGTTCGCAGGCATTGCCGGCTTTCTCTACTGGCGGAAGAACGCCGACCGTAAGGCGGTGGCGAAGCAGGTCGAGGGGATGGCGTGAATGTTTACCACTCCTCGCCTCATCGCGGCCGCCACCGCTCTCGCCATCGTTGCCGCCATTGTTGCTTGGATCTACCCGCAGAGCGGCGACGACGTCAGGACCTTCATCGAAGGGCAGAACAATGAAGCTGGCCGCACTGCGGGCGATGTCGGCTCTCGTTTTGACCTTTGCCCTCCAGGGATGTGGGACTTTGGCGCTGGCAAGTGTCGGCGGACTTCGCCGGGTCGTGGGCACTGATCTGATCGGGGCCCGCGGCGCGACGCCTGAGGATCAGCGGAAAATAGACAGGACCGTCGTCGGGATATGCGGTGCGGCGGTTTGGACGAGGGCGGAATGCGCGAAACACGGGGAAGGGCGGGAATGATCGATGCAACTGTTCACCAGCAGCTCGGGACGCTGCTTGCGGAGGTGAAGAACCTCCGCGAAGACTTCCGGAGGTCGGAAGACAAATCGGATGCCAGTCGCGCCTCGATGCATCGGCGCATGGATGAACTGGTCGAGCGGTCGAGCGCGTCGGCACGCTCGAAGGATCCACGGTAGCGATGCAAGGGGACATCACCGAGATGAAGCCGATCACCGATGACGTCAAGAAATGGAAGTTGATGGGGATCGGCGCGCTTGGCGTCATAGGCATCGGCGGGGCGGCACTGGGCGTAACCTTTGCAGATGTCGTCAAGCGGTCTCTGATGCTACATCGTGGCGGCTAGGTATCGCCGCCACGATCGTCCAGCCAGCTGGACAGCGCGCAATGCGACAGAAACTAAGTGGAATCGTGCAGTGGGAAGATCAGCGGTTTAGTCCGGCTCGCTGCCTGGTTTGTATAGAGAGAATACCTGAATCTGCGTAATTGGAACGGTGGAGATGTATTTCTGGTGCACCCAGCCAATCTGGACTACCGCGTTCTCTGGATCAGGAAAAAGCACACTAACCATTACCCAATCGTCGCGAACGCTGTGCCTCAGCAATTTCGTACCGCGGTCAAGCAGCCTGAGAACTTTGGCGTCTAGCGACGGTTCACTTCTAAGCCTCAAATTGTCCACGTCGACTACAGCATAATCTATGGGAATCGACGCAGGTACGTCAGGAATTTCCTGAAACCTTGGGTCTTTTTCTGCCTCGCGGCTCACCGGCTTCGGCGGAAACAGTGTGCGGCTCAAGGCTTCATAGGCCCCGCTGCCTGCCATCGAAATCAAAATGCTCCCGAGTATCGCCTTGAAAGAGTTTATCACGAATGGCGATTGCCCCGACCGACGGTCAACATCGATCCTGATGCGTATTCGCTCGTGCTGGTCGACCGCCGCTTTGCTTTCTGCAAAATCGGCAATGAATTTCAGTGCTGTTTCTTTCAGCTTCTGGTTATTTATGCTCTCCAAGAACGACCGATTATTCGCGAGAACGCTCGCGAAGTACTGGGCGGTAGATTCGTGATTAGACAAGAGATTTTCTTGCTGCTCAAAGAGGCCACTAATGTTTGAGATAATTTTTGCTACGCTCTCATGTTGCAACTCTGGTTCCCGGGAACCTGCGCCACGCTCACCGAATTCGGCTTCAATATAATTCCTGAGATCTGTGAGGAGGTCTCGCAGCCGCTCACAAGCGCCATTCCTATCCATGATCGAGGCCCCCGCATTGGTGCGCGTTCACTATAAAGCGCTTGGATTTCGCCGACCGCAAGTGGAGAATGTACGGTAACGAACCCGACCAAGCAGGTAGCCAATCCCTAGCTCGATGTCTCCGGTCTAGATGGCCGGTGCCTGGAGGTGAATGCAGATTTGATCTTGCTTCAGTCGATGGTACAATAGAGCCATAGCGACGTACGAAGCGGTTCCCTTGAATGGAACAGGGCAATGAGCCCATCTACATAAATGACCACGTCCCGTCCGGAGCTGCAGCGGTCACCCACCTCCTCCACTGCAGCTCTGTTTGTGTCAGGTCATCTCTCGGTCTTACCGGACTCCAGCGCTAACGAAAGAATCGGGAAGACACTCGGGCTCAAAGTACGACCTAGGCATTCCCTAACTCGTGTTGATGACGTTGCAAGCTCCTGCTGGATTCTGAAGGTGGCAGCGTCCCATTGGGGGGCGGGAACTGGGAAGGACGCTGCCACTCGGTCGGCTTCTGCGGAGAAACGAACGAAGGGGCCGACGCGAAGTCTGGAGGGAAGAATGATCGTTGTTGCCGGCGACGCGAGTTCAGACTGTCCGCCGCGGATGGTTCCCGAGATTTTTGGGTTTACCGAAAGAAAAGCAGCGCTCCGGCAGATGCGATACGAAGCGCTGCAGTTGTCCGACATCTGCGATAGTTCGCGAGTCGACATCCAGAGGAGAAAACAACCTTCTGAAATGGGAACGCCTCTCAAACGCCGTGTTGGCCGGAATGTTCCGGAATAATCCCATTTTCAAGGCTGGCCACATTCAGGCGGGCTCCGGTAGCGGTTGAGGATGAGGACTGTCGTCCACCGCCATCATCGTCCTCCAGCCACCCCTGCCAATCGTCGCTCAACACGCCACCACGACCGAAGTTCCCAGTGTTGCCGAACTGCGAGCAGCCCCTGTCCTTCATGTTCGTAAAGCGATTCAGGCACTCTTCGCCCTTTCGAGTTAATCCGGACGTCTTGGTGGAGGGGGAAAGCCATTTGGCAAATTATTGTATGTGCTCGCAGCGCGCTAAGGCACGAAAGTAACGATATAGCTTTTCAGGAGCAATTTAGAGCAGACCCCGCCACGAGCCAAGGGATGTTGGTGGCGGGGTTGCTTGCGCGGCGAAGGTAGAGCGTCTGCGTAACGAACGGCGCGATCGCCGGAGACCGCAACACCGTCTCGACATCGAAGATTGCAAAGATCCCGAAGGATTCGGCAATTCCCGAGTTCCTGGACGCCGCGCACCTCGACGGGACGGCGATACTGATCGAGGCCGGCATAGGCCCGCCTTTGGTTATGCCGCTACGCTAAAACGGCGATTAACGGCTTGAGCCGTCGACGGTATGAGTCGCAGCATTATCGGCTGCTACTCCCCCGTTTGTGGGTTTCTTGCAATTCGTTCGCCTGTTTGGGGGTTTCTTGCTCCTTCGCCCTGCGCTTTCCCCGAGCCTGTCGGACCACTCTCCTTGGAGGCAGGCGCTTCAGCTCCGTTTTGGGGGCCGCCCAGCCAATCACCACTCTTCTCGGTGTTGTCGGAGGCAGGTGCTTCGGCTCCGTTTTGCGGTCCGCCCAACCAATCTTTTGTAGCTTCCGTCGTCTTCGCCTGATTGCCGGTTCCGGCGGGCACTATGGCTTGCTGCCCGTTTTGTTGATAACCGGCTTCGGTCTCGCCGCTATGCTGCTCGGAAGCCTTTCCCCTGCCAGACCAAGTAGCTTCACCGGGGGCAACCGCGTATTCGGGTGGGTCTTGGATTGTCTTCTTAGCGGGAGGAGTCTTAGTGTTTTCGGTCATGACGATCTCCACTGTTGCGCGTTGTTGGATTTGGGTCGGGCGAACCCCGGGTTCTCTGTTGAGCCGGCGTCAGGTCGTCCAGGAGGGTGCGGCGTGGTCGTCTGCTGCATGGATTCACCGAGCCTGACATTCCTTTCAGTCACGCTCACGAACGTCATGAAGCTATCAGGATAGTGGATAAAAACTACCCTACGTTTTAATAGTGCGCGCCGTTTTACCGGCGAAAGTTGTAATTGAAGAACCCAACACCAGCGTGGAATTTGGAGGGTCGGAGCGATCGCATGCATCGTTCAAGACCGTCAGGGCGCGGCCGACGAAGTGACCATATATCACCTTGGTTCATGCGCATGGAGGGCGCTATCCGGCATTGAACACCTCAGGCCGGACTAGATCTTTGTTGACGCGTTAAGGAGAGCACCGATTTGCGGGAGAACTGACAGTGAACCGATTTCTTTTCGAATGGCTGATTTCCTTTCTCGCCCGCCAGGCTTCTTTTTTATGATCGTGGCAATGATTGTCAGCACCGCCTTGGTGCCTTTCGGTCTGACAAACGTGATCACATATGCGCTGTCAGTCGCTGCAATAGTGATCACCAGCGTCGTTTTGATCCAAGGCTATCGCGACACGGCGCAATTCACGCCAAGCTCGATGAAATCATCGTCTCGATGCGTGAAACTCGGAACGAGGTGGTCGGCCTAGAGCACGAACAGCCAGAGCGCATTGCCGCGGCAGTCGAGCGTCTCGAAGCGGAAGCCGAGAATCAAGCCAGAGCTTGAATCGCGCCTGGAGGGACGACGGGAAGCTACGCCATGCAGCGTTCAAGGGCATAAGGCTGAAACAGGATGACGCGCGGGTGTTCGAGCTGATCTAGCCCGAAAACTCCAAATGCAAATTCAAGTCGCCGGCTCCCGAAATAATTCCCGAACTGACCTTCTGGACATGCCGTAAAGCCTCGTGCATCAGGGCGTCCAGAAAAGTAGCCCTCTCTCCTGGAGGTCAAGAGCGCTGCCGCACTTATTGATTAGGAGCGATCACATTCACCATGCCAGGTGCTTGCGGCGACGTCCTTTGGCCAAGATGCTTTCTTCGAAAACGCCGCCATCGAGATTTATGGTGACCTTATCGAAGCCGAAATCCGACGTGATGCCGTTGTGCGTCGTATGGCGGCTTGTGGTTACAGCGGCCGTCAGCCGGCGCCTTCGGTCGAGTATGATCCGACATAATATAACCCGGCGTCACCACTCCATATCTTACCGTCGACAGCGTGGCGCTGGATGTCCCCGCCAATCTCACGTCGTCAGTTCAGGCAAGGGCCCATCACAAGGGCAATCAGTACCGCTGGTCAATCATTGCCGTTAATGGCGGCGAGACGGAGAGGGCTAAGGGGAACGGCGCCGCGCTCGGACCTTGCTTCGGGCTGATCGCCAAAAGACCGAGGTCCGCCGCTTTCTCCGATAACGGCAGACCTCTGACCGCCTGGGAGTGATGGGTGTTGGCGGCTGGGGATCAGGAAACCACAATCAGTTTCCTGCAGCCATTAGCCAGTGCGGCTTAGCCCCGCTGAACATTTCCAACAACAATCAGGAGCTACCAATGAGCGCTAACCGCTCAGCACGTTCGCGACGCCGCAAAGGGCAGAGTGAACGAGATCAATCTTGCGTCCGTGCTGGGGACGCTGACAAGTACGGCGCCCCATTCGGAGGAGCGGAGACTGGATCGGGCAGAAAAGCGTTGGCCTGACGACCACCACCCGTGCTCCAAGCGCGCACGCTCTGAGCCGAGCCTGACAAGGGGAGGGTAGCCGCGTGATCTCAATGCAGGGTTTTAATCCTCGCCTCTTCGACCGCCGCGAGGAAAGCGTCTCGTGCAGGCGCTGCCGAGGCGGCGCCGAGCATCGCATCCGTGCAGGAGTTCAGCGCCGCGGAATAGCTTCGGCCGGTCGTATCCGGCCAGTTTTCGCTAAGCAATTGAGCCGCATAAGCGGGTGACCACACGATTTGAATGCCTTCGAGATTGGGCAGATCGATGATTACGCATTCGTCCCATTTCTCAGCCATGTTCATTTACCTGCTGTTTCTGACGGTCTAACCGACTTCCCTCTCAATCGTTCCAGAGTAACTACCGTTGCTTGCAAGGGGAGGGCAGCATGATCAAGCTCTACCTACCGTATGCACCGTCCGGCCGGGACCTCTACAACGGCTGGGGCAAGACGCGCCGCCTGTTCCCACCTGCAAGAAGTGGCGGAACGACGCCGCTACTTCATCGAGGCCTGAAGCAGGCGATTGCCAGCCCTCCGCTCTGCCTGCGGCGCCAAAACATGCGGCAGCATTTGACAAGCGCTCGAAGGCGATTCTCCGATGCCTTCAGCACTACGGCTTCATCAAGAGCGACAGTCTCTGCGATGGCCTGATCCCTGGGACGGCGATCTAGGGCCGAGTGCGACGTCATCATCCAAGTACGGGAAGAAGGGATTGCGGCGTGAGCGTGATTGCCACGGCTCTGAAGCACATGCTTGCCGACGGCATGGACTCCGACGCGATCGTTGCCGCTGTCGCGGAGATGGAGCGTGAGATGACGCCGGGCGTCGACCGTGCTTCCGAGAAGCGGCGCGAGTGGGATCGCGAAGGGATGCGGAAACAGTGGAATTGTGCCTTGTCCGGTGGAAACAGGTGGAAACGGGTGGACGCTGAGCCCTTTCCTCCCCGGAGATCGCCGCGACGCTCACCAACCAGGCGCCAGAGATCGATCGCTCTCCTGAGGCTCCTGCGCCAATTGGTCCGCCGAGCTCGCACGGATGCTGGCATTGCCGGACGCACGCCTGGTCAGCGCCGAGCAGATGGCCTACGACGAAAGATCGAGATGGACATCGAGCCGGTCGAAGAGGAGCAAGCGGCATAACTATCCGGCACCGCACCGTCGACTTCGATGCTGCTTCTAAGCCTTGGAAGGACGATCTGTCGGCTTCACAGATGGCAAGGCGCTTCCGTGTGTCTCCCAACGTCATCGCTGGGATCGCATTTCGAAATCGCGCGTTGTTCTCATGGAAGCCGCGAGCTCGCAAATTGCCGACCGCACGAGAGCAAGAGAGAGCTCCGCGGAAGGACGAGACTGCAATGCGCGACCGCAAGCCCGATACCGTGATCATCCCTCCCCACAAATATGACCTGGAGCGACTGCCGTTCGCCAAACGCCTCTTAGAATTGAGGCCCGGCGAGTGCATTTGGCCCATCAACGACGGCACCCCTTTCCTGTTCTGTGCAGCAAAGACCGCCGGGAAGTACTGCCAACACCATCAATCCAGAGCGGTTGCAGTCCATCGCATTGCGAAGAGGGAAAAATGAAGAGATCACGTTGGTACGCAATCCGTGTTGCCCCGGGCTATCAGCGCATGGCGGCCGTCGACGAGCGCCTGCCGGAAAGTCGGCGCATGGAATCGATCATCGAGCGGAACTGCCGCAAGGACGGCTTCGACATCTTCATGCCGTCCTTTACACCGAGTTGAGGCATCACCGGACGAAACAGATCCTACAGAAATGGTTCCCGTTCCTGGTCGGCTATGCCTTCGTCAATTTGCCGAGGCTGAATTTCGAGGAGCTCCGCCGGGTCGACGGCGTCGTGTGCTTCCTGCGCGGTGCCAACTAGGGCCGCTCGAGTTCCCCGACGGTACCATCGAGGCCCCTGTACTTCGCCGAGCACGAACGCCGGCAGGCCCTCCTCTAGGAGCAGCACTGCCGGAAGGAGAACGAGCGCCCCGAGCAAATCCAGCACCTGCGCGGCCAGCTCCGCAAGATCCTGCCTAAGGGGAGGAAGGCGCGCGTCTCCATGGTCAATCAGACCGAGAGCGCTATAGATTCTCTAAGCCCGCAGATCAAAGAGCCCGTGGAGAAAATCATGAGCGAATTGAGCGCGCTCACCGCCGACGCGGAGGTTGAAAATATGCGCAAAGGCGTATAGGTTTCCTCAAGTGATTTGTTGTGGCTG
The DNA here is from genome assembly GCF_056739175.1 of Ensifer sp. R1-3. Classification (NCBI taxonomy): domain Bacteria; kingdom Pseudomonadati; phylum Pseudomonadota; class Alphaproteobacteria; order Hyphomicrobiales; family Rhizobiaceae; genus Ensifer; species Ensifer sp. R1-3. The sequence continues at coordinate 512,968 of NZ_CP096516.1, forward strand.
TTCAGTTGCGGACCTCTGTTGAGGGAAGATTCGCCGGGCCACCGCCGAGGTAGGCGGTGGAAGCAATGCGCCCGAAATCCAGGCAGCGCATACTCCGAAAGGACAACTTGTTCAGAAAACCCCCGCCCTCTATAAAGTTTGCATAAGCGCATTTGTCGGCGGGGGGATACGTTGGCAATCGCGCATTGCTTTCGACTTGTGGCCACGGAGTACTGGCACGAGTTTTGAGAGCGAAAAGACAGAAGGCCGGGGCCGCCAACGTGCCTCGGCCTTTTTGTTGCCTTCGCCCGGTAGTGCTGTTGGAAAAGGCAGATAGACCGCGACTGGGCAAGCGGGACCACCCGATGACCGCCGTCCATGCGGTAGGGTGATCGCCTTTCCTTTCACGAGCCCGCCTCGCTTTAGGCAGATGCCACTGAATGACCGACGTTGTGTGCCGACGGCCGGCTCATCCAGGGCTCACCGGGCAGTTATTGCTCAGTATGCACCGTGAACTTCGGAGCGTCTTCGCCGGCCCCTTCTGCAAGGAACTCGAGCAGCACCGAAATTAAGAACTCCGCGGCCTCTTTGTTCACCAAAAGGCCGATGGTGCCCAAGTCGGTCTCGAGATTGAAGCGCCCAATCAATGGCTCTGACGAAATTGTCTGGAATTCACTGTCTAACAAGCGGTTTTCTTCCAGCTCTGACATTTTCCCCTCCTGCTAGAACGACACGATGCGCAGGAGTTCTGTGGATTGGCAATCAATCTAGTTTTCCGATGACCGCAAGGACTGCCGATTCCGATGAAGCCGCCCCTTTGTTCCGAGATGATTGCGCCCCCGGTTTCCGGGATGATCGCGCCCCCTGTTAGTGGGGTCTGCAGGCGATGATTGTTGTCAGTCATTCAGGCGAGGTGTCAAGCTTTGCGCGGTAGATTTCGGCGCAGACTATCGCCGCTCAATTCGATGCGGTGGGCATTGTGGACCAACCTGTCGAGTATGGCATCGGCGTAGGTTGGGTCGCCAATGACGCCGTGCCATGCGGACACGGGAAGTTGGCTGGTAATGATCGTTGATTTGCGTCCATAGCGATCTTCGAGGATTTCCAGCAGGTCGTGGCGGGCCTGTTCGTTGAGCGGCTCGAGCCCCCAATCATCCAGTATCAGGAGCTGAACATGGCCCAAGGTTCGTTGCAGGCGGGCGTAGCGGCCATCACCACGCGCGAGCGCAAGCTGGGCAAACAGCCTTGGGACACGCTGATAGAGAACTGAGCGATCGTCTCGGCAAGCCTTGTGGCCGAGAGCGCAAGCCAACCAACTCTTTCCGACACCCGAGGGGCCGCAAATGGCCAGATTGTCATAGGCGTTGATCCAGTCGCCACCGAGCAGCTTCATGAAGAGAGGACGGTCGAGGCCGCGGTCGGCGCGATAGTCGACATCTTCTGGGGTGGCCTGGTGGCGAAGCTTGGCAAACCTGAGGCGTGCCGCAAGCTTCCGATCGTAACGGGAGCTCCATTCCCGTTCGAGCAGCAGTCCGAGCCATTCGGCGTGCGAGAGATGTTCGGCTTCGCCGTTGGCAACAAGTTCGCCAAAGGCCTTTGCCATGCCGGCCAGGCCCATGGCATTCAATTTATCCAGTGTTGGATGGGCAAGCATCTTTCGTTCTCCTTAGTGGTAATAGCGAGGTCCGCGGATGTTGGCGTGATGGATCGGTTCATGCGGCGCCGCTCCATTTGAGGCAGCCGTCCGGTCAAGGTGATTGTCGAGGATGGATCGCACCGAGCCATAGGTTCGTGCGCCAATCTCCAACGCACGGCCGCAAGCGGCATTGACCCTGTCGCGGCCGAAGCTCTTGTTGAGGCGGATGATGCCGAGGCAAGCTCGAAAGCCCTGCTCGGGATGAGGCCTGTCGGCAAGAATGCGCTCGCACAACAGCGCAACATCCGGCCCCATCGCAGAGGCTTCGCGTTCAATCGTCCAATCCAGTCGGGAAGCGTCTCGCTCCAACGTGCCTGCGCATATGAAAGGCTGATGCTCTCAGAACCGCCACGAACAGGTGCGCCTGCCGTGTCTTGCCGGACAGCCGATCAACGACAACCGTGACCGTGTCGCCGGCGTAGTCGACGAACAGCTTGTCGCCGGCCGCGTGATCCTGCCGCATCGTCACAGGCAACTTCATCGCCCAGCCGCGGTAGAGATCACAGAAGCGACTGTAGCGATAGCCCTCCGGAAAACGGCTGATGTATTCGTCCCAAAGGATCTGCAGCGTCATATGCTTGCGCTTCAGCTCGCGGTGGACCTGCGTCCAGTCCGGCTCAGGGCTCCGACGATGACCCGTCTTCGTCCCGGCTGCCTTGTAAAGCGCCGCTTCCAGGACTGCATCGCTGACGTCGTCACCCAACGGCCACGATAGCTCCGCAATGGCCGCACGCCGAAGCGTCTCGCGCACCGTCGATGGCGCAGCTCCAACCCGAACCGCGATCGACTTGTGGCCAAGTCCTTGTTCGAAGCAATATCTCAATATCTCGCGGACACGCCGCATCTCCAGTCTCTCCGCAGGCATCCGTTCCTTCCTCGTCACGTCGAAGGAAGAAACTTCACACCAGCAGAACACCCACGCCAGATGCTTTCCGATGGGGGCGGCATCATCTCGGAATCAGGGGGCGGATTGCCTCGGAATTTGCACAAGGACCCAAGCATCTGTTCAGGCCGAGGCCGCAGACCGAGGCAACCGAGGACCAACCTAGCCCGCTGTAAGCTCCCCGGCACCGACCGCAGATCGGCTCAACCAGTTTCGAGGCAATGCCTCAACAAGATCGGGAAGGCGGACAGTAGTTCGTGAAGATCGGGATTCGTGCCTGGTCGTCCCTTCCCGAGCAGAATCGGGAAGAGGTGACATCTATCCACGTGCGCTACTGCGCAGCTTCCCGAGCCATAACAAGGCCTGCGTCGCCTCTCGTAGAAGCGCACCGTTGCGGGCTATGGGCCGATGCCAGAGGGGCATTGCCTGAAGGCCTGGATAGCAACCGGCTCAACACGGACCCTTCCAATTGGGCCCTGATACCACGTGGCCTTCTGCCTCATCTCGGCGGAAGTTTGGCTGGGTTTCGACGGCGCGGAGCCTGAGGAGAAGCCGGTCATCATGTCAGTCGCCAAGCTGAAGCATGCAGTGAAGCAGGTGCGGACGAAGGCCGGTGCGGCATGACCGATCCCGCCGAAATAATCGCATGGCTAGATCGGCCGCCGTTCAAAAAAGCCTCGTCCTGAAACGGAGATCGAGACCAAGGAAAACGACATCGCCCGATTCGAAGCGGCCGCGGCGCGTATCTGAGGGCGCTCGACCGCAGAGATCAGGCCAGGAGCGCGCCATGACCTCAGTTCCTCATTCTCTGCGGGATCTCTTCGCCGGGCACCGGACTGATGTCGGGTGGCTCGTCCGGGCCTACGTCCGGCTCTGGCTCTTCGATCGGTGGCTCGGGCAGATCTGGCGGCACATCCGGCGGCATGTCTGGCTGGAATTCAGGGTCGTTGGGCTTCGGGATCGGCGTCGTAGCCATTCAGGCCTCCTCTTTGAGGCGCAACCGATGCTGGGCTGTGTTTGTTCCACGAGCCGGGAGTTGTGGCGTGAGCGATTGGTTCTTTGACCCGCTTCCCTCCACTACGAGATGATTGTCATCGACATTCCGTGGCCGTTCAACCTTTACAGCGATGCGGGCGCTAAGAAGTCGGCATCGGCACACTACGACGTCATGAGCGCCGAGCAGATCCGTGCGCTTCCCGTCGGTCAACTCGCCAGCATGAATTGCCTGATCTATTCGCGGGCGACGGCTCCGCATCTCCCGTTCACGGTTGAATGCCTGAAGGCGTGGGGCTTCGAGTACAAGAGCTTCATGGCTTGGCGGAAGACGACTGCCGCCGGCAAGGTCCGCATGGGCACCGGTTGCCGTGTCCGCACCACCGGCGAGATTGTGTTCGTTGGCACCCTCGGCAATCCGAAGCAGTCCCATGTTCCGCCGACCATCTTTGATGGCATCGTTCGCGAGCACAGCCGCAAGCCAGACGAGTTCTATGCCCTTTCTGACCTGTGATGCCGCACGCGCGGCGCGCCGACGTGTTCGCTCGAGAACAGCGCCAGGGTTGGCACGCCTTCGGCAATGAGGTCACCAAGCTCGATCCGGAGGTGGCGGATTGATTTCAAGCGAGCAAATCAATCTTCGCCTCGTTGATCGCCGCTATGAAGGCGATCCTCGCACGCTCCCCCGTACATATGCCCACCATGGCGTCCGCGCACGCGTTGATGGCCGTGCCGTAAGCACGTCCATGATCCACGGGCCAACTGTCGATGAGCAAGCGTGCAGCGTAGGCGGGATGCCACACGATCTGTACGCCGTCCAGATCAGGCAGATCGAGGATGACGCACTCGCCCCAAACGGTACCCATTACAAAATTCCTTCGGGTGAATCAATGCAAACGCGCGGGCAGCGAGATTGTTCCAACCTCGCTGCTGCCGCCGGCAAGATGAGGGCGTCGGCATGATCGAGCTCCACCCCCCATACCCGCCGGGCCGGGAACAGAGAGGCCGCGATCGCAGCCTCTCCCCCTCGAGTGGTGGCTCAGGCAGAAACGCGTCCGCTGCCGGAACTTGGCTTGATCATCCACGGGAGAACTGCGGGTGCTTTGACCAGGATCCCCTTCTTCTTTCCGAAGGCTCGGATCGCATCCCGCGCAACCTGAATGGGCTTATGGCCGTCATGCGCCATGTAGCAAGTCTTCAGGGTGGCGTCGTGCACTATGTCGTGGTCGCGCTCCGGCCACCCCTCAAGAAAATCGATGGCATCGTACAGGTTCGTAATCTCTCGGATCAGATCCTTCTTCTCCTTCAGGTAAACCGGTCGAGCAAACATCTTCGAGTTCATTTCAGCCTCACTGAATACGACGGTGTTCAACAAGGAAGGCGCTGCGGACCAGCGCCCGGTGTTGATTTGTTGTCTCTGTTCAGCGGGTTCAAGAGGTCGGTGATCGATCTTCGTCGCTACTCGTCCGAGGTGCGCCATGACCATCCGGGAAGCCTACGCCAAGTTCGGGCCCGACACGATGCCGATTGCCGAGACCTTGGACATTAAGGAACACGAGGCGGCTCCCTTATCAACATGAAGATGAATCGCGATCGATTAGGCCCGACGGTATGCCAGATGGCGGCTTGAACACTCCCCAGCGAGCGATACGAGACTGTGAACAGCTCTCGGCTAGTGCGCCTCGCGTGCGCCATCCGCCTGTTCACCGAGAGCCCGCCGGCTCACCGCCGAGTTACGCCGTAGGAGAAATGCACCCAATTCATTGCGACTGGCCTGCGCCCTTGTTTCGAACACATTGGTCCCCTATATACCACGCATCGGCATTGCTTATGAGCGCTGATAACTCGCCGCTCGCAATTGCTGCATCGTTTTCGACTTTTGACCACGGATGTACTGGCACTGGTTTGGTAAGCGATGATGAGGAAGGTCGGTGCGGTTTCGCCCCGGCCTTTTTTGTTGTCTGGTGATAAGCACCTGTCCCGCGTCTATTCGGTAAGGTGGTCACCTTTCATTTCCGCAGGCAGGGCAACGGGTAAGCCGCCTGGCTCATAACAACGAAAGACCAGTTCGATTTCCCGGGCCTGCAGCCAATCGAAAGGCCGCGGGGCAAATTCAGACTGATGCTATTGATTGACCAGCTCTGGCTGATTGGGTGATTGTGGAGCGGCGGGAAGCATTGTCCGCAACCACACCATGTGCCAACCTGTCCTCTGAACGTTTCAGAGGAGGTGGTGTAATGTTGCGTGGAATTTTACCTTTGGCTGCAATAGCTGCGCTCGGCTTGTTCGATCCTGAGACCGCAAATGCAGAGCAGGTAGCACTCACTTCGACTGTGAGCGTTAAGAATGAGCTCAAGTATCTTTTGTACACGCCGGATGGATACGCGACGTCAACGGAGAGTTATCCCCTCGTTATATGGCTACATGGAGGAGATCAGGGCGGAAGTGATATCGACAAAGTCAAATCGAGCGGCATTCCAAAACTGATCGAAGACGGGAAGAAATTTCCATTTCTCGTCTTTTCTCCCCAAAACCCGAGCGAAGAACTGCTGTATCCTATTGAGAAAGTGGACGCTGCACTTGAGGAAGTAGCTTCAAAATATCGCGTTGACCGTTCACGGATCTATGTGATCGGTTTTAGCCGGGGCGGCTTCGGGGCTTGGGCCTTGGCCGAACAGTTTCCAGATAAGTTCGCCGCTATCGTCCCAATCGCCGGCGGTGGCAATCGGCACTATCTCAATAGAACGAACGAGAAAGCTGCATTCTGGGTCTTTCATGGCTCAAACGATGGTGTAATTCCGTTATCGGATTCCGTTGTGCTTTATGAACGCCTTAAAGCTCTGGATCGCAATGCTCGACTGACCGTATTGGAAGGTGTCGATCATTCCGGCGTCGAGTGGGCGACCTTGAATGATGCTGAACTCTGGGATTGGCTGCTGAAGCAGCGTCTTGAGGGCGCGCCTCAATAGCATGATGATCGCGCTTACCGATGCGGAGGGAGGTCGGTGTGGTTTCGCGCCGGCCTTCATTGTTTTTCCGAGAAATTGATCTTCTTGCGATGTGGCAGATACGGCCGCAACTCGGGCGGCTGCTCGGTATTGAGTTCGTGCGCTTCCGCGACCTCCTCATCGAGGACGTGCGCATAGCGGGTGGTCTCGACATCGGCGTGGCTGATGCCTACTGACGGTTTTCATATTCCTGGTCTTTCGCAGGAGCCTCGTCGCCAGACCATGGCGGAAGTCGCGGAATCGGAAATTCTCGACCTTGGCCTTCGCTCTGATGCGCTCCACCGCGTCTCGAGGCCTATAATGATGCCTTCTTCGATCCTTCCCATCTACCTTGTATGACTCTTACCCGATCGGGGCCGGGCCGCCTGGTATGTGATATGTGAAGACGAATTCCGGATGGTGCCCGCACAGGGGCAGCAGAATATCGCGCGCAGTGCCGGTGATGGCCGTCTTGACCACGCGGCCGCCTTCCCCGGCGCCGCGGCGGACATCCGGGCGCGAGGTTTTCCCAGCGGTAGTTGAGGGGGAGGTGGTCATCGCGCGAAATATTCCTTCGGTTGCGTGGACGCAGCCACATAGAGCGGGTGTACGGGATGACCGTCTGCCGTCAGTTTGAGAGCCGCTGGGTTGAAGAACGCAAGCCTCTCCGCGACTTCGCGTCCACGATCATGAAGTGTGCCATGTGTTCCCCACGCACATATGATCTTACGTGCGCTTTGCGCGATCGAGAGCAAGTGCCTGTCGTTATCTGGGCCGATCGGGTCAGGGTGGTCGTAAAGGGCCTTCGGATCGGTGGAGCGAAGTGCAAAGAGGTTACCAACAATCAAGCCGCCGTGGCCCCAAGCCCTCGCGAAGCCGATGCACCGGCGAATCGTCGGGTCATCTTGGCAGGCGTCCGCTATGGGCGGGTTCAGCATGAGGAAGGCGACCTTGGCCTTCTCCGAATCCCATTGCCGCTCGAGACGGTAACGGTAGGCACCGCATCTTGAGATAGTAGCCGAAGCCTTCACCTCGGTTGGAAATACATCGAGCGTGTCGCCCATCACTCAGCCTCTTCCGCCCCGGACAGCAGCCTCTGCCGACGCCATGCGCTCGTGAACGATCTCGCCGGTCGGATGCAGGATCTGGCCCAACAACGCCGCATGGAAAGATAGAATACCAGTCTCGACCGCCGTCACCGGCCTTTGCGTCATTCGCGGAGGATCAACCAAACGGCGATTTGCCCTTTCCAGGGGAAGCCGCTCGTGTCCGACCCTGGTCTTTCGCATCTTGTTTGAAGATGGGTTCTCGCGCAACCAGGCCACAATACTCCGGGGCGTTGGCCTCTGGTTCGGCCGCGGTATTCGAGTTGGGTGATGACCTTGCCCTCGGCAAATCTTCGATCGGCGCGAACTTCGAGCAGCCGAAGGCCTGAATGGTCTTGTGGATAGAACATTTTCCGTTGTTTTCTGGCCAGCGTGAGCATACCAGATCATGTGATGGTTCCGCCCGACTGAAGAACGGCGGATGAAAAGGGAACACGGTGAGGACGACCCATCAGGGGCTAAAACCGTGGCTGCCCCCGCAACTGTGAGCGGCGAGCAAAGTCCAAGGATGCCATTGGCCGTGAATCGGCTGATAAGGCGGACAAAGCTACGACCCGCAAGCCAGGAGACCTGCCATCACCTTGGGCGACACGCCTCAACAACTGCCACGCCGCACGGTGGGTGCGGAAAGGAGAGCACATGCATATCGAACCAGGCGTCGTCGATGGCGCAAAGATTATATTGAGTTATGCCACTGCCGCAGGGGCTCTCGGGCTCACCGCCAAGTTGGCGGCTGACAGTATTCGCAACGACGGTGGTGCCGGTGCGCTCGTGTTACGCAGTGTCGTGACAACGGCTTTGGTCTTCTGCTTTTTCGAAGTTCTGCCGCACCATCCTGCTGGTGTCTCGGAAGTCCATCTTATCCTGGGTTCAACCCTTCTTCTCTTGTTCGGAGCAGGCGCCGCTGCGGTTGGCCTTGCGGCTGGTCTGCTTCTTCAAGGGCTTTTCTTTGCGCCGTTCGATTTGCCACAATATGGGATGAACGTAACTACGTTGCTGGTGCCCCTTTGGGCAACCAGTCTGCTCGCCGCGCGGATTATTCCGTCTCGGACCGCATACGTGGAATTGAAATATAGGCAAACTTTGGCGCTCTCCACGACCTATCAGGGCGGTATTGTTGCATGGGTTGCCTTCTGGGCACTTTATGGCCACGGCTTCAGCGTCGAAAATCTCGCGGCCGTGGGTTCGTTCGGCGCTGCCTACATGAGCGTCATTCTGCTGGAGCCGCTGATCGACTTGGGTGTTCTCGCCGGTGCAAAGGCGCTTGATCGCTACAGTCGTGGTCCCATGTTCAATATCAGACTGCATCAGGCGGCGTGATTATGAACACGCCCAGTGCATGGGTATGGGGGCGATAATCTGAGGCGTAAGCGGAATTGATCTCGCTTTCGCCGTTCCCAATTCTCCAGCAGTAAGCGGCATTCGAAGCGGATCGGAAGAGGGCGAGAGCCCAGCGGGACGAAGAATATGTCGCGTCGGAGCTGCGGCGGATCAGCCTTCAATGCCACCGCAGCTCTGTTTGTGTCAGGCCGTCTCGCTGTCCGAGGCACGGGGGTTCCGCCGTCGCGTCTTCACCATCATTGTCGTCCGGCCACCAGTCGTGCCAATCGTCGCCCACGCCCTCTCCGCCTGACCACCGTCGAGCCGGGAAGTTAGCATCTGGAGCGGCTTGTCCTGCCCAATTCCGCTTTGCGGCGTCACATACGCGGCGATGTCCTTCTGGCAGTCCCAGATCAGCCTCTTCATCTTCTGTTTGTCGGCATGGGTGGGATCTCCTCGGGGGTCAACACATGACCGCTCGCGACGTTCCGATCCTGCCGCTACGAGCGACTTGTTCCAAAATACCCTGCCGCAATGGTGCTGCATCGCCCATCACTTTGAGGGTCAGGAATTGTTTCAGCAAGTTATTATGGGATTCTGGGCGTCCTAGCATTTCGTTCGATGTGCGCCCATCCGCGCTTGGGTCGCCGCGAAAAAATGCGAGGGAGCGCAGTTTGTGGCTCTCGTTCGTGTTATTCGCAATCGAACAGGCGTGTGCCGCGAACGGCAGGCGCTGGAAATTCCCTAAATACCTAGGGTTGCCGCGGCGCCTCCGAAACGCATTTATGCCTCGGGCGCGTATACCAGGAGGTAATAATGGACGTCGAATTGCTGACCGGTCTAGGTGTTGCGGCCTTCATCCTCGCCATATCAGTGTTAGTCGGGCAGGAAGTTGGACTTGCAACGAACGTCCTTGAAACGCAAGCGACTGTAACCTCGAAGCATTGAGAGCCATCCCTCAGAGAGCGCTACGGCACTCGCACCTATTGCGCATGCATTGCCGGCAAAGGGACGTGTCGAAACAAGGAGCGGCGCGCGTGCTGCTTTTCTCATGGTTTGTTTGGCGGTTCTGGACGGGACACGATGAAGGCACCGCAGGTGAACATGATACCGGTAACCACGAGCAAAGCGATTGCCGGTGGTTCGAACGCAACCCACAAATAGATGAGTGCCAAACTCATCAGCAAAACTGCAGATATTTTGGCACGACGTGAGATTGCTCCTTCTTCCCGCCAGTCACGTAATGGCGGCCCGAACAATGGATGGTCCATCAGCCATTTCGCGAGACGCGGCGAGGAGCGCGAAAACAACCATACCGCCAGGAGGAGGAAAGGCGTCGTGGGCAGCAGCGGGAGAAAGATTCCGACAATGCCGAGCCCGACCATCAGCCAGGCGAGGCTGAGAAGTGCAAGGCGCATAGAAAGGTTCATCTGCCTTCTCTCCGGTCAGCTGCCAAATGCCGGCGACGCGTGTTCCTGCCGAGACGAAATAAAGCTCCGAATTGGAGAGATACAAGGTGCTTCATTCTTCAACATACAGGAGTGGCGGGGAAAAAGCGCCTCGCTGCTCTAAGCCCCGCCAAGCGTCGCCGTTTCGTCGATTGCGGTGTCTTTGCCGAGTTCTGATTCATCCTCGGTTAAAGCGAGATAACCGTGACTGCCTAACCAGTCTCGAACGATGAGACGAAGGGCTTCTTCCCGGTTGACTGCATATTCAGCCATGAAGAGCTGAATTCCGCGTTCTGAATCTTCTTCGAGGTAAGTCATCGAGCTGCCCCTGTGTTGCCGGTGTCGATCAAACCGAAAATCCAATCACATGACAAGGCTCCCCGGTGGGGCCTTTTTCTTTCAGGCACTCGTCATTCCACGCGATTATCCCAGGGCACTCTGACGGAAGTTTTCTCGACAAGAGGAATGGCCAACGTTGAAGATCGCCAACCTTGCGGCATGTCGAAGCGATCGCCTCCACGTCTGCGGACCTGTCGCTCTCGCATGGCCGAATCAATTCGCGCGCGGACAGGGCGTGCTTTGAATTCTGTCACTGCTGCCATGTCGAACCCGCCGGCCGTTCAGTCGCTGCCGACGCCCGGCTCCTGAGTTGCATCTCCGATCTTAGTCACGGCGACGTGAAATCTCGCGGTACAGTGCTTCCGGAGAAACTGCGATCTCTTCGGCAAGTCTTCGCCATTCACCCTTTGGGGGAAGATCGCCGTCGCTCCATGTTAGCCAGCCGTCCAGCCGGGCTGCGACTGTCCGCAGGCAAGGATTTCGGCGCGCTTCCTGGTATGTTGCAGTTCGTTCGAGAGGTGGCGTGACCATTCCAAGGCGAAGACATGGTCCTCGTTTAGCAGCCGCTGGATCTCGCCGATTGCGACCAGAACCACTTCCGTCGCCATCGCGGCGACGGCGTCGCAGTGGTAGTGATCCGAAAACACAGAGGCTTCGGCTAACACCGTTCCTCGCCTGGCACGCTGCAAAACCGCAGGGCGGCCGTCCTCCTGATAGCGCACGAGGTTTGCACATCCATCGGTTACCAGGAACATGACTCGCACCGGATCGCCTCTGTGAAAGAGGTGATCGCCCTTCACAAAGGATCTACGCGCGACGGCCCTCGGCCGAAGAAAGGCAAGAATTTCATCCGACATGATAACTATCATGTTCACGGTGGCGATCGGTTGGCAAGCTGAACACCCTCTCTCGTTAGTTCCAACTGGTGTCCCCATGAAAATCCTGTTCCTTACGCTTATGGCCGTTACTTTGCCGCTGCCCCCAGCGGCCGCGGGAGAACACGTCCACCATTAGCCATACGCCAACCAAGAGCTCAGCGAAATCAAAAGCCTGTCGGCGGACGATCTTGCAGAACTTGAAAGTGGCGGAGGGTGGGGCTTGGCGAAAGCCGCCGAGCTTAACGGCATCCCAGGACCTTCTCATGTGCTGAAAATGAAGGCCGACCTCGCCTTAAGCGTCGACCAGGAAACATCGACGCAGCGCATCTTCGAGAAGATGCGAGAAGACGCGGTGAGCGAAGGAAAGAGACTGATCGCGGGCGAATTGGCGCTTGAGATTGCGTTCCGTGAGGGCTCGATCAACAAGGCCAATCTTCGTGCGCAACTTCGCGCGGTGGAAACAATCAGAGCAAACCTGCGCTACATTCATCTAACAGCCCATCTTGAGATGATGCGCGTGCTAACCGAAGCTCAGGTCAAGCAGTACAGCGAGCTGCGGGGATACGCCCGCTGATCTGAGGGTTCAAGAAACCATTCCCAACCTGCTTTGGTTTTGCCGGAACGGCTCGTTAAGTTTCTATTGTTTGCCAATCACGCGCGCCCCCGGCGCGGCGCGTGTGATTGTTCGGTAACCTGGGGAATCAGTCGACGTGGCTGCAGCAGGACTTTTTGAAGGACGCCCGGTAACCAGCGTCTTCAATCGCAGCGATGAAAACATCGGGTGCAATCTCGGATTCGATCGAGGCGGATTTCGCCTCGAGATTGACGGCAACCTTGGCCTTCGGGTCGGCGGCTTTGACGGCCTTCTCGACCGTGGCGGCGCAGTGTCCGCAGGTCACGTCTTCTACGTTGAGGTGATACATCGAAAAGTCTCCTTTGATCTGACTTGAGCGAATGTGGAGCTTCCAACGATGGCAAGGTCAAGGGTGTGCTCTACAATTCCGACTGTGCACCCCTTGATGATGGTGGCCAGACCAGAACAGGCGACGCAAAGATAGCAAAATTGGCGCGGCGTGCCGGTGAACTCGACGGAGCTGAGATCGGCACTCCAGCGTCCATTTCCAGCCACAACCTGGACAGTATCATTTGCTGCAACTCGTGCGTTGACGGCGAGAACTCATTTGAGTTGCCGCACCGCCTTGGCGAATGCGCGGCTTGCAAGTAATAGGGTCTTGCGATGCACGCGCTTATTCAGTCTTTGTGCCCATGTCGGCACGCCTGCTAGCGGATTTGAGATCGACAGCTGCAGGAAGTGTGCAGCAACTGGGAACGGAGCAAATGACCACAAGCGTTTTGGCAGCAAGCGGCGGCGTGAAGCAAGTCATCTGCATCAATTGGGGCACAAAATATGGAGCCCCCTTTATTAACCGGCTCTACGCGATGGTTGCTCGCAACATCACGCCGCCTTTCACCTTCACCTGTTTTACCGATAGTCGCGCAGGTCTGAACCCCGCGATACTTTGCGAAGACTTGCCTCCACTCGACGTGGAGACCATGCCGACCAACACGAGAGGCATATGGCCCAAGGCCCGGCTGTGGGGCCCGTCCTTGGGAAATCTGAAGGGCCCGGTGCTTTTTCTCGATCTGGATCTCGTGATCGTGTCGTCGCTGGATGTTTTCTTCGAGATAGGGGAGGCGGATGACATAATACTGGCGAGAAACCAAACCACACCATTTGAGCGTCTCGGGCAAACGTCCCTCTTTCGCTTTCCCGTTGGGAAACTCGTGCCGCTGCAGGACAAGTTCCGATCCGATCCACAGGGCGTGGCCGACGAGTACCGGTACGAGCAGCGCTTCGTAAGCCGCAAGGCGCCTGGGGGGATAAAGTTCTTTCCGCGGAAATGGGTTCTCCATTTTCGCCAGGACTGCCGCTGGCCATTTCCGCTCAATTACTTCTTTGCGCCACGTCTGCCGCATGATGCACGTGTCGTGATTTTTCCGCGCGGTCTGCATCCACAGCACGCGGTAGAGGGCCGATACGGAACCAAGGGTCCCCGCAAGACAGCGTTCAAACACATAGCGGGAGTCTTCGATGCGAAGCAAAGGAAGAACAAGGGACCGCTACAATACTTGCGACATTATATCCGTCCGACGCCTTGGGTGGCGGAGCACTGGCGCGAATAATCGTGGGACCGCACTTAGCGCCTTACGGACGGTCGAGCTTGGAACGAATTACCGAGGCGATGCGGCGCGTTTCATCGAGTGGTTCGTAGCTGTAGGGTTCGATCTTTCCCTCAAACGGCCGGGTCAGTTGCAAAGTTTCATGCAGATCCCGGTGATAGCGCTCGAACTTGTCCAGCCGCGGACCCGCGACGTGGGTTAACTCGAGTGTAAAGACAGGCTTGCCCGTCGCCAGGGCCTCGCAGGGCATCGTGATCGAGTCCTTTGCGATGACGAACGCGTCAGCGGCCGCCATGTAGTCGAGGTAGGGGTTCTCGCTTCGCCTGTCCCAAACAGCAATCCTTTCGCTGTTGAGTGTCGACAGGGCCTGCTGTGTGTGGTCTTCAGATCTACGTGAGGCCGATACAACGATGCGCCAGCCCTCTTTCTCCAATTGCTCGATTGCGCCCTTTATGTTTTGGTGGGTTCTGTCGTCGTAAACATATGCTCCATTCGAGCCGCCTACGAAAACGGCGACTATTGGGCGCCCGTCCGGTGACAATCGTCTGAGGGCAGCATCCCTAAGAGGCGCGAGCCGCGCCCAGGTAATCTGATGCGGTACTCCGACCATCGAGTGATAGTTCGGCCGCTGGTCCAATTCCTCGACCCAATCGTGACGAGAGACGAAAACAAGATCGTATCCTTCGATGCGTGGGCGTTGGAGATGGACGGTGAGAGGCTTACCGCCATAGGCCGCTTTGATGTCGAGGACCGCAGGTTCAGCGCGGAAACCGCAGGAGATTACGAGTTCCGGACGCTGTTCTCTTTTGCGAAACAATCTGGGTTCGAACAGTTTTCTCAAGCCGCGAGTCCGACTGATTAACTTGACCACTGGCTCACGATGGAATTGTTTACCCACGCCAAGGCACTGCGTAAGCGTTCCCGCCTTGCTTTCTGCCACAGCCCACACGCAGCTCGTGTTGAGCGTGTTCGCCGTTTCGTCGTGGTTATCTTGCAAAGCTGAGCTCCGTTGTGACGTTGGTCCGCTCCCGCCGTGCCCCGCGTTGGCTAAATATTACTGGCCGAGATCGATCCCATTCTTGTCGACAAAATCGATCATGCTGCGGTCTTCGGTGGCGTTCGCTTCGATATACCTAATAGTGGTCATGACCTTGTTCCGGTATTTCTCGGCAGAACCGTCGAAAGACCAACCTCTCTCTGTCTTTTCCTTCAGCTCCTCGATCGATTTCGCGTAATAGTGATTGAGCTGCAGGAACTCTGCGGAGTAAAAATCGGCAGCCTTCCGCTTTTTCTTTGGCACCACCATCCCCGCATCATTTGCGGTTTCGTCGCCGTAGGAACGTGTTTGGAAGTGATGCACGCCCACTTTCGTGACTTCGACCGGATCGATAATGCATTTGAAATTGCTTGCGTCGAGGTTCTGCCGCATGGGATCGGAGACCCGCATCTTATAATTGAGGCATACAGGCCCTGCTGGTCGCGAGACATGACCGCTATGGCCGAACATATGCCAGGGCAAAGAGATGTTAGGAAAGCCGCCGGCTCCTCGTAATGCCTCCTCTAACGTTCGACCTTTCTTGGGCAATAAGAATTCATCAACGTCGATGAAAGCCATACGCTCATATTTACCGCCGAAGTTTAAGATCGCATGCGCGAAAGCAATCGTCTGCCCGTTCAAGAATTCACCACTTTGTTCATCCCGCATGCGCATTTTCCAAGGGACGACGGTCAGTTCTTGGCCGGTCAGCGACCGCTGAAGTAGTTCGACCGTTCCATCAGTCGAGCCGTCATCGTAGAGATGGAAATGTCGAACACCAACAGCTTGGTGAAAACGCACCCACTCCGCAATGTAACTGGCTTCGTTTTTCACGCAGGCGACGATCGCAATGCCGTGTCGGTTCAACTCCCCTTGCGGAGGTGTGATAGCAAGTTCTCTCGTAAGATGCCGTTTAGCCTTCAGTCCAAACATCTACGCCCCTTGGTCTCTAAACATCGAACGGCTCTCCTTCCTGCCCTTCGCCCCAGCCGACGCAGAAGGGACCTTCCAAACCTTTGACCATGTACCTTCCGAACTAGCATGCCGGCTTTGATTTGGAATACATCACCTTTATAGAGGGAGAGAGCCGAACTTGGAATCCAAGCCTCGGTAGCATGGAGAAGTCGCGCGCCGATAGCACGCTGAAGTTGGGATGAGTGAACATGGACTTTCCCGCCTCCGGAACGACGGAGAATTTGACGACGGCGGAGCAATGGTGTGCTTTGTTTTCGAGGTATTCACACGTTATCCTCGTAGCTAACAGCGATCAGGTTAACGTCAAGGAACTTCAGGCCGAATACCCGCGGACGGCCCTCTTTGTATTCTTCAATAAGGTCTACAAGATTCTTGATGAACAATTTTCCGGCCACTCCTTGCTGATTTCACGCGCTCAACCGGGAGGCGCAAATATCGTCTACCGCCAAGAGGTCGCTGACGTCGTCAAGCTGTTCGCGCCGCAGGACTTCCTGGGCATCATGAACATCCGCCTGGCGGCGAGCGAGAGATTGAACACAAGCTCCGATTACCTGGGGACGCCCACGGGACATCTGGATTTGACCGGCTTCTGCGCTGATTTTTACCCACAGGCCAAAGTCCCTACGAGCGGCTTCGCCATCGCCCTATGGCTAGTTGACCAGGCGCTTCCGGCCAAGATCATCCTGGCGGGATTCTCGGCAAAGCGCAGCGAAAAGTGGCGGGTGGTGGCTGTCCACGATTGGACTTTCGAGCAGGTCTTCTTGCGCCTTTTCGAAAGGGTGGGCAAGTTGACGATGCACGGTGGTATCGCCACAAACAGTTACGCATCGCTTGCTTCAAGGTTCCCGGAGTTGCCCGCTGCGGAAATCTCTTCGACGATCGCAGAAGTCTTGTCATCGCGTCTGAACCAGACCGATGCACAAGTGGACAAGTTGATATCTCTAACAAACGTGTTGCGGTCGATCGACGAATTTTTACGTCGGCTGAAGCCGAAGTTTTTGAAGAAAACGAAGGCGTAAATAGCATCGAATTGACGAGTACCGATTTTCTGGTGAGGACAAATGGGATCATGGATCTCCGACGCGCGTAAGCGCATATACCGGAATCTGAAGTACCGCATCATGCGGCCGGATCCACCGGCCGCACCCTTTCGATTCAATAGCCCCGTCGTGGTTGTAGGCTCCGCGCCTGTCTCCAATAGGCCGGCCGGATTGGACGAGAGCTTCAGGATCATTACCGTGAACGGCTCGCAATCGGTCATCGCCAAGTGGGGCGTTGATGCGCCGGATATTACCATGATGATGTTCAACCAGGTCGAAGGAACCACTGCGAACGCGATCGAGGTCAGGCGTGTGCTGAAGGGGCAGCGTACAGGGACGCTCTACGTATTTCTCTGGCGCAAGGACGATCGCGCGCGCCTGGAGGAGGGTTTGCGAGCGTTCGATTACAAATACGATCGACTGGAAATCGTCGATCGGTATGAGCGGATGGCGTTGCTGGATCGTGTGGCTGACTTGCGCTCCCTCGAGATGGACGCCGATTCCAAGTGCTCGAACGGTATGAACGCGGTCCTTTTTGCCCTCTACAACGGAGCACCTGCCGTCATCGTCACGGGAATAAATCCGAACTCAAGCGGTCACGTCTACAATTCAACGGGTTTGACGCGTCTTCATGTTCAAATGGACAAAGTCCTCGTTTCCAAGCTGATTAGTGAGGGCCGCCCGATCTTCACGGCGGATCCGCCGGTTTCGGAAGAATTAGGCATTCCGTTGTGGAGCGGTAAAAACCGCTAGTCCTTTGCATATTTGCCCTGTGTCGTCGTTTTGCTCGCTCAACGCCTGCGTTAGAGAAATCAATGATTTCAAATCGTCCATTTTCACGTTCCTGCATCAAGATCGCCGTTCGCCTCCTACTGGGTCGTTCCAGGGCCCATGTTCAGGATTGGTTTCCCGGGCTGAAACTCGAACTTGCAACCGCTGATCGAGACGGCACGATCCAGTATCGAGGCGAGTTGGTAGGACGTCTAACGAGCCCGTTGCGCGCCCTGGAAGAAAAGCCGGCGAATGTGCTTATCGTCGGCTCCGGCCCCTCGGTGGCACGATGCGATCTGACCCGCGCAGACGGGTCTTCCTGCCTTCTCTTGAACGGCGCGCTACACCTTTTTCCCAGCGTAATCGCAAAGCCTCTGGCGATAGCAATCGAAGACGAACGGTTCGTATGGAGACACTTCGATCTCGTGAAGCGGATTCCTGCCGGATGCGTCTGTCTGCTCTCTGTGAGCGTGATAAGGGCGATCTGCGAGCTGGATCGCACATGGCTGCGAGACAGACAAATCGTATTGATCGATAACGTGCGAAAGCCGTACGGGGTGGCACGTCGGGACACCGCGGAACTACGAAAGCTGCCGTATGTGAGGCTGAGCGAGGACGGCGACGTCGGCTTTTCCGAAGACCCCTTTGCCGGCATTTTCCAGGCAGGCTCGGTCGCGGTTTCAGCCGCACAGTTTGCCGTCGCCTGGAGGCCCCGCTCGATCGGCTTCGTCGGGATCGATCTCAGTAATGCCGATGAACCGAGATACTACGAAACAACCGATAAGGCCTATTCGGGAATCGTCGCGGCCCAAAAGCGGATCGTCGACCATCTGGTCATGACACGGAGTATAGCCGCCGAAAGCGGTATCGAGGTCGTAAACCACTCGCCTATCTCGGCCCTTGTCGGGATGGGGTTTGGCTACGACGCCACCTTTGCCCAAGCTGAATGACGCTTTAGCTGGGATTGCGTTAGCTGACGTTAAAGCACTGAAGCTGTATCGCAGCACCATATCGGGGCGGAGGCGGTTAGTTGCTCGCCGCCGCCCCGATGAAATTGGCTTATGAGTGTCGCGCCATTAAGCCGAGCGCTGCGTTACATGAAGAACACGATCACGTGTAGCGAACCATTCCTCGGCGTAATCATCGTTTTTATACTCATCGAAGTAAGGCCCTCCATCTGTGAAATGGACAAGCTTTGCATCCGGCGAATATTCGTACTCGTTTACGAGCCAGTTCCAACTTGCGGGCAGTTCGCCGATCAGGTCGTCGGACTCTAGCCATTTGAACTGATGCAACTCCAGCCCAGACGCAGTATTGACGTAATCCAAATCGAGCTTTCGGCACTTGGCGTTATTGAACAGGATCACGCTCGACCAGTTCTTCTTTTCGTACTTGGTTTGGACCTGGCCCAAGAACTTCGTTTCGACTTTCGGAACGTAGTCGTGTTTTACGCACATCGCTGCATAGCGATCGTCTCTCAACTCCCACAACTGGGCGATGTCAGTCCGCATGAGCATGTCGCAGTCGGCGAAAAGCGACCAGCCCTCATAACGGCTTAGATAAGGCACCAGGAATCGCGAAAAGGAAAACTCTGTAGATTGGAGAGGATTCCGCTCGCGCGTGAAAATATTCTCGACATTGTTCAAGGATATCGGCGTGAACGTAACCGGGATGGAGCTCTTTTCCAGAATACTTTGGCAAAGAACATGATAGGCGACGACTTCCTTGCTGTCGAAGCCGATGTAAATATGAGCACCTTGCGTCATTTCACCTCCGATTATGGGTAGGCTTCAAAACGTCGTTGGTCTGGCTTGATCCTCTAAGCGGCGAAACGATTTCAACTGACGTTTGATTTGCGTCTCAACCGGATACCAGGTGTAACCAAAAAAGGCGGCGGCGTGAAGCCTGGGGCAGCGGAACGATATGGTTGGTTGTCCGTCGTCCACAGGAGGGCGTCTGGCAATTTCCGCGAACTTCGCCTAGTAGCTTTGTCGCTGGCCCGCGATATTGCCACCAATGCGGGCGAGGACGATGGGGGAAGAATGCGCAGTCTCCTGGTTCGAAGACCGAATCTCTTATACGTTCTGATCGCCGGCTATTGCCTGCTGAGCATCATCCTGAAAGTTCTTCGACCGGACTCGCTTGAGATAGACGAATCCGAGCAAGCACTGCTGTCACAATATCTGCTGCTCGGATACGGAGCCCAGCCACCCTTCTACAATTGGCTTCAATATGGAGTCGTGACGCTATTTGGTATCTCCGTTGCGTCGCTCGCCATTGTAAAAAACGGTCTTCTGTTCCTCTTCCTTCTATTCTACGGGCTCACGGCGCGCCTTCTCTCCAGCAGTCGGCTCGCTCCGGCGGTGGCGGTGCTGGGCGTCCTCACGCTCCCACCGGTTTTCCTGCTGTCACAGCGCGACTTATCGCACACCGTCGCCGCGTTATTTGCGGTGTCGCTGTTCCTCTACGGCTTTTTCCGTGCGCTAAAGAGCCCACCAAAGGTTGGCCATTATTTGCTTGTCGGCGTTGCCGTGGGGCTCGGGGCGATTTCGAAATACAATTTCGTTATCTTGCCGGTGGCGGCACTGCTCGCCATTCTGCCAGAGGCAAAGCTGCGCAAATATCTGTTCGACTGGCGTGTGCTCGCATCAGTTGCGGTTTGCGCGATGATCGTGGCACCCCATGCCTACTGGATCGTCAATAATCTTGGACATGCCACCGGTGTCACTGTCGCTGAGATGAAGGAGGGGGCAGACAGCGCGCGGCTTCCGCACGCGATCCAAGGCCTTGTTTCCCTCGCGGTTTCGGCCCTGAAGGGCGTCGCACTGACCCTTGCCGTCTTCGGATTGCTCTTCTACGCGGATGTCGGGAAAATCCTCCGCGCCGAGAGCCTAGGGACGAGGGTCATCGGCAGGATGATTGTCGCCTGCTTCCTCATAATAGCGTTTATCGTGGTAGCAATGGATGCGACCCACATCCGTGCGAAATGGCTGGCGCTTTTTACTGCGCTCCTCCCACTTTATCTGACGCTGAAAATCGATGCCGCCGACCTGGATCCTGCCCGGCGCCTGCCCGCACTTTTTTCGATTTCGGGCATCCTCTCCGTCGGCGTCATCGTGATGCTTTGGGCAAGGGTCTTTGTCGGACCAATGATTGGCGATTATTCCTTCGCGCACACGCCTTACAACGGTTTTGCCAGCACGGTGCGCGCTGATCCGGGTCCGCCCCCGGTCGCCATCGTCGTCGACGACAGGATCGTGGCGGGTAATCTCAGGATTCAGTTTCCCGATACCCCGATCATCCTGACCGGATTTTCACAGGAGGCGGAGAAACACCTTCCGCCGGGTCGAATCTTGGCGGCCTGGTCGGCTGAAGGTAAGGGGCGAGAGGAGGTTCCTCCTCGCATTACGGGCCTACTGCAACTCATGCCCGTCAGGATTGCGGACGCAAAGCCGACGATCGTCTCAGTTCCGTACAACGCCGGGCGCCCGGGCGACACATACACTTTTGCTTATATTTGGGCGGACTTCCACTGAGCCGGGTTGGCGCCGATCGCGCCGCCCATGTTGCGAATGACGTCTTCTCTGTCGCGAACGAAAGGGAGGCCGATGTGCTCAGAGAGTTCCAGCTCCGTCGTGAAGACATTTCCTCGATCTCTCAAACGCCTGAGAACGAAGGTGTCTTCCGCAATCTGCCGGCGAATTCTGCCCTTCTCATCGTAAGAATGGCCCATCTTGGTGACTGAGAACCCGGCAAGCGTCACTGACGGCACTCCCATGAAAAGTGCATAGCACAGGGCGGCAACTCCGTTCGTCACCTTGCCGACTTCTCCAATATCGGAGGGAAGCCCGCCACTCACGACGTTGACGATCGCTTCGCGCTCAGCTTTGGTGGCGCGCATCAGGCTCTTGTAGCGAACATGCGGCATTGCCAGAAGTTTCAGGTACATCACCCAGATAGACTTCGTATGAAGCCATAGAAGGCCTCTCGTCCTTACATAGGGATGCTCTTCCCACGATTTCTTGCGCTTTCGAAACGTCAAATCGGCGGGTGGGAGACCCAGTGCATTGGCCGTCTTGCCAGCGTTATTGACGTCAACGCGTGCGCAATGTCCAATCAGGTCCGGCGGAATCGTGGGGGAGGGCGCGGAACCGAGAATCAGCCACGGCTTGTCGATAATGCCGAGTCGCGAGAGCCAGCGGCGGTGCTTTTCTCGCAGTTTTTCAAGCGCTTCAGGTTCAATCGTCATCGCGAAATTCCATTGAACAGGTAGGCGGGCGAGATTCACTTAATGGACTGACTTTATGTCTCGCACAAGCCAGACTACCTGTCCATTCGCCGCCGGGTCTTCGGCTAGAAAGGGGTGAGCCAGTATTGCAATTTCTCAATACTCTGCCGTCACGGTGCAGAAAGCGTGGAATTACCCGCAAATCGCACAATTTAGCCATCTTGATTTGATTTCGAAGACTTCAACGGTAAGCGACGCCTTTAAAACGGTCGTCGACAATTTCGGACAGTCAAGAAATGAACGTAGTTGTAAGTGACCCAATACTGGCGTCGGTCAGTCGTACGATCGCCACTGCCGCCGACGGAATCAATGCGCTGGCGGGCCGTCTGGAGGATAATGCGGCCTTGCGCCGTAGTTTTGTCGATGCCATCGAACTCGTCGCCTCCAAGCGTGGCCGGGTCGTTGTGGCGGGTGTTGGCAAGAGCGGGCACATCGGACGCAAGATCGCCGCGACGCTAGCTTCCACCGGTACGTCCGCCTATTTCGTGCATCCGACGGAAGCAAGTCACGGCGATCTCGGCATGATCACCGCCGAGGATTTGCTCATCCTGCTTTCATGGTCCGGTGAGACGGTCGAACTCGGGAACGTACTCACTTACGCCAAGCGCTTCAATGTCCCGGTCATTTCCGTCACGTCGAATGCCGATAGCACAATCGCTCGCAACTCCACGATCCCCGTGGTTCTGCCGAAAGTGCCGGAGGCATGCCCACATGGTCTAGCCCCGACCACGTCTGCAATGCTGCAGTTGGCAGTGGGGGATGCTCTTGCAATAGCCTTGCTTGAGCGGAGGGGGTTTTCGGCCGAGGACTTCAAGACGTTTCATCCGGGCGGCAAGCTCGGTTCGCAGTTGCTGCTCGCCCATGAGCTGGCCCATTCGGGCGAGGCTGTGCCACTTTTGCCGATCGGCAGTCCGATGAGCGAAGCAGTCATTCAGATGTCTTCCAAGGGTTTCGGGGTCGTCGGCGTCGTTGGTGGCGACGGTGAGCTTGTCGGTGTCATTACCGACGGCGATTTGCGGCGCCACATGTCACAAAATCTTTTGCTCCTCACCGTCGAGACCGTGATGTCGCACATGCCTCGCGTGATTACGCCTGGAATGCTGGCCAGTGCAGCCATGGAAATGATGCAATCGCAAAAGATCACGGTGCTGTTTCTGGTCGATGATGTTGGCCGGCCGTCGGGCATCTTGCATGTCCACGATCTTCTGCGTGCCGGCGTGGCCTAAGACAAATGGTGCCGCCCGGAGATGGTTGGCGAGCCAGCCTCCGAGGAGAGCACACCGTACGATCTAAGGTGGCTTAAAACGCCGCTTTGGCTTTGGCAGTCCATCACGGAAATGGGAACGCGCTTGGCAGTAATCCACCGAGACTTCGAGTATCGCCCGGACCTGGACGGCTTGCGAGCCGTGGCGATCTTGCCTGTGCTCCTCTTTCACGCAGGCTTCAGTTCGTTCTCAGGCGGATTCGTCGGGGTCGATGTCTTTTTTGTCTTGTCCGGGTTTTTTATGGCGAGGATCATCCTCACCGACCTCGAGCGTGGCAGCTTCAGCTTTTGGTCGTTCTACCTTCGGCGGATGAGGCGCATCTTCCCGGCATTGTTCTCGATGATTGCCGTTTCGGCGGTTGCGTCATGGTTTTTGCTCATGCCGCAAGAGTTTCGGTATTTCGGCGACAGCGTACAAGCCGCTGCCTTGTTCACTTCGAACATCCTGTTCCGTAGCGAGAGCGGCTATTTCGATCTCTCCTCAGAAATGAAGCCATTGCTTCATACCTGGTCTCTGTCGGTGGAAGAGCAGTTTTACCTGATTTTTCCCGTCGCGGTTTTCCTTGCCTTCAAATTCGCGCATAGGCACATCCGTGCAATCGTGTTGGCAGTTGCGCTCTTGTCCTTCGGGGCAAGCACTTGGGGGATTGTTCACTCGCCCGAAAAAGCATTCTACCTGCTGCATTTTCGCGTTTGGGAGCTGCTGATCGGAGTCCTTGTTGCCATTGCTCCTGCCTCGACTTATGGGCCCCGCGGGTCACAGGCAATGGCGGCACTCGGACTGCTGGCAGTTCTCCTGGCCGTTTTCGTCTATTCTCCTGATACGCCCTTTCCCGGTATTTATGCGGCAGTGCCCTGCCTCGGTACGGCCCTTGTGATCCACGCACACTGTCGAGGCGGAGCGATAGGGCGCTTACTGGGTAATCCCGTTTCGGTCTTCATCGGACGCATCTCATACTCGCTCTACCTTTGGCATTGGCCGATAATCGTGTTCTTGCGCTATGGCCTTGGCCACGAACTGACAACCGGATGGGCACTGACCGCCGTGGCGATGTCCTTCGCGCTCGCATACATTTCATGGAGGTTTGTCGAGCAGCCCGCGCGGTATGGCGTGCTGGCCTCCTCGCGCGTCGCGATCATCGGCGTGAGTAGCGCTGCTATTTCTTCGGCGGTCGCCTTCGGCTTCATTGTCAATGACCTGAAAGGTATTCCCCAAAGGTTGCCCGAAAAGGCACGAACGCTTTACCAGGCCACCTATGATGAGAGCCCATTTTCCTCCAAGCGGTGTTTCACCGATTCAAATGGGGAAGGTCTGACACCGGTTCAGATAAGGAGAGGGGAGATCTGCCGGGTCGGAGTCGAGACTGCAGGCGAGCCGCGGTTCCTCGTGTGGGGAGATTCTCATGCCGCTGCGATCGCTCCTGCTATTGACCTTGCCGCTCGCCAAATGGGTATATCGGGCATGTTCGTCGGGCGCGGATCGTGCCCGCCCTTGCCCAATACGGATTTCGGTCCTCCGGGGGCGGTCAAGAGATGCATCGATCACAATTCCGCAGTGATGTCGCTAATCGAGAAGAGAAAGTTCGCCTTTGTGTTCATGGTGGGCTATTGGCCTAAGTACGTCCACCGAGATGAGCTTCCGGGTCAGGGTATCTTCTTTGACCCTCGCGTCGTACCCTCCCGGACCGACTGGTCTACTCCGGTCAGGAAGGGACTTGATGCGACCTTGACCAACCTCGCTCGGCAGGGATCGAAGGCGGTGTTGGTTATGGATGTGCCGGAGATGGGATATGATGTTCCCGAAGCTCTTGCACGAGCCGCTGCGTCTGGACGCTCGCTCGATATAGCTCCTTCTGTTGAATACACCAATAAGCGGCAAGCTTTGGCCCGGCGGGTTTTGGCGGATGCGGCCAGATCGAGCGGAGCTTTGGTTGTCGATCCGATGAGCGCAATCTGCGACGCCTCCAGGTGTCATGCTATGCGAGAGGGCACCGTTCTCTATAAGGACGGGGATCACCTGTCGGCGAAAGGTGCGGAAAGTCTCTCAGCACTCTTCCGTCCCGTGCTGAGCATAATGCGAGAGAGCGTCCAGGCTGCGAGTCGCTGAGCGGGCGGCGGCCGGTACTCGTCCCACACGTGAGACAGTTCTCCGTCCAAGAAACTTTGAATATTGTGCCGCGTTCATTCTTCTACTTCGTGTATTGTAAATCCGAATTGCCACTGACAAGCGCCGCTGTTAATCTCCGCTCAAGGTGCAATCACCGGGGGGCGGAAGTTTGCATTTCGAAGATGACGGATTGCGGGTAGCGACCCTTGAGTTTCTGGTGAAAGTCCTTGCAACCAAAAGGCTCAGGGACGATCCCGATGCCGACCTCAAGCAGGACGTACTCAGCGCACTTGAACGTATACCGCTGCAATTCGTCTCCAGTGAAGTGGAACGGGCCGAGATCAGAGCAAAGATGCATGCCGAGGCAAATGCAATCCTGAACTGGGCGGTGGAGGGGCGGACAACCACGATCTCGCCAATTGCGGGTAGGCCGCTATCTGCCTCGCATTACCGCCAATGGCGATAATTCGGAACGCGCGCCGCTGTAATTGGCCGCTCGCCGCAGCAGCGTCTGGTCGAACGGGGGACCGACTATAGCGGCTGCTCAGCCATAGCGCGCTTCAGGAAATGAACGTATTTCTCCGCGGCCGTTGATCCCGGATGTCCCTGCGATACGCCCCCGCTCAGCACCGCGGCTGCCGCGGCATCGAGGTCCGTGTGCGGATGCACAAGCGTTATCAGAGGAGAGTATCGTTCAAGCCATTGATTCTTGTGGGTCTTGACGTCGAACAGGAGAGAAGGAACGTTACAGAGGAGACTGAAGATCGCCATATGATATCGCCCGCCGATGTGCAGGCGGCATTTTGAGATCGTCTCGGCAGCATGTTCGATACTGGCCGTCTCAGCAAAAATGCCGCCACGGCCAATGATCTCGGCCTCATATGGAGAGAATCGTTCAACTGCGTGCGTAAGAACAACAGGCCGAAGCTTCCACGCCTCGCAAATCTTCAGCGCAGCCTTTAGAATTTCAACGTCTTCTTCGGCATTGTTTCTGGCGCCGGTGGTTATCAGGCAACCATCGCGATCCGCGACGGGCGCTGGCGATATCCGAAGAAATGCAGCATCTGCCAGAAATTCGATCCCGTAATACTCCGCCGAGATTTCGTCGCGTGCGGCCACATGGCCGAGTTCGCGGAAAAGCCCTTTGAGATAATCCGATCGTTCGCCCTCGTAGATAGGTATCGTTCCGTTCAATACAGCAAATGGCTTTCCTAGCTTCCTGGCGGTGAGAATAGGGGTGAAGAAGGTTGCAAGCCCTTCTGCCGTTGTCCTGTGGTCCAACGATCCCTCTGGCTGAAGGATCACGAAATCGGCGGCCGTTATATGGTCAACAGCGCCTTCGCCATATGCAGTGGAAAGTCGGGTCTCAATGTCCGAGAGTTCATATCCTCCAGCGGATGTGGACTTCGGGAATTCCTTCCTGAAGGCGGCGAAGTTGAAACCGATGGACGTAATCTCAGCCGCGGGGAACGCATCTAGAATTTGTTGCTTGAGACCCTGGCTCGTCAGTCGGCATCCGATATTGACCCTAAAGTCTGTATCGTTGAACAGAGCAATCTTGATTTTCAAGCCGGACACTTCTTGCTGTCGGCAGGAGCTTGCGAGCTCGTCAACGAAGCTCTCGTAATGCCGCCAAAAGCCGGATGGATCGCCTGATGATATATGCTCCCGGCAAATCGTGCGGGCGTCCGAGTACCTTTTGTCTGCCACGAGAAATCCCGCAGCGCGCCTGGCTCTGGAGACGTCTGCCCCGCGTCCTGTAGCTGCCAGCACCAAGTGCCTTGCAGCTCTGTCAGGATTCGAATTCCTCAGCTTTTTGGCGAACCGCCAATGTATGGCGGACTTTATCCCCTCGAACAATTTTCGTGCTTTCGATCAGGTTCAGGATAATGGCTCCTGTATAAGTGCACAAATTTCAGTCCGACATCAAGAAATTGCGAAGGGCCTCCGAAGCCTCGCTCACACGGAGCCGAAGCCTCGCCCGCACGGAAAACATTGAAAACGAAGTCATGGCAGAGTGGGTGGCTTCCGACCTCGTTTGAACTGAAATCCTGTGAAGTTGCAGAAGGGAGGCGGCTGGAAGGCTGAACCGTTGGGCTTGCCACAACAGGGTGCCCATGACTGGTCAAAACGGTCTCAAGGCACTATAGAGACCCGGGGACGGCGCCAGTACACGGGCACGCATGCGTGATTGCGGGGACGGGACTATTTGAACGTCAAGGATCGAAAAGAGCGCGAAGTCGATAATGAAACGATCGCTGGGATCCTAAGGCGCGTCATTGCCGAAAACGGCCGCGACCATATCGGCGGATATGCGTTTGCCATTGCCTGCCTGATGGTCGTGGCTGCAACGACCGCTTTCACGGCGTGGATCAGTGAAACGGTGATCAACGAAGCTTTCGCCAACAAGCGCGGCGACGTCGTTCTACTCGTCTGCTTCTCGATATTTGCTGCCTTTGTGCTGAGAGGCCTTGCGACTTATGGGCAAGCCGTCGCTTTATCGAAAATTGGCAACAGTATTGTCGCTAGCTATAAGCGCCGGCTTTATACGCATCTGATGGCGTTGAGCATTGGCTTTTTCCAGGAAAAGCGCTCCGCACACCTTACCGCCAAGATTAACCAGAACATCTCCGGCATCCGCGACGTGCTCAACATGACAGTCACGTCGGTCGCCCGCGATGTCCTGACTCTGGTCGGTCTTGTCGGCGTGATGATAAGCAAGGACTGGCTGCTCTCGCTCATCACCTTTGTGGGGACCCCTCCGTTGCTCCTCGGGCTCCGCTACATTTCCAGGCGGCTGCGTCTGGCGACGCGCGAGGCGGTCGAGGCCAACAGCCGCGTGCTAGGCGCGATGCAGGAAACCATCCAGGGCATTTCCATCGTCAAAGCCTTCACGATGGAGGACGAGTTGGGCCGCAAGGTCGAGGGCATCATCAAGGGCGCGGAGAACCGCGCCAACCGCATCGCGCGCTTGAGCGAACGGACGGCGCCGTTGACGGAGACCTTTGCAGGCCTGGCAATTTCGGGCGTGCTTGCCTATGCGGCCTTCCGCACGATCTACAGCAACGTGGCCCCGGGTGCCTTGTTCGCCTTTGTAACGGCGCTTCTCTTGGCATACGACCCGGTGCGACGCCTAGCTCGCCTGCAGGTGTCCCTGGAGCGCGCTGCCGTCAACGCCCGCATGCTTTACGAAATTTTGGACACGGTTCCGCATCAACGGGACCTGCCCGGGGCGCGTCAACTGGCCTTCAGCGAAGCGACCGTCGAGTTTCGCGACGTGCGGTTCTCCTATGGCAATGGCGAGGAGGTCCTCAAGGGTGTCAGTTTCCTGGCGGAAGGTGGCAAGACTACCGCGCTCGTTGGCCCGTCCGGAGCCGGCAAATCGACGATCATCAGCCTCATTCCACGCTTCTACGATCCACAATCGGGCGTGATCCTGATCGACGGGCAAGACATAGCCGCTGTTACCAAGCAGTCTCTGCGCAACGGGCTCGCCTATGTCTCACAACAGGCTTACCTCTTTGAAGGTTCCATCCGCGATAACATCCGCTACGGCCGGCCCGAAGCGACGGACGCGGAAGTAGAGGAAGCGGCCCGGCTTGCCTATGCGCATGATTTCATACTCGCGCAGCCACAGGGGTACGATACACCTGTGGGTGAACAAGGCATGACGTTATCCGGCGGCCAGCGCCAGCGCCTCTCGATCGCCCGAGCGCTCGTCCGCAACGCGCCTATTCTGCTTCTGGACGAGGCTACCTCGGCTCTTGATACGGAGTCGGAAGCAGCTGTCCAGAAGGCACTCGATCAGGCGATGAGCGGCCGCACCGTCATTGTGATCGCTCACCGGCTTTCCACCGTCGTTAATGCCGACAAGATCGTCGTGATGAACGAGGGGCTGGTCGTGGAGGAGGGGACGCACGAAGAACTCGCGCGCCGTCCGGACGGCGTCTACGCTCGCCTCCACAACATCCAAGGTGGCTTTCTGGAATTGACTGTAGGAGCCGATGCCACTTAGCTGGTGCTCGAGGCCTGACAGGCGAGCAAGGTGGATGAGTCACTGACTCATGTTCAAGACCAAGGCCGATGCAGCCCGTTAGCTGGTTGGCACCGCAGCGGGGCAGGAGATCATCTGGCGCGATGCAGTCTCAGATGCTCTGGTCAACACCTTTGTCGAAGACGGCTCGCTGCCAGGTCACGATGCTGCGATCGAGGAGTACGGAAAGCTCAGCAAGCAGGAGGCGTCCGAGACGGAACTTTGCGGCACGGCGGTCGCAAAGGCCATTGAGGAGTGACGAAACTGAAAGGATGATCAGAAAACCGAGAAGGCCAACATGAGCAGTGCGGCCCAGAGCAAGGCTGACAGTTCAGCCGCTACCAGGAACCCAAAAGCGGTGTCGCTCATATAATCCTCCTCAGGCAACCTCCATTGCGGGAAGGGACTATAGGGGATGGATAAAGGTTCCGCTACATATTAATAAATTCGAATAGGATAATTTAGAAGATCGTTGTGTGATCCACAGAAGGCAACCACCACTATGGTCCACAACCTAGCCCGGCGCTCAAAGGAAGCGTCTGCAAGCTCACGGCTTTCTCATGTACGAGGCAACCGCCAGACTGATCGCCGAAAAGGACGTTTGACTGGCCACGGGGCACCTTCGCCTCGAAGGTCGAGATCGGCGACGGCAAGGTGAACGTCACCCGCGAGGTCGACGGCAGCCTGCATACGGTCGACCTGAAGCTGCCGGCGGTGGTCACTACCGACCTCAGGCTGAACGAGCCTCGCTATGCCTCACCGGCGAACACCATGAACCAGAAGAAGTACAACAGTACAACCAGGCTCGCGGCAAGAGTGGTGATCGATCTGGTGTCGGCTGGTGTCCGGCGCTACTGCTTTGGAGATAGCTAGATAGCTAAAAGGTGAGCCCCACAGCAGGTGGTGCCCCGCGCATGGAATCGGTAAACTACCGACCGCTCATGAAGGCAGAACCAAATGCGCTCCCGGTGACAAATTTGAGACTTATGATGTTAAGTTTGCGAACTACAACGGGCTGGCGAAGAACAGGAGCGGTTTAACCCCAACATGATGTCATCAAGCATGTAGAAAGAGACCACAGGAGCTCTGGAATGAAGACTTTTGGGAAGAGTTTACTGTGCCGAACCGTGGCAGCGCTCCCACTGCGAGTCCAGAAACTGATTTTGGCAGAACTCGCGAGGAATATAGAAAACTTTGAGGCCGCCGGAGATATGGCGAGGAGGATGGGTTTCACCGGTTTCGTCGCTGACGGGGACGCCGGAACTATTCGCGGCGCTGTGGACGACGATTCAGTCCTTGTCAAATACGCAAGAGAACATTCTTGGGCTCCGCGTGAGCGTTCCCTCTTTAAGGAATTGTTTGCCGAGCGAGGTGGAACTTACTTGGATATAGGCGCCAACATCGGCTTGACAGTTATCCCTATCGCCCAAATGCCGCAAGTGGAATGCTTCGCTTTTGAGCCAGAGCCGAACAATTTCCGCTATCTCTCAGAAAACATCGCCGTCAACTGTCACAACGGTAACGTTCGCCTACTGAACCTTGCTCTATTTGACAAGGATACGACTGTGCTTTTCGAGATTTCTGTGCGCCACTCCGGAGATCACCGAATAAGTCTGAGCGTATCGAATGGGCTATTAAGTGAGGGCCCTCGCCAGAGGATCTCTGTGGTAGCGAAGCGCCTTGATGATTTAGTTTTGGATGTGGCTAAGCCTCTCGCGGCCAAGATTGACGTGCAAGGAGCTGAGCCTTTTGTAGTTGCCGGCGGCAAGCGTACATTATCGCAGGCTAATTTAATCTCAATGGAGTTCTGGCCATACTCTATGCACCGCATGGGCGGTGATGTGAGTGAGTTGATCAATTTCCTGATTGAGAATTTTCAAGAGGGCAGTATCTCTGCCGGCGACAAGGACGAGGCCGCTATCTGGAAAACCATTGGGGAGACGGCAGCATACCTTCGCAGCTATGCTAGCAGGAACCTTGGAAGGCCGCTCGAATATCTGGACGTTGAGGTCCGGAAGACTTGAGCGAGCACCTTACCCGTGGGCTCGCCAATAAGGCGGAGACTGGCACCCTCTTTCATCCTTATGCCGATTTCGATTTAAGGAATCACGCAGGGCGGAAAGATGCTGTCGCTTGCCAGATGGGGTGGTTGCCGCCCGCCGTCCTCCCCCTAACGGCATCGCAATGTGCCAAGGTGATGTGGTGTAGGCCACAGAACAGAGGACGGCGGGGGCGCTCCGTCATCCGCGGCAGCCGGCAGCGCCAGAGCTGTCAGCCATGTAAGTGATGCCAGCAGAACAGCTCTCCCGTGGACGGTTCTTTTCGCATGGCACTTGAGCATTTGGTCTTTGGTCCTCGCTCATTTCCCGCTTCAACGAGACGGCTCACGCTTTGCACGCACGGCGCGAGCTTGGCAGGGGCATCAATGTTGACTGGCCGCAGGTCAGCGCGTTCCAGTCCGGCCGGTGCTCGGAGCAGAACCAGTTGGCCTCCACGCTCCCGATTGCGCATGACCGTTTCGGCTAGGAAGGAGAAGAAGTTCTCCGCCTCCGTTTCGAATGATGTCCGGCCATGTCGAGACAAAAAACCGCTTCCCCTAGCCGAGGCCATGCATAGGATGCAGATATGAGGGGCATTGGCGTCAGTTTGCTGGAGTCTTCGCTTTCGATGACAGGCGGGTTCGACATTTCCGGCTAAGGAGTGGCCAGGCAGTGATTATATCCCATCGCCATAAGTTCATTTTCATCCACGTGCCGAAAACCGCCGGCAGCGCGGTATCCGCCTATCTTGCTCGCGAATTCGGACCATGGGACGTACAACTTGGATCCTGGAAGGATGCACTCGGAAATGGAGCCAAAGCCAATCGGCTGGCGCTGATTGCTATGTTCTGCCACCTGTCTCCACGCAAGATTGCTCAAACCCTCATCCGCAACCACAGCGTCGATTCGCTGGCCGGTGTCGCTCTCAGCCGGCGTTTTGCAGGCAGGCTCGCGGATCATTCGAGCGCAAGCGAAATCGAGGCCTTCGATCCCTCTGCCTGGAAACAGTATTTCAAATTCTGCTTCGTGCGAAACCCGTTCGAGAGGGCTGTTTCTCTTTACAATTGGCACTACAGGAAGGCCGATACCCGGCCGAGCTTCTCGCAAATGCTCTGCTTGATCGAAGCAGGTGCAGCCGAGAAGGAGCGTATTAATTGGAAGTCGTGGCAGCTCTACACCAAGAATGACGAAATCGTTGTCGACTTCGTCGGTCGGCAGGAGCGCCTGTCGGAGGATCTACGAAGCGTATGCGACAGAATCGGACTGCCTTTTGATGAACGATTCCTGACCAGAGCGAAGGCTAACCCAACAAGGCCAGATATTCGCAGTTATTATAAACCAGGCGATCGCGAACGCGTCGAACGGTTGTTCGGCGCCGAGATCGAACATTTCAAGTATCGTTTCCCCGATTAGCTTTACGCATCCTGCGGTCGATGCGTTTGGGGAGAGGTTGGTCGCTTCCGCTACCGCAGGAGCTGCTTGAAAAAACCCTCCATTGGACCATCGGCCTCCTCACTTGGCACTTCCGTTCCGTTTGCCGGTTGTTCGGTTGGTGCGTCGGCTTTGGCCGCTTCCTCGTTTGTGGGGATTTCTACAGCCGCCTCGTCGGGCTTCGGTGCAGGATCGCCACCAATGATCTCCTCGATCGAGAGCTGCTGTTCTTCTTGTTTGAAAGCCTTGTCTTTTAGCGCCTTGTCCAGCGTGCCGCCGAGCAGATCCTTAACGGCTGCGCCGGCGCCGTCTCCGTTAAGGAGGTCGCCGATCGGCAACTTGTCGATCGGCAGTCCGAAATCCTTGAGCTTTGCCAATGCGGCATCGGGATTCTTCAGCAAGTCCGAAAGGTCCGGATAGATGCGGGGTGCGGCGAAGCTGCCTTCGACCACGACGGGGACGCCGATGCCGTCGGTGGAGATCTCGGCGCCCTGGCCCTTCAAGGATGCGACGAGGCGGGGCTCGAGCCGGAAGTTCAAAGTGCTCTGTGCGAGGTCTGCCGCGCCGTTCCCGGTCATGCGGATCAATGGACCGACAAGTTTGAGGTCTTCGGTGCGCGCAACGCCGCCTTCGATGGCAAAGGAAGCCCCAAGCTCGGTGAAGGTGGTGGCTTTGCTCTCATCCTGTTTGAAACCTGACGTCATCAAACTCACGAGATTGTTGTAGACGTTGGCGATGTCGATGCCGCGGATGGCTCCATCCGAAAATCCTACATTGGCGTTGCCCTGCAGCGATTTCGCAAGTGCCCCGCTTGTGCCGCCCGCACCGGTCACGTCGAACTCGGCTTTCAATGAGCCCTCGAGATGCTTGAAGCCCGCCATATCGGTGAGCAGGGGCGCTGCCGATGCTCCGGAGATGGAGGTCTTCAGGGCAATCGAGGGTTCGGACTGGGAGCTGTCGGCCCGGAGACTCGCGACGACGTGGCCGCCATAGAACGGAGCTTCGGGCAGCGTCAGGCTTGCAACGCCATCAGAGACGACGAGACTGGTGGCGACCGGTCCGGCAAAGACCTTGCCGTAGCCGAGCTTTTTGGCATTGACCTTGATGGTCGCATCGATTGACCGAAGAGCGGAGAGGTCGAGTGGAACGTCGGCGGGTTCAGCCCCTGTCGCCGCCTTTGCCTGCAGAGCCGGGGATTGCGCCCCGGCAAGCTGCGCAAGGTCCAGTTCGTCGAAGTTCAGCGCGGTCATGATCTTCAGGGGTGTCGTGAATTCGACGGAGCCGCTGCCCGCACCTTCGACGCTATTGACGGATATGCTCGCCTCTTGAAAGGAAACACCCGTCGCGCCCGCATCGACATGCCCGTTGAACGCCAGCGGACCGATGCTCTCAGCACCGCTCTGCCCGAGGCCGGCAAGGAAAGCAGAAAGGTCGGCGGTGGAAAAACCGAGTTTTCCCGCATAGGTCCCCGCCAGAGCAGCTTTGCCGTCGAGCGACAGGTTTGCGTCCGGCATCTTCACCTGAAGCTTGAGGGGGATTCCCTCAGCGGAGAGATTGCCGGCGAGAATCGTATCGACGGCGGGGATTTGCAGATCGACATCGACCGGTTTGTTGCGCCACTGCAGTCGGCCGGCCACGCGCAACGGCTTCGCGAGGCTTTCGATCCGGGCCGTGATCTTCTTCGCCTTCACCTCGCGCATCGTCTCATCGGCAATGCCCGGCAGGGTGTAGGCCGCATCGCGAAGGCCGATCGTTCCCGCCAGATCTACTGTCTTTCTGATGGCTTCCCCGTCAAGGCCGCGAAAGGCGAAGCCGGCGTCGATCGTCAATGCTCCCGAAAGCGGGACGGTTTGGCCGGCGAGGGCTGAGAGCTTGGCGATGTCGAGCCCTTTGCTTGCGAGGCGGCCCCGGAAGGCCGGTTCGTCGGCCGTGACGTCGGTCGCGACGTTGGCGGCAAGGCTGCCGGCATCGATCTCCAGATGCCCGAGCTCGGCAGCCAGTTCCCCGTCCTTGAGTGCGGCCGAAAAGGAAACGTCCGACGCTGAAATTTCGCCAAGGGTCAAAGCGGCCGCGTTGATGCTCATGTCGGCATCGAAGCCGGCCAGAAACTGCAAATTCGCCGGCTTGGCCGTATCCGCGGCCGGCGCTTCCGTCTGCGACGTTTCCGGCGCGACATCCATGAACGGCGTCAGGTCGAGCCGGTCGGCTTCGAGATCGACGAGAAACCGCGCCCGCTCGCCGGGGACGAAGAGGGCATTCAGGCTGAAGGCCTGTTCGCCGGCTTCCACCTCGCCGCCTCTTATCTGATAGCTGCCATTGGCGTTCAGGGTGACCTGTCCGCTTGCCTCGAAGTTGGTCAGGCCCGGCGCGGGAGCCGGATCCGCTTCCGCGGTAAGGGTGACATCGGCGGGCTGGCGCTCGAGCAGCGACCGCAGGGTTGAGATGGTAAAGCTCGTCTCGTAGCTCCGCTCCCCCACGCGGGCGGATGCAGAAAGGGAGAACGCGTCATCGACGTCGGGTGCCGAAAGCGTGAGCTCGACATCGGAAACGACCTCCTCGGGATCTTCTGCGCTTCGCCGTATGAATGTGCCGGAGGTGATCGAGACCGACTCGATTGCGCTTCGTTCAAGAAAGGCGACGAGTGCGGGAAGCGGATCGCCGGAACCGGTCTCAATCCCGCGGTCGGCTGTCGACGCCGCTTCGTCCGCTGCTTTCTCTTTGAGGACAATGACGGGACGGTCGAGCGCGATCTGCTTGATGTGCAGCCGGTCCGACCAGAGGGAGGAAAGCGCCACCGAACCGGAGACCTCAGCAAACTCGGCGGTTATCCCTTCCGCTTCGGCCGAGAGCGTCACGTCTTCCGCGACGACTGCGAGATAGGGAAATGCCGAAAGGTTCACAGGGCCGTTGAACGCGATCGAACTGCCGGTCGCAGCCGACAGTTGCCGGCCCAGTTCCGCCCGCACCCAATCGCTGGAAATCAGGCTTGGCAGAACGGCAATTGCAGCGACGGCGAGCGCGGCAACGCCCACAAGACTAAGAATGAAGCGCCGCATCGCTTTCTCCTGGTTGTAAAAGCTGTTGATTCGCTATCGTTTTCCAGAAAGCGCAATTTCGCAAATGTCTTCGCGACGTCGAGGTCAGATATTTTCCGGCGTATAGATATCGAAAGGCAGGAAGGTCTGGCCGGGCACGCTCGAAGCACCCCGGTCGATCGCGCCGACCATAAGGTCGATCGTTTCCCGGGCCAAAGCCGGAACGGGCGTCGAGACCGCCATCAGGACCATTTCGTCGGCAAGGGCAGCGCGCGATTCTGGCGTCAGCTCATTGACGACGGCGAGCAGCTTGCCCCCGAGCTTTTCCTCGCGGATCGCCGAGATGGCGCCCTCCATGCCGCCCCCGCAGACGTAAAAGCCTAAGAGATCCGGATGGCGCTGCAAGAGATCGAGCGTCGCCTCGTGAGTGATCTCGGGCGTGTCGAGGTTCACCATCGTGTCGAGGACCTCGAAATCGGGTGCGTTCTCGCGAAAATAGGAGCGAAAGCCGATTTCGCGCAGTTCGTGCCCATGGAAACGGTGGCTCCCGACGAAGGCCGCGACCTTTCCGGGCCGCTTGGCTGCCTTGACGATCATCCAGGCAGCCGTCCTGCCGACTTTCTGATTGTTCAAACCGATATAGCCTTCGCGTACGCCCGCCGCGAAATCGGACAGGAGGGCGAAGACTGGGACGCCGCGTTCCTTGAGCTCCTCGATTGCCGCAGTCACGGCCGGGTAGTCGGGCGACACCAGCGCGATCGCCTGATTGCGCGCCGCCATCATCTTCAGCTTTTCGACGATGGCGCTGGGCGTGGAGCTTGAGACGAAATCCACCTGCGCGTTGGCGCGGACATGCGTCACCGAAAGCGCCGCGTTTTCGATCTCCTTTGCCAAGGCCTTGTAGAACGACTGCTCGGGCTTTTGCAGGAGAAAGCCGAGCGAGTATTGCGGCAGGTCCTCGAAGACCCTTTGCCGCAGCAGGCCGACGGCATGATAGCCGATGGTTTTCGCCGCATCATAGACGCGGCGTGCCGTTTCCTCGCGCACCGGATGACGGCCGTTCAGCACCCGGTCGACCGTTGCGACGCTCACGCCGGAGGCGCGGGCGAGATCCGCGATCGTCGGCCTCTTCGTCATGTCTCCTCCCTGAAACTATTCCCTCATCCGTGAGCCTGTCGTTCTGATAGGAATTGAGAGAATATATCATGACTGCATTGAGAAGCATCCAAAGTCAACCTATCCTCACTTCATCGGATGGAGGCGCCGATCGGGAGTGGCGCCGGTTCAAAAGGCTGCAGCCACATTAGCGCATATGAGAGGCGCCCGCTGCAGGGGAGGCAAGGATGACGACAGTTGCGACGAAGCGCGATTACAGCCTGCTCGGCCGCGATGCCGAGGCGGCGGTTGCAAGCGGCCTTGCCGCAGCCGAATGGTATCACACCGACATTCCGCGCAAGCAGATGAAGGAGCTGATGAAGCGGGAGGACGGCCCCGCCATCCGTGACACCGCGATCTGGCTCGGCAGCATGGTTCTTCTCGGCGGCCTCGGCATCTATTTCTGGGGAAGCTGGTGGGCGGCGCCTTTTTTCCTAGCCTGTGGCGTCCTTTACGGATCCGCTTCCGATAGCCGCTGGCATGAATGCGGCCATGGCACCGCTTTCAAGACGATGTGGATGAACGACGCCGTCTACCAGATCGCCTGCTTCATGATCATGCGCAATCCGGTCGCCTGGCGCTGGAGCCATACCCGCCATCATACCGATACCGTCATCGTCGGGCGCGACCCGGAAATCGCCGTCATGCGGCCGCCGGATCTCCTGCGTTTAGTCCTCAACTTCTTCGGCATCATCGACGTCTGGCATGCCATGATCGATATGGTCAGAAACGCCTTCGGCGTGATCAGCGCCGCGGAGAAGACCTTCATTCCGGAAATGGAGCAGCCGAAGGCGATCCGCGTCGCCCGGATCTGGCTTGCCATCTATCTGGCGACGATCGGCCTTTCGCTCTATCTCGGCTCGATCCTGCCCTTGATGCTCATCGGTCTGCCGCGGCTTTACGGCGCTTGGCATCACGTGCTGACGGGGCTTCTGCAGCATGGCGGCCTTGCCGACAACGTGACCGACCACCGGCTGAACAGCCGCACGGTCTACATGAATCCGGTCAGCCGCTTCGTCTACTGGAACATGAACTACCATGTGGAGCACCACATGTTCCCGATGGTGCCCTATCACGCGCTGCCGATGCTGCACGCCATGATCAAGCACGACCTGCCGGCGGCCAATCCTTCGATCCTGCACGGCTACCGTGAAATGATCCCCGCATTCCTGCGGCAGCTGCGCAACGAGGATTTCTTCCTGAAGCGCGAACTGCCGCCGACGGCAAAGCCCTATCGCGAAGAGTTCCACAACGACCGGCTCGTTCCTGCCGCGGAGTAAGGCAGCGGGCGATCTCAGCAAACCATCGAATGGAGGAAAGAATGAGCTCGAACTGGGTGGAGGTCTGTGCGGCCGAAGAGATCGACGAGGAAGATGTCGTCCGTTTCGATCACGAGGGGCGCACCTTTGCCGTTTATCGCAGCCCGGACGACGAATATTTCGCGACCGACGGGCTCTGCACGCACGAGCAGATCCACCTCGCCGACGGCCTGGTCATGGGCGACATCATCGAATGTCCGAAGCATAACGGTCGATTCAATTACAAGACCGGCCAGGCCAGGGGCGCCCCCGTCTGCGTCAACCTCAAGACCTATCCGGTCAAGGTGGAGGCGGGGAGCGTGTTCATCGGGCTTTCCTAGGCGTTGAGACTTTTTGGAAGCTCCCGGCGAGTGAGGGGGCATGAATCCGGAACGCGTCGGACGAAATGCTTTCGCAGGGAGAGGGGCCTTCTAGGCAGAAAAGGGAGGAGAGCATGACGCATATCGTTATTATCGGCGCCGGCGAATGCGGTGCGCGGGCAGCCTTTGCCCTCCGGGAAAAGGGCTTCGGCGGCGAAATCATGCTAATCGGCGCCGAACCGCACCTTCCCTATGAGCGGCCGCCGCTTTCCAAGGACGGCCTCGCGGAGGCCTCCCTGCCGAAATTCATCGCGGGCGCCGCGCGCTACGAAGAAGCGCGGATTGCGGTGCTGACCGGCGTCACGGCGGAGAGCATCGACCGCGTGCACAAAGCCGTCACGCTCACGGACGGACGATCCCTCGATTATGACCGTCTGCTTCTTGCCACCGGCGCCCGGCCCCGCGCTTTTCCGCGCGTGCCGGAAAATGCCGGGCGCATCCGGACGCTGAGGACGCATGCCGATGCGCTTGCGATCCGCGGCGCCCTTACACCCGGTGCAAGGCTCGCCGTCATCGGCGGCGGCTTCATCGGCCTGGAGCTTGCCGCGACTGCGCGCAAGCTCGGCGCCGAAGTCGTGCTTGTTGAAGGCCTGCCGCGCGTTCTCTCACGCGGCGTGCCGGAGGAGATTGCCGTTTTGGTCGCCGAGCGGCACAGGCGGGAAGGCGTGGAGATCATCTGTGGCGCGCAAATCGCGGCGATCGACGAAGCCGGAGACGGCGCACGCCTGCTGCTTGCCGAGGGAGTCGACATCGAGGCCGACCTGATCGTCGTCGGCATCGGCGCGGTGCCCAACACCGAGCTTGCAGAGGCGGCCGGCCTTGCGATTGAAAACGGCATTGCCGTCGACGAGAGGCTCTGCACGTCGGACCCCGACATCTATGCCGCCGGCGACTGCTGCTCCTTCCCTCTGCCGCATTATGGCGGCCGGCGAGTGCGGCTCGAAGCCTGGCGCAATGCCCAGGACCAGGGCGCGCTTGCCGCCGCCAATCTGATGGGTGCGGGAGAAACCATGGTCAGCGTGCCGTGGTTCTGGTCGGATCAGTACGAGTTCACCCTGCAGATCGCGGGGCTTGCCGACGGTGCAGAAACGACCGTGCGGCGCGACATGGAGGAGGGAGCCTTCATCCTCTTTCATCTGGATGGCGAGGGACGGCTGATCGCCGCAAGCGGCATCGGCCGCGGCAATGCAGTCGCCCGCGATATCCGCCTTGCCGAAATGCTGATCGCCGCCGGGGCAAAGCCGGAGCCGCTGGCGCTTGCCTCGCCCGAAACCCGGCTCAAGAAGCTGCTGGCGGCCTG
Organism: Ensifer sp. R1-3; assembly: GCF_056739175.1. Classification (NCBI taxonomy): domain Bacteria; kingdom Pseudomonadati; phylum Pseudomonadota; class Alphaproteobacteria; order Hyphomicrobiales; family Rhizobiaceae; genus Ensifer; species Ensifer sp. R1-3. The sequence continues at coordinate 552,930 of NZ_CP096516.1, forward strand.
AGTACCCTTTCTTTGAAACGACGCACGTTCCGAGGCGAAAGCGCTGCTCGCTCTTGCTGGAGCGCTCTACTGGAGAGACCGATGAGACACCGCCGCCCGACCGTTGCCGATCTCCTGTCGATGAAAGGAAAGCGCCAGCTCACCATGCTCCGGGTCATGACGCTGGAAGAGGCGGAGGCTGCGGAGAAGGCGCGCATCGACCTCGTCTCCGTCCCGCCGGCGCTCCTCAGCCCCGAGTTTCGCGAGGCGGCCCCTTCCGTCTTTGCCTTTCCCGGCCTCGAATACGGCGACCATGTCACCGCGGAGGATTATATCCGTGCCGCCTTTCAGGCGCTGAAGGCAGGCGGCGACGCCGTCTACTGCGCCGCAAGCCTTTCGACGGTCAGGCGCATGCGGGATGAAGGCATTCCAGTCTGCGGCCATGTTGGGCTGATCCCTTCCAAGGCCACCTGGACCGGCGGCTTTCGCGCCGTCGGCAAGACGGCCGCAAGCGCACTCGAGATCTGGCGCCAGACGAAAGTGCTGGAAGAGGCGGGCGCCTTCGCCGCCGAGATCGAGGTGGTGCCGGGCGAAGTCGCCGCCGCGATCAGCGCGCGCACCTCGATGCTGATGCTTTCTATGGGGGCAGGGACGGGCTGCGACGCGCAATATCTCTTTGCCGAGGACGTGCTGGGCGCCAATCGCGGCCATTGTCCGCGCCACGCCAAGACCTATCGCAACTTCGCCGCAGAATATGACCGCCTGCAGCAGGAGCGCATCGCCGCCTTTTCCGAATTCGCTTTCGACGTCCGCTCCGGCGCCTATCCGGAAAAAGGCCATCTTGTCGGTATTGAGGAGAAGGAGCTTGGCGCTTTCCTGAGCGAACTCGAAGGCGGGCGCTGAGCGAGACGAGCTCACCTCCCAGTGGGGCCGCCTGGCCGCCTCGACCGAAAAGGATCGAGGCGGTCTTTTTGTCTGGTGAGGGAGAGCGCCAAAGATTTGCCAGCAAGAGCGGTTTGTGGAATATGGCGGCAAGATGCTGGCGCCGCCCCCAACCCCAATCTCTCCCCGCAGGCGGGGAGAGTGGACTGGAAGCATGCCGCGAGTACCTTCTCCCCGCCTGCGGGGAGAAGGTACCGGCAGGCGGATGAGGGGCAGCGGGCACTCCATCAACGGCAATTCAACTAGGGTCGGACGTGAATCTCATCCAACAGCATCTGCGAGTGACGGCGGCGCTTATCGTGCGCGAAATGTCGACGCGCTTCGGTTCGAAGCCGGGGGGCTATCTCTGGGCGATCTTCGACCCAGTGGCGCATGTCGCGCTGATGACGCTGATCTTCCAGGCGATCGCCCGGATGCCGGCGCTGGGCCTGAGCTTCCCGCTGTTCTTCGCAAGCGGCTATCTGCCCTTCGCCTTCTATCAGCGCATGTCCGGCTTCATGGCCGGCACGGTGAAGGCCAACAAGGCACTCTTCTCATACCCAATCGTCACCCCTTTCGATGCGATCGCCTCGCGCTTCATCCTTCAGCTGATGACCGATACGCTGGTGACAATCCTCATCCTGATGATGATCCTCGAACTCGGCGGTGTCACCCAGCCGATGAACATCGCCGGCATGATCGAGGCCGCGAGTGCTGCCGCCCTGCTAGGCCTCGGCATCGGCACGATCAATATCGTGATGTTCGCCCGCTTCCCGCTTTACGAGCAGATCTTCGGCATCATGAACCGCCCGCTCTTCATGATCTCCGGCGTCTTCTTCCTGCCGGAATCGCTGCCGAGCCCCTTCCGCGATTTTCTGCTGCACAACCCGCTCGTGCACGTCATCATGTGGTTTAGGGCGAGCATCTACCCGGAGTACCGGGCCGACTTGCTGGACAAGGGCTATGTGATCGAATTCGCGCTTGTCTGCTTTGTGGCAGGGCTGGTTCTGTTGACGGCCTCGACACGGGAGATACGAGAGGATAGGCTTTGAGTGACTCGCGGCAGTAATTAGATGGTCCTGGACGCGAACAAGCGGCTTTTCGCTTCGAAAAGAGGACAGCCCCACACATGTGGACGCGCCAGATCGGATTCAGCATGTCGAGTACCTCAAAGTGGGAGCCTATGTGTCAGTCGATCACCGGGCCTCCTGTCGATGAAGCCATCGGCACGCTGATTGCTGAGCAGATGACGCCGGCGGTCGTCGAACTCGCTCTCGAAGTCAGCAGGGGGATCCAAGCCGGGCATGAAGAAGCAGACCGGCTGCGCTATCGCCGATCGAAAGCACACAAACGGAAGCCGATCTCGCTCAGTGGCGCTTCATGCTTGTCAATCCTAGCACCGCCTCAGTCGATGGATGTCGAAAAGCCGGGCAATGCGCCCATCGGTGTCTCCGGCTCCGCATAATTACCCTCGCCGCATAGTTGCGCATCTGCGTGGCTCCGCAGGCGAGATACACTCGAACACCGATTCCTGGGTCCAATCATGCTGCTTCAACCTTTGTCTTTGGCGAGAGCTCATCGAGGAAATCGCTACCGAGAGACACGCCGACGTCAAAAGTTTCGAGGGACCTGTTCTAGTCTTAGTCTAAAGCTGATTGCTAACGGTCGATGAAACGGAAAGCTCGATCGAGCGCCCTCGCTGATGCGACACACCAGCGTCTCAGAGCAAACTCGTACGGCTTTGTCGTGCGACGCGGCTTGGGCCTGCGAGAAATGACCTGCGGTAGCGCATTCATGTCTAGGGGCGCCAAAAAATCTGCGGCGCGGGCGACGGGTTTCAAAGGGAGCGGTCCTGCGAGATCTCCCAAATGCCGTTCGAAGCCCACTCGCTGAAAGAAGCGAGAGGCATCAAATGGCGATTTGGACTCCTCGCCAATAGCGATGCTGAACGATGGGATCTGCAAGATGCTTGCCTCAAGCAGAGCCGTGGAAGAAACGCTAACTGCGAACTCTATGTCGTCGGCAATGGTCATCCAGTTACCATTGAACACTTCGACCGTTCGGCCTTCCCTCTCTAGCAATATATGGGCGAGCCTCATGTTGTCGAGTGCTTGGTGATTTGAAGTTTCACCGGAGCTGTTGCGCGCGACTATCAAAAGCTTCCTGTCCGGATGCAAGTCGGCCAGAATTGCAAGTTGTCTCGCCAGCTCATATCGGCCGTGGCTCGATGCCGGAACTTCGTTCTGTTCAAAGAAGGCGATATATTTTCTGATGCGGATGTGGCTGCGTGGCGGCACTTCTTTTAGTCGAGGGGAGCCTAGCAACACGCAGTTTGCGGTCGACAGTGGCAATAGGGAAAGCCAGTTCCTGGCGAGTCGGTATAAATGTGGATCTGTGAACAAAAGCTGGTCAACAAAGGACCTCCAAAATAGGCCAGTAAACCTCATGTAATATTGAAGTCCAGGAAATCCCGTTGCGATCGTCATCAACGCAATTGAGCTCGGAAACTCATGGAGAGTATTGCAAATATGAAAGACCTTTCTCCCCGGTAGACCAAGGAAGAGGAAGTCTGCACCGCTCTCAGCTATCCACCTGGGTAGCTCCGCTTCTGCGACTATGCTTATGCTGCATTCCGGAAAAGAGACCCCCCATTTTTCACGCTGAGCTTTTGACAGGCCGGGTTCTCGAAGATCCTCCACGACTTCAATGACGTTGATTTCGCATGAGATCCGAGTCAAATGCTTATAAAGTACGTCGCAATACCCAACATAGGAATCTGCCGAATATATGAGTAGCGCTTTTGATGGCATCAGGGGATGGCGTTGAAAATCGTCCCGGCGCTTCTTTGAATCAGACAAACTGGACCCCGTTGAAGTCCTCGAGGATCGATCCGTGCTCTGCAACAATCTTAGCGGTGCGTGCGTCTTTCGCAATTAGCGGCAAGAGCTGTCGATAGATCGAGTATGCCTCGACATCCGGCCGGAGATCACTTGCGTATACGAGTGCTGTACTTGCGATACCGATCACTTTTCGACAGGCGGTGAGCGCAGGAATAAACTCTGCTGGTATGTCTGTATGAGGTAGCAGCTTTATCTCAAACTCGGGATAACGCTCGCGGATCACCTCGAGCTTTTCGAGGCTGAAATCAGATTTTGGGTGAGCTTTAATATACAATGTATCCGTTTGAGGGAAATTGTCCTGAATGCACTTCGCTATGACACCTATAATCACCTCTTTGTCTATGTGGTAGGCTTGATCTACATATAAAAGGGACTGAGCGGTCATTCCGCAGTCGGCCAATTTGCTTGCGTAATGATGCTGGGTTGTTCGGAAGGTGCGTTTTATATAGCTAAAGTAATTCCTTTCACTCGCACCGAAACTGTTGGCCAGTCGGTCCGGAAAAGTACCAAACACACCGTTGAAGCCGGATATCGGCTCGTGGAACCGTCTGAAGCGATAGCTACGGCTGAATATGCCTTTGAAACAGGAGGCCGTAAGTTCATTGTCGAAGGGTACGACAATGCACCTAACGGCAAAAGAAAGTTCTTTTTGAATAAAACGCACCAGCGTTTTGAGACCTGTCTTTGGATTTGAAGCTAATTCATATGGTATTTTCAAAAGTATCTTTCCAAGAAAAGAATCGGCAATAATGTCCTTGTTGATTATATCAATCAAAGACCGAGGCGGTGCGTATGCATGAGCCTTCTTGTAAGAAGACAATCCTTCTTCGATGAAGAAAACCTGCATCTCCGCCCTTTTGGCAAGATCGTAGACAAGGCCGTAGTGGGTGTTGTAATTAAATAGAAAAAGACGCCGCGGCGTGTTCTTCGTGAGAACAGACCGATATGCTCTCAGTATTCGGCCCTGCTTTCGAAGTGAGAAATAGGCGGCTCCCACTGGCAGCTTCAGGAGGCCATGGGGGACATGTTTTTCCGTCAGAAGGTTAGAGATGCTACTCCGCTCTTTAAGGTTAGCGTCTGTATAAAGGGTCAGAACGAACGGCCGCAACAGCAGAGTTTCTCCGAACTCCTCGATAAATGCTAACGCATTCTGCGCTTGCCGACCATTAGAGATAATGATCAGGTCTGTCCCTGCCGGCAGAGCCGATGTAGCTCCGCCAACTACATCACCGCTAGTCATTGAATTGCTTCTGAAGCGGTGCTGACCAAAACGTGTGATCATTCAAAACCTGGACAAAACGAGAGGCGGCGTTGCCGTTACCGAAGCTTTGGTCGCTTGAGAACTTTCTGCCCCACGTCGTGTTTAGGAACTCTCGAATAGTGTCGACGTCGAATGCCGATGCGTCCGTGATTGTCGCAGCGCTGGATCGATTGTTTTGCCGTGTCCCTATATTAAGACTGGGCACTCCCAAGAACGGTGCTTCTCGCACCCCGGCACTACTGTTTCCGATGATGGCTTTCGCATTTTTCATAAGTTCGGAAAAGTAAGAGAAACGCATGCTCGGCAAATGCCTGAAACGATGCGGATCGAGCTCCGAGATCTCAGCGAAAATGTCATCGCTGCCAGGATCATTGTTCGGCGAGATGATCACGAAGTTTTTGCCGCTCTCAGCCAGTGTCGTAAAAAGGCTTCGCGCCTGCGCCCCTATCGTGTCCGTTTCCGACGTTACCGGATGGAAAGTGACGATCCCATATTCCGAAAATGGTATTGCATAGCGGTCCCGAACCTTGCTGAGGGTCACACCAGAATCGCCGCGATGGAGATCCAACTCGGGTGATCCAATATTGTAAACGAACTGTGGATCCTCGCCGAGAGCCAAGACGCGAGCTCTGGCAATTTCCGAGCTGACAAAGTGATAGGTGCAGAGCTTTGAATTACAGTGGCGATAGATCTCGTCGATCGTCCCGGATACTTCACCGCCTTCGATATGGGCGCAGCGGATATAGTTGGTCGCGCAGACGAGCGAAACCGCCAGCGCTTCGATCCGATCGCCATGAACGACGACCAGATCGGGCTTGTGTTCATACACCCAATCGGAAACTCCGAGGATCGTTTTCGAAAGGATGAGGTCTTGGGGATCGCCGAGGCGCTGGTTGATGAACTCGTGTACTTCAATGCCTTCGAGGCGGTGGACCTCGTGTTTCGTCGCACCGTATTTCTCCAGCATGTGCATACCGGTCACGAAAAAATTAATCGCGTAGCCGGCTTTATTTGCCGCCACAGCTAAGGGCTCAATCTTACCGAAGTCTGCACGCGTTCCGGTAAGAAACAATAGTTTTTTAGTCATAGTAGAGCCTCAGGATGTGTCTCGAAGTCACTCCAGCGGAGCTGTTCATTTCGCTTGCGGGCTACAGTGATAGTTTTTCCAATCAGTTCATCAAGCTGATAGCCGGGAATGTCGCCATTGCCTGGCCGTCGTGCCCAGATGTCGTACTCGGAGATTACGTCTCCTGGCTGAAGGTCTCGGTCAGCCACAACTGAGCTCCGCGCGAACCGGTAGACTGCCTCCTCCGGCTCCGTCCGCCGCTTCTCATTATTCAGAGCTATGAAGATTTCTCGGGATCTGTCGATCAGGAAGCGCAGCTCCGCGGGATCCATTGAGCAGGAAATGTCAGGTCCCTTGCGATACCGTGTGTCGCTGAAGTGACGCTCAAGGATGCAAGCCCCAAGGGCCACAGATGCGAGAGCCATGTCCGGCCCGATGCTGTGGTCCGAAAATCCGACGACAGCATTAGGGAACGCCGTTTTTAAATCCGTCACGCCGCGCAGAGAAACAATTTCCGGCGGAGAAGGATAAAGGTTTGTGCACTCAAGCAGAGCATATTCGACACCTGAGCGCTCCAATACTTCGACGGACGCGCGAATGGTTTCGATTGACTGCATCCCCGTGCTCATGATGATGGGCTTGCCAAAGGAGGCGATGTGCCGGATCAGGGGAATATTGTCGCACTCGCCGCTCCCGATTTTGAAGGCTGGTACGTCTATCGAGTTGAGGAAATCGGCCGCCGCCCTCGAGAAGGGAGTAGATATGTAAATGAGGCCGAGGCCCTCTGCGTAATCTTTCAGTGTCTTTTCGTCCTCGAGTGATAAGGCGCAGGATTTCATCACGTCCCAGATGGAAACGTCGGCATTGGGCGGGAATATCTTCTTTGCCTCCTCCGTCATCTCGTCTTCGACAATATGGGTTTGGTGCTTGACGATTTCGCAGCCGGATTGGGCAGCCGCCAGGACCATGGCCTTTGCCACCTCAAGGCTACCACCATGGTTAATCCCGATTTCAGCGATAACGAGAGGCGGGTGAGAAGGGCCGACCTGGCGATTACGAATCTTCATTGAGTGATCCCTTGTGAGATTGCTGCTTCGCACTTTCTAAAATCTTCTATCGTGTCAACGTCGAGTGATTCGTCTTCCGACATTTGCACAACCTTTATTGCGGCGGCAGAGAAGTCACCGTTAGCCCTGAATGTGTTTGCATCAAAAACATACAAAGCCCCATTGGGACGAAACACGGGTGGCAAGGATTGACGGTTGGCAAAACAGTACCGGGGATCGGAGAGCGTCTGAAATCGATCCCCATTTATTTGGCCCCATTTCAAAACGCTTGAATTCGCTGCACACACACTCATGACAAGCGAACAATCTCCACCGGCGAACAATTCCAAAGCGGCTCGGATGTGATCTGGCTTCCGCAACGGTGAAGTAGGCTGGAGCAACACGACTGTGCCGCCATTGGGAAGCGTGGATCCTAAGAAATCAATCAGAACATCCGCCATCGTGGTAGTGTCGGCGGCAAGACCGGGTGGGCGCCGCACGACCTGCACGCCGCCGGGAAGAGAATGGGAGAAAATCTCATCTATATCCGTGGAAACAAAGATCTTCGGAATTCCGGCCATAATCGCTGCGTCCACGCTGTGCCGGTAAAGCGGTTTGCCGCAAAGTTCTCTGACATTCTTGCCGGGGAGCCCTTTGGAACCGGCCCGCGCAGGAACCAACGCAATCACGTCTGAGTGCATTCTGATCTTCTCGATTGTGAGCGAGTGAGTGATATTGGCAGCTATCTAGACAAAAAGATGGTGTTTGCCAATGAATTCTGTGGCGACGTGCTCAAAACCTATCAAGGTAGGACACACGTTTATGCCCTGTCTCTTATGTTGTAGTAAGCCATCACCCCAATCCCCCAGGCAAATAGCAACCCAAGAGCCACAAGAAAAGCATTGAGCAACCGCGCCGGATACTGCGCCATCTGCGAAAGCGTAGGCTCTATGAAGAGCGCCAGATAACGCTGCCGATTATTCGCCTCTACCCGCGCCTTTTCCAGCGCGGCCAGTGCCGCCGTATAGGCGCGCTCGGCGAACTCCCGCTCGGTCTCCAGTTCCTCGAACTCGGCGATACGGCCGGCAACGTCCGGGACGTTCGGGTTGTGTGCATCCGACGTGCCCTTTTGGCCCGCCCCCAGCCGCTGGCGCTCGACGGCGAGTTGCTGTTCCAAGCTTTCGATGCGGGTCTTGAGCACGCGGATGCGCGGCGTATCCTCGCTCATCTGGCTCTTGGCCGTGGCGAGATCGGCGTTGAGCTTCGTCAGCTCTCCTTCCAAGCCACCGATCAGCTGAACCGCGAGTTTCGCGCCTTCCGCTGGGCTGATTTCCTGCGATTTGTCGCGATAGTCGCGCAGCCCTGCGCGAGCCTTGGAAAGCCGAGCTTCCCCGGCGAGCACCTCGTCCTGTGCGGCGCGCAACACATCGTTGCGGGCGGAGAGCGAAAGGCTGTTCACCAGATTGTCGCTCTGGTCGACGATGAACTGCGCGAGCTCCTGCGCCTGCGTCGGTTCAAAGGCTTTCACGGTCACCTGCATGATGCCGGAGGCATGGTCGAAGCTGACCTTTACCATATCGCGCCAGTAGGCAAGCTTGTCCTCGATCGGCAGGTCGGAGCCGATGCCGTAGAAATAGTCGAGCCCGCGTGTCGCGTAGACATCCTCGAGCTTGAACCGCCGGTCCGCATCCGAGGCCATCCGCTCGCTAAGAATATAGTCCATCAGGATATAGCTGTCCGAAACGGTGCTGCCGCCGGAAGCCTGACTGAACATGCCGAGGATATCCCCCGAAACTCCGCCTTCGATGCTGCGGACTGCGAAGGATGCCGTGCTGTGATACTGGTCGGCGGCGATGAAGGCCATGTAGAGAGAGGCGAGTGTCGCAGGCACGGCAACAAGTCCCAGGAAAGTTGCCCCGATGATGGCGTGGCGCCAGCGCAGCTTCCTCAGCCATTTCGGCTGCCAGCCAGCTTTCTTGGGAGGCTCGACCTTGCGCCCCGGCAGCGGGATGACAGGTGCGCTCTCCCTGCCGAGAAGTCCCTCGAGGACCGCGATGCCTTTGCCTTTCGCCGTGGCCTTGGCGGTGTTCGGCTTGTCGGCGGCCTGCGCGGGGTCAGGCTTATTCACTGCCGCGTCCTTGCTTGCCGCCATTTAGCTTTCCTTCATATTCTTGTCGTGCGCACGGATCGCGTCTTCGACATTCTCATAATAAGTCATCTTGCCTTTTTCCAGCACAACGCCGCAATCGCAATAGTCGCGAATCGTGCCGGTGCTGTGCGAGACCATGACCACGTCGGAATCCTGCAGCCTAGTCTCGAAGACAGCCTGACACTTTTTCTTAAAATTTGAGTCACCAACGGCGGTGATTTCGTCGACCAGATAATAGTCGAAGTTGACGCCCATGCTCAAGCCGAAGGCGAGTCGCGCCTTCATGCCGGAGGAATAGGTGCCGACCGGCGCCTTGAAAAAGGGACCCAGCTCGGCGAAATCCTCGACATATCCAGTCAGTTGCTCCGTATCGACGCCATAGATGCGGGCGACGAAACGCACATTCTGTTCCCCCGTCATCGAGCTCTGAAAACTGCCGGCAAAGCCGAGCGGCCAGGAAATCTTACCGCGGCGGATGATTCGTCCTTTGTCGAGCTTGATGGCGCCGGCGATCAGGCGCAGCAGCGTCGATTTTCCGGCGCCGTTGCGGCCGAGCAGGCCCACGCTCTTGCCGCGGTTGAGCGTCAGCGATGCGTCCTCGATGATCGGCTTCTTGATGCCCTTAGTGCGGGCGTATTTCGTCGCCTGCTCGAACCGGATCATTCGTTTCTTAGCGTCTTTCTAGAAAGGGTGAAGACCAGCATTCCGGCAAACAATGTCAGAAATGCGATTCCGTAGAGATACTCCATGTCGAGGCCGACCGCCCGATATTCCGGATAGAAACCCTGGCGGAAGCCCATGATGATGTGGACGAGCGGATTGATGAGCACGAGATCGCGATACGGCGCGGGGATCGAGTCGGGCAGGAAGAAGACGCCTGATATCAGGAACAGCGGCCGATTGACGATGCTGAAGACCTGCTCGTAAAGCGGATATTTGAGGAAGAGCACGCAATTGACCATGGCCACGCCGAGGCCGAAGAGGCAGGCGAGCCCGACCGCTTCGAGGATCGAGGGCCAGTGGATGTTCGTGTCGACCCGCATGGTGGCGACGATCGTGCCGAGCACAATCAAGGCGACCAGCGACGTCGTGCCCATCTGCAGGACGAAGCGGGCGACGATGGTGTCGATTGGCGCGACATTCGGATAGCTGAGCAGCGCCTTGTTGGCTTTGACCGCGGCGTTCAGGTAGCCCGTCATCGCCTGGTAGAACTGGAAGGCGATATAGCCGGTGGCGAAGAAAAGCGCGAAGCTAGTGCCGAGCGCCGGCGCGCGGGCGATCGCCTGGAAGACTACCGTCATCAGCAGTATGTGGGCCGCCGGATCGAGTAGCGCCCAGACATAGCCGCCGGGCTTTGAGCCGAAGCGCGTTGCCATTTCGCGAACCAGAAGGGCGCCGACAACCCGGAAATGGGTGGTGAGATAGCCCATGTCAGTCACCCGAACGGATAAAGTATGCGGCCGATGATCCGGTACTTCCGGTCGGACAGGCCGCGGAAGAAACGGATCGGGTCGGCCCTGAAGTCTTCGACATCGCGGTCACTGCCTAGCTTCCGGATCACCGGCGTGACGAAGGCGGCCAGGAGATGGCGCCAGCCGAAGAGGCCGTAGGGACCCCAGGCGCGCCATTGCGGCCGCGGTGGGCCAAGGCCCTGCGGCTCGTCGAGCTGTCTTCTGATCGCGGTCACGGTCGCTTCGAATGAGGTTTGCGCTCCCGTCTCGGGATCGAAGTAGCGAGGATAAAGCAGATAGGCGCCGGCGAAAAGCGCTTCGATGCTCAAGCGTCGCCCGCGGCGCGGGTTCGGCTGGCGGTCGTCGGTCAGGCCCCATCCGGCATAAAAGGGACAGCCGGCGGTCGTAACGGGGATGCCGCGAATGAGCGCCTCGAAGCCCGCGAGCGAGGTGATCGTATAGACGTGGTCGACGGTGCGCAGCGCCTCGGCGAGCGGCAGGCTCTCGGTCACCAGCTCGCAAAGATGCGCCACTCCGGCAGGGTCGGACCTTTCCGGGCGAGCGCGGCTCAGCACGTCCGGATGCGGCTTGTAGAGGATCTGGGCGCCTGCTTGCTCGGAGGCCGCGAGTCGCACCAGGTCGTTGTTGGTCATGCGGCTGAGGCAGCCGTAGCGGATCGAAGCATCGTCCTCCACCTGGCCGACGACCAGCACCCGCCTGCCCGTCTTCTCGCCGTAGACCTCCTCGGCGGTGCGCTGACGTGCGCCATTATATTTGCTGATGCCGCTTTCGATGAGAAGCGCGATGCCGGCGCGCGCACGCTCCATCAGTACCGCATCCGCTTCGAAGTCATAGGTCTTCAGCAGCACTTCGAGGTCGGAGGGATGGCGGCAGTCGAAATAAAGCGCCCTGCTGTCGAGCGCCAGGGAGAGGGGAGGCGTGCGGCTGGCGCTTGGCCGGGCCGAGCGAAGGAAACCGTCCTCTATGAAGGTGACGGGAATGTTCCTCGCTTTTGCCAGTGCATCAAATCGCTCCGGCAGCTCCGGGCCCCAGGCGAGAAACTCGGCGTCCTTCTCGGCCAAGATTCGCGGCTTCCAGACACGCTCGAATTCGCGCTTGCCGACGTTCATCGGGAGGAAGTGGAAGTTCCTGTCGGGAAAATATCGTTCGAAAAGCTCTCTCTTCCATCCGATGATCTGGACGGCAAAGGTCGTCACCGGCTCCGGTGTGGGAGCGGAGGACATATTGGCGAAGTCTTCCCTTTGTCGTCGCGTTACCGCCATCGGCGCCTTGGATCCGAAAAAGTAAGACTGCTATCTACATGCCCTGCGGTCGATCCGCCAGTCTTAAGCGACTGCCGCTTGTTACAAATTATTCACCTCGGGCGGTCACGTGTTCAAGCTTTCCGGGCCGCTCCTTGCAAATCGCCCCGACAAGACGGTGCAGATGTTCCGTCCGCTCACGAAGCCACGCGAGCGCTTCTGCGGTGATCTCGAAATGCTTCGAGTAGCGCGCCTTCACATAGGCCTCGTTAAGGATATTGTACCAGGCCGTGAAGCGGTGCTGTTCACGAGGCCATGCCTCGATAAGCCGGCGATCCTGATCCTCGCCAGGCCGCGAAGAAACTTGAGGTTATGCGAAGGCGGGCTGTAGTTTGTGAGGGTCAGGAGAAGCGTCGAGTAGGCATGCTCATTAGCCTGATGTAGACCCACTCCGTAACGTCACCAATCTGTCCGGCTTGCCAAACCGCTGTGCGCAGCATCAGCTGGGCTTCGGGAAAACGACCTTCAAAATGCTCCTGGGCCAACCTGAGCGTATCAGAAGGAGACAATGGTTTCGGTTCGGCCAGCGGCCGATCGTCGAGCTCGTAAAGGATGACGCCCTCGCGCAGAATATCGATGAAAAAATACTGTCCATCGGCCAGGTAGTTGTTCACCTCCCGGGCGCCGTGCGCGATCAGCCCCACCGGAGTTGAGACACCCTTGTCCCACAGCAGCCGATCGGTCGCCTTTTCCCAATACTGCGGTTCGGCCAGTTTCTTCGAACTGACGATTACAAGGATGTCGTAGTCCGAGCGGTAGCCCTTCATCGTGTGCGGCTCGTCAACCCAATTGCCGCGGGCGTAGGAACCAAATAGAATGACTTTCAGTATCCGCCCGCGCTTCTTGAAGGCAGCAGAACTCCCCTCGAGTGCGTCGGCCTATTGGTCGCAAGATGGATATAAATAGTTTATTACCGCTGATGCGGGGGGGCGGATCAACAGTCGCTGGATCCTACACCTGGAAAGATTTGAAGTCCCGCCACCCCGAGGGGTTGCAAGACAATGAGGAAGTGAATCGCATCGGCAAGAACAGTATAAGTGAACGGCTGTTGACGTCTGTTTGCATCGCCCGTTGCTCGTTTGATCATCGATCCATGCGGCGATGTTTCGCCCGAGGCTCACAAACGTGCGGGAGAGCGTATGGCTGGTGCTGGGCCGCCGACCCGCGGTGCAATGCATACCATTGCCTCCTCGATTTCATGAGAGATTAAGGCTACGGCGCAGCGGTTTATCTCGCGGCTGGGCCAGGTCGGCGCAGTGAAGCGGCTGACGCCTACCTGGGATTGCCCATGGAATGGCAATGACCTTCGATGAACGGCACGCAAATAATGATTCCAGGCTTTCCGCTGCCATTCGCGAGGCGATCGAGAAAATCCGCTCGTCCGTGGTGATCGCGCGCGTGGCGGCTGGAGCGTGGCGACATCAATGGCGCGTCTAGGCCATGCAGATCGAACCGGAGGCATTCTCCGCGCCTAAGAAAGAAGGGGTCATGACGCGGTGTTCCTTGGAAAATTAATCGTTTGTCACATTCCTGTCGGAGTATTGCTGCAGGGACTGCAATCGGAATCGGTTGACAACCGAAAGTAGATTAGTAGTTTGCGCCGCAATTGCCTTCCCAAGGCGTTTCCACAGGACATCCGATGCACAGCCTCGAAAACCCGTTCAACATAAACTCGGTTCGGCCTTTGAACGATCCGAAAGAGTGCGAGAAGCTCTACATCAAAGAAGTCAACTATGTTCCTTACGCCTTTGGGCTAAAATGGAACTACGCCGACTACGAAGCGATTGTTTCCCGCTTTTATCAGGACGATAACATTGGGGCCTTTAAAAGGGCGCTCTACCTCATAGACGCTATCGGTGGCACGCAAGCTGCATACGAGTTCACCAATACAAAGGGACGCTTCAAGTCTGTCCAACTCGGAGAGGTCCAGGATCAGGAATTACTTCTCCTGCTTCTCAAAGTCTTAGGCGAGGCGAAGGCGTGGCCGGAGTTCGGCTTCGTACTGAACCTCCTCTGCAGCGGTGCCGGCAGAGCCATGCCGCGTGGCCTTGGCAATCCTGACCTCTATGTCCACGCATCTCTAAACGCGAACATTGCTGCGCACCTCATAAGCGACGGCGCAACCGCTGGAGAGGTTGGAGGCTTGCAGGACACTGTACTGCTGGATGTCCGTGACGGCTCGGTGGTCTTCAGGGATTGCTTCAAGAACGAAATCGATCCAGGCGGTCGCGCCAAGCCGGTAATTGTCGCGATGATGCGCGTCCGGAACGAGGCGGCGACGATCAAGTTCGCAATCGAGGCGATCGCCTCGCATGTCGACCAGGTGGTGATCTTCGACGATCACTCCAATGACGACACGGTCGCTCGGATTGAAGAGTGCAGATCCGACGGGCTCCCCATCGACTTGATCCGGGCCGATGCTTGGTTGTTCAATGAGTCCCTTATCCATCAAATTCTTGTCGATCGCGGTCGCGAATTGGGTGGAACGCACTTCATCCAGGTCGATGCCGATGAGGTATTGTCGGATCAAATAACGCCGGGCGTCCTAAGGGCGATCATGTCAGCGATGAGCCCCGGAGATATTCTCGCACTCCCGTGGCTGAACCTGACCGCCGACATGGGAGCATACTACTCAGAAGACCGGATCGTCGGCCTTTTGCCTTCACGAGGACTTAAGAAATTCAAAGACGTGGGGTTTGCCGACGATGGCTTCTCACAATTCCCTGAATGGCAGTATGCGCATGTGAACGTTGCGCCGTTCACCTACACGAGGAGATTCCTGAGCCTTAGCGACAGCATATCGCTCTACCACCTGGAGCAGATAAATCTCGTGAATTTCGTCGCCAAAAAAGACTGGTACCGCGCGCGGGCATTCGACCAAAACAAGAAGCTGCCCGTCGACCCTTATTTGGACATCCGGCTGCAGCTGTTGCAAATGCCGGATTCGACAAGACCGCTTGAGGTCAAATCCCGTCGCGTGGATAAGGTGAACGACCTGTTCGGCGCCCTAACAGAGTGGCGGATCGAGTCGAACATGACTGCTTGCGACAAATATCCGGCCTTGCGACCGCATATGTATATCGACTATGGGCACTTCAGTACGTCCTTGGCCAACAACATTTCGGAGAAGCGGTAAATGTTCGGAAGGCAGAAGTACCTCGCTCTATGCGACAAGGCATCGCAGATCGTTCAAATTGCATGCATGGCAGAAATGTTCGCCGGGGGTAAGGGCGCCATCCAATTGGGACGAGCCGGTCGGGATCTGATCGTCGTGCTGGTCGATACACTCGGAAATAATGCCACCGCAGCCGGGCACCTACGATCGGCTCTGGATGAACATGGCTTCCTGGAGGCCTCCATCGTCCATTATGATCGAGGCGACAGCATTTATAAGGGCGATTTTTCGAAGACAGTCGGTATCGAGCGCGTCATTGCCGATATTCGAAGAAGGCATCCGAAACGGATTGCCGGCATTTTCTGCGCCCTGCTTTCGCAACGCTTTGTCAAACTTCATTTGGATGCCTTCCCTGCAGCGCCTATTTACATGCTTGAGGATGGACTTGCGAGCTACCTTGAGATGCCAATCAAGGCCTGCGCCAAGCTGTTTCATAACTACGCCCACAAGGGCGATGTGCTGGCTCACCTGAAACGTGTCAGGTTAGCGAACCTTCCTCTGACAGAAATCGAAGCGCCGCGATCGCATCTGAGAAAACGCTATGTTCAGTTTGATCTTGGCCAACGGCAACTCGTCGAAATGAAGGCTGCCGAGAAGTGCTACATCGGTCTAAACGACGAGCGGCGCGCAAAGATGCATGCTGCGTTCATCGATCATTGGAAGAAGCGTGCCCGAGATCTGCAAGGCGAGTGGCGACCGCAGGCAATCGTGCTCGGTCAAAACTTCTCCGACTTCTGTAAGGGGTTCTATTTCAGGGATGAGATAGAAATGTACGCCGAGACTTGCCGCCGCTTGTTCGAGGTTTGCGACCGCGTCATGTTTATTCCGCACCCGAAATCTCCGGCGCGCCTCGCGGATATAATCAAAGAGAGCGTTGACGGTGACCTAGTCGTTCATCGTGACTCTTCGGTACCGGCGGAAGCCTTCTTCCTCCTCGATGAGCCGCCGCAATACGCTGTCGGGTATTACTCAACCGCCATGTGGAATATCAACGAGATTCTTGGCGGCGAAACGTACACCGCGCTAGGATGGTCCACACGTCAGCTTTATGCCGGCTTGCAGCACGATATCCAGCGCCAAGCTTACCGCGCCGCAAGGCAGAAGTTCTTTCCGCTGGAGAAGCTGGAAATCGACCACAGAGCAGCGCGGCACTTTGCAGTCGTAGGTGACGTCGGCAGCGAAGAACTCTTGGCCGTGGCTTCGTAGGCTTTCGCCTTCTCACGTCATTCAGGTCCGCCATTTCCGCGAACAGCTGTTCCGGGTGGCCCTGGATGGCCGCGATCCTTGCCGGTGAATTCGTGCGAAGTTGGGCGACGAGTGTCAGGTTTAGATCGCCCGCAACGAAGTTGAAGAACAGCATGTGGGGGCCTTCTCGTCGCCTTGGTGCGTCCCAACGTGGATGTTTTCCGCGACAATCGCCCGCTGCTCTCCCATCTCAAGGGAGTGTTGTTAAAAACGTACAGGAGCCAAGCCACAAACTCGTGGCTGTCGCCATACTCAATCTCGACCGCAGTCAGGGCTCCGGCGCTCCGGCGTCGTCAGTACCGTGAACAACCAGCATCTCGTTTTCAGCGACCACGGTCGCGGAAATTGGCGGGTTCAGTTTCATTTTATTGCTGCGGTTTTTGAGCGCTGACCCTACTCGATCCACGGCGAAACCTAAAGGCACAATAACGCGCCGTGGGCTAGAGCGGTATGTATTTAAGCCCGTTCATATCCCGCCTCTTTGAAGTAGGCTGCGCATTCCTGTGGGGTGACGGCTTGGAGAATGTGGCGCAGTTCGTCATGGATTGCATCGCGTGATCTGGCCTGTGCCTCACGCAACCAGTGCTTGATTTTGGCGAAGAGCTTTTCGATCGGATTGAGATCGGGGGAATATTTCGGCAGAAAGAACAGGCGGGCGCCGGCCTTACGGATGGCGGCGCGGATCTCCTGACCCTTATGGGAGCCGAGATTGTCCAGGATGACGATGTCGCCGGCTTTGAGTTCCGGCACCAGAACTTGCTGGACATAGATGCGGAAGCGTTCGCCATTGATCGGGCCATCGAGGATAAAGGGAGCGCTGACGCGGTCGGCCCTGAGTGCGGCGACAAAGGTCATGGTGTTCCAATGGCCGAAGGGGGCGTAGCCCACCAGTCGTTCGCCGCGAGGCGCCCAGCCCCGCAGCGGCGCCATGTTCGTCTTCGTCCAGGGGTGAGTAGGCCGGAGGAGTTTCACCAGCCGGCCTCTCGCAGAACGGTGCGTGAACCTCTCGATTCACACCGCTCCCATCAGGTAAACGTGTTCGTTCCGAACGCCTTCCAATGCACGAACAGCCCCGGATTTTCCCGCGCCAGCTTTCGCAAGAAGAGGCTGGCGCGTGTCTTATGGGAGTGAAAGCGTTTGAACTTTCGCCTGATCCAAGCCCTGAGTTTCTGATTAACGTAATCAGCCAGAGTGGACAGGGCCGAACGACTGTACCGTCCATAGTAGGCAATCCATCCCCGAAGGAGTGGATTGAGCTGTTTGGCTATTTCGGCCAGCGTCCCCGGCGTCTGCCGCGGGATGTTCAAACTTTTGATCGTTGCCCGCATCGACTTGAGCGCCGTCGGACTGACCGCAGGCGTGTAGCCACAGAAGAACTCGTCCCGCTGTGTGTTCGCCACCCGTCGCGGCCGGAACTGATACCCGAGAAAGTCGAACGTGACATTCGGATACGCCTCCCTGCGCCGTTGATCCTTGCAGTAGACAATCTTGGTCTTTGTCGGATGCATCTGAAGTCCGCACGCTGCCAGCCGAGAACTCAGCTCCACCTTGAGGGCTTCGGCTTGTTGCTCGCTCTGGCAGTGAACAAGACCATCGTCGGCATATCGACACCATGGAAGGTCGGGATGCGTCCGCGTCATCCAGAGATCAAATGCATAGTGCAGAAAGAGATTCGCCAAGATCGGGCTAACCACGCCTCCCTGTGGGGTACCGCGTGACCGCTCGATGACTTCTCCGTTCTTTTCCATAGGCGCAGTCAGCCATCTTTCGATGTAGAGCAGAGCCCAGTTGCATTTGACGTCTTTTCTGACCGCCTTCAGCAAGAGATCATGCGGAAGATTGTCAAATAGCCCTTTGATGTCGAATTCCAAAACCCAATCATACTTCCAGCACCGCTGACGCGTCACTCCGACGGCATCCAGGGCCGATTTTCCCGGCCTGTAACCGTAGGAGTCCGGAAGAAAGAGGGAGTCCAAATCCGGCTCGATCATCTGCTTGACCACCATCTGCGCGATCCGATCGCTGACCGTGGGCACACCCAAAACCCTTTCGCCTCCAGCCTTCTTCGGAATGGAGACGGCGCGCACCGGCGGCGGGAAGTAGGTTCCCGAGGACATCCGATTCCAGATCTTGTAGAGGTTTGCTGCAAGGTCTTTCTCAAATATCTCCAGCGTCTGCCCGTCCACCCCGGCCGCGCCACGGTTGGCTTTGACCGCTTTGTAAGCTTCGTACACTCGACGTTTCTCAATTCGAAACGGCTTGTCTGTCGTACTTTCCGAAGTCATCCTGTTTCCAGTTGTTTCAAACAATACGACGGCCTGATCCGCCCCCTTTGCTCCGACCCCATTACAGGGTCCTCGACGCTCATACGGGGCGATCCGCCCCAGTCTCCTGCATCGGTACTCTCGCCTTGCGGTTTGCGCCGCTTGAGCTTCTCCCTTGGCATCAGGAGCCTGGTTCCTGCAGTTCCGCGTGAAAGCCTATGTCCAACTCACGCCCCCTCTACGCCGGTCGCCGCCCGCCCGGTCATCAGGCATCTGGCGGACTTGTCCCAGGATGACGAAACGGTCCTGGTTTCGACGACACTTACGTTCATAACGACGCGTCCTCGGAGGGTTCACTTTCGTTCGTCTTTTGGACATGCACCTGCTCGGATCTCGTCCGAACGTTTCATCCGACGCTCACCACCACGGCTCTTTACCGCAGCAGCTCGGACTGGTTTGAGACCCGCTCCTGAAAGCCGATCCCGGAGGGCCGTCCCCCATCATTCACGCAGCTTTACGCCACGGTCTTAGTTCATGTTGAACTCCTTCCGTGCCTCTGCAGCACACTCTCATCGATGAAAACGAGGCGGGCGGGATCAATTCCGGGGCAGTGCTTCAGCCATCGTGCCCGGTGGCGGGCGACGTCGGGCCGCTCCCGTTCGCTGGCGACCAGCGTCTTTTTTTATAACTCAACCCCTCTTCGTGCACGAAGGTCCAGACGGCGCGATAATCCACCTTCAGGCCGCGCTCGCTCAACTCGGCGACAAGTCCGTGCAGCGTGAAGTCGCGCTCGCGGCAGCGGCAAAGCAGCCAAGCCCGGTGCGGACCGGAAAGCTTGCGGGGCTTGTGCCCACCCATCTGGCCGGGTGCGGCGCTGCCCGTCTCGCGAAACCGCCGCACCCAATCGATCGCGGTGCTGATGCCGATGCCGAAGCGCTTGGCCGCTGCCCGGCACGATAGGCCCTCGCCCGTCACCGCATCGACAACGCGTTCCCGAAGATCATTCGAAAAAGGTCTCGCCATAAAGGCCGGCCTCCTTCACCGGCCTGAATGGTGAATCTGATTTGCGCAGAAAAAGGAATCCCCTTTCCGATTCCGCCTAAATGCATCCCGCTCTAATTGCCTGCAACCTAAAACTGTTCTATGCCTGCGAAAGTTGGGCTAGGGAGCAGGCAAATGGCAAAGCTTACGGTAGCGTCGAATTTTAGCTTCAATCAAAGCGATTTCGACTTCAGCAACCTCTATTATGGGGCGTCATACACCCGGACATCGACGGTGTTTCGGGTCAATTATTCTGACGGCACGAGCGAGGAATTCCGCGGGTCGGGGTTCAAATATGACGTGTACGGGGAGCCCTACGGCGGCACAGTAAACAGCTATTCAGGCTTCTACAATGGGCAGCGGCTGTTCATTGTTGAGGGCACTAGCGTGGCCGTTGCGGAAATCGTAAATGCTGCTAGTACCTGGAGCACGTCTGACGATGCCGGCGTCATCATCAACGCCCTAAGCGGCAACGACACACTGACGGGCGGTGGCCTGGCCGATGTTTTGATGGGCTTCGACGGCGACGACACCGTGAATGGTAACGGCGGCAATGACACCCTTTACGGCTATGATGGGAAAGACTGGATCATTGGCGGCGCCGGTGGTGACCGCATTGACGGCGGAAACGGGAGTGACAGCGCCTCGTATGTGACCTCTCAACGGGGCGTCATTGCCAGTCTCGCAAATGTATCGGCCAACACCACTGATGCCGCCGGCGACACGTACTATTCCATCGAAAACCTGATTGGTACGAACTATGGCGACCAGCTCTACGGGAACAGTGCTGGCAATGGCCTAACTGGCGGCAACGGCAATGATTCCGTGGCTGCTGGGGATGGGAACGACGCCATATATGGCGGGGCTGGTGCAGATCGTCTCTGGGGTCAGGGTGGCGCAGACCGCTTCCTTTTCAAGTCAGTCGCCGAATCTAGCGGCACGCTGGTAGATACCATCTTCGATTTCGTTCCGAGCAGTGGTGACCGCATCGATGTGTCGGCGATTGATGCCAGTGTAAACACTTCCGGAAATCAAGGATTCACATTCATTGGCACCGCCGCCTTTAAGGGCAGAGCCGGAGAATTCCGTTATGTCAAGGAAGCTTCGGACACGTACATTTACGCGGACGTGAATGGCGACAAAAAAGCGGATTTAGCGATCCATCTCGATGAGGCCGTGACGCTGACCAAAGATTTTTTTATCCTCTGATCGCAAAGCAGCTTCGGCGGGTTTTTTATCGCCTCAAGGTCAGACACTTCCTCTCAACGAAGGGACAGATATATTTAGATCACGGAGCAACTCGCAGAATGGAACGTCCCAGCAAGGGACGCTCCTTTAGCGGTCACGTCTCGTATTCTTATACGATCAAGAAATCGCCCGCAGTGATCGCGAGGTTGGTGCCGACCGTAGCGAAGTGGACTGAGCCGCCGGCGGCGTTGCCATTGCTGTCATAGTAGAGGTTGCCGGTGTCGGTCTCGTAAATGATGCGGTCGGTCGCATCGGCCGCCAGACCCGTCGTGTTTTTGGCGAATTGCCAACCGCTCAAACTTCCGGTGCCTACGATGGCAGTGAAAACGCTATTCTCCAGCCGGATAGTGTCGGTCGGAGCATCGTAGTCCGTGATGGTGTCCACGTTCGTTGCCGCGTTCAATGCAGAGTTGAAGAAGAAACTATCGTTCCCAACGCCACCCGTCAGCGTATCGTTACCGGCCGCCCCATTCAGAGTGTTGCTGCTGGCATTCCCTATTAAGACGTTGGCCAGAGCATTGCCGGTCGCGTGGGTTGCCGACCCAAGCAGGGTCAAATTCTCGACGTCTCCCAAGACCACCGCGATGTTCGCGAGGTTGAAGGAATTGACAGATTGGACCGTATCAATGCCGGAGCCACTATCAGCGTTCTCATCGATAATGTCGCTGTTGCTGCTCACGAAATACGTGTCGTTTCCCTTTCCGCCACGCATATTGTCGGCGCCGCTCCCACCGTCGAGAATGTCGTTTCCGGCAAACGCGCGAATTGAGTTAGAAGCCGAATTCCCGACGATCGTGTCTTTAAAGTCAGTGCCTCGCACATGCTCGATGTTAGAGAGAGTATCCTGAGATCCAAAGCTGTCGGTCGTAACGCCGGTCGCGAGATTGACGCTGACTCCCTTTGTAGCGCCCCTTTGCACGTCACGATCGTATCGGATCGTATCTATGCCCGCGCCACCGTCAATTGTGTCGCGTCCGCCAAAGCCCATAAACGTCTCGTCGACCGAGGACCCGATCATCGTATCTGAAAACTGCGTACCTCTGAACTCCTCGAAATTCTGGAATGTTTCCGAGAAACCGAATTGGTCAATTACCGTCCCGGCGGTAGCGTTTAGATCTATACCTCTTATTGCTGTTGGGTTTCCATACGCATCCTGGAAGTTCAGAACATCAACTCCGGCTCCACCGTCGTAAGTGTCATCACCGCCGCCACCGGTAACAAGATCGTTGCCGGCATTGCCATTCAGGACATCGTTTCCAAGGTGGCCTACAATTTCATCGTCGCCGGCAGACCCGTTGAATGTATCATCGCCACTCAGGAGCCAGCTTTCAAGTCCAGACTTGTCGAATCCATCGGCAGCGTCTTGGAATAGTTCAAGTGATAGGTCCAGGCCGGTTATAGTCTGCACCAAGGCCGTTCCGTTGTTCAGAAGGACCTCGATCGATGTCACTGTCCCGCCGACGGCGTCTCCGTTCGCGTCGAAACTGAACCCCGTGCCGACCAATTTCAGTTTGAGGCCGTTGTCCAGGCGATAAAGCACGTCCGTGCTGGTGGTCGTGGAGCGGCTTGCCTTGCTCATGTCCACAAGTTCAGCGAAGGAGGGGTTGACGCTTATGCCGGTGAGGGGTGGGTTGTACTGGTTAGGATAGAGTCCTGCTGGGAAATGATACGTAATCGTCGCCATGCTTTCCTCCAGGGGCCGGGAGCTTCCGGCTAAAAATGAATATTAGAATGAATAAAAAAAGGATGCACTTACGGGCAATTATAGGTTGCCATAAATACCAGACGACAGTTCTGCTGTCACATAGCCTATTTGGGTAAGGGTTAGTCGATTGCCGCTGATGTGTCCGCGAGATTTAGCGTCAGCCTGCCTCGAGCTATCCCACTTACGCTTTCAGTCAACGGTGCGATGACCACCTTCTGCCGAGCTAGTCCAGGGGCCTTAAGGCCACTGTGATCGGCTTCGCCGGAAATACCCACCGACCTCCGTGGCCTAGCAACCGTTTCCTTTTGGAGTGTCCGATCACGTATTTTCGTCGGTGAATGCATTGTCGCGAAAAAGCTTGGAGAGGACCCTGAACTCCTTCAGGCGATCGTCAGCAACGACGACAATCTCTCCTACTGCAGTATCATCAGCGTCTACGATGGCACAGACGAGGCACTCACCGCTCTCACTGACGATGGGGTTGACGAGCTGAGACAAATGCTCGCCCATGCTCGCCGCACCGCTGACGAATGGAACGACTTCCTCGAAGCCTTCGTCGATGGCGAAGAGCTCATCGCGCGCATCAAAGCGAAATCTCCGCGGTAACAACCGGGCGGTTACAGTCGACCTGACCGGAGCCTGACAGAGAAATAGCGAAAGCAAAATTCAGCGAAGAGGTGACGACCGTCATCGTGTAATGCCTCGCCTGCTTCGACCCGGCTTCGATCGTCGTCGATGCGGTCACGAAGGATACAGCGGACGATCACGCACCAGTCTGTAGAAGGCTACCATCCGACGAAGAAGGCCGGCAGCAACCCGGCAGCGAAGCGGAAGGTGCTGCTCGAAGACCCGCAAGACCTTCCTCGAGGATACGGCGACCATCGCCATCAGCCATCGGGGCGGTCCGGCTGCGCGCTCTCCAACGCAAGGCAGAGAACCGGGCAAGGTGCCGCGGCGTCATTGCTTGAGCATGCCGGCAATGAAGGAGGAGACAGCTACACACACAGGTTTATGTTCATGGACACGGGATGGGGTTCGTACTTCGATATGGCGCAGACGAAATCCACTGACCCGTTGCCATTCGTTCCCGCGAGGTCGAAGCCAAGCCGCGGATAGAAATCCGACACCATTGCGTTGCGCTCTGTTGGTACGTAGCGCCCGCGAATGCTGACCACACCGGCTGATACCGCCTGCTCGATCAGGCTGTTCATCAAGCACTGTTCGACGCCCCGCTCAAGGACGCGGCAAGATTGCAGCCAGGTGTCGATCTCCCATTCGGAACCCTTCTTGAGGACAATGACGACTCCGATCGTGCCGTGCTGCGCAAACTTATCGTCGAGCCTTATCTGCCAACCGATAAAATTTGGGTCTCCCTGCATGCGCCGAACGTCTTCATCGTTGTAGCGGCGGGTGGTCAGGTTGAACTGGTTGGACTTGTTGATGAGTTGAACGATGCGTGGGCGGCCTACCTCGTCGAAGGGTGAGATGGTCATCCGCATCTCTAGCGACTTCAGATACTCCTCATAATTGCCTACCCGCGCGCGGATCTCCGCAACTGCCGCACGTCCCCCGTAGCTGTTTGCCCGCGCCAGATCGTCGGAGTTCAGTGGCAGATGGTCGAAAAGGCCTGACCCCGCGACGCGATCGATGAAGAAGGACGGATCCTCGCCTACCTCAATTGTGGAAACGAGCGGAAGCTCCCGTCGGACGCGTTCGCGTTCGGCAGGATTGTCGTCAACATAGGCAAGTGACTCAAGACCCAGGCCGAGTTTTTCGGCGATCGCACGAATATTAGTGGCCTTGTCGTCCCAATTGGCCTGAAACACGGCGATGTGCTCTTCTTTTAACAGCATATCAGGGTGCCGCCGGAACGGCTCACGCGCAACGGCATCGGTGTTTTTCGAACAGACGGCGAGGACTACTCCGCGTTCCCGGAGCCCCAGGACGAAGTTTTGGAACGCGATGAAGGCCTCTCCCTCTGCCGAATTCTGGCCGATCCGGATACCAGCAAGACCGTCGTCCCCAATGACGCCGCCCCAAAGCGTATTGTCGAGATCTAGCACGAGGGCGCGGGCGCTCTTGCCGGACTTGGCCGCGAGGAGAGAAGCAATGTTGTCCGCCGCCAGTGGGCAGAGCTCAACATTGAAGGGCACCTTCGCCGAATGATAGGCCACCGGGTCGAACCAGCGCTCAATGCCGATCCGTGAAGCAAGGGCGGCTTGGTCCCACATCAGCCACCGCCCCTCAGCAGCGCCATCACCAAGCATCATGTTGACCCGCAACCGGAACCGGGCGATCGAACCCGGCGTTGCGATGTCTGCGGAGGTCAGTTGTATGCACGGGGGCAGCGTCGCAAAGATTGCCGGGCATCCGGTCTTCGATCGCGCCGCCTCGGCGATCGCGGAAGCGATCCTTTCGGCCTCAAGCACAGCCTCATCCTCCGCGACCCTGTCCAGCAGTGGACTTTCCCCGTGAAGGGCGCTCTCATCCAGAACGGCAAGCACGGCATCGAGTCCTCGCTCGAAGCAATTTCTGGCGGAGAAAGCGAAGCCCGCCACCCCGTCGTACGGCGCTTCGTGCGCCGAGATGAGGAGACCGCGCGCCAAACCTGCAGCACCCAAGGGGTCGGACAGATAGCTCAGCGTCCGGTTTCCGAGGAGGCCGAGCTCGATGCGGGTGAAGCCGTTTCCCTTAGTTTTTCCCAGGCGCTTGGCAAGGCGCTCGATCCTGAGCTGTTGGCGTGGTCCCAACTGCTGGTTTGCAACCGATCTGGTGGCGGCGTAGTCAGGCATCTCGCCACCGGCCGCAATCGCCTCGAGCTCAGCCACGCGTGCGGCCCAGTTCTCCTCAAGCGGCGGTCTCCACGGAAACATGGTGTGCATAGGGATGTGCCTCCCCGCGCGGGGGTGCTGATGATCTATTGGTTCTGCTTGCGCTTGACCGCGGCATCGATAAGGCTGCCGAGGTTCTTGAAACCTTGCACCTCCGCCGTGCTGAAGCGGACTGCGAGCTCCTGCTCGATCAGAACCATCAGTCTGACATTGGACAGGCTGTCCCATTGCGGAACGTCGCGGGCCGTCGTCTCCAGCGTAATCGGCCCGTCGTATTCATCGAACAGCTCACGGATCACGTCTGCGACTTGGGATAGATAAAGTTGATGGTCAGACATTTGTTCAACCTTGATTTGACAGCAGTTTTTGGCCGCCGACAGCGCTATGCGGTGCGCGATTCATTTCCTTGCAGTTCGTTCGAGATAACTGTTTCGAAGCCGATAATTCTTCACCTCGGTCCGGATTCGGCGCTCATAGGCCTCGACGTCTGCCGCCGTAAGCCTGTTTTCGCCCGTCGAAAGTGACGTAAGCGTTCGCCTGAGTAGCCCCGGGTTATAGACGTGCCCAGGATCACGAAAGTTGCCGAGGTCACCGGCAATCCTGGGGTCATCATCCCATGCAAAGACGCGCACATTTGGCAGGGTGTCTATCGATTTGACAAAGCACCGCCGCGACAGCAGCACCTCATCCAGCAACGTCGCGCTTATGTCGCTCATGCGAAAATAGTAATTGGCGTAGGAGAGGATGGGCATGATGACGTCGACCTGCGCGCCCTTCTCGACGAATTTCCGAATTCTCGGCACGAGCTGCTCATTCACGGCATTGAAGCTCGCACACGTCCTGCCGCTCGGGGCGTCGACAACCGATCGATACTCTTCGATCAGGCCCTGCAGTTCAGCCATTTGGGCGGGCATCTGAAAGGAGCGGTATTGCCTCTCCGTGAACTTGGCGTACCTTTCGTCGTCTTGCGCTTCGTAGCTCGTTTCCCCCAACAGGACCTTCCATGTACGCCGCAACGATTTCAGGTCGACCATTCGGATGTCGTCGCTGATTTGCTCGTCATAGAGGTACTCTGGAAAGCCTTGGCGCATCTTTTCTGAATCGAGAATGTACATCCAGTCAAACGTGATGATGATCCGCTTGGCCTGCGCGTTGATGGCGAGTTGATCGAGAACGATGTCGCGGTCCATCGGTCGAGGCCCGCCATAGCTGAGATTGTAGGCTACGACACTTCCGCCCAGCGCTGCGGATATGTCATCGGGGGAATACATGGCCGTGGTCGAGCCGCCGACAAGAAACGTGTTGATTCCCGATTGCTTCGAGACGACGTCTACCCACCGCACGACGACATCGCGCGGGACGTCATTGCGCGTCAGTTTGAGCCTCGCTCCCCAGCGGTAGATGTCGTATGGATCCGTCGCAATGACGATCGTCACGATCGAAAGATACCCCAGCCAGACAAGGCAAAAGGTCACGATCATTGGAAGGGCGGCGCGCCAGCGTGGCGAGAAGCTTGGCTTCTTACGGAGCGTACCCCTCCGGCCATGCACATGCTCCGCTCCCATCCACCGACCTGCGGCCGACGGTAAATGTGGATTTGTCGACGCGACAAGCATCTTTCCGATCATGGCTTAAAATCCCTGATAGAGGAAAGGCGGCTGCCGCGAGACATAGTGCAGCGACGAGATGGTGAGGATGGCGGCAAAAGCAGCCCAACCCCAGGAAGGTCGCCAGATGTTGCGCAGGAACGCGAAGCCGTAGCTCTCGTTTTCATAGGTCATCATGGCCGGCCGATAGCGGCGCATCAGTTCCACGGCGTTTGGCATGAGATAGATGATTGAAAATGCACAGAACAGCATGAGCACGGGCTCACGCATTTCGAAGGCCGATGGGGCATCGAGTGATGCGCCGAACATCTGCGCATAAAGATGAAACGCGGCACCGACGCTTTCGGAGCGGAACATCGCCAGGCTGAAGCAGATCAGCATAAAGAATATGACCCGTTCCACCAGCAATCGGATGAACGGCGATGTAACCTTGCACATGCGCTTGTATTTCTTGCTGCCCCTTATCTGCGCCTCGGCCGCAGACCAAACGCCTTGCATCAGGCCGAAGGCCACGAAGGTCCAGGCGGCGCCATGCCATAGGCTGAGAACCTGAAAGTTGATTAGCATCGGCAGCCAGAGGCCGAGGATCTGTGTCGGCAGCGGTGAAAGCCGATGCACCGCGCAGTAGCGCGTCCCCGCGATTGAAAGCGGCGTAAATAGGAAACGCGCGATCACGCGCGTCAGAGTCATGTTCCAGCGCCGGTAGTAATCGAGGATACCATTGGCTTTGAACGGCGAATAGAAGTTGAGCGGGTATCGCAGACCAAACATGCGCGCGAGGCCGAGCGCCATGTCGGAATAGCCTGAAAAGTCAAAATAGAGCTGCGCCATGTAGGAGAGAGCGCCGATCCAGGCATGTGCGGGATCCATCACCGCTCCGGCTCCGGCAGCACCAAAGACAAGATCGACGGTTGGTGCAATATTGTCGGCGATGACGACCTTCTTGAACATGCCGATCGAGATGAAGGCGAGTCCGACGGCGATATTGAGCGGGTCGAAACTGATGAACTTCCTGGATTTTACCTGGGGATGGAATTCGTGCAGATAGGTAATTGGGCCGATGATCAACTGCGGAAAGAAGCTGACGAAAGCGCCATAACGGCAAAACGCCCAAAAACCGGACCTCAACGAACGAGTCCCTTCGAAAAATTCGACCACGCTCTTTTCGCGAACATAGGCATCCGCCAGAAAGGCCGCCTGATGGAACGTGTAGAATGAAATACCAGCCGGTATCGCCACGCCGGCAATATCGGTCAGGAAGTCATTATTGTCGCCAAGAAGAACTGTAACGATCTTGTATTTGAAGTAGCACAGCGAGGCTATGTTGTATCCTTGGCCGCATCCATACAGCACTCTGCGGTATGGATTACTGTCGTCCATAGCAAGAAGCGCGTTGGATACCCCGAAATTGACAAGCAGGGCGACCAGCAGCAGAAATACCGACGATATGCCGTAGGGAGCATAAAAGATAATTGACGCCGTGAAAATGACCAGTAGTGCCTCATTCCTGCCTCGCGTCAAAAGCGCAAGGTAAAACGCAATAAGTGTCACCGGCAGGAAGAGAAATAGGAAGAGTGGATCGATAAAGATCATATCAAACCCAACCAATGTCAAAATTGGTCCGCAGCCACTTATCTGAGGCTGCGAATCCTACATGTGATGTAATTCGTCTGTGTCTTGCGCTACCAACGCAGCTCGCTACGGAGCCTGAATAGCAATAAATTTTCTGGCGGCCATATTTGAGGCCGCCGAACAATTAAGAGACAACTATAGGTTACGCACCGAACCACGAGGGTTTCGGCAGAGCCTTCTATCGCAGCTAAAAATCAGGGGTAAAAAAGCACGCATTTAACGAGATGTAAATAGGATAGTAATGCCTTCGGCCTATGTGACGGCGATTTAAAATCAAAGTTCAAACCTACGGCGCCTTGACGAAAATGCGTCGGCACCGCTCTCCTGAAGCCGGTGGTCCTTTCACCCCCAGCCGTTGAGCGGCGCGAGCGGATCGCCTTCGGCGCCCTCCACGGTCGCTCTTGTCATGAGTTCGACAACCAAGCCTGCCCGAGTGACTACGAAAGCAAGACGCCTCTTGAAAACCGCGCCATAGCAGGGCGCAACCACCACCATTGCGCCATCTGCCTCGAGTTTCGCCACGTCGTCCTCCAGACTGTCTGAGAACAGGCAGACGTGATCGAGTCCTCCGCCCTTGGCCAGCCGACTCGCGACGGGATTCGGCCCGTCACGCAACGGAGCCACCAGTTCTATCGGAACACTGTCGAGATAAATAAGGAGCGCGCAGGACACATTCTGGGCCGGATCAATTGCAGGCGGCACAACCAGCCTGGCTCCCTGCTGCGTCCACGTTTTCAGCGCACGATCCATGTTCGGCACGACGAACCCATAGTGAAACACTTTACGCGGATCGAAAGTGATATCTGCCATAGCTGGAGGCCCTGCTTGGGGTTAATGGCCCACGAGACGTTAGCCGACCCGGCGCAGCTGCGCGAGCGATTTCTTGCGGAGACTCCGCAGCGCCTTCGAGAGCGGCAGGCTCTCTGTCATGAGCTCGCAAGGATGCGCCACTTCGGAGGTGTCGGACCTTGCGGGCGAGCGCCCGCGGCGGGGTTCGGCTGGCGGTCGTTCGTCAAGCCCCTATCCGGAGTAGAAGGGACAGGCCGGCGGTGGTAACCCCTGATGCCGCGCAGGAGCGCCTCGAAGCCCGCAAGCGAGGTGATCGTGTTGACGTGGTCGACGGTGCGCATCGGCGGGCGAGCACGTCGGGATGCGGCTTGTAGAGGATCTGGGCATCCGCTTGCTCGCAAGCCGCGAGCCGCACCAAGGTCATTGTTGGTCATGCGGCTGAGACAGGCGTACCGGATTGAAGCATGGTCCTCCACCTGGCCGGCGACCAGCACCCGCTTGCGCGTCTTCTCGCCGGGACCTCCTCGCCGTGCGCTGACGCGCGCCATTATGCTGCTGATGCCGCTTTCGGTGAGAAGCGCGATGCCGGCGCGCGCACGAGCCATCAGTGCCGGACCCTCGTAGGTCTTCAGCAGCTCTTCGAGTCTGAGGGAATGTCGGCAATCGAAATAGAGCGCGGTCGAGCGGCAGGGAGAGGGCAGGGAGAGGGGAGGCGTGCGGCTGGTTCGCTCGATAAGCCAGCTAAGCGACTCCACGCGGGTTCTCGATTTCTTGGCTCCGCCACGTCGATCAGATCGGTGCCACGATTGGGACCCCCACTTCGATCACGGAGATGCAACCATCAATTGGTTCGGAGGCGATTACCTCTTATGGGTCAAAGTATGCGATCGGTGCTCCAGGGAGGACGGAGCAGTCGATTCCTCTTCGGGGAGGCGAGAACATCGATCGTGCCACTTTTGGCCGGAAGATCGGTGCGGCCAGATGGCTATACCGCTATTTTCAACTTCGCCTGTTCCAGCGACCAGTACTCCATGTCGAAGAGATCTGCCTCGCTGATCGGAGTGAAACAGCAATAGGCTTCCGCAGCGTTGATTGCCCGCGCAGCCTGTTCGCAGAGATCTCCGCCAATTTTGGCCGCCTTGGCATTCGCGCCGATTGCGAACATGCCTTTCCCAAGCACCAGAACGACGCGTGGATAGACGTCTAGTATCCGTTTCTGCTCGTTGGCGCGGGTCGCGTTTTTGTCAAAGTAGGCCCTGTAGCGGTCCGCATAAGCGGCTAACGCGCTCTCGATTGCGCATTCATCCGCATCCGCCCCGATGATCATCGGCCAGGGCTTGATGCGGATTACGTGGTCTGGCGTGACCGTGCCGCGCAGACTGATCGCCTCCACATTCGGCTTCGATGTGAGTTCGCGGATCGCTGCAGTCGAACGGTAATCGAGGAAGACACCCTTTGCGAAGGGCGACCCTTCCCGCATCAGTGCTTTTTCCAGCCGCTTAGCAAGCCCCGCGTCTCTCTCGCCGTCATTGGGCTGCGGGCCCGTCAACGCCACGCCGGCGCGGGCGAGTTCCTGCTCTGCCAGTGTGACGAATTCGATCATCAGCTCATAGGAGGCACGGGCATCGTTTGCGAAGGTGAAGAGGCCGTGATTTTCCAGCCATAGACCCTCGCAACCCGCATGATTGCGATTGATGCGGTCGGCGGCGATGGAAAGATCGAAGCCGGGCATCACATAAGGCACATAGGCGAGGCGATCGCCATAGATGCGACGAACGGTGTCGCGCATGTTCGGTTGGTCGGCGAGCGCCAGGACCGCTGTCGCATGCGTGTGGTCGACGTAGGCAAAGGGTATGAAGGCGTGCAGCAGCGCTTCGACGGACGGGTTCGGCGCGTCCTTCTCGATGAGGCTGGCACGCAACAGTGAAACCATGTCCGGGTCTGAGAGTTTCGGGGTGTTACGGGCTTCGAGCAAAGGCGCGAGGCGCACGGCGGGCAGGCCCGGTGCCTCGATCGTGTCGAGGTCCCAGCCGCTTCCCTTGATGTGCATGAGGTCCTCTCCCTCGGCAGACCTTACCTTGACCGAGGTGTTGCCGCCGCCGTGCAGCACAAGGTCCGGGTCGCTGCCGATGATACGGGAGGTGTAGATGCGAAGGCCGAGGGCCTCGCTCTGTCCCGCGGCGCGTGCCGCCTCTACAAAACGTGCTGCGTCCTCGTCGTTCCAGCGGCTTTCCATGCGAATTGTCCTGTCGTTGAATGATGATCGGCGGGCAGCCGAAGCCGCCCGCCGCTTATGCGTGCTCAGAAGTCGAAGTTGCCAATGTTTTCCTTGGTGAAAACGGTGCGCTCCGGCAGCAAGATGATGCCGTTGCCATCGGCTTCGTAGTCGTAGCCCTGTACTTTGTTGGCTGAGACTTCGACGGTACCGACGCCGGGGATCTCCAGCTTCTCACCGACCTTCATTGGGCCGTTCTTCAGGACGTGATCGGCAACGAAGACCGAGATCTTGCCTTGCTGCGTGACGTCCCAAAGGCCGAAGCGCTGTATGGTGCCGCGCTCGATATAGGGCCGCATGACGTTTGGCGTGGAGAAGCCGACGATAGTGACGCCCTCGGCGCGCTTCAGGTTTTCCGCCGCCTGCGCTGCTGCCGGCAGGGCGTTGGCGTCGGGCGCGATGATCGCGTCGAGGTCAGGATAGGTCTGCAGTATGCTTTCGGCCGTCTGCAGCGACTTCTGAGCGTCGTTGTAGCCGTACTGGGTGGTAACGATTTCCCAGCCCGGATGCTCCTTAGCGATCTTCGCCTTGGCAGCTTCCGCCCAGGCGTTCTGGTCGGTCACGGTCGGGCTCGAGTAGAAGAAGGCAACCTTGGCCTTTTCCTTCTTCACACCCTCCGCCGCCATGTCGACCAGAAGGCTGCCAAGCTGCTCAGGCGTGCCCTGGTTGATATAGTAGCTGCGGCAATCCGGGTTGACGTCGCTGTCCCAGGTCATGACGAGCACGCCGCGTTCCATCGCGCGCTTTAGCGCCGGGCACAGGCCGTCCGGAGAGACGGAGGAGACGATAAGTGCGTTGTAGCCCTGGTTGACGAAATTGTTGATGAACTGGACCTGCCCGGAAACGCTCGGCTCCGTCGGGCCGTCATAGGTGACCTTCGCGCCGACTTCCTCGCCCGCCTTCACCGCGCCGGCGCCGCCGGAGGTGAAGAAGCCGACACCCACCAGCTTGGGGATGAAGGCGATCTGGTTTTCCGCATGCGCAGCGCCCGAGGCGAGCATGGTGCCGGCCAAAAGCGCCGCGGCGAGGGCGCTCGATTTCATGATGGTCTTGATCATTCTCATTCTCCTCCTGAAATGACGGCCGCCCGGTTCTGTTTCTGTTGCCGGGCGACTGCGATGAAATCGGCCAGCATCGCGCTCGCGTGGCGCAATGCGACCGCGACGACCAGCAACCCTCCCGAAAGTGCGCTGGAAATCTGGCTGGGGACGCCGGCCGCCTGCAAACCCTGCTGCAGGTAACCGATGACGAAGGTGGCAAGCAGGGTGCCGAGGATGGAGCCCTGACCGCCATAGATGGAGGCGCCGCCGAGTACGGCCGCGGTGACGGCTGGCAGCAGCGTCGCCGAACCGAGGTCGACGCGCGCGGAGCCGAAATAGGCCGACATCACGAGGCCTGCGATGGCCGCCGAAACGCCGGTAATGACATAGGTGAACGTCTGGACGCGGCCCACCGGGATACCGGCGAAACGGGCAGCCCTTTCAGACTGGCCGGAAAGGAACACGGTGCGACCGAAGCGAGTGAAATGCAGAAGGACGATGAGCACGAGCGAGAGTGCGAGGAAGAGCGCCAGAGGTGCCGGTAGCCCAAGGAATTCGGCATAGCCGAAGGCGTTGAAGGCCTCCGGAAAGTTACCGATGCCCTCGTAGCCGCCCGCGCCGACGAGACCGGAGGCGACGGTCGCCGTACCCTGGAAGAGATAGAGGCTGCCGAGCGTGACGACGAGCGGCTGTATCTTCGCCAGGTGGATGACCGTGGCGTTAAGGAGCCCGCAGAGCGCGCCGGTGACCAGAGCGACCAAGATGGAAAGCGGAAGCGGCACGCCGTAGAATGTCGCGACGCCAAACATGATTGCAGCAAGTCCGATTACTGAGGCGAAAGACACGTCAATGCCGCCGGCAATTATGACAAGCGTCAGCGGTAGGGCGACGATTCCGATCTGAACGAAGTCTGAGGTGCCGTAGATCAGGTTCGTAAGATTGAGGAAGCGCTGATTGACGAGACCGAAGATGAGAAGTTCTGCGACGAGCATGGCAAAGAGGGCGGTCTCCCAGCGGAAGATCAGCTTTTTCATCGGCTTGCCTCCACATTGCGCGCCGTCGTCGTGTCACGGGATTGTGTTCGGCCGCGCTCGTGGACCCCGTAGCGGCGGGCACGGATGCGCCGGTCGATAATCTGGCGGATGCGGCCGTCGAGCAGCAGCACCGAGAGCAGGATCGCGCCTGCAATGAAGTCGTTCCAATAGGCCGGGATCTTCAAGAAGACGAGGGCGCTGTCGATCGAGGTGATAAAGATGACGGCGGTGAAGACGCCTGCGACGGAACCGGTGCCTCCGAGAAGGCTCACGCCTCCTAGCACATTGACGGCGATGGCCTTCAGTTCGATGCCGTTGCCGGCCTGATTTGGGATGAAGCCGATCTGTGCGGCGAAGACGAGGCCGGCGAGGGCGGCGCAGACGCCCGTTGCGACGAACGCGGAAAACTGCACCAGCTTAACCGGTACACCGAGATGGTGGGCGGCCGCGCGGTTATCGCCGACGGCGTAGAAATTGCGGCCGAAACGCGTCCTGCGCAGTACGATCCAGGCGAGCGCAACAAGTGCCAGCACGACAATCGTGAGGATGGAGAAACCGAAGCCGAGATTGGCGGCGAGCGCCTTCAGTCCCTGCGGCAGGTCCTCGATCCAGCGCCCACCCGTGAGGACGAGCATGATGCCGCGATATAGACCAAGCGTTCCAAGGGTGGCGACGATGGATGGAATGCCGAGATAGGCAACCATCAGGCCGTTGAAGGCCCCGGCGACAGCACCGGTTGCAAGGCAGAAGGCGATGGCGAGCGGCAGGCTTACGCCGGCTGTGAGCGAAAGGCCGAGCACCGCGGCGCTGAGGCCAAGCACCGAACCGCTCGACACATCGATATTGCGCGTCAGGATGACCATCATCGTCCCGAGCGAGATCAGCATCAGGACGAGGCTGTTGGAGACTACCACCGAGGCGGTGGCGCCGGACAGATAGCCGGGCGCGGCCGTGCCGATCGCGGCGTAGGCGACGGCAAGCACTAGGATGAGCGTTGCGACGCGATTGCGGGAAAAGAGATCAAGCATGGCGGCCCTCCGAGGCGCCGAAGGCGAGGCGGGCGATGGCGTCAACTGAGATCTGGTCCGTGAGTTTGCCGCCAGACTGGCCGAAGGCCATGATCTCGACCCGGTCGGCAAGCTGTTCGATCTCGTCGAAGTCGGATGAAATGAGGATGATGGCGACGCCGTCCGCGGCAAGCCGGCGGATGAGGTCGTAGATGTCGTTGCGGGCCGCCACGTCCACGCCGCGCGTGGGCTCGTCGAGGATGAGCACCTTGGGCCGAGCTGAAAGGCATTTGGCGAGCAGCACCTTCTGCTGGTTGCCACCCGAAAGACCGCGCGCCTCCTGGTCGGCGCCGGTGCACTTGATGCCCATGCTCGCGCGGAACCCATCGAAGACCTTACGCTCGGCGCCGGGCCGCAGAAAGAAGGGCAGGCGGTGCACCAGGTAGGACGAAACGTTCCAGGAGAGCGGTGCCTCAAGGAAAAGGCCGTGCTGCTGGCGGTCTTCAGGCAGGTAGACGAGGCCGAGGTCGATGCATATGCGCGGTGAGCGCTTTTTCAGTTCCGCGCCATCAAAGACGACGCTGCCCGCCATCTGCGGCCGAAGGCCGAAGAGCGTTTCGGCGAACTCCGTGCGTCCGGCGCCCACGACCCCGGCAAGGCCGAGGATTTCGCCGGCCCGCACGTCGAGGCTGATATCGCGGAACCCTTCGCCGCTGAGGTCGTGCACGCTGAGACGCGGCTTGCCGATCTGCGAAACCTTGCGGCCCACACGATTCTTGTCGGCATCATCCGCGATCTGCACCCGGCTCATCGCGTCGATAATCTCGGCGTCGCTGTAGCTGTCGAGCGGCCCGCTAAGCACGATCACACCGTCGCGCAGTACGCTGATTGTGCCGCAGATCTCGCGAATCTCGCGCAGCTTGTGCGAGATGAAGAAGATGCCGACACCCTGGCTCTGGAGTTTGCGCACGCGCTGAAAGAGGGCGCTGGTCTCGAAGGGGGTTAGCGCCGAAGTCGGTTCGTCGAGTATCAGCACGCGCGCGTCACGCACGAGGCCGCGCAGGATTTCGACAATCTGCCGCTCGGCGACTTCAAGGGCGGCGGCCTGCACGTCGAGGTCGAGCGAGACGGAGAGCTCGGCGACGAGTTGCTCGACACGCGGCCTTAGCGCGCGGGGAGAGGCTGCAAGGCCGAGGCAGATGTTTTCCAGGACGCTCTGGTTGGGCAGGATATGCACCTCTTGCGGCACCAGGTAAAGCCCGAGTTTCTGCGCGAGCGCCGGCGATGCATGGGTGAGGGCGCGGCCGTTGATCTCGATGGCGCCGGCATTAGACGCAATGACGCCCGACATGATTTTCATGAGGCTCGACTTGCCAGCGCCGTTGCCGCCGAGAAGCGCATGCACCTCTCCCGCGTGTAAAACTAGGGAAACACCTTTCAGCACCGGAACGGCACCGTAGGACTTCCAGACGTCCGTCAGCTTCGCGACCCTCCCGGCCACCGGGCTCCCAGCCATTCCGCACCTGTTCATATGTAATTCATGGAAGTCATGTGATCACATAGCTCAATTGTCGTCAATATGCCCGCCACGTGATGAACGACTACAGGAAGCCAGTGCGTCGCTCGTAACTCGGATTAGCTGCGCAAAATCAACAGATTGGAGCTGGGAAGAATATTTCGCAGGCCTGACGCGTTGACGGATCAAAAGTTTTATTGGTATTCAAATGATCAGAAATCGACCGAGGGAGCCGCTTGCATGGGGTCGGACAACGGGGAATGGAGTTATGCCGACACGGACGAGGAGATCCTCACCCGTATCGCTTGGTATTACTACAACGACGGTCTGACGCAGAACGAGATCGGCGAGAAACTCAACATGTCGCGCATCAAGGTGTCGCGTCTTTTGGAGAGCGGCCGACGCTCCGGCATTATTCAGGTGCGTATCAACTCGAGATATCAGGGCTGCCTGGCGCTCGAGCGGCAGATCAAGGAGCGCTACGGGCTGTTGGAAGCCTACGTGGTGCCGCAGCTTCCCGATCAGGATCCGAGTGATCGGCTGGGTCAGGCGGCCGCGCAATTTCTCATGCAACGGCTTCAGCCGGACGACCTTCTCGCGGTCGGTTGGGGCGCGACTGTGAGCAACACGATCCAGCGGCTTGGCCATGTCGCCAACGAGCGCAATATTGGCCTAGTCAGCCTGACCGGCGGCGTCGGCACCTATGTCGACGGCATGCGAACCGCCAATTGGGGCAGCAGCGTTCATCTCGTACCGGCGCCGCTCGTCGTGCGCGACCCGGATGTCGCACGCAACCTCTCTTCCGAACCCGCCGTCGCCAACTTGCTCGAAATGGCGCTCAACGCGAGTTACCAGCTCGTTGGCATCGGTGAACTTTCGGCCACCTCCACTGTCGTGCGTTCCGGCTATGTCAGCCCAGATGAGGTGGAGCCGTTGCGCCGCAAGGGCGCCGTCGGCGACATCCTCTGCCAGTTCTACAACGAATGCGGAGAGCCACTCGAGTTGCCGCTGCACGATCGAGTGATCGGCGTGAAGCTCGCGGCGCTGTCGCGCGCGGAAAAAGTCGTGGCGGCGGCGGGTGGCATCCATAAGGTACAGGCCATCCATGCAGCGCTTTGCGGAAAGGTCGTCGGCATCCTCATAACCGACGAGACGACCGCGAGCCGCCTCATCGAGCTCGAGGACTGAGACCATGAAGACTTCCTATATGCTGGCCGTCGATGCCGGCACGGGCAGCGGCCGCGCGGTGATCTTCGACGAAAACGGCAACCAGATCGCCAGCGCCCAGCACGAATGGTGGCACCGGGCCGATCCGCGCTTTCCGGGCTCGATGGACTTCGATGTGGAGGGCAACTGGTCGCTGCTGTCCCGCGCCATTCGCCAGGCGATCGCCGAAGCCCGCATTGCACCCGCCGAGATCCGTGCAGTCAGTGCCACCAGCATGCGTGAGGCGATCGTCGCCTATGACCGCAGCGGTCGGGAAATCTGGGCCTGCGCCAACGTCGACAGTCGCGCCGTGAGCGAGGTGCGCGACTTGAAGCGCGATTTTGCCGATCTGGAGCGGACGCTTTATACTGAGAGCGGGCAGACCTTTGCGCTCGGTGCCCTGCCGCGCCTGCTCTGGCTGAAGCGCAACCTACCGGACGTCTATGCCCGGATCCACAAGATCAGCATGCTGTCCGACTGGGTTCTGGCGCGTCTCTCCGGCGTTATCGCGAGCGATCCTTCCAACGCCGGGACGACCGGTCTCTACAGCCTGACGAAACGTGATTGGATGCCTGAGGCGCTGAGCAAGGCCGGCATGCGCGACGATATCTTCCCGGAAAGCGTCGAGCCGGGCACGGTGATCGGCCGCGTCACCGAGAAGGCGGCTAGCGAGACCGGCATTGCCGTGGGCACGCCCGTGGTCATGGGTGGCGGCGACTGCCAGAGCGGGGCAGCGGCAGTCGGTGTCGTGAATGAAGGTGACTGCGCCGTGCTCGGGGGGACCTTCTGGCAGCAGGTGGTGAATGTCGGCCCGTGCGTGTCCGATCCGTCTATGGACCTGCGCATCAATCCGCATGTCGTCAACGGCCTCAACCAGGCCGAGGCGATCAGCTTCTTCGTCGGCATGGTAATGCGTTGGTTCCGCGACAGTTTCGGCGCGGAAGAGGTCGCGGCGGCCGGGCCCGGCGGCGATGCCTACAGGCTCCTCGAGGAGAAAGCAGCCGGGGTGCCGGTGGGCGCTTACGGCATCATTCCGGTCTTCTCCGACGTCATGCACTACGGCAACTGGTATCACGCCGCGCCTTCGCTTCTGAACCTTTCTATCGACCCGGAAAAATCGGGCAGGGCCGCGATCTTTCGCGCCCTTCAGGAGAACGCGGCGATTATCGCGGCCCGCAACCTTTCGGCTATCTTCAAGCTTTCCGGCAAAACGCCGGACAAGATCGTCTTTGCTGCCGGCGCGTCGAAATCAGCCCACTGGTCGCAGATCCTTGCGGATGCCACCGGCCTTCCCGTCGTCACGCCCGTGGTCAAGGAGGCGACGGCGCTCGGCTGCGCCGCAGCGGCGGCAATCGGGATTGGCCTACGCTACAACTTCGTCGAGGCGGCGGCGAGCTGGGTGCGCTGGGACAAGCGTTTCGAGCCGAATTTCGACCACAAGGTTATCTACGACGCGGCGGGCGAGCGCTGGGCACGCGCCTACGCGCTGCAGCGACAGCTCGTGGACGAGGGCGTCACCACGGCCATGTGGAAGGCGCCAGGTCTCTGAGTTTTATAGATCCGTCAATCAACATAGCAGGAATTAAGACATGCTCATCCAGATGGTTAGCATCAACGTCAAGCAAGGCCACGCCGCAGATTTTCTGGAGGCGTTCCGCATAA
This sequence comes from Ensifer sp. R1-3, assembly GCF_056739175.1. Classification (NCBI taxonomy): domain Bacteria; kingdom Pseudomonadati; phylum Pseudomonadota; class Alphaproteobacteria; order Hyphomicrobiales; family Rhizobiaceae; genus Ensifer; species Ensifer sp. R1-3. Next base: position 592,302 of record NZ_CP096516.1, read on the forward strand.
ACTACGAAGGCACGCGCCAGGAGCCCGGTAATCTGCGCTTCGATGTCCTGCGCAATCCGGACGACGACCACAGCTTCGTCATCTATGAAGTCTTCAAGTCGCCTGAGGCGCTTGACGCGCACCGCAAGACCGAACACTACCAGGAATGCGTGCGCCGGATCGACCCGATCCTCGCCGGCCCACGGACCAAGACCTTCTATAATGTCGAGATGGCCGATTTTCTCGGCGCGGGCCAAGCCTAGCAGGTTTGGAACACGGCAGAGCTCCTCGGACAGCTGACACTACTTCGTTCAGCGGTTGAGCGACCCTTCTGTACTGATTAAATTCGATAAACCGCTGGACGAGCTTCGGACTGCTCTAGCAGAGTTTGACTGGGAGACAGAGCCGGTCATAATCTTGGCGGTGGGATTGCCGCGATGCTGCGGCGTTCGCGTCACCCCAACGCCGCCGCCGTTCCTGACCAAGAATTTCGTCTCGCATCCCATACCTTGCCTAAAACACGTCGGTAACGACGTCGTCAATGACGGCCATCAAGGCGCTATCCGGCAGGCGGTGCCAATCGGGCGGTTAGCCTGAAAAGGGGTATTCAACCTGAAACCGTGTCAGCGAAGCATGATGCGATCATCTTGTTTGCTCCTAAGTCCCTTGCCCATTTTCCGATCTCGGGTTCGTCACTCTTCTCAGCGATGCCGCCCCACACTTCCTTCAGCACGGGCTTTCCTGACGAAGAGTCGAAGAAAAAATAGCCTGGGTCAGCAACCGGGACATCGGCATATACAATCGTCCATGTGCCGGCCTGCATAAAACTGATGATGCTGATCTTGGACGGTTGGCCTTCTGATCAAGGCCTTTGGCAACAAGCCTCGAGTAGTCGGCTTTGCGTGTGGCGCTGAGCTTCGTATCAACGCCTTTGCAGGGATCAGCCGCCAATGCGGCATGTTGTGGTAGTTGGAGGATGACAGCAGCTAAACCGAATGCGAAAAGTTGTTTTAGAAACGTGACATCAGGGCAGTACTCGCTCCAGAAATCTTGTGGTAGATAACCGCACATCGTGTTCACGGACAAATGGTAAGCTACCGCTCATAACCAAGAAAGTCCGGGTTCGATTCCCAGGCCTGCTGCCAACATACAGAGCGACCGCCCCGTTTCATCTTAGGGGTGTCTGAGGAACTACTTCCGGTACATCGGTTGGCACCTCATTTTCTGGGACGAACCCCAGGATGCTCACCACGAGAGCGATGAGAACGCAGATGAGTACGAGGAAGGCAACGCCGGCTCTGTCCATCCATCATTAGCAATTCCGAATGTGATGAATTCGAGGCAAAGACTAAGAGGCTCGCATCCTATCGCCGCGACCAGACCCGCGCCCGGCGGTACCGGGCAAATCAGAGGAGAAGAAGGTCGGTTAATTTAAATAATATTCGTCAAAATGGACTGATCCGAAGCAATCAACTCTGACGCAATCAGGGACAACTGGTAAGCAGAGGCCTATAACCTCGAAGAACGGGTTCGATTCCCGTGCCTGCAACCAAATTCGAGACGATGGCTATCTGCGTCAGTCTTCTTCCCAGAGCATTTCCATTATCTCGTCAGGGGATTCCTTAACCTGAAGCGTCACGCAATCTGCGTTTTTGGGAGCGAAGGTGACGAGAGTGGTGCGTCGTTGACCTTCAACCCGCTGGAAGTGCGTCACAGAGTTCATGTTGACGAAAATTGGTCCGTTGTTGTCGTGTAGTTCGAGCCACATGGTTTGTGTCCTCTCGACAATTCGTCGGCTCGCGGAAGTATAGCAGAAGGGTGATGAGGCGTATGCGTCGGAGGGGTAAGGGTATAAGCCGGACAGGGGCAACGCTTCCCGCCTGACAGCAAATGACAGCATCAAAGATCGCGTGGCCGAAATCCAAGGTAAGGGCAAGGCGGAAGCGACTGTCGATCGTGTTTTGAAAGAGCTCTCCCGTGTCGGCTTCTCCGATCTTCGCCGCGTGCTCGATGCGAACGGCACGATGCTTCGACCTGAAAAGTGGGATGACGACACAGCCGCCGCCGGTCGCTTCGGTCGAAGCGGTGACCTGCAACATCGGCGGCGGTGAGGTCGTGCACGTCCACAAGTTTAAGGTCTGGGACAAGAATAGCGCCTTGGAGAACCTCGCCAAGAACCTCGGTTGTTCATTTGTCGAGCACTCTGGGAGCATGAGCCTCAATGTCTTGCCAGAGGACGTCGAACGTGGCGCATGCAGGTAGCTCGATTAACGGAGAAACAGCGAGAGGCTAATCGCATTCTCGCCAGTCCAGCGCGCAACATCATGCTCCGCGGCGGGTCTCGGTCCCGGAAAGACGTTCGTTCTTTGTCGGGCCGTGCTCCAGCGAGCGACAAATGCTGCGGGTTCGCGGCATGTCATAGTCAGATTTCGGTTCAACCACGCAAAGACGTCTGTCTGGTCCGGTACGCTGCCCAAAGTTCTGGCCCTCTGCTCCCCGTCGGTTCGGGTGAGGTTTGACAAGACCGATTTCTATGTCGAGCTGCCGAACGGGATCGCAGATCTGGATTGCCGGCCTCGATGATAAAGAGCGCGTAGAGAAGACCCCGGGGCAGGAATACGCCCCTCTCTCTTTCAACGAGCGGCCAAATCCCCTGGGCATCCGTCGACACGGCGATGTCTCGCTTGGCGTAGAAGTGCGAACTCGCTCCAGCGATCGCCGCCGCGACAGGCAGAACGTATCTAGCCCTCAAGGCATTCTTCGACTGCAATCCGCCGTCCGGTGGTGTAGCTATGCCGATCAGAACACGCCCAGAGAGCTGAGCAACGAAACTGCGCCGACGATCAGAACGACGATCTGAGCCATCTGCTTCATCGTAGAGTCGATCGGAAGCTTCTGCACGAGGTAGAGCAAAACGATGACGAATAGGATTGTGACGAGGATGCTGATTGCGGCGGACATGTCCCCCAGGTCCTTCAATTAAGCGCCTTGCGGCATGAAGGCGTAAATATGGCTGAGCTCTCGAAAGGGAAGGGAGGAGGATGGCGAACCCAATCTATGCCCGTCTGCAGGCGACGGCGCAGCGCCTCATCGCAAAATATGGGCAAGCCGGCAGGGTGAGAGGATCTCTGGGCGAGGCCCGTCGCTGGAGGCAGGCGCCAGGCCTCTGACCGCCCCGTCCGCCATCGGGACGGCTGCGCGCGGCGTTAACACAGTGCTGCAGCGGTCTCTACTCGCCTATTCGGGCTAAACCAAAGCCACAATCAGAGGCCGTGCAGTCTCTGCAGCGGCGTTTGAAATTCTCAATTCGCGCGTATGTGAATTCGAACGCTCAGAAGCTGGGCCTCTTCTTTCGTCGAGAGAGAAGGGCCTTTTTGCGTCTAAGAGCAAAAGACCCGTGATCCGGGCCGGGATCACATTCCATGGCGTCCCGTCGCGCTTGTGGGTAGGCCGTCGGATGCTTTTTGCTCCGGCAGCCCGAAATCGTCTCTGTCGCGCATTAACCAAAATCCTCTCCGGTGCCCATCTTCCCAAGGCCGGTACTCCGATGCGGCTAAGACGGTGGAGCCTCAGAGCCGTGGAGAAGGGGACGATTTTTACAACCTAAGCCCATCACTCACCCAAGGGGCTAACGACGGCGGCCGCTCGGGGTGATAACTCTATATGGCAAAAGGTTCGCGCGGCGGCCTGCCTAGGACCCTTGCCATCGTTGAGCCAGACTAAGGTCTCAATCAGCAGGCATTCAGGAGAATGCTGCAATCACTCGGGCTGCGGCAGGGGGATCAATGTTTGCGTCTTGCTCTTGGTCGGCTTTTCGCCCGGAACATGGGACATGGTCTTCGTGCGGCTCTGCAGTCCGTCGTCCGTAACCTTGGTCTTGGTCTGCGACTTGCTGAATGTTCCTTTGTCCATGGCCTGAGCCTTTGATTGTCCCTGCAATTTGGAGGGATTGTCGTGTATTTTCGTCTGGCTCTTTGCCTTTCCTTCCGAGCTTGCTGCGCTTCCGCCCACGCCAATCGACGACGTCGTTCCGCCATCGGTCCTGCATGTGCCCGCCGTTCCGATCGTGCTGGCCGAGGTGCCATCGGCCGCGGCGCTTCCGCCAGATCCGACCGTTCCCGCCGCATCGCACTCTTGAGCCTCCGCTGGCACGAACGCAGCCGTTGCGGACGCGACGACGAAAAATGCAAGTATCGTTCTTCGAAGCATAACAGCTCCTTTCATTTCTTCGGCTTGATGATTGCGCAGGTCCCGTCCGAACGGCGCGTGATGGTCGTGCCATCGGGGCGGGTCACGCTAGCGGTCGCAAAGCTCTCTCCACCGGAGGACCCGCTCGTCACCGAGGATCCGGCACTGCTCGTGGCAGACCCACCGCTGGCCGTGGTGCCGCCGCCGACCGTCGTGGACGAGGATACGCTGCCAGACCCAACAGTGACTGACGACGAAACGCCGCTCCCTTCCGACTGTTCTTGTTCGATGACCACGCACGTCGAGCCGTCATCGAGCTTGATCTCTTTCGCCGCGGCATGGTCAGGGGCAGCCATAGCAGCAGCGAACAGTGCCGTGATAACCGGGACTAGAAATGAACTGGAGGTCATCGGGCCTCCTCCTTCTTCGAACGCTGGCTTCGGAAAGGTGCTCCGAAGCCAGCCGATTTGATGTCAGCAGGACGGTCTGTTGCCCTTCGAGCCGTCCTTCTTGGCGAGGCCAGGAGGACAATTCTTGTTGCTCTCATCGTCCTGGGCGGCGTCGCGGGCGCTATTTTCATCGCCTTGGACACTGCCGGTGGTCTCATCCGATGTTCCGCCACCCGATCCAGAGGCTGAGCCCCCGGTTCCAACGGAGCTGCTGGTGCTTCCACCGCCTGCGGAAGAGCCGCCGGTGCCAAGGGTCGAAGCGGAGCCGGAGCTACCCGACCCGGCGGCTGATCCACCCGTTCCCACGGAGCTGCTTGACGTACCGCCGCCGGCCGAAGATCCGCCCGTTCCCAGTGTCGATGCCGAGCCGGACTGGCAATCGCTGGTGTTCGGATCGCAACCGCCACCAGCCGAGCTTCCGCCAGTTCCGACAGTGCTGCTTGAGGTCCCCCCGCCGGCGCTGGTGCCGCCGGTGCCAATCGTTGTGCTCGATTGCGCGAACGCGCCGAGCGTGGTGCCCGCCAGAAGGCCTGCCGCGAGGGCCGTCCTGATAAAATACCGCATTGGAGTTCCTTTCCTCACGTTAATGTCGTTGTGGCTGCAACCTGCCTACCAACCCAAACCAGCATGACGTGTTCCGGGCTGGGACTTCGGACCGAAGGGATGCCGGCGCAAAGTCTGAAGGCCTACTCGGACCTTCGCCCGTTCGGCGCGCGCATAGGTCTGAGCGGCTATTCCGAATGGAACCGCGCGGCCGGATCGCTCGTTTTCTGCGCTCGGGCTTCGCGCAGCCCTGCTCACCGAATTGATTGTGATGGCACTTCGGGGGCCGCAGCTCTGTTTGTGTCTCACGACATTCGCCATCTTGTGGAAAGGGATGCCGCCGTCTTCTCATCATCGTCGTCTGGCCACCACCCCCATCCAATTATGAAGAAGCGCTTCTTTTGCCTGTTAACCATCGAGGCGGGATAATAGCCGCTGCAGCACCGGTGCTCCGAAATTTCCGCCCCCCGACGGCAGGTAAGCGGCGCTGTCCTTCCGGCAGTCTCAGAACAGCTTTTGCACATTGAGCCCGTCGGCCGTGATCTGTCTCGTCGGTCGGTCAACAGTTGACCCCGCGTGTGCTTCCTGGCCTTTTCGTCATCCAGGACGGTCCCTATCCTTCATGTTTGATCATGGAGGAATGCATCGCGACGATCCGACCACGGGCTCGTTTCAGAAAAGTAGCACGAGGTTGCATACCTCAGGCGCGCGGGGGAAGTGTCGCGGAAGAGGGCCATTGAAGCTATCCGTGGGGCGAGGTCGAACCGAAAAAAGCTGATGGACTATCTTCAGAGCAAATGAACATTAAAAAATGTGAGTGCCCGCACGAGGGGACGAGGCGGGCACTCTGAACAGGTTGGGGGACCTGGTGCCGCAGAAATGCGCGGCGCCGTAACAACTCATCTCTCGCCGCTTTTGTTCCAGGGTCTCTTGGGCTCAAAACAACAATGGCTCCGACGGTTTTTCCACGGGTAGAAGTGTCATCCGCTCGGCTAGAGCACGTCCACTTTAATCCGGGTCATATTCTGCTGCTGCGAAGTAGGTCGCACACTCTTGCGGTTCGAAGAGCTCGACGATGTCGCCAACGGTGTTCCACAGGGCGCCGACGGAGCGTTCGGCCCTTGCCCGCAGAAGCGCCTTGAACTTTGAGCAGGAGGCGTTTTCAATCGGGTTGAAGTCGGGGCTGTAGGGCGGGAGATAGAGCAGCGTGCGGCTGGCGGTTTCTATGGCCTGTCTGATGCCATCTGCCTTGTGGGCCGGCAGGTTGTCCATGTCGCCGGTCGTGAGGGTCGCACGAGAACCTGCTCGACATAGGCCTTGAAAGCCACTCCGTTCATCGCCCCGTCAAGGACCATTGGCGCGGTCATGCCGGAGAGCCTGAGCGCCCCGGTGAACGTCGTAGTTTTCCAATGACCGTGCGGAACGCCCGATCGGCAACGCTCTCCGCGCGGAGAGCTACCGCGAAGTCGGGACATCTTCGTGGAAAGACCTGTCTCGTCTATGAAGACGAGGCGGGCTGGATCGAGATCAAGCTATCCATCGAACCAGTCCTGACGCCGCTTCGGGAGGTCTGGCCGCTCCTGCTCCAATGCATGTGCGTTTAACCGCCACGCCTTATGCCCTCTATCTTCAACCCGAGGATTATGAGTAGGCCACCCAGGCGAAGGAAATCTTCTATCCCAAACGGCCAGCCTCACCGAACTTCTCCCGATTCATGACGCTTATGTTGGTGGAGAAACGTATTCGGCGGATGGGACGCCGACGGTGACCTGTTCGGGCCGATACTGTTGAAAAAGTCCACAATTGGAGCTTACCGAAACTCGGCCAATTTTCGATATGAGCGAATGTTGCCGCTGGATGTCGTCTCAACTCCGCAACACGACTCACACGCCTGCTTGATCGCAAAATTGGCAGGTCCCCCAAGTCGTTTTCCTGTGTCGGCCTCCACGACACTCGAAAAAATCAGACGTGTAGAAGCGGGTTTCTCAACACTGCCCGCCATAAACGGCCCCGCCAGCTACTACTTCTTGAACCGAACACCCACGCCGCCGCCATTTTCAGGAATGAACTCTATCCCGGCATCTTCCAGCACGCGCTGGACGCGTTCCAAGGTGGACGACCGGAGCTGATCTCCACGCTCAAGTCGGGTGATCGTCTGCGTTGAGACGTTGGCTGCTTTCGCAAGTTCAAGGACCCCCCAACCCAGCGCAACGCGGGCTAACTTACACTGAATTCCGTTCATATCACCATGCCATGGTGATTTTGGTTGCGCATGTTAGGGTTGCCCTGTATATGAGTGCACGTTAGCGGCTGTACCTGGTGTTACGAGCACCCGGCACAGCCTGACCACAACCAAGCTGTCAGGAGCTCGGATCATGGCTGATTCCGACAATAGCAGAACTTTGTCTACCGTCACCCGGGCAGACTTTCATTCCTTCGTGGCGGCGTCTTTACCCACATATCAAGAGCTTACTCGGGCGAAACAGCTGTCCCGGGATGCATGCGATGCCGACCCGGCGCTCGCAGTTTGGCACCAATGGTGCGCCGCCCGGCAGCGTCTAAGCGAATCAAGTTTGCTACAGCAGCGGCTCGAGAGATCGCTCTTTTCGGCTGTTTTGCCCCCACCGCTTGAGCAATCCGCGGGTTTGCGAGCTTACGAAAAGGCGCTCGAAGCTGAAGATCGTGCATCCATCGCGGAGGTGCAGGCCGCGGAAGCCCTATGGAGGACACCAGCGCGATCGGTTGCAGGCGTAACGGCCAAGCTCCACGCCCTCGTCACGAAGTGGCAACCATCTTCCACAAGCGAAGAAGAACCCTGGCCACAAATCCGCTCCGTCATCGCCGACCTCCTGAAGATCGACACCGGCTCTGCTGCGAGCCGCCTGTCTATGCCTGAACGCCAATCCGAGCTTCAAGGCGATTGAATGGGAATGGTTCACCAGGACACGTGATCCCCGGCCCGCCGCCGACCTGACAAGCTATGCGCACCGCGCCTTTGTATGCATTTCGCCGTGGAAACACGCGTTGGGAACTGCTTCCAATGCGGCGTTCCGACTCTACCAAAAACTAAAACAAGGAACTTCAAATGAAACTGGGAAGCCCATTTCGGCCACGCCTGCTTTCCGCGCTTCTGATCTCCATCTTCCTCGGGAGTGCTCCGGCGACGCCGGCGCAAGAACGCGGAGAGCTTCGGATCGCTACGTCCTACAAGCTGATGACGCTCGATCCGCAATATGCCAATCTCAACGAGAATACCTCACTGCTCTCCCATATTTACGAGCGGCTCGTCTACCAGGACGAGAATCTCGAATTGAAGCCTGGCCTCGCCACCTCCTGGCGGCCACTGTCCGACACGCAATGGGCGTTCAAGCTCCGCGACAAGGTCCGCTTCCATAACGGCTCGGCCTTTGACGCCGATGATGTCGTCTACACGATCGAGCGCATCCGGGACTTCCTCAAACCGCCGAGCGGCGGCTTTCGCTCCTATGTCAGCGGCATCAAGTCGGTCTCGGCACCCGATCCTCTCACAGTGCTGATCGAAACCGACGGCGCGGTCCCCAATCTGCCACTCTTCTTCTCCTCCATCTTCGTGATGAACCGGCCCGCTGAGGGGTTCGAGACGACCGAGGACCTCAACGCGGGTCACCCGCCCAACGGCACTGGACCCTACCGGTTCGAGAGCTGGAGTTCCGGCGAGAGCCTGAGACTTGCCCGGAACGACGACTACTGGGGCGGCAAACCTGCCTGGTCCAAGGTTACCTTCCGGGTGATCGAGAACCCGGCAGCGCGCGTGGCGGCGCTCAGCACGGGAGAGGTCGATGTGGCCGACGCGATCCCGGCCCGCGACGTTGCCTCCTTGAAGCAGCGCGGCGCCAGGGTCGCGAGCGTCGGTGCTGCACGTGTCAACTTCGTACAGTTCGACGTCGCGCGGGACACGCTTCCAGGAGTGACGGACAAGTCGGGCGAACCGATCGCCAATCCGTTCAAGAACCCGCTCGTGCGCCGAGCGCTTACGCTGGCGACTGACCGGGGCATTCTCGTCGACAAGATTCTCGCAGGTTATGGCACGGCCGCCGCCCAGGTCTTTCCGAATGGTCTGCCGGGCACCTCGGCGAAACTGCTGCCTGAGGCTCCAAACTATGACGAAGCAAAGATGCTTCTCGCGAAGGCCGGTTTCCCGGACGGCTTCAACCTTGTTCTTGCCGGGCCGGCGGGCCGTTACCCCGGTGACGCCGAAAGCCTTCAGGCAGTCGCCCAAAGCTGGGCCCGCATCGGCGTCAATGCTCAACCAGCGGCCGCGCCTTTCTCGGTCTTCAACACCAAGCGCGCGGCAGGGGATTACGGCGTCTGGTACGGCGGCACCTCCGGCGAGGCGGTCGACATCATTCTCCATTCTCTGCTGGCATCCCCGGACCCAGAGCGCGGGACCGGTGCGCTGAACTTCGGGAAGTATCGCAACGAGGCCTTCGACGCGATGCTCGCAAGGGCGGAAAGCATTGCGGTAGGGCCGGAGCGCAATGCCGCACTCGCGCAGGCGACGGAACTCGTGGTGGCCGACCAGCCGATCATACCGCTCTACCATTTCCATCACATCGTCGGTTACGGCTCGCGGATCGGCTCCTATCTCCTGCACCCCCGCGGCTGGACGACCGCGATGCAGACGCGTCCGGCGATGGAGTAAGCGGTCATGGGCATGATCTCGGTTGCATTGGGAAGGCTGGGCCAAGCCTTCCTGCTCCTCATCGCCATGTCGTTGATCGGCTTTATCGGCATCCACAGCGTCGGCAATCCGGTCTTCAACGTCGTCAACATCGAAACAGCTACGCCCGAGGACATTCACGCCGCAACGATCGCGCTCGGACTTGATCAGCCGATCTGGCGTCAATACCTCGCATTCATCGGCAATGTCGTCAGCGGCAACTTCGGCACCTCCTACATCTATCATCTGCCCGCCTTCGAGTTGGTGATGAGCAAACTGCCGGCAACGCTTGAGCTCGCCTCCATCGCGATGCTGATCGCCGCACCGCTCGGAACCGCGCTCGGCCTTCTTGCCGGCCGACGCAGCGGCACGCTGTTCGACAGAACCCTGGTCAAGGCGAGCGTGTCGGCGCTGAGCATCCCGTCCTTCTGGCTGGCGATGATGCTGATCCTCGTCGGCGCTATCCTGACCGGCTGGTTCCCGTCCGGCGGCCGCGGCTTGACTGCGAGCTTCCTGGGTCAGGAATGGAGTTTTCTGACTGCAAATGGATTATGGCACCTCGTGCTTCCGGCCTTGGCGTTGGCGATACCGAACATCGCTCTGATTGCCCGTCTATCGCGATCGGGAACAATCGAAGTCGAGAACCTGGATTACACAAGGTTTTGCCGCGCCAAGGGGCTTTCCGCGCGAAGGATCCTGTTCCGCCACATCCTTCCGAACATCAGCGTGCCGATCGTGACGATCATCGGACTGCAGTTCGGCGGCATGCTCGCCTTTGCCGTGGTGGTGGAAACGATCTTCTCGTGGCCGGGCGTCGGCAAGCTTCTGATCGACTCCATCCAGCTCCTCGACCGGCCAGTGGTGATGGCGACGCTGACCGTCATCGCCGTCGCCTTCGTCGCGCTGAATGCCCTCGTCGACTTGTTCTATGCCGTGCTCGACCCGCGCGTGCGCCTGTCTTCATGAAAGGTGACCCGTCATGAAAGCCCACATCGTAAGCGCGCTTAAGAGGCGCCGACACGGACCGGTGCTGACCGCGTCCAAGCTGCTGCTGGCAAGCTACATCCTGGTTGCCATCGCTGCACCCTTGATCGCGCCGCAAAACCCCTATGACCCGCTGCAGATCTACGGCTGGGAGGCGTCCTCGCCACCCGGTACACATGGCAGCGGCGGCTATCTCTACCTGCTTGGAACCGACGGTCTCGGCCGAGACATCGTCAGCACCATTCTCTACGGCCTGCGCATCAGCCTGGTGGTGTCGATCGTCAGTAGCGCGCTCGCCGCGCTGATCGGGCTGACCGCCGGCGTCAGTGCCGCGTATTTCGGGAAATGGGTCGACATCGCGATCATGCGGCTGGTCGACCTGCAGCTCAGCCTGCCGACGATCCTGATTGCGCTCATCGCCATCGTCACGCTCGGGCCGGGCATAGACCGGATCATCCTGGCGTTGATCATCGCGCAATGGGCGACCTATGCCCGGATCGCCCGCGGCGTCGCACTCAGCGAAGCGAACAAGCCTTACATGGATGCGGCCCGCTTGATGCGGCTGCCAACGTCCCGGATCATCTTCCGCCACCTGCTTCCGAACAGCATCGCGCCCGCCGTCACCTTGATACCGATCGAGGTCGGCCATGCCGTCGCACTCGAGGCGACCCTCTCCTTTCTTGGACTGGGCGTCCCGATCGACAAGCCCTCGCTCGGCTCAGCGGTCGCAAACGGGTTCCAGTACCTCCTGACCGGCCAATACTGGATCAGCCTGTTCCCGGGCCTCGCCCTCTTCGGCCTGATCGCCAGCATCAATCTCGTCGGCGAAGACGTTCGCCGCAGCCTCGATCCAAGGAACCATTCGCGATGACAGTGGAACACGTGACGACACCCCTGCTGCGGGTTGACAACCTTGGCCTTCGCCATGTCTCGGGCTCGGCCACAACGCCAATCCTGTCCGACGTGAGTTTCGAACTCGGGCGCGGCGAGATCCTCGGCATCATCGGCGAGTCCGGCGCCGGCAAATCGACGGTCGGCAATGCCATCCTCGGCCTGCTTTCGCCCGAGTTCCAGCAAAGGTCCGGAACGATTACGTTCGATGGCAAGGCGGTCGACGCCATGACGGCCGGCGAGCGCCAGGCGCTTCGAGGGCGGCGGATATCGGCGATCTTCCAGGACCACACCGCCTCGCTCGATCCGCTGATGAGCGTCGGCGCCCAAGTCGAAGAAACCTGCCTTGCGCTCGACAGCTCGCTTTCCAGGCGCGAGGCGCGTGCCCGCGCGATTGATCTGCTTGCCCGCGTCGGCATTCCCGAACCGGAGCGGCGATACCGCAACTACCCGCACCAGTTCTCCGGCGGGCAGAGGCAGCGCATCGTCATCGCCATTGCGCTTGCCGGCTCGCCTGACATCATCATCGCCGACGAGCCGACCTCGGCGCTCGATGCGACGGTCCAGAAGCAGGTTCTGGAACTTCTAAAAATTCTTGTCGACGAAACCGGTGTCTCGATCATCCTCGTCACCCACGACATGGGCGTGATCTCCGAAATCACCAACCGGGTACTCGTCATGCGAAAGGGCCAGGTGGTGGAGGCGGACCGCACGACCGCCATCCTCGATCAGCCCCGCCACGACTACACGAAGAAGCTGCTCGCCGCCGTTCCAAGGCTTCGCGTTCCGCCCACGACCATGAGTTCGGAAGATGGCAATGTCGATGGCGGGAGCGGTCGCCCCGCAGACATTGGCGACGACGACCTGCTTCTCGTCGCCGAGGATGTTTCGAAGCAGTTCTCCCGGCCGGACTTCCCTTGGGGGCTTGGCGCCGCCAAAGCCTCGTTCGGTCTCAGCGACGTCAGCATGCGCCTGCCGCGTGGCACTGTCACCGGTATCGTCGGCGAGAGCGGCAGCGGCAAGACGACCTTCGGGCGTATCCTCGCCGGCCTCAGCACGGCCACGGGAGGACGCGTCACCATCGGGAAAAACGCCTTCGACGTTTCGAAGAGCGGTCGACGCAACGGTCTTCTCGGCCGCGTGCAGATGATCTTCCAGGATCCGTCCGTCTCCTTGAACCCCCGCATGACCATCGGCGAGACGCTTGAGGAGAGCATCCGCTTTGGCGCAAGCGCCGGTTCCAGCGACATGCAGGCAGACGTGTCGAAGATGGTCGACCGCCTGGGGCTCGCTCGTAGCCTGCTTGGCCGCCGTCCGCATCAACTCTCCGGCGGCCAGAAGCAGCGTGTGTGTATCGCCCGGGCGCTTTTGGCACGGCCAGAGATCGTCGTCGCGGATGAGCCGACCTCGGCCCTCGACGTCTCGGTTCAGGCTGAGATCGTCAGTCTGTTGAAGGAGACCATCACGCACGAGGGCATGACGATGGTCTTCATCTCCCATGACCTCGCCATCGTCCAAGAGATGTGCAGCTCCGTCTACATCTTCAGGAATGGTCGGGTCGAGGATTACGGCTCATCCGAGTTCATCTTCTCGCGGTCGAACCATCCCTACACCCGCTCGCTCATCAATGCCCGGCCTCAGCGTTTCACATGCTGAGTGGTGCAGCAGCTCTCAGAGAGCGGATCCTACCCGGAACCGTCAAATATCTGAAACGGGCGCATGTCGCCTCAGAAGGTCTTCCAATGAAAGAACGATTCACCTTGGCCGTCACCGGCCAATCCCTGATCAAACATGATATCCGCGACATTGACGCCCCGGCATTCCACAAGGTTCAAACGCTGCTTCGAGAAGCCGATCTTTCCTTCACCAACTTTGAAGGCACGATCCTCGGGCGCCACGGTGGCTGGCCACTGAAGGGCTCGTTCTTCGGCTGCAGCGATCCCGTCGTTCTCGACACCCTCCGGGCGATAGGGTTTCGGGCACTTTCGCTCTCGAACAACCATGCTTTCGACCTCGGCCCGTCCGGCGTGCTTTCGACGCTCGAGGAAGTGGAGAAGCGAGGCTTCCTGCATGCCGGCCTCGGCCGCGATCAAGCGCAAGTCTCGCGGGCGAGCACCGCAACGATCGGCGGGCGGCGGGTCGCGATCGTCGCGATGGACGGGGGCCCCGGTCCGGATTTCATGTATGCTGCCGATGGCGACGACAACCGACCCGCACGCCCGGGCGTCAACCGGCTGCGGCTCACCCAGGTACTCGCGGTCGACGGAGCCGCCTTCGAACAGATTAGGGCCATTCGCGACAAGATCGGGTATACGGCGATCGATCTCACCAATGACAGTCAGCCGGACGATCCGCCGCGCCTCGCCGCCGAATTCGAGGTCGGCATCGCGCGTGCGGTCTTCAGGCGATCGGGGCAATTCGGACGCAGCGTCAAGATCGATGAGGCGGATCTGTCCAGGAACCTCTCAGCGGTCGCGACCGCGGCGAAGGACGGATCTCTGGTGGTCGCGTATCTGCACCATCACCATTGGGCGTCCGACTGGTACCAGGTCCCTGACTGGGTGAGCGGCGTCGCCAGAGAGTGCATCGATGCTGGTGCTGCCATGTTCGTCAGCCACGGGGCGCCCGTTCTCCAGCCGATCGAGATCTACCGGGGCCGGCCGATCTTCCACAGCCTGGGGAATTTCATTTTCCATGTGCGTTCGGAGAAGTCGACGTGGACGGCACCCGAAGTCTGGGAAAGCGTCGTCGGGGTCTGCTCGTTCGGCGAGGACAATAGACTTATCGAGATCACGCTTTATCCCGTCGTCATCGGAGGCGACGAGGCATTGGCGGACAGGGTGCTGGAACGACGCCTGGCGCCACATCTTGCGACCGGGGAAAGTGCCGCGCGCATCTTGCGGCGGTGTTCAGAACAATCGGCCAGGCTCGGCGTCGACATCGAGCTTTGCGGCGGTGTTGGTCTTATCAGGCTCTAGCGAGCCCAATGCGGAGCTCACGAACTTTCTTCGCAGTCCAAAGCGACTAGAAGGAGCGGCACTTGAGCCGCCCATTCCAGCTAAAACACGAGCGACAAGCGTCGCATCTTCTGCATGAGGATGAAGAGCATGAGAGTTCGGGAAGAACTTGTCAGCCGGTTTTTTCGCTATGCCGCGATCGAGAGCCAAAGCAACGGCCGCTCGCAGTCCCTGCCGTCCTCGCCGGGACAGGCGGCACTTGCCGCCCTGCTCGCCGACGAGATGCGCGCCATCGGCCTGGAGGACGTCTTCATCGACGCGCATGCCATCGTGACGGGAATAAAACGTGGCAACAGGCCTGCAGCCCCACCGATCGGCTTCATCGCGCATCTCGACACGGTCGATGTCGGCCTCTCGCCCTTCGTCCGCCCGCAAGTCCTCCGCTTCGAAGGCGAGGACCTTTGCATCAACCGTCAAGAGGACATCTGGCTACGGATCGCCGAACATCCGGAAATTCTTGACTGGTTGGGAGAAGACATCATCGTCGGCGACGGCACCAGCGTGCTTGGTGCGGACAACAAGGCCGCCATCGCCGTGATTATGACATTGCTTGGCCGGCTCGATCACGAGGTCGGCCACGGCGACGTCTTTGTCGCCTTCGTGCCGGACGAGGAAATCGGAATGCGCGGCGCCAAGGCGATGGACCTCTCCCGCTTCCCTTGTGACTTTGCCTACACGATCGACTGCTGCGAACTTGGCGAGGTGGTCCTTGAGACATTCAACGCCGCGTCCTGCGAGATCGGCTTTACCGGCGTCAGTGCGCACCCGATGTCCGCGAAGGGAATGCTGGTCAATCCCCTCCTGATGGCGATGGACTTCATCTCCCACTTCGACCGCAAGGAGACGCCTGAATGCACAGAGGGTCGCGATGGTTTCTACTGGTTCAAGGATCTCATCGCCAACGACAGCGAGGCAATATTGACCGCCCTGATCCGGGATTTCGACACGGATGGCTTCAAGCGGCGCAAACACCGGATTGCCGAGGTCGCGGAACAAATGCGATCTCGCTATCCCACCGGAAATGTCCGGTACCAGATCACCGACACCTATCGGAACATCTCCACGAGCCTCGCTCGTGACGAGCGTGCCGCCGCTCTTCTGTTCAAGGCCATGGAGGAACTCGGAATTGCGAAGAAAGTGATCGCGATGCGCGGCGGCACCGATGGCGCGGTTCTCTCCGCCAAAGGAATACCGACACCGAACTTCTTCACCGGCGCCTACAACTTCCATTCACGCTACGAGTTTCTGCCGGTGCCAGCCTTCGAAAGATCGTTGGAAGTTGCGTTGAAGGTTTGTCAGTTGGCGGCGACCGAGTGAGAACGTCGCGGGACAACTGCAGGTAGGAAAGTGGAGGCCAGATTGATGCACCGCGTCGATATGAGTGCCGCTCGCCAGGCAATTGGGATACAGCGTCGACGACCTCCTGGACCTGTGCTCTCACTGCCGGCGACTGTACAAGGATTGAATCGGGTGCCGATGTCGTCTCCGCCGAGCTCAGGCGTATCGCCGCTGCACTCCAAGTGCCAACGTCCACGATCCGCCTAGCTTAGCAACATCGGGGTTCGCGATCCCTTCAGCCACCACTCCCTTCAGTAGCAAAGCCCCGAAACCCCGACAGGCCACATCGAGGTAGCGCAACCCGCACGCTTCTATTGAACTCGCGGTTCCACGGGTTTTATTCGCCGACGCGTGTGGTGCAACCTCGCTATTCGGCAGAATGGTGGTCAACGCGGAACTGCCGGCCCAGACGGTCCGGCAATTGCTGGGCTTTGACGGCTGATCCCTATAAGTACAGCTACGCCTCCTCGGGCAACAGGACGCCGCTTCATCTTTCCGGCGAGCGCTTCAACAAGATGGCCGACGTCGAGATGCAGCCTATTCGATACCAGGGCTCCGGCCCGGCACTGAACGACGTCTCGGCAATCAGGTGCCGATCATGTTCGACAGTCTCCCCTCGTCATCCGTCAAATCAAAGCTGGCACCCCTCGCGCGCTCGCCGTCACGACGGCAGAACGCGCATCGTCCTTCCCCGACATTCCGACCATCACAGAGTCGGGCATTCCCGGTTACGAGATCCATATACCTGGAATGCGCTCTTCGCTCCGGCCAACGCCGCAGCCTGTGATCGCCCGCCTTAACGAAGCCCCGAAGAACGCAATGGCCGGATCCAGCGGTGCGGAAACGCATGGAGGAATTCAGCGCCAAGATCGTGGCCTCGATGCCCGAGGAGCTCGCCTAGGTACGGCCTTTGCGGCGTTCTGGCATCCTTCAATCGGCCGTCAGCCATGGTGCGACTTCCTAAGGCTCGGTCCGGATGACCGGCATCGCTTTCGGATGGGTCGGATCGGCTTGACGACTGAGTTGCCCTCGCAGGTGAGAAAGGCGAACAGTTCGTGCTCGCCGGCGCGAGTCCTTCATCGGCCCGCGCGCGCCCTGCCATGGCCTCCCGACCCCGGCGAAGACGGCAAGGCGCGCCTGTCGCCGATTGCGAACCAACGGGCGGTTTTCTTAGGCTTCGGGTCTCATATTCGCAGAAGGCAGTGGCACGAGGCAGCGGCTTTTGACCCGAGTCCAGCCGCGCCAAGGGGGGATCGAGGTTGCGAATGTAGTTGACGCCGTAATCCGCCCGGCCACTGGTAACCGCGGCGGCGACGGCATGCCCCAGGCAGATGATTAGCTCGCACTCGCCAGGACTGCGCGACGCTTCGGCGGACGCCCGATGGTAAACGCATCCGGTTTTATCCCGCGCTCGATGTCGCGCCAGGTAACCGGAGCCGCGACGGGAAATCCTGAGCGGGCCCTCGGAGAGTAGGTGCCGACGGCCGTCGTCCCGCGGCCGTTCCTCAGGTAGTCGAGAAAAAGCTTGCCCGGTCGGCGCGAAAGCTGTGCCGACGTGACGTAGCGGTCGGGATCGGTGCTGGCGAACTGCTGCGCCAAGCGTTTGGCATAGGCGTGCGCCGCGTTATGGGTCATCTTCGCAGGCAGAGGGCTCATGAGGTGAACGCCCTTGCCGCCGGTAAGCTTTGGCCATGTCTTGAAGCCCTCCGCCTCAAGAAATTCCCGCAGCCGCAAGGCGGTTTCGACGACGAACGCCCATGACACGCCTTCGCCGGGATCGAGATCGAAGATCAGCGCGTCGGCGTGTTCGATATCATCTACGCTCGCCGCCCAGGGATGCAGTTCGACCGCGCCGATCTCGACAAGCCCCAGCAATCCGGCAAGGTCGTCGACCCAAAGCCGAACCCCTGCACCGCCCTCTCGTTTCTCAATGCGAAACTGATGGACCTCGGGCGGGATCGGCGGCAGCGGTCCCTTGTGGTAGAAGGTGGTGCCGTGGATGTGCCTTACGAGTTTCAAGGGGCGGCCGCCGAGGAAATGCAGGGCCCGATCGGCGACACGCGTCCAGTAGTTTGCAAGCTCCTCCTTCGAAGGCACAACGGCTTCGGGCAGCAACTGCAATATGTTCGCTGGCGGGACTCGGATCGAGGCAGGTGCAGTAGTCGGTTTCGGCTTTCCTGCAGCCCGCGACACATCCTGCAACCATTTGAACACCGGCTCCCGCAGCAAGCCGTCATCCGTCACCCCGCCATAGTCGATCTCAGCGTAGACCTGCGGCTCGACCCAGGTCGCCTTGGGCTTGTTGATGGGATGGGAGAGGGGGCTCTTGCCGATGATCAAGGGATTGAGCCGCTCCCGCACCTCGCGGGCCGCCGTTAAGGTGTAGCCGGTTTGGGCTTTGCCGGCATAAACCAGGCGATCGCCCTCCCAGCGTCCGAGATAAAGCGAGGCAATCCTGCGCGGCTGCGCGCCGAGTTTTTCGACGAAGGCGACGATCGGAAAGGCGTCGCGCTTCGTGCACTTCGTCTTTGTCCAGATTTCCTGCCGACCCGACCGGTAGGGCGCGTCTTTGCGTTTCGAGACAATTCCCTCCAGGCCCATCTTGCATGCGTGCCGGTAGACCGGCTCTCCCTCTTCGAGTTCGAGATAGTCGACATAGGCGATGGTGCCGGCCGCGTCTCCGATTAGCTCGCGCAGCACTCGTTTGCGCTCGATCAGCGGTACGCGCCGGAGGTCGTAGCCGTCCAGATGGAGCAGGTCGAACGCTTGAAACGTCAGATTCGGCGACGAGCGTTTCGCGAGCTCTCGCCTAAGTGCCTGAAAATCGGGAAGCCCGGTCTTCCCGAAGACAGTGACCTCCCCATCCATCACCACGTCATGGCCGGCGAGGTCCTCCGCAGCCGTCGCGATTGCCTCAAATTCCGTCGTCCAATCCAGCCCCGTTCGCGTGTATAATGTGATCTTGCCGCCATTAATGTGCAGCTGCGCTCGATAGCCATCAAGCTTGATTTCATGAACCCAGTCTGCGCCATCCGGCGGCCTCTTCTTCAGCGTCGGGTGGCAGGGCTCAATGAATGCTGGGAAGGCGGATTGGGTTGCGCCAAGATTTGCCAGACGGTCAACAGGGGACGCAGTCCGTCGACTGCCAACCGCGGCCTTTCGTCCCTGAGCACCATTTGGAACGCCTTCACGGGGGTGCGGGGCTTTGGCACGCTGCCTCAAAATAGCCCTCCATTCTAGGTCCACCCATCCAACCCCTCGGAACAGTATTTCGTTCCTGGGCGCGCCTTGGGTAGGCAGCGGTCTTCTCAGTTGGGCTCCGCACTGTCGACTTGCACCTTATTGCGAGGATCATCACCACCATCGACCCGATGGTCGTGTTTTCGGAAGCCGCCGATCGGTGCTGTGACCTGAAGTATGACATTGATCGGTTCCAAAGGCCAAATCGCTTGTCTGCGAGCCATCCGCATGGTGAAAGATGGAACTGACGACGGCCGCAGTCTTAAACCTTCGGCGGGACCGCGCCAGTGTGATGCATGGGTTCGTTCTTGACGGCACCTTCCGTCGGCCTCTTCCCTTTTTTGGACGGGCCGCTCTGTGCCGGAGGAGCATCGGCGTCTTTGGTACCGGGTTCGGCCGCTTGGTCTGGCAATGGAACGGGTTCGAAATCCATCTCCGGTGGTACTGTCGTACGCCGGGACGGCGTCTGCTGTTCGGTGAGCTTGCCGTCTTTGGGATCACTCATCGTCGTATTCCTTTCGTGTCGCGGTCTCAACCATCCGCAATCGGTAAGGTTCCGCGCAAGGGGGAGAGCGTGTAATGGCCTAGTGCATCGCCAACTTCATCCGCGCCGATCCGACGCAAAAGCGGAAGCCCACGAGGGCAAGGAAAATCTGGCGTTCAATGTGGGCGTAGAGAAGCCCGGTAGCTCGCCGCGTATAGGCGGAGGTCACAGGTTTGGAAGCTGTTACTTGGTCGGCCTCACGAGCGAGATGACCCGCGGCTTAGATGGCGCATCCAGCCATTCGATCCACTTGTCCCTTTCCTCGATCGTGTCGAAGAACCGCCAGAGCTTGTACTCCTCTTCGGTGGTCTCCAACATCTCGCCGATGGATACGAGTTCTAGGGGCAGCGTAACCTCGTTTCCGTCGAAGCGAACGAAATAGAGCCCTTCGGCAGCAAGACGGATCACTTGACCAGTGGCGTAACTTCCATCGGGGTCGTCGACCGTAAAGTACATGCCGGTCAAACTCTCAAAAACTTTGTTGTTCATTTGTTTCACACGTCAGTCCAAGAAATGCGGGAAATCAGAACTTCTCCCAGGTCGTCGCAAACACAAGAGATCACCATGACAGGTAAGCACGACAGGCCGCGCCCTGACTGGGTGGCCAGTACGCCGCCGGCCAAGTGTCGCTTCGGAGCTTTGGGTCAAAACAAAACGGCTCCGACTGGCTTTCGACGGGTAGAAGTGTCATCCGATCGGTTTAGGTACGTCCTTAGCGGCGTTCCGGCATCCTTCCAATGCTAAGGCGCATATCGCCAATGCTTGCGGCACCTGTCAGCTCAAACTGGCTTGCAGATCATTCACCGGCGCGCACACGTTGCCGATATCGCTCTCGATCCTCTTCTGTCGCTCCTGTTGAGAGGTCCTCACCCACCTGCAACCGCTGTGCGACCGCAAGCCATGGTCGACTGGGGTTCTCTTGGGACCAGAGTATCTTTGCTCGCCGTTCTATCTCGCGATCGTCCACCATCGCCTCCACCGGACGTGGTCACTCTTAACACGGCGATGTGGCGGGAACGTGCTCGCCTGGATGGAGCCTTCATAGAATCATGGCCAATCCGAAATATTCCGACGAGGTAAAAGTACTTTGTGCAGGCTCTTGCTTGTTTTGATAGCCCGGTGATCGTTGCGCTATCAGCTAGGCGGAATTCGACTTTGTCATCAACCCTCAGGCAGTAGCGCATACGATCCAAAAAGCGGGCAGGGCGAAAGGTTTTGTATCGATTCCACCTCCTGTTCGAGGAGAGCCGCCAGACCTTCCCGAGGGCACGGCGACCATCGCCATCAGCCATCGCGCCGTCGGCTGCGCGCCCTTCAGCAGAGAAGGCAGAGAACCAGGGCAACATGCTGGCGTCCTCACCACTCAACTGAAATCGGAGAATCGGAGCAACTTGCCGGGCACAGTCGGTCCCGGTTTCTGCCCTTCGGGGGCCGCTATGCTAAGCCTCCTGCCGCTGCGCTTTTAACCGGTCAAGTTGCGCGCGAACTGGCTTCGGCGCTGACGCGCCTGCGCCTGGTACGCTCATTTAAATTGCTAAACCCCTGGCGGGCCGCCTGCCGCATCGCAGGTCATGGCAGGCCATCACACGCGTAAGACGTCGCGGAGATCCGCAGGTGCTTGGGGTTGAGTGGCCCGGACATCTACTATGAGGGCGCCAGTCTAGGCCATTTCGGAAAAGGAAGAGCAGACGTCCTCAAAACGAAGGCCGATGCACCTTGTCAACTGGTCAGCACGACACCCCGTCAGGAGATCATCCCGCGAGGTGCGGTATCCGATGCTATGCCTGGCTGGACGAGGCAATCGTGAAGAGGGGAGACAGTCAGGAGACGGCCAAGGAGGTATTTGCGGTCTCGGCCACCGCAAAAGTGGAGTGATAAAGCTGAACGGATGGTCAGAAAACCGAGAAGGCGGCCATGAGCAGTGCGGTCCAGAGCAAGGCTGACAGTTCAGCCGCTAGCAGAAACCCAAAAGCGGTGTCGCTCATATGATCCTCCTCGGGCAACCTCCATTGCCGCAAGGAAACTATAGGGGATGGCTGAAGATTCCGCCACCCTGTAAAGTGCAGCCTTCAAGTTTTCGCATTCCTCTTCAAAATCACGTAAGAAGCCGATAGATCAGAATGCCGACTGAACCCCAGAAACCAACCATTACCAGCGTCATCGCCACAACGAAGATCTTAATCACAGCAAACTCCACAACCATCACGTGAATTCAGAACGCGGAACGGAGAACCTACAGCAGCACTGAAAGCTTGGGTATCGGACTATGGTCCGTTGTTCGTGGGGCGTTGAGAACGTTCACAACTTCGTCACGCAGCTTCGAGGAAACTCCATCTATGTTCCGACACCGCACCGGCCAGGAGCACGCGACGGACTTCCGACGGCTACCTTGTAGCGCGCGTGTTCGCACCGGCATGCAGCTCTATGCCGGTCAAGAGGCCGGTAAGTCGGAAATGCAAGCTGTAAAGGTCAATATTCGAGGGACAGGTTTTCGCTATGACGAGCCTCGGCAGCTATGCGCACTCGATGTCGCCGCCGTCGGCGGACGGCATCCTCGACCTGTGCCATCGGCATCCAATCTCGAGAGCATTTACGTTTGGACGGCAGTGGATCAGCCGGTGCAGAGACTGCAAAGAGCGAAAGAATAGAGAGCGCAATTCGTTTCATATTTTGTCTCGGCTGCTTACGGGTAAGCGGCAGGGACCGCATCATTTGTCTCTTAAAGCCCGTCTTACCCCGGACAGCTTTCGCTCGGCCGTAAGCAACTTTTCTTGGAGCCAGACCATGCGGTTGCAACTCGGTCGCTGGTCCTGGAAGTAGGCGCCGAGGATCTCCATGGGGCTTACCTCTAGCGATTGGCAGATCCTCACGAGCATGCCTGCCGACAGGCGGTTTATACCCTTTGCGAATTTCTGTATTTGCTGGAAGCTGACCCCACTTTTTTCGCCAAGATTTGCTGACCTATGCCTAACACTTGGCGCGTGGACCGGAGCCGCGCTCCCATTTCTCGGTCGATCGGCCGCATGTCGTTGGTGGCTTCGTCGGTCGGCATGAAAACCTCGCGTTAGCAGGATGCCTCACGCTTTGCACGCGAGGCGCGAGCATTGCAAGGCAGCTCGAAATTGCCGCGCCAGATTCCGGCCCTATGAGACCGTGCGAGCTCTTGAGCATTGGCGTAGACGCCATTGCTATACCGTGTCCAATCCACAGCATTGCCGCTCTCAACCAGCCAGTGATTAACGTCTCGGCCGTCGGCGCGGAAGCAGACTCCCACGAACCGCTTATATCGATCGCGCTGAACGAACTGGCAGCGGACGGGGCGGGACTCGGCAAGAAACCTATCGAGTTCTTGGGCCGCCTCTCTTCCGCACTGATAGCTGCTCCCGTCGGCATTCTCGCATTTCTGCCAGCTCTCCGGCGCATCGACACCATGCAGGCGGATGCGCTCGCCTCGGATCTCGATCGTGTCGCCGTCAATAACGGTCGCGCGTCCAGTAATCGGGTCGGCAGCAAACGCGAAATGAGCGAAAAGTAGAAGAGCCAGCGTGACGCCAATTGACCGATGCGAGTTCATCTAGTTCCCAAAGTTTGAAACCGGTGGAACAGACGCCCACGTTTCGAGTTTTGTCGGAACACGTCCGTGTGAAGGAGGAAGGTTTGTGCTATGTCGCCCTCAACTTCATCTGTCCATGTCGTAGCTCCGGATGAGCACATTTTAACGGTCCAGGAGGCATTGGAGCCTTTATACATGAAACTCGAACAGGAGGCGGAGGCCAAGCTGCTGCAGGCGGCGGTGTCTGCAGGTTGGTCAGCCGAAGAAGCACTCAAAGCGATCGACGAATTAAAACGCCATGAGCTTGAGTCAATAGCCACCCAACACTAGAAGTTTCCCCTGAACAACTCAAAGCGGTGATGCTACGTCACGATGCTCCCGTGCGCGTGTCGTTGCTCATGCCCATTCCTAGTACGCTCATTTCACTTGACAGCCCTGGGCGGGCGGCAGCTGCATCTCACGCGCGAGGATGGTCTTGCATGCCTGCAGTCGGCAGGGGACTTGAGAAGTCTAGCCGGTCAAGAGGCTGCTTTGTTGAGCCGCCATCGCGGCGGCGTCCCGGCGCTTAACGTATGAATGCACAACATTGCTGCCTCGGGCCGATTCGTGATCCGGCCGGGATCAAGGATCCGATCGAGCCGCGTTACGAGACGTGAGTAGCGGCGCCTCGGAAACTGCACTCGAACTTGCTCGAGGCTGATCGTCGGGTTCGGGTACTAATGTTGACGGCGGCACGATTGGCTTTGCGGCAAGTGCCTTGAGGTCTTCGGCGAGACCAGCAAGTTGCGCCGCCAAATCCAGGAGATCTGGTGCGGCGCACTGTGCCGCACTTTCCAAGAGGTCCGAGGCAGGTTCATCGGCGTTTTCGCGGTCGCTCATGTCCATCTCTCATCAGTGGGGTCGCAGTCAATCCAGACGCCCTCTGCCGCAGTGAAAATTGGGCCAAAAGGGCCAAAGTCCGTCGCCTCGTCGGAAGCGGCGGACCTCTAACCATCTACCTACGAAAAGACGGCTGCGAACAGCAAATCACGGAGGACGACCTCTGACCATTCGCCTTAAAGGCTTAATCGCGTCGGCCCTTCTGAGCGTCCAACCAAAAACAATCAGGAGAAGCCGACGAGCGCCATAACCGCTCAGCCGCTCCTCAGATGTCGCAAAACGCAAAGCAACGAGAGCAACCTCGCGTCCGTGTTTGTGGCGCTGGGCAAGTTTGGAGAGCGTTTCGGCACTGACTGCCGCATCGGCGTGCCAAATGCTTCGCCCGGTTCATGCATGAAAGCGGCGACTTAAATCATGAGGATAGATCTGGGACCGACGCCCGCGCGCAGCGCTGTGACACCAAGACCCATCTCGGCAACACGCCGTGGAAGGATGGAGACGGCTATCTCTGCCGCGGCCGCACTGGCATGAAATGAACTGTGAGCGCACGGCGCCTGTTGGGAAATTTGACCGTAAGTGCGACATTCCGATTGTCGGCTGGCGTGGTGCCGAAAGCCTTTGGTTGCCGAGCGTTGCTCAAGGTGCCCCTGGCGGGTTCGGTTTTTAGAAAGAGCGAAGCGTCGCTAGCGCCTCAGTTGAGCTCCGTCGCGCTGGCTGGCCTCGACCCGCGAGGCGGGGCCGGAGCGCAAAAAGGTAGGGAGTATCTTGTATCGATAATGGCGGCGCCACGAGAGGCGGAAGGCGCCACCACCCCTCCCTCGCGAAGAGGTCGCCTTGGTCAGGAAACGCCGTTGAACGGTTCCGCTCGAGTGTTGCTACTAGAAACACGCATTGCAACGATATCTTGACTTGGAACTGCTCCCGATTGTCGCGATCGGATTTGCAGTCAGCATGTCTTAGTTTATTTCGCGCTTCATTAGACTTTGGTATTATACCTTGGTTGTCCACTGCTTTGGGAGGAGCAAGTATGGAGCGCGTTGAAGCTGACAAGCTTTCCAAACGTACCTCTACTAAGGTCTGGAATGTTCAAGAGTTTTGCCGCCGGCAGAACTTATGTCAGAAAGAAGAATGGCGCTTGACCCGCCTCTTCGGCCGGTTCGCCACAGCTAGCGAGCTCCTGCACAACGCCAAGCGCGCTCCTAGGTGGAGATATTGAAGGTTCGCTCCCGTGTAAGCCCGGTCGGTTGATACTCAGAGCAGAGCCAATTCGGCTGCGCCCGTCCGACGGCGAAGCCGAAGCCTTGGCGTTTCGTGCAGCCCGGGTGCTCGCAATAGTGGAGACACGGCCGGCTTGGTGGTGAGGCTTCGCGCCCCTGTTCGTCATTCTGGGTCGGTCCCCCGTCTCTCACACGGGCTCGAAATGATAGCGCCCGAGAAGGCCGAGTTTATGCTCGCCATTTCCTCGCGCGCGCTTTTTGCCGTTAACCGATGCGGTCGCGAGCGTCCCTTAGCAGTTCAAGTGTTCAAGTGGGCGTGCGTAGAGCCTCTGCGCACCCGAAAGATGGCCCTCAAGGATCCAACGGCGCTTGTGCACGGGGATCCTCCGTACGGACAGGTGTTTGCTTGCACCTCTTGCAGGATGGCCGGTCAAAGGCACTGCGGGAGAATACGCTCACGCTTTTGACCGGATCTCATTGTCTGACACATCTGCGTACAAGGCAGAATCCGCTTCGCAAATACGCGAAGCCAATCGACACAATTGCGAAACTACCTGGCGGCAGAGGCGTTCTCGTCCTGTGCATAACGATCAGGAGAAATTCGAATGGCCGACGACAGCAGCACTACCATACGAGCCACTTTCAAGACTCGAGAAGCAGCCGATCTCGCCGTCGAACATTTGGTTCAACAGTACGGCATATCGAGACCAGACATCTTCATTCAGTCGGCGACAGACCGCAACACGGCCGGTTCGGAGCCGTCGGGCGGCGACGCCTCTCATGAACAAGGCGCTCGTAGCGATGCACCGCTCGAAGGTGAGATCGAGGTCTCGGCGGATATTGCGTCTAATCAGATTGCCGCTGTTCAACGCAGCCTGGGCGATGCCGGCGCGATCCGTATCTCAAGCCGCTAAGTAACCCGGAGCCGGTAGGAAATTCCGGCTTCGCTCTGGAGGGTCGACAGAGGAGAAGGAGGTCGTCGGTCAGGCCGGAACCTGCTGCGAAGATATCGTCGGCTGAATTGTTGGCGGCCTTGTTCGCCAACTTCCTTGAAAGGCTTACCTACGCAACGACGGCTTTTGCGCCGCTTTCTCCACGGGCCTGGCCCGAGCCACAATTTAGATGCCGCCGACTTGGACTGCGTGACGCCAAACGCGGATTACACGTTCAACCTGCCCCGGCCCCTTGCGAAAGCTTTGCGTGGCAAGACTATTGCGATGGTCAGGGCCACTGGAGGGCGCCTCAAGCGTCTCGAAACAATAGGGAAGGCACCTTCAGGACCCGGGACGCTTGAATGGACGCGTGAAGCGAACGGGAGGCGGCCTTTCCGCGTT
The DNA here is from genome assembly GCF_056739175.1 of Ensifer sp. R1-3. NCBI lineage: Bacteria > Pseudomonadati > Pseudomonadota > Alphaproteobacteria > Hyphomicrobiales > Rhizobiaceae > Ensifer > Ensifer sp. R1-3. The sequence continues at coordinate 619,157 of NZ_CP096516.1, forward strand.
TTGGAATTATGGACGAAGACCCCAATGACAACGCTCCCGCGCCACGTGTTGGAGCAACGACTGAGTTGCCACACGATAGGGTGACGGTGGCCCGGTTTCGGGAAGCGTTTCCTCGCGCTCGCTGGAGCGACAGTCTGAATGCCTGGTTCGTACCCGGCCGCACAGCTCAAAAACGCATCAGTCGCTGGCTGGCCGAAATGGAAGCGGAAGCCGATGCGTTTGCCGACGAGAAGGGCAGGGACGCCTTCGAATTCGATCCGATCGAGAGCCGCTATCTCAAGGCAGCACCTGCGTCGTTCGAAATCCGTACACCCCTATTCACGCACCGTCGTCAACGAGATCCGGGAAATCCCGTACGCACGCTGGGAGGCCGATCGCCGGCTGTGGACCGTGCCTTACCGCTCGTTCGACGAGCTCCGCCGTCGGTGGCCAGCCATCGAGGCGGCCGCTGAGCGCAGTGAGCCGGAGACGAGGAAGGCGCGGCGTGAGGCAATAAGGGGAACCGAGGAAGACGAGGCGCTTAAGGCAAGGACGAGAGAACGCCGCTGCAAGCGATATCCGGTTCCCGCCGACGATCGCCCCCCGCTCACGCGTGCGATCGGCACGCATGTCGGGGTCGTCTTCTTCATTGGCACGGACGGCGAACTAGTGGATCCGGCAACGATGAGCGCGTTCTATTTTCCCATGAACGAGGGAGGAGAATATGTCTGGGCGGCATGGCGACCGGGAGCGCTTGAGGAATTGGTAACAACCTGGCCGGCGCGAACGCCGCCGGGACAAGACGAACTCAACCGGGGCTGGTGGATACCGACGCTGGAGGAGCTGCGAAATGCGCGACGCGACGCCAAATCCAAGCGGCGCGCCAGGCAGCGCCGGGATGGAAAGGTTTAATCCGGTGAGCGCACAGCAGACGACCCTTAAGGAATTTCAATTCCTGTCGCCGCTTGAGCCACGCGAAATCGTTGGACTATGGAGAGGGCGCGGCATCCCGACAGGGCATCCGCTCGACGGCGTTTTGGAAAACCTCGGCTGGTTCGGCAAGCGGTTTAACGCAGACATGCGCGCGGATGCGCTGCTGTTTTGGTCGGGCAAGCGGCGGTTGATCGCCCTCGATCCCGGGATCGTACCGCTTCGCCTGGCGCTTCGCTTCCATAAGATCGGCAGAATGCGCATTGCGAGAAACTTGTTCTCGCATCTTCAGCGCGGACTTCGCGCGAAAGGGCCTGTTGCCTCCCTCAGAACGATGCCGTTTAGCGGCGTTGCGAGCGCGGCGATGCTCTACGACGATCAACCGATTGTCGATTATTTTCGCCGAATCGATCAACACAGGATCATGGGAGCGATGACGATCAGGGGCGACGAGCGCATCTACTTTTTCGAACTTAAGCGGGTGGATGAACCTTGAGCCTGAAGCCCGCCATTACCGGGCGGTACACCTATCTGGTGGACGTTCCAGCGGACTCGACAGTCCGGCGCGTAAAGCTGCCCGAAGCAATTCCAGGCGCTCGCCCTAGTCTTCTTCTTACTGCGGGTTGAAAATGCCTTGTTCGCAAGATCTCCAATGCTCATCCCGTATCGTGGGGAGGTCTGCGCAGTGTTCCTGCGGCGCTGGCGAGATGTCGTGATTTAGATTGTCGCTGGCACGACGGTGCATCTGGCCTGCCTGCCGTCGATATGCGCGCAAGGTTAGCGGTCTGTCGAGCGAGTTTGGCAACACGGCGAATGCCATATTTCCTCGATCACGAGTTTGAGGAGTAGCGGTGTTCTCCGGAGTAATAAGCCGGAGCGGCGAGACGGTTTTTTGCTCGTTTGCACAGCCTGAGCGGGAATGACTCTAAAAAGCTCGGGCGGCGCCGTCTAGAGTGCCTGGCGCAGACGCTCAGCGCGAATTCTCAGCGGCTGAACCCGATAGCTGCAGGCCGAACACCCAGTCCTGATTCCTGACTCTGCTTCTTGGCGTATGCGTGGGTAGCCGGCGCCTTCAGGGCCTTTTTTTCGCTGACGCTGGTTAGCTCTTAGTTTTTGACGCGACCACGACGTAGATGGCATCTCCAACCGTGACAACGGCGTCAGCCGACTCGTCTGAAATTTCGATATTGAACTCGTCCTCGATCATCATGACAATTTGCGCCACTTCGAGAGAATCGGCGCCGAGGTCGTCGACTATGGACGCGTCGTCCGTAGCGCGGGCAGGGTCGACACCCAACTGCTCGATGATGATTGCCCTTACACGGGGTGCAACCTTGGGGTTTTCCATCCGGTGTCCCTTGGAGCGAGAGCACATTTCTCTCCCAGCCGTCGCTGCTCAGGTGTCGTGACGATGCCGTCAAACATAAATGTCGCTTTGCCCTGTTCCAAGACACACTCCGTCGCAGGGCACTGTTCCCATCAGTAAAATCGGGCCTCAAGCGGGTGTTTGCACTACCGCGAGGCCCTGACCGAGACGAGCCGACAGGAGGCTCGAATGGCTGAACGATTCAAAGCATGTCCCGCTGAAGACTGCAAGCTTTCGCCTTCAAGAGATGAAGGATGCCGGCTTACCTTCGTCAGAGTTCGCGCAGGGCGGTCTAAAGGGAAAGCAGACGTCATCAACGACGAGGCGGCTGAGACAGGCGTCAATGGGCGCCATCGCGAAAGCTGATGCCCAGTAATCCAGTATTGCAACATGCCGTGTGCCCGCAAGCTTCCGGACAACATCATCCCCGAAATGGTGCCCGCAACAGAAGCGAGGCTGGGGCCGGACTTTGCAGCCTTCAAAGTCGGAAACGGGAGCGCAATGCCTTCCTCCTGAAGAGGGGCGCGCTTAACATGCTTCTACAAAAGGTGAATAGGCGATACCGGGCTTACCTCGAAGATGGTAGCTATGCCTCTCATTCGGTAATTGCCAAATGGCGCGCCACATCACTTAATTCGAAGGTTGAGGTGATTAGACCTTGCGGCTGCATACTATTTTGAGGAGATGAACGACATCCACCGTCGCCGATGCGGAACAGCATATGTGCAGTAGCATGTGACGTTCCCCCTTTCTCGCGAACCCGATCTTCTTCGACGTGGGCATCTCGAACGACGCGGTTTGCCACTTTTCCAACCAATCGGCCCCGTCGTGGATAGGAGACGATTTGCCCCGGGGCGTCGGCCGGCAGCATGCGCCACTATTGGATCGAGCATGGCCGAATAGAGCTGATCCGTTGGGACAGCAGAGGACTCCAGGTTCAAATGTAAATCGTGCAGGCAACTCGCCGAGAAATATGCCCGCGACCTTTTTGGATGTCCTCTTCAGGGCCATCTGCTGGCAAATTGTATTAGTGCTTTGATCGACAATAAATTTTGGGTAGTAACGGCCCAAGGGAATAAGAAAGAAGCGCTCGTAAAGAAATTTATAGTAAGATTTCGGTCGAATATTGCTTCGATGGTCCGTGCAGCTCTTTCGGAAAATATTTTCTTAACGGTACCAAAGGGAATCGGCAATGGCTTCTTCGATACCAGATTTAGGGAAAGTGTCGGCATTCACGCATGAGTCGCACGGGGCAAAAAGTGTCTCGCCAGTGGCAAACGAAAGGAAAGAGCAGTCACTCGAAAAAGTATACAAGCGGTGTTTGCTCATCCTTGATGGTAGGGCGTTAGGTCGCGAATGCTTGGCGAGGACCCTGATCAATCACGGTCTCGCCATGGATGTCGCCGCCTACGGATCGATTGACGATTGGCGGCAGATGAAGGGTAACTGCCCTCCGGTCGCAGCCGTCCTCCTCAATATCGGTGCGCGCCAAGACGGCGAAATCGCGACAGATATCCCGAGGCTCGCATCCCTATTTCGCCCCGCACCCGTCGTTGTCCTGTCCGACAGCGACGACATTGCTCAAATCTTGCGGGTTCTTGAAAGCGGCGCGCAAGGTTATATCCCGACATCTGTCGGCGTGGACGTGTGCATTGAAGCGATCGGTTTGGCGATAGCGGGCGGCGTCTTTGTGCCGGCGAGCAGCGTTCTCGCGGCACGCCGCCTGATCGCGACTGAGAAGCGAGAAGTCTCGCCGCTAGCGGGGATGTTCACCGTACGTCAAGCGGAAGTGGTCGAGGCGCTGCGAAAAGGCAAGGCGAACAAGATCATAGCCTACGAACTCAAGCTCCGCGAAAGCACGGTCAAGGTCCATATCCGCCACATCATGAAAAAACTGAAGGCTACCAACCGAACCGAGGTGGCTTGCAAGCTGAACAGCCTCTTTTCAGGCGATACATTCACCTCTTGAGCTACTTAGCGTGTTCATGCCATTGTGCGCGCTTCCACAGGGGTGCTGATTTCAAACAGTTAGGCAGGACTGCGGAATGAGCCTAACAGAGCGACCAGTGTGTACTCCTTAGCGTTCATCGAGCATCCTTGGCGTCGAATAGACATTCGCGCACAGAACGTTACAAATATCTAAATGCAACGATTTTGATGCCCAACAAAGGCCAATCGCCCGATCGCCCTCCCTCATCGCGGCTGACCAGGCCTCCCATCTTAGGCCAAGCCGTCAAGCTGTCGAGCAACTGTTCCCCAGTACCCGTCACGACGTCACGACCCAACGACAAACGACTGACCCTAAGCCACTGATCCACTGATTGCTCGGAGTGCTCGTGTCAGGCATCTTGAGAACTGAATGGAAACGGAGATGCAACTCGATCCGAACCGGTCGTTGCGCCAAGGCGGGCGAACGGAAGTGTTGAGGGAATCGGCAGGCCCGTCGGAAAATGGAGGGGACCGAGGCCGCGACGGCGAAGAAGTTCTTTGCCGAATGTGACAGCCCGCGGCGCTCCGCCTTTTCGGCATATTAATGCGTGGCGGGTCGGTAAGCGAGAGGCTCAGGCTGACCAAGCTGTATGGTGCGAATTGTGGCATCTCTGCTTTTGCGGGCATTCACTCTGCTCGTTGAGATCACGGCAAGAGCAATGAAGAAAATCATGCCCGGATCGGCACTCCCAGCACCCAAAGATCCAGCGGCGACGGAACCCAGCGCGCAAGCTTGCACGCTCGATACCACCGCATTTGTTTCGGGGTCGATGTGCCCCTTTAGGCTTCCCATGCCCCTGAGTATAACCAGCAACAGCGTCACCATCATAACCCCGCCAACTAGGCCAAGCTGCGAAGCCACCGCAATCGGCCAGCTCGAGGCACGCGAACTGCCCAAGCCGACGCCGAGACCCCCCGTCTCAACGAACGCCTGGAGGCTTTTAATATTCCAGTAGGCACGCTCCTGACCGGACGCGGAACTGGCTTTGTTGAGAACCATGGAATCGATCAGATGGACAAAAGGCGCGAAGAATTCTTCATCGTACTGCACGATTGCCAGGACAGTGACGGCTGCGAGCGCAAGCAACGCGATGATCAGGATCTCGTCCTTGTCCATTCGGCCGGACAGAAACGACCACGAAATGGAAAGTGCCACGGGAATGCTCAGTACGGCTAGGCCGACATAGGCAACGGAAGACGTGGAAAGAAGCAAGAGGACGAGTAAGAGGAAGGCCAGTGCCTGAGCCACGCGTGACTTTGTCTTGCGCCAATAAACGTAACAAAATGAGAGGCAGACCAATGAGCCGCCGCCGAAGGACGATGCCTCGGATGCGGCCCCAGTGATGCGCCAAAAGCCATTTTCGATGACCTCGGTAAGCATGGCGTAGCTGGCCGTGCGGATGGGCGACAGGATATCGCCGGCTCCAGCGACCTTGCCCAGCAAATCAAGGAGTCCGAAGACGACGTGAACACTACACCACAGAAGAAATCCGCGTCGGATACTCTCCAACCTATTTTCGTGCAGGAGTAGGACGCATAAGGCGATCGCGGTGAGGCCACCCAGAACAAAGTATCCGGTTTGGGTGATGTTGCCCGAGACCGGCGCAAGCGGAGCCTCAATGACCCCGCGCCTCATGGCTGCCTGAACGAATACGCTCGTCTGTCCCGCAAAGAAGCGCGGAAACAACCATGCGCCGACAATGGCATAGAGCATCAGGCCCGCGAGCACCCAAACCGGTCGAATTTTCCCGAACACGTGACCAAGGTCCCGCCACATGCGCCGTCTGCTGACAACTGCCGTTATCAAGAGCGCGGCGAAGAAGGTGTAGATGAGCGGCGACGAGCCTCCAATCGCGCTGAGAGTCATAACTGCAGTGGCACCGAAAGCCAGCGAGACGATGAGGCCAATGATCAAGGGAGCGCGGCAATAATAGCCTATTACCAATATCCCCGCACAGATTAAAAGGCCGACGAACGAGATCTGCATGGGCTGCCGGTTCCAACTATGCAACGCAGACCGAAGGCATGCGATTAGGCGCAACTTGCCTCATGTAATCCTTGGCAATTGTTGCGCGGAATGCAAGGGCGCCAAACGGAGTAAGGACCTGCAATGATTTGGTAGGGCTTGTCGTCGCAGGTCGCCTTCGGCCGCCGAGGTCTGCCGACGACGAGCCCGCCGCCAAACGCCACTGCACCTCAGCAAACCTATGCAAATATGCCGTTGGTTGCGAGGTTGCTTCCCCCATCTGCCTCCGCTCTCCTGGTTCGCGCCACATGCGATGGCCCTGCGAAAGGAGTGGGAGGGTTTACGCCCTCCCTAAAATGGAGAGATTTGCCTTCATCCCCAAGACCGCTAGCCTGATCGCACACCACAACTACGGAATTTGGTAAGTGGCAGCGGACTTGCATGTACCAAACCGGATCGGGCGAATAGCACACGCCGTAGGAGATGATCCGCGCCCATGCAATTTAACTCTCCGAGATCCAGATTCCCGCGAATGTCCGAGGATCCGAGATGACTTCGCTAGGCAAAAAGGTTGTCAGCAGCGCGGCATGGGCAGCCGTCGAGACCTGGGGCCGTCAAGTCGCCATGTTCGCTGTCTTCATCATTCTGGCTCGCCATCTAGGTCCGGAGGAATTCGGTCTCGCCACACTCGCCATGATTGCTCCAACCATTCTAGCAACGGTGGTGACCAGAGGGATACCTGATGCACTTGTCCAGCGCGCGGAGATAGAGCCCATTCATCTGGATTCAGCGTTCTGGCTGCTTGTTGCGACCGGCGCAACGCTGAGCGCTCTCATCTGGGCGTTCGCCGGAGTGGTCGCCGAGGCCTTCGGCGAACCGCTTCTCGAGGACCTCGTGCGCTGGACGGGCATAATTGTCGTGGTTCAGTCCTTGGCGGCAGTTCCAACGGCGGTCCTCAAGCGTGAGCTAAATTTCCGCCTCTTCACACTGCGCACACTGACCGGAACGATGGTCGGCGGGACCGTTGGTTTGACCATGGCGATCGCCGGCTATGGCATGTGGAGCCTGGTCTTGATGCAGGTCGCAAAGGCGATTGTAGAAACAACGGTTATTCTTCTCGGGAGTTCGTGGCGGCCCCGTATGGCGTATTCTTACACGCGCTGCCGCGAATTGTTTGGGTTTGCCGGTCCTGTCATCGTCCAAACTCTATGGACTTTCGTGAACGAAGAGATTCCAAAAGTCATCCTTGGTCTGTTTCTCGGGCCTGTTGCTGTTGGCGTTTACGCCATCGCCCGTCGCCCCCTTGACCTTTTGGGGGAGTTCCTACTCGGTCCTTTGGCGGCGATAACGATGCCGGCCGTGGCCAGAGTCCAGCGCGAACCGGACAAGATCGACCACTTCTTCAACACCAGCGTGCGGATGGCCGCAATTGCTGGCTTCCCCGCCTTCGTGGGCTTTGCCGCAATCGCGCCTGTCGCCGTTCCCTTGGTCTTCGGGCCACAATGGGCAAGCGCCGTGGTCGCCGTCCAGATCCTCATGATACTGGGATTGCAGCGTACGATCGACAGCTTGTGTGCGTATACGATTCTTGCGCTCGGCCATTCGAAATTGGTCCTGAAACTGAACATGACTTATACGCTTTTCAGTCTCGTCCTGCTCACCGCCGCAGCACAGATTAGTCTGGAGGCAGTAATTGCTGCGCTCGTCGCCTGCAACTTGCTCCTGCTGCCGGTCTTTCTCTTCTACGTACAGCATACGGCTCATATCGACGTGTCGAAGCCGTTGGCAATCTTCCCGAGATTGGCAGGCGCGGCCGCACTCATGTTCGCAATCGTTAGTGCATGGTTGCTGGCCGCTCCGGATGATCTTCCGCAGGCTGTCACAGTGGCAGCAGGGATTGCGATTGGCGCTCCCATCTATATTGCCGCAGCCGTCCTGCTGGTGCGTGCGGACCTGCTCAAAGCTCGCGACATGCTTCTAAGCCTTCGCGAATAGGAGCAAACCAGATCATCGCGGAAATTGGCAGCGCTCTCACAAGCGCACTGACAAGGTCGCCGCGGCGTTTCCCGGTAACTACCTCAAATCGGCGGCTTGTCAGAATACAATTCGCTGACGCTATCCAACGCAGCCTTGCAGTCGGGCAGTTTATGCCTTTACCACATTAGGGGCGCTCACATGGAAGCGTGCACAGACATTTCTGGTGTCGACCACCAGCTTTGCACCTTCAACGACGGTTTTCCAATCAATGGCATCATGATCTGTCGTAATGACAACGGCATCAAACGAGGCCAGGCGGTCGGCTGAAATATCCACCGAGCGCCGACCTGCTAACTCGGCATACTCTCTTGTGGCGGGAATCTCAGGTACGTAAGGGTCGTGGTAGTCAACGACTGCGCCCCGTCGCTCCATCAGGTCGATTAGCCGTAGCGACGGGCTCTCTCGTGTATCCCCCACATTCTTCTTGTAAGCCATCCCGATCAATAGGATTCGAGATTCGTTCAAGCCGCGGCGGGCTCTGCGGTCCAAAGCCTCCACAAGGCGGTCAACAACGTAGTGCGGCATGTTCGTGTTGACCTCTCCAGCTAATTCTATGAAGCGCGTTGCTACTTCGTACTCGCGAGCCTTCCATGTCAGGTAGAACGGGTCGATGGGGATGCAGTGGCCGCCGAGGCCCGGTCCGGGGTAGAACGCCATATATCCGAACGGCTTTGTCTTGGCGGCTTCGATCACTTCCCAAACATCGATGCCCATCCTGTCGAAAATGACCTTCAGCTCGTTGACCAAGGCAATGTTCACGGAGCGAAATATGTTCTCCGTTAGCTTGACCGCCTCCGCGGTTGCGGTCGAAGTCACGGGAACAGTCCGCACGATAATCTGGCTGTACAGTGCTTGCGCAACTTCCAGTGAAGACGGATCGTCGGCGCCGATCACCTTCGGAACACTGGTGGTAGTGTGCACTTCGTTTCCGGGGTCTTCGCGCTCGGGCGAATATGCAAGAAAAAAATCCTTTCCAACGACAAGGTTCGTCGCTTCCAGCAGCGGCCGCACGATTTCTCGTGTCGTGCCTGGCCAAGTGGTCGACTCTAAGACGACAAGTTGCCCAGGACGGAGCCGCTCAGCGATCGACCTTGCGCTGTTTTCGACAAACGACAGGTTTGGCTCCCGATTTCTGGTAAGCGGCGTCGGAACCGCTATCAGGATCGCATCAGGCATGCTCAACTCAGAGAAATCGCTGGTGGCGCGAAACCGCTTGCTCTCAACAGCCTGCTGAATGGCTGGGCCAGGCAGATGCTTTATTCCGCTTTCGCCGCGGTTGAGCAGCGCGACCCGCGACTGGTCGATGTCGAAACCGATTACCCTGAACCCCGCCTCAAGCGAGCTCATAGCGAGCGGCAATCCGACGTATCCAAGCCCCATAATACCGATCGTGAAGTCCCGCGTCCGGATGCGGTTCAGCAGTTTTTCGGCATCAGGACCAGTGTTCATGTGTTGCATATGCTTTCGTCCCAATGTTGAGAATGGAGCATCGTCTCAATTATTGCAGTGAAGTAGTTCCCGGCAATCAGCAAATTGGATGTATTCTGCGAGGACCTCTTCATCTCTAAAAAGTTGAGTTGCGCCAAAAGGAGAACAGTCGAAATGCTTATTCAACCGAAGTTGTCAAATAAATCGTTCGCTGCGACACTCAATCTCGAGCGCAGCAAAGAGCCTGGGGACTTCTCCGCTTATGAGCGGCAAGGTCCTGTTGTGGCTGGGCCGACGCATCTGCGGCCGCGATCGGGTGCTTGGTACAGGTGGGATGATGGCACAGTCAATTTTGATCACTGGAGGTGCGGGCAACATCGGCAGCGCACTCACTCGCGCCTTGGTCAAACTCCCTCAGACCCAAGTGGTCGTGGCTGACAACCTGTCGACCGGCAGTCGCGATAAAGTGCAAATCGACGCCGGAAACCTCACCGTCATAAGGTCGGATGCGAACGATTTCGACGACATCTCCTCCTTGTTCTATCGCTTCCATTTCACACATGTCTTCCATTTCGCAGCGGTCGTCGGCGTGCAGCGCACCTTGGCAAACCCATTACTCGTGTTGCGCGATATTGCCGGGATCGAGAACGTGCTGAGACTGTGCAAGAACACGGGCGCCGAGCGTGTGTACTTCGCTTCCTCATCAGAAGTTTATGGCGAGCCATTTGAGATTCCCCAGAATGAGAACACCACGCCGCTGAACTCGCGCTTGCCATATGCTGTCGTGAAGAATCTTGGAGAAGTCTATCTACGCACCTATGAGCGTGAATTCGGGCTCCCCTTCACCATTTTCCGATTCTTCAACACCTATGGACCACGCCAGAGCGAAGATTTCGTGCTGCCGCGATTTGTGCGGGCTGCACTTCTCGGGGTGCCCCTGACCATTTACGGGGATGGTTCGCAAACGCGCACCTTCTGTTATGTTGACGACACGGTTGACACGTGCATTGCGGTGCACCGAACTCGCTCGCACGAGAACGATGTCATCAACGTCGGCAGCGATCTGGAAGTGAGCATTCGACAACTTGCCGAAATTGTAATCGGCGTGCTGGGCTCATCGTCGAAATTGGAGTTCCTTCCACCGCTTACAGAGGGCGACATGACGCGCCGGTGCCCTGACACGAGCAAGATGAAGGCACTCTTGAACCGTCCCTTGGTTCCACTCGAAGAGGGCATAAGGCGCCTTGCCGAACACCTCTCCAAGTCGCAAAGCTCTCATGAACTCAGAAAAGTCGCGTGAGCACACGTTGGGGGCATGAATGAAGCTGGTCTATGTCGGGCAGCCCTACGATAGACTTTTCCCGCCGGTTCAGAATTCGATCGGGCTGATTGTCTACAATACCGCGCTTCATCTCAGTAACAGCTTGCACATCACGGTCTATGGAAGACACTACCGGGACGACAGAGTTCCCGCGGACCTGCCATTCGCTTTGCGGCGAGCTCCGGTACGGCGCGACAGGCTGCTGCAAAAGGTTATCCGCGAATTTCCTCGCCCGGCGCGTTGGACGCAACTGGACCGGAAGGCCGACGACCATTCCCAATATAGGAACGAAATCCGTCGTTATCTGGCGTTGGACCGGCCGGATGTCGTCCATCTGATGAACTATTGGAAGTGGAGCCGGGCTCTAAAGCCGCCCGGCTCATCTCATAGGCTCGTGCTCGAGATGCAATGCGAGTGGTTGTCGCAGCGTGACCGCGATCAGGTGGCCTCCCAACTTGAGGTAGTGGATGCCGTGGTCGCCGTCAGCGATCACATAGCCGAAACATTTCGTTCTGCATTCCCGGACTATCCCGGAGCTGTTGCCTCCGTCGGCAACGGCGTCGATGTCTTCCATTTTCGACCGAGCGAAGCGGGAGCATCAGGTGACGCAAGAACCGGGCGTGTAATCCTGTTCGTCGGGCGAATATCACCAGAAAAGGGGCTTCACACGCTCGTAGAGGCCTTCAGTGAAGTCGCGCTGCGCTTCCCGGACGTGGAACTGCGGATCGCTGGCCCCTATTCTCCTCTCCCTGTTGACTTCCTGACCAGCCTCTCGTCAGACCCGCGGGTCTTGGATCTCAACCGTTTCTACGACCAATGGAACAGATGCAGATATCAGCAACACCTGGACGAACTCATGGATCGCCACAGGCTACGGCATCGGATCCGGTTCCTTGGCAATGTGTCCCACAAGGAACTCGTTGCGGCCTACCACGACGCCGATATCGTGGTGAATCCGTCGCTCAGCGAGAGCTTCGGGATTTCTGTCGTGGAAGGAATGGCCTGTGGAATTCCGGTGGTGGGAACGCGGGTCGGGGGTATGTGTGAATCCATCCTGGACGGACATACCGGGATGTTGGTGGAGGCCGATGCTCCCGGCGAACTCTCGCAGGCACTAATCACCGTTCTGGATGATCCCGCCCGCGCAAGAGGAATGGGGACCGAAGGACGCGAGCGCGCCGTCGCGCTTTATTCGTGGGAGGCGCGCGCGGAGCGGCTAAGGTCCGTTTATGAGCGGGTGAGCAGGTGAGCACAGCTAGTAGCTAGGAGCTAGGTCCAGGTTTCGTTTCCTCAATCCGGTCATCCCATCCAAGACTTTGAAATTAGACGTGTTTTCCTTAAAGGCCTTCCTGAATGGCTTCAGGCTTCCGGAAAAACGTATAAGTGTGTCCGTAACTTGTGTCCGTCCGATGCTCGCTCACACCCAGCGGGGGAAATGAAGTGCGCGTAAAAGCCGCAAGCGTCGGGCTCTCCGAGGGAGGATAGGGCCGCAACTCGTCGATGTCATTCCAGCCGAGAACGAACCAGCCGCCGGGGCGCAGACAACGCCAGCATGCCCGGAACGAGGCTTCAGCGTCGTCGCGCATTTCGATTGCCGTTTTCATGAAGACGCCATTGCAGATAACCGCATCGAAGTAATCGGCGGGCCTATGCCGTTCAAGGTTCCTCAGAGCATCAATCATATGGCGTCGCGCACCGAAGCGGCGTTTATTGGGATCTATGTCGATCGTCCAATATTCCTTGCCGCGAAACTTCGATTCACAAGGCTTCGTGTACCACTCGCAGCCGACAAACAGGACACGTTTTACAGCAGGATCGTCGCGCAGATAGGGGAGAATAACCGTCTCGAGGAGTCTGCGGTCATCGGTGAGATGAAACGTACTGATGTAGCGAACCAGGTAGGGCGCGCGCGTCCGAAGAACGTCGCGCACCGCATTTCGCGCTTGTCTGTACATGCTTTTCTTCGCCTCCCGTCATATCCCGGCACCTGGCGCGGTTTACATTGCTTCCGCGAGCAAATGTTGGACGTGCCAAGACTGCTCGGTATAGGACGGCGGCAGTGCCGCGAGAACATAGCCGGCCGATGTCAGAAGCGCGGCGATTTGGCGAGCCTTACGGTCAAGACCCTCGCGCGTCGCGTCATCGATTTCGTAGATGATGCTCGGTCGATGGGCTCGCAACGTTTCCGTCATGCCACGAAGGACTTCGATCTCAGCACCTTCGACGTCGATCTTGACCAGCGACGGGGGCCGCAGGCCGTGCCGGGCGATCGCATCGTCAAGTGTTGTCACATCGACTTCGAGATAGCCGTTCATATCGGGTGGTGCTTCGGCCGAGGCGAGTGCGGCCCCCCCGATGTGGCGCGCCAAAAGAAGCTCTGCGCGGCCGATCGTCGCCCCAACCGCCTCGGGGAACACCCGAATGGCGTGGAAGCCGTTGAGCTGCGCGCTTCGACGGATCGCGGCGGCATTCCTCGGCACCGGCTCAAAGGCGTAGACTTGGCCTTCCGTTCCGACCCGGCGCGCAGCGATGAGGGAGAAGAAACCGATATTGGCGCCAATATCGAAGAAGGCGTCACCAGGCGCCAGATTCGATGCAATCGCCTGTTGGATTGGCCGCTCATAGGTACCGCGCCCGAATTCCGGATCGGCATCTCTCGAGACCAGCGTCAATCCGGCGGCCTCTCCCGTGGCAACCACACGTCTTTCGGAAAAAGCGTCGAGCAGCCTTTTAACCAGTCTCATGGGCCCATTCTCCGTGCGTCGGCAAATCATTCCTGCCTCGGCTCGGAAACGGAGCCGACTACCTTGAGAATGGCAAATCCGCAAAGCTCCATCGAGACCTACATCGGGTTGGTGGCAATACGCCGATTGATTGACCGGTGCATCCCCCGCAGTGAGCAATACATCCTATCGTCGTAACTGGCCGGCTTCAGGGGCCGACGGCATTTGCTCGACCGCATCATTACGCCAAGCATGGATCGCGCCCGGGGCGTCCCACCCGATCGACACGATGTCGAGATCGCCGTCGCCGTCGAGATCGACCGCGCGCGCGCCGAGATGGCTTTCGAAACCTTCCCCGATCAACTGCTCGATAAAATTTCCGCCGCCGACATTGCGCCAAACCGACATTCGAAGCGCGCCGCGGTGCTCGGCCATGACTAGGTCCAACCTGCCATCGCCGTCCATATCAGCGACCGAAAGGCTGTTGATTGAGCCTCGCGAAGTGATTTCGTGCCGCTCCCAATTGAATGAGCCAGTGGCTGGGCCGCGCCACCAAGAGGCCCTCGCACCGTCAGCGGCACCGTTTTCCTCCGTCACGACGATATCCGGGTAACCCTCGCCGTCGAGGTCAGCCGCTGCCACCCGATCCGGGTAAACCATTTCTGGCACCTTCCCGATGTCTCGTCGCTGCCAATCTTTCGAACCATCGCCCGGGTTGCGCCACCACGCGACCTCCTTGGCTTCCCCCGTCGAGGCGACAAGGTCAATTAGGCCATCGCCATCGAGATCGGTGAAGGCTATTCCCTCATCGGAGGCCTCTGCGCAGATGCGCGTCCTTGGCCAGGGGGCTGTCGGATCGTCGGGGATCGTGAAATAGAAGACCCCGCCGCCGCTCGAGACCGCCAGCTCCGGAAGACCGCCTTCGACGATCTGGGCGAATACGTGGCCTTGCGAGCCAAGGTCATGCGTCGCGGCAGCCACCTCGCCAATCACGTGCTCCTCGAACTTGTGCGCTGCGGCATCGACAATCTTCAGCCAATGGAATTGCAGCGTTTTGCCCCTGTTGCGTTGGGCGGTGGCCTCCGCGCGCCCGTCCCCGTCGAGATCGAGGGCTTGGACCGCGTCCAATCCTTCGCCGAGCCGGATCTGCTCCCATCCTTTCTGCCATGGCAGGGGTGGCTGACGGTACCAGAACGGGCCGGACACGATATCCGTTCGCCCGTCGCCATCCATGTCGGCAAAGGCCAGCCCGAAAGAACGCACATGCGCGTTGGTGATCCGGTGATAGACCCACCTATCGAGCCGATGGATCGGGGCGGGAGGGTTGAGACGGTTGATCCAGACCCTGAGGGGCGGATGACCCGCCCAGTTGGCCCCATAGATATCGAAATCGTCGTCGCTATCGAGGTCCGCGACAACCCCGTTGTGCAAACCGGTGTCGTCTATGATCTGCCGAGTCCAGCGCGTTCCGCGTCCGTCGCGGTTATAATGGACGGCGAGGGCCCGCTCCTCCGTCTGATGCATTTGCCCGACCACAACGTCAATGTCGCCATCTCTGTCCATGTCGGCTGCCTGTAGGGTGTGAGCACCTGCCACGGCTGGTTGAATGACATGGCGGGCCCACCGGCCCGACGGTCCGTTTTCGGCGCGGAACCACGCGACATCAGCCGTGTGCTCTGAGCTCGACGACAGAATGTCGACACGTCCGTCTTGGTCGATATCGATAACGAGCGCCTTGAATGCCGGGTTGAACGGGCCAACCGGATGGCTCTGCCATCGAGGTGCATCGCGTGCCGCTGCTCCGCCGGGATTGTGCGCCCATACACCGCATAGGACCAGGTCGGTATTGCCGTCGCTGTCGATGTCTCCGATCGCCATGCCCTCTTCGCCTAGATTAAAGGAGGGAAAGGCGACACCGACCCAGGCGATCGGCTCATTCTGGAAAAAGATCATTACTTCGCCAGGCGCTCGCACGACGATGTCTAAACGGCCGTCGCCGTCGAAATCTGCAGCCTTAATGTCCTTGCCCCAACCGCCCGCTGCTCCGAGCTCGTGGCGTTTCCATTTTTGACCATCGGCCGGGTCTCCGTTCGGGCGCGGATTTTCGAACCAGATTACATTGACGCCGTCAGATCCGTCGGCGGTGACAATGTCGAGATCACCATCGCTGTCGACATCGGCAAGCACGCCATCGGTGGTGAACTCGGTGCGGGGGGTGGCGATGGTCGTCTTGCGCAGATCGGGACCGTGCCACCATGACAGCGGATCCTCTGGAAGTCCGCCGAGAACGAAATCGAGTTGACCATCACCATCAACATCGCCGACGAGCTTCACATCTCCCGAATGATCGGCAATTTCCTTCCGTTCGAAGGTAAGGCCATTAAGAGCTATGCCTTCGGGGTTTTCGTTTCCATGGCTGACATCGCAGTTTGTTGTCGCGATGCTTACCGCAAGGATGAAGACCGCACGACGTAGGTCGCTAAAAATTGACCCGGTAGCGCGTGAACACTTCATGGTCTGCAAGCAGCCGCGCAACGAACTCACCGCTTGAGAGATCTGAAAGTGTCTGCCAATCATCCTTGTCTTCCGGGCGTTGAGTCTGCGAAACATGTGCTGCCAGTGCGTGGCGCTTTACGTCGAGGAATTCGCCGATCGGGACCAGCGTGTTGAGGGCAGACAGCGCACGCAGCCCGGCGACGGTCTTGACCGTCTGCCGCAGAGTGGTTCGCCACATGCCGGGAAGATCGCCCGCGGGACGAACCCAGGGCCAGTGATACCAATACCATACCGGGTACTCGAAGACGGTGAGCGGGCGACCATGCCAGCGAAGTGCCGCCCGCACGGCGGCGTTGACGGCGATATGGTCGGAAGGCGGGTCTTTTGCATGGGTGACAAACACGCTTTGCGGCCGCCATCTTTCGAGTAACGGCACGATCGCTTTAGTTATCGCATGAATGTGGTGCGATGCCTCCGCATCAGGAAAGCGTAAGAAGGTCACACTTTCGGAGGAGGCACCGAGACGGTGGACCGCCTCCAGCGCTTCGGACTCCCTCCTGGACCGCAATTCTTCAGGACCGATGAGCCTCCGATGAGACGCTGCGCCGTCGGTAACGAAGACAAAGCGGACCTCAACGCCTGAAGCAAGCTTCTTCGCTGAAACGCCGCCGCAACCCAGCGTCTCATCGTCTGGATGCGGCGCGAAGATGACGGACGACGCAGACCAATCGGCTACATCAAAGGGCTTAAATCGACGCCGCATACGGCTATCGAGGATCCTGCAAAGGGCCTGCCTGACGTCCCAGGTGTGCGTGTCCATCATCCGTTCGCCCGTGTTGTTTGCTCGGCACTGAACATGCATCGTAGCTGAAATCGCCTGCGTCAGGCAGACAGTCTTCGTGAGGAGGTTCTTCATGAAAGTGGGTATCTTGGCTGGTGGCTTCGGCACGAGGCTGGCCGAAGAAACGGAGGTTCGACCCAAGCCGATGGTCGAGATCGGCGGCATGCCGATCCTCTGGCACATCATGATGCACTACTCTCACTTCGGCCATCGGGAGTTTGCGATCGCGCTGGGCTACAAGGGTGAGTACATCAAACGCTGGTTCAGCGACTACATCGCACTCAATGGCACCCTAACGGTTAACGCGGCGACCGGGAACGTGAGGCGTCACACGAATGCCGCCCCGGACTGGTCCGTCGATCTCGTCGAGACCGGTCTCAAAACGCTGACGGGCGGCCGCATCAAGCGCCTGATCGACTGGATGAACAACGGTACCTTCATGCTCACCTGGGGCGACGGCGTTTCGAACATCGATCTGGACGAACTCGTCGCCTTTCACCGTAGTCACGGCAAACTCGCGACAATGACGGCCGTGCGTCCGCCCGCGCGCTACGGACACATTCAGTTCGACGGCAACCGCGTCGTCGAATTCACCGAGAAGCCGCAGGCTTCGGAAGGTTGGATCAACGGAGCGTTCTTCGTGCTTGAGCCGGGCGTGCGCGATTACATCGGCGGCGACGAAGACATGTTCGAGCACGCACCGATGCAGCGCCTCGCGTCTGATGGCCAACTGATGGCGTACCGCCATGAAACCTTCTGGCAATGCATGGATACATTGCGGGAGAAGCACATCCTGCAGACACTTTGGGACAGCGGAAACGCGCCCTGGAAAACGTGGGAGTGAATAGATGAAGGTGCTGGTTACTGGCCACCGCGGCTACATAGGGGCCGTTCTGACGCCGATGCTGCATCAGCGCGATCACGACGTGACCGGGCTCGACAGTGATATTTTCCGCTCCTGCACGTTCGAAGGCACCCTCGACGATACGCCGACGATGGAAGAGGATGTCCGTGACATTGTCATCGACGATCTGGCCGGTTTCGACGCCGTCATACACCTCGCAGGGCTCTCCAACGACCCTCTTGGGGATTATCGCCCGAACCTCACCCAACAGATCAACTGCGAAGCTTCCGTGACCCTGGCGCGGCTTGCAAAAAGGGCAGGCGTGCCGCGTTTCCTTTTTGCCTCGTCCT
Source organism: Ensifer sp. R1-3 (assembly GCF_056739175.1). Taxonomy (NCBI): domain Bacteria; kingdom Pseudomonadati; phylum Pseudomonadota; class Alphaproteobacteria; order Hyphomicrobiales; family Rhizobiaceae; genus Ensifer; species Ensifer sp. R1-3. The sequence continues at coordinate 637,427 of NZ_CP096516.1, forward strand.
GCAGCAATTACGGAGCCGCAGGCTCGGGTTTTTTGACCGAAAGCGCCGCTTTCAACCCGGTCACGCCGTATGGCATTTCCAAGGTTGAAGTAGAGCACGCGGTTGCCCCTATGGCGGACGAATGCTTCAGCCCTACTTTCCTGCGCGCTTCCACGGCCTACGGTCTGTCGCCGCGCATCCGTTTTGATCTTGTCCTCAACAATCTGACCGCATGGGCATTCACCACCGGGCAAATCTACCTCAAGAGCGATGGCTCTCCTTGGCGTCCGATCGTGCATGTGGAAGATATTGCTCGCGCCTATATTGCCGCGCTCGAGGCCGATCGTGAGCTTGTCCACAACCAGGCCTTCAATGTGGGACTGACCACCGAGAACTACCAGGTTCGCGAAATCGCCGACATCGTCCAAGCCATCGTCCCAAACAGTCGGATCGAGTTCGCGGCCGATGCGGGTCCGGATACGCGATGCTACCGAGTGGATTGCAACTACATTGGTCGGCGCTTGCACGCCTTCAAGCCCCAATGGACGGCTCGGCGCGGCGTCGAGCAGCTTTACGAGGCGTTCTGCTCGGTTGGCCTCTCCCTCGAGGATTTTGAAGGCGAGCGCTTCAAGCGCATCGCCCATGTGAAGAAGCTGATCCGCAATGGCGAGTTGGACGAAGACCTACGCCGGGTTTCCGTTCCTACGATGGCGCTCGCGGTCTAAAGCGCGCGAGGGTGGTACCAACATGCTGCATGAAACGCTAAACTCTGTTACGGAGCACGCATGCCGGTCCTGCGGCGGAACGCGTCTCGAAACCTTTCTCGACCTGGGCGCAACACCGCTTGTCGATCGCCTTCTCGTCGACGGGGACATCGACAAGCCCGAACTGATCTTCCCGTTGCGCGTCGCGTTCTGCAGAGACTGTAGCCTCGCCCAGATCACCGAAACGGTAAGTCCAAACATCCTCTTTGCGGACGATTACCCCTACTATTCCTCTTTCTCACCCGCCCTGTTAGAACATTCGCGCGAAAACGCGCTCAGTCTCATCGCCTGCCGCAACTTGGGCCCGGAGAGCCTCGTCATCGAATTGGCGAGCAACGACGGATACCTGCTCAAGAACTATGTCGAGGCGGGAGTCAAGGTGCTCGGAATCGATCCCGCCGATGGGCCTGCCGCAGCCGCCGAAAGGATAGGCGTGCAAACGCGCTGCACCTTTTTCACTCGAGATCTCGCCGAAACGCTTCGTGCAGAGGGCGCCGTTGCCGACGTCATTCACGCCAACAACGTACTCGCCCACGTCGCCGACACAAATGGCTTTGTCGCCGGTATAGCACGTCTCCTCAAGGAAGATGGTGTGGCGGTGATCGAGGTGCCCTATGTCGTGCCACTAATCGAGCATTGCGAGTTCGACACAATTTATCACGAACATCTCTGCTACTTCTCCGTCACGGCGCTAGACAGGCTCTTTCGTCGCCACGGCCTCTATCTCAACGAGATCAAGCCTCTCTCGATCCACGGGGGGTCCCTTCGTCTTTATGTGGAGCTCAGGCAGCGCGTGGGAGCCGCCGTGAAGGAACGGCTTGCGCAGGAAACCGCGTTGGGGATCGATACGATCGACTATTTCCGCAATTTCTCTGCGAAGGTCGACGTATTGAAGCGTGAGCTCTTGGCACTGCTGCACAGGCTGAAATCAGAGGGCTCCTCGATTGCCGCCTATGGGGCGGCGGCCAAGGGAGCGACGCTGATCAACACGATCGGGATCGGACGTGACCTCATAGACTTCGTCGTCGACCGCAACGTCCACAAGCAAGGCAAGTATATGCCTGGCCAGCGTCTGCCGATACGCTCGACGGAGGCCCTTGTCCAAGCCCAACCGGACTACGTGCTTCTGCTTGCCTGGAATTTCGCTGACGAGATTCTCGCCCAGCAAGCCGACTATCACACGCGTGGTGGAAAGTTTATCATTCCTGTCCCGGTTCCCCGCATCTTGTGAGAGTACGTGTGAGGAGCTGGCATGAGGTGCGCGCAAGCAGTTGAAATTGAGACGATCGCGTCAGATCTTCGCAGCGAATGCCCAGTTTGCTGTGGGCGAGAGCTACTGCCTTGGGTCACGTTCGAGGCAATACCCGTGCTTTGCAACGCTCTCCATTCGAGCGCGGCTTCGGCACGTACAGCAGAAACGGGCCGATTCTGCGGCGCCTTCTGTCGCCGTTGCACGCATTTCTTCAATGCCGCCTTCGAGGAACAGCGGATCGGCTACACCCAAAGCTATGAGAACTCTCTGCATTTTTCTCCGCGATTCGTAGCCTTCGTCGAGGCTCTGGCAGGCCGACTGAGCAATAGCTATGCACTCGCTGGCAAGACGGTCATCGATGTCGGCTGCGGTAAAGGAGATTTTTTGAAGCGCCTTTGTGCGCTCAGCGGCGCCACGGGCATCGGTTTCGACAAGAGCTTTGAGGAAGACCGTGGCGCGCTCGTTCCCCAGGTTCGTTTTGTCAGGGATTGGTTCGACGACCGCTATGCCGATTTGCGGCCGGACCTCGTGTCCTGTCGTCACGTCATAGAACACATCGCCGACCCGATCGCCTTCTTGCGAGCACTGCGCGCTCACCCCGGCATTGGGCCCGAAACCATATTCTATTTTGAGGTCCCAAATGCCCTTTACACCCTGCGCGAGTTGGGCATCTGGGATCTCATCTACGAACACGTGTCCTATTTCACCGCGCACTCACTGCGGATCGCCGTCGAGGCGGCGGGATTCGACGTGCTGAGCGCTGGAAGCTCATTTGGCGACCAGTATTTGTTCATTGAAGCGCGCGCCGGTAGAGTGCACCCGCTTGCGGAAGCGGCAGAGTCTGAGGAGTGTGCGTTGTTGGTCCGCAAATTCGAGGGACTGCATCGCGACAAGGTCACGCATTGGCAGAACTTCCTTTCTAAACACAACCTCGAAAGGGTGGTGGTCTGGGGAGCCGGTTCAAAGGGCGTCACCTTCGTGAATGCGGTCCCGTTGGCAGCGGGGATCGGTGCGCTTGTCGACGTCAACACGTACAAGCAAGGGCGATTTGCACCGGGGACTGGAACGCCGGTTCTCTCGCCCGAGTCCTTGCGAGGGTGTTTAGTCGAGGCGATCATTATCGTGAATCCGATCTACCGCCATGAGATTGCACGAATTGCGAACGCGATCGGTCTTGCGCCGGAAATCGTCGTCGCTTGATGCGGCGTTGCAACACGAGCTTTTGTTACGACACGTCGGAGAACGGGAAGGGATGTCGATGACTGTATCGGTCGCAATCGATGTGGGGCCGCGAGATGATTCTGGCGGGCTGCTGGTCGCGGATGCCTTTTCCGACGATCGCGCCGCCGGCACGGTCATAGGAACTCATACCACTAACGGTGTGATTAGGGGCGGCTGTGATAGTGAACGGCAGATCGCTATCGACCATGGAACACTCCGGTTTCAACCGCTCGTCAAACCTGGTTGGGCACGCCAGGGGATCGCCTATGGCCCTTTCCGCCGTGCGAGCGGGCTCGTCATGGCTGTCTCCGTAACGAACGGGCACAACACGTCACAGGGCACAACCATCGGAGAGCACATCCTGAGGCGCATTCATCGCTGGGCGTTAGGCGCTAATGCTGACCCTTGGCCGAACCGGCTCGTTTCCTGGGCTTGCGGTCCGCGCAAAAAAGGGACGTTCAGGCGCTTCCTCTGGTGGGCACGCAGCACAAGGACTACCTACAAGCTTCCTGATTTCAACGAAAATCTCGCGCTGGGCTGGTTTACGAGCGATGCACCCCGCGACCCTCTTTCTGACGGATGCGGCTTCATCGTGCATGCAGCAAAAGGGGAAAACGGAGAATTGTGGACGCGGGTCGGGACGCGCTGTCTCAGTGCATTTCGCGGCCTGAAGAACTTGCAGATCTACTATTTCGTCGCTTTGCGTGAGCGGGGTGCAATCTACTATGCCGCCGCCATGGAGGGAGCGCATGGGCTCGCTGCCTTCCCGATGATGCGACCGATCGCCATCGATCCCTTCAATGACGACGAGACCCTCTACGCCGGCGTGCATCAATGCGTACTCGGCCAGATTGGTTTTCGCGTCGATACGCGCATTCATGGCATAAGAGTGCACAAAGTACCGGATTTAACGTCTCGGTTCGGGACAGCCCATGTCGGTGACCCGATGACGAGAGACGCGGTGGCCAGCGATATTGCTGGACGGAGTGGTTCTTGGCGTGTTTTGCGCGGCAATGTTGATCGCACGGACACGGGGGCCGTCGGAGGTGATGGTGTCGCCCTGGCAACATCCGACCCTGGCGTTCCTTCGGGGCTCATTCATGCGATCGCCGCGACCGGCGATACTCCGGGTGCTTGCGGTCTTGCGTGGCGCGTTCGGGATGGTGACAATTTCTGGCTCTTCAAGGTGTCTGGCGAAGGGAGTGCGCTCATCCGAGTAGAGCAGGGGGCAGAAGTCATCCTTGTCAGCGACGCGCGCCGAAGCCTAGCGCCAGACACCCTTCATTCGTTGCAGATTCTCGACGGATATGGGCAAATCGGTTGTTACCTGGATGGCGATCGCCTTTTCGGCATCGACGATCAACCGCTCGAAGAAGCTACTGCCACCGGCATATGGTTTAACGGCGCTGGTGGCGTGGAGATGCGAGATTTCGAAACGCATCCACGCGAAGTGCCCATACCGCCGTTTGTGCTCTTCGAGGCACCTTGGTTGCGGCTTGGCCATCACGCCGAAATCGTCGACGACTTCGCGGGCCCGTTCGGGGATCTTGCGGGACGCGCGCCGAGGATCGGCGGAGGAACCTGGGGGAAAACCTTCGGTGTCGGCTTGATTGATGTCACCGGTAACGGTGCGGCGCGCGTGCGAGGAACCGTTGAAAAGCCCCATCCGAACAGAACATTGTACACGCTGCCGTGGGATCAGGTTGGCTTCGCCGATTTGGAAGTCACTATTACGCCGCCCGGGGAAGAGCGCGGTCAAGCGCATTGTTGCCGTACAGGGCTCGTATTCTGGCAGGATCGGGACAATTACCTCACATTCACGGTTTATCTGGACGATGATTACCATGGTTCCTCGATTGCGCTGTTTACCAAGCGTCACGGTTTTGAAGAGCTTTATGACGCGGTGTGGACAATGCTGTGGACCAAGATCGACTGGGGCAAGCCCTTCCGCCTCCGCATTCCCTTCGATGGAGAGCGCTTTGTGGTCTTTGTCGATGACGAACCTGTGATGCAACGGGCTCTGACTGATTTGTATCCCGACGATCCGCCGCTGCAAATTTTGCGCGTGGGCCTGGCGGTGAATTGGGAATGGGGAAATGATACCGGATCGAGCCTTCAGTCGTTTATCGCCCGCCGTTGACGGCGTGCAAATTTGTCAGCAATCGGTCCGAATTGCGCTTGAGCGCGGCGCGTTTTCTGCAATGGGAATTCGGTGAAGGTTGGTTGGGCGCACGAAGCAGTGGCGTGTATAATCAGTAACAAGCCGGACAAAATACTTTAGGGGCACCGGTGTTCTGCGCCAGGCCGTCCATGTCGCTAGTGAATGCAGCCCGATGAGATATCGAGATGAGATTAGGCGGTCGTGCTTGTCTATTCCCGCGTAAGTGACGAATCCGCGAAACTCTGCTGCAAATCTCTTCAACACGCTTTCGACTTGCCTGTCGTAAGACTCGTTCGGGGCGAAACCCTGCTGTTTCATCGTCGTGCCGATAACCCTTGTGTGCGTCACGACCACCTCGTCAACAATCGCGTAGCGGAACCATGGATCGTCGTTAAGACGCGTCCACACAAGGTCTATTCCCGTTTCATAGCCGAGGCTAAATAACGGGAGTACCACACGCAGGTATTTCGCGCGGAATACGGGACACATCATCTCCACCGTGTTGGTGAATCGCAGTCGAAATCTGTGAATGGCGAGCGTCGCCGCGTATGAGAAGTGACTGTCCCAGGACAAGGCTGGTTGAAATAGGTCGAGACAGTAAGCCGCACCGATTTGAAACAGCCGGTTGATATCCTGCTTTGTCGCTTTGATGTCATCGTCAATAAGTGCGATGTATTCGTAGCGGTCCAGCAGTTCAGGATATCGTTGGAAGAGTTCGTTGTATCCGGCGATCTTTCGCCCAGGTAACAGGACGGACCACTGATCACTTGCGCCGGACGTAAGCTCCTCGTAAGCGGCCACGAGGAGATCGAACTCAGCCTCCCCCGTTCCCGCCGTCCAGCCCGCATGCAAAGAGTTGCGGCCCGCGCGCACGATGACCAGGTTTTTTCGCCGCAGTCGTGCGGTTGAATCACAAGGCGATGCTGGTCGGGTAATCTCCATCGGTTGGAAAGTGAGGTGCGGCTTGTTCATATTCGTGTTGACGGCTGGTTCGAGGAACCCTGTATCGACGTTAAGGCGCGCAACCCGATGGCGCGCAGTTTGGCGCGAAGTCGAGGTGAAAAGGCGCCGACGCCCTCCAGAACAAGTCGGCCTATCAGAGGAGGATCCAACATCCAAAGCGCAAGATGACAGAGCGAATGGTGAACTGGTGCTTGGCGTCTATGCCGATAGGCGATTACCACAAGATGCCTCAATCGGCTGGACAATTCGAAGGGATTCGAGCCTGATGCGTCCTGGTTGTGCCAAAGCAAGCGCTCACTGCTGTGCAAATTCACCGATCGTGTCGGATGATCGCGACTGTACAGAATTGCGCTTGGTACCCGGACGAATTTGCCAAGCAGTGCCATTTCGGCAAGGAGCGCGCAATCGGAGCCATAGTAGGGCTCATGGAGACACGTCTGAACAAGGGAACTCCGTCGCCACAGCCCGAACATTGCCGCATCGCATCCGTGCGCGGCAATCAATATCCGAAAGCGCGACGCAGGCGGCAAATTCCTCATGTTCGGCAAGTCTCGTTCCTGGTAGGCAGTCATTGCACCATACCGGTCGATGCCGAGCAAAGTAGGGTATGCGATCACGGCATCCGCATCCTCATCGAGAGCGTTTACAGTGTCCGTGAGAAAGTTGGCGCTGATCAGGTCATCATGCGCGCACCATTTGAAATAAGTGCCGCAGCTCAAGTTGAAAGCCCGGTTGAAGTTCCCTCCCGCTCCAAGGTTCCGTGTATTCCTGAAATAGCATATCCGGGCGTCGCGTTCGGCGAACGACTGGCAGATTTCCGCCGTTCTGTCCGTTGACGCATTGTCCGTAATGATAAGCTCGAAGTCCTCGAAATCCTGGTCGAGAAGCGATTGAATCGCCTCGGCTATGAAGTTCTCTCCGTTGTACACCGGCAATCCAAGGGAAACCCGCACCGACATGTTTCGCTCCGGTTATCATTTTCCCACTGCAACAATCTCCGGCTTGAGGCCCAGAGAGTTGAGCGCCTGGGTAACCTCATTGCCATAGATCGCGTTCATCACGATTACCAAATCCGGTGGCTGCTGTAACAATGCCTGCGGCGAGACGACGGGGTGGCCGGTGCCCGGGGTGTACTTGCCTTGTTTGTAAGGATTGATGTCAACCGCCGCATCCACTTCTTCGCCCAAGCCGAGCGTCGTCAGGAAAGAGACTGCTTTCGACCCGCCGCCCCACAGGACGATCCGGCGGCCAGAAGCGTGCGCCGCGGTAACACGTTCGTGCCACTGCTCCTGAAATGAGCTTACCCGGTTTGAAAAGGTCTCAACGAGCCGCTCTAATTCGCCAAGGTCATCCTCCAGCGGCAACGTCGGCCGCATTCGCCCTTCGGCCGGTCTGGCGTATTGGACGATATACTGGCCTCCATAGACCAATTCGAGATCGGTGACGTCGAAGCCCTCTTGCCGAAAGACACGGGCATGGGTGCCAGGGCTGAAATAGGAACAGTGCTCGTAGTAGATATCCCAGAATGCGGCTTCCTTGAGAACACGCTTTGCATCCGGCGTTTCAAAGACAATCCAGGTGTCATTACGCGTGCCGGCGAGTCGTCGAATTGAGCGGAGGAACTCCCGTACAGGCGCGATATGTTCGAGCGTATGACGGCAAAGAACTACATCCGCACTGAGATGCTCGTATTTGGGCCCAAAATGGTCGACGATGAAGTTCAGCCTGCGACCGCCGTCGCAGCCGCGTCCCTTGTCCGCCCGATAACCCGGGTCAATTCCGAGCCCGGTCGCACCACCCACGGCGCAGAGTTCCCGCAGGAATTCTCCTTTGCCGCAGCCGATCTCGAGCACGAGTTTTCCCGCAACTGCGCATACCTCCACGATCTCTCCGGCAAGTTTCTTCGCGAATGTGCCGAACGTGTCCGAAAAATGTTGGGATTCCTCGAAGTTCGTCGAATAGCCCATTACCGACTCGTCGAAGATGCGGTTAAAGATGAAGCCGCATCCTTGGCAGTAGGCAAGCTCAAGATCGCGTACAGGGAACGCGCGGGCTTCCTCCGCGGACCCCAGCAGAATGCAACTGTGCACGGGAATGGAAGAAGCCCGATAGATTGGCCTTGTACCGGTCGACGCACAGCAGGGACAACCTCCCGGTGCGGCGACTCTGGGCGGCCTCATAGGCGCCACATTGAGTTGGATCGAATCCATAACTTCACCGGTTCGAGTTGGGTGCACCGTTAGGTGCGTCAGAAGGTTGCCCTTGGGTGGCATCAGTGGCACGGTCACAGTTGTCTAAAGTGTGGATACCCTTCTGCGCTCCGGCAAGCTCGCCATTCGGAGTATAGGTTCGCTATTTCCGGCATCTAAATGGGTAGGTCGCGAACTGCGGAAGTTTCACGTGTGGTTGGCGATCACAACTGGAAAAGGTCACCGGGATCGCCTGTACATCGATACTGGCATCCCGGACCGCTACGGCCTAGTTTCCGTTAGCGGTCGTCGGCAAGAAGATGCAGGATTTTTCTTCTACGTGTGATCTTTCGCCATGGATAAACCCAAGTCATTCTGCTTCTGCTACGCCGCCGATGCGCTATGCCTGCCCTAGTCTGGGCCTCCGGGGGTACCGGTGTAACTATTGTGCTTCCGTGCAAGCGCATTTCGGCTGCGCAATAATAGCGATTGAAGGATTCATCCCACGGCCAACCGGGTGTGTTCCAGGGTTTGGGGCCCCCGGTAAAGTGCCATATTGCGGGACCGATACCTCGTCTCCGCGGATCGAGCACCATCATGTGTTCACTCTGGTAGTTGTAGCGGAGGGAGAGCATCGTGACGCGGCCACGCACCGCATGATTAAGCGCACTCTGATCCGAGGCGGGGCAATGTTCCGGGTGCTCAACCATGAATTTCATGGCGACAGGAACAATGTCGTTCCACGCCTCGCGTGAGGCGTAGATCACGCCGGAGTTGAAGTAAGTTTCGGGCCGGCAGCCTATGCCTTCCAGATGGGCTAGATCGCGCTTCTTACCACGACTGACCTCGTCCATGAAAATGTTCAGAAAATCTGGTGCGGCCATCAAACCTTCCGCTGGCGGCGTACTGGCCAAGAGGCTATCAAGTTCGCCATCGACCATTGTGTCTCCGTCAATATATAGAAACCGGTCGACCCCGTCATCAAGCAAACTGTCGATCCAAAATCTCGCGAGAGCTATAGGGGGCAGATAGTGATCGCGGTGGTATGGGGAAAGCTCGGCCAACTGCGGCAGTCTTGCTGCAATGACTTTAATCTTGGTCCCGGCGACCGCTTCGTCAAATTGGCGGGCCCATGTATCTTCAGCACCGACCACGAACATGCGAATTGCGGTGTCTGCGCCTTTCGTGTGTTGATCAGCAGACAGCGCGGCAGAAAATGTCGGAAGTGCGTAATTCTGATCAGTGACCAGGACAATCGCGGCGCTCCCGGAGGAACTCTGCCAGTTGGATGGAAAAACCGCGCCTTTGTCCACGTCCTAGTGCCTCCGCTGGAGCAATATCTGCCGGGAGCATCGACGAGCGCCCCGGGGAACGAGGCTCCCTTGCGTCTTGTACCGAAGGCAGCATTTTCGTCTTCGCATGCGGTTTCACGTCCCAGGCTATGGCGATCCGGTCGGCGCTCCCAGCACCAAATTCCACAAATTCAAGCGAGAGGTCATGCTGGCAAATAGTAGGCGAACGGTCGTCCAAAGGCGTAGCGAACGTCGCCGCCTCGTCAATTTCGACAAATTGCCGCGCGGGCCGGGCGGCGGCATGGTTCGGGGACCGAAATGAGAAGGATCTGGTCATGTTTACTCGGTTGGCAATCGGAACACTATGTCTCCTGACCACCGCCGCCTCCGGCTTCGCAGACATACTTTGGGGGGTCAACGGCCATCCGATCACGGCATATCCTGGCATTGGAATCGAACAACAACTCAATTACCTGGAGGATCTCGGCATGAAATCTTACCGCGTCAACATTTCCGACGCGGTCAGAGTACGGGACCTCGCGGCACTTGTGAAAGAAGGAAAGGCCCGCGGCATAGAAATCCTTCCCGTGATCACACCCGGCAACATAGACCTAGACAAGGACAGTGTGGGAAAGCTTTACGAGAAAGCCCATAGGCTCGCCGTAACGCTTGGCTCCCAGTTCAAGGCCGACATCCGGGTCTGGGAACTGGGTAACGAGATGGAAAACTATGCCATCATCAAGGCGTGCGAAAAGCGGGACGACGGTAGTCAATATCCGTGTGAATGGGGTCCTGCCGGTGGTGTCGGTCCACTGGACTATTATGGACCCAGATGGGCAAAGGTGAGCGCTGTCTTGAGAGGATTGTCGGATGGAATGACCGCCGTTGACCCGCAAATCCGCAAGGCAGTTGGCACTGCGGGTTGGGGGCACGTCGGTGCCTTTGAAAGGATGAAGCAGGACGGAATCGACTGGGATATCTCCGTCTGGCATATGTATGGCGAAGACCCTGAATGGGCGTTCAAGGAACTCGCACGTTATGGCCATCCCATCTGGGTCACGGAGTTCAACAACCCCCTCGGTAGCCAACGCAGCGACGAGCAGCAGGCAGACGGACTTAGGCAGGCGATGATGCGTTTACGCGAGTTACACTTGAAATACAGCGTAGAGGCGGCGCACGTTTACGAACTCTTGGACGAGACATATTGGGCACCCAATTTCGAGGCGTATATGGGACTCGTGAAGCTCATCGAAAAAAGTGACGGCGGCTGGGCAACAGGGGAACCCAAATCAGCCTATGCCGCGGCAAGGGAAGTCATTCTCGGGAAGCGCCCTGTAGTGCGCCCGAAAAGGGACTGTGAAATATCGGAAGTCAGGGCCTCCGAACCCCTCTCTGTACGACAGGGGCGCTTTGCCTACTGTCTCGTCCTGGGACACAGAAAAGATGCCGGTGCCATAGCCCGTTGGGCGGAGGCCTTGGAGAACGGTCAGACTAATGTCACGGAAATGATGCTCACCCTGATGCAATCCGATGAATTCAATCGGCGTTACGCCACCTTTGGCTTGACGGACCGGCCCTTCATCAGTTTTCTCTATCTCCTGCTCATGGACCGGTCAGCCGATCCCCACGGCCTCGACAGCTACGCGGGGCATCTGAGTGGCGGAACTATGACCAGGGAAAACGTTGCCTTGGGCATGATGCTATCGAGTGAGTTTCAGAGGAAATATGCTGCGCACCTTGGTGCGGGTCAGTGACATCTGCGATGTCAATGTCCATGAGGAAAGAAGGTTAGCTTTCCGCTCGCCCCGACTTGGCCTACACTTGCTAATTGGTCAGTGGCGCTCTCTGTCCATCGTAAATCCAATTGCCAATCGCTGATTTATGAAGGGTGTAGACCAACCTACTCCATTTGGGGGCATTTCCGCATCCCGCCCTTCAGTCTAACCTGCAATTTTAGGATAATTCGGATCGCAGCAGGTCTGCAAATGGACGTGCACATCTATTCCGTAGCGCAAGAGGGTTGGCCCCACCGGTCGAGAAATTCACTAGGGATTCCCTGGCCGAGGGGCGCTAGAATGTATCTTACGCTTGCCCGGCACTTCCACCCGATCCACGCGAGCTGCGGGCGGACACCATGCTAGAGCGCCAATGGTCCGCAGCGGCGGGCCAGCAGAATTTGTATGGACCAGGTGGGGACTCCGAGTTTATCGGCTTTGCCGATATCACCTCGTTTGTCCGGCAGCGTATATTTCTGATCATGGCATTTCCGTTGCTCGGGCTGCTCGGCGCCGGCTTTTCGTTAGCTACAACGGATTCGATCTTCACGGCTCGTACCCAGATTCTCATCGAACCGAAGATCCCCGAATTGCTGCAACGGCAATCCGGCGAGATTAATTTGTCCCTGGACACGTCCCAGGTTGAAACCCAGCTCGCGGTCCTCAGGTCCGAGAAGATTGCTTTGATGGTGATCGAAGAGTTGGACCTCGTCGACAACCCGCGGTTCAAGTCCGTGAGCAGCCCGAGCATGGTGGAGCGCGTCGGACGAATAAAGGAAATGGCCGTCGACATGCTCGCTCTCGACGGCGATCCGCAACATCAGGCGATTCCGAAACCAGCTTCGCCAATCGCAGACCGGTCGGAAACAAAGGCCGTCATTGCACAACTATCGGAGTTTGAGCGCAGGCGCATCGTAGTCGAAACATTTAGAGAGAGCTTGGGCGTCCAGCGCGTTGGTGTCTCCTATGCTATCGATATAACTTTCCAGTCCCACGATCCCGCACTTGCTGCAAAGGTCGCCAATGCCACAGCGGCAGCGTTCGTTCGCGAACAGTTGGAGACCCGAGCTGCAGCCGCACGCGAAGGCGTGGCATGGCTCGAAAAGCGAATCGAGGAAGTGCGCACCCAGATGAATCTGGCCACGCAGGTGACCCAAGAGTTTCGCGCCAAGCACGACTACAGCGTTGGCCGTCAACTTGGGGCTACAATCGTGGACGGGGAGGTCGTGGCGTCCGGACAAGGGGAGGGAGTAACGCGAAACGGCCCTACCCTCGAGGAACTCGAGGTTACCGCGGACACATATCGAAAGATGTATGAAAGCCTGTTGGCCGCATTCACCAGTTCTGTGAACCAACAACCTTATCTGATCGCCGACGCACGCGTCATCACGCCGGCCACGCGACCGCTCGCAGCCAGTCACCCGCGGAAGAAGCTTGTGCTCGCATTGGGGGGGCTTTCGGGGTTGATGGCCGGCTTCGGGCTGGCATTCGCACGGCATACACTGGACCGGACAATACGGACGTCGAGGCAGGTCAGGGACGAGTTGGGCTTTGACTGCGTCGGGGAGCTGCCACCAGTGGGCTTTCTGCGAGGCTTTGGACAACTGGATGACGTACTAAGGCGGCCAGAGTCTCTGTTCAGCCGGAATCTCAGGCATACAAAGGGGGCCATTAGCCTGGCTGATGTCGCGCATCCCTTGCGATGCATCGGCGTCACCTCGGCCACTCCGGATGACGGCAAGAGCACGGTTGCGAGCAACCTTGCAGCGCTGTATGCCGTCTCCGGCATGCGGACTCTCGTAATCGACGCCGATGGTTTCCACTCCACGTTGACCAAGCGCCTTCCGCATTCGCGGGCACCGGCCGGCGAGAACCGCGACGGAGCGGAAATAGAAGGGCAGATCACATCCGTCCCAGGGTTGCAATTTGATCTCTTGCCAAGTCCGGCGTCCGATACGCTCCGTCTAATTACACCCAAGAATCTGGAAGCATTATTGGTCAATGAACTCGATAGCTATGAGATCATCATTGTCGACCTTCCGCCGTTCACCTCTGGGGTGCACGGTTTGGTGGCTGCTTCTGTGCTCGACGGTGTGCTCATCGTTGCGGAATGGGGGAAAACCCCCCTGGACCTCGTCGGCGAGCTTTCACGCATTTTGCGGATTACAAAGACCGCAGTGATCGGCGTGGTCATGACGAAGGTCCGTAGCTTGTCGACGCGACAATATCGCAAGCGCGCCACTCAGACGGGGCATTGATTGCAGGGGCCTTGCAGGACGTCCGCCCTTCTTCCTGGGCGCCAGACCGTACGGTTCGGCGAATTGTCGTGATGCGACCGCCGAGCCGCATTCGAAGCGCGTAGCCGGTAGCAACTTAGTAGTAGGCAGCGGCGGCTGTGGCAAAAACGTTACGCCCTTTGCCGTTCTTGCCTCGCAGCGGCGGCGGCTGAAGAATATCTAGGTGAGATACCCTGGGGACCGCTGAGATCATGACAGTCAACACTCCTGGTCTTCGTCCAGACCGTCGCGGAATAGTCGCCAGGTTGCTCGGTAGCAACAGCTCCTTGACGGGCGTGCGCCGTTCCTCACATTCGGGAGCCTCCTCAAAAGAACGACCGAGTTTCAAATGGCCGCCCCTTCCTATTGAAGGCAGCGATGCTGAGGGTCAGCCCTTGGCGATTGCAAGACCACATGGACCAGATCTCCAGCCCCTTGGCGGTAGGCCCAAGAGAGGCTTGGACCTCGCAGTCGCGTCGACGGCTCTTGTTCTGGCCCTGCCATTAATGGCCGTCGTCGCACTCCTCATCAAGGTCATCACGGGGGGCCCGGTCCTGTTCGTCCATCGCCGCATCGGATTCAACGGCACGCCATTCGATTGCTATAAGTTTCGAACGATGGCGGAGAACGCGGACCAGGTACTCGAGGAGTATCTTGCTTGCAATCCACGGGCAGCCGAGGAGTGGCGGGAAACCCAAAAGCTCAAAAATGATCCGCGCACCACCCTGCTCGGCCAAATGTTGAGGAAGTCCAGCCTTGATGAACTTCCTCAACTGATCAATATCATCCGAGGGGAGATGAGCTGCGTCGGACCCCGGCCCATCGTGGCAGGGGAGATGTCGCGATATGGTGCCGTGGCGTACGAGTATCTGAAAACCCGCCCCGGTTTGACGGGCCTTTGGCAGATAAGTGGCAGGAATGACATTGACTACGCGAGCCGAGTTGCCCTCGACGCGCAATACGTACGGAATTGGTCCATTTGGACTGATCTCATCATCCTGGCTAAAACAGCCTACGCGGTCATGAGGTTCGATGAGGCATCTTAGAGGGCCCGATAGACGTGGCACGTCCGCTGGCTGCAATCGACTGCCTATCGCCAATGTCGATCGAAGGGCGACCTGTGCAACAAAGTCGCAAAGAGAACACCAATGAGATAGGTAGCTTGTAAGGTGAGAACGAGATACAAGGTCGTCAAAAACGTGCGTTGGTCTGAAAACCCCAAGCACTGCATCGCGGTGACGCTCACCATAATCGTTATAAAGGACGCGACGATGAGCGCAGGCACCCTGAGGCGAACGCCGATCAGCACGCCGGCCGCTCCGACCGCAAGGAAGCTCCAAGCCATACCAACCTCCTCGGAGGCGTCCGAAGGGAAACCAATCAACCCCCAGAAAAGCAGAGTCGCTTGGACTTGTGAACGTGGGTTCTAAATTTTTCATGGCTTTTCCATCGCCAGTGCCCTGTCAACACACTCTGTGCAGCCATCTTAACTTGCCTGGCAGCGATCGGTCCGCATGAGCTTGGATCTTTGACCTTGATCTTTGCTGGCGGCTCATGGCTGCTCGCATCGCGAGGCATTCATTTCATCATTGTCGGAACGTATTTTGCTGTCCGCCACCGATGTGAGAGGTCGCCGTCGAAGCCATGAAAACGCCGCGATGCTCGACCGCTTGCCCTTCCACAGATCAACATATGGGCTTACAGCTGCGACCATCCAGTCGGTGCATATCGACTACGGCCGGAATTCGCTTGCTATCACAGTATTGAAGAGCTTAGCGAACATTCGGCACTCTGGATGTCGTCGGCGCGATCGAGAGCGCAGTGGTGCCCGGGGGGCCTGGATCGGTGGCTTCGAAGTCCTCTAGGTCGGGCATGGGAATTTCGACCTTCAAGGTATCACCCGGCTTGACCACGTTCGACTCGCCTGCCCGCAGTTCCTCGCTGTGGCCATTTGTCGTGCGCACGATGGTGTAGATCGGTTCGGCCTTAGCGGCCCGAGCTTGGCGCGCCAGAAGCCGAGGCGCTGAGATTTCCGACTCATGGAGTAGTTCAATCGCCGTCTCTGCCTTGCGACCCAGTGCATCGAGTTCCGCTTGTGTCAGGCGCAGAGTTGCAGTGACTTCGTTCACGTACCGATTGCGCAATTCCAGAATGGAGATCTCTGTCTTGCTAATCTCCTGTCGCGTGCGGAGAAGGCTTGTCTCACCCGCTAATCGTTCACTTTGATACTGCGCGAGCGCGCGTTCCAATGACATCTCTCGTGGAGCGGCCGCGAGGCCCTTGGAAACTAGCGATGATACATCCCCCAGCTCCTTCTGGATGAGGGCGATCTGCCTGTCGTGGAAAACAAGTTGCTTGTCCAATGATATGAGCTCCTTTTCCAGAAAGGCGCGAAGATTTTCAAGTGCACGGATCTGGGTCTCTAGCCCTTCGCGGCGGGCCTGGAAGATTGACCGTTCCTGCTCCATGAGAAGCGTGACCGCGCGATCGTCTTGACGAGAAATCAGCGAGCCCGGAAACTCAATTTTGTTTGCATGCTTAAGCTCGGCCTCCAGTCGCGCCTTGCGGGCCAGAAGATTGATATTCTCAAGCCCGAGAAGGCTGACATCTCCTCTTCCCTGGATCATTTCGCGCTCGAACCTGGCGATGCTTTCTTCCCTCGTTCTCAGGCCTCCGGCGATGCTTAGCGCCTGGAGAACCGTAAGCTCCGGCCTGTATGGAAATTCCCCCGGTTGCATCACATGCCCGACGATATAAAAGGGTCTGTACTGAATGACTTCAACTGCTGCATCGGGACGCCTGCCGAGGCCCATATTGCGCTTCAAGTTATCGCCAATCGCGTAGGCGAGGCTGTTCGGCGTGAGACCGGCGGCAGGGATTGCCCCGACAAAGGGCAGTGACAATGTCCCGCCCGCGCTCACCGTGAAGGTATCATTCAAAGCCTTCCATTCAAAAATAACGTCACGCGAGGCGCGCCATTCATAAATTTTGACGCGTACCTTGTCCTGAGGTCCGAGGAGATATTCATCGTTGGCGATGGCCGCAATTGGCCCACATACGGCGAAAACAGAAAGCGCAGCCGACAAGGCGAAAAGGCCAATGCAACGCCTGATACGCTTGGACAAAACGCCGGCTGGCACAAGACCCCGCACTTCCAGTGAAAACGGCAATTTGGATCGCGGGTGTTTGTGTGAGGGCATCATCTGGCCTCCTATGCGGCTATCTTCTGGATGTATTCGGGCTCGATCCGGCCCTTCAGCAGATGTGCGAGGGCTATAAGATTGCCGCGAAGGCGTCCCCGCCGATCGACGTATGGCTCCGGCCAAAGGCTGCGAACCAGATTGGCGGCTATGTTGCGTGCTATCAATGGCAGCGCGAAACTAGCTGGTACGGTTCCTTTTCTCATCAGGTAAGTTGGGTTGATGATCTGCGAGTAGCCAAAGCGTTCGCCACTGACGCGGCCGATCTTGAGCCCGAGATGGACGCCGCGCAGTGTGTTCAGACCAATTACCCGACCGAAACGTCTCAACTGACTTGTGAAATCGATGTCCTCCTGCCAACCGTAAAGGACCAGCCGCTCATCGAAGCGCAACTCGCCGACAAACTTCATTCGAATCGACATGTTGCAGCCATAGGCGCCGACATGATCAACGATTTTTGGCTTGACAGGCATTTTCGATGGTTCGGCCGCAAGGACCTGAAGCCCCTCCGCCCAGCTCAGACCTGCAGTTCGGGCGCCGTCCTTGACGACGTGCCCCATCACCACCGCCCAGTCCTCATGCTCCTGAAACGCCAGTTCGACAAGGCGCAAATAATCGTCCTTAGGGATGAAGTCGTCGTCGAAGAAAGTGATCACATCAAAGCGCTCCAAGACCTGCTCGAGCGCTCGGTTGCGTTGTGCGCACAATCCGCGCCTTCCTAAGACAATGGAAATCGGAAATACGCGCGGCTCGTAGACCGGAACGTGCGTCTCGTCAGGAGCTGATACGACCACCTCGTCCGGCAGCCTTTCCTGCCGTTCGAGGTGCACGAGAAGCTGAGCAAGCTGCTCTTTGCGGCCGAAAGTGGCAATGATCACGGCCAGTTTCATCAATAGCTCGCTATCCGGCAACTGACATAATCGGGGGCCTTCGCCTGGCGAACTTTCATCCTAGGCGAGCCCGGGCGACCAGACAGCCTGTGAATAAGGCTGCCGAGGTGCCGGGGGGCTGGCCCATCAGACGTAGCCACCATACGCATTTTGATTATGTCCGCCTCGCAGGAGAGAACCGTCTAAGCCCGATTGCCACCTTGCCCGCGTCAACGGCCGAACAGAGACTGTTTGGCGTGCGCCCCAGAACCGCATTCATGTGGAGAATTTGGAGGCACATCGGCTGAGGGGGTGTTCCCACATGCATTATATGCGCAGGGACGAACTGGCCACGATCACGCGCCTTAGGCCGCATAGACGCACTTCTGGTCAAACGCCGCCCGCCTTGGCGGACCGCAGCGCAAGACTCGCCATCGTACACGATTGGTGCCCAAACTTTCGCGGTGGTGAGCGTGTGCTTGCCCGCATATGCAAGCTGTTCCCAAATGCAGAGGTCTTCACCCTGTTCGACTTTCTGCCAAAGGACATAAAGGAGCAGTATTTTCACGATGTCGCGTTTCATTCCTCGGTCGCCAACCGATTGCCATTGGTGCAAAAATATTATCGCTCCCTGTTTTTTCTTTGCCCTTTTCTCATCGAGCAGTTCGATGTCACCGGCTACGATGCCGTGATCTCGTCCTCCGCCGCCTTCGCGCGCGGAGTTCTAACCCGGCCTGACCAGCCACATTTATGCTACGTACACAGCCCCATTCGCTACGCGTGGGACGAACAGTTTTCCTATCTTGCGCAGGGCCGTCTTGGATTTGGCCCAAAGGGCCTGCTCTTCCGCTACATGCTGCATAATCTAAGGACCTGGGACACCCGAACCGCCCACGGGCCCGATCTCATGCTGGCCAATTCGAGCTATGTGCGCTCTCGTATCCAGCGAATTTACGGCCGGGAAGCTCAGGTCGTCTTTCCGCCGGTTGCCCTCGACGAACTTGAATTCATCGCCTGCAAAGACGACTACTACGTTACGGCCTCTTTTCTCGCGCCCTACAAACGCACGGACCTTGTCATACGGGCATTCAACGAGATGCCATCGAGGCGGCTGGTCGTGGTAGGAGAGGGGCAACAGTCGCAGAGCCTGCGGGGCATGGCTAGCTCCAACGTCAGCTTCACAGGTTACTTGCCACGACAGGAATATGTGAGGACCGTCGCCAGGGCGCAGGCGATGGTGTTCGCTGGTTGCGAGGATTTCGGAATAGCTCTGGCGGAAGCACAAGCATGCGGTACGCCACTGATCGTTTTCGGCCGTGGCGGCGCGCGCGATATCGTGCAGCCGTTCGGCGAAGCCGAGCATCCAACTGGTATTCTCTTTGGCATCCAATCGGTGGAGTCGCTCAAGGAGGCCATCCACGTCTTCGAGCAGAACCAGCCGGCGATCAAATCGCAGGCGTGCCGATCGAATGCGGACAGATTTTCCGAAGGCCGCTTCGACCTGGCGATCCTGAAGGCGCTTGCAGTGGCGCAGGCGGCCCACTTCAGGCGATAGATACGGCAACCGGGCCGCCGGATGGCTTGGACATTCCGTCCAAAACTGCCATTATGTCGAGATATCGGCTAGCCGACGCCTTCCACTGGAAATTTGACGCTTGCATCCTGCCAATGCCGATCATTTCATCGCGCACGTCGGGCATGTTGCGCACCCGCATGAAGCGGTCGAACCAAGCTTCGGCGTCGTTAGGAGATGCGTAGAGAGCCGCTTCACCGCAGATTTCGGGTAAGCTGGCCCGGTTGGACACAACGATGGGGCACCCGATGGACATGGCTTCGAGCGGAGGCAGACCGAAGCCCTCTATGAAAGAGGGGAACGCGAGGCACAGGCAGTCCTGGAGCAGCGCCGCCAGTTCCTCATCCGAGAGCCTTCCCAGCCAAGTGACATTGCTGGCCGATTCTTTCCGGCCGGAAGTTTTGTAAACGCGCGCGTCGGACATGCCGACCACCGCTATTCGTAGCCCCACCGCGGCAAGCCTTTCGGCCATACCGATGATCAGGCCGGTGTTCTTGTGAGCAATTGCGCTTCCAATGACGACGATCGTGTCCCGCCCCGCGACGGCCCGAGTCCTTTGGGAATGCCGCGGCTTCCACGAGGCTGCGTGCTCGTGCCCGTTTGGGATCACCGTGATCTTGTCCGGTCCGCATATTCGATGACGGACGAGCTCGCCGGCAGAGTAGCGCGAGACGGTCGCGACCGCCGCGACTCTCCTCCCCAAAGCAGGTAGTAAGGTGCGGTAGAGCAGCCGGAACGGGAGCGAATAGCTCTGTGGGTAGGTTCGCGTGTTGACATCATGGATGCACAGGATCTGCTTTCGGACGCTCAAGGGGCCGGTATTGCAGAAGCTGAGAAGTCCACCTCGAACGTGAGCTGCAAGTGCTGCCTGCTCCCACAAGTGGCCGTGCATAGGGGCAATGGCAATGGCGCGCGTTGAGATCGCTCTGAGGGAAGGGACCTTTGCATCGCGAGGAACGAGCAATTCGATCTTGAGCCTGCTGGCGAGGAGGGGCTGGTTGACGATTAGTTCGTCCAAGGCACGCACGATCTCAAAAGCGTATCGCTGAACGCCCGTAAGAGGCTGCGCCAGAAAGCGTCCATTAATCGTCCACGAGCGTTCCATAGTCCGCCACCGCGCGCGTTATACCGCGTCCAAGCCTAGCGCAAACCATCGGACTTTTCTTCCTAGCCGCAATCAGCCCTTGGAGTGAGTACCGACGCCCGCTGCTTTGTCCTCGGCGCGGCCAGGCGAGCCGCGTTCCGGCGAAAGGCTCACCACGTCACCACCTTTTGGATAGCGCTCTTACTCATTGGCGTTAGACCCGGTGAAGGTCGCAGGATGATGGCCATCGGGTAGGCCACCTTTACCTCCAATGGGTTCGTTTCGAAAGCGCGCATGTGGAGGTACTTTCGAAAGGACACAAGCCGACGGCATAACGCCTCCAGGTGGACGATAAATGGGCCCGAGCGACCGACGGGAAGTTGAACGACCGGAGCCCAAATTGTCATTGGATGTTCCATTGCGTGTTCGGCCAATGTCGTCCGCGGTGGAGTAGCAAGCATGACCGATGTCGGGGGCGCTCGCCCGGTCGACCAGCAGAGTACTCGTGCGAAATCGGCGCTACGGCATGGATGCGACGGAGGGGGACCGGCGCTCGCGGCTCCTATTTCGAATTGGCGCCATGACTGGACCATCAACGGTGACTTTCTCGGTTTGCGGCCGACTGGTGTGGCCCGCTATGCGCGAGAAGTGACTTTGGCGCTCGACGCGTTAATGACGGAACGTCATCCGATGACGCGTGGGCTCCAGTTTTCGATTGTGGCCCCTTGCGAACCGCCTGGAGACCTCCCCTTGAAGTCGATCCCGGTGCGTGTGGTGCCGGAATACAGTCGACCTCGGCTGCCGCAGTTCTGGGTGCAGGCGCAATTGCCATTCTATGTAAGGGGCGGATTGCTGAGCTTCTGCAATCTCGCGCCAGTGGCTATACGGCGCCAAATCGTGTGCATTCACGATCTACACACCAGATTGATGCCGCAAAGCTACGGGCGAGGATTTCGCTTGGCGCACAGATTGATACTTCCAGCACTGGGCCGCAGAGCGTCGGCGATCACTACAGTATCGAGTTTCTCACGCGATCACATCGCCGGCTTTGGCGTGGCGCCTTTCGAGAAGATCACGGTTACCTATAATGGAAGCGATCATGTAGCGCGCTGGGATGCGACGCTGTCGTCGATCGATCTGGGGCAGCGGCCTTTTGTCTTCTGCCTTGGCCAGAGCCAAAAGTACAAGAATGTGGAACTTCTTTTGAAGCTTGCCCCAGCCTTGGATCGGCTGGGGCTGGATCTTTGTATGGCTGGAGATTTTGATGCCGCTTTGCTGAAACGACTGGTCTTGCAACAGCCATCGAACCTCCGACTGCTGGGCCGCATCAGTGATAACGACCTGGCCAAAGCGCTCTCGCATGCATTGTGCTTCCTTTTTCCCTCCCGCATAGAAGGGTTCGGTTTGCCAGCCGTCGAAGCCATGGCACTTGGTTGCCCCCTTATTGCTTCGACTGCCCCCTGTCTTCCGGAGGTGTGTGGGGATGCCGCCCTCTACGCTGGCCCGGCAGATGCCGGATCATGGATTTCGGCCGTCCGCCGACTTTGCAACGAGGACAGTCTACGTCGCCACTTGGCTGAAAAGGGCAGAGCGCGGGCAGCGACTTTTTCATGGCGCCGGATCGCTGAGGCGTATCTGCTCCTGATCGCGGACATCGACTTATGCTAATCACATCCTGCGCGTGAACCCGCCGCAAGCTCTGAGTGACTCGCTGTCTTCACCAGATCCGATGACGCCCAATTCCCCTTTTGTTGGATTTCTTTCCTCGGTCTCGCCCGCATCATTGGACCTCATCCGCACCTGTCCAGTCGGCAACAGGTAGTCACGACCAGCGCGATCGCCCTCAGGCCTCAGGCCCAAGCACGGCGGCTTCAGCTTGCCGTAGCATCGCAGGAACTTTAACGAGCAAGCGGGCACCCTACTGTGTGCCCCGCAACAGCGTGAGATTGGATAGACCGTAAGTTTACAACTAATTATGCCAAGTCAGGACTCACAAGGGGGGCGCGGTACCGATTTCGCATTAGCTCGGATTAGCAATCTTACGTTGTGGCTCACTCCGTATATTATGCAAGTTTAAAGAAAGGGGGTGCCCCCCAAATGACAGTCGCGTCTGAAGCGTTTGCCCGGGTACTGGAAACCTCGATACTCCGGCTTGCGCTCGACGACAGCGATAAGTCCCACTTCGGATCTCTCGGCTTCATTCTTAGGCGTTACCCCGCGCATGCCGTGATTACCCGACAGGGAGAAGAGGAGGATCGCATCTTCGTCGTCCATTCCGGGTGGGGCTGCATCTGCACCAACTTGGTGAATGGCGAGCGGCAGATCCTCGATTTCCCGCTGAAAGGAGAGGTTGTAGCCTCTCGAGCCTTCGAGGGCGAAGGTTTGGAATCATTCACGGCACAGACCGAGCTCATGCTATTCGAGGCGCCTGCCAAGGCGATTTCGTCAGGGCTGGCCCATTCCACGAGCCTTGCCGCTGGCCTGCTCGGGGCGGTCGCCCGCGAAAAAGCGATTCTTTCTCAGCACTTGACCAATCTTGGCCGAAGAAGTGCCTTGGTCCGTACCGCTCATTTTCTTCTTGAGTTGGGTACGCGCCTAGAGAAGGCGGATGCTGCAAAAACCTATGAGTTTGAATGCCCCCTAACCCAATATGATCTTGCGGCCGCACTCGGGGTAACCGCGATCCATGTCAACCGGATGCTGCGCGAATTGAGACAGAGGGGCTACCTGGATTTCCGACAGGGTTCCGTTCATTTGCTGAACAAAAAAGGCCTAGAGCACTTCGCAGACTTCGACCCAGGTTACCTCCGTTTGCCCGGTGAGACATGAAATGCGAATGCGAGATCAAGATGTTTGGGCTAACCCAGAATGGGTATAGTGGGAGCGACTTGCAAAACGTATTAATCTGTAAAGTAACCTATAATTGCACAATCTAGATTATATTTCTCCTCTATGAACCAAATAATGGTGCATATTAACTTATGTTAATGAATGATGACGGTTTAAGGCTTATTCTCGTTTTCTATTGGGGATTGGCGCTCTACCGGCGCCGTTTCAAAAAATGACATTTTTATGTAGCGGGTGACGTGAACCGTTCAGCGCCACCTCCTCATTTATTGCGCCCGACTAATGTTGTGGTGGGGGTGTACCATGCATTCATTGACTCGAATTCACGAAAATGCCGCGCTCGAAGTCCATAGGCTGAGCTCATCCCGTCCTGGCAAGGTAACTGGTGAAACGCATAACAACACGGCAGCGGGCTCGGCTCTGCTCCTGCTGGACAGCCGCACGCTCGATAGGGAATGCCTGTCCCAGTGTCTCGTGCTGCATGGTATGGGCATGCAAGTCTTAGCCTATGGTTCAATTGATGAATGGCGGAAGGACAAAGAACTTCATCCGCCCATCGCGGCAATCCTGTTGAATATCGGTGGTCGAAAGGCTGTTGATACCAGCAACGCGGCCGAAATCTCGGATCTGGTAAGGGAATTTGATCCGACCCCCGTCGTGCTCCTATCCGACTGGGATGAACTGCCTCAAATCCTCAGGGCACTTGAGTGCGGAGTCAGGGGCTATATACCATCCTCCATCGGCTTTGACGTCTGTGTGCAAGCCGTCAATCTGGCGCGAGCCGGCGGGATATTCGTCCCCGCCAGCAGCGTCCTGACCACTCGAATAGACATGGTCGCTGGCGGGGAAGTGCCACGGCCTATGGCGGGGATGTTCACGCAGCGCCAGGAAGAAGTCATCCATGCGCTCAGGCGCGGCAAGGCGAACAAGATCATTGCCTACGAGCTCAATCTGCGTGAGAGCACCGTAAAGGTCCACATCCGGAACATCATGAAAAAGCTGAAGGCTACGAACCGGACTGAGGTTGCTTACAAACTCAGCGATATGTTCGTCGTCGAGGGCGGAGCAGGGGACAAGCCGGGACTGCCGCAACCACGATCCTGTTAATGGTTCCAACAATTGGCGGTGCGCGAGGCGGTGCAGATGAATTTTGCTCGTTTTGAATCGGCGTCGGCAAATGGGCCGGCCCAAGAATCCGGACCCGACAAATTTACCTATGAGACGAGCCCGCTGATACGGGCGACGGGGTTTCGGGAATACGATGCGCGGTGGTGGTTCGGGCGCTCCGATTGCGGGAAGGCGCCGGAACTTAACCTGATGGGCGCTCAGGCACTGGGCATGGGGCTCGGCACATTCATCCAGCGCTCGGGCGCCGGTCCGGAGATCGTGACCGGGCACGACTTCCGTTCCTACTCGCTTGGCATCAAGCTGGCATTGGTTTGCGGGCTGATGGCTGCAGGCGCCCGGGTCAGGGACATCGGCTTGGCTTTGTCACCGATGGCCTATTTCGCGCAGTTCGCACTCGATGTCCCGTCGGTCGCGATGGTGACGGCCTCGCACAACGAGAACGGGTGGACCGGCGTCAAGATGGGCATGGCCCGGCCGCTGACCTTCGGGCCGCAAGAGATGGCGGAGTTGAGAAGGATCGTACTGGAAGCTGACTTCGACCTGACCGGCGGCGGAGCCTATGAGTTCGTTCCCGACTTCCGTCGGCGCTATATCGACGATCTGACCCGCGGCAGGCGCATTGGCCGGAAGCTGAAGGTCGTTGCCGCCTGCGGCAACGGCACAGCCGGCGCTTTTGCGCCTGATGTGCTGCAGCGGATCGGCTGCGAGGTGATCCCGCTCGACTGCGATCTGGACCATTCCTTCCCCCGCTATAATCCCAATCCCGAGGACCTGAAGATGCTCCATGCCATCCGGGACAAGGTCTTGGAGAGCGGCGCCGATGTCGGGCTGGGCTTCGACGGCGATGGCGATCGCTGCGGGGTGGTCGACAACGAGGGCAGCGAGATCTTCGCCGACAAGATCGGTGTGATGTTGGCACGGGATATTTCCGCTTCGAATCCTGGTTCGGTTTTCGTGGTCGACGTCAAATCGACAGGGCTTTTCGCGAGCGATCCGGTGCTGAAGGCGAACGGTGCGCGCACCGACTACTGGAAGACCGGCCATTCCTATATCAAACGAAGGGTCGCTGAATTGGGTGCCATTGCGGGCTTCGAGAAGTCGGGGCACTTCTTCTTCAATGCGCCTCTCGGGCGCGGGTATGACGATGGGTTGATCACCGCGATCTCGATCTGTGAGATGCTCGACCGCAGTCCGAACAGAAGCATGGCCGAGATCTACCGGGCGCTGCCGATGACCTGGAGTTCACCAACCATGTCGCCACATTGCGCCGATGAAGTGAAGTATGCCGTGGCTGAACGGGTGGTGGAGCGGTTCCGGGCGATGCAGCGGGACGGAGTTCCTGTCGCAGGACAGATGATTGCCGATCTCGTCACCGTCAACGGCGTGCGCGTGGTGACCGAGGACGGCACCTGGGGACTGGTGCGGGCATCCTCCAACAAGCCGGAGCTTGTGGTCGTGGTCGAAAGCCCGGTCTCGGAAGCACGCCAGCGCGCCATGTTCGAGGCGGTCGACTGCGTACTCAGGGAAAATCCGGAGGTCGGCGCCTACAACCAGACCATCTAGCCGGAAGCGAGCAAGGGAAGAGGGCGAAGTTATGCCGGAACGGATTTCCTGCTTCGTGATGAGCGGCGGTGTCGGCTCGCGGCTGTGGCCACTCTCACGCGAGGACAATCCGAAGCAATTCCATGACCTTGCTGGCCACGGCTCAATGCTGGTCAACACCGTGCGGCGGCTGAAGGCCCGACCGGCTGGGGACACGCCAGTCCACGTGATCGCGTCGGAGCGCCATTCTGAGCGGGTGCGTGCCGACCTGGCCGGCATCGATTTGGCGGGTGGTCACGCGATCTTCGAGCCGGTTGGCCGCAATACGGCTGCCGCGGTCGCGGTGGCTGCACTGGAGACGATTGCCACCCACGGCGACGGACTGGTCCTAGTTGTGCCCTCCGACCACGAGATTTCGACCGAGGAGCAGTTCTGGAATACAGTGGAAAAGGGCGTACCGGCGGCCGAAGCCGGCAGACTTGTTGTCTTCGGCATCCCGCCGGACTCGCCGGAAACTGGGTACGGCTACATAGAGTCGGTTGGGAAGGGCAATGTTCGTGATGTCGCCCGCTTTGTTGAGAAGCCTGGGCTGGAGATGGCGAAAGCCTATGTCGCCTCCGGAAACTTTTTCTGGAACGCCGGAATTTTTCTGTTCCGCGCCGGCGCTATGCGCGCGGCTTTCCGCGAGCATCAGGCCGCGATCTGGCAAAAGACAGAGTGCGCCTTCGCGGCGGCGGCGACCGAGGTGTCGGGCACCTACCTTCCAATCGAGCAATATTCGACAATCCCCTCTGCCTCGATCGACTATGCGATCATGGAGCATGCGAGCGGCATCGCGATGGTGCCGGCGAGCTTCTGTTGGAGCGACCTCGGCTCCTGGCAGTCGCTGCTCGATATCAGCCCTACCGACGGGAACGGCAATGTGGTGATCGGCGACGTCGTCGCAATCGATTGCGAGCGCTCCTACCTGCGCAGCCAGGGTCGGCTGCTCTCGGTCATCGGTCTCCGAGACGTCGCGATCGTGTCCACGGCTGACGCCACCTTCGTGGCGCCAGTCGCTAAGAGCCAGGAGGTCAAGCGCATCGTCGAACAACTAGAGAAGAGCGGGCGTTTGGAGACGAAGTTCACCCCGGCTCACGCTCGCGTGCTGCAGCCGGGTGCCTGGCGTGAGCGGGTCGCTCACTGGTTGTTCGAGGAAACGCTGCCGCTGTGGTCTACGGCGGGTGTCGACGAGCGCCATGGCGGCTTCCACGAAGCCCTGAGCTTCGAGGCTGCGCCGCTGATGAAGCCCAAGCGTATGCGCACCATGGCCCGTCAGGTCTACGCCTTTTCCGTGGCAAAGCTACGCGGCTGGGACGGCGATGCCGACGGGCTGATTGCTCATGGCATTGCATTCATGGAGAAGGGCCGAACTCAACGCGGCGGTTGGGCGCGGGTACTTCAGGAAGACGGCACGATCGCCGATGCGTGTGAGGATGCCTACGA
This sequence comes from Ensifer sp. R1-3, assembly GCF_056739175.1. NCBI lineage: Bacteria > Pseudomonadati > Pseudomonadota > Alphaproteobacteria > Hyphomicrobiales > Rhizobiaceae > Ensifer > Ensifer sp. R1-3. Next base: position 665,027 of record NZ_CP096516.1, read on the forward strand.
TCATGCCTGTGTCCTGTTGATGCTCGCTCACGCATACCAAGCCGGCAATCCAGACGCTCTGCGGCTCGGCCAGGAGACCTTCGCCTTTCTCGACGAGCACCTGGAGGATGACAGGCTAACCGGTTTCCTGGAGACATCAGACGGTACCGAGCTGCGCCGGAGCAACCCTCATATGCATCTTCTCGAGGCCTTCCTCGCGTGGTACGCAGCAACGGGCGAGCGGGGTTACCTGCGCCGGGCTGCCCGCATCATCGATCTGTTCCGAAGCCATTTCTTCGATACTGAAAGCTGGACGCTCGGCGAATATTTCGACGCGGCCTGGAATCCGGCCGTCGGTCCAAAGGGCCAGTGGACCGAGCCTGGCCATCATTTCGAATGGGCCTCGCTTCTCGTCGAGTTTGCCGCAAAAAGTAGGCAGACGGATCTGATCGCTTTTGCCCGCAAGCTCTACGCTTCCGCGATAGCAACTGGGCTCAATCGGTCCACAGGACTGGCTTACGGCGCGGTGTCCCGCGCCGCTCTCCCGCTTGACCTCATCTCGCGCAGCTGGCCGCAGGCCGAGGCGGTCAAAGCCGCGCTCGCGCTTGAAGGCACGGGTGGGCCGGATCTCAAGCCGGAGATCGAGGCGCGTGTCGGCCGCCTGTTCCGTTGGCATATCGACCCGGCGCCGCTCGGCATGTGGATCGATCGCGTCGACGAGAAGGGCAGCGCCGTTGCGACTGAAGTGCCAGCTTCCATATTCTATCACCTCGTGACTGCCCTCATGCAGTATCTCGATAAGACGGAAGAAGCTGTCTATCGATCGCCTTCGTTTCCTCAAAGCATTAATGCCGCAGAGCCTTTAGCGGCGCTCAATAGGGAAACTGTGTGATGAAACGACGAAGCGGTACCGACTAGGTACGCTGCACGCGTTCAACGAGTGGAGGCTCTGTTGAGCTCTTGCTAGCGACGGACAAGATTTTGTCGGCTCCCCGGGAAGATGGTCTCCACATCACAAGGAGTATTATGTGAACTTTCGCTCATATGGCTTGTTAATGCGGTTGCTTATCACTGCGGGCCAAAATGGTTCTTCGTAACCGGTGCGCTGGTCACAGAAGTTGTGCCGTGGGTAATCGTGGGGCGACGGCCGGGCTTCCTAATCCGACACCGGGCCGTGCCAGTCCGAATCCAAGCACGAGAAGTTCGGCGATGCCACGCCGTTTCTGGTGGGCCAGATGCAGAGAAGCACCAATGCAATTCAACCTGATGATGGATAGGAGGCGGACAACAGCCGGCACCTCATGCAGCTCAGTACATCCGTGGTCAACGGCACGAGGGTGGACATGACTTCTAATCTGCGCATCGATTGTGACGGTCGCAAGCGAACGCAGTACGTAATTGGGCGTAGCGTTTCGCGACCAGGCGTGCGGCGACGTTGATGGTATCGCTGTAGGCGCTGTAGTCGAAAAACTTTCTCCTCCGAGATTGCCAACGCCGGCGGTTCCGACGTGGGCTCCAATGCGCGTGTGGCCACGTGAGATTCGTTTTTCTTTGACAGTGCTCACGGAAGGAGCATGCGAATGCGTCAAGCTCGAGCGAGCAGGCAACAGCACGCGTGGCATGGTCCGGCTGATCGGAAGGAGTCCCGAAAGGCACGTGGAGCGAGCGCCAATGATCTTTGCCACGCTACCGTCACGGGCAAATACAATGTCCGTCATTCCGGCTATGTCTACGACGCGGATTATACTATCTAGAACAATATAGTTAAATAGACTAACCTGCAACCGAGAAGCGGCATCGGCCCTGGCAGGCCGATCGGTTTGAGGGCGCAATATACGTCGCTGGCGCGACGTGCCTGGACAAGTCTGGAGACATCAGTGGCGATCATGTTCGTCAGAGCGCAGGTGATCGGCAGGGGAGCGGGACGCAGCAGCGTCTCGGCCGCCGCCTATCGCCATCGCACCCGGATGATCGACGAGCAGGCCGGAACCTCGTTCAGCTATCGCGGCGGCGCCTCGGAGCTGGTGCATGAGGAGCTGGCGCTGCCGGACGATATCCCCGCCTGGCTGAAGGCGGCGATTGACGGGCGATCGGTCGCCAAGGCGAGCGAGGCGCTCTGGAATGCGGTTGAGGCTCACGAGACGCGGGCGGACGCGCAGCTGGCGCGCGAGCTGATCATCGCTTTGCCGGAAGAGCTGACGCGGGCGGAGAACATTGCGCTGGTGCGCGAGTTCGTCCGGGACAATTTGACGTCGAAAGGCATGGTCGCCGACTGGGTCTATCACGACAAGGACGGCAATCCGCACATCCATCTGATGACCGCGCTGCGTCCGCTGACGGAGCAGGGGTTCGGGCCGAAGAAGGTTCCGGTCCTGGGCGAAGACGGCGAGCCGCTGCGTGTCGTCACGCCGGACAGGCCGAACGGCAAGATCGTCTACAAGCTCTGGGCCGGCGACAAGGAAACGATCAAGGCCTGGAAGATCGCCTGGGCAGAAACCGCCAACCGGCATCTGGCGCTTGCCGGCCACGAGATCCGCCTCGACGGCCGCTCCTATGCCGAGCAGGGCCTCGACGGCATCGCACAGAAACATCTTGGGCCGGAAAAGGCGGCGCTCGCGCGCAAGGGCATCGCGATGTATTTTGCGCCGGCCGATCTCGCCCGCCGGCAGGAAATGGCCGACCGGCTGCTGGCCGAGCCTGGGCTTCTGTTGAAGCAGCTTGGCAACGAACGCTCCACCTTCGACGAGCGCGATATCGCCAGGGCGCTGCACCGCTATGTCGACGATCCCGTCGATTTTGCCAACATCCGGGCGCGGCTGATGGCCTCCGACGAGCTGGTGCTGCTGAAGCCGCAGCAGGTCGATGCCGAGACCGGCAAGGCGAAGCAGCCGGCGGTGTTCACCACCCGGGAGATGCTGCGCCTCGAATATGCCATGGCGCGGTCGGCTGAGGTGCTGTCAAGGCGCAAGGGCTTCGGCGTCTCCAACGCGCGAGCCGCCGCAGCCGTCCGAAGCATCGAAACGGCTGATACCGAAAAGCCCTTCCGGCTCGATCCCGAGCAGGTCGATGCGGTCCGTCATGTTACGCGTGACAATGCCATCGCAGCCGTCGTCGGTCTTGCCGGGGCCGGCAAGTCGACGCTGCTGGCGGCGGCCCGCGCCGCCTGGGAAGGTGAAGGCCGGCGGGTGATCGGCGCAGCCTTGGCCGGCAAGGCGGCCGAGGGGCTGGAGGACAGTTCCGGCATCCGGTCGCGTACGCTCGCTTCCTGGGAACTGGCCTGGGAAAGCGGCCGCGAACAGCTCCAGCGTGGCGATGTGCTGGTGATCGACGAGGCCGGCATGGTGTCGTCGCAGCAGATGGCGCGCGTCCTGAAGGCGGTGGAAGATGCCGGCGCGAAAGCCGTGCTGGTCGGCGACGCGATGCAGCTGCAGCCGATCGAGGCGGGTGCGGCGTTCCGGGCGATCACCGAACGGATCGGCTTTGCCGAACTTGCCGGCGTGCGCCGCCAGCGTGATGCGTGGGCGCGCGATGCCTCGCGTCTCTTTGCCCGCGGCAAGGTCGAAGAGGGTCTCGATGCCTATGCGCAGCAGGGCCGCATTGTCGAGACCGAAACCCGCGCCGAGATCGTCGACCGCATCGTTGCCGATTGGGCCAATGCCCGCCGTGACCTGCTTCAGAAATCCGCCGACGGCGAACATCCGGGCCGCCTTCGCGGCGACGAGCTGCTGGTTCTCGCCCACACCAACGACGACGTCCGGAAGCTGAACGAGGCCCTGCGCAACGTCATGATCGGCGAGGGCGCGCTGACAGGGGCGCGGGAATTCCAGACGGCGCGTGGGCTTCGCGAGTTCGCCGCTGGCGACCGGATCATCTTCCTGGAAAACGCCCGCTTCGTTGAGCCGCGGGCACGGCGGCTTGGACCGCAATACGTGAAGAACGGCATGCTCGGTACGGTCGTTTCCACCGGCGACAGACGCGGCGATACGCTGCTGTCGGTGCGCCTCGACAGTGGCCGCGACGTCGTCATCAGCCAGGACAGCTATCGCAATGTCGATCACGGCTATGCCGCGACCATCCATAAATCGCAAGGGTCGACCGTCGACCGCACCTTCGTGCTTGCCACCGGCATGATGGACCAGCATCTGACCTATGTGGCGATGACCCGCCATCGCGACCGCGCCGATCTTTACGCGGCGAAAGAGGACTTCGAGGCGAAGCCCGAATGGGGTCGTAAGCCGCGTGTCGACCATGCCGCCGGCGTCACCGGCGAACTGGTGAAAGAAGGGATGGCGAAGTTCCGGCCCAATGACGAGGATGCGGACGAGAGCCCCTATGCCGACATCAGGACCGACGACGGCACCGTCCAGCGGCTCTGGGGCGTCAGCCTGCCGAAGGCGCTTAAGGATGCTGGCGTCGCGGAAGGCGACACGATCACGTTGCGCAAAGACGGCGTGGAGCGGGTCAAGGTCCAGGTTCCGATTGTCGATGGGCAAACCGGTGAGAAGCGCTTCGAGGAACGGCAGGTCGATCGCAATGTCTGGAGCGCAAGCCAGCTGGAAACCGCCGCGGCCCGCCGGGAGCGGATCGAGCGGGAAAGCCATCGGCCGCAACTGTTCAAGCAGCTCGTCGAGCGCCTGTCGCGCTCCGGCGCCAAGACAACGACGCTCGATTTTGAGGATGAGGCCGGTTATCAGGCGCAGGCCCGCGACTTCGCCAGACGGCGCGGGCTTTATCATCTCTCGCTGGTCGCGGCCGGAATGGAAGCGGAGGTTTTGCGGCGTTGGGCCGGGATTGCCGAGAAGCGGGAGCAGGTGGCGAAGCTCTGGGAGCGGGCGAGCGTTGCGCTCGGCTTTGCGATCGAGCGGGAACGGCGTGTCGCCTACAACGAGGAACGGACCGAAACCCTCTCGACCGGAATTCCGTCGGATGGAAAATATCTGGTCCCGCCGACCACGACATTCTCCCGCAGCGTCGCGGAGGATGCACGTCTTGCGCAGCTCTCCTCGCAACGGTGGAAGGAGCGGGAGGCGATCCTGCATCTGGTGCTCGCGAAAATCTATCGCGATCCTGATGGCGCGCTGTCGGCGCTGAATGCGCTGGCGTCGGACGCCGCCATCGAGCCGCGCAAGCTTGCCGAGGACCTTGGCCTTGCACCCGACCGGCTTGGCCGACTGCGCGGGTCCGAGCTCGTGGTCGACGGCCGCGCCGCGCGCGACGAGCGCACCGCGGCGACAGTCGCGCTGTCGGAATTGCTGCCTCTGGCACGCGCTCATGCGACCGAGTTCCGCAGAAACGCCGAGCGCTTCGGTATCAGCGAACAGCAGCGGCGCGCGCATATGGCATTGTCGGTTCCGGCGCTCTCGAAAACGGCGATGGCGCGCCTGGTCGAAATCGAGGCGGTCCGCAAGCAAGGGGGAGACGACGCCTACCGGACCGCCTTCACCTATGCCGTCGAGGACCGCTTGCTGGTCCAGGAGGTCAAGGCCGTCAACGAGGCGCTGACCGCACGCTTCGGCTGGAGCGCCTTCACCGCGAAGACGGATGTGATTGCCGAGCGCAACATCGCCGAGCGCATGCCGGAGGATCTTGCCCCCGAGCGTCGCGAAAAGCTGACGCGCCTGTTCGCCGTCATCAGGCGCTTTGCCGAGGAACAACACCTTGCCGAGAGACAGGATCGGTCGAAGATCGTTGCCGGCGCCAGTGTCGAGTTGGGGAAGGAGACTTTTGCCGTGCTGCCGATGCTTGCCGCCGTCACCGAGTTCAAGACGACGGTGGACGAGGAAGCGAGGGAGCGAGCGCTCGCCGCTCCTCACTATGCACATCACCGCGCGGCCCTCGTTGAAACGGCAACACGCGTCTGGCGAGACCCAGCAGACGCGATCGGCAAGATCGAGGATCTGATCGTCAAGGGCTTTGCCGGTGAGCGGATTGCGGCGGCCGTTAGCAATGATCCCGCCGCCTATGGGGCGCTGCGCGGTTCCGACCGCATCATGGACAAGTTGCTTGCCGTCGGCCGGGAGCGGAAGGGCGCACTTCAAGCTGTGCCGGAAGCGGCAAGCCGCATCCGTTCCCTCGGCGCGTCCTATGCCAGTGCCCTCGATGCCGAAACTAGAAGTATCACCGAAGAGCGCCGCCGGATGGCGGTTGCCATTCCCGGTTTGTCGCCAGCGGCCGAGGACGCGCTCAAGCGGCTGGCGGCGCAGATCAAGAACAAGGACGGCAAGCTCGACGTCGCCGCGGGCTCGCTCGATCCGCACATCGCCCGAGAGTTCGCCAAGGTCAGCCGCGCGCTCGATCAGCGCTTCGGCTGCAACGCCATCCTGCGCGGCGAGACGGACGTCATCAATCGCGTCTCGCCGGCCCAGCGGCGCGCCTTCGAGGCGATGCGGGATCGGCTCCAGGTCTTGCAGCAGACCGTTCGCGTGCAAAGCAGCGAGAAGATCGTCTCCGAGCGGCGCCAGCGCGCGATTAATCAGTCGAGGGGAATTAGGATGTAGACGAGGAAGGAGACATGATTGAAGTCTCTTTCCGCTCGCCGCCGCTACGCAGATGGCGGAGGGCGGCGGCGAATAGGTAACTCTTGCCCGCGCAAGCAGTTCTGGTCTTCAACGAATCCACTCGTTACAGCGCTGAAGCAGCAGTGACGCGTTTGTGTTGATCCATTCCGCGTCGGGCACGACGATATGATCGCGGACGTCGTCGCTTGTGGCATTGTTTCGCGTGCTTCCTCGGACATCATTGCGATAGCCGCACTCCTCGGCAGTGTGCAGGAAAGCGCTTCGCAGGCCTTCGCCTGGGCTGCTGGCGAGCTCAGCTAGCAGGCAATCAGCTTAAGCGCATTATCGCGATGTATGCGCCTTTCAGGAGCGCTGCCCGGTCGCCGACGAGAAAGGCCGCCTTGTAGGTCCAGGCGATTAGTAGCCCTCCTTCTGCATCGCCTTGGCGCGAGTCCATCTGCGCATGCCTCTGGGTAAGCCAGCCGGCTTCTCCTGCCCGGTCACGCGATACAGCCCGCCGTCCCCAGCCGACGCCAGTCACCCGTATTTCCCGCGGCTATGTTGCGGGTGCGCCGCGTTGTTGACTTGTCAAATCTACCTATATGTGAATTAAGTATTCAAATAAGAAGATGATCGCTTCGTTTGGTCCAAGTGGATGCCGTCCACATCCGGTTGCCGCTGCATGAGGGAAGAGTAGATACGCATGACAACAGAATCCGAACTGCCGCTTTCCGGCCTGGTCGTCGTCGATATGAGCCAGTTTCTCTCCGGCCCCTATTGTTCGCTGCGGCTGATGGATCTCGGCGCGCGGGTCATCAAGATCGAGCGGCCGGATGGCGGCGATCTTTCCCGCCGGCTTTATCTGAGCGACACCGAGATCGGCGGCGACTCGACGATTTTCCATGCGATCAACCGCGCCAAGGAAAGCCTTGCGATAGACCTCAAGAACGAGGCCGATCTCGCTGCGCTGAAGCGGCTTCTCGCGCAGGCCGACGTTATGATCCAAAACTTCCGGCCGGGCGTCATCGAAAGGCTGGGGCTGGACTACGAGGCGGTCGGGGCCATCAATCCGCGCATCGTCTATGCCTCGATCAGCGGTTATGGCGAGGAGGGGCCCTGGGTGAAGCGCCCCGGCCAGGATCTCCTGGCGCAGTCGCGCTCGGGCGTCATGTGGCTGAACGGCGACGAAGGGCAGGGGCCGGTTCCCTTCGGGCTCGCCATCGGTGACATGCTGGCCGGCGCCGCCGCCGCTCAAGGGATTCTCGCGGCTCTGGTGCGGCGCGGCATATCCGGCAAGGGAAGCCTCGTCGAAACGAGCCTCCTGGAGGCGCTTGTCGATTTCCAGTTCGAGGTATTGACCACGCATCTCAACGACGGAGGCCGCCTGCCGAAGCGGTCGGCGTTCCGGAGCGCCCATGCCTATCTCGCCGCACCCTACGGCGTCTATGCGGCGAGCGACGGCTATCTCGCGATCGCCATGACGCCGATCCCGAAGCTTGCGGACCTGCTTGAGATCGACGAACTCGCCCCCTATCGCGACGATCCGTCCTCGTGGTTCACCGAGCGCGATCGCATCAAGGCGCTGATTGCCGCGCGCATCGCGCTGCGCAGCGTGGACGAATGGCTGGCGGTGCTGGAGCCGGCCGACATCTGGTGCGCGCGCGTGCTCGACTGGAACGAGCTCCTGGAGAGCGATGGTTTCCAGGTGCTCGACATGCTGCAGACGGTGGTGCGCGAAGACGACGTGTCGATCACCACCACCCGTTCGCCGCTGAGGATCAACGGCCGCCGCCCGCGTGTCGAGCGCGCCGCACCGCGGATCGGCGAGCATGGACGCTCGATTAGGGAGGAGTTCGGCCTATGAGCGTCGTCCTCAAGGGAATGACCTGGAACCACCCGCGCGGCTATGACCCGATGGTGGCCTGCTCGCAATCCTGGCAGGAAAAGACGGGCGTCGAGATCCGGTGGGAGAAGCGGTCGCTGCAGGATTTCGAGGCCTTCCCGGTCGAGACCCTGGCAAGGAACTACGACCTGATCATCATCGACCATCCGCATGTGGGGCAGATCACCGGCGAGAATTGCCTGCTTCCTCTGGACGTGCCGGGTCGCGAGGCGGAGCGGCAGGCGCTCTCGGCGGCAAGCGTCGGCCCGTCCTATCGGAGCTACGCGTGGAATGAACGCCAATGGGCCTTTCCGATCGACGCCGCGACCCAGGTGCAGGCCTGGCGGCCAGATCGGACGGATCGCCCTCAGACATGGGGGGAGATGCTCGCGCTCGCGCGTCGCGGCGGCGTCCTCCTGCCGCTCCGGCCTCCGCATTCGCTGATGAGCTTTTACACGCTCTGTGGCAATCTCGGTCGGCCTTGCCGCAGCGCCGCGAAGGGGGATCTCGTCGACGCCGAAACGGGCGCCACGGCGGTCGAGCTGCTGCAGGAAATCTCGGCACTGATCGACCCCGCATGCTTCGGTATGGATCCGATCGCGGTGCTCGAGGCTATGGCTGTCGAGGCCTCGCCTGTCCCCTGCGCGCCGCTTATCTACGGCTATGTCAGCTACTCCATCGCCGGCTTTCGCCCGGCGCTCGTCCGCTTCGGCGATTTCCCGACCGTGGACGCCGCCGGGCCCGTCGGCTCGGCGCTCGGCGGGACGGGCATAGCCGTCTCGGCCTTTTCGCGGGCGCCGGGGGAGGCGATCGATTTCGCCTATTGGGTGGCAAGCGGCGGCGTGCAGCGCGGCGTCTATGCGGCATCCGGCGGCCAGCCCGGCCATGGGGATGCCTGGCAGGACGATAAGGTCAATGCGGCGGCCCACGATTTCTACCGCGCGACTCGGGCGACGCTCGAGGGCGCCTGGCTCCGGCCACGCCACGACGGCTACATGACGTTCCAGCAGGCGGGCTCGGACCGCCTGAACGACGGGCTGCGAGGCAGGGAGAGGCCGCGGCTCGTGGTTGAAGAGCTCAACCGGCTGTTTCATGCGAGTTTTCGCTGAGGGTGAAATCGCCCCTCATCCGCCTGCCGGCACCTTCTCGCCGCGGGCGGGGCGAAGGGACCCGCGGCGGCCTCCCGTGCATTATTTCGATCGAGCGCGTGCGTCCTGCTCGTCCCCTCTCCCCGTGGTAGTGTGCTGAAGGTTCTGCAAATTCACTGAGAGAGGCGGTCATGGCAGGCTGGTGATGTTGACGTCACCTGATTCCCTGGAAGGAACGCCACCATGACCAAGACTGAAGGTAAGACAGCCAGCGCCGCCGTCAAAGACATTTTGCTTTCGAACCCCGATGGGCTGCGCGAGGTGATCCGCACGGTGATGCAGGAGGTGCTGGAAGCGGAGATGGACGAGGCGCTGGGAGCTGCGAAAGGCGAGCGCACGCCGGAGCGGCTCGGCTACCGTTCGGGCCACTATGGCCGCACGCTGATCACGCGGGTGGGCAAGCTCGAGCTGCGGGTGCCGCAGGATCGCTCGGGGCACTTCTCCACCGAATTGTTCGAACGCTATCAGCGCTCCGAGCGGGCGCTGGTGGCAACCTTGGCGGAGATGTATGTGCAAGGGGTGTCGACGCGGAAGGTCAAGGCGATCACCGAGGAGCTGTGCGGCCATGCCTTCTCGGCGTCATCGATCTCGGCGATCAACAAGCGGCTGGACGAGAGCCTGAAGGCCTTTGCCGAGCGCCCGCTTGAAGAGCCGTTTGCCTACCTGATCCTCGATGCCCGTTATGAGAAGGTGCGCGAGGCCGGTGTGGTGATGAGCCAGGCGGTGTTGATCGCTGTCGGCATCGACTGGGACGGGCGGCGGCAGATCCTGTCGGTCGAGATGGCCAGCCGTGAAAGCCGTTCCGCCTGGAAGGACTTCCTCGTCAGGCTGAAAGGGCGCGGTTTGAAGGGCGTCGAACTGGTGGTCTCCGACGACCATGCCGGTCTCGTCGCGGCAATTGGCGAGGTGATCCCGGAAGCTGCCTGGCAGCGCTGTTACGTGCATTTCCTCAGGAACGCCCTCGATCACCTGCCGCGCAAACATGGCGACGATTGCCTGCAGGAGCTTCGATGGCTCTATGATCGCCGCGACCTTGATGAGGCGAAGGCCGATCTCGCCGCGTGGCTGGGAAAATGGTCGGTCCGCTATCCGCGCCTGACCTCCTGGGTTGAGGAAACCATCGAGCAGACGCTGACCTTCTTTCGTCTGCCGCGCCAGCATCACAAGCACCTCAAGAGCACCAACATGCTGGAACGCCTCAACGAGGAAATCCGCCGCAGAACCTACGTCGTGCGCATCTTTCCCAACACCGAGAGCTGCCTACGCCTCGTCCGCGCGCTCGCCGTCGAAACCCACGAAAACTGGATGGAGGCCAATCGCTACATCAACATGGACGACCTGCGAGAGCACAAGAAACTCGCACTCCGTCAAGCCGCATGACCAGCACGCATGACCGCCCAATTTTGCAGAACTTGACGCACACAACCCTCCCCGTTTTACGGGGAGAGGGTTAGGGTGAGGGGCAATCTTGACGGTAAAATCTCAAAAGCCGCCTCGAAACTCTGTTCGCGTAAAGATTGGATTCAATCTTTCTTGGTAGTTTCCCGTTAGCAAGTCTCGTCAGTGGGTCCTGGCGGCGCGGTTGCCGTCGGCTGTTGTATTGCGTGCGGGTCCTCATGCGTCCTTTTTCGGCTGTCTCAGCGATCATCATAACGTGCCTGGTTCTATCGAGCTGCGGCTTCGGGGGGAGCCGGCCGTCGCGGGAGACGACGAGCTCCGTTGTCCGTCCGGCAAGCCCGGTTCCTTCAGCGGCGATCAGTGCGGCCGCCGCGCAAGCGGCGCCTCAGCCGGAGGCGCTTGCCTGGGCGGGAACCGTTCCGCAGCCGCAGGCCTTCATGCCGGCGGAAAGGGCGGTGGGCATGCCGGTTCCGGCCGAGCGCCCCATTGCGATGCTCGCTCCGGAAAATCCCGCGCGCGAGCCACGCGGCCGCTCGCGCGTCTACAGCCACAGCTTCCGCGATGCTCATCCGATCAATTTCGGTACCCGGTCGCCGCGCAAGCTCGCCGTTCACGGTGTCGACGTTTCGCGCTGGCAGGGCGACATCAACTGGGCCAAGCTGCGCACGCAAGGCGCCAACTTCGCCTATATCAAGGCGACCGACGGCGGCGATCATCTCGATCCCATGTTCAAGAAGAACTGGCGCCGGGCCGACGAGGCCGGGCTGAAACGCGGCGCCTACCACTTCTTCTACTGGTGCCGCACGGCCGGCGAGCAGGCGGACTGGTTCATCCGCAACGTCCCCCGGGATCCGAGCGCGCTTCCACCCGTCATCGATGTCGAGTGGAACGGCGAGTCGAGCTGCAAGCGGCGCCCGTCGCCCGAGCGGGTGCGGGAAAAGATGCAAGTCTTTATGGACAAGCTGGAGCGCCACTACGGGCAGCGCCCAATCATCTATACCGCACCGGATTTCTACCGCGACAATCTGCAGGGCGCGTTCCCCAATCATCCCTTCTGGCTGCGCTCGGTCGCGGCGCACCCGTCCAAGGTCTATCCCGGACGCAAATGGGTCTTCTGGCAATATTCAGGCTCGGGCCTGTCCCACGGCGTCGACGGGCGGATCGACCTCAACGTCTTCAACGGCAGCGAGGAAGACTGGCACAACTGGGTGTCGGCGCGCTCGAGCTGAGGGAATGCAAGTGACGCCGATCCGTCTGCTGCAGACCAATGATGCGGCCTTCCTCGCACTTGCGACCCTCATGGAGGAAATGCAAGCGCACTACCGCGTGGCCTGTCCGCCGCGCGCCGAGATCGTCGCGGGGCTTGAAGCCATGCCGCCGGGCGCGGAGATCCTCGTCGCCGAGGAGCATCGTTCGGTGCTCGGTTTTGCTGCCTTCTCCGCGATTTACCCTGGGCCGGGCTTGAAGCCGGGCATCTTTCTGAAGGAACTCTACGTCGGCGGGTCGCAGCGCGGCCGTGGCCTCGGCCGGGCTTTGATGCAGAAGCTCGCCAGCCTGGCGAGGGAGCGCGGGCTCGCGCGCATCGATTGGACGGTGGAGGCGGAAAACACGCGGCTCCTCTCTTTCTATGAAGAGCTGGGCCGTACACGCAAACCGGACAAGCTCTTCTTCCGGCTCGACGGAGGCGCGCTCGCGCGGCTGGCGGGCTGAGCCGGCGCGCCACGGCCCGGGGCCTCAGTCGCCCATCCCTTCCGCTTCCGCCATCAGCCATGCTTCGAAGGTCCGCATGGAAGCACTCGGCGCAATGTCTCGCGGTTTTGCGAACCAGTAGCCGTAGTCGCTTCGATATCCAAAGCCGTTCGGATTGACGAGCTTTCCCGCCGCAAGGTCGTCGAGAATAAGACCGCGCGGGATCAAGGCCATTCCCTGTCCGGCAAGTGCCGCCCGGATCACCATCGTGTAATAGCCGAAGCGCGTGGTGTGTCGCACCGCGAGGTTGTCCTTGCCGTGACCCCTCGCGAAATAGTTCCATTGCAGCGGGGTCTGCGGGTGCTCCAGCATGATGCCGCCGGCGAGATCCTCGACCGTCTCCGGAGTGCCGTTCTTCTCCCAGTAGGAAGGGGCGCTGACGACAAGAACCTCGCGCCCGAAGAGATAGTTGGTCTCCTCTTCGGGCAGCGGTTCGCTCAGGAAGCGGAATATCGCATCGGGCGTCTGAGACTGGGTCGGAGAAACGAACGTCGTGAACTGCACCTCAATCTCCGGGTGCTGCTCGGTAAAGCGAAGGAAGCGCGGCAGCAGCCACCGGTCCCCGAAAATGGGTGGCACCTGCAATCTCAGCACCCGTGGGCCCGGCTTCAGGCGCGCGACCCGAAGGGCGGCGTCCTCCATCGCCTTCAATGCGGTGCGCGCCTGTTCGATATAGATCGAGCCGACTTCCGTCGGGATCATGCCGCGCGGCGTTCGGGCGAAGACGGGACTGCCGATCAGGTCTTCCAGCGTCAGCAATTGCTTGCTGACAGCGCTCTGCGACAGCGACGTGCTTTCGGCGGCAGCGCTCGTCGATCCTCTTTCGGCCACCGCAATCAGCACCTGAAGTGCGGTCGTCGAAGGCAAGCGCCGCCGTCCCGAAGCCATGAAAATCCCTCCGCCAGGTTCAGCCGATGCGAGATCGCGCTTCCGCTCCGCCCTGTTCCTTGCGCAGAACCTAAATAAGTGCCCAGAGCAAGGCTAGTCGTTTTTGTCATAGCTTGGTGAAATAACTTCGCTTGCCCGGGCATGCGACCCGTGGGAGCTTCTCGGAAAGAACGAACAAATAAAGGGAACGAAGATGACTGAGCCCACTCAGCTTTGGGGTGGACGGTTCAAGTCCGGACCGTCCGAAGCGCTTGCAAACTTGTCACGCGCGCCGCGATCTTACTTTCGACTTTACAGGGAAGATATTGCAGGTTCGCGCGCCCATGCTTCCGAGTTGAAGCGGGCCGGTGTCCTGGACGAGAGTGAATTCTCCGCGATACGCGCGGCCCTCGAAGGCATCGAAGCCGATGTTGGTGCCGGCCGCGAGGAGCCGATTGCGGCTGACGAAGATCTGCATACCTTTCTCGAACGTCTGTTGATGGCGCGCCTCGGCACGCTTGGCGGCAAGCTTCGGGCCGGGCGGTCGCGCAACGACCAGACGGCAAACAATACGCGCCTCTATCTGCGGCGCATGGCGCGGGAGCTTTCCCGAGGCGTGATCGCGATCGAAGAAGCCCTGACGGAGCAGGCATCCCGGCATACGGAGACCGTGATGCCCGGCTTTACCCATCTCCAGCCGGCCCAACCGGTCGTGCTCGGCCATCACCTCATGGCGCACGCGCAGTCACTGCTGCGCGACCTGCAGCGTTTTGCCGATTGGGACCGCCGCTTCGATCGCTCGCCTCTGGGTGCGGCCGCGCTGGCCGGGTCCGGCATTGCGCGCCGTCCCGACCTCTCCGCCATCGATCTCGGCTACTCGGCCGCTTGCGAAAACTCCATCGATGCCGTCGCCGCGCGCGATCACGTCGCCGAATTCCTCTTCATCTGCTCGCTGGTGGCAGTGGATCTCTCACGGCTTGCCGAGGAAATCTGCCTCTGGAGCTCCAAGCAGTTCAGCTGGGTGCGGCTGCATGATTCCTATTCCACCGGCTCCTCGATTATGCCGCAGAAGAAGAACCCCGACGCCGCCGAGCTGACGCGCGGCATGTCGGGCACGCTGATCGGCAACATCGCCGGCTTCCTCGCGACCATGAAGGCGATGCCGCTCGCCTATAATCGCGATCTAGCCGAGGACAAGCGCAGCCTGTTTGAGACGATCGACGTTCTCGAACTCGTCCTGCCCGCCTTCGCCGGCATGGTGGGGACGCTGGAATTCGACGTGGATAAGCTGCGCGAGGAAGCGCCGAAGGGCTTCACGCTTGCGACCGAAGTGGCCGACTGGCTGGTGGGCCGGAACGTGCCTTTCGCCGAAGCGCACGAGATCACCGGCGCAGTGGTGCGCTATTGTGAGGAGCGGGGACACGACCTTGCCGGTCTGACGGCGGAGGACCTCCCGGGGATCGATCCGCGGCTTCAGCCGGAGATGCTCGCGGCACTCGCCCTCGAGAAGGCGCTTGCCAGCAGAAACGGCTACGGTGCAACGGCGCCGGAGCGGGTTCGCGAGCAGATCGCCCGCTTCGAAACGGCGCTCGCCGAATGCCGCGCCTTTGCCGGCGGCCCGACCGGCGGCGCGGCCTTTGCGGGAGCGAAGAACGGCGCAGCGGAGGCGCGACGCCGATGAATGTGGCAAACCTCGCAACCCCGCCCGTGGATTCCAAATACGAGATCGCCCATCTGAAACTGGTGCCGAAACGCCATATCGGACGGATGATCGTGGCGGGGGGCGTGCTCCTTCTGTTTGCAGGCCTGGTGCGGGCCTTCAGCGTCGGCCAGATCGAGTGGAGCTATGTCCGCGACTTTCTCTTCGCACCCGCCATACTCGTCGGCCTCTACAACACCCTGCTGATGACAGTTGCTGCCATGGGGCTCGGCATCGTGCTCGGCGTCGTCATCGCCATCATGCGGATATCAGGCAATCCGGTGCTGTCGTCGATCGCCATCGGCTATATCTGGGTCTTTCGCGGGGCCCCGGCGCTGCTGCAGTTGATGCTGTGGTTCAACCTGGCGCTCATCTTCCCGACGCTCGGCATTCCGGGACTGTTCGAGTTCAGGACGGTCGACGTCATGACGCCCTTCGTCGCGGCCGTACTCGGGCTTGGCATATCCCAGGGCGCCTATACTTCGGAGGTCGTGCGAAGCGGGCTTCTGTCCGTCGACAGCGGCCAGTACGAGGCTGCGCGCACGATCGGCATGACGCAGATGATGATGCTGCGCCGAATCGTCCTTCCGCAGGCCATGCGCGTCATGGTGCCGCCGGTCGGCAACGAGGTGATCGGCATGGTGAAGCTGACGTCGCTCGCCAGCGTCATCCAGTATTCCGAGATTCTCCACAACGCGCAGATCATCTACTTCGCCAACACGCGCGTACTCGAACTGCTGCTGGTCGCGAGCTTCTGGTACCTGCTCGTCGTCTCCGTGCTCTCGATAGGGCAGCACTATATCGAGCGCTATTTCGGCCGCGGTTCGAAATCCATCCGCTCGTCCATGTGAGGTCGGTCATGAACCAGGATATTCTCGTCAAGGCTATCGACGTCACGAAGAACTACGGCACGTTCCGCGCTCTCAACAGGGTCAGCCTGGAGGTCGCCCGCGGAGAGGTGAGCTGCATCATCGGTCCCTCGGGCTCGGGCAAGAGCACGCTTCTGCGCTGCATCAACCTTCTGGAGCGGATGGACGGCGGAGCGATCTGGGTCAAGGACGAACTGATCGGCTACCGCCGCGACGGCAACAATCTCCACGAGATCAGCGATGCGGAGATCTCGCGCCAGCGGCGGCGGATCGGCATGGTTTTCCAGCGTTTCAACCTGTTCCCGCACAAGACCGCGCTGGAAAACCTCATCGAGGGCCCAGTGCAGGTGCTCGGCGAGCCGGTGAAGGAAGCGCGCGATAGGGGCTCGGCATTGCTGGAGCGGGTGGGGCTCGCGGACAAGGCGAACCATTACCCTTCGGAACTTTCCGGGGGCCAGCAGCAGCGCGTCGCGATCGCCCGGGCCATGGGCATGCGGCCGGATCTCATTCTCTTCGACGAACCCACGTCGGCGCTCGACCCCGAACTGGTGTCGGAAGTGCTCGACGTGATGCGGGACCTTGCCGCTTCCGGGATGACAATGATCGTCGTCACCCATGAGCTCGGCTTCGCCCGCAATGTGGCGAATACCGTAACCTTCATGGAGACCGGCAAGGTGGTTGAAACAGGCTCGGCATCGGAGGTTCTCAGCACCCCGAAAAGTGCCCGAACGGCGGAGTTCATCAAAGCCGTTCACAGCTGAGGAACAGCATGACGGCGGCAGACGAAGTCGCCGGCTACAACCAGGACAAAATGGGGAACCACATGAACAAGCACATCGCAGCGCTCACGGTCGCATGCCTCGCCGCAACCTCCGCCAATGCCGCCGGCCTGCCCGAGCGGGTGAAGTCGGCCGGCAAGGTCGTCGTCGCCAACCAGCCGAACTATCCGCCGATGGAATATGTCGATCCGGCGACCAACGAACTTAAGGGTGTCGACATCGATCTCGGCGTTGCGCTTGCCAAGGAGCTCGGCACCACGGTCGAATGGTCGAATATCGGCTTCGAGCAGATGATCTCGTCGCTTCAGACCGGTCGCGTCGACCTTATCCATAGCGGCATGAGCGATCTTCCAAAGCGGCGCGATACGCTCGACTTCATCGATTACATGAAATCCGGCGCGCAGTTCTACACGTCCTTTGCCCGCAAGGACGAGTTCAAGACGCTCACCGATTTCTGCGGCAAGACCGTCGGCATGAGCCGCCGCACCTCCTTCCCGGACGAGACGGCGAAATGGAGTGCTGCCAATTGCGAAGCCAAGGGGCTGCCGGCCATCAAGGTCGTCGGCACGGAAGGCTCCGCCGATGCCCGCGCCCAGCTGAAGCAAGGCCGGCTCGACGCTGCGGTCCAGGGTTCCGAAACACTGCCCTATCTGATGGATCTCGAGAAGGACACCTACGCCGTCGTGGGCGAGCCCTTCACCGTGGTCTATCAGGGCATCGGTTTCGCCAAGAAGGACACGGAACTGCGCGACGCCTATGCCGCAGCGCTGAAAGGCCTGATGGAATCAGGCGAATACAAGGCGATTTTCGCCAAATACGGCCTCGAGGGCACCTTGCTCGATGGCATTCACATCAATGGCGAAGCGGTGAAGTAATTCGCCGCGCTGCGGCCCCGCCGAAGAGGCCGGGCCACAATATGCGCCGTCGCCGACCGATTCTCGACAACCATGAGCAGTTCCATGCCCCGCGTTGCTGCCGACGCGCCGGTCGACAGGCTGGCATCCTTTCTTTCAGCCCTCAGCTTCGAGGCGCTTCCCGCCGATGTCGTCGAAAAGACGAAAGTCCACATCGCCGACACGATCGGCGCGGCCCTGGCGGGGGTCCGTTCGGCGGAAGCCCGGATCGCCCGCCGGGCCGCCTGCGCGACCGGTAGTGCGCTGATCTGGGGCACCGGCCATCGAGCAGCAGCGCGTGAGGCCGCGCTCATAAACGGGGTGGCGGCCCATGCCTTAGAACTCGACGATTCCGGCGGCTGCGACCATTCGGGCGCCGTCGTCATTCCCGCCGTTCTGGCTGCGGTTGCCGAAGCGAAGCAGCCGGTGACGGGCAGGGAGCTCATCGCCAGCGTGGTTGCGGGCTACGAGACCGGCCGGCGCGTCCTCGAAGCGGCGGGCGGATACGACAGTCACAACGGGCTCGGCTGGCACTCCACGGGCACCTGCGGCACGCTTGCGGCTGCGGCGGCCGTTGCCAGGCTTTCCCGTTTCGATGATCTTGCCACGGGCGATGCGATCACGCTCGCCACCAGCTTCTCCTCCGGCCTCTGGGCCTTCATCCACGACGGATCGCAGGCGAAGAAGATCCATGCCGGCCGCGCGGCCGAAGGAGGCCTGCTCGCGGCGCGGTTGGCAGGGGACGGGCTTGCCGGCCCCTCCAAGGTCTTCGACGACGTCTGGGGCGGCTTTTTCCGGGCGTTCAACAAGGATGTCTGCGAGCCGCAGAAGCTATGCGAAAGACTCGGCGAAGACTGGAAGGTGAGACGCGCGGTCCTCAAGCCTTACGCCTCCTGCCGGGGCGCCCATTCGGCGATCGATGCGCTGGGCGACCTGCTTTCGGAAACGGGCCGCGATGCAGCTGAGATCGACAGGATCGAGTTGCGGTTGAGCGCCATGCTGATGGGCATGTGCGGCGCCCGGGAGAGCGGCGCCATAGCGCCCACGCAGATGAGCCTGCCCTATGCGCTTGCGGCACGGTGCGTGTTCCTGACGGCCGGACTCCAGGCCTATGCCGCCGACCGGCGTGCCGATCCCCGCCTGCGGGCCGTCATGGACCGCATGCTGCTGGCGGTAGACGATGGGATGCAGCCGCTCGACGAGCCGCTCGTCACGCTTCTCTTCAAGGACGGCGCCCGCCGGTCGCGAATGGTGCCCCGCGCGACCGGCTCCGCCGAAAGGCCGATGCGCCCCGCCGCCATCCGCGCCAAGTTCGGAGAGCTCGCCGCGATGGGCATCGAAACGGAGCAGGCGGATCGGCTCTGGCGGATGCTCGCCGAGCTCGAACACCTCGAGGATTGCCGCGCTCTGGAGTCCCTGCTCGCCGGCGACGGCGACAAGCGTCCCGTCTTTTGCTGAGGATTCCGCCATGACATACGACCTGACGCCGCGTCCGCTCAATCCGGCGCCCCAAACGCCGGCGATGACCTGGCCGAACGGAGCGAAGAGCGCCGTCTTCATCGGCTTCGACGTGGACGCCGAAACCGCATGGATCGGCAACAACCCTTCGAATGTGGACCGGATGGTGACCACCTCCCATGGCGGCTACGATGCGCGCGTCGGCATCGCCAGGATCGTCGAACTGATGGCGGAACTCGCGATGAAGGCGACATTCTTCACGCCCGGATGGACGGCGCTTGCCCATCCCGCGGCCTGCGAGAAGATTGTCGCGGCCGGACACGAGATCGGTCACCATGGCTATCTTCACAAGATGCCGGATCGCGACCGGCTGGAGGAGACATTCGAGGAGATCGACCGCGGCTTCGAGGCGTTGCAGCGGGCGTTCGGAATTCGTCCCATCGGTTACCGCGCGCCCTCGGGAGAGAACTTTCCCGAGCTGATCGCCTATCTTGCCAAATCGGGCATCCGCTATTCCAGCTCGTTTCGCGACGACATCCTGCCCTACCGGCACGCGTCGGCGGACGGCGTGCCGGGCCCAGTGGAGATTCCGGTCAATTTCGCATTCGACGACTGGAATTTCGGCATGTCCAGCCGCTCGAGCGCGCGGCCGCTCTTCGGCCGCGAAGCCGTCCTCGCCCTCTGGATCGACGAATTCGAGGCCACCCATGCCTGGGGCGGCGTCACGACGCTCGTCCTGCACCCGCAAGTTTCCGGTCGTCCGATGCGCTGGCACCTCCTTCGCGACTTCCTGCGCCATGTTCAGGCAAAAGGCGACGTGTGGATCGCAACCGGCAAGGAGATCGCCGACCATTTCGAAACGCTGGAACGGCAACGGCGCGCATCATGACGGCGCCTACCGCACCCCCTCATCCCTTTGACGAGCATAGGGATGAGGGAGAGAAGCGCATCCGGCATACGTGCCGCGGTCGACTTAGCAAAACTGACTAAGCTGGGTGCGGCAGCACCTTTCCTCCGTCCTCATTCCTGTGCTTGTCACAGGAATCCAGCCAAGCCAAGTCCTTGGGCTGAATAGACTCTTCTGCGCCGCAGACGCGTCGCTGCTGGATCCCTGTGACGAGCACAGGGATGAGGGGGAGAATCGTCAGGCCAGATTCCAGATCCGTCGCGCATTGCCGGAGAGCAGCTTCGTCCGCTCCTGGGGACTGCAGCCTTCGATGAGGGCCTGAGTGGCCGCGACCCAGGTCGAGAGGTTGCCGCCGAGGGTGCAGACCGGCCAGTCGCTGCCCCAGACCACCCGGTCCCATCCGAAAACCGAGATCGTGTGCTCGACATAGGGGCGGATGGAGTCTAGCGCCCAGTCTTCCTCCGCATAGGCGACCACGCCGGAGATCTTGGCGACCACATTGGGGCGGCGGGCGATCTCGGTCATATGGTCGCGCCAGGGGTGCTCCGCGTGACCCCTTATGTCCGGAACGCCGCAATGATCGAGAATGAACCGAACGTCGGGCGCGAGGTCGGCGAGCGCAATCGCTTTCGGAATCTGATGCGGCAGGACGCAAAGATCGAAGGTGAAGCGGGTGCCCGAGAGCCGCTTGACGTTCTCGCGGAAAAGAGGCTGCTCCGAGAGGTCGTCGGCAACGACGTGCAGCACCCGCCTGAAACCCTTGACGAAGGCGTTCTCCTCCTGCCGCTCGAGATAGGCGGCGAAGCCTTCCTCTTCCGGGCGGCAAGCCGCGATCGCGCCTTTAAGGAGGCTTCCGGGTTCGCCCGCAAGACGCGCGATCTCGCGCGTTTCGAGTTCGATCTCCGCCGGGTCGACGTCCACTTCCATATGCAGCGAGGCGGCAAGGCCGACGCGCTTTGCCTCCGCCGCATACGTGGCATAGAGAAAATCGCGATCGAGCGCGGGAACGCCTGCGAGCCACGGATAGTTGAGCGCGGATTTGTCGATCAGATGCAGATGCGTGTCGATGATCAAGGCTGCTCCTCCTCTTCGTTCAAACAAGAAGTCGATCTTTTCGGCGCGGATCAGCTCTGCGCGACATCGGCACCGGCGAGCGCCGAAAGCTGCGATGCTGTCTTGAGCAGGAGCGATATGGTCTCGGTGATGTCAGGGGCCGAAGGATTGTTGACCAGGGAGATATAGGGGCAGGTGAGCGCCGCGATGCTGCGCCCGTCGGGCCCCAGGATCGGGGCCGAGAGGTTGTAGACACCGGCTGTCTGGGCACTTGCCATCATCTCGTAGCCGCGCTCGCGGATCTGGTCGAGACGGGCGTAGAATTCCGGGGTGAGATTGATCTCGTCCCTGCTGCGCACGTGCTCGGAGATCATCATCTCCCGTTCCTCCGGCGAACGGAATGCAAGCAGCACGTGGCCCGATCCGGTGTCGAACAGGCTGATATGCGAGCCCACCCGGATCGAAATACCCCAATAATCCGGCGCCTCCTGCTGGGCGATCACGACGGCGGAGCCGCGGTCGAAGACGGCGAGTTGGTTGGCCTGCTTCGACCTCTGGGCGAGCTCACGCATCAGTGGCGTGGCGAAGGAAGCGAGCCGGCGCACGGGCGCGTGCAACTGCGCCAATCCGAAGAGCTTCAGGGTCAGCGAATAGAGATCGCCGTCGATACGGGTCACGTAGCCGCGGCGTACGAGCCTGTCGAGCATGCGGTAGAACTCGTTCGGGCTGCGGTTCAGCCTCTTCGAAATCTCCGCCTGCGTGAGGCCGCCGTCGACGCTGGCAAGCAGTTCCAGAATGTCCAGGCCCTTGTCGAGTGCCGGCGCGCGATACTTGTCGGACTCTTCATTGTCCATCCGCGTCTCTCCCAGATGAATATTCCTCTCCATATACGCATGAAAAGCGGAAGACGGAAGGGAATGGCCCTTGACCATCCATAAATTTATCGTTTGTATATAAATCAGTTTCTCACAGATGAGGACTCATGCTCCTGGAGAAGGGCGTGTTCAGCGGAGGAAATACAATGAACAGGCTGCTTTCCGGCGTATCGGCCGGAGTGATCATGCTTGCTTGCGCAATGGGGGCGGCCAAGGCCGCGGACCTGCCCGGCAAGTTCGAGGGCGTGACCATCGACGCCAAGCTGATCGGTGGACAGCAGTACGAAAAGCTCTACGAGCGCATCGGTGAATGGGAGAAAGCGACGGGCGCCAAGGTCAATATCCTGTCGAAGAAGAACCACTTCGAACTGGACAAGGAGATCAAGTCCGACATCGCCACCGGCGGCCTCACCTGGTGCGTCGGTTCGAATCATTCCTCCTTCGCGCCGCAATATCCGGACATCTATGCGGACCTCTTCGGCCTCATCCCTTCCGAGGAAGTGGCCAAATTCGTGCCGGCGGTGATCGACGCCTCGACGCTCGACGGCAAGCTCGTCATGCTGCCGCGGGCGCAGTTCGACGTCTCCGCGCTGTATTTCCAGAAGAGCCTCTATCAGGACGAGGCGAAGAAGACCGAATTCAAGGCCAAATACGGCTATGACCTCGCGCCGCCGGACACCTGGGCTCAGGTGAGCGATCAGGCGGAATTCTTCGCCGCTCCACCGAATTTCTACGGCACCCAGTTCGCCGGCAAGGAGGAAGCGATCAACGGCCGCTTCTACGAAATGCTGGTCGCCGAGGGTGGTGAATATCTCGACAAGGACGGCCGCCCGGCCTTCAATTCGGACGCGGGCGTGCGCGCCCTCGAATGGTTCGTCAAGCTCTACAAGGACAAGGCGGTACCGCCGGGCACCACCAACTATCTCTGGGACGATCTCGGACAGGGCTTCGCCTCGGGCTCGATCGCGGTCAATCTCGACTGGCCTGGCTGGGCATCCTTCTTCAACGATCCGAAATCGTCGAAGGTCGCCGGCAATGTCGGCGTGAAGGTTCAGCCGGCCGGCTCCTCCGGCAAGCGCACCGGCTGGTCCGGGCATCACGGCTTCTCGGTGACCGAATCCTGCGCCGACAAGGAGGCAGCCGCCTCGCTCGTCTGGTGGCTGACCAACGAGGACAGCCAGAAGCTCGAATCCGCCGCCGGCCCGCTGCCGACGCGAAGCGCGGTCTGGGACTTCAACATCAAGGCCGCTGAAGGCGACGCCTACAAAACCGAGGTCCTGCAGGCCTTCCAGGAAGCGGCAAAGCATGCCTTCCCGGTGCCGCAGACGGCTGAGTGGATCGAGATCTCCAACGCGGTCTATCCGGAGCTGCAGGCGGCGATCCTCGGCGACAAGACGTCGAAGGAAGCGCTCGACGCCGCCGCCGAAAAGGCGACCGGCATTCTCGAAGACGCCGGCAAGCTCTGATCCCGGTTGAAAGGCGGCGCCGGACCGTTTCGGCGCCGCCGCGCATGTGAACTCTTCCCAGGATCCCCGATGAAGCTCTCGAAACTGTCAGCACCCACGCTTCTACTGCTTCCGGCCTTCATCGTCCTGGCAGTCTTCATCGTGCTGCCGCTCATCTTCTCGCTTTATTCCAGTTTCACGCCGTTCCGCCTGACGAAGCCGGACTCGCTTTGGGTCTTCATCGGTTTTCGCAACTATGTGAACGTCCTCACCAATGCCGAATTCTGGGTGGCGTTCGGGCGGACGGTGCTCCTGCTCACCGTCGCGCTCAACGCCGAGATGTTCCTCGGTCTTGGCCTGGCGCTGCTCGTCAACAAGGCGACTTACGGCCAGCGGGCGCTGCGGACAGCGATGATGTTTCCGATGATGTTCTCGCCCGTGCTGGTGGGCTTCCAGTTCAAGTTCCTGTTCAACGACAATATCGGCTTCGTCAACAACGCGCTGCAGTCGCTGGGCCTCACCGACCGCGCCATCCCCTGGCTGATCGACGGCAATCTCGCGCTCTTCTCGATCATCGTCGCCGAGGTCTGGTCGTCGACGGCGGTCTTTGCGATCCTCATTCTCGCCGGGCTGCTTGCCATGCCCAAGGATCCCATCGAAGCGGCCCATGTCGACGGCTGCACGCCGTGGCAGACCTTCCGCTACGTCACCTGGCCCTATCTGATGCCCTTTGCCTTCATCGCGATGACGATCCGCTCGCTCGATGTCGCGCGCGCCTACGACATCGTCAAGATCATGACGGATGGCGGCCCGGCCAAGCGCACCGAACTGCTCTGGACGCTTATCGGACGCACCGCCTATGGCGACGCCCGCATGGGGATGGCCAACGCAATGGCCTATGTCGCCATCCTGCTGTCGATCGTCTTCACCGTCTATTTCTTCCGCAAGCTCGCCGCGGCGCGCCAGCAGATCGGAGCCGAGTGGTAATGGATACGAACGCGTCTCATCGCCTCAGGCGGCGGTTGCTGAAGGTCGCGCACCTGGCGGGGCTCTTTCTCGCCATGCTGGTCATCTGCCTGCCGGGCCTCTGGATCGTGCTTTCGTCGCTGCGGCCGACGGTCGAGATCATGGCCAAGCCGCCGGTCTGGATCCCGGAGACGCTCTCGCTCGACGCCTACCGGGCGATGTTCTCGGGCGCCGGCCAGGGCGGCGTCCCGGTCTGGGATTATTTCCGCAACTCGCTCATCGTATCGGTCACCTCCACCGTCATCGCGCTGGCGATCGGCCTTTCCGGCGGCTATGCCTTTGCGCGCTATCGGTTCAAGGCGAAGTCGGCGATCTTCCTCGGCTTCATGCTGACGCGCGCAGTGCCGGGCATCGCGCTGTCGCTGCCGCTCTTCATGCTCTATGCGCGCACCGGCATCATCGATACGCATTTCTCGCTGATCCTCACCTATGTCGCGCTCAACGTTCCCTTCACGATCTGGCTGATCGACGGGTTCTTCCGCCAGGTGCCGAAAGACCTCGCGGAAGCCGCGCAGATCGACGGCTGCACGCCCTGGCAGGCCTTCTGGCAGGTGGAGTTTCCGCTCGCCGGCCCGGGCATCGCGTCGGCCGGTATCTTCGCCTTCCTGACGTCCTGGAACGAATATGCGCTCGCTTCGCAGATTACCCGCTCCGTCAATTCCAAGACCCTGCCCGTCGGGCTCCTCGACTACACCGCCGAATTCACCATCGACTGGCGCGGCATGTGCGCGCTTGCGGTCGTCATGATCGTTCCGGCGTTGACCCTCACCTTCATCATTCAGAAGCACCTCGTCTCGGGCCTGACCTTCGGCGCGGTGAAAGGATAATCGTTCATGGCGCCCGTTACGCTCAAGAAACTCGTCAAGCGCTACGGCGCTCTGGAAGTCGTGCACGGCATCGATCTCGAAGTGAAGGATCGCGAATTCATCGCGCTCGTCGGACCTTCCGGCTGCGGCAAGTCGACGACGCTGCGCATGATCGCCGGGCTCGAGGAGATCAGCGGCGGCGCGATCGAGATCGGCGGGCGGAAGGTCAACGACCTGCCGCCGCGGGCGCGCAACATCTCGATGGTCTTTCAGTCCTATGCGCTCTACCCGCATATGACGGTTGCCGAGAATATGGGCTTTTCGCTGAAAATCGCCGGGCGTCCGGCGGAAGAGATCAAGGTGCGCGTTGCCGAGGCAGCGGCGATCCTCGATCTCGCCCATCTTCTCGAACGCCGCCCTTCGCAACTGTCGGGCGGCCAGCGCCAGCGCGTCGCCATGGGACGCGCGATCGTGCGGCAGCCGGACGTTTTTCTCTTCGATGAGCCTCTATCCAATCTCGATGCGAAGCTCAGGACCCAGGTGCGCACCGAGATCAAGAAACTGCACGCGCGCATGCAGGCGACGATGATCTACGTCACCCACGATCAGGTGGAGGCGATGACGCTCTCCGACCGCATCGTCATCATGCGCGACGGGCATATCGAGCAGGTGGGCACGCCGGAGGATGTCTTCCGCCGCCCGGCGACCAAGTTCGTCGCCGGCTTCATCGGCTCGCCGCCGATGAACATGGAGGAGGCGGTCCTGACGGACGGAAAGCTGGCCTTTGCCAGCGGTGCGACCCTGCCGCTTCCGCCACGCTTCCGTTCCTCGGTTCGCGAGGGCCAGAAAGTGACCTTCGGGCTCAGGCCGGACGATGTCTATCCTTCGGGGCACGGCCTCCATGCCGGCGATGCGGACGCCGTCCACGAGATCGAGCTTCCGGTCACGATCACCGAACCGCTGGGCAACGAAACCCTGGTTTTCACTCAGTTCAACGGGCGGGACTGGGTCTCGCGCATGCTCAACCCGCGGCCGCTGCGCCCCGGCGAGGCGGTGCCCATGAGCTTCGATCTGGCCCGGGCGCATCTCTTCGACGGCGAGACCGGAAGGGCTTTGGCAGGCTGACATGGCAAGGATCGAGAAAATAGAACTGCGAATGGTGGATCTTCCGCCGAAGATCAAGCGGACCGATGCCATCCAGAGCTTCGTGAGCCAGGAGACGCCGATCGTCACGATCACGGATGCCGACGGCGCGACCGGCACGGGCTACAGCTACACGATCGGCACCGGCGGATCCTCCGTCATGCGGCTGCTCTCCGATCACCTGGTTCCGATCCTGCTCGGGGAAGATGCGGACTGCATCGAGGCACTTTGGCAGAAGATGGAGTTCGCGACGCATGCGACGACCATCGGCGCCATCACGGCCTTGGCGCTCGCCGCCGTGGACACGGCGCTATGGGACCTGCGGGCGAAGAAGCAGAAGCTGCCGCTCTGGAAACTGGCGGGTGGGGCGAAGGAAAGCTGCCCGCTTTACACCACCGAGGGCGGCTGGCTGCACATCGAAAAACAGGCCCTCGTAGACGACGCATTGCAGGCGAAGGCCAAGGGTTTCTCCGGATCGAAGGTCAAGATCGGCAAGCCGAGCGGGGCGGAGGATTACGATAGGCTCTCAGCCATGCGCGCAGCCCTTGGCGACGGCTTTGAAATCATGACGGATTGCAACCAGGGCTTCACCGTCGACGAGGCGATCCGCCGCGCCGCCCGGCTCCGCGAGCTTGATCTCGCCTGGATCGAGGAACCGTTGCCGGCGGACGATCTCGACGGCCACATCCGTCTGACGCGGTCGACGCCGACGCCGATCGCCGTCGGCGAATCCATCTATTCGATCCGCCATTTCCGCGAATATATGCAGAAGGGCGCCTGCTCGATCGTCCAGGTGGACGTGGCGCGGATCGGCGGCATCACCCCCTGGCTGAAAGTGGCCCATGCGGCGGAAGCCTTCGACATTCCCGTCTGCCCGCATTTCCTGATGGAACTGCATGTGAGCCTCGTTTGCGCGGTGCCCAATGGGAAGTATGTCGAGTACATTCCGCAGCTAGATGATCTGACGCAGATGGGAATGGAGATCCGGGAGGGCAGGGCGATCGCGCCCTCCGATCCCGGCATCGGCATCGCCTGGGACTGGGAAGCGGTAAAGGCGCGCTCGGTCGCCGAGTTCACCCGCGAGTTCCGCCGGTAGAAGGGAACGGTCATGCAGAGAATGGGAATGGTGATCGGGCTCGAGCCTTCGAAAATTGCTGAATACAAGCGGCTGCATGCGGCCGTCTGGCCGGAGATCCTCGCGCTGATCAGCGAGTGCAACATCACCAATTATTCGATCTTCCTGAAGGAGCCGGAAAATCTTCTCTTCGGCTACTGGGAATATGTCGGGGAGGACTTCGAAGCCGACATGACGAAAATGGCGGCACATCCGAAGAACCAGGAATGGTGGTCGGTGTGCATGCCCTGCCAGAAGCCGCTCGAAAGCCGCAGGCAAGGCGAGTGGTGGGCGATGATGGAGGAAGTCTTCCACCATGACTGAGACATTCGATCCCTCATCGCTGCGGCAATGGTGGCCGAAGCCGGTTGCGCCACGCCCCATCGTCATCTTCGGTGCGGGCAGCATCGTCGGCGACGCCCATCTTCCGGCCTATAGGAACGCAGGCTTCCCGGTGGCCGGCATCTTCGATCCGGACGCCGGGAAGGCGGCGGCGCTCGCGCGGGCGTCGGATGTCATGGCGTTTACGAGCGAGGAGGAAGCTCTTTCGGCGGAGAACGCGATCTTCGATCTCGCGACGCCGCCGGCAGCGCACGCCTCGATCCTCTCGAAACTGCCGAAGGGCTCCTTTGCGCTGATACAGAAGCCGCTGGGCAGCGATCTTGCGGCGGCGACCGGAATTCTCGAAATCTGCCGTGAGCGAAACATCAGGGCGGCGGCGAACTTTCAGCTCCGCTTCGCGCCGATGATGCTGGCGCTCAAGGATGCGATCGCCACGGGCTATCTCGGCGAGGTGGTCGATTTCGACGCCTGGCTGGCGCTTGCCACGCCCTGGGGGCTCTGGCCGTTCCTGAAGGGGCTGCCGCGCATCGAGATCGCGATGCATTCCATTCACTACCTGGATCTCGTGCGCAGTCTTCTCGGCGATCCGCGGGGTGTTCACGCCAAGACCATCGGCCATCCGAACCACGATGTGGCCCAGACCCGCACCGCCGCGATCCTCGATTACGGCGATGCCGTGCGCTGCGTGCTTTCCGTCAATCACGACCACGATTTCGGGCGGAGGTTCCAGGCCTGTGAATTCCGCATCTGTGGGACGAGGGGTGCCGCCTATGTCAAACTCGGCGTCAATCTCGACTACCCGCGTGGCGAGCCGGACGAGCTGTGGATTCGCCCAGCCGGAGGTGCCGACTGGATTCAGGTGCCGCTTGAAGGTTCCTGGTTCCCCGATGCCTTCGCCAACCGCATGGCCAATCTGCAACGCCATGCCGGCGGCGAGGATGATGAACTCATAGGGTCCGTCGAGGACGCATGGCGGACCATGGCCCTGGTGGAGGCCGCCTATCAATCGAGCGCGCGCCCGGCAACGCCGATCGCTGCGCTTCCATTGGAAAATTAAAATGAGCGAGCAGACGATCTATTACGAGGACTACGAACAGGGCCATGTGCGGCTGACGAGCGGACGCACGATCACGGAAACGGACTTCGTGGTCCATGCCGGGCACACGGGTGATTTCTTCCCCCATCACATGGACGCGGAGTTTGCCAAAACGCTCCCCGGCGGTCAGCGCATTGCCCACGGCACGATGATCTTCTCGATCGGTGTCGGGCTCACCGCCTCCTTGATCAACCCGGTCGCCTTCTCTTACGGTTACGACCGTCTGCGATTCGTCCGCCCTGTCCATATCGGCGATACGATCCGCACCCGCGTCACCATCGCCGCCAAGGAAGACGATCCGAAGCGCCCGAGGGCCGGCCGGGTCGTCGAGCGGTGCGAGGTCATCAACCAGCGCGGCGAGGTCGTTCTTGCCGCGGATCACATTCTGATCGTCGAACGCAAACCTGAGGGAACTATCCAATGACAGCGAACCTTGCCGGAAAGGTCGTCCTCGTAACAGCTGCGGCGCAGGGCATAGGACGCGCAACCGCACTTGCCTTCGCCAAGGCCGGTGCCAAGGTCCATGCGACCGATATCAACGCGGACGCCGTTGGTAGCCTTGAAGGTGAGGCGGGCATCAGCACCCACCGGCTGGACGTCCTCGACACCGCTGCGGTCGAAGCGCTGGTCGCGGAGATCGGGGCCGTGGACGTGCTTTTCAACTGCGCCGGTTTCGTCCATGCAGGCTCGGTGCTCACGATGAAGGACGAGGACCTCGATTTCGCCTTCGATCTGAACGTGAAGTCGATGATCCGCACCATCCGTGCGGTGCTGCCCGGCATGATCGCACGCAAGGACGGGTCGATCGTCAATATGGCCTCGGTGGCCTCCAGCATTAAAGGCGTGCCGAACCGCTTCGCCTATGGCGTGACCAAAGCAGCCGTCATCGGGCTGACGAAAGCCGTTGCGGCGGATTATGTAGGAGACGGCATTCGCTGCAATGCGATCTGCCCGGGAACGGTCGAAAGCCCGTCGCTCGAAAGCCGCATGCGGGCACAGGGAGACTACGAAACGGCGCGTGCGGCCTTTATCTCCCGCCAGCCGATGGGCCGCCTCGGCACGCCCGAAGAGATCGCCGACCTTGCCGTCTATCTCGCCGGCGCCACCTACACCTCCGGCCAGGCCTACGCCATCGACGGCGGCTGGACCATTTGAACGCTCAATCAGGGAAAAGCACATGAAACTTCTTCGTTATGGCGAACCGGGCCAAGAAAAGCCGGGTCTTCTCGGTTCCGACGGCATCATCCGCGATCTTTCCGGCCACGTATCCGATCTCGCCGCCGGGGCGCTCGACCCCAGCAAGCTTGACGAACTCGCGAATCTCGATGTCGAGACGCTGCCCGCCGTGTCCGGCAATCCGAGGCTTGGTCCCTGCGTCGCAGGTACGGGAAAGTTCATCTGCATCGGCCTCAACTATTCCGATCACGCCGCCGAGACGGGCGCGACCGTGCCGCCGGAGCCGATCATCTTCATGAAGGCGACCTCCGCGATCGTCGGGCCGAACGACGATCTGGTCCTGCCGCGTGGTTCGGAAAAGACCGACTGGGAAGTGGAACTCGGCATCGTGATCGGAAAGACGGCGAAATATGTGAGCGAAGCCGAGGCACTCGACTACGTCGCCGGCTATTGCACGGTCCACGATGTCTCCGAACGCGCTTTCCAGACGGAACGTCACGGTCAGTGGACGAAGGGCAAATCCTGCGACACCTTCGGGCCGACCGGACCGTGGCTTGTCACCAAGGACGAGGTGGCGGACCCGCAGGATCTCGCAATGTGGCTGAAGGTCAACGGCGAGACGATGCAGGACGGCTCGACCAAGACGATGGTCTACGGCGCCGCCTATCTCGTCTCTTATCTGTCGCAGTTCATGTCGCTGCGCCCCGGTGATATCATCTCGACGGGCACGCCGCCGGGCGTCGGCATGGGCATGAAGCCGCCGCGCTATCTGAAGGCCGGCGACGTCGTCGAACTCGGCATAGAGGGCCTCGGCAGCCAGAAACAGCGCGTTCGCGCCGACGCCTGAGCTAATCGAATGTTTCCTTCGGTCCTATTCGACTGAAGGACACGAACAGGCAGCATCAAAGTGCCGCAGTGATCTCCGCGCGCCCGAAAAGGCGCGCGGCGCTGCAGGTCTATTGGAGCAAACATGACCCGCATCACCGACCTTCGCGTCTTCGACCTTCGCTTTCCGACCTCGGCGAGCCTCGACGGTTCGGACGCCATGAACCCGGATCCGGACTATTCGGCGGCTTACGTCATCCTCGACACGGATCGGCCGGGGCTGGCGGGTCACGGCCTCACCTTCACCATAGGGCGCGGCAACGACATATGCTGCATGGCGATCGAGGCCATGCGGCATCTCGTGGTCGGCCAGGACATCAGCAACATTTTGAAGCATCCCGGCCGCTTCTGGCGGCACCTGACGAGCGACAGCCAGCTGCGCTGGATCGGCCCGGAAAAGGGCGCGATCCATCTTGCGACCGGCGCCATAGTCAACGCCGTCTGGGACCTCCTCGCAAAGCACGCCGGCAAGCCGGTGTGGCGTCTCGTCGCCGACATGCCGGCGGAAGAGATCGCCGACATCGTCGACTACCGCTACTTGACGGATGTTCTCACCCGCGACGACGCGGTCGAGATCCTGCGGCGTGCCGAACCCGGCAAGGCCGAGCGGATCGCGACGCTCGAGAAGGAGGGCTACCCCTGCTACACGACTTCTGCCGGCTGGCTCGGCTATGACGACGCAAAGCTCCGGCGGCTTGCGCAGGAGGCGGTCGACGCAGGCTTCGATCACATCAAGATGAAGGTCGGGCGTGACCTCGACGACGATATCCGCCGGCTGAGGATCGCCCGTGAAGTGATCGGCCCCGACAGGTACCTGATGATCGACGCGAACCAGGTCTGGGAAGTGGGCGAGGCGATCGGGTGGGTGCAAAAGCTCGCCTTTGCCAAGCCCTTCTTCATCGAGGAGCCGACGAGCCCGGACGATGTCGCCGGGCACCGAAAGATCCGCGAAGCGATCGGACCAGTCAAGGTCGCGACCGGCGAGATGTGCCAGAACCGCATCATGTTCAAGCAGTTCATCGCCGAGGGCGCGATCGATATCGTGCAGATCGATTCCTGCCGCATGGGCGGACTGAACGAGGTGCTGGCGGTGCTGCTGATCGCCGCCAAATACGGGCTGCCCGTCTGGCCGCACGCCGGCGGCGTCGGCCTCTGCGAATATGTGCAGCACCTTTCCATGATCGATTACGTTGCCGTTTCCGGCACGAAGGACGGGCGGGTGATCGAATATGTCGACCACCTGCACGAACACTTCCTGGACCCGTGCGTGATCCGCAACGCCGCTTACATGCCGCCCGAGCGGCCTGGCTTCTCGATCGAAATGAAGCAACAATCGATCGAGGACTACAGGTTTGACGGCTGATGTGAGCGCTCCGACCTTGTGAGGCTCGTGTGTGGATCCTCGAGTCAGGCCCGAGGATGACGACCGACTCGAGAATTGACGACGGAAGGAGCCCCAAAGGACTTGATATAGTCCTCGATCCTGCCCGGATCGAAGACGTGGCCGTCCATGAAGCGATCGCCGTCCGTTGCTCCTTCGAGCCTGCCGCCGTCCGCGTCGGCCGGCAAGGCATCCTTGCCGAGCGCCTCGCGATAGAGATCCGGACGATAGGCCGAGATGGCCGCGTCAACTCGCTGCCTCGACAAGGATGTCTGTCCCCAGCGCACCATCTGGCTGTAGGTCCAGAGCGCCTGACTGGGACGCGGGAAGTTGGCAAAGTCTGCGTGGAAGACGAGATAGTTCTCGACGACGCGGCGGGTTCCCTCCGGGTCGATCGCGAATTCGCCCGCAAGTACCCGGCGGATGATGTTGGCCGGCGCGGCCACGTGGCGCTCCTCTGCCAGGACTTCCGCAAGGCGGCCGCGGTTGGCCGGTTCGTCCGACCAGCGGGCGGCGCGGTCGAGCGCGACGATCAGGCGCGAGACCGTATCCCTATTGGCCTCCGCCCATTCGGGACGCATGCCGATGACCTTTTCCGGTGCCGAGGGCCAGATGTCCTGCTTGGTCGCGACGATGCGGCCGACGCCGCGTTCGGATGCGACCATGTTCCAGGGCGCACCGACGCAAAAGCCGTCGATCGCGCCCGCCGCCAGCGCGTCGGAGGTCATTGGCGGCGGCACCACGACGAGCTTGACGTCGCGGTCGGGATCGATGCCGCCGGCCGCGAGCCAGTAGCGGAACTCGTAGTTATGGGACGAGAAGGGGTAGGTGACGCCGAGCGTCAGCGGCGGCTTGCCGGCTGCCCCCGCGCTGCGGATGACCGCCGCCAGGGCCTTGGCATTCTTCAACGCATCCTCGCCTCCACCGAGCCCTCCTGCCTGCTGCATGAGCCCGTAAAGCCGTGTCGAGAGCGTGATGGCGTTGCCGCCGCGCCCCAGGGAAAAGGGCGCAATCGTCGGCGACGGATTGGAGCCGAGACCGAGCATGGCGGCAACCGGCATGGGTGAAAGCATGTGGGCCACGTCGAACTGACGAAAGGCAAGCCTGTCGCGCACATTCGCCCAGGAGACGTCCTTGACGAGTTCGAGGGTGATGCCTTCGCGCTGCGCAAAGCCGAATTCGGCGGCGGCGATCAGCACGGCCGCATCCACGAGGGGGATGAATCCGGCGCGGACGGTGCGCGAACCCTCGTGGCGGATGCTTCCCGGCGCGGGCAGGGCGCCGCCGGCGGAGAGGTTCTCGCCGCTGAATTCACTTTTGTTCGTCAATATGTTCACTCCGGTGTCTCCCGAGGTACCGCAGCAAAAGAGCGGCCGGTCACCGGATCAGCAATCCGGCGGCGGTCACGACGCTTTGCGCGATCTCCGAAATCTTTTTCTTCTCGTTCATCGCCGTCTGGCGCAGCAGCGCGAATGCCTCGTCTTCGGAAAGACCGCGCATTTTCATGAGAATACCTTTGGCGCGCTCGACGAGCTTGCGCTCCTCGAGCGCGGACTTGGCCTCCGCCAGCTCGCGCTGAAGCCGGCTGAAGGCCTTGAAGCGGCTGACAGCCATGTCGAGGATCGGCTTGACGCGCTCCTTTTTCAGACCGTCGACGATGTAGGCCGAGACGCCTGCCTCGACCGCCGCCTCGATAGAGGCCGTGTCGGAGCGGTCCACGAACATGGCGATCGGCCGACCCACCGTGCGGGTCAGCTGGAAAAGATGCTCCATCATGTCCCGGTTAGGGTTTTCGATGTCTATGACGATCACGTCGGGCCGGAGCGTCTCGATGACCCGGGCGACACCGTGAACCTCATGGATCACGGTGACCTTGCCGTGTCCTGCTTCGCGCAGTCCTTCCTCGATGATAGAGGCGCGGATGGCGTTCTCGTCAATCACAAGAATGGTGAGGTCGCGATGGGTCATGCCGTATCATGATGCGATGCAGCAATTTCCGCAATATAAATATGCCTAAATATTTTGCGAAATACTTTAATGCCTAAATAATATGCTGATGACCGCCGGTCTGGCGTAAATTCAGGCAGGTTCACCTGTGGAAGACGGCAACGGGTCAAGCGCTCTTTTCCAGAGGCTCGTCGCATGGAACGTCCATTGGCATTTCACATGCTGCCGTTCGCCCGGGTGGCTGCGCAGGGCTTCCAGAAGTTCAAGGCCGTCGGCCC
This sequence comes from Ensifer sp. R1-3, assembly GCF_056739175.1. NCBI lineage: Bacteria > Pseudomonadati > Pseudomonadota > Alphaproteobacteria > Hyphomicrobiales > Rhizobiaceae > Ensifer > Ensifer sp. R1-3. The sequence continues at coordinate 699,719 of NZ_CP096516.1, forward strand.
GCTTCTGGTCGACATACCCCGCCCGCAGTTTCCCGATCAGCGCATCACCGCTCGTCATCAGTCGGGCGCGCGCAGCGATCGCACCCCAGGTCCGTTCCTTGTAGAACAAGGAGGAGACGGCTTCCTCGACGCAAGCGGCATCTTCGACGGAGAACGATCGCAGTTCCAGGAGCCGGCGGAGGGTGGCCCTGACATTGACGAGGGGAATGGTCAGCGGCGCGTAGCCGAGTTCCTCGGGAGCGTGGAGCAGTGCCACGTCGGAATCGTCTTCGGCCTCGCCGCTTACATATTGGCGAAAGATCTCGCCGATGCCGGCCATTCCGAAATCTGCGCACTCGGCCGCGCGTAGAGCACCCATGCTCGCTGCGCCGAAGACGGCCACGCCCTCGGAAAGGGCGAAGAGAATTTCCTTGTGCCAGACGGGGGCGACATATTCGAAGTTGCCGTCGATCAGGCCGATCGCCGCAGCGCCGTCGCGCACCGCCCGGAGAACATCGCCCTGCCTGGCAGGCGGGCGGATCGTGAGCGTGTTGCCGGCCAGCCGCACTGCATCGGGAACGGTCGGGCCAACGAATGCGACTTTCATTCCGCCTCAGTGGATTTGAGAACGGCGGAGGCAGCCTGTCCGCCGCCAATCGTCGTCACGGACAGCTATGTTCATGGCGATCGTCAGCCATGGAGTGATTCCGCGTGGCGGGTTCCGGATTGGGCCGGGGCCTGATCCGCCTCGGGCGTTTGCGCCATAGCCGCGACGAGGGAGATGATCTTCTTGCGAAGCACCGGGTCAGTGATCTTCAGGAAGGCCCGGTTTAGAGCGATACCCTCCTTCGAGGCGACGAAGGATGAAATCTCCTGGGACTCGTGAACATCGGCAGCGGGCTTGCCCGAGTGGACACTGCCTTCGTCCTGCTGGAAGAAAAAGCTCGGATGGACGCCGAGTATGTCGGCGATTGCCTGCAACCGGCTGGCGCCGATGCGGTTCGTGCCTTTTTCGTATTTCTGGACTTGCTGAAAGGTGATGCCGAGCCCGTCGGCGAGCTTTTCCTGGCTCAGACCTATCATCAGCCTGCGCATGCGAACACGCGAGCCAACAAAGGCATCGATCGGGTTAGGATCCTTCTTGTTCATCTGCTAGTCTCCTCGCGAGTTCGAGTCAGCTTATGGCATATAAGTTTGCTTGAATGGACGCCGCGATGCAATCAGCACGCGCCGCTTTCTGTGGCAAAACGCAACTTTCCAATAATTGCGAGTTCGAAACGCCGGCCGGCAGAGGACTTGCCGCACCAGGGGGCAAGGTGCAGCATTCATGTACCGAAACGTTGTCGTCGAATCGGATAGGATCCAAGGGAAGATCAGTAGGGAGTGAAAGCCTGCCACAATGAGTATTGAGTACAAATCAGAAGCAGCCGCGGTACGGCGCTTTCCCGGATCGATCGTCGTCATGGGCGTCTCGGGCAGCGGCAAATCGTCGGTGGGGGAGGCGATCGCCGAAGCCTGCGGCTATCCCTTCATCGAAGGTGACGCGCTCCATCCTCCGGAAAACATCAGGAAAATGTCCGAGGGGATTCCGCTCACCGACGACGACCGCTGGCCGTGGCTCGCTGCGATCGGAGAGCGGCTGGCGAGCCGGGAGCCGGTCGTCGTTTCCTGCTCCGCCCTTAAGCGCAGCTACAGGGACAAGCTTCGAGAAAGTGCTCCCGGTGGCCTGGCCTTCGTCTTTCTCCACGGCAGCGAGTCCGTGCTTGCGGAGCGGATGCACCACCGCACAGGGCATTTCATGCCGTCCTCATTGCTGCAGACGCAGCTTGAGACGCTCGAGGACCCGAGGGGGGAGGTAAGGACGGTCGCCGTAGACGTCGCCCAGCCGCTGGCGGAGATCGTCCGCGAAGCGCTTGCAGGTCTCGCCCGTCTGTAAGGTTGCGTTTCGCAATGCCTGCCGCCGTCTTTGCACATCGTGCTTGGCACGCCAGCTCTTTGGAAGGAAATTAGCCGACGGCGATGTTATCGTTCACGACGATAGGCGTGCGGCGGCGACAGATCGCAGCGGCTCGCCTCTGCTTGGCGATGGGGAGATCGTGGAGCGGGCGTCGGGAGGAGATGGAAATGTTTGAAGCCGGATTGAACTTCGCGCTCGGCGAGGAGATCGATGCGCTGCGCGCGAGTGTGCGCCGCTTCGCTTCCGAGCGAATCGCGCCGCTTGCCGACGATGCCGACCGCAGCAATGCCTTTCCCATGTCGCTCTGGCGGGAGATGGGAGAACTCGGCCTGCTCGGCATCACTGCCGACGAGGCACATGGCGGTGCGGGACTCGGCTATCTCGCCCATTGCGTGGCGATGGAAGAGATAAGCCGCGCATCCGCTTCGGTGGGCTTGAGCTACGGCGCCCACTCCAATCTCTGCGTCAATCAGATCAACCGCAACGGCAAACCGGCACAGAAGAGCAGATATCTGCCGAAGCTGATTTCGGGCGAGCATGTCGGGGCGCTTGCCATGTCCGAGCCCGGCGCCGGCTCCGATGTCGTTTCGATGAAACTCAAGGCAGACAAGCGCGGCGACCGTTATGTCCTGAACGGCAGCAAGATGTGGATCACCAACGGCCCGGACGCAGATGTCCTGGTCGTCTACGCCAAGACCGATCCGGCAGCCGGACCGCGCGGCATCACCGCTTTCCTGGTGGAAAAGGCATTTCCCGGCTTCTCGGCCGGCCACAAGCTCGACAAGCTCGGCATGCGCGGATCGAACACGTCGGAACTCATCTTCACGGATTGCGAGGTGCCGGAGGAAAACGTGCTCGGCGGCGTGGGTGAGGGCGTCAAGGTGCTTATGTCCGGCCTCGATTATGAGCGGGTCGTGCTTTCTGCCGGACCGCTCGGGATCATGGCCGCTTGCCTCGATGTCGTCGTCCCCTATCTCCATGAGCGCAAGCAGTTCGGGCAACCGATCGGCGAGTTCCAGTTGATGCAGGGAAAGCTTGCCGACATGTATGTGACGATGAATGCCGCGCGGGCCTATGTCTATGCCGTGGCGGCCGCCTGTGACCGTGGCGAGACCGCGCGTAAGGACGCGGCCGGCTGTATCCTCTATGCGGCGGAAAAGGCGACCGCCATGGCGCTGGAGGCGATACAGGCGCTGGGCGGCAATGGCTACACCAACGATTATCCGGCAGGCCGGCTGCTGCGCGACGCCAAGCTGTACGAGATCGGCGCGGGCACGAGCGAGATCCGTCGCATGCTGATCGGACGGGAGCTCTTTGCCGAAACGAAATAGGCCGAATAGGTAACGCTTGGGGGGAGCATGACAGTATTGCGTTCGCACATTTCGCCATCCTCGGAGGAGTTCAAGGCGAACCGCGCGGCCATGACGGAGGCCATCGCGACGATCGAGGACGCGGTGCGCCTGGCCGCAGCCGGCGGCGGCGAGACGGCGCGCGAGCGCCACGTCAGCCGCGGCAAGCTCCTGCCGCGGGACCGGCTTGCTACTCTCATCGATCCGGGCACGCCTTTTCTGGAGGTCGGAGCCACCGCCGCATATGGGATGTACAACGACGATGCGCCGGGCGCGGGCCTGATCACCGGCATCGGCCGGATTTCCGGCCGCGAGTGCATGATCGTCTGCAACGATCCGACGGTCAAAGGCGGCACCTACTATCCGCTGACGGTCAAGAAGCATTTGCGCGCGCAGGAGATCGCGGCGGAGAACCGGCTCCCCTGCGTCTATCTTGTCGATTCCGGCGGCGCGAACCTGCCGAACCAGGACGAGGTCTTTCCGGATCGGGACCATTTCGGCCGCATCTTCTACAATCAGGCCAACATGTCGGCGGCTGGCATCCCTCAGATCGCGGTGGTCATGGGATCCTGCACGGCGGGCGGCGCCTATGTGCCGGCCATGTCCGACGAAGCGATCATCGTCGAAAAGCAGGGCACTATTTTTCTTGCAGGCCCGCCGCTCGTTCGCGCGGCGACCGGAGAGGTCGTCTCGGCCGAAGACCTTGGCGGCGCCGACGTCCACACGCGCCTTTCGGGCGTTGCCGATCACCTTGCGCGCGACGATGCGCATGCGCTGGCATTGGCGCGCCGCGCCGTTTCGGCCTTGAACCGTGAGAAGCCCTGGACGGTCGAGCGCATCGAGCCGGAGCCGCCACTCTACGATCCGGAGGAAATCGCCGGCATCGTCCCGGCCGACCTCAAGACACCCTATGAGATCCGCGAGGTGATCGCCCGGCTTGTCGACGGTTCCCGCTTCGACGAGTTCAAGGCGCGGTTCGGCACCACGCTCGTCTGCGGTTTCGCCCATGTCCACGGCATTCCAGTCGGCATCGTCGCCAATAATGGCGTGCTCTTCTCGGAATCGGCCGTCAAGGGAGCGCATTTCGTGGAGCTCTGCGCGCAGCGCAGGATTCCACTCGTCTTTCTGCAGAACATCACCGGCTTCATGGTCGGCCGCAAATACGAGACAGAGGGAATTGCCAAGCACGGCGCCAAGCTGGTGACCGCAGTCGCGACCGTGAAGGTGCCGAAAATCACCATGCTGGTCGGCGGATCGTTCGGGGCAGGCAATTACGGGATGTGCGGGCGCGCCTTCTCGCCGCGCTTTCTCTGGACCTGGCCGAACAGCCGCATTTCGGTCATGGGCGGCGAACAGGCGGCAGGCGTGCTCTCCTCGGTGCGCGGCGAAGCCTTGAAGCGGTCAGGAAAACCATGGAGTGAAGAGGAGGAGGCCCGCTTCCGCCAACCGGTGCTCGATCTATTCGAACGTCAGAGCCACCCGCTCTATGCGTCGGCAAGGCTTTGGGATGACGGCGTGATCGATCCGCGCAAGAGCCGCGACGTGCTGGCGCTGTCTCTGTCGGCGGCCTTGAACGCGCCGATCGAGGAGACGCGCTTCGGACTGTTCAGAATGTGACGAGAGGTCCCGAGATGAAACGCGACAACATCAATGCCCTGAATGCACCGCAGCCGCGCGGGGGGTATTCACAGGCTGTCAGCATCGAGGATTTCCGGCGCGTGCTTTTCGTCAGCGGCCAAATTCCGGTAACGTCGGACGACGTCGTGCCGGAGGGTTTCGAGGCGCAGGCGCGCCAAGTCTGGCTGAACGTCGATGCGCAGCTCAAGGCGGCCGGCATGTCGAAAACCGACATCGTCAAGGTCACGACCTATCTCGCCGACAGGCAGCACGTCATGGAGAACCGCGAGATCCGCAACGACTATCTCGGCTCGTTGGCTCCGGCAATGACGGTGGTGATCACCGGCATTTTCGATTCGGCCTGGCTCTTGGAAGTCGAAGTGGTCGCGGCGCAATAGATTGGAAAAGAGGCGTATGTTTTCGAAGCTCCTGATTGCCAATCGCGGTGAAATCGCCTGCCGCATCATCCGCACCGCGCGACGGCTCGGCATCCGCACCGTCGCCGTCTATTCCGACGCTGACGGAGACGCGCTGCACGTGGCGCTCGCCGACGAGGCGATCCGGATCGGGGGCGCGCCCGCCGCCGAAAGCTATCTGGCGAGCGCTCCTATCGTTCAAGCGGCAAGAAGCGTCGGCGCACAAGCCATTCATCCGGGCTATGGTTTCCTGTCGGAGAACGCCGATTTCGCGGAGGCTGTCGCAGAAGCAGGCATGATATTCGTCGGGCCGCCGCCGGCCGCAATCCGCGCCATGGGTCTCAAGGACGCGGCCAAGGCTCTCATGGAACGATCCGGCGTACCGGTCGTGCCCGGCTACCACGGCGAAGAGCAGGATGCATCCTTTCTTGCCGACAGGGCACGGGAAATCGGCTATCCGGTGCTGATCAAGGCGCGGGCGGGCGGCGGCGGCAAAGGCATGCGCCGGGTCGAGCGGCAGGAGGATTTCGGCCCCGCGCTGGAGGCCGCACGGCGGGAGGCCGAATCCGCCTTCGGCGACGGTTCGGTGCTTCTCGAACGCTATCTGACGAAGCCGCGTCACATCGAGATGCAGGTCTTCGGCGACCGGCACGGCAATATCGTCCACCTCTTCGAGCGCGACTGCTCGCTGCAACGCCGGCATCAGAAGGTGATAGAGGAGGCGCCGGCGCCCGGCATGACGGCCGAGGTCCGCCGTGCGATGGGGGATGCCGCGGTCAGGGCCGCCCAGGCGATCGGCTATGTCGGTGCAGGCACCGTGGAGTTCATCGCCGACGTGACCAACGGCCTCTGGCCGGATCACTTCTATTTCATGGAGATGAACACGCGGCTGCAGGTGGAGCATCCCGTCACGGAAGCGATCACCGGCATCGATCTCGTGGAATGGCAATTGCGGGTCGCTAGCGGCGAGCCGCTGCCGAAGAAACAGGCCGATATTTCAATGAACGGCTGGGCCTTCGAGGCGCGCCTCTATGCGGAGGATCCGGCCCGGGGCTTCCTGCCGGCGACCGGCCGGCTGACGGAATTGAGCTTTCCCGAGGGGACTTCGCGGGTCGATTCCGGCGTCCGGCAGGGGGATACGATCACGCCCTATTACGATCCGCTGATTGCCAAGTTGATCGTACATGGCCAGAACCGTTCGGCGGCGCTCGGCCGGTTGCAGGATGCTCTCAAGGAATGCCGCATAGGCGGCACGGTCACGAACCGCGACTTTCTCATCCGCCTGACGGAAGAGCATGATTTCCGCTCTGGCCACCCGGATACGGGGCTGATCGACCGGGAGATCGAGCGACTGACCGCTCCGGTCGCACCTGGTGACGAGGCGCTGGCGCTGGCGGCGATAGTTTCGACCGGCGCGCTCGACCCGAACAGGTCGACCGATCCATGGTCGTCGCTCGGCTCCTGGCAGATCTGGGGCGACGCGCACCGCATGGTGGTGATCGAACATGCGGACGTGCGCGCAACCGTCACCTTGGCTTCGCGCGGCCGTGACCAGTTCGCCGTGCGTGCCGGTGCGAGCACGCTGCCCGTCCTCGTGCTCGACCGCTTCGAGGGCGGTGCCCGGCTCGAGGTGGCCGGGCAGAAGCGCCTGATCCGTTTCTCAAGGGATCGCGAGGCGTTGACGCTCTTCCATGGCGGGCGCAACCTGGTGTTCCATGTGCCGGACGGATTGACCGGCGGGCAGAGCAGCGAGATCGCCGACGACGAGTTGGTCGCGCCGATGCCGGGTCTCGTGAAGCTGGTGCGGGTCGGCGCCGGCGACGCAGTGACAAAGGGACAGGCGCTTGTCGTGATGGAGGCGATGAAGATGGAACTGACGCTCTCGGCCTCACGCGAGGGCACGATCGCCAATGTGCATGTGGCGGAAGGCGCTCAGGTCAGCGAGGGCACAGTGCTCGTGACGCTGATGGAGGAGGCTGCGCAATGACGTCGCCGGCAAAGGAGCGCGTCACGATTGTCGAGGTGGCGCCGCGCGACGGTCTTCAAAACGAGTCGCGGCTCGTTGCTACCGAGGACAAGGTCGGGCTCGTCGATCTGCTCTCCGACTGCGGTTACGAGCGCATCGAAGTAACGAGCTTCGTCAGTCCCCGCTGGGTACCGCAATTGGCCGACGCGCCGGCTGTCATGGCTGGTATCGTCCGGCGGCCGGGCACGCGTTACGCGGCACTGACGCCCAATATGCGCGGCTTCGAGGCGGCGCTTGCGGCTGGCGCCGACGAGGTGGCGATCTTTGCCTCGGCGTCGGAAAGCTTCTCCGAAAAGAACATCAACTGCTCGATTGCCGAAAGCATCGAGCGTTTTCGGCCGGTCGCCGAGGCAAGCCGGCATCGAGGCGTTCCCCTGCGGGGCTATGTGAGCTGTGTCGTCGAATGTCCCTATGAGGGCGCGATCGTGCCGGCGGAGACCGCCCGCGTCGCGCGGCTGCTTGCCGACCTCGGCTGCTACGAGATCAGTCTCGGCGACACGATCGGGCGCGGCACGCCGGAAGCGGTTGATGCGATGCTGGCCGCGGCGCTCCGCGAGATCGATGCACCGAAACTCGCCGGACATTTTCACGATACGTCCGGCCGGGCACTGGAGAATATCGCGGTGGCACTGGAGCGCGGTATCAGGGTTTTCGACGCCTCCGCCGGCGGGCTCGGCGGCTGTCCTTATGCGCCGGGAGCGGCCGGCAATGTCGATACACTTGCCGTGAACGCCTTTCTCGAGGCGCAGGGTTTTGCCACCGGCCTCGACTCGGAAAAACTCGACCGCGCCGCTGCTTTTGCACGATCGCTGAGGAGCACAGCATGACCTTCGATACGATCCGTTGTGCCATCGACCAGCGCGGGGTCGCCCGGGTGACGCTTGCCCGTTCGGAAAAGCACAATGCGCTTTCCGCCACCATGATCGGCGAATTGACGGCCGTCGCAGGCCTGCTCGCAACCGATGCATCGATCAGGGCCGTCATTCTCGACGCGGAAGGCAAGAGTTTCTGTGCCGGCGGTGATCTCGACTGGATGCGTCAGCAGTTTTCCGCCGACCGGCCGACGCGGATTGCCGAGGCGACGCGGCTTGCGATGATGTTGAAGGCGCTGAACGATCTGCCGAAGCCGCTCATCGCACGCGTGCATGGGAACGCCTTCGGCGGCGGCGTCGGGCTGATCAGCGTCTGCGACACGGTGATCGCCGCTTCCGGTGCTCAATTCGGCCTGACCGAAACGCGCCTCGGGCTGATCCCGGCGACGATCAGCCCATATGTCATTGCCCGGACAGGCGAGGCGAGGGCGCGGCCGCTGTTCATGTCGGCGCGGGTGTTCGGTGCGGAGGAGGCGAAGGTCGCGGGATTCGTGACGACGGTCGTCGACGGCACCATGCTGGACGGGGCGGTCGAAGCCGCGGTGACGGCCTATCTCGTCGCGGCTCCGGGCGCTGCCGGGCGGGCGAAGCGGCTTGCGCGGTCGCTGGGCCTTCCCATCACCGACGCCGTCATCGCCGCAACGATAGAGCAGCTTGCCGATACCTGGGAAACGGACGAAGCACGGGAGGGCGTGTCGGCCTTCTTCGAACGGCGCAATCCCTCCTGGCGGCAATGAGCCGAGATTGCGCTTGAATTGATGGGAAATCGACCCTATTTTTACAGGGACCCGATCAAACCAGGTTTGATTTCTCATGATGGCCGTTGATTTCCAGATACCTGCAGCCCGTTTCGGGGACGATCATTCCCCGTTTCTCTCGGCCCGCCTTGTCGCCGACCGGTTGGGCGTCACGCTCGCCGAACTCGCCAAGCTGATCGGTGTCGCCCGCAATACGCTGACGGCGAAATCCGGCGCCCGGAAGGTCGACAGCGCCTTGAGCAAGGTCGTCCGCATCCTCGCCATGGCTTCCGAAATGGCGGGCGACGAAGCCCGCGCCGTCATCTGGTTCAAGCACCAGCCTATCCCCGGCTGGGCCGGCAAGACGGCGTTCGATCTGGTCGGCGAGGGCAAGGCCGACAAGGTGCTCGCCTATCTCGAATCGGTACGTGCCGGCGTCTACGCTTAAGACGGGATGAGGAAACACATTCCGCCCGCATCGCGACCCGATCCGGAACCGACGTCGCCGGTCGAGCCGATAACGCTCTGGCGCGCCTTCGTTCCGCGCTGGGCACATATGCCGCTATCCGGCGCGGGTGCCGCTCGCTTCGGTGGCCGCTGGAACCCGATCGGCATGCCTGCGATTTATGCTGCGCGCGAGCTTTCCACTGCCTGGGCTGAATATAATCAGGGTTTCGTGCAGCATCCGGCGCTCATCGTGCAGCTCGAGTTGCGCGGGGCGAGGCTCGCGGACCTCACGGATGCCAGCGTTCTTCTGGAGCTTGGTGTGGATGAGGCGATCCATCGCTGCGAATGGCGTGATGCGCTCGACAAAGGCGCGGTGCCGGAGACCCACAGGCCGCAGTCGGAGCTTCTGGCGCGCGACTATCACGGGGTGATCTATCCATCCTTCATGTCGCCCGGCGGCACCTGCGTCGCGCTCTGGCGCTGGAACGGTGCGGAAGAACCGCGTCTCGACGTCATCGATCCCGATGGCCGGCTGCCGAAATCGCCCGCCTCATGGGTTTGAGCCCAAAAAGTGCCCTCATCCGGCCTATCGGCCACCTTCTCCCCGCAGGCGGGGCGAAGGGGACTAGCAGCGCCGACTTCGTCCCCTCTCCCCGTTCGACGGGGAGAGGGTTAGGGTGAGGGGCAAATTTCCACGCTAAATCGAGCCCAGCACCTTGCCGGGATTGAGAATGCCGTTCGGGTCGAGCGCATTCTTGATGCGCCGCATGAGTTCGAGTTCCGCCGGACTGCGGGAGCGATCGAGAAAGTCGCGCTTCACGAGGCCGATCCCGTGCTCGGCCGAAACCGAGCCGCTATAGATGCCGACCAGTCCGTAGACGACGGCGTCGACCGCGTGCGCCGTTTCCTCGGTTGCGCCCGGAACGGAAAAGGCGATGTGAAGGTTGCTGTCGCCGACATGGCCGAAGAACGACACGTGCGCTTCGGGGAACTTGGCCCGAAGCGCCTTGCCGCATTCGTCGGCGAAGCGGCCGATTTCGCCGATCGGCAGGCTGACATCGAAGTTGAGGAGCAGGGGCAGCCGGTCCAGCGCGTGGCCCTCGCGGATACGCCAGAAGGTTTGAACCTCCTTTTGCGATTGCGCGATCAGCGCGTCGCCGATCACGCCGTCCTCCAGGGCTCGCCCGAGAAACGCTTCGAACCGTTCGCGTTCCGCTTCATGGCCTTGCAGGTCCTCTTCCACGATGACTGCGAAAGCGGGAGTGGCTTCGAAGAGCCTGAGCCCTTCGGCCACACAATTGAAACGGAAATAGCTCTCCCACATTGCCTCATATGCGGAGAGGCCGGCGAGTTCCTTCTGTGCCCGCTTGAGCAGGGCGACGACATTCTCATAGCTGTCGAGCGCGCAGAGCGCCGTCAGCCGCCCGGCGGGTAGCGGGCGCAGGCGCAGCACCGCCCGCGTGATAATGCCGAGCGTGCCTTCCGAACCGATGAAGAGCTGCCGCAGGTCGTAGCCCGTGTTGTTCTTGATCATCTTGTTCATCGACGAAAGCACGGTTCCGTCGGCAAGAACGGCCTCGAGCCCCAGCACATTGTCGCGCGCCACACCGTTGCGGATGACCCGGATGCCGCCGGCATTCGTGGCCAGATTACCGCCGACCTGGCAGGAGCCGCGGGCCCCTAGATCGATCGGCAACAGGAAACCCGCATCCTCGGCCGCGCGCTGGGCGACTTCGAGAGGTGTTCCGGCGAGAACCGTCATCGTACCCGCCGCAGCATCGATCTCCTCGATGCCGGAAAGTCTCTCCAGCGAAATGGCAACGTCGCCAGCGCACGGATTGGCGCCGCCGGCGAGCCCGGTCAAGCCGCCCTGCGGCACCACGGCCTGGCGATGCGCGTTGCAGATCCTCAGCGCGTCGGCGACCTCGGCAACGCTCGCCGGGCGAACGACCGCCAAAGGGAGAATCCGGCCCGTGAGGCTCGCATCGCCGCGGTGACGTTCGGCGATCCGGTCGCCGGTGAGCACGGCATCGCCGAGTGCGCTCGTGAGATCATCGATAACAGACATTGGACGGTTTCTACCGCAGGATTCATTCGATCGGAACCGATTATTTCGGCAGATCAAAGCCCGGCGTCCAGACCGGGCGAATCCGCGCTTCCACAGCCCGGGTTCACCGCCTCACGTGCCGGTGGCTGCGAGCACCGGCGCCTCCGCCTCTATCAGCGGTGCTTCCTTTTGTCCGCCCTTGCGGAATAGCTTCCATCGCGTCGGCCGGAAGGCGATGCGCGTGTGGTCGGTGGAGGCGGCGCGTTCCGGCGGCAGCTCGATTTCGACCGGAGCGTGCTTACGTCCGAGATCGAGTTCCAGATGCCGGGTGCCCGCCACGCGCCTGCTGGCCGTGACCAGGCCGGCGAGGCAACCGCCGCAGCCGTCGATGAGTTCCACGTCGTGCGGGCGGAAATAGAGGGTTGCGGCGCCGTCCGGCTCATTCCCGGCACGAAGGCCGATCGGGCGGTCCTCGTGCCAGATTTCGCCATTGGCGAGGGTGACGTCGAGGCAGTTGGATTGTCCGATGAAGCCGTAGACGAAGGGCGAGACCGGATGGTCATAGATCTCGTCGGGCGTGCCGACCTGCTCGATCGCGCCCTTGCTCATCACGACGACGCGGTCGGCAAGCTCGAGTGCTTCCTCCTGGTCGTGAGTGACGAAGATCGTGGTATGGCCGGTGCGGTCGTGGATTTCGCGCAGCCACCGCCTCAGTTCCTTGCGCACCTGCGCATCGAGCGCGCCGAAAGGCTCATCCAGGAGCAGAACGTTGGGTTCGACGGCCATGGCGCGGGCGAGCGCGACGCGCTGGCGCTGCCCGCCCGAAAGCTGGGCCGGGTAGCGTCTCTCCAGCCCGGAGAGCTGCACGAGTTCCAGCAGGTCGACCGCTCTGCGGCGGATGTCGGCAGCCGACGGCCGCCGTTTGGCGGGCCGCACCTTCAGGCCGAAGGCGACGTTGTCGAGCACCGTCATGTGGCGGAACAGCGCGTAATGCTGGAAAACGAAGCCGATGTTGCGCTGCTGGACGGTCTTCTTCGACGCATCCTCGTCGCCGAAGAAGATCGTGCCTTCGGTCGGGCTTTCGAGCCCGGCGACCAGCCTCAGCAGCGTGGTCTTGCCGGAGCCGGAGGGGCCGAGGAGCGCAATCAGTTCACCCGACCGGATATCGAGGGAAACGTCTTCGAGCGCGGGAAAACGGCCGAATTCCTTGCGAATGTTCTGGACGCGGACTTCCATGGAGGTCTGGACCTTTCAGTGCCTGCGGCTGGCAGCGATCTCGTCGCTGTAGCGAAGTTCAAGAGACGTCTTCAAAACGAGCGTTACCAGCGCCAGGAGCGCAAGGAGCGCTGCCACCGCAAAGGCGGCGACGAAATTATATTCATTATAGAGGATTTCGACCTGCAGCGGCATGGTGTTCGTTTGGCCGCGAATATGGCCGGACACGACCGAGACCGCACCGAATTCACCCATGGCGCGGGCGTTGCAAAGAAGCACGCCGTAGAGCAGGCCCCATTTTATATTGGGAAGCGTCACATGCCAGAAGGTCTGCCAGCCGGTGGCCCCGAGCGAGAGTGCCGCTTCCTCGTCGGCGGTTCCCTGTTCCTGCATCAGCGGAATCAATTCACGCGCGACGAAGGGGAAGGTCACGAAGACGGTGGCGAGCACGAGGCCCGGAACGGCAAAGAGGATCTGGATGCCGTAGCTCTGCAGGATCGGTCCGAGCGCGCTATGGGAGCTGAAGAGCAGCACGAAAACGAGGCCGGAGATGACTGGCGAAACGGAGAAGGGCAGGTCGATCAGCGTCGTCAGGAACGCCTTGCCCTTGAACTCGAATTTCGCGATGGCCCAGGCAGCCGCCACCCCGAACACGAGATTGAGCGGCACGGCGATTCCCGCGACGAGCAGCGTCAGCCGGATTGCGGAAAAGGTCTCGGGATCGCCAAGCGCCGTGAAGAACTCTGCCGCCCCTTTGCGGAACGCCTCGATGAACACCGTGGCGAGCGGCAGAAGCAGGAAGAGCGCGACGAAACCGAGCGCGACGATGGTCAGGACCACGCGCGAAAGCCGCGTTTCCGACGTTGCGGCCGTCACGAGCGTATTAGAGGCGTAGCCGGCATCATGCGCCATAACCATATCTCCGTCTGCTCCACGCCTGGATCACATTGATGACCAGCAGCATCATGAAGGAAAGCAGGAGCATCACCGCGGCGATCGCGGTTGCTGCCGGATAGTTGAATTCCTCCAGGCGGATGACGATCAGAAGCGGCGCGATCTCCGAGACGTAGGGGAGATTGCCGGCGATGAAGATCACCGAACCATATTCGCCGACGCCGCGGGCAAAGGCGAGTGCGAAGCCGGTCAACCCGGCAGGCAGGAGGCCGGGCAACAAGACCCGGCTGATCGTCTGGAATCGGGTGGCGCCGAGGGTCGCTGCCGCCTCTTCGACTTCCTTGTCGATCTCTTCCATGATCGGCTGCACGGTGCGCACGACGAAGGGCAATCCGACGAAGATCAGCGCCACGACGATCCCGGCCGGAGTGAAGGCGATCTTGATGCCGAGCGGAGCGAGCAGCGAGCCGATCCAGCCGTTCGGCGCATAAAGCGTCGTGAGCGCAATGCCGGCGACTGCGGTCGGCAGGGCGAAGGGCAGATCGACCATGGCGTCGATCACGCGCTTGCCGGGAAAGCGATAGCGCACGAGAACCCAGGCGAGGAGCACGCCGAAGACGAGGTTGACGACGGCTGCGATGAAGGCCGTGCCGAAGCTGATCGTCAATGCGTTGACCGTGCGCTCGTCAAGCGCCAGCTCCACGAATTTCGACCATCCGAGGCCGCTGGAGCGCCACAGCAGTCCGGAGAGAGGAATGAGAACGATGATGGTGAGCCATGCCAGCGTGACGCCGAGCGCCAATCCGAAACCCGGAATGACGCTCGGCTGCCGGAACCGCCACCGCGTGCTGCTGCGAGCGGCCATCGATATCATTGCCCCGGTCGGTAGATCTGGTCGAAGACCCCGCCGTCGCCGAAGAATTTCGGCTGAGCTTCCTTCCAGCCGCCGAAATCGTCGATCGTGACGAGCTTCAATTCGGTGAAGCGCGCTGTGTCCTTGGGATCCGCCAGTTCAGGCTTGAACGGCCGGTAGTAGTGCTTGGCCGCGATCTTCTGCCCGACATCGCTGTAGAGATAGTCGAGGTAGGCCTCGGCGACCTTGCGCGTGCCCTTGCTGTCGACGTTGCCATCGACCAGCGCAACCGGAGGCTCCGCCTTGATCGAGATCGAAGGCGTGACGATGTCGAAATTGTCGGGGCCTAGCTCTTCCAGCGACAGATAGGCTTCGTTTTCCCAAGCCAGCAATACATCGCCCAGGCCGCGCTGGACGAAGGTGGTCGTCGCACCGCGCGCGCCGGTGTCGAGAACCGGCACGTGCTTGAAGAGCTGCGCCACATATTCCTGCGCCTTCGCATCGTCGCCGTTATTGGCGGCACGCGCCCAGGCCCAGGCCGCCAGGAAGTTCCAGCGAGCGCCGCCCGAAGTCTTCGGGTTGGGTGTGATCACCTGCACATCCTCCCTGACGAGATCGCCCCAATCCTTGATGGCTTTGGGGTTGCCCTTGCGGACGAGGAAGACGATGGTCGAAGTGTAGGGGGCGCTGTTGTTCTCGAAACGGCTCTTCCAATCGGCTGGGATCTTGCCGCTTTCCTTGGCGATCGCGTCGATGTCCGCTTCGAGTGCCAGCGTCACGACGTCAGCTTCCAGGCCGTCGATGACCGAACGGGCCTGCTTGCCGGACCCTCCATGCGATGTCTGGATCGTCACGGTTTCGCCGGTGTCGGCCTGCCATTTTTCGGCAAAGGCCGCGTTGAATTCCTTGTAAAGTTCCCGAGTCGGGTCGTAGGACACGTTCAGGATGGTCGTGTCCGCAAGCGCGAGGCCAATCGAGCCAAGCTGCAGGCTTCCGACGACAAGCGCTAGTTTCACTATTCCGGCAAGACTATTCGAGCTCATTTCGACCTCCATCTTTTGCCAGATAAAGCTACCGATTTGGTAGACTACTTCAACGCAAACTTATGACGCCTAGAGGTGGTTTCTTGAAAAGTCCTATCAATATGCGAGCTGCTGGAAGAATGCCGTGCCCGTTGTCGGTCTCGGGCCTCAGCGCCGATAAGATAGCACGACATTTTAGAAATGCACTAAAATAGTGGACTAATGGCTTTCGGCTGCCAGACGGGCTCTTACGCCAGCAGAGCGTCCTCTGACCGGGCGCCGATCAGAGGACGCGGCCGCGGGCGACGACCGGCCATGTGCCTTTTGGTCCGCCGCTCTCGATGACGTGGACCGCATCTACCATGTTGGTCACGACGCAGGCATGGTTCGGAACGATGCGAACCTGTTCGCCGACATGGAGCCCGATCGGACCGTCCGAGACAAGGCGGCCATGCTCCTCGGAGAGCTGGTCGATACGTATGTCGTTGCGGCCGAGCACGTGGCCGTAGCCGGTGAGACCTAGCAGGTCGGAGGTCAGGACCTTGCTGCCGGCGTCGATGATCGCCCGGTTTTCGCTGGGAACCGATACCACGGTTGCGAGCACGGTGAGGGCACAGTCCTCCCATGATGCCACGCCACGGGCAACCAGCGACCGGTCGTTATAGATGTAGGTACCAGGCCTGTGCTCGCTTGCTATCGGCGCTTCGGCCGCCTGCATCATACCGGGCGTGCCCCCTGATGTAATGCACGGAACTTCGAGCCCCTCTGCCTCGATCAGCCGCTTCGCGTCGCTCATGAAGGCCTGGACGCGTGCGGCGCCATCGGCCGGCGGATAGGTCATCAATCCGCCGAAGCGCAGTCCCGGTGCCTCGGCGATGCGCCGGGCAAGGCGCGCCGCCTCGGACGGAGTCCCGACGCCGCAGCGATCTGCTCCGGTGTTGCATTCGACGAGTACGGTCAAGGGCTTTCCGGCATCGGCGAAGAAAGCTGCGAGCCCGTCGACGACGGTCGCGTTGTCCGCGACAACGCTGACCGTCACCCTTTCGTTGAGCCGCGCCAGCCGTGCGAGTTTCTGCTCGCCGAGGAGGTTGTAAGTGATCAGCACGTCCTTGATCCGGGCGCCGCCGTCAACCATCGCCTCCGCTTCCGTCACCTTCTGGCAGGTGATGCCGATCGCCCCTGCATCGAGCTGCAGCTCGGCCATCTGCGGAAGCTTGTGGGTTTTTATGTGCGGGCGCACGCGGATGCCGTGCCGGTCGGCATAGGCCTGAAACGCAAGGACATTGCGCCGGGCGATATCGAGATCGACCAGCACGGCGGGGGTTTCGATCGGCAGTGTCATGCGGGGTTTCCTCGATGCGAAGTGGATCGGCGGCGAATGTAGCCGATCCTGCTTGACAAGTAATGGCCCAAGGCATTTGATGGGTCAATCCGTTATTCAGGACCAATGTCCAATATACCGGAATCTATGAGTGGGAACAAAAGGGGAGATCTTTCGATGATCAGCAGATTCACGGTCGCCGCGAGTTTCGTCGCGGCCGTGCTGGCGGCCATGCCAGCGCAAGCACAACAGGCATCGAGCAAGCTCGACGAAGTTCTGAGCCGCGGCCATCTGATACTCGGCACCGGCAGCACCAACGCGCCGTGGCACTTCAAGAGCGCCGAAGACAAGCTCCAGGGTTTCGACGTCGACATGGGCCGCATCATCGCAAAGGCGTTGTTCGGCGATCCGGAGAAGATCGAGTTCGTCAACCAGTCGTCCGACGCCCGTATTCCGAACATCACCACCGGCAAGGTGGATATCACCTGCCAATTCATGACGGTTACCGGGGAACGCGCTCAGCAGATCGCCTTCACCATTCCCTATTACCGTGAAGGCGTCGGCCTGATGCTGAAGGCGGACGGCAAGTATGCCGATTACGAAGCGCTAAAAGCTGCCGGCTCGTCGGTGACGATTTCCGTATTGCAGAACGTCTATGCCGAGGACATGGTCCATGCGGCCTTGCCGGAGGCGACGGTCGACCAGTATGAATCCGTCGACCTGATCTATCAGGCGCTCGAATCCGGCCGCGCCGATGCCGCCGCTACCGACCAGTCCTCGCTCGCCTGGTACATGACCCAGAACTCGGGGCGCTATAAGGACGCCGGCTATGGCTGGAACCCGCAGACCTATGCTTGCGGCGTCCGGCGCGGTGATCAGGACTGGCTGAACTTCGTCAACACGGCGCTGCACGAAGCCATGACCGGTGTCGAATTCGATTTCTATGCCAAGTCGTTCAAGACCTGGTTCGGCAAGGACCTCACCCCGCCGCACATCGGTTTTCCCATCGAGTACAAGTGAGCCCTGCCAACGGCGGCTCCGCCTGTTGGCGGAGCTGCCCTGTCCCATGAAACGGCTGCTTCCATGACATACTCCTTGAACTTCGCGGCTGTGTGGCGCTCGTTCGACCTGCTTCTCGAAGGCCTGGCGCTCAGCCTCGGCCTGGCATTTGTCGCGATCCTCGCCGGTTGCGTGATCGGGCTGATCACGGCCTTCGGGCTCATTTCCAGGAGGGCGTTGCTGCGCAAGCCTGCCGGGCTCTACGTCACGGTGATCCGCAACACGCCGATCCTCGTCCTTGTCCTCTTCAGCTATTTCGCGCTTCCTGAACTCGGAGTCCGTCTTGGCAAGATCGAGAGCTTCGTTGCCACGCTTGCAATCTATTCGGGGGCCTATCTTGCCGAAGTGTTTCGCGGCGGCCTCATCGCCATACCGCCGGGCCAGCGCGAGGCGGGGCTCGCGATTGGGCTTACGGAGATGCAGATACGCACGTCGATCATCATTCCGCTGATGCTGCGTAGCGTCCTGCCCTCGCTCGGCAGTACGATGATCTCGCTCTTCAAGGATACCTCGCTCGCCGCAGCGATCGCGGTTCCGGAACTCACCTTCGAGGCACGCAAGATCAACGTCGAGACCTTCCGCGTCGTCGAGACCTGGATCGTTGCGAGTTGCCTCTATGTCGCGACCTGCTCGCTGCTGGCCGCGCTGATGCGCGCCGCCGAGCGGCGTCTTGCAGTGCCGAGGTAACCGTCATGGATTTCTCGTTTCTCGATCAGCTCTGGCTTGCCCGCATCCCGCTCCTCAAGGGGCTCGGCGTCTCCGTCTCGATATCGCTTCTCTCGATCGTCGTCGGCACCGTGCTGGGCGTCTTCGTCGGTCTGGCGCTCGTCTACGGGTTTCGTCCCGTCAAATGGATCGTGCGCGGTTACACCGATTTCATCCGCGGCACGCCGGTGCTCGTCTTGGTGCTCGCGAGCTACTATGTCCTGAGCACCATCGGTATCGATCTCGGGCCGTTCCAGGCCGGTGTCCTGGCCCTTGCCGTCTTCTGCAGTTCGCATGTCGGCGAACTGGTGCGCGGCGCGCTGCAATCGATCCCCAAGGGACAGACCGAAGCCGCCAAGGCGATCGGTTTGACCTTCGCGCAAACCTTCACCTATGTGCTCGGCCCGCAGGCGTTGCGGCAGGCACTTCCTGCCTGGGTCAACACAGCGGCCGAGATGGTCAAGGCATCGACGCTGCTTTCGATCATCGGCGTGAGCGAGTTGCTGCTGCGGACGCAGGAGCTGATCTCCCGCACCTTCATGAGCCTCGAATTCTATTTCTTCGCAGGCTTTCTCTATTTCGTCATCAATTACGGCATCGAGCGCTTCGGCCGTTACGTCGAGCGCAAGACCGCCGTTCCATCGTGAGGTTCGCAATCCGATGACCAATCTTCTCGAAATCCGCGATCTTCACAAACGCTACGGCACAGTCGAGGTGCTGAAGGGGGTCGATTGCTCGATGCGCCAGGGGGAGGTGATCAGCATCATAGGCTCCAGCGGCTCGGGCAAGACGACGATGCTTCGCTGCATCAACATGCTGGAGGAGTTTCAGGGTGGCACGATCGCCATCGACGGCCAGGAGATCGGCTACGAGACGGCAGGAGGCGCCCGGCGGCGCAAGCCTGAGCGGGAGATCGCCCGCCAGCGCGCACTGACCGGCATGGCCTTCCAGCAGTTCAACCTGTTTCCGCATATGACTGCCGCCGCCAATGTCATGCTCGGGCTCGTCAAGGTGAAGAAGATGAGCCGCGACGAGGCGAGGGTGCTTGCCGAGAAATGGCTCGACCGCGTCGGCCTGCTCTCGCGCAAGGATCATTATCCGGGGCAGCTTTCCGGCGGGCAGCAGCAACGGGTCGCGATCGCCCGTGCCATCGCCATGAATCCGAAGCTCATGCTCTTCGACGAGGTCACCTCGGCACTTGATCCGGAGCTCGTCAACGAGGTGCTGCAGGTCATCAAGGGGCTCGCCGAGGATGGAATGAGCATGCTGATCGTCACCCACGAAATGCGCTTCGCCTACGAGGTCTCGTCCCGGGTGATCTTCATGAACCAGGGGCGCATCGGCGAGGAGGGGCATCCGCGCGAGATGTTCCTGAAACCGAGGACCGAACGCCTGGCGGAGTTTCTGAAGACCTCGACGTTCAACTGACCAACCATTGAATTTAATGAAGAAGTGGAGTGAAGCGTGACGATCAAGCGTTATGGAACGGGCGAAACCGGTGCCGGCAAGCAGCACCTTCCATTTGCTCGCGCCGTGGAGGCGAACGGGTGGCTCTATGTTTCCGGTCAGGTCGCCATGGATGCGGGCGAGATCGTCGGCGGCGGGATCGTCGCGGAAAGCCGCAAGGCGATCGAGAACATGATCGCAATCCTGCACGAAGCCGGCTATGGGCTCGAAGATGTGGTGCGTGTCGGCGTCTGGCTCGATGACCCGCGTGACTTCTGGACCTTCAACGGCGTCTATGCGCAGTATTTCGGCGCCAACCCGCCGGCCCGCGCGTGCGTTCAGTCGCGCATGATGATCGACTGCAAGGTCGAAGTTGACTGCGTCGCCTACAAGGCTAAAGGAGGTCAATTCTGAAGGACGGGAATAGAAGCGGCAAGGAGGGCGCGGTGGCGGAGGCGGAAGACACGATCAATCGCAGGGCAAGGGGTCTCGACCGGGCCTTCGAGATCCTCGATTTCCTGCGCCTGCAGCGTCAGCCCTTGCGCCCGAACGAAATCGCGCAGGGGATCGGCGCGCCGCGGTCGTCGGTCTATGAACTCGTCAACCTGCTCATCCGCCAGGGGATCATCGAATATCGCGGCGATGACGGCCGCGTCTTTCTCGGGCGCAAGCTCTATTTCCTCGGCGCGGCCTATGCCGAACAGTTCGACCTGATGCGCGAAAGCGAGCATCTTCTGGCGCGGATCGCCGAGGAGACGCGCGAGACGGCGCAGATGTGTCAGCTCGAAGGTAACAAATATGCCGTCGTCCTGATGAACGAGGGGAGCCGTCCGTTCCGCATCTCCACCAATATAGGCGAACCGGTCGCCATTCCGTGGACCGCATCCGGCCGTCTCCTCGTGGATCACATGAGCGACGAGGAGATCCTGGCCCTCATACCGCAGGAGGACTTCGTCCTGCCGGATGGCACGCGCCTCGAGCCCTCCGAATTCATCGCCCAGGTCCGCAATGCCAAGAAGGAAGGCTATTTCACCTTCAACAGCATCGTCGACAGCTTCACGCATTGCTTCGCCGTGCCGGTCTACGACGCCGAAGCGATCTGCATCGCGACGCTCTGCCTCGTCGCCCCGAAGGAGGACGGGCTGCGCAATCGCGACGCCTATCTTCGCGTGCTGATCAAGGGGGCAGGCGAGCTTTCCGAGAAGCTTGGCTATCGCAACGACCACGGGGCTTCGGTGCGAACGGCTTCTGGCGGGTGACAGGCGACTCCGCATTTGGTGGTGGTAGATCGGCCTGCTCTCTATTCCATTCTAAGCGAGCGGCCGCTTTCCGGATCGAAGAGGTGCAGGGCTGTCCCGTCGAAGGTGAAGGCATGAGCCGATCCCATTCCAACTGCCGTGCGCGGCGGCAGGCAGGCGGTGATGCGCTGGCTGCCGACCGTAGCCGTGGTCACGAGTTCCGGCCCTGTGAGTTCCACCACCTCGACATTCGCGGTCAATCGTTGAGCCTCTGACCCGGCTGCGAGCCGCAATGCCTCCGGCCGAATGCCGACCTTCACGCGCCGCCCCGCCCAGGCGGCTCCGTTGAAGGCTGCCGGCAGGGGAAGCACCTCCTCGCAGCCCTCGATCTTCAGGCCGTTTGCGGTCATCTCCGCGTCCAGAATGTTCATCGGCGGCGAGCCGACGAAGCCGGCGACATAGAGCGTCGCGGGGCGGTCGTAGACCTCGTCCGGCGCGGCGAGCTGCTCGATGCGGCCGTCGCGCATCACGGCGATGCGGGTTGCGAGCGTCATCGCCTCGATCTGGTCGTGGGTCACATAGACGACCGTCGTTCTCAGCATCTGGTGCAGGCGTTTGAGTTCGGTGCGCATCTCCATCCGGAGCTTGGCGTCGAGGTTCGACAGCGGCTCGTCGAAGAGGAACACCTGGGGGTTGCGCACCAGGGCCCGGCCGATCGCGACGCGCTGACGCTGGCCGCCGGAAAGCTGGCTCGGCTTCCGGTCGAGCAGGTTCTCGATCTGCAGCAGTCTTGCGGTGTCGCGCACCGCCTTGTCGCGCTCCGCCTGCGGCACCCGGCGCATTTCGAGGCCGAAGCCGATGTTTCGGGCGACGCTCAGGTTCGGATAGAGCGCATAGGACTGAAACACCATCGCGATGTCGCGGTCCTTGGGATGGACCCCCAGGACCGAACGCTCGCCGATCAGGATGTCGCCGCCGCTCGGTTCGGCAAGCCCGGCAATGATGTTGAGCAGCGTGGACTTGCCGCAGCCGGAGGAACCGAGCAGCACGAGGAACTCACCGCTTTCGAGCGCGATGTCGATGCCCTTCAGCGTTTCCACCTCGCCGTAGCGCTTGCGGATGTTACGGATTTCGAGAGCGCTCATCGCCTGGATTCCTCGAGGAAGGCCGAAAGGGGCTTGCCGTAGCGGCGCGGAAGGGTGGAGATCGCTTCCGAGGCGATCGTGACCCCGGTCTTGAGGCAGGCTTCGAGTGGCATTTCGGCGGCGAGTGCCGCCAGGAAGCCCGCATTGAAGACGTCGCCGGCGCCGATCGTATCGACGACCTGAACCTGCGGCGCCGGTACGGAAAAAGTTCCGCCGTCCCGATCGATGGCGAGCGCTCCATGGGGGCCGCGCTTGACGACGACGATGGCCTCCGTAGGCATTTCGCCCTTCAAGCTCAGCGCGGCTTCGGCCGGATCGGACAGACCCGTAAGCGTGGTCGTCTCCACCTCGTTGAAGAGGGCGCAATGACAGCGTTTCAGCCAGCCGAGCGTCCTGAGTCTGTTGGTCTCCGTCCAGCCATCGAGCGGCCACCCGGTGTCGAGTGCCACGGCGATCTCGTGGGCGTCCGCCCAGTCGAAAAGCGCGTCATAGGCAAGTGTAAGGGCATCGGTCAGGAAGGAACCGGAAAGCAGCGCATAGCCGCCTCGAAGTCGGTTTCCATCGAGCATCGAGTGCACTTCCGGAAAGCTGAACAACGGCAGATGGCCGCGCGTGGTGAAGAAGGTGCGTTCGCCATCCGGGTGGGTGATGCCCACCGAAAGCGTCGTGCCGACCGCTTCCACCGGCCAGTTACGGGAACGCTCCCCGAAAGCCTCCTTCAGCCAGGTGCCGAACTGATCGTTGCCGACATTGGCGGCAATCACGTAGTCCACGCCGAGCGAATCCCAGGCAAGAGCGTTGTTGCCGGCGCAGCCGCCGACGCGCAGTTCGTCATGGTCGACGATGACCTCGGTGCCGGGCTTCGGCCAGGGTTCGGCCGGGCCGAGTATGAGATCGACGTTGACGTTGCCGATGGCTGCAAGCGGACGCATCGTCATTCGCTCCGGGTGACCTTGGTGGACCGCACTGGCGTGCCGGCGTTTTCGACGCGGGCGTTGGCGAAGGCGATCATCAGGGATTGCGCGACTGGAAGCATAGCGAGGATCGCGGCCATGCCCGCCGCCGGCTTGAAGCGGATCGTCGTGGCACCCGCGGCCGGAGACTCGTCCGATGCGTCGAAGACGATCACCGGCGAGCCGGCTTCGGCTGCGGAGGTTGCCATGGCTCCGACGAGCTTGGCGGTCGGATCGGCGGCGCGGAAGAGGACGACGCCGACAGAAGCCCCCAGCATTTCCATCGGGCCGTGGCGCAACTGCCCGCCCTCTAGCGAAAAGCAGGGAAGACGGGAGAGTTCCGTAAGCCCAAGGGCGATCGCTTCGGCGAGACCCTGCAGTTTGCGGCCGGAGGTGAGGATCGCGCCGACATCGGCGAGAGCTGCAAGTGCCCCATCGATTACCGGCGCTTCGGGATCCCTGAGGGCGCGAAGTGCGTCGGCCGGGTCGGCGCCGAGGGCGGCGAGGACCGCCAGGTGCAGCGCAAAGGTCACCGTCAGGCTGCGCGTGGCCGCAAAGGCCCGCTCCGTCCCGCCTGATCCGACGAGCGAAGGCACGGCCTTGGCCAGGAATGCGTCTTCCTCGAGCGTCAGCCCGAATGTCTCGCTTGTACCGCCGTCCGTTTCGCGGAACCAGCGCAGCACTTCCGCGCTTTCGCCTGATTGCGAAGTGACGAGGATGGTCTTGCCTTCGATCGAAAGCGGCTCACCGAGTTGTTCGGAAAGCGGCACGGCGACCGCCTCGATGCCAAGGGCGCGATAGAGCGGTTCGACGGCGCGGCCGACGGCGTGCGAGCCGCCCATGCCGAGAAGCAGAAGCCGGCCCGTCGACTTCAGCGATGCGGCGATCCGCTGCGCCGTGGCCGTCGCTCCCTCGTAGGAAGCGATCGCGTCGGCATGCTGGCGCGCCATCTCCCGGTCGATTGCAATGAGCCCTGCCGGGCGGTCCTTCGATATGCTCATGGTCATCCCTTGACGCCGCCGCTGGTGAGCCCGGAAATCAGGGCTCTCTGCATGATAAGGCCGATCAGCACCGGGGGCAGGGCGGCAAGGACCCCGGCGGTTGCGATCAGTCCGTAGTCGGAAACACGGCCGCCGGCGAGGTCGGCGATGGCGACCGTGAGGGTCTTGGCGCGCTGGTCGGAGGTGAAGAGCAGCGCGTAGAAGAATTCGTCCCAGGCGAGCAGGAAGGCGAAGAGCGCCGAGGTTGCCATGACAGGGGCGGCAAGCGGCAGCGTCAGTATCCTCAGGATCTGGTCCAGCCGCGCGCCGTCGATCATCGCCGCGCTCTCGATCTCCCGCGGTATCGAATCG
Organism: Ensifer sp. R1-3; assembly: GCF_056739175.1. Lineage (NCBI taxonomy): Bacteria > Pseudomonadati > Pseudomonadota > Alphaproteobacteria > Hyphomicrobiales > Rhizobiaceae > Ensifer > Ensifer sp. R1-3. The sequence goes on from NZ_CP096516.1 coordinate 724,369, forward strand.
AAGCCCGATTTCAGGAGCCAGGTCGTGAAAGGGGCGAGAATGGTGAGATAGACGAGCGCCAGGCCGAAGACGGAATTGAGCAGGCCGAAATAGGCAAGACCCATATAGAGTGGCACGGCCAGGGCGACAGGCGGCAGCATATAGGTGGCGATTACCGCGTAGAGCGACCAGGCGACGGCCGACGTGCGCGACACGGCCCAGGCGGCCGGAACGGCGACCACCACAGCGGCAAGCGTCGCCATTCCGGCGACTTTGATGCTGTTCAGGAGCGAGGCGATGAAGGCCGCACCGGCACTGTTCTCGACAGCCGACAAAAGGGTCCGGTACCGCGAGAGGTCGATGTCGCTCGGCCACCAGGCAAGCGGCTTGGCACTGAGGTCCGCGGCAGGCGAAATGCTCATGATCAACAGCCAGGCGACAGGCGCGAGGATGACGACGGCGAGAAGCAGGGCACTCGCATGGATGAAGACGGAGAAGAGGGGGCTTTGGCGTTCCATCACGAAGCTCCGGCGGCCTTTCGGAGGAGCGCCGCGTATGCGGCGGCAAGAATTGTCACGAGCAGGGTGACGATGAGTGCCAGCGACGCGCCGGAACCGGCTCGCTGGAAGGAAAACGCTTCCTGATAGACGAGGATCGAGAGCGTGCGCGTGCTGTTCGCCGGTCCGCCGCGCGTCATCACCCAGATGATGTCGAAGACCTTGAATGCTTCGATGGTACGCAGTACCAGCGCCACCAGCAGCGGGCCGGCGAGATAGGGCATGATGACGAAGCGGAAACGGTTGAACGGACCGGCCCCATCGACGAGCGATGCAGCAGTGATGTCGCGCGGCACGGCCTGGAGCGCGGCGAGTGCGATCAGCGCCACCAGCGGGAAGTTCTTCCAGCAATCCGCGACGATCAGCGCGGCAAGCGCCGTTCCCGGCTCGCCGAGCCAGGAGCGATAGCTGTCAAGGAGGCCAAGCTGCGTCAGCGCGGCATTGAGGGCGCCGTATTCCGGATTGTAGATGAGGCGCCAGAGCGTCGCGTTGACCACCGTCGGCAGCGCCCACGGCAGGATCATCAATGCACGAAGCGCCGCTCGCCCGCGGAATTGCTGGTTGAGAAGGAGCGCGGCAAGGACACCGAGCACCATTTCGGCGGCAACCGAAATGACTGCGAACCAGGTCGTGGTGACAAGTGCCCTCTGAAAATTCGATCCGCCCAGCATCTTGATGTAGTTGGTCGTTCCCACGAAACCGCCCTCGGTGCCGACGAGCTTCGCATCGGTGAAGGAGAGCCGAACGGTGTCGACCAGCGGCCAGCCGATGACGGCGGTCATCACCACGAGGAGCGGCAACATCAGAAGCCACGCGCGGGTCCAAATCCAGGTGCCGGTCATGAATGGAAACCTCTTCTTCGGTAGCGGCCGGCAATACTCACTCAAAGATCCTCATTCCTGTGCCTGTCACAGGAAACCAGCCAGCCCAAGTCCTTGGGCTGGAAAGCTCCCTTCCGCGCCGCAGACGCGGCGCTGCTGGATCCCTGTGACAAGCACAGGGATGAGGGAGGGAACGCGCCGCACCGACCAAGCGCGGGGACGCAGTGCCGGACGGTGAGCCCGTCCGGTACGGACCCGACCCGTCTTAGAGACCGCTATTCTCGGCGGCACTCTTCAAGGCATCTTCCGCAGAAGACTGGCCGAGCAGTGCTTCCTGGATCGCCTGCTGCAGGGCGGTCGAAAGCTCCTGATATTTCGGCGTCGTCGGGCGCGGATACATGGCGGCAAGTCCACGCTTGGCGGCGGCGATCAGCTCCTCCTGGCCCTTCGTCACATTCGGGTCCTCATAGGAAGAGGCCCAGATCGGGAGGCTCAGCTTGGCATAGGCGTTCTGCGTCTCCTGCGAGGTCATATGGACGATATATTTCCAGGCCTCTTCAGGGTGCTTGCTGGTCGCGGTGATGCCGAGCCCCATGGAGCCGTTGACGGCCGAAACCTCGCTCTTGCCGGCAGCGCCCGGAGCCGGAACGACGCCGACCTTGCCGGCCACCTTGCTCTCCTTGGGATCGTTGGCGAGATTGTACATGTAGGTCCAATTGAGCGCGAAGGCGGCTTCGCCGTTCTGGAAAACCTTCCGTACATCCTCTTCGAGGAATTCCTTCGAGTTCGGGTTGGTGAGCCCCGATGTGTAGCTCGTCACCATGTAGTTCAGCGCGTCGAGCCCGCCGCCGGTCGTGAAGGCCGGCTTGCCGCCGTCAAGAAATTTGCCGCCATACGCGCTGACCAGCGTCGTGTAGTCGCAGATCGCCGCTTCCGCCTGAGACCAACTCCAGGCGATCGGGCTTTCGAGCAACCCCTTGTCCTTGATCGCCTTGGCCTGCTCGGCAAGTTCCTCCCAGGTCTTCGGCGGTTGCTTGATACCGGCTTTCTCAAGGATTTCCTTGTTGTAGAAGAGATACTTCGTGTCGAGGATCCACGGCATTCCGTAACGTTTGCCGTCATATTCCACGGTCGTCCATGCTCCCGGCAGGACGCCTTTGTTCATCTCGTCCGTGACGCGGTCGGTCACGTCGAGGAGAACGTTGTTGGCCGCGTATTCGGCAGGCCAGATCACGTCGAAGAGGACGACGTCATAGCCGCCGCCGGAACCCTGGGCGAGCACCGTCTTGTCGTGCAGTCCCTCATAGGGAACGAATTCGAGATTGACCTTGATGTCCGGGTTGGCCTTGGCGAAAGCATCCGTCATAGCGCGGACATCGGCCTCGCTATAGGCGGCCTGCGCCATGAACAGCGCGTTCAGCGTCGTTTCAGCCTGAGCATGACCGGTGAAGCCGGCCCCGATGAGCGTCGCGCCGATCAAAGCGTTGCGGGTGGATTTCAACATTGTCGCCTCCAGTAGCTGACCGTTGCAGTCTTCGCGGCGCGCCTGGCGCGCGCCGAACAGGAATTCCGCCGCTTCTCGCGGCCGCCTTCGACAAATCAAACCGGAGCGTTCGCGGGCATTTCCGGGCCGCTTTCGTTCCCCCGAGGTTCTTCGACCTCTTATTAAGTCAATTGTCTTGACTTATTTCTTGTTCAATAGTCCAGATGTGTCAAGAGGGTTTGTTCATGAACGAGATCCGCCCGATCCGGGCCAAGAGCGGCACCAATCAGGAAGGCGCGAGCGCACACAACCGCCGTGTCATGATCGACGCTCTGCGGCTGAACGGGCATCTGTCGCGGGCCGATCTGGCGCGTGCGACCGCACTCACCAAGCAGGCCGTTTCCAACATCATCGAGGAGCTCGAGAATGACGGGCTCGTGGCGTCGCTTGCCGCGGTGCGCAAGGGGCGGGGACAGCCATCGACGCCCTATCGGCTGGTACCGGAAGGCGCCTTTGCCATCGGCCTTCAGATCGACCGGCACGTGACGCGCACGGTCGCCGTCGACCTGATCGGCACAGTCCTCGCCCGCAACGAGGTGATCCTGCCGGCCGGCGGTCCTGAGACGGGTGTCGAGGCCATACTCACCCTGATCGACGAAACACGGCAGGAACTTTCGGCCATCGCACCGCAATCCAGGGACCGTCTGGTGGGTCTGGGTGTGGCGATGCCGGGCCCGTTCGGCGTCGACGCCGACGCCGACGATCCCTGGATGATGGCTGCCTGGCAAAGCTTTCCCTTGCTTGAAAGGCTCGCGGCCGGGACTGGTCTCGACGTGCGCCTCCAGAACGACGCGGCGGCGGCCGCGACCGCGGAAAAGATGGTCGGCGCTGCCCATGGAGTCGACCACGCCCTCTGCGTCTATCTCGGTTACGGTCTTGGAGCGGGACTGATCCTCAATGGCGAACTCTATCGTGGCGCGCATGGCAATGCCGGCGAGATCGGCATGATTTTGAGCAGGCCGCGCGGCTGCTCCGACGACGGGAGGGCACCGCTGGAGCACCGGATATCGATCGCCTCGCTGTGCAAGGTTCTCGAGATCGATCCCGCCGATGGCGATCTCTACGGCCGCATCGACGCCGTCGCTCACTTGAAGGATCGTCGCGTAGCTGCCTGGATCGCCGACGCGGCGTTCGAATTGCGGGCGACGATCCAGTTGCTCGAAACGGTTTTCGATCCGCAGACGATCATTCTATGCGGCGGCATGCCATCCGGGCTCGCCCGCCTTCTCATGGACGCTCTCCACCCGCTGCTGCCGTCGATCGCCGAGCGGCGGCAACGCAGCGCGCCGCGGCTGCAACTGGGTTTCACGGACCCGTGGGCGGTTGCGATCGGTGCCGCGGCCGAGCCGATCAGCCGGACCTTCGATCCGCGCTTTTCAGCGATCCTAAAGACGCGGGCCGCGGGGCCGCCCTGAGCGCTAACGGCGTGGCGAATCGCTCGCGAAAATACGGATTGTTATTCTTACTTGAAATATTGCCGATATAGCGCTTAAATGCGCACCAGTCGGCAGGATCACATTTAACTGCTGCATGATTATTTGATTGCGTCTGCAACATTTCGCAGGCGGCTACATTTTTATTTGCATACCATTTTTATTATTTAAAATCAGAGGGATTGCGATATGTCTCTTCCCCATCTTCGGCGGCTTGAAGCCGAAGCGATCCATGTCATTCGAGAAGTTGTTGCGACATTCTCCAATCCGGTCGTGCTTTACTCGATCGGCAAAGACTCCTCGGTACTGCTGCACCTGGCGATGAAGGCGTTCTACCCCGCCAAGCCGCCATTTCCATTCCTGCATGTAGATACCAAATGGAAGTTCCGGGAGATGATCGAGTTTCGCGACCGGATGGCGCGAGAGCTCGGCTTCGATCTCCTCGTCCACGTCAATCAGGACGGGGTCGAGCAGGGCATCGGGCCATTCACGCACGGTTCCAACGTGCACACCCATGTCATGAAGACGATGGGGCTCCGGCAGGCGCTCGAGAAATACGGTTTCGACGCGGCGCTCGCAGGCGCGCGGCGCGACGAGGAGAAGTCGCGCGCCAAGGAACGCATCTTCTCGATTCGCAGCGCCCAGCACGGCTGGGATCCGCAGCGCCAGCGGCCCGAGATGTGGAAGACTTACAATACGCGGGTCGGACAAGGCGAGACGATGCGAGTCTTCCCGCTTTCCAACTGGACCGAATTCGACATCTGGCAGTACATCCTGCGCGAGGAAATTCCGATCGTGCCGCTTTATTTCGCGGCCAGGCGCCCGGTCGTCAAGCGAGAGGGTATGCTGATCATGGTCGACGACGACCGCATGCCCATCCAACCCGAAGAGGAGGTTACCGAACAGCTCGTGCGTTTCCGCACGCTTGGCTGCTATCCGCTGACCGGGGCGGTCGAGTCCGACGCTGTCACCGTTCCCGAGATATTGCGGGAAATGCTGACAGTGCGCACGTCCGAACGGCAGAGCCGGCTGATCGACACGGATGAAGTCGGGGCGATGGAGAAAAAGAAGCGGGAGGGCTACTTCTGATGTCGTATGTTCAATCTATACCGCCGCATGACATTGAAGCGCATCTGGCCGAGCACGACAACAAGTCGATCCTGAGATTCATCACTTGCGGCTCGGTCGACGACGGCAAATCGACCCTGATCGGGCGACTGCTTTACGATGCGAAGCTGGTCTTCGAAGACCAGCTCGCAAACCTCGGGCGTGTCGGCTCTCCCGGCGCCGCCAACGGCAAGGAGATCGATCTCGCCTTGCTTCTCGACGGGCTTGAGGCCGAGCGCGAGCAGGGCATCACCATCGACGTCGCCTATCGCTATTTCGCCACGTCCAAACGCAAGTTCATCGTCGCCGATACGCCTGGCCACGAGGAATATACGCGCAACATGGTGACCGGCGCTTCGACGGCGGATCTCGCCATCATCCTCATCGACAGCCGGCAGGGCATTCTCCAGCAGACCCGGCGCCACTCCTATATAGCCTCACTCCTCGGCATCCGCCATGTCGTGCTGGCCGTCAACAAGATCGATCTCGTCGATTTTCAACAACAGGTGTACGAGGAAATCGTCGCCGACTACATGGCTTTCGCCAAAGAGCTCGGTTTCGCCAGCATACGGCCAATCCCGATCTCGGCGCGAGACGGCGACAACGTCATCTCGGCTTCCGCCAATACCCCCTGGTACAGAGGGGCGGCGCTGCTCGAATATCTGGAAACGGTCGAACTCGATCCGACGGACCAGGCAAAGCCTTTCCGCTTCCCGGTTCAGATGGTCATGCGGCCGAACGCGGATTTTCGCGGCTATGCCGGGCAGATCTCCTGCGGGAGGATTTCCGTGGGCGATCCGGTCGTCGTCGCGAAGACTGGGCAGCGGACATCGGTCAAGGCGATTGTGACCTATGACGGGGAGCTTGCGACGGCAGGGGAAGGCGAAGCGGTGACGCTGGTCCTCTCCGACGAGGTGGATGCGTCCCGCGGCAATATGCTCGTCGCCCCTGGTGCCCGGCCCTTCGTGGCGGACCAGTTCCAGGCGCATGTGATCTGGTTCGATGCGAACCCGATGATGCCGGGACGAAGCTACATCCTGCGCACGGAGACCGACAGCGTCAGCGCGACGGTCACCACGCTCAAGCACCAGGTCAACATCAACAGCTTCATCCGTGAGGCGGCGAAGTCGCTGCAGATGAATGAAGTGGGTGTCTGCAACATCTCGACACAGGCGCCGATCGCCTTCGACGCCTACAAGGACAACCGGGCGACGGGCAATTTCATCATCGTCGACCGGGTGACGAATGCCACGGTTGGTGCGGGGTTGATCGATTTTCCGCTCCGGCGCGCAGACAACGTCCACTGGCATGCGCTCGAGGTGAACAAGAGCGCGCGCAGCGCCATGAAAAATCAACTCCCTGCCGTTCTCTGGTTCACCGGGCTTTCCGGCTCCGGAAAATCGACCATCGCTAACGAGCTCGACAGGATCCTCCACGCTCAGGGCAAGCATACCTACCTGCTCGACGGCGACAATGTGCGTCACGGCCTCAACCGGGACCTCGGCTTTACCGAGGAGGACCGGGTAGAGAACATCCGCCGCGTGGCGGAGGTGGCCAAGCTCATGGCCGATGCCGGTCTGATCGTTCTCGTCTCCTTCATCTCGCCGTTCCGCGACGAGCGGCGGATGGCGCGGGAACTGATGGAGGAGGGCGAGTTCATCGAGATATTCGTCGACACGCCGCTCGACGAGTGTGCGCGCCGCGATCCGAAGGGTCTCTACGAGAAGGCGCTCGCCGGCAAGATCGCGAACTTCACCGGTGTATCCTCGCCCTATGAGGCCCCGGAAAACCCGGAACTCCATATACGCACCGTCGGCCATGAACCGACCGACCTGGCGCTCGCGATCGAGGAATTCCTTGACCGCAGGATGGAGGACAAATGACGCCCCTTTGCGAAATGCTGGAGCGCATAGCGCTCGATGCGGGTGCGGCAATTCTTGAGGTCTACGACGCCGGTCCCCAAGTCTGCTACAAGGACGATCACTCGCCCGTCACCGAAGCCGACGAGCGGGCCGAAGCGATCATTCTCGAGAGACTTGCGGCGGCGTTTCCGCAGATTCCCGTGGTTGCCGAGGAGTCTGTTTCCTCGGGCCGCGTTCCGGATATCAGCGGCGGCACGTTCTTTCTCGTCGATCCGCTCGACGGCACGAAGGAGTTCATCAATCGTCGAAACGACTTCACCGTCAACATTGCCCTCATCGAGGGCAATGTGCCGGTTGCCGGCATCGTCTATGCGCCCGCGCAGCGCTGCGCCTATGTCGCCGACGGCGGCAGGGCGGAAAAGCTTCTGCTCGATCCGGCATGGGCACTCGAACACCGGCAGGCGATCCGCGTGCGGGTGCGGGGTGCGGAACTGACCGCGGTTGCCAGCCGCTCGCACAACAGTTCCGAGACCGAGGCCTTCCTCACCGGCCACGGCGTCATGAACTACGCTTCCGTGGGCTCGTCGCTGAAATTCTGCCTGCTGGCGGAAGGGAAGGCGGACGTCTATCCGCGGTTCGGCCGCACCATGGAATGGGATACGGCCGCCGGCGACGCGGTGCTGAAAGCTGCCGGCGGATCGGTCGTCCGCTTGGACGGCTCGCGCCTCATCTACGGCAAGACGGTGCAGGAGGAGGACAGCGCCTTCGCAAACCCGCACTTCATCGCCTGGGCGGATATGTCCTTGCTCCACCTGTCCGGTGCCGAGGGTCTTCAGCCGGCTTACGCGCTGTCGTGAACAGCGCGATGTCCGCCGCAGTGTTTGTCAAAGGGCCGAGTGACGCATGAATGGACAGGAGAAGATACGTGCTGGCAGGCCTGTGTTCTGCCGCTATCGGGACATCAGCCGAGAGCAACTGAACGTGGAGTTCCAGGTTCACACGAGTTGGACCGACGGGCAGGCGACTGCGCTTGAAATCCTGCAAACGGCCAGTGAACGCGGTCTCGCAGAGCTGGCTTTCACGGAGCACGTACGCGAAGACACGTCATGGTTTCTTGAGTTCAGAGACGAGATCCGCTCCGCTGCGCGTGGTTTTGATCATATGAGCGTCTATGTCGGCTGCGAGACGAAAGCGATGGATGACGACGGCAGGCTGGATGTGTCGCAGGACGTGCTGGACGGATGCGATATCGTTCTCGGCGTCGTTCACAGGCTCCCGGACGGACGCGGCGGCTATCTGGATTTCAAGCGGCTTTCCTATGAAGAGACCGCCGGGATCGAGTTTCGCCTGTCGATGGGAATGGTCAAAAACGCGCCCATCGACGTCCTGGCGCATCCGGGCGGCATGAGCCTGAGGCGGCACGGGCGTTTTCCGGAAACCTATTTCAGGGACTTGATGAGAGCGACGCTCGAACGGCGGATCGCGATCGAGATCAACTCCTCCTACCTCGTCGACATGCCGGCGTTTCTGGCCCTGTGCGAGGAGGTCAATCCGTTCGTTTCGATCGGTTCCGATGCGCACCGGTTGAGCGAACTGGGCCATTGCAGAGATCAGCTAATCGAATTGGGAGCAGGGCGGTCATGAAGGTCTTTATCACCGGGGCAGGTGCCCTGCTCGGGCAAGGCATCATTCGCGCTCTACGGCGCTCGACCTTGAACGCGAGGATAATCGTGGGAGACCCAAGTCCGCTCTCGGCCGGGCTTTACTGGGGGGATGCCGCCTATCTCGTGCCGATGGCCAAGGACCCTTCATATCTGGACCGGCTTGGCGAACTCCTGCATGCCGAACGGCCCGACATCCTCATTCCGGGAACCGACGTGGAACTTCCGATCCTCGCGGCGAACAGGGACGCGATCGAGAGAACCTACGGAACCAAGGTGATCATCAGTTCGCCGCGGGTGGTGTCGATCGCCAACGACAAGTGGCTGACCTCCGAGTTCTTTCGCGAGCGCGGCCTGGGATATGTTCCCTCCTGTCTGCCGGGCGATGAAGACGCTCTGATTCAGGAATGCGGATTTCCGCTCGTCATCAAACCGAGAGTCGGGGCACGTTCGATCGGCTTCAGCGTCGTTCGCAACCGCGAGCAGTTGGCGCGCGCAATTGAGGAGCAGCCCGGGATCGTGATCCAGAAACATGTCGGCTCCGAAACGAGCGAGTACACCGCCGGCACGCTGACCTTCAACGGGAAGTGCCGTGCGACGATCGTCATGCGCCGGGACCTTCGGGACGGCAATACCTACAGGGCATTTGCAGAGCCTTTCCCCGCACTGAACAAGGCCATGGCAGAAGCTGCCGATGCCCTCGGTGCCTATGGTCCGGCGAACTTCCAGTTCCGTCTGGACGACGGTGTCCCCCGCATCTTCGAGATCAATGCGCGGTTCTCCGGAACCACGGCGGTCAGGATCCATGCGGGCTTCAACGAGGTGGAGATGTGCATCCGCCATCTTCTCTTCGACGAGCCGATCGAGCAGCCGCAGATCACGCCGGTGACGATATTGCGGCACTGGTCTGAAACCGTGGTGAGCCCCGGCGACCTGGTCACTGCGCCCGCGAAACTCGACGAGACGGTGTGAGGAAGATGCGGCTGGTGGTTACCGGCGCGACCGGCTTCATCGGTGCCAGATTGATCGATCGTGCCCTGTCGAGAGGGTACGAGGTCACTGCACTTGCGCGCGATCCGGAGCGGGCCGCAGCCAGAATCGGCGCGCGTCTCGGCGTCGAGAAATGGTCGATCGGCGATCCTCTCCCGCCGCTAGGTCAATCCGATGCCGTTCTTCATCTTGCCGCCTACATTCCCGCCGATCTCAGCGATGCGCGTCAGGCCGCCCGATGCTTCGAGATCAACACGAACGGGGCCATCCAGATCGCGATGGAAGCGGCATCGCAGGGCGTGAAGCGTTTTGTCCTGTTCGGATCCGCGCAGGTCTATGCTCCCGGCACGGAGCCCGCTTCGGAAGCGAGCCCGGCCTATCCCGTGCACCGGGCGAGCTACTATCTGGCGAGCAAGCTCGCGGCCGAAATCTGTCTGCTGGCCTTCGGCAAATCCAGCGCCATGCCGGTCACGGTGCTCCGCCTCGCATCGGTGTACGGTCCCGGCATGCACGATACCGGAATGGTGCCCACCTTCGTACGAACGCTCGGAAGCGGTCGTTCCCTCGTCATTCAGGAGGGGGGGCGATACAGTGTCGACCTCGTCTATGTCGACGATGTCGTGACGCTGGCGCTGCAGGCGGTGGAGACGGCCGAAGGCGGCGTGTTCAATGCGGGGAGCGGGCGTGCTTGCACGTCGCTGGAAGCCGCCCAGATCGTCGCCGATGCAGTCGGGGCAGAACGGCACCTCATTGCCGTGGAGGGCGACAGCACCGATGCGGCGCCGCGCGGCTTCAGGGCCCTCGACGTTTCCAAGGCCGCAAACGAACTGAACTACGCGCCGCTCTCCTTCCGGGAAGGTATCGAAGCATGGAAATCGATGACGGGCCTGACGGACTTTCAGGACGGGAGCGTGAACGCGTAGTAGCCTTCGAAACAGGCAATTGGTTCGAAGCGCAGCGCAGCGCGTCCATAGACGCGCTGCGCTGCGCCGACGCTTCCTTCACCGATCAGGCGAAAAGGAAATCGCTGCTCGAAAAGTTCGCGGCGCTAAGGGTGCCGTTGGGATCGTCCAGCAGAATGGAGAAGGCTTTGCCGGAGGAGTCGTAGCCTTTTACCAGCACGTCGCCGCCCGTGGCATCATAGGCGTAGACGGTGCCTGCAGCGCCTGAGCTGGAGTATTGCTTAATCCCGAGCTTCTCTATGACGAGGAAATCGACACCATCCTGGAAATCCATGACGGTATCCTGACCACTGAGCACCGGGGCACCTTTGAAGACGAAACGATCGGAATCGGCTCCGCCCCATAGGATATCGGTTCCCGCCTCGCCGATGAGGACGTCCCGGCCGGCGTCGCCGCGCAGGGTATCGTTGCCGTCGCCGCCGAAAATGCGATCGTAGTTGTTGCCGCCGCTCAAGGAATCGTTGCCGGCTTCGCCGTACAGCATGTCGTCGCCGTCATCCCCGAAGACCCGATCGTCGCCGGCACCGACGACGATCTTGTCATTGCCGGTGCCGCCGTGGGCCTCGTCGATGCCGCCTTCGGAGTCCAGCACGTCATTGCCGTCGCCGCCGTCCAGATAGTTGTTCCCGTCGCCGCCATCGACAATGTCGTTGCCGATGCCGCCATAGACCCAATCGTTGCCGGATTGGCCCTTGAGAGCGTCATTTCCTTCTTCACCATATATCTTGTCGTGGCCGGCGCCTCCGGCGACCGCCTGCTGCGTGACCTGCCCGGTTGCGGGATTTACCCGGTTGTTGAAGCCGTCGTCTCCCGAACCGGCATAGATGATGTCGTCGCCATCGCCTGCGTCGATGTATTCTTCGCCTGCGCCGCCAAAAATCTTGTCGTGGCCCCGGCCGCCCAGGATCTGGTCATGGCCGTCGCCGCCATCGAGAATGTCGCTGCCGTCGCCACCGTCTAAGATGTCGTTCCCTAATCCGCCCTTCAGCGTGTCGTGCCCAAGGCCGCCGTCGAACCTGTCGTTACCCGTGCCGCCTTCGGCATAGTCGTCGCCGAGACCGCCGACGATGAAGTCGTTGCCATCGCCGCCAAAAAGCTTGTCATTGCCCTCGGCGCCGTCGAGATAATCGTCGCCCGCGTACCCCCAAAGCTCATCGTCGCTCAGAGCGCCGCGGATCGTGTCGGAAAGATTGGTTCCCTTCAGAATCATTTTGATTTCCTCTAGCTGTGGGCCGGAGGGCGGGTAAATTGAGAATAGGGCGCAAAGTGATCCTCAGCCTATAGTCGCTTGCCGCCACCAGGAATTAACTCACTTTTTCAAATAAAGCTATATATACTACTTATCTTAGAAACCATCAATTACTTTCAACTGCACAGGAAGGTTTGGCGAAGTCACATTTGATTGTATGATGCTACCGTAAAGCACCATATGTTGGACAGGGTTGCATCAATTAGTTGTGGGCAATTCCTTCATTAAAGCCATTAGGAATTCTGAGTATTTGGTAGTCACTGCAGCAATCGCATACTCATTCTCGATGCGTTCCCGCGCCGTGCGCGCATAGCGCGCATACTCCGCCTCCGGCAGGTCGAGAAAGGCGCGCATTGCATCGGCGAGCGCTTGGGGATCGCGCGCTGGTACGGCGATACCGGCCTTTCCGGCGACCGCGGCTGCGTCACCGACATCCGTCGTGACGATCGGCTTGCCGAAACTCATGGCCTCCGCGATAACGTTCGGGAAACCTTCGGTCCGCGATGAGAGGACCAAGAGATCGATGCTTTGATAGAATGCAGGCATGTCGCTGATCTCCCCCCGGAGATCGACGGAGTGGGCCGGAAGACCGGCTTGTGTCATCAGCTCGATGACCGCCGGGTTGTCGCGGACGAGCCCGTTTCCGGCTGCGGAAAAGACCGCCTGCGGGTGGGTCTTCACCACCTGAGCGGCCGCCTTGAAGAAAGTTCCGTGATCTTTCTGTGGGTGGAATCGGCCTACAATACCGATTCGCCGGGCCGTTCGCGGTTCGGGGGCCGCAAGTTGCGGGAGGTCGAAGCCATTGGGAATGACGACCGCGTTCCGATTTGCATAACCGTATGCGCGATGCAGTTCGAGCGCGCGGGCGCTGTTGTAGATTATGCCCGCCGGCCGGTGCGATAACAGTTTCGCGGCCGCGATCGCGACGCGGGAACTGCGTGTAAGGGAAGCGGGATCGTCCAGGGATTGGCGCACGTTCCAGAAAACCGGCGCTCCATGCCGCGCCATGCCCGCCGCTAGAGTGCCGGCGACAATCGCATGGTACATCCAGCAGAGGATCACGTCGGGCTGCTCCTTCCGGATCAGCCGGGCAAGCCGCAGGACCGCGCCGGGAAGCGCCGTAAGCGAAGCCGCACCTAGCGAGACATAGGCGACCCTCGGATTGTCGGCGAGGCGGCGGTTCCGCTCGGAAACGCCGATGAGAGAGACTACGACGACGCGCTCGTCCGTCGCTCCGTGCAGCAGCCGTGCCAGCATCGTTTCGGCGCCGGCACTCGCGGTGAAATTGGTGATGACATGCATTATCATCGCGGTGCCCTATGTCTGCCGCCCCGGCGACGTTCTGCGTGGCTGATCTGCAGCACCATGAAAATCCCTCAATCGGCCAGGTGCATGCCGGCAAACAGCATCCTGTTGATCATGTGGACGTCAAACTTGGCTTCCGCGAGCTCTCGCGACCGCTTTCCGAGTTTCTCCGCCAGGTCCGGGTCCTGCGCAAAGGCGGCCATGGCGTCGGCGAGCGCGGCGACGTCGCGTGGCTTCACGATCATGCCGTTGGTTCCCGGCTGCACGGTGTCTCGACAGCCCGGCAAATCCGTCGTGATCACCGGCCGTCCCGTCGCTAGGGCCTCGAGAATGCTCCGCGGAATTCCTTCGCGGTAATAGGAAGGCAGAACGAAAACGTTGCACGCCGCGAGATAAGGCCGCACGTCCACTGTCGTGCCAAGGTAGTCGAGTATTCCCTCGCGCACCCAGCCATCGATTTCCTCGCGGGAAATCGCCGTCGGGTTGCTGTCGAAATGGCCGAGCAGCTGAAATCTGGCATGCGGGAAAGAGCGACGCACGATCCGTGCAGCTTCGACATATTCGAAGACGCCCTTGTCGCGCAGCAGCCGGGCGACCATCAGGAAAGTCGGCCCGCTGCGAGGCGGCTTCGAGAATTCGAAATGGTCGAGATCGACTCCCGATCCGGAGATCATAGTCGGCGAGAGGTCGCCCTGCAACATTCGGTAGCGGCGAAGGTCGTCGTCGTCCGCGTCGTTGTAGACGAAGACGACGCGGGCGCCCCGCAGCGCCGAACGGTATAGCCGGACGCACAGGTAGCGGATTGCCCGCGCCTTGAGCGAAGCACCGGCGGCCTCCGAAAATATATGGCCGAGCCCCGTCACGAGGAAGCAGCGCTCCTTTATGCCGAGCGTCCTGGCCGCGATCCCGGCATAGATGATCGGCTTCATGGTATAGGGAAGGACGATGTCCGGCTGGAGCCGGGCAAAGTGCCGCCGCAGCGTCCACAAGGTCCGCAGGTCCTCCAGCGGGTTGAGCCCGGTGCGCGCCATGGGGATCTGGATGAAGCGCACGCCGATGCGTGCAAGCTCCTGCTCGACGCGGGGGTCGTGTTCGGGTGCGAAGGCTATGACATCGTGCCCGGCGGCGACCAACCGCTTCAGCAGCTCGAGCCGAAAGATCACGAGAGATGCCGTCAGGCTGGCGACGACGGCAATAACGCGCTTCTGCCGAGACGGACGCGCCATTCCGCCGTGTTTTGCCGAACGGTCCGCAAAGTGCTCGGCTTCGGTGCGAGAAACCTTTTCAACAAGATTCACTGCTCGTCTCCCGGGATCGGCTCCACCGTCGAGCGGTGGTATTCAACGTTCAACTTCTCACTGCGTCGGCCGCATATGCGGGCCGCGCGGGGGGCGCCGACTGGTCTGCTGCAAGATCGGCGCGTGACACTGCTTCCGATCGGCGGGCTTTCGCAGGCCGCCGCACCGATCGTGTAGGTCGTCGTCACCTTCCGGGCAGGCGGAACTCCGCGCGGTAGCCGCGTGGTGATTTCGCTTCCTTGGCCTTGATCCGGCTCTTCGGCCGCAACGGCGTGCGTTTGCTCGCCGCCGCCATCTTGCGATCCGCCTCGTGCTCATATCGCGGAAGTAATTCGCGCATGACCGCCACGACGCTGGCCTCGTTCCCCCGTTCCGAATGGCGCTGCAGGCGCGCGAAAGCGTCCCTCAGCGTCGGCAGCGGAATGGGTTCAGGCACCGCTCCAAGGACGCCTGGCACCGGCGAACTCGTGCGCTTGTCGGTTTCGTCGAAAAGCTCCTCGAAGAGCTTTTCGCCCGGTCGGCAGCCGATGATCTTGATTTCGATCTCCTGGTCCGGCGTGAAGCCGGCAAGCCGGATCATCCGGCGGGCGATATCGATGATCTTGATCGGTTCACCCATGTCCAGCACGAAGATCTCGCCCTGGCCGAGCTGCTTTTCGAAGCCGTAGGCGGAAGCCTGGAGGGTGAGTTCCACCGCCTCGCGGATCGTCATGAAGAACCGAGTCATATTCGCATCTGTCACGGTCAGCGGGCCGCCCCGGGCCAATTGACGCTTGAAGAGCGGAATCAGCGAGCCGCTGGAACCCAGCACGTTGCCGAAGCGGACGGTCATGAAGCGCGGGCCGAGGCCCGTTTCGAGCCCGTTCAGGTCGAGCGCCTGACAGTAGAGCTCGGCAAGACGCTTCGTCGCGCCCATGACGCTCGTCGAGTTGACGACCTTGTCGGTCGACACCTGGACCATCGCGAGCGTGCCGTATTTCTTGGCGGCGTTGGCGACATTCATGGTGCCGACGACATTGGTGAGTACGCCCTCGCAAGGATTCATCTGGACCATCGGCACATGTTTCAAAGCCGCGGCGTGAAAGACGAGCTCAGGCCGATGCCGCTCGAATATCTCCTCGACCCGCTGACTGCGGCGGACGCTGCAAAGATAGCTCCACCGCGGAAGTTCGGGGAAGCTTTCCGTGAGCGTCATGTCGATTGCGTAGAGATTGTATTCCGTGTTGTCTATCAGGACGATCTCCGCCGGTTCGCAGGCGGCAACCTGGGCCGTCAACTCGCTTCCGATCGAGCCGCCGGCTCCGGTGATGAGCACCCGGCGCCCGCGAACGAGGCGACCGATCGCCTCCCGGTCGAGCGCTGCCTGCGGCCGTTCCAGGAGATCGGTCAGTTCGATCGAGCGCAGCTCGTAGGGGTTGTCGCCCTTGGCGCGCTTCAGCTCCGTCATCTGCGACAGGCGCGAAACGGCGATGCCCAGTCTTTCTGCGGATCTCAGCAGGCCGTCGGATGCCTCCTCGCCAAAGGCCGCAGGGGCTTCGGTGAAGACGATGTGACGCGGCTGCTTGCCCTGTTGCTGCAACTCTGCGACCACCCGCTCGAAGTCTTGAATACGGCCGGCGATCGGCACGCCACGCAGGCTCATTCCGGTTTGATCCTCACTCCTGTCGAGGCATGCGACGGGCGTATAGGTCGCGTTGGGATCGCGTGCGAGAGCCCGAAGATAAAGGTCGGCGGCATCGCTCGCGCCGATGAGCAGCAGCGGAATTCGGTTGTCGTCCTGCGCGTCCCTGCTGCGCCCGGATTTGAAAACCGGCCGCCTCAGAGCGAGTTCCTCGGCACGGAAGCTCAGCCGCGCAGCTGCCAGGAAGGCGATGAGCAGGAGCGACTGCATCGGAACGACGGTGCGCGGGATGTCGGTGAGCCTGGTCGAGAAAAACAGCAGCGAGACGAGCAGCAGCGAGGTCAGCAACACCGCTCGCAAAATGATGAAAAGGTCGGAAACGGAACCATATTTCCAATTTCGGCTGTAGAGGCCGGAGAGGGGGAAAACGAGTGCGCATATGGTGAGGTATTGCGCACCCGACCATAGCAGCACCGAGGCGGTCTCTGGTCGTGCGGAAAGTTCTTCGACGCCGTAGCGTAGCAATAATGCCATTGCGAGCGCGACGCCGACCGATGCCAGGTCGGTGAGATAGAGGGCAGGATATTTCTGAACGCTGCGGACCGCTCCCCTTATCCGCCTGAAGCCGATGTCGAGGGCGGCTCCGCAGATCGCCCAGAACATTCTGGCCGGTGCTCTGCTGCCCCCCTCTCTTCCCAAAATAGTCGGTAACGCCAGGAAATGATTACGAACTGCCTTCGCGGCGGCGTGTATACGCTGCATGACGGCCCCTTCCAATACTTTTAAGCCCTACAGCTCCGCCGAACGACGAACGCACGACCGCCAAAGCTCTTATGGTGGCTAAGAACAGTGCGTCTGTTGTGTGTCTATTCGACCGGCTCGAAAGGCTAGATAAAATGAATTCAACAAAAATAGGCGTTCGCGATCATTCCAACCGCAACGCAAAATTCCTTGGCATATTCGAATACCTTAATAAAAAAGCACGTCTTTAATGGGTTGTAAACAGATTTCCAGTATAGGCCCAATTATAGTTCTCTACTGTTCTTATGTGTTTTGCGCAGAAGCCTGGACCAGGTCAGACCCGCCGAGCTTGCCGTGATTCGGAGGCCGCCTGTCCGAGGCCCATGCCCATGCGTGTGCCTCGATGCATTCCCCGTCACCGCAAAGTACGATGAACCCGCGCTCCGTATGCGCCTGAATCTGGCCTTTCAGGCCGATATATTGCCTGGAATTCTCGACCGGGGTTGCCGCATCAATGCGTATTTTCTGGCCTTTGTAGAAGGTAAAGGCGCCCGGATAGGGATCTCCGGCCGCGCGGATCAGCCGCAAGATGGATGCGGCCGGGTCATGCCAATCGATCCGGCCGTCTTCCGCGGTGCGCTTCGCGCAATAGCTCGCCTCCGCCTCGTTCTGTTCCATACGGGCCGCGCTTCCCGCTTCGACCTGTGCCGCCGCCTCGACTACCATCTCAGCCAGGTTTTCGGTGTGCTTTGTATAAAGACTGCGCGCTGTCTCGTCCGGGGCAACGGGAAATTGCCTCTGTAACAGGATCGGTCCCGAGTCGATGCCGTCGTCCAGCCAGAAAAGGGTCGAGCCAGTTCGTTCTTCACCCCGGAGGATAGTCCATGGGATGACGCCGCGGCCCCGCAGACGCGGCAAGGCTGCCGGATGAAAACCAACAGTGCCCGCGCGCGCGATCTCCCGGAACGCCTGCCGGCAGACCTGCGACCAGCCTATGACGAGTGACAAATCCGGGGTGGCTGCTGCAACGGCCTCCAGCGTCGCCTGGGAATTTATGTCCGTCGTGTGATGGATCGCGCTTCCGGCCGCCCGGCCGATTTCCCCGAGGCCCACGAAATCGGAATGGCGCCCGGCTGCTTCGGGCGGCAGCGTTATTACAAGCACCGGAGTGCGCTTTGCCCTTATCAGCGCGTCCAAGGCGATTTTGGAACTCTCGACGGCGCCGACGAATACGATGCGCATGGTCACACCATAAAGCTGAATGTGAAATGACTGACTGCCGGCGAGCCGACGGCATATAAATGTAAGAACAATATCCGCCTATCGAACACAACTAAGGTGCGGAAGTCCAGTGCGGGATGAGGAAAACTGCGTGGGATTTCCGGGCCGCATTCCGGTCACGTCGTGTTCTAGGTCGACCCGGCCTAAAATCATCGTGATCTAACGCCGAAATACGGCACCACCAGCTAACGTTGCAAATTGATGCGCCTCGGAAATTATGATACGTCTTGCCTGAGCGGATGATGCCGCCAGTCATTAGATTAGATTTTTGAATAGTAACAACGCATAATAAGACGCCACGTCGTGGCAATTTTTAAGAGGGCGACTCCCGCCCTGCAACGGAACGGTATCTTAAGTTCTGAAAAAATTTTCGCTTTTGGTTGAATGGATACGGATTCTCGCGCCATGACCGTAAGTGCCAAGAAATTTTATTCATTGAGTTCAAGCACGATTGACCTGGTATCGGAATCAGCTTTTTTCGCCCGGTTGAAGATGCGCAATGGCACCTTCAAACTGACTCAGCCGTCCCGATTTCGAGAGCTTGAGGTCGCGTTCCGGCCGTTGATCGCGGAGCGAGCGGCATCCCTCCATGACATCCTGGATGTGGGCGTCTCCACCGGATTGACGACGGTGGAACTGTCCAAGTTCCTCGAAAGTTGCGGCGCCACGGTCCACATTACAGCGACCGATCTCTTCGTAGAGGCCCACATCGTCGAATTTGCTCCCTGGGTCACGGTCTTTTGCGATCCGGAAGGCTGGCCGCTACAATATGATCTGCGCGGCGTCGCTGTTCGTCCCTGGATCAGAAGGCTGGACTATGTGACGCTCGCATTTGCCCCGCTCCTGTTGGCGCGTGTCCTGTTGCAGCCGCGGCTGCGCGCCCGTGTACGGGCAGGCAAGAGCAGGCAGGTGCAGATGATCACGCGATCCTTACCCGAGAACGGCAAAATAAACTTCGTCGAAGACGATATTATGAGCCGGTCGCAGCACCTGGCCGGCCGGTTCGATCTCGTGAGAGCCGCAAACATTTTAAATACGAACTACTTCTCGCTGGACCAGATCCGGACCGCAATCGAGAACATCCACTCCTATCTCCGCGGCCCGGGCGCCTTGGTCGTGGTGACCCGTACGAACCGCGCGCAGGAAAACGCCGGAACCTTGTTCGAGCTCAAGGAGGACGGTTCGTTCGCCGCGTTGGAGCGCGTCGGGGGCGGATCGGAAATCGAAAAGCTTCTGCTGGATTTCCGTGCATCGTGAGGCGGAGCCATACACGGCCGGAATGGAACGTCGCGGTCTCCCGAAGCGGAAATCAAACTTCTAGAGAATGGAAGGCTTCATGATGCCCTCGCAACCAGTTCGCATCGCTTATATCGCAGGTTACGGACGCAGCGGGTCGACCATACTCGACATTGCGCTGGGGCAGCATGCTGCCGTGGTGGGAGCCGGAGAGATAACGTCGCTCACACGTCACGTCTGGCGTCACAACGAATATTGTGCATGCGGCAATGCAATTCGCGATTGCTCCTTCTGGAGCTCGGTCCGCCGGGATTGGTCCGAGGGCCAGGATCCCGGGCTGATGGAGGAGTATTGCGCTCTTCAGCAAAAGTTCGAAGGGCTGTCGATGATGACGAGACTGCTCAGCGGCATGGGTCTCGGAAAACAATTTTCTCTGTATATACTTCATACGAAGCGCCTGTTCAGCGCAATGCAGTCATGTTCGGGCCGACAGGTGATCGTCGATTCCTCGAAGCTGCCGGGAAGAGCGATGGCCGTTGCGCAGATACCCGGGATCGACATGCGGGTCATTCATCTGGTGCGTGACGGGCGCGGTGTAGCCTGGTCGTTGCTGAAGGGTTACGAGCGCGACGCCAAATCGGGCTTGCAGAAGGAAATCAAGCCGAAATCGGTATTCAGGACAGCCTTGCGCTGGAGCATGGTCAATCTTGCGGTCGAATATCTCTCGCGAAAATTGGGCTCTGAAAAGGTCATGCGTGTCAGATACGAGGATTTCGCCTCTGATCCTGTTGCCGTTATGCAGCAAATCGGGACGTTCCTCGAGCTTGATCTGAGTCAGGTGGGTACATCGCTGCAGAATGGCGAGGCCATGGGGCCGGGACATCAGGTGGCTGGCAATCGGCTGCGCATGAACGCATCGATCGCGCTCAACAAGGACGAAACGTGGCGAACACGGATGCCGGCCCGTCAGCAGGTTTCCTTCCAGCGGCTGGGCGGCTGGATGCTCCGACGCTACGGCTATCTGTGAAGGTCGGTGTCATATTTCTGCAGGATGGCGGCACAAGAGCATGACGGTAAGCTACCAAGCGCATGACGTAAGGGCATTTGGTTTCACCATAGCGCGTTGCCTGATTTTGGCGGGGTTGGCCTGCGGATCATGGGTCGGCTTCTCGCGGCAAGCTCTAGCCCAGGCGGCACTGGCCGAGCCTCTTTCACCCAAGCTTCCGGACGGCAGACAACGCGCCTTTCCCACGGCCGAAGGCTTCGGCGCCGGCTCTCTTGGAGGCCGGGGGGGTAAGGTGATCTATGTCGTCAACACAAACGAATCAGGGCAGGGCTCCTTACGTGCGTGCATCGAGGCATCCGGCCCGCGCATTTGTATTTTCCGCACGGGTGGCACCATTGTTCTTCGCGAAGGATCGCTGGTCGTCCGACATCCATTCCTGACGATTGCCGGAGAGACGGCGCCGGGCGGCGGGATCGCCATCCGGAACGGCGAGACGCAAATTCGTCCTTCAATCGAAATCGTGACCAATGACGTGATCATCAGGCACATTCGTCTTCGCCCCGGTCCGCATGCCGTGAAGGCTTGCTGTTCCGGAGGCCTCGGAATGTACTCCAGCTCGGCGAAGGACATCATGCTCGATCATATCTCCGCCAGCTGGGGATCAGACGAGACGATCGATTCGGAAGACGCGAGTAACTTCACCTGGCAGTGGGGTATTGCGAGCGAACCGTTGCTGCGGGGCGGCCCCGGGAAAGACAAGCGTGCGCGCAACATGTTGTTCACGAAGGGCGGCAACGTCTCCGTGCATCACTCTCTCTTCGCTTTCGGCCAGTTCAGAAACCCCCTGATAAAGATGAAGATTCCCGGCGCCGTCGCCGATGTCGTGAACAACGTGTTTTTCTCACCGAAGTGGCAATATGTCCTAAGCTTCGGCGATGAATGGGCGCGGATCCAGGCTAATGTGGTCGGCAACTACAAGATCGCGGGGGAAAAGCTGCGAGACGATCATATGGTTCATCTCTTCGAAGAAAGCGGACGCGGGCACGCGATCTATTTGAAGGACAATTACGACGAACCATATCGCACTGGCGCCAGCGAGGATGACACCCTCGTTTTGGCCGAGAAACAAAGAAGGTTCGTTTCAACGTCGGCATTCGATGCACCGGCGGTCCGCGCTTCTGCGCCCGAAATTGCTTACGAGGACGTCCTGGCAGGTGCCGGTGCGACGAAGCCTCGGCGCGACGCGGTCGATCGCCGCATCACCGAGGCGGTCAGAAATCGCAGCGGACGACTGCTCGTGAACGATCCGCAGGACGTCGGCGGTTGGCCGGAACTCGATGCCGGGGTGCCGTACCCGGACAGCGACATGGACGGTATCTCGGATGACTGGGAGGTCGAAAGCGGCACCGATCCGGCAGATGCCAGCGATGGGCGACAGGACTTGGATGGCGACGGATGGACAAATCTCGAAGCGTTTCTCCATTTCATGGCGGGCGATACCGCGGATTAAATCCCGTTGAGATTCGGGTATCCGCCGCGGCTTGCTTGACTTCCTCATCCCTGTGCTCGTCACAGGTATCCAGCCACACCACGTCCGTTTGTCACTGAGATCCAGCGCCACGTCTGCGGCGCGGGAAGAGTTCTTTCACCCTATGGTATTCTAAGCGACATTCGACGGGCGCGTGATCGAAGGTCTCGCCGCGGGAGCATGAAGCGTGTTGACGTCCGCGTCCGCCCGTTCGGGGAATGCTCCATTGCCGCGGACGCGATGCCAGCGGCCAGCCGGGATGCGCTTGGACGTGATGACGAAGCCGCCATAGTGGTGGCGCCTGTGGATTTCCGGATTGACCTGATTGATCACTGTGCCGATCAGATGCGCATGGTTCATTCGGAGCTGTGCAGCGGCTTCCAGCAACTGCTCTTCAGTCGTTTTACCCCAATTGGCTATAAGGACCACGCCATCGACAAAGGGCGCCAGCCAAGTCGCATCGCCGGAGGCGAGCACAGGCGGAGCATGCAGTACGATGAAGTCGTATCCGCTTTGCTTGAGGTCCATGATGAGTTCGCAGAGCTTGTCAGAGTCCAGGGATCTGAATGGCTCCATCATCACATGAGTCGCGTCGATGAACCCGAAACCGGGCAAGGTCGGGATGGACTGCACGATCTCGCCAATGACCGCTTGATTTCTGAGATAGCGTTCGATTGGCTCCGGTGAACGTTCAACGCTTTTCAGATAGGGAACGTTGTGGCGATTGAAATCGAGATTGACGAAGGCGGTAGGGCGGCCATCCGCTGCTGCGGCTGTCGCGATTCCCCAAGCCGTCGACGCGTTTGCGATGTTGTGAACGCAGGAGGTGACCATCACGATGCGCCGCAGTTGCTTTGCGTCGGAATAGCGACCGGCCATATAGACCGCCCGCTCCGCTTCGGCGGACGTGAAATTGCTCCAGTCCGGAATGCACGAGGATCGCTTGGCGCCCGGAGAGGTGAGTTGCTTCGGTATCTTCGGTACATAGCCAAGATTGGGGATCCGCAGCAGTTGCGCCGCGCGCTGTCCGCTACGGACACGGGTGTCGGTCGTTTCCAGCAGGAGCGCGAGCACGCAGGCCAGCAGCGTGGAGCCGGCGAATGCGGCCGGAATGATAAGTCCGGGCTTGGGAAACGACGGTGAATTGGGGAGTTCGGCTGTCGATACGATTCGTGCGCTGGGTTTCAAGGACTCGGCTTCGAGATCGGACAGAATACGCTGAACTTCATCCTCGATCATGCTGCGGATGCCTGCTATTTGCGAATCCGCATCGATCATCTGAGGATGATTCTTGCCGTATTTGGCAGCGAGTTCGGCCTTGCTCTGCAGCAGCCGGGCCTCTTCGTTCCGCAACGTGATAAGAAGTGGCTGCGTCATGCTCTGCCGAAGAAAAGCCACTGCACCGCCGGTGTTGAGTGCGCGTTCCTTGTCCGCGACTCGCTCGTCCTGCTTGAATTCGAGCGAGGCTTCGACATAGAGGGTGGCGATCGTGTTTGCGATTTCCTGGGCGAGTTTCGGATTCTGGTTGGTTACGACAAGCCGCACGGCGAGGCTTTCGCCGGTCCGGCTCACCTCGAACTGGGACAGCAGCGCGGAAATCGCGTGATCCCGTTGAGTCCTCACATCCGGTACGACCCGAACGGTTGCCGAAGAACTGCCAATACCGATGAATTCCTTGATCTGGTCAACCAGGCCCTGGTCGCCCGACTTGTCCCCGCCCGGTGCATAAGGATTGAAACTGGGATCACCGATGAGGTTCAACCGGTCCACGATGCGGCCGGCAAACTTGCGCGACTGCAACACGTCCATCTCGGTTTCCGCCGCCGAGCGGTCGCGGTCGATGGATGTCAGAGCTGCATCGGTGGCAAATGGCCGGACATCTTTGCGCTCCAGCACCACTTCCGAGCTAGCGGTATAGCTTTTGGGGAGCGAAAAAGAAGCAACTGCAGACAGCAATGTGCAGCCGATGATGATTGATGCAAGAAACCAGAACCGCCTCTTGACCACGGCCCAAAGGTCAAAGAGGCCGACCGTAGCGCCGCTCTGCTGAACGGCAAAATCAATGGTTTCTCGGTGATGAGCGCGGGCAGATAGGCTGCCATCGGGAACGAATGTCGTCATGGAAACCTGCTAATATTAAAAAATTTTCTATATTCTGTTACTTTAGTAAAATATTGAATAAGGCGCAATGAATTAGTTCAATGCTACCAAAATCTACTTTCGCTGCACAAGCACGTTGTCTTTGACCAGCGCCCTCGGGCATACCGCGGCGCAGATGAAGTCGCAGGTACTATGTCAATACGCCCGCATCAAAAACGAGGGGCGTCACGATCTTGACAATACCCCGGATTTCGCGGCACGGCCAGCAAAAATCGAGACCTGAATGTTCTCGGTTGCAGACGGCGCCCGTTGCTTGGGACGTCGCTTGCATGGTTCACGACATTTGAACCTTGGTTGATCCAGCACCTCTCAGCTGCGTAAGGCCTAGTCCGAAACACAGAAGAATCGGCATGGTCCAATATCGCGCATACATATGCGGATTGAAGAGGGCGATTACCAGGAAGACGAGGATTGTCGTCACCACCGCCGCGAGCGCGCGTTTGTCTCCGCCAACCTTCAAGATCGCGAGCGCCAGCAGCATGCCGACGCCGGAAAACATCAACCAGCCGACAAGCGCGAGCAATCCACCCTCGACCCAAAGGAGAAGATAAATATTGTGAACCGGAGCGCTTTGAACGCTTCTCTCACGGAACTGATCCGCACCGAGCCCCACGAGCCGGATCTGTTCCTCCGAGATCATATGAGCCGCTTCCTCCATCAGCGCGGCTCTGGAGAGGAACGTCCCCGCTTCGGATATGTCACCGGAGGACAACGCGCCCAAAACCCGCGTCTGGAATGTCTTTGGCAGCATCTCCTTACTGCCGAATAGTGCCGCGCCGCCAACGACGATGCCCGCGCCAAGCGCCAGTCGCAAGAGCAGCCGCGGCGTCGAAATCATCGCGATGAAGACGGCAAGACATAGCGCGGTTGAAAACAGGCCGCTGTTCGAACTTGTCAGGACCACCGTGACGATGACGATCACGAGGGCGGGCAAAGCGAAGTATGATTTCACGCGGCCCGAAGACCAGAAGAACAGCAGAATAGGCAGCGTCAGGGCGTTGATCGCCGCGGCCAGGTTCGGATTTCGCAACACGGTAGCCAGGCGCTTCCCGCCGGTCACGACGCCTTTACCTTCTCCGGGCACATACCCCACCGTATAGAACGTGATGATACCGTGAATGTCGATAAGAATGACGCTGACCAGGAAAATGCCGGCCAGTCGGTAGGCTTCCCTCGGGTCCTCACGGATGAGGATGACCATCAAGATCAGATAGGCGAAGAGATATTGCCCCATCACGATCAGTCCGCGCTGAGGACTGCCGTGGAACAGGCTGCCGAGCATGATCCCGATGAACAACAGCGTGAAAGCGCAGAGCCATATCGACGTCGTCTGTTCGAGCGGCCTGCTCCTGATACGCCCGGTGATCAAAAGAAGGAACAGGCTCAAGCAAAAGAAAAAATCGCTGAATGTGAAGAAAAGTTCGGAAAACCGCAATGTCGCGTAGGGCGCCAGGAAAACGGCCAAATAAACGACGGCACGTTCGATAGCCGCAAGGCGAAGGTTTGTTCTGCTGGGCTGACTAGCAAAACGAAGTTGATGTGCCGTTGTCATACCGGTTTCTGACACGATCGCCTCACAACTAGCTAAAGCGGGATAGGACCGCCCGCACTTTTCCTCATCCCGCTCTTGCGGAGCGCTGCATGGCGGCCATGCCTGTCAGCTCTTCGTAGACCGATGTAATCGCATAGACGTGGCGCTCGAAACTGAAACGGGCGCGTACTTCGTTGCGCGCCGTTTCCACGATGCGATCGCGAAGCGCCGCATCGCTGAACAGTTTGAGACAAGCCCTGGCGAATTCATCCGGATCGTCGGCGCGCACGAGCATGCCGGTCCGGCCGTCTTCAACCACTTCCGGATTTCCGCCGGAGTCGGCCGCGACGACCGGCGTACCGAGCAGCATCGCTTCGACAAGGGTTCTTCCGAGCGGTTCGTTGACCGCCGTCACCAGTAAAGCGTCCAGCCCTGCGATCCACGGCTCGCCCGGATAACGAAAGCCCATGAAGTGAATGCAATCGGCAACTCCGAGCGCCTCGGCACGCGATTTTGCGGCCTCGTCAAGACCGTTGAGCGCATTGCCGAAAAAAAGGCCGACAACCTTGGTCTCAGGCGACAGGCGCTTCAGGGCGGCAACCGCTTCGACAAACAGGATCGGCCGCTTGCGGTCCACCAGGGTCCCGACATAACCGAGAAGCTTCGTCTCCGGAGCACACCGAATCGCGGCCAGCACGTTGTTGCGGGCTTCCTCGCGCTCGAACCCCGCCATCTTCGTGACGTCGAACGGGCTGTGCACGACGCTGCATTTGCTCGCGGCCGAGAAAATCCCCGGGCGGGGCGATGCGAATTTCGACACGGCCACCAATCGGTTTGGAAGCCATGGCGCCACGCGGCGCAGACCGAACGAAGTCGCGTCGCCGCGATGATGCCAGAGATGCTTCGCCCCTGCGACGCGCGCAGCGAGACCCCAGATGAGATGTGTGCGACCATCATTCGTGTGTACGATCGAGGCATTGCTCGCTCGCAGGAATCGGACGAGCGCAGGAAGTGTGCGCATGACATTGACGACTGCGGCGCCATTGCGCGGAGCCGCTCGCGCCAGACGGTTCAGAACCGGAGCGGCGACAAAGTCGATGCCCTCACGGCGAAACAAATCCGCGACCGGTCCATCGGTATCGTGCAGGACGACCAGCGGCACGAAGCGCGACCTGGGGAGATTCCGTATCAGGCCGAGCGAGGACATGTGGCTCCCGCCGACGAGATCTCCAATGAAGGGGAGGCACACAATCACCTGATGACCGCCGGCTATGTTGGGCGTTTCCGGTTGGCGAAGATCAACTGCTGCAGAAGACGTCATTACCTTAGATCCCAAAGGAACTGATGAAAGACCCGCTGACCTGGCAAAGCCGGGCCGGAGGTCATTTCTCGGGGCTTCTGTTCCTCAACCAGTCCGTCAGATCCCTTCCGACGAGGGCGCCGAGTTTTTCCGTTTCAGGCGCGAAGTAATCGGTCATCCGCGCGCGCAGGTCATGACTGAGCGGTGCGTATTGAAGCTCGCCGGCAATCAGCGAGCGCAGTTTCTTGAAGCCGGTATTCTGCCGGAATGGAGCAGCCACCGGCTTCAAGGGACGCAGGAGCCGGCGCAGGGTCGGATTGACGACCGGTTCCGATTTGTCCTTCACCTTTTTTGCAAGCGGCTTCAGCGGAACATCGGCTTCGAGCCCGAGGAAGCCGCGGACGCGGGCGAGTTGGGCGCGGGCGTCGATCTTCAGGTCCTCGTAGAGGAGGACCAGAATCTGCTCCGCGGGGAAACGGTCGAGATAACCCTGCAACTGCTGATAATAAAGACCACCGTTCAGGAAGCGCCCGCCGGCCCCTTGCCGTGGGTCGAGGTACTGGGCGATGTCGCGCCCGACCTCGGCGCGGCGATAAAGCATGCAATAGTCGGAATAGGCCCGGTCCACCGGATTGCGAAGCTGCGCTATCAGGCGGGCCTCGGGCAGCTTTTCCTTTATTCTTTCTGCCGCTTCCGGCACATCCATGTAGGAGTTGGATTTTTCGCCACGCAGCCGCCGGTGCTCCTGGCCCGCGAAATGTTCCAGATACCATTCGTCGCCGCGCTCGTAATAGCGGCTGAAATAGTGCAGTTCCGGATCGGGCATGAATATGCCCGGGTCCTGCTGCAACGATTGCTGAAGCCACGTCGTCGCGCTTTTCGTCGCTCCGATGATCAGGAAGTCGATATCCCGCATTTCCATCTTTGGCCCTCTCTCGATCGCCTCAAAGGGCGATTGCACCGAAACGATCGGTTCGCCGCCCCGCAAGGGGCTTTGGTCCTAGGTCAAGCAGTGTTTCCGAAATTCGCTAACGTGAACGAGGTGCCGCTACGGCCGGCAAACGGTATGAATGTACAGGTTGAGGTTCCGCGGCGAAGTAGCAGAATTTGCGCGAAGAATCCGGAAAAAGCGACCTCAGTTTAAATGTTAATCCTGGCAATAGTTGAAATGAATAAAATCTACCGGCGAATTTCACAGAAAAACCTGCTGGAGGCAAGATGCTTCTTTAACTTTGAGTTTCAAGTCTCAGGCGCAGGGGTTCGGCGGTAGCTCAGCATCATCGTCGACAGCCAGATCGAGGCCATGACGATGTGGGCGACGTTCGCTCCCATCGCGCCTATGACCGGAATGAGGGCGAATGCGGTCGCATGAAAGCCAATCGCGGCGATCGTGACGCTGCGCAGTATCTCGTTTTCGCGTCCCATTGCGAGAAGCGCCGAGCGGATGACCGCGCCGCACAGGGTCATGGTCACCGCGACCGACTGCACGATGACGAGGGGCCCTGCGGCTGCGAAATCGGGCCCGGCGGCCCAGGTGAGTAGCGGACCGATCAGGAGGTAAAGGCCGCCGATCAGAAGCAGGCCGCAACCGAGAAGCAGTCCCTGCATCTGCGCGACCGCGCGATGGAAGGCGCTGAGCGCCTTGGTTGCCCATGCCCGGGCGAGCTCCGGATAGAGGACCGCCTGAACCTGCACGCCGGCCTGCTGCGCGATGCGGCCAATGCGTTTGGCGATGTGATACAGGCCGGCGGAGGTCGGATCGGCAAGATAGCCGACGAGGAGCGTGTCGAGCTCATTGGCGCTTGAACGAATGGTGAGCGAAAGGTTCGCCGAGATCGCGAACTTCCACAGACCCGGAAACCGCTTGGTAATACCGCGAAGCGGAACGCTTATCAGGCCCGAAAGGACGCCCTGCCGCCGCAGTTCGGCCAGCGCAAAAAGCACCAGGATGAGGGTGCCGATGATCTGGGCCGACATCCATATCAGCGTGAACTCGAACAGGCCTGCGCCGGTGGCGACGCCGATTGCGCAAAGAACGACCCTCAGCACGCTTGTGGCAACCTGACCATAGGCGATCGCCATGAAGCGCCCGTAAAGGCGCAGCACGGCGGTCGGCATGCCCGAGACCTGGAACGGCAGGACCGTGCAGTAGAGGATGGCAAGGTCCGCCCCGTCTCCCGATATGCCAAGCCAGGGCGCGACCACCAGAATGAGCAGGACGGCAACCAGCCATCCCACCAGTGCCGCGGAAATATCGAGCAGCAGGCCGAACTTGAGCAAGGCCCGAAGTTCGGTCGCATCGTCGGCGTTCTCCGCGAGCGAATGGGCGCCGTACTTGATCAGTGGCTGCCACGACTGGAAGCTTACGATCCGCTCGACCGCGCGTGTGTAGGAGAAGCATAGCGCGAGGATTCCGTAGCCTGCCGGACCGAGTGCCCTCGCTGTGAGCGCAAAGCCGATAAGGCCGATGACCGAGCTCAAAATGTTTCCCGTGAGCAGGTGCGCAATGCTTTGCAGGCGCTCCAGCATCGTTTTCTCGCGACTGAGAATTTGCCGCAAGCTGCCGAATTTCTTGAGAAGCTTCTTTCGGAACGCCACTGAAACCGCCTATGATTTAAGAGATAAGTTAATAGGCATTTACAAATGCTGTGTGCGGAGCCGGTAGTCGTACGCCGCTCAGGGGCGGACGGTCCGCCATGATTTCTCGTATAGTCTTAAGTGAATATCGTCAGAGGAAGAGCCGGCGAAAACCGTGCCGACAAGCTCGCAAGCCGTCGGCATTTGTCGCAAGGTTAACTGCCCTTTCCCCCGCCAATGCTCCTCTAAAAATTCAATAAGTTTCTGCAACGGTTTGAAATATTATAAAATTTTGATCCATAAGAGGAATGGCTCAAGGAGCGCATCCAACAATGAGGCCGCGAATAGTTAAAAACCTTTGACGTGATAGCGCGTCGAAGAATATAGTCGCCCAATATTTTTTGGTAGAGTTTTCTTTATTCCTTTTTTGGAGGCTGTGAGATGGGGATTTCACCGGCCGTTTATAGGACCATTTTGCCCCGTTGGAAGCTTGGGGCGTTCCTGCTGATGGTTCTTTGGGCGCTTGCGTTCCCGATGATTACGTCTATGCCCGCTCAGGCCGGTGATTACCGGCTCAACTCGGGAGATGTTTTGACCTTCGACTTCCTTGACGATGCCGAGCTGCCGGTTACCGCGACCGTGTCGGGCGCCGGCGTGGCGCAATTTCCGCTCATCGGCGGGGTCGAGGTCATCGGGCTCACGGTGCCGGAAGCGCTGGCTAAGCTCCGCAGCGAGTACCGCAGGCGCGACGTTCTCGTCGATCCGAAAATCTCTCTCGATATTTCGACTTTTCGCCCGATTTTCGTGCTCGGAGAGGTCAAGACTCCCGGTTCGTTTCCTTTCTACAGCGGGCTGACGGTCGAGCAGGCCATCGGTCTGGCCGGAGGCATGCAGGTCGCTGCGGCGAGCGCATCCGACCGGATCGTCGCACGCGCCCGTCTGCGCGCGGAGGCAGAGGCCGCCAACGCCGAGATCGTCCACGAGGCCATCTATGCGGCGAGGCTTGTGGCTCAGTTGAAATCCAGCGACAAGATCGACCTCGCCGATGTGCCTGAGGTGGCACGAGACTATGTGACCGGCGTGCCTCTCGATGGCGTGATAGAGCTCGAAGAAAAGATTCTGAAGGCGGACCTCGCCGCAAACAAGTCGCAAGCGCAGATCCTGTCCGAGGGCATAACCCAGTCCGAAGGCGGCATCGACATACTGAACCAACTCATCCTGCAGCAAAAGGACGTGGTTCAGAACAGCAAGGAAGATGTGGAGCGTATCGCTACCTTGCGCAAGCGCGGGCTGAACACCGAAAGCGATCTTTCCCGCGCGGAGAACAGTGCTTCGGCCGAACAGGCGCAGCTTCTCGAGACCTTTGCCACACTTGCGCGGTCGCGCCAGGAGTTGAGCGGGCTGAAACTGCAGCTCGCAAAGCTTGCAGCCGACCGTGAGAAGGACATACTGACCCAGCTCCAGGCGCGTGAGATCGCCATCCAAAAGCTGATTTCTGGAAAACACTCCGCCGAAGAGCAAATACTTCTTATGGCCGCGGTGGCCGAAGACGAGACCAAGAAAAATCAGATTTCATACACCTATGAGATTCGCCGGAACCCGATGGGCGGTACGCCGACCAGCATAAAGGCGTCGACCCTGACCGAACTCGTTCCGGGCGACGTGCTCATGGTGTCAATTGCCGGAATGTAAGACTTAATTTCAGAGATTTTGAAAACACGCTCTATGCGCTTCTGCGCCAAGGGAATATTGAGTTGAAAACCTGTAGAGAACCTGCGGCCGTCAGCTTCGGCTTGCCTGCCTCCTTGGGATTTTACCGTCTCAAGCGTTTCCTCGATTGCCTGTTTGCCGGAACCGTTTTCGTGTTGTGCCTACCGCTGATGGCGGTCACGGCAGTGGTCGTTTGGGCTACCCTCGGCTTGCCGCTGTTCTTCACCCAGGCGCGCGCCGGTGCGGGGATGCGCGTCTTTACCGTTGCCAAATTCCGCACGATGACGGATGCGCGGGCACCTGACGGCACGCTTTTGCCGGATGCGTTGCGGCAGACCGCCGCGACCGCTCTGTTGCGGCGGCTGCGCTTCGATGAGCTGCCACAACTCATTGCGGTGCTTTCCGGCGACATGTCGATGGTAGGTCCGCGCCCACTTCCCTTGGCGACCGTCGCCGGCTTCGGCGAACTAGGCCGCATGCGCTGCCGCATCGCCCCGGGAATGACCGGCTGGGCACAGGTAAACGGCAATACGCGGCTTTCGGACGAGGAGAAGATCGCTCTCGACCTCTGGTATGTCGCACATACCAGCCTCTGGCTCGATGCGCGGATCCTCCTGTTGACCCTGAAAACGCTGGTCACCGGCGAGCGGGTTCATGCACGGCATCTGCAAGAGGCCAGGGAGTTTCTTTCGCGCCGTCTTGGCGCAGAGACGCCGAAGTCGCGATGCGGTGGATGAACCCGCGCCAAGGCGGCAATATTTTTGATCAGGAGGTTTCATGGGTGGCGGGCAGATATCTTTCGGGCGCACTCTGGTCGTGGCGCCGCATCCCGATGACGAGGTGCTCGGCGCAGGCGGGACGATCGCGCGGCTCGCGGCCGAAGGTGAAGAGGTCTTCGT
This sequence comes from Ensifer sp. R1-3, assembly GCF_056739175.1. NCBI lineage: Bacteria > Pseudomonadati > Pseudomonadota > Alphaproteobacteria > Hyphomicrobiales > Rhizobiaceae > Ensifer > Ensifer sp. R1-3. The sequence goes on from NZ_CP096516.1 coordinate 756,726, forward strand.
CGCGGTCGTGACGGAGGGAAAGCCTCCTGCCTTCGATCCGGAGGCAACTGCCCGGATACAGGCAGAAGCGAGGCAAGCGCACCGCGCCTTGGGCGTGACGGAAACCATATGGCTCCGGCTGCCGGCAGCACAGCTTGCAGAAACGGCGCATGCAACCGTCAATGCCGCATTGCTCGAGCTCGTTCACCGGCTGTCGCCGCAAACCGTCTTATTGCCCTTCGTCGGTGACATGCACATGGACCATCAGTTGACCTTCACGTCAGCGCTGGTCGCCTGCCGGCCGCACCAGGCGGAATTCCCAAAGCTCGTTCTCGCCTACGAGACCCTGTCGGAGACAAATTGGAATGCGCCCTATCTGTCTCCGGCATTCGTGCCAAACGTCTTCGTCGATATCAGCGAGCATCTCGAGGCAAAGCTCAAGGCGATGGAGTTGTTTGCTTCCCAGGTGCGCCAGCCGCCGCACGAGCGCTCGATCGCGACCCTCAGGGCGCTGGCGACCTTGCGCGGGGCGACCGTGATGCGGCAAGCGGCGGAAGCTTTCGTATTGGTCCGGCACGTCGTTTAGGTTGAAGGACGGCGTCGCACGGAATTACTCACTATTGCCACAAGGCCTAATTCAAATCGGAGGGACAGATGGGACGCTGGCCGGTTTACGACGAGGAGCAGATCGAGGATGTCGTGTCGGTCCTCAGATCTGGCGAGGTGAATGCCTGGACGGGACCGCACGTCCGCAACTTCGAGGCTGCCTATGAGCGCTTTCTCGGCGTAAAACATGCGGTGGCTCTCGCCAACGGAACGGTGGCGCTGGACCTCGCGCTCTTCGCGCTCGGACTTGAGCCGGGCGATGAGGTCATCGTGACGCCGCGCAGTTTCATTGCCTCGGCCTCAACGGTGCCGATGGCGGGTGGAGTTGCGGTTTTCGCCGACGTCGATCGCGACAGCCAAAACATCACCGCGGAAACCATAAGGGCGAAGCTGACGCCGAGGACCAAGGGCGTCATCGTCGTGCATCTGGCCGGCTGGCCCTGCGACATGCCCGCCATAATGGCGCTTGCCCGCGAAAAGGGGCTGTGGGTGATAGAGGATTGCGCTCAGGCGCACGGCGCCGAAATCGACGGCCGGCCGGTCGGCAGTTTCGGTGACATCGCGGCTTTTTCCTTCTGTCAGGACAAGATCATCACCACTGGAGGCGAGGGCGGGCTCGTGGCGATGAACGACGACGTGCTCTGGAAGAAGGCCTGGAGCCGCAAGGACCATGGCAAGTCGTATGACGCCGTCTATCACAAGGAGCACCCTCCGGGTTTCCGCTGGCTGCATGAGTCCATCGGCACCAACTGGCGCATGATGTCGATCCAGGCGGTCATGGGATCGCGTCAGTTGCAGCGCCTGACGGAATGGCGCAGCATAAGAGCGCACAATGCGGCTATTATCGCCAGAGCGGCCGAGGAGATCGAGGCTTTGCGCACGCCCCTGCCGCCCCGTGGGATTCAGCACGCGTGGTACAGGTTCTATACGTTTCTTCGGCCGGAGCGCCTGCGGCCCGACTGGAGCCGGGACCGGATCATCGCCGAAATCAACGGCGCCGGCGTCGCATGCTTCAGCGGCAGTTGCTCGGAAATCTACCTGGAAAAGGCCTTTACGGACATCGGCATGGCCCCGGCACAGCCATTGCCCGACGCGCGCGAGCTCGGCGAGACGAGTCTTGCCTTCCTGGTCGACCCCGCGCTCGATACCGCGGCAATGGAGAAGGCGGCGCATGTCCTGCGGGAGGTGTTTGCAAGGGCCAGCATCGGCAGGCCAGCCCTCGATGCCGCGCGGCGTTAGAGCAGTTCCATCCGGGCGCGCAGGTGCCGGTTCAGACGTTCAATCCCGTGTGGCCGACGAGACGTTTGGCGGCGACCGTCAGGTCGGCAGCGCACAAACGCTCGACCTCTGCGACCTGCGCCTCGTCCAGATAATCCCTGAAACCACCTGCCTTGCCACGGCGCATGCGCAGGCTTTCCACATCGTTCCGATCGTAGTCATGAGCCGGAATGCCTTCTACCCGTTCCCTGTCCTGCATGGCCTCAAACCGGCCGGCCTCGACCGCTGCCCGGAGCGCCGTCCGATCGACCGGACAGCGGAGAAATTCCAGCACCGCTTCGGTTCGCCCATCCGTGTCGGCGGAGAGACCCTCATAGCTCAGAACGAAGTGCGCGCGGTTGGACAGGCCGGCTGCCCAGCCATTGAGATAATCGATCATCTTGGGCATACCCTGGTCACGGTCCCTTATGAACTCCGTAAGGGTGCCGGCGAAACGGTGTTTGTGCCGGGTCGCATGGAAATAGGCCGACACGATCACGTCGCGCGGATCTCTTACCATCATGATGACCGGGCGCCTGAGGAACAGGCTGGCGCGATAGTCCAGGTGGCTGACGAGGATCGTCGGAATTGCGTCTTTCGCCTCGCGGAAGCGGTAACCCGGCATGCCGCGCACCGGGTCGAGATCGAAATTCGGTACGATCGAGAACATGTTATGAAGGTCTATCGTTTCCGGCACGCGCGCGATCGTCGCGAGATAGTGGGAAAGAACGTACCGAAACCATGTGCGGCCGGATTTTGGATAAGAGATCAGGAAACTGTCGGCCTGAGCGGCATTAGCGGTAAGCCGTACGCGCTTCTCCACTCGACGCCATGCCCGTCTGAGAATGCTTGCCATCGTCTGTCCCTCAAATTGAGATCACCGGCGCGCGGTGCACGCATGGATAAATGTAATTTTGGTGCCTGATCGCGCAGAATAGAACAATATGTCGTTTCAGGAATAATTCTACATTCCATTTCATGATGGAATTTGGAATGAAAAAATGAAATTCTTTCCGTGTGCAGTGGTCACGCGTATTGTGTGGTATTGATTCTTTGAAGCAATTAACTAAGCTTACGGTTCCGGGTCGGCCCGCGGCTGGCAATTTCAGGCATTCGTTTTAGCAATTTGAATATGAAATGAAAAACAAGCATTCTGTCAATAACGTGCTTGCATACGGCGTGAGGCGCGCCCGGTAACATTCCAATCGGCATTGGTGAAGATCGTGGTGTTTTGCATCGCGAAGACGGAATGGAGGCACCAGATGATGTCCCTTGGGCGAAGAGAAACCGTTGCTGCGGCGGCAGCCACGACTCCTGTCCGTGACGCTCGCCGGGCTTCAGGGGAGGGGTCTCTCGAAATGAACGACAGTTCGAATTCCCCGGCGTATGAGGCGTCGAATATATCCGGAGCGCGTGTGACGATCGTCCTGCCGGGCCTTGGCGCCGGCGGCACCGAGCACGTGGTGAACCTGGTTGCCAACCATTGGGTTCGGCGCGGCTGCAAAGTGACGATCATCACCCTCGAACCGCCGGATGCGAAGCCCTATTACGCGTTGGATCCAAAGATCTCGATCGAGCGCCTCGGTTTGCCGCCGCAAAGGGCTGGGAAGATCGAGGCGGGCCTGCTCGTGCTCAAGAGAATCTATCGCTTGCGCTCCGCCATTCGCCGCTCGCAGCCCGATTTCGTGTTGAGCTTTCTGACCCGAACGAACGTGCTGACGCTGCTGGCGACGATCGGGCTGCAGGCTCCGGTGATCGTGTCCGAGCGCAACAATCCGGCGCTGCAGCCTTTCGGCCCAGTCTGGAAATGGGTTCAGCGCCGCCTATATCCGCGCGCGTTCGGTCTCGTGACGATGACCAAGGGCGCGCTCGACTATTTTCCAGAGAAGATGCGCAGTAGGGGGTGGGTGATCGCCAACGCCGTCGACCTGCCCGGCGAATGGCAGAAAAGACGCGGCAACAATATCTTGGCCGCGGTTGGCCGGCTCACGCGTCAGAAGGGCTTCGATCTCCTGATCGAGGCCTTTGCGCGGATTGCCACGAGGCACCCCGAATGGAAGCTCGTCATCTGGGGCGAGGGCGATGACAGGAAATCGCTCGAGGCACTGCGGGACGCGCTGGATCTGAGGGACAGGGTTGAGTTGCCGGGCGTGACCCAAAGGCCGGGGCTGTGGGTGGAGACGGCCGACGTCTTCGTATTGTCGTCCCGTTACGAGGGATGGGGCATCGTCTTGCTCGAGGCCATGGCTGCAGGGCTCCCCGTGGTTTCCTTTGCATGCGAGTGGGGCCCCTCGGACATGGTGAAGCATGGCGAGGATGGGATCCTCGTTCCCAGCAACAATGTGGATGCGCTTGCCGAGGCACTGTCCAGGATGCTCGGTGACGGTGAGCTCAGGAGCCGTCTCGCTGCAAATGCCGAGGCGAGCGCCAAGAGATACTTGCCGGAGCGCATACTTTCGCAATGGGACGCAGTCGCATCGTCGGCCCTGAAACACTCGGCCCGCGAACATGCCAGGGCGGTGTCGGCCGCCGAACCCGGTTCGGCTTGAGCCGAACCATAATCCGGAGAGATTTGCGCCGGCCTTCAGCGCCGCGCGTCTCATCGGACGCGCAAAGGTCGCCGTGGCTGGCGCTCCGGCGCGGGGCCGCGATCCATGCATCCTTCGGAGTGCACGGGATTGCCTTGTGACGCGTATGTGTTGATATGCCACTATCATCGCCGAGTGGTCTGGCGATCAGGGGGCTATCGCATGGGTGCAGGTGTAGGGCGCGTCACAGCAGTCTTTATCTTTTTTCTCCAACTGATCTTTGCTCCTGCGGCTTTCTCGGCGGCTCAAGAGCCGGGGGCAGCGCCTCCGGCCAAGGTGCAGCAGCTTTTTCAGTTGTTGGATGATCCCGAGGTCCGTCACTGGATCGAGACCAGGCCGGGAATCGAGACCAGGCAGGCGTCCCCCGCGCCCGTCGCCGTCACGCCGCCCCAGAGCTTCGCTTCACGCTGGATTGCCGAGGCCAGGAGACACCTTACCGCGCTTCTGAACGCCGCGCCGCGTGTGTTGCCCGAATGGCAGGCGGCGAGAGACCGCGTGTCCGGCGACATGCAGAGCCAGGGAAGGTTGCCGATCATCTGGGCTTTTGCCCTAGTTCTGCTGATCGGCTACGGCGCCGAGTTCCTTCTGCGCCGTCTCCTGCGACGCAGTGCCAGCCGCAACAACGCGCAATCAGGAAGCGGGCTGGCGGCCTTCGTACGCATCGCGCCGCTTATCGCCTTCGCCATCGCTGCCATTGCTGCTTTCGTGATCGCCGATTGGCCGAGCAACCTCGGGGCAGCGGTCGCGCCGCTTCTGATCGCCTGGATCGTGGCTCGTCTTTTGATCGCGATCGCATCGGCCGTATTGACGCCGGCTATCTCCGGGCGCGCGGCCACGGATCAGGCGAGGTCGTATGTATCGCTTACTCCGCATAGTGCCCGTTACTGGCTTAGGCGGTCCGTGCTCTTCATCTGTACCGTCGCTTTCGTATGGGCCATCGGCGATATGATGCGGGCGCTTGCCTTTCCCGAAGACGTGCGCAACCTCACGGGCGCGGTCCTGGGGCTTGTCGTTCTCGGACTGGCGATCGACACGACGTTGCGCCGGCCGGTTGCCGAGATGGCGCCCGCGCGCCGCATCCTGCGCAATGCCTTGATCGTTTCCTTCCTAATCTTGCTCTGGTTCTTCTGGGTTGCAGGCATGGAAGTGTTGTTCTGGCTCGGCGTCTATGTCCTTGGTCTCCCGCCTCTGCTACGCTTCACCAGCGCCGCTACCAGAACGATGCTGGATGCTGCCGCGGCGGAGGACTTCCGCGTCCTGCGCAATGTTCTGATCGAGCGAGGGGCGAGGCTCGTGATCATCGCGCTCGCTGCCGTATGGCTTGCCATGGCCTTTCGCATCAACGGCGCGCAGATGATGCAGGACGACGCCTTCAACCGCATCTTCCGCGGCGTGCTGGCCGGCATCGTCATACTGCTTGCGGCCGATCTCGTCTGGCAGCTTGCCAAGGAATCCATCAATGTGCGCATGGCGCGCGCCAGCCTGACCGTGCAGGATTCCGCCGAGCTCGCGCGCAATACGCGCCTGCGCACGCTGCTGCCGATCCTGCGCAATTTTCTCGCGGCCTTCATCGCGGTCGTCGCCGGCATGATGGTGCTTTCGGGCCTCGGCGTCGAGGTCGGCCCGCTGATCGCCGGTGCCGGCGTCTTTGGTGTCGCCATCGGTTTCGGCTCACAGACCCTGGTCAAGGACATCCTCAGTGGCGTGTTCTACATGATGGACGATGCCTTTCGGGTCGGCGAATACATCCAAAGCGGCAGCTACAAAGGCACGGTCGAATCCTTCAGCATCCGTTCGGTTAAGCTTCGGCATCACCGCGGCCCGGTGTTCACTGTTCCTTTCGGCTCGCTCGGCGCTGTCCAGAACATGAGCCGCGACTGGGTTATCGACAAGTTCATGATCAACGTCTCCTACGATGCCGACGTTGCCAAGGTGAAGAAGGTCGTCAAGGTCATAGGCGCCGCGCTCCTCGACGATCCCGAACTCGGGCCGCTGATCATAGAAACGGTGAAGATGAAGGGCGTCGAGCAGTTCGGGGACTATGGCATCACCTTGAGTTTCGCCATGACGACGAAGCCCGGACATCAGACCCAGATCAGGCGCCGGGCCCAGGCCATGATCAAGGATGCCTTCGCGGCCAACAGCATCCATTTTGCCTCGCCGACCGTTCAGGTCGCTGGTGATGAAGCGCAAGCGACAGCGGCAGCTGCCGCGACACGCGACGCGATCGCCAAGAAGAACGCGGCGCTCGCCCAGGGCGGCGGGGAGGCAGCGGCGGAATAGTCGGGGCATTGCAGCCGCACGTCGTCGGGCTGCGGGCCTGTTGACATCGGGACGGGAGGCGGGATAGCTCGCGCCGAATGAAGATCGCCTTTCATGCGCCGCTGAAATCGCCTGGCCACCCTGTCCCTTCCGGCGACAGGCAGATGGCACGCATGCTGATCGAAGCGCTACGGGTGGCAGGTCACGACGTCGGCATCGCCTCGGAACTGCGCACCTTCTCGCGTGAAGCCTCGGATGCGGCATTTTCGGCGTTGCGCAAGGAGGCCGAGCGGGAGATCGCCCGGATTCGGCGGCTCTGGCAGTCGAAAGGCCCGCCCGACCTGTGGTTTTGCTACCACCCTTACTACAAGGCTCCGGATCTCATCGGTCCCGCGCTCTCGGCGGACTTCTCCATACCATACGTTACCGCCGAGAGTTCTTATTCCTTTCGGCGCAACTTGGGTGCATGGAAACTGGCGCAAGATGAGGTCGCCGCCGGTGCAAGGCAGGCTGCGGTCAACATCTGTTTCACCCATCGTGACCGCGAGGGTCTCGAAGAGGCGATACCGGAAGTGCGCTCTGCGCTGCTCGCCCCTTTCATCGATGTGTCGCCGTTTCGCGACCTGCGAAGAACAGAGGCCGGCGGGAACCGGCTGTTCGCCGTCGCGATGATGCGTACGGGCGACAAGATGGATAGCTATCGCATGCTTGCCCGCGCGCTCGCCCTCGTCGCCGATGTGCCCTGGACGCTTACGGTGGTGGGCGACGGCCCTGCACGGGCTGACGTATCGGAAGCCTTCTCGGCCTTTCCCGCAGGACGGCTGGATTGGCTTGGCGAGAGGCCGCCTCAGGCGATTCCGGAGATTCTCGCGGGCGGCGACCTCTATGTCTGGCCGGGCTGCGGGGAGGCCTACGGACTATCCTATCTGGAGGCGCAGGCTGCCGGCCTCCCTGTCGTCGCGCAGCACACGGCAGGTGTTCCAGAAGTCGTACGAAACGGCGAAACGGGATATCTGACGACGGCCGGGGACATCGACGCGCTGGCGGCAGCGCTGCGACACTTCCTCGTGGACGGGACCTTACGCAGGCAATTTGGCGAGCGCGCGCGGCGTTTCGTTTTCGAGCAGCGCTCGCTTCCCGCCGCCGCCGCACGTCTCTCCGGAATCTTCGCCGAGTTCGTTGGGAGTGCGAAATGACGATGGCATCGATCTGGCAAACGCTTGCCAACAGGCTCGATCGCCTGCAGGAGACAGGCGGATCGATCGACTTCTGGCTGCGGGACGACGATGCCGTCGAGCCGACGGCGGCCCTTCACCGACTGCTCGACCTTACCGACCGCTTTTCGGTGCCGGTGAGCTTGGCCGTCATACCGGCACATACCGACGAGCGCCTCTCGCGCTGCCTCGCCGGCCGTCCGCATGTCGATGTTGCTGTCCACGGGTGGTCCCATCAAAACCATGCCCCTGTGACTGAAAAACGCCAGGAACTGGGAGGACACAGGTCGCGCGAGATGGTTGCGGCCGACTTGCGCGCCGGTTGGGCACGCCTGCGCGCGCTTTATCCCACCGCTATGGTGCCGCTCCTCGTTCCGCCATGGAACCGGATCGATCCGGGGCTGGTCGCCGGATTGCACGAGATCGGGTTTAGGGCCCTTTCGGTTTTCGGACCGGAGGAGGGGGCAAAATCCGCCGCATTACGCGTTCCCGGGCTGCAGCTCATAAATGCCCATGTGGATGTGATGGACTGGCACGGCACCCGCGGCTGTCGCCCTTATGGCGAGATCCTTCGCGACATCGATAGCCGACTGGATGAAATCGAGAAGGGCGGCGGGACGGTGGGAATTCTCACCCACCACCTCGTTCACGACGAGAGCGTATGGGAATTCCTCTCCGGACTTTTCGACGTCACCGCCTCGCACGCGGCCTGCCGCTGGCGCAGGGTCGCCGATCTTATAGATCGATGACCTGACGGTCGCACGCGGCGAAGGCGCCCGAGAAGAAAGCCTGGACTTCCTGTTCCATTGCGGCGAGTGCGGCGTCGGTGCGCGACGGATCGTGGTGGAACATGGCGAGGCGCGTGACGCCTGCGGCTTTGGCGAGCTGCGATCCATGCATCCCGGTCGAGTGTCCGTAGCCGCGAAAGGTTGGCATTTCGCTTTCCAGGTAGGTGCAGTCATAGATCATGAGATCGGCTCCGGCGATGAAATCGAGGAGCACGGGGTCGAGAATGCCGGGTTCGTGTTCCGTGTCGTAGACGAGCGCGACCGCCCTCCCGCCCCATTCGATACGGTAGCCGACGCATCCCCCGGGATGCACGAGGCTCATGGTGCGAATGGAAACGTCCTTTCGCGGCGACAGTGTTTCACCCGGACGGAAATCGACTGTGTCGAGGCTCGCCTGACAGATGCCCGTTCCGACCGGGAACCATGGCGGCCTCATGAACTCGTTGATCATTTCGGCCGTGGACATCGTGCCGTGGAGATGGCCGGACCAGAAACGGACGGCGGAGCTGCAGCGGTAGATCGGCTTGAAATAGGGCAGGCCGATGATGTGATCGTAATGGGTGTGGGTGAAGAAAACGTCGAACTCGGAGACACCTTCGGACATCAGCGACAGCCCGGCCTCGCGCAGCCCCGATCCCGCATCGAAGATCAGCACCTCTTTTCCGCACCGAATTTCGATGCAGGGCGTATTTCCTCCGTAGTGCAGGAACTGCTCGCCGGATACCGGCAAGCTGCCTCTTACGCCCCAAAACTTCACTCGAAATGTATCGTCCTGCATTCCGTTCCGGCTTCATCCTGCCTGCCGTAGCACTTTGCCCGGGCGTAGTGATTAGACAAGCACAAATCATGAGGGTCCTGCAATGCCATTGGCGCCATCGCGCACGGATTGCATGGCGAGAAGAGAAATCTATTCATCGAAGCGAAGGTGCTTTATCCATCGTAATCGGGTGAAAATCGCTCCAGCCTGGAATCAGCGACAGATGTCACCTCTAGGAGTTTGGCAACGATGGTGCAGCCGGCCGACAGGGAATTCTACGCGGGCCTTCCTCTTTTCGAGGCATTCGAAGGTGTCGCCGACGAGGCCAACTACCGGCCCTTGCCCGACGGCTGGTGGCTCGCCGTTGCCGATATCGTCAATTCGACGGGAGCGATCGCCGAAGGGCGATACAAGAGCGTGAACATGGCGGGCGCGAGCGTCATCTCGGCGCTCATGAACGGCCTCGACGAGAGAAACCTCGCATTCGTCTTCGGCGGCGACGGAGCGCTCGCCGCCGTGCCCGGAACGCTGGCGGCAAAAGCAAGGGACGTGCTCGCAGCGGCGAAGACATGGGTGGCGGAGGAGCTGGGCCTCGAGCTTCGCGCCGCGATCGTCCCGGTTTCCGACGTGCGCGCCAGCGGGTTCGACATGCGTGTCGCGCGCTTCAAGGCGAGCGAGGAAGTCTCTTACGCTATGTTTTCCGGCGGCGGCGCCAGTTGGGCGGAAGCGGAAATGAAGGCGGGCCGCTACCAGATCGAGGCCGCGCCGCCGGGCACGAGACCCGACCTGACCGGATTGTCATGCCGCTGGAACCCGATCGTCTCGCATCACGGAGCGATCGTCTCCATCATCGCGGTTCCGGGAGAGCGCGGCATCGGCCCGGAATACCAGGCGCTGATCGGCGACATCGTGGCCTTGGCCGAGGGGGAGGAGCGAGGCGGGCACCCGGTACCGGAAAAGGGACCCGAGCCGCACCTTTCCGTGCGCGGCATTACGGCGGAATCGCGCGCCGTCGCGCCGAGGGGCCGCCGCTTCCTGACCTGGTCCTTCGTCGCCGCGCAGAGCCTTGCACTGTTTCTCTGTTTCAGGCTCGGCATCAATTTCGGACCGTTTGACGTCAAGCGATATGCGAGAGACCTCGCCAGCAATTCGGACTTCCGCAAGTTCGACGACGCGCTGAAGATGACGATCGACGTCAGTCTCGATCGGCTGGGCCGTATCGAGGAGCGGCTGAAGCAGGGCGCAGCGGCGGGCATATGCCGCTACGGGCTGCACCGGCAGGATTCGGCGCTGATGACGTGTATCGTTCCGACCCCGATGAGCAGAGACCATATGCACTTCATCGACGGTGCCGCCGGCGGCTACGCGGTGGCCGCCCGGAACCTGAAGGCCGCTCTTTCCGGAGAGGACCTTTTGCGGACCGGGGATATTTCCCCTGCGGTCAAGCCTTGACGATGTGCTCGGCAGCAAGCCCGAGGCGCGCGAAGACGTTACGCGTGTCGACGATCAGCGGCGACCAGTCGGCAAGCGCGGCATAGTCGACGGCGTCGTGGTCGGTCGCGATAAGAACGGCATCGAAGCCGCGAACCGTCGCTTCGTCGAAGACGACCGACCGCCGGCCCTTCAAGGCCATGTGTTCGCGCGTCGAGGGGATTTCTTCCACATGGGGGTCGTAGAAGGCGGCCTTGCCGCCGCGCTCCTCGATGAGTTCTATCAGCTTCAGGGAGGGGCTTTCGCGAATGTCCGGAACATTCTTCTTGTAGGCGAGGCCGATGACGAGGACCGCCGAGCGGCTGAGCGCCTTGCCCTCCCGCCGGTCGAGCGCCTCGGCGAGCCTTGCCATGACGTGACGGGGCATTGCCGAATTGATCTCGCCGGCGAGCTCGATGAAGCGCGTCGGTAGCTCGTACTCCCGGGATTTCCATGTCAGATAAAAGGGATCGATGGGAATGCAGTGACCACCGAGCCCAGGCCCCGGATAGAAGGGCATGTAGCCGAAGGGCTTCGTCTTGGCGGCATCGATCACCTCCCAGACGTCGATGCCCATCGCCTCGTAGACGACCTTGAGTTCGTTGACGAGGGCGATGTTGACGGCGCGGAAGATATTCTCGGTCAGTTTTACCGCCTCTGCGGTCGCGTTGGACGAGACCGGAACCACCGTCGTGACCACGGCGGCATAGAACCGCTCCATCAGCCCTGCGGCCATTGGGCCGTCTCCGGCCACGACCTTGGGAATGCTCGTGGTCTCGTAGGCGCGATTGCCCGGGTCTTCGCGTTCCGGCGAGAATCCGATGAAGAAGTCGGTGCCGGATTTGAGCCCCGTTTCCTCCAGGATGGAGCGCACGATACCGTCGGTGGTGCCGGGATAGGTGGTCGACTCCAGAACGACGAGCTGGCCCGGCCGCAAGCAGTCGGCGATCGCGCGCGACGTATTCTCCACGAAAGAGAGGTCGGGATCGCGGTGCCTGGTGAGCGGCGTCGGCACGCAGATGATGATGACGTCGCAAAATCCAAGGTCCGAAAAGTCGGTCGTGGAGCGGAACCGCCCGGCGCCGGCTTCGCGCGCAAGCGCCTCGTCCGAAACCGCTTCGATATAGGAGCTCCCGGCGTCGAGCGCGACAATCTTGCCCGGGTCGATGTCGAAACCGGTGACATGGAAGCCGGAGCGCGCGACTGCAACGGCAAGCGGCAGGCCGACATAGCCGAGGCCGATGACGCCGACGCGAGCGGTGCGGCCGGAGATCGATTCGAGCAGCCTGTCGTGATGCGGAGAGGTCAAGATTGGCGTCCAGTTCTGTTGCCGGGAGGGCCGCTTCAGCGATCCGGCTGCGGAGCCCGGTGTCGTTTTGTTGGCGGGAAAGCCACCGCAAGTCAAGCGCGGCGCGCCGTCAGCGGCGCCGCACGCCTCACGGCCTGCGTCGTTTTGTCTGGCCGGGCAGGCATGCGGTCGTGAGGGACCCCGGCAATTTCAGGGTGCAATGCGCAGGGCTGTTGCGTGTACGATCCGGCAACGATCAAAAATCGCTCGTGGTCTCTGGAAAAAGTCCTCCGCGGTGAATATCTGCAGGGGCGCAGCGGTGACCCGATCGCTGCACGAACGGCCGCGGGAGGCGGCGGGAGCCTTCTTTCACCGACGGGTACCCACTTCAGTGCTGCCGCGAGCGAGCGATCGCTGCTCCGCGGTCGGCGCTGGTGGCGACCGTTGCCGCGACGATGAGGATATGGCATGAGCCCGATCAACGACAATGTTTCCGAAATCCTCCTGGACAAGGTCGCTGACTGGCTCATGCGAACCTCGCTCAGCGACGAAACGCTTGAAACCATCGTGCGCGGTTTCTGCGAACGGTTGGCGGCGGCGGGCCTGCCGCTCATGCGCGTTCATCTGTCTTTCTCGATGCTTCATCCGCTTTACGACGCCCTCGGCTTTACCTGGTGGCGAGGTCAGGGTGTCGAGGTGAGTGGTCTGCGTCATGAGGAACTGGCGCTCAATCCCGAGCGATTCCTGCACAGTCCGTATTATTACCTGCTCAGCAACAATCTCGACCATGTCAGGCGTCGGATCGATCCCGCCTTGCCCTCGGAGTTTCCGATTTTCGACGAGCTGAAGGAGCAGGGAGCGACCGACTACATAGCCTTCATGCAACCTCTTGGAGCCGAATCCGAACACGGAATGGTCGGCTCGTGGACGACGGACCGTCAGGGCGGCTTTAGCGACGACGTCATTGCGGCGCTCCTCAGACTTCAGAACCACCTGGCGATCGCCGCCAAAGTGGCCGTGCTCGGCAAGCTCGCCGACAATATGTTGACCACCTATCTTGGCGCCAATGCCGGGCGCCGCGTAATGAGCGGCCAGGTCCGGCGCGGCGACGGCGAGACGGTTCGCGCAGTTCTCGTCATGGCGGATATGCGCCAGTCGACGATGCTTGCCGAAAAGGAAGGCCGGCAGGCCTATATCGAGTCGTTGAACGGATTCTTCGACGCGATCGCCACGCCCTTCAACCGCAACGGCGGACAGATCCTGAGCTTCATCGGCGACGGCTTCATCGGCGTCTACCCCTGCGGCCGACACAAGGAGCCGTCGGAGATGGCCAGCCGCGAGGCGTTCGCCGCCGTGGGCGCGGCGACGGCGCGCATGGCCGCCCTCAACGCGGAACGCAAGAGGCAGGGCCGCGACCCTATCGGCTACGGCATCGCCCTGCATGTCGGAAACGTCATGTTCGGCAATGTCGGCCTGCGCGACCGGCTGACCTTCTCGGTGTTCGGCTCCGCGGTGAACGAGGTTCAGCGGCTGCAGAACCTGACGAAGAAATATGCCCACAGCGTCGTCGCGAGCGAGGCCTTCGTGAATTATTGCGGCGGGGAATGGCAAACGCTCGGGCAGGAGAAACTGCGCGGGGTTCGCCAGAAGTTCACGGTCCTCTACCCGCGGGATACCGCCCTTGCTGCAATTGCGCAGGAGCGGGCATATGATGCAACCGAGGATGGACTTTCCGAGGCGGAGCATGTCATGTTGCTCTACCGCAACAAGAAGCGGCCGCCTGGCCCGCGCGGTCTGATCGACAAGATGCTTCAATGAGGGGACCGATGTTTCGAATAGCTCTGCTGGCGGCGGCGATTGCCTTGCCGAGTCTCACCTATGCCCAGTCGGCGGACGAGCCGCCAATTTATGAACGGAGATTGTTCGACGGTTTCGAGGGTACGGATTTCGCGCCCGAAGGGGGACTCTACTACCGCGAGAATTTCGAGCAGAGCGCCGGCAGATACGAGTTCCAGAGCGCCGTCAAGCGCACCGGCAATGGTGGGCTGAAGCTCAGCATCGTGCCGAATTGCCCTGCGGATCACGACGGCTGCAGCGAACGCGCGGAGATCTGGGAAAAGACCGAGCTGCGGGTGCCCTACGACAAAGGGGTCTGGTACGGCTTCTCGGTAAAGTTCGCCGATCCGGTGCCGAGCGACGACCACCGCTATCTCATCGCGCAGTGGAAGCGAGAGATCGATCCCGGTGCCGAGGGCGACTTCAGCCCCTTCCTGGCGCTGCGCATGAATTCTGGAAAGCTCTTCGCCACGGTCGAAACCAACCATCTGCCTCCGGTCTCCGCCGGCCTTGATGGCGTACCGGCGCGTTGCGCCCCAGGCCAGGCGCCGGTCTGGCTCCGTCCGGAAGTCAACCAGATGCGCATGCTGGTGGCGACCGACGGCAACTGGAAGCCGGAAGACGGCAACCTCTTCAATGCATGCACGGACGGGATCACAATCACCAACCATGGCAATCCCCTGCCGGATCCGAGGTCCGGCTGGATCGATTTCGTCGTCTTCACGAAGCCCGGTCCCGACGGCTCGGGCCACATAGTGCTCTTTGCCAACGGCCAGCCGATCATCACCGTCAAGGGCCATGTAGGCCATGCGGACAAGGGCCTCGGTGAGAACCAGTACTTCAAGTTCGGACCTTATCGGGCCGCCGACACGACCGATTGGACGCTCTATTACGACGATTTCCGGCGTTCCCCGCGCTGCGAGGACGTCCTGACCAACGGCAGCTGCCCGTTCTCGTAAGGCCGTTTCGACGCGTCCACACCTTTCCGGTGGCATGCTGGACAGCCCGTTTAACCTAGGCTACTGTTTTTGAGTGGCAAAAAGTTACAGTGCGTCCGGCGGGGCGGGCAAACTTCGCTGTAAGCAATTGCATGTTCCCGTTGATCCTAGCTGATTAAAGGGCAAAAACATGCGGCGCTAAAAGGGTGGAGCGAGCTTTGCGCGCCTGATCAGACGCGCGGCGCTGCGGGAAGTGGCTGCATGATTTTATTTTGGGGGCGGCCTCGAGTTGGGATTGTGCAGGAGGGGTATTGAGGGAAGCGTGCTGCGATGACGTCAGGAGCGGACCTGCTGCGAGTTGAGGGTCTGCGGATCACATTCTCGGTGCTGGGCGGCGAGGTTGAAGCCGTTCGAGGCGCGAATTTCAGAATTCTGCCCGGAAGGGTGACCGCGCTCGTCGGGGAGTCCGGCTCCGGCAAGTCGGCGATCAGCCAGGCGATCATGGGCATCCTGCCGAGCGTGGCAAGCGTCGGCGGCCGGGTGTTGTTCAACGATCCCGAAGCCGAGGCAAACCCCGTCGACCTGCTTTCGCTTGACAGGGACGGGCGCGACATCCAGGAGATCCGTGGCGCACGCATCAGCAAGATCTTCCAGGAACCGATGACATCGCTGTCGCCGCTTCACACGATCGGCAACCAGATCTCCGAAGTGCTGAAGATCCATACGGATGCCGACAAGGCGGGGCGCCGCGAGAGGACGGAGGAACTGCTCGGCTATGTCGGGTTTTCCGATCCGAAGCGGGCATACGACATGTATCCCTTCGAACTTTCCGGCGGCATGCGACAGCGCGCGATGATCGCGATGGCGCTGATCTGCCGTCCGGCCCTGCTCA
Source organism: Ensifer sp. R1-3 (assembly GCF_056739175.1). NCBI lineage: Bacteria > Pseudomonadati > Pseudomonadota > Alphaproteobacteria > Hyphomicrobiales > Rhizobiaceae > Ensifer > Ensifer sp. R1-3. The sequence continues at coordinate 772,601 of NZ_CP096516.1, forward strand.
TCGCGGACGAACCGACGACGGCACTCGACGTGACGGTTCAGGCGCAGATATTGCAGCTCCTGCGCGAGCTTCAAAGCAAGCTCAACATGGCCATGCTTCTGATCACCCACGATCTCGGGGTCGTTGCCAACATGGCCGACGAGGTGGTCGTTATCTACCATGGCGAGATCGTCGAGGCCGGACCTGTGGATGCGATCTTCCGCAATCCTCGGCACCCCTATCTCAAGGGTTTGATGGCTGCCGTGCCGCACTTCGACATGAAACCGGGCGAGCGGCTGAAGGCGCTGCGCGAGGTGCCGGTCAAGGCCGGCGCGATCGTCGGCGACCGGGAAGTCAAGAAAGCGGCGGGTCCCAATGTCCTCGTGTCCGTCCGCAACCTTTCAAAGACGTTCTCCACGCGCAGCTCCGGCTGGTTCGGCAGCGGCACGGCATATCGGCATCGCGCTGTCGACAATGTCAGCTTCGACATCCGCCGCGGTGAATGCCTCGGGCTCGTCGGTGAAAGCGGCTGCGGCAAGACGACCGTAAGCAAGATCCTGATGCGGGCGGTGACGCCTGACAAGGGGACGATCACATTCGACGACGGGGAGGGTGCGCTCGACGTCCTGAAGCTCGACGGCGGGGAACTCAAGACGTTGCGGGCCAAGATCCAGATGGTCTTCCAGGATCCCGTCTCGTCTCTTTCGCCGCGCATGACCGTGAAGAACATCCTCAGCGAGCCGCTGGAGATTCACGGACGAGGGACGCCGAAATCGCGTGAGGAACACGTTCGCTCCCTTTTGCAGGCGGTCGGTCTCGACCAGCGCTTCATCAATCGCTATCCCCACAGCTTCTCCGGCGGCCAAAGGCAGCGCATCGGGATTGCCCGGGCGCTCGCGCTCGTGCCGCAGCTTCTCATCTGCGATGAACCCGTTTCTGCGCTCGATGTTTCGGTGCAGGCACAGATCCTGAATCTTCTCAAGGACTTGCAGAAAGAGCTCGGCCTGACGATGCTGTTCATCTCGCACAACCTCGCGGTCGTCGACTACATGGCCGACCGGATCGCGGTCATGTGCGCAGGCCGGATCGTGGAGCTGGCGCCGCGTGAGGTGCTGATGCGCAATCCGGTCCACCCGTACACGAGGTCGCTCCTCGCCGCCGTTCCCTATCCCGATCTCGACCGTAAGCTCGACTTCGATTCCCTTCAGGCGAGCGGCGGATCGGACCAGCAGCGCTGGGGTGCGCAATTCTCCGACGGCGGCGAGAACGGTGCTCTTATTCCCGCCGATCTCGGCGGCGGGCATTATGTCCTCGCCCGCAGATCGGTGGATGCCAGGGAGTTACGCCGATGATCACCCGAAGAACTGCGCTTGGCATTCTCGCTTCGGCTGCATTTCCGAAAGCGATGCTCGCGGCCGCGGGCGGAACCGACGCGCTCGCCACCCTCGTTCAGGAAGGCAAGCTTCCGCCGGTCGGCGAACGATTGCCGAAGACGCCGCGGGTGATCGATGTCGCGGCGATGGGACGCAAGCCCGGCCGACACGGCGGCACGATCCGCAGCCTGATCGGCAGTGCGAAGGACATTCGCCTGATGACGATCTACGGCTATACCCGCCTGGTCGGCTACGACGAGAAGCTCAATCTCCAGCCCGACATTCTCGAAAGCTACGAGACGGTCGAGGATCGTATCTTCACCTTCCATCTGCGCGAGGGCCACAAGTGGTCGGACGGCACGCCGTTGACGGCCGAGGACTTCCGCTACTGCTTCGAAGACGTGCTCCTCAACGAGGATCTGTCCCCGGCCGGCCTGCCGCCCGCGATGGTCATGGACGGACAGGCGGCTAAGTTCGAAATCGTCGACGAGCGAACGGTTCGCTATTCCTGGCCGATGCCGAACCCGGTTTTCCTGCAGGAACTCGCCGCGCCGCAGCCGCTGGTCGTCGTCATGCCTTCGGCCTATCTCAAGCAGTTCCACACGAAATATCAGGATGAGGACAAGCTGAAAGCGTTCCTGAAGGAGCAGCGGGTCAAAAGGTGGAGCCAGCTCCACATGCGCATGGCGCGCTCCTACCGGCCCGAAAATCCGGATCTGCCGACCCTCGACCCGTGGCGCAACACCACGCCCCTGCCGGCCGAACAGTTCGTCTTCGAACGCAACCCCTACTACCACCGGGTGGACGAAAACGGCTTGCAATTGCCTTATATCGACCGATTCGTGCTCAGCGTCAGTTCGTCCTCACTCATTCCAGCAAAGACCGGCACGGGCGAAAGCGACCTGCAGGCATATGGGATCGATTTCGTCGACTATACCTATCTCAAAGATGCGGAGAAGCGGCACCCGGTTGAGGTGAAGCTCTGGAAAAAGACTTCGGGATCACGCCTGGCGCTGCTGCCGAACCTCAACTCTGCCGACCCGGTGTGGCGGCCGCTGCTCAGGGACGTGCGCGTCCGTCGTGCGCTGTCGCTTGCAATCGACCGTCGCGAGATCAACATGGCGGCCTTTTATGGGCTGACGAAGGAAAGCGCCGACACGGTGCTGCCCGAAAGTCCTCTCTTCCGGCCCGAATTCGCAAGTGCCTGGATCGCCCATGATCCGGACCAGGCGAACGCACTGCTCGACGCGGCTGGACTGGCCAAGCGCGGCAGCGACGGGATCCGTATTCTTCCCGACGGCCGAAAGGCGCAGATCGTGGTGGAGACGGCCGGCGAAAGCACGCTCGATACCGATGTGCTTCAGCTCATAACCGATTACTGGCGCGAGGTCGGCATTTCGCTCTTCATTCGCACCTCGCAGCGGGATACCTTCCGCAGCCGCGCGGTCGGCGGCGAGATAATCATGTCGATGTGGTTCGGCCTCGACAACGGCGTGCCGACCGCGGACATGAGCCCCGGTCAGCTTGCACCGACCACGGACGACCAGCTGCAGTGGCCCGTCTGGGGATTGAACTATATGTCGCATGGCGAAATGGGCGAGGCGCCCGACCTTCCCCCGGTCGTCGAGCTCCTGGACCTGCTAAAGCGCTGGAGGCATTCCGCGGACGATGCCGAGCGTGCGGACATCTGGAGACAGATGTTGTCCATCTACACGGACCAGGTCTTCTCGATCGGGTTGGTCAACAGCTCGCTGCAGCCGATCCTCGTCACGAAGAAGCTGCGCAATTTCCCCGATGAGGGGCTGTACGGTTTCGACCCGACGAGCTACCTCGGCGCCTACAAGCCCGACACCTTCTGGCTGGAACAGGACGACTGAGATGCTGCGGTACATTCTCTGGCGCATCGCAGTCATGGTCCCGACGCTTCTCATCATCTCGGCGCTCGTGTTCGCCATCATCGAGCTGCCCCCCGGCGACTATTTCGAAAGCTACATCGCCGAGATCAGGGCGCAGGGCGAAGGCGTCAATATGGAACAGATCGAGGCGCTGCGTAAGCAGTATGGCTTCGACCAGCCGCCGATCCTGCGCTATGTCCACTGGGTCGCGGGGATGCTCCAGGGCGATTTCGGCTATTCCTTCGAATATGAATTGCCGGTGAGCGAGGTCGTCGGCGAGCGCCTGTGGCTCACGGTCCTGGTCTCCTTCGTCACCATCATCTTCACCTGGGTCATCGCCTTTCCGATTGGCCTCTATGCCGCCACGCACCAGTACAGCTGGGGCGATTACGGCCTGTCGCTGATCGGACTCATCGGCATCGCGATCCCGAATTTCATGCTGGCCCTCGTCCTCATGTATTTCGCCAATATCTGGTTCGGAACCTCGATCGGCCATTTGATGGACCAGAAGTATCTTTCCGAGCCGATGAGCTGGGAAAAGGCGAAGTCGATACTGGAGCATATCTGGATCCCGGTCATCATCGTCGGCGCGGCCGGTACTGCCGGCATGATCCGGCGCCTCAGGGCCAATCTGCTCGACGAGCTCCAGAAGCAATATGTCGTGACCGCCCGCGCCAAGGGGCTTTCGCCCACGCGGACCCTGCTCAAATATCCGCTGCGCATGGCGCTCAATTTCTTCATTTCGGACATCGGCTCGATCCTGCCGGCGATCATTTCGGGCGCGGAAATCACGGCAATCGTGCTGTCCCTCGAAACCACCGGACCGATGCTGATCAAGGCACTGCAGAGCCAGGACATGTATCTAGCCGGTTCGTTCCTGATGTTCCTCGCGTTCCTCACGGTGATCGGAGTGCTGGTTTCCGATCTGGCGCTCGCCGTCCTCGATCCTCGAATTCGTCTGCAAGGCAGGAGCACAAAGTGACGTCACCGATCCCGGCGCCCGGCGAGCCCCTTCCGCACTACGTTTCGACCGCGCCCTTCGACCCGTATTCCGTGGAGGTCATGACCGAGGAGCAGGTGCGGGTGAACCAGGCATCACAGCTGCGCCTGATGTGGTGGAAGTTCAAGCGCCACAAGGTCGCGCTCGCCTCGGGCATCTTCCTCGCGGTGCTCTACGGCATGATCCTCATCTGCGAGTTTCTCGCGCCCTACGACCTGCACACGCGCAATGTCGATTTCATCTATGCGCCGCCGCAGAGGGTTCACTTTTTCCACGAGGGTGAATTCGTCGGCCCCTTCGTCTACGGCCGGACGATGACGCTGGACATGGACACGCTGAAGCGCAATTACGCGGACGATACGTCGAAGGTCGAGCCGATCCGGTTCTTCTGCCGCGGCGACGACTACCGTTTTTGGGGTTTGTTCGAAAGCAATCTGCATCTGGTTTGCCCGGCGGAGGGAGGGCAGCTTTTCCTCCTGGGCACGGACCGTCTCGGCCGCGACGTGCTGTCGCGGATCATCTACGGCGCGCGGATATCGCTGACGATCGGACTTCTCGGCATCACCGTCAGCTTCGTTCTCGGCATCGTCATCGGCGGGCTTGCCGGATATCATGGCGGGATCTTCGACCTTGTGGTCCAGAGACTGATCGAAGTCCTGCAGTCGATACCGAGCATTCCGCTCTGGCTTTCTCTGGCGGCGATCATGCCGGCGACATGGAGCCCGCTTCTCATCTATCTGGGTATAACGGTCATCCTCGGCCTTCTCGACTGGACCGGCCTTGCGCGCGCCGTGCGCTCGAAGCTGCTCGCGCTCAGGGAGGAAGACTATGTCCTTGCGGCGCAGCTGATGGGCGCCAGAAGCGGACGCATCATAGGGCGACACCTCGTTCCGGGCTTCATGTCCCATCTCATCGCAACGGCAACGATCTCCATACCCGGCATGATCCTCGGAGAAACGGCGTTGAGCTTCCTCGGCCTCGGCCTGCGCCCTCCGATAACCAGCTGGGGAATCCTGCTCACCGAGGCAAAGAGCGTCAGCGTCATTGCCTTCTATCCTTGGCTGCTTTTCCCCACGATCCCGGTCATTCTTGTGATATTGGCGTTCAACTTCCTGGGAGACGGGTTGCGCGACGCCGCCGATCCCTACAAATAAGCCCCGGTATCGCTGTTGGCTGCAAGCGATCGCTGCAATAGACTTCGACGTTTCTATCTTTGAGCGAAAGGTTTTTCGTATGACACGGCGCTTCGAGGATGCCCGCATCCTCATGTACAGCCACGATACCTTCGGGCTCGGCCATCTCAGACGTTGTCGCGCCATCGCCCATGCACTGGTGGAAGATTACAGCGGACTGCAGATCCTGATCATCTCCGGTGCGACCATCGCCGGCGCCTTCGATTATCGCGCGCGCGTCGACTTCGTGAAGATCCCGAGCGTCATAAAGCTCCGAAACGGCGAATATACCTCGCTGGACCGTCACATCGAGTTGCACGAGACCTTGAAAATGCGGCAGTCGATCATCCGTTCGACGGCGGAAACCTTCCGGCCGGACATTTTCGTCGTCGACAAGGAGCCGATGGGCCTGCGCGGCGAGGTAGAGGATACGCTCGCCTACCTGAAGACGCACGGCACCAGGCTGGTGCTTGGTCTGAGGGAAATCATGGACGCGCCGCACCTCCTTGAAGAGGAATGGAAGCGACGCGACACGATGCGCAAGATCGAGCAGTTCTACGATTCGATCTGGGTCTACGGACCGCCGGACTTCTACGATCCGCTGGTCGGACTCGACGTGCCCGTTGCCGTGCGCGACCGCATGAACTTCGTCGGATTCCTGCAAAGAAGCGTTCCCCACGACGCACTGCCCGGCCATAAGCCGGAAGGCGACTACATACTGGTCACCACCGGCGGCGGTGGTGACGGAGCGGACCTCATCCATGACGTGATCCACGCCTATCAGGAGGATCCCGAACTCACGCATAACGCGCTCGTCGTCCTCGGCCCCTACATGCCGGCAAAGCAGCGTAACAAGCTGATCAAGAAGGGAAGCAAGATCCCATTCATCAAGATAATCGAGTTCGACAATCGCATGGAGGAACTGATAGCCGGCGCCAGGGGCGTGGTGTCGATGGGCGGCTACAACACCTATTGCGAGATACTCTCTTTCGACAAGCCCGCCCTGATCGTGCCGCGCCTTCAGCCACGCGAAGAACAATTGATCCGCGCCCAGCGTGCCTCGGCACTCGGGCTCGTCGACATGCTGCTTCCTCATGAAGCGGAGGAGCCGTTGCGCCTTGCTGCGGCCCTGAAGGCGCTGCCGCAGCGCGCGCCTCCGTCGCTCCGCGCCAATGGCCTGAGGCTGGAAGGCCTCGTCCACATATCCGAGATCGTCGGCGAATGGCTCGATCATAGATCGAAAGAGCATTTGGCCGTCGTGAAAAGATCGAACTGAAGACACGTGTCGCCGAAACCGAAGATCGCCGTCGTGCTGAAGGGTTATCCACGCCTTTCGGAAACGTTTATCGCGCAGGAACTGCTGGGCCTCGAAAGAGCAGGGCATGAGCTCGTCCTCGTCGCCCTGCGCCGTCCGACCGACAGGAAACGCCATCCCGTCCATGACGAAATACGCGCGGCCGTCCATTACCTGCCTGAATATCTGCATGAGGAGCCCTTGCGCGTTTTCCGCGCGCTGGTGAAGACCGTCCCGAAGCCCGGCTTCCGGCGGGTGCTCGGGTCGTTCCTCCGGGACCTCGCGCGCGACGTTTCACGCAACCGCTTCCGCCGTCTTGGTCAGGCGCTGGTGCTCGTCACCGAATGGCCGGAAGACGCCGCGTGGCTGCATGCCCACTTCATTCACACGCCGGCCTCGGTAACGGACTATGCCAGCATAATCACCGGCATACCCTGGACCTGCTCTGCCCATGCAAAGGACATCTGGACCTCTAAGGATTGGGAGCTTTCGGGCAAGCTCGACCGGGCCCGCTGGACGGTCACCTGCACCCGAAGCGGCTATGAGCACCTGCGGGACCTGTCGAAGGACCAGACCCGGGTCCATCTGAGCTATCACGGCCTCGATCTCGATCGTTTCCCGGCCTTCGAAGGCGAGCATTCCCGGCGCGACGGCGCGGATCCGGACGATCCGGTGCGCATCGTCAGCGTCGGGCGCGCCGTTCCCAAGAAGGGATATGACGTCCTCCTGAAGGCGCTGTCGTTGTTGCCTGCGGATATCAACTGGCGCTTCGAGCATATCGGTGCGGGAGAGCTCACCGGCGGGCTCCAGGCGCTTGCCGCAAAGCTTGGCATCGAGGATCGCATCCGCTGGCACGGGGCACTCGATCAGAAGGATGTTTTGGGCCGCTACCGTGGGGCCGACATCTTCGCACTGGCGTGCCGGGTGGCGGCCGATGGTGACCGCGACGGCCTGCCCAATGTGCTCGTGGAGGCGTCGAGCCAGCGGCTTGCCTGTATATCGACCGCAGTCTCCGGCATTCCTGAACTTCTTGAAGATGGCAAAAACGGCCTGGTGGTGCCGCCGGAAAGCCCGGAGCCTCTTGCCGCGGCACTGGAGCGGCTGATCCGCGACCCGGAGCTCCGCCGGCGGCTTGGCGCCGCGGGGGAACGGCGCGTGCGCAGCGAGTTCGACCACCACTCCAGCGTCCGTCAGCTGGTCGGGCTCTTCGAAAGCGAATGGAGAAGAAGTCCTTGAGCAGCCCTCGCGTCCTTTTCTATGTGCAGCATCTTCTCGGTATCGGGCATCTGGCGCGCGCGAGCCGCATTGCCGGAGCGCTGGTCGATCGGGATTTCGAGGTCACGATGGTGACCGGCGGCACGCCGGTGCCGGGCTTTCCGGGGGAAGGTGTGCAGACCATCGCACTGCCGACGGTGACTGCCGGCGACAAGGGGTTTTCCGGGCTTGTCGACGGCGACGGAAACCCGGTCACGGCCGCTTTTCAAGAGCACCGACGGGATCTGCTCATCGAGGCGTTCCGCCGCACGGGACCTGACGTCGTCATCATCGAGGCCTTCCCCTTCGGGCGTCGGCAGATGCGGTTCGAACTGCTGCCGCTGCTCGCTGAAATTGCGGCGAGCAGCCGGCCGCCGCTCGTGACGACGTCGCTGCGCGACATTCTGCAGGAGAGGGTCAAGCCCGGGAGGGCCGAGGAGACTGTCGCACTCGTCAAGAACCATTTCGACCTCGTACTCGTTCACGGTGACCCCGGATTCGCCCGTATCGAGGAGACATTTCCCCTTGCCGACGAAGTCCGCGACAAGGTCGTCTATACGGGCCTCGTCGCCCCGCCGCCGCCAAATGAGGCGGCGGAGAAGTTCGACATCGTCGTTTCGGCGGGCGGAGGCGCGGTCGGCAGGGAGCTGATCGGCGCGGCGCTCGAGGCCGCGAAGCTTCTGCCGAATGCACTTCGCTGGTGTCTGATAACCGGCCCGAACCTGCCGCAGGCGGATTTCGACACATTCGCGGCCGCGGCTCCAGAGGGCGTCAGCCTCTTTCGTTTCCGGCGGGATTTCGGTGGCTTGCTCGGCGGTGCCCGCCTTTCCGTCTCGCAGGCCGGCTACAACACCGTGTGCGACATTCTGCGTGCCGGATGCGCGTGCCTCCTCATCCCCTTTACCGCGGGTGGCGAGACCGAACAGAGCACGCGGGCGGCACGGCTCGAACAGCTCGATCTCGCCGGCGTGCTGCCGGAGGAGGGGATCACGCCTGAGCTTCTGGCCGCGAAGGTGAGCTTCATGCTTGCCCGGCCAAGACCGGCCATCCCGCCGCTCGACCTCGACGGAGCCGCCGGGACGGCGAGGATCATCGGCGAGCGGCTTTCGTCGAGACAGTCCTTTCCTCACCCAGCTCCAGGTCTTAGACCGACCCGATCAGCATGAAGCGCGTGTATCTTTTTGTCGGCAGCGCTCCCGCGAAGTCGATCCGCGCGAGACGCGCCTGCGCTTGAAATTCTTCAAGCGACCTGACGCAGCTTATGTGGGTGGGTTCGCTGAAATAATCGTTCGATTGCAGGAGGACGCGCGTGCCGGGCGAAAGCAGGTCCAGCCAGTTCCGCAGTTCGCCGATGTGTTCGCAGCTCGTGTTGATCAGCAGATCCGAATTCAGGGCGCGATAGTCGAGCGTGTGCATATCGGCCGTCATCGCATGGAATCTGTCGCCGAAGGCTGCGTTGAGCGTGCGCGCCACCGGCTCAACCGCGGGATCGATGTCACAACTCACGGCGAATTCGATGTCGAAGCGCGAATCTTCGAGCAGCATGGCCGACAGAACGCCGTACCAGCCGCCGAGCACGATGATCCGACGACAGTCTGCGCCGATGCTCTCGAAGAGCTTGTCGCGGGCCCACATCTTGCAGTCGACCTGCTTGTGGTTGAAGGCATTGGCAATGTTGGCTTGCGGATGCTTCGCGATGACCCTGGCTATGCCGCCGACGAGCCTGCTGCCGGAATAGGCAGCCAGCCCCCGGGCAAGGTCATGGGCGTTTTCGCGCCAATCTTCGAGAAGGCGGGGAGAGTGGCTGGCATGCGTCATGCGGCTGTTGTAAGCTCACGGTCAAGTGAGCGCAAGGCGCCGGAGGTGGCCGCAGGAGTGGAGGCAAGAGGCCTGCGTAGATGAGGCGGTACTGCATATCAGTCGGAGGCTTGACATGGCGCATCGCTCTGCTCTCATGCCGGGTAGTCACGATTTCGTGGAGGTAGCGCAGGCCCATTGACGATCAGGCGGACCGGCACCAAGTGCGGCGCTGTAGTCCGCCGGCAGAACAGCCGTGCGATCCCGAATTTCAGATAGGTCTCTTTACCGGCACATGGAACCACGTCTTTCCCGCTACATCTGGACTCACACCCGCAAGCAGCAACTCTGGATATTGCTGGTCGTGGCGCTGTCGATGGTTCCCTATTTCCTGTCCTTCGATCTGCCGAAGCAGATCGTCAACGGACCGATTCAGGGTGCAGGTTTCGACGGCCCCGAGGCGACCCAACCGTTCCTGCCGATTTCCTTCGACCTGCCGTTCTTCGGTGAGGTCAACCTCTTCTCGGGTTTCGATCTCGGCAGGGAAGGCATGCTGCTGGCCTTGAGCCTGGTGTTCCTGCTGCTCGTGATCATCAACGGGCTCTTCAAGTTCTATATCAATACCTACAAGGGCCGGCTCGGCGAGCGGCTTCTGCGGCGAATCCGCTTCGAGCTCGTCGACCGGGTCCTGCGCTTCCCCCCCGGCTATCTCAAGCGCGTGAAGCCGGCCGAAATCTCGACCATGATCAAGGACGAGGTGGAGCCGATGGGTGGCTTCACCGGAGACGCCTTCGTGCAGCCCGCCCTTCTCGGTGGGCAGGCGCTGACGGCGCTGATCTTCATCCTCCTCCAGAGCTTCTGGTTGGGCATCATCGCAGCCTCCATCGTCGCCGTTCAGGCGGTCATTATCCCGCGCATGCGCAGGCGACTGCTGGTGCTCGGCCGCGAGCGTCAGTTGACGGCGCGTGAGCTGTCGGGCCGCGTCAGCGAGATCGTCGACGGCATCGGCACGATCCGCGCCCACGATACCTCCAATTTCGAGCGGGCCGACATTGCCGCGCGGCTCGGCCGGATATTCAAGATCCGCTACGACCTCTATCAGTGGAAGTTTCTGGTCAAGTTCCTGAACAACTTCCTGGCCCAGGTGACGCCGTTCCTGTTCTATTCGATCGGCGGATATTTTGCGCTTCAGGGCCGGCTCGACATCGGCCAGCTTGTCGCGGTCATCGGCGCCTACAAGGATCTTCCGGGCCCCTTGAAGGAATTGATCGATTGGGACCAGGCGCGCCAGGATGTGCAGGTCAAATATGCCCAGGTTGTCGAACAGTTCAGCGTCGAACCTCTGATCGACCCCAAGGTGCAGGCAATCTCCGTCGACCCGGCAACGCCGCTGACGGGAGCGCTGGCTGCCGTCAACCTTTCGGTGGCCGACGACGGTGGCTCGAAAGTCGTGGAGCATGTCTCGCTGCAGATCCAGCCCGGCGAGACGGTCGCGATTACCGGCGGCACGTCCGGGGGTGGCGAGGCGCTGGCTGAGGCTTTCGGCCGGCTGACCTGGCCCGCAACCGGCCGGATCGTCATAGGCGACGCCGATATACACGATTTGCCCGAATCGGTGGTGGGCAGGCGAATATCCTACGCCTCCTCCGACGTCTTCGCCTTCCAGGGCAGCCTCGGCGACAATCTGCTCTACGGGCTCAAGCATGCTCCGTTGACCGAGGTCGTCTATGAGGGCGACAGGGAAGCCCACCGCAGGTGGGAGCTTGTGGAGGCGAAGCTCGCCGGCAATCCGCATTACGACCTGAACAGCGACTGGATCGATTATCAGGCCGCGGGCGCGACCGGGCCGGACGACCTCTTCGCGAAGATCAGGGCCGTGCTGGACGTCGTTCTGTTGAGCAATGACGTCCTGGCTCTTGCTGTCCGCTCGACCATCCATCCGACCGAGCACGTGGCTTTCGCCGGCGAGATCGTGGCGATGCGCAGCGCGCTTCGCCAGCGGCTCGAGGCCGAGAAGCTCAGCGATCTCGTCGTCTTCTTCGAACCGGGCTCCTACAATGTCGAGGCAACGGTCGGGGAGAACCTGCTCTTCGGCACGGTCACCGACAGCAACCGCTGGGAGACGGCGCTCGAGAACCATCCTTTCTTCAAGACCGTTCTAAAGCGGGCAGGCCTGCACGAGACCTTCTACGAGATGGGGCTCGAAATCGCCGAGAACGTCGTGGAACTGTTCCGCGACTTGCCGCCCGACCACCCGTTCTTCCAGCAGCTCACCTTCATGACGGCCGAGGAAATCCCTGCCTACGAAGCGCTTCTTCAGAAGGTAAGGGGAAAGCCGCTCGAGGAGGTGTCCGAGGATGATGCCATCCGGATCATCCGCCTTTGCTTCGGCTATATCGAGCCGCGGCATCGTTTCGGTCTCCTGACGGACGAGCTCATGCAGAAGATCGTCGAGGCGCGGCGGGAGTTCAGCGACGGCCTCCCGGCCGATCTCGTCGGCATCATCGAGCATTACCAACCGGACCGCTACATGGCCTCGGCGACAATCCTGGACAACGTGCTCTTCGGCCGCATCGGGCACAAGCACACGGATGGCTCCGAGCGGATACGTGCGATCGTGCGCGATCTGTTCGAGTCGCTCGGGCTCTATAACAAGGTGCTCGTGTTCGGGCTGGATTTCGACGTCGGCGCCGGCGGCAAGCGGTTGACGTCCGGCCAGCGCCAGAAGCTCAATCTGGCGCGTGCCCTGATCCGGGTCTCGGATTTCTACGTGTTCAACCAGCCGCTTCTGGCGCTCGACCAGCGCACGCAGGACCAGATCACCCGCAAAGCCTTCGCCTTCTTGCGGGACGGTGAGCGCAAGCCCGCCATATTGTGGGTCCTTGCCAACCAGGACCTGGCGGAACTCTTCGACCGCGTCGCGCATTTCGAAAACGGGCGGTTGGCGCGCGACGAACCGGTGGAAACGCATGCAAGAGACAGCGACTACAAGGAACTGGCATCTTGATGTAATATTGTTGTCAGGAGGCAAGCATATGTTCCCGCCGGCACGGGATAGGACCTGTTTGCACCAACCGCGACGCATTCGGAGAACCGGACTGTTATGCTCCTAAAAGATGAAGTGGAAATGCTGCGCCGGATAACGCTGTTTTCCGGACTTCCGCCTGCCAAGCTCAAGCTTCTGGCTTTCACCTCCGACCGGGTGATGTACAGCATGGGAGAAGATCTGTTTCATCAGGGGGATATCGGCGACGCGGCCTATGTGATCCTTTCGGGTAATGCGGATGTGCTCGTTTCGACGCCGAACGGACAGCTGAAAGTCGCCGAAGTGGAGCAGAATTCGATCGTCGGCGAGATCGCCATCCTCTGCAACACGCCGCGTACGGCAACGGTCAAGACGACCACCCCACTCGAAGCTCTGCGGATCCGGAAGGATGATTTCCTCAAACTGTTGGCTGATTTCCCGGAGATGGCAGTCGAGATCATGCGGGTGCTGGCCGACCGCCTCAGCCAGACGACTTCCGAGTTGACGGAGGCGCGCAGCCGCGCCCAGAGGGCAGAGGCCTGAGCCTCGTTCACCCGTTTCCCCCTCCGCGACGTCCCCGGAAAAACCGGTTTCCACTTCGCTTGAAAATGCTCTAGAGAAGCGCGATGCGCGCGATAACCTATTTCCAGAGAACCGTTTATTTCCCAGACAAGCCGGAAAAGGCGCGCTTCTTCAGCCGGTTGCAGTCCGGCCAGTGGGAGCCCGGTACTTTTCGCAACATCGCGCGCTTCGTCGACCGCAAAACGACCTATATCGACATTGGTGGCTGGATCGGGGTCACGCCCTACTGGGCGGCACAGGCTGCCGACAATGTCATTGTCGTCGAACCTGATCCGGTCTGTTTCGGCATTCTCACCGAAATGAAAGGCGCAAACACCGGGGAAGTGAAACTCGTCAATGCGGCCCTTTCGCAAGACGAACGTCTCGTTCTCAATTCCGTGGGCGGCGGCTTCGGGAGTTCGGAAACGTCGGCGCTGATCGCCGACGACACCGGCATGTCGATCGAGGCGAAGACGATCACAATTCCCGAGCTTCAGGCGATGGCGAGGACCGAACGTCTCTGCCTCAAGATCGATATCGAAGGCTACGAATACAAGGTTCTCGACCAGTTCCGGGCGATCGACCGGAAGAGGACCGCCGGCGTGCTGCTCGCGGTGCACCCGCAGATCCTGGCCGCTTCGCTCTCCGGGCCTGCCGTTCTGCGCGTAATCAGGACTGCGTCGGCAACCTTCCGCCTGATACGAAGCCTGCGTGGCTTTCGATTGGAGAACCCGTCGGCGCTCTGGGGAGCGATCCGCAAATCGGTTTCCAAAGGCGAGATCAGGGGCTTCGACCTGCTCTTCGTTGCGCGTTGAGGACAACGCCCGGGTACGCTTCATCCACAGGTGAGCGATCTCTGCGGCCAGTTATTAGGTTCGACTCAAAAAAGATTCGACAGGCACGATCGGCTGATATATCGCAGCTTAATCGTTTAATCATCCGATGCGGCGGAAGATAAGGCCTTGGCACGTTCCGGACCCAAACTGACGAGGATAGCCACGACACTTGGCGTCTCCGCGGCGACGGTCTCCAACGCGCTCTCCGGCAAAGGGCGCGTTTCCGCCGAGCTTGCCGAGAAAATCCGCTCGGTTGCGGCCGAGATCGGATATGTTCCGAGCCAGGCGGGAAGGGCGCTCAGGACCGGCAAGAGCGCGGTCATCGGGCTGGTTCTGCCTGACATCAGCAATCCGCTCTTTCCCCAGATCGCACAGGCGATCGAGTTTGCGGCATCTTCTGCCGGTTACGGTGTGCTGATCGCAGACTCCCGCGGCGACGTCGCCGTCCAGACGAGGGCGATCGAACGCCTCATCGAGCGGGGCGTCGACGGCATGGTCATCGTGCCGCGGCGGGGAACCCGCATTGCCGATGTCGGTTGCCCGGTCGCTGTGGTGGACACGCCCTCGACACCCGGCAACACGGTGGCGGCGGACCATTGGGACGGCGGAAGGCAGATCGCCGAGCATCTCGTCGGACTCGGTCACAGGCGCTTGCTGATCCTAGGCAACAATCCCGCCTCCAACGTGCAGAACGACCGGATCGGCGGGCTTCGCTCGGCCATGCGCGAAGGCGCGCAGGCGGAGACGCTGTGGATCGAACGGCTGGAGCAGGTACACGGCCAGGGCTGCTCGCTCGGGCTCGCCGGGAAGGTGGCGGAAGGCGTGACGGCCTTTGCGGCCGTCTCCGACCTGCAGGCGCTGCGCGCGCTCACGGAACTGCAACGGGCCGGCATCCATGTCCCGGAACAGGCGAGCGTCACCGGGTTTGACGACCTGATCTGGTCACCGGTGGTGACGCCGGCGCTGACCACGATTCGGATGGATATGGCGCGCATCGCGACGCTCGCGGTCGAGGCGCTGGTGCAGGCGATCGGCGCCGGCGAAGCCGAATTTCCATCCCACGGCACGCCCGTTGCCGCCACCATTTCGAAAGTGCCCATGCAACTCGTCGTCCGCCAGTCCACGGCGACGCCACCATCAAACGTGCAGCCAGCCCCCAACGTAAAGCCACCCAGCGAAGGAGAACCGCAGTCATGAAGAAAATCCTCATCGCCTCGACCGCGCTCCTCTTGATCGGCGCCCATGGCGCATCCGCTCAGGAGAAGACCCTGACCATCTCCGTCTACGGCTTCGCCCAGGACGCGTTCAAGGAGCTGGTCTATGATCCATTCGAAGCCAAGTGCGGCTGCAAGCTCGTCGTCGAAACGGGCAACAGCATCGAACGCCTTGCCAAGATGGAGGCAAACAAGGCCAATCCGGTCGTGGACATGGCGGTGGTTTCCATGGCGGACGCGCTTTCCGCTACAAGGGCCGGCCTGATCGACAAGATCGATACTTCGAAGCTCAGCAATTTCGACAAGCTCTACGACATCGCCAAGGACCCGAACGGCGACGGCATGAGCATCGGCTACACTTTCTACGCCACCTCGATCGTCTATCGTTCCGACAAGGTGGAAGTCACGTCCTGGGCCGATCTACTCGGCGACAAGCTCGCCGGCCATGTGGCTCTCCCGAACGTCACGACCAACCAGGGTCCGCCGACGCTCTACATGATCGGTGAAGCGCTCGGCCAGAATACGCCGGACCTCGAGGCCGCGATCGCCGCAGTCGGCGAAAAGAAGGACGATATCGTCACCTTCTACGTCAAATCCTCGCAGCTCGTGCAGTTGATGCAGCAGGAAGAAATCTGGGCGGCGCCGATCGGCCGGTTCTCCTGGGAAGGTTTCACCAAGATGGATCTGCCGATCAAGTGGGCGACCCCGAAGGAGGGCCAGACCGGCGGCATGAACGTCATGGTTCTGGCCAAGGGCTCGAAGAACCAGGATCTCGCGCTTCAGTTCATGGACTTCTGGTTGTCGACCGAAATCCAGACGGCGCTCGCCGAAAAGCTGGTCGACAGCCCCGCCAACAAGGAAGTGAAGGTCTCGCCGGAGATCGCCGAGAACCTCACCTACGGCGAAGAAACGGTCAAGAACCTGAAGCTCATCCCGTCGGCAGTGGCACTCGACAATCGGGAAGCGTGGCTTTCCGAGTGGAACGCCAAGGTCGGCCAGTAAGAGCCTGGCTCTTGCCTTGCGCGACGCCAGATCCTGCCGGCGTCGCGCCACGTATCCAACGGCGGCACTGCCGCGGAAAGGGGTAGAGATGTTCCACAACCGGGCTGAGGCGCTGGCACTTGCCTTGCCGGCGGCCGTGTTCGCCGCCGTCGTCTTTCTGGGGCCGGTTGTCATCCTGCTTGCCGAAGGCTTCCGCAATGTCGATGGCTGGTCGGTATCCGCCTATACCGGGTTCCTATCCGATCCGCTCAACCGGACGGTGTTCCTGCGCACGCTGCGGCTCGGCGCGGCGGTAACCGTGGTCGCTGCCGTCATCGGCTATGCCGCTGCCTTCGCCATCGTCAACCTGCCGCCGAAAGGCAAGGGCCGGATGATCGGCCTCGTGGTGCTGCCGCTGATGATATCGCCGGTTGCGCGCACCTATGCGTGGATCGTCATTCTGGGGAGGACCGGGATCGTCAACCAGGCATTGACGAGCGTCGGCCTGACGGACGAGCCGGTGCGCTTCCTGTTCACGGAGACGGCGGTCTTCGTCGGGCTCCTGCAGCTCTTTCTGCCGCTGATGATCCTGGCTCTGATCAGTGCGCTCGAAAACATGCCGAAGGACGCGATCCCCGCAGCGCGGGTACTCGGCGCCAATTGGTTTCAGGTCTTCTGGAAGGTCATTTTGCCGCTCACCAGGGAAGGTCTTGTGATCGGCGGAACGCTCGTCTTCACCGGCTCCCTGACAGCCTATATCACCCCGGCGATCCTCGGGGGCTCCAAGGTCCTGATGCTGGAAACGCTTCTTTATCAGCGTGTGACCGTCGCCAATGATTTCGTCTCCGCAAGCGTCATCGCCTTCATCCTGATCGTCATGAGCTTCGCGGCCAATCTTCTCTTGAAGCGGCTCGCCACCGCGAGGAGCAAGCGATGAATTCCCGTCTTTTCCCGGTAACGGTGCTCGTACTCGTCACCGCGTTCCTGATCGGCCCCTTCTTCATCATCGTCGCGGCATCCCTGTCGGGGGGCGAGACGCTTGCCTTTCCGCCGCAAGGCCTTTCGCTGAAATGGGTCGCAAAGGTCTTCGAGGTCGAGAGCTTCCGCGAGAGCTTCGCCATGTCGATGCTGCTTGCCATCGGCGGGACGGCTGCCGCCCTTGCCCTCGGCATCCCCGCATCCTACGCGCTTTCGCGTTACCGGCTGCCCTTCGGCGAAACGGTCCGCACCGTCGTCTCCCTGCCGATCATCGTGCCCGGCATCATCGTCGGCCTGGCGCTGCTACGCTATCTCGTCGTTCCCTTCGGGTTCAATATCACGCTGGCGCTCTTCCTTGCACACACGGCGCTCGTGTTGCCCTATGCGGTGCGCGTCGTCTCGGCGAGCCTCAACAATCTGCGCTCCGATATCGAGGAGGCCGCGGTGCTGCTCGGCTCGTCACGCGCCGGCGCCTTTTTCCGGGTGGTCATGCCGAACATCCGCAGCGGCATTCTCGCCGCCTTCATTCTCGGCTTCGTCACCAGCTTCAATCAGGTGCCGGTTTCGTTGTTCCTGTCCGGCCCGGGCGTGCGCACGCTGCCGATCGACATGCTCTCCTACATGGAGATCACCTATGACCCGTCGGTCGCGGCCCTGTCGGCGCTGCTCGCCTTCATGTCCATCGGCATCGTCTTCCTCGCCGAGCGTTTCCTAGGATTTTCCCGCTATGTCTGATCCCGCCTTCCTCAGCCTCGAAAAACTGACGCTCGCCTATGGCGACACCGTCGCCGTGAAGGATCTCGACCTCTCGATCCGAAAAGGCGAATTGGTCGCGTTTCTCGGGCCTTCGGGCTGCGGCAAGACCACGACGATGCGCTCCATCGCCGGCCTGCTGAAGCCGCAATCGGGCCGTATCAGCCTCGACGGCGCCGACATTACTCGCGTTGCCGCGAACAGGCGTTCCGTCGGTCTTGTCTTCCAGTCCTATGCGCTTTTCCCGCATCTCACCGTCTTCGAGAATGTCGCCTTCGGTCTTCGGCTGAAGGGCCTCTCCGGAGCGGAGCTCGAATCCCGCGTCGGGACCGGCCTGAAATCCGTCGGATTGACGAGCTTTGCCGACCGGAAGCCGGCCGAGCTTTCCGGCGGTCAGCAGCAGCGCGTAGCACTTGCCCGCTCGATGGTGATGGAGCCGAAGGTGCTTCTTCTCGACGAGCCGCTTTCCAACCTCGACGCGCGTCTGAGGCTCGAGATGCGCACGGAACTGCAGCGGGTCCAGAGGGAAACCGGCGTCACGATGATCTTCGTCACCCATGATCAGGGCGAGGCGCTGTCGCTGGCCGACCGCATCGTGGTGATGCTGAACGGCGCGATCGAGCAGATCGGCACGCCGGAAGAGATCTATAACCGGCCGGCCTCGGCCTTCGTGGCCGATTTCGTCGGCTTCGAGAACATCTTTGCCGTCGAGAACGGCAAATTGCGCGCCGGAAACGGCCCGATCGAGCTTCCCGGGCCTTTGCCGCACGATGCGGCGGGGCTTGCCTGGCGTCCGCGCATGGTGACCCTGGGGTCAGGTCCTTTCCAGGGCACCGTGCGCGGGGCCTCTTTTTCCGGCAGCACGCGGGAATACCTGCTCGATACGCCGCTCGGTGCGCTGAAGGCCGAAGTGGATGCGGCCGTGCCCGCGCATGCCGCAGGCACCACGCTCGCATTCGATCTGCCGGTCGAAAAGGCCGCGAAGCTGGAAAGGTTCAATTGATCCGCCATGGGCATCTGGATCGACACCGATATGGGCTTCGACGACATCGCCGCGTTGCTCGTCGTCCTTCACGCCGGTGAGGCCGTCGACGGCGTCTCGCTGGTCTACGGCAATGTGCCGCTCGGGCAGGTTAAACGCAACGCCGCCGCCGCAGCGCAGGCCTTCGGCTGGACCTTTCCGATCCATCGGGGACGGGCGCTCCCCGTGCTCGGAAAGCTCGAGACGGCGGAGCGTATCCTCGGGCAGACCGGCATGCCGACGTCGGGGCTGAGCCTCCCCGATGCACCCGCCCTGCCGGACAGCGATGCGTTCCTTGCGCTCTGCCGCTGGCTGGAGGACGGCGAAGGTCCGCATCGTATCCTGGCGCTCGCGCCGCTTACCAATATCGCTGCCCTTGCCCTGGCACGCCCCGACCTCGCCGCGCGGATCGACGAGCTCACCTGGATGGGCGGCGGTGTTTCCAGCGGCAATCATACGGCGTCCGCCGAGTTCAACGCCTTTGCCGATCCGGAAGCGCTCGCCATCGTGTTTGCCCACGGCGTGCCGTTCAGGATGGTCGATCTCGACCTCTGCCGGAAGGTCATCGCTTATCCGGACGATGTGGAGGCGATACGCACCGCAGGTGGCGCAAAGGCCGCGCTGCTTGCCGATCTTCTCGCCGGCTACGTCGCGATCGGCACGAGCCGTGGACGGACCGGCATGGCGATCTACGATCCCTGCGCAGCCGTTGCGCTGGTCGATGGAGACGCTGTGTCGTTTCGCCCGGCGCGCATCGATGTCGAGCTTGCCGGAGCCTTGACGCGCGGCCGGACGGTGGTCGAGACCCGGGGGAGCCACGCGACATTCAACGCCCAATATGCGATCGACGTCGACGCGGAACGTGCCCGCCGGCACCTGCTCGGTGCGCTCGCCAAGGAAGCCGCCAGATGACGGTACTGCAGCAACCCTCCGACCTCGACGACGCCTGCTTGCGGGCGCGCGCAGTTGCCGCCGCACGCGGTGATGCGCGCTTCGATGTGCTCGTGGCCGGCGGCACGGTCGTGGATGTCGTGACAGGCGAATGCCGCGCGGCGGATGTCGGGATCGTCGGTGCCCTGATCGCGAGCGTCCATGCACCCGGGTCGCGCAGCGACGCGGACACGGTCATCGATGCGGCGGGAGCCTACCTTTCGCCCGGTCTTGTGGATACGCATATGCATGTCGAAAGCTCGATGGTGACGCCCGCGGTCTACGCTGCCGCCGTGGTGCCGCGCGGCGTGACGACGGTCGTCTGGGACCCGCACGAATTCGGCAATGTGAGCGGACTTGCCGGCGTGCGCTGGGCCGTCGACGCAATGGGCGGTCTACCCTTGCGTGCCGTGGTTCTGGCGCCGTCCTGCGTGCCCTCCGCTCCCGGCCTGGAGCTCGCCGGCGCGGATTTCGACGCCGAAGCCGTTGCGGAAATGCTGTCCTGGCCGGAGATCGGCGGGATCGCCGAGGTCATGAACATGCGCGGCGTCATCGACGGCGATCCGCGCATGACTGCGATCGTCGAGGCGGGACTGAAGGCGGGCAAATCGGTCAACGGGCATGCGCGCGGCCTGGAGGGAGCCGATCTGCAGGCCTTCGTAACGGCCGGCGTCGGCTCCGATCACGAGCTCGTTTCGGGTGACGACCTCATCGCCAAACTTCGCGCCGGCCTGACCATCGAGCTGCGCGGCTCGCACGATCACCTTCTTCCCGAGTTCGTGACAGCGCTCGGTACTCTGGGCCATCTGCCGCAGACGGTCACGCTGTGTACCGACGACGTTTTCCCGGACGATCTTCACCGCGACGGCGGCCTCGACGACGTGGTCCGCCGCCTCGTACGCTACGGGCTCAAGGCCGAGTGGGCGCTGCAGGCGGCAACCCTGAACGCCGCCCGGCGGCTCGGAAGGGCCGATCTCGGCCTGATCGCACCGGGTCGCCGTGCCGACATCGTCCTCTTCGAGGACATTCGCGATTTCCGCGCGCTCCATGTGCTGGCGAACGGCAGGCTGGTGGCGAGCGGCGGCGGGATGCTTCAGGCGCCCGTCGCGGCCGATGTCTCGCCCCTGCGCCACACGATGAAGATCGAACCGCTGACAGAGGACGACTTTCGCATCGCTGCCACGGGCAGCACGGCCCGCGTCGTGACGATCGACCGGCCGCGCTTCACCCGATGGGGCGAGGCGGGAGCCGAGGTTTCGGACGGATATCTGGTGCCGCCTGATGGCACGACGCTGATTGCCGTAGCCCATCGGCATGGCCGCGCCGACAGCCGACCGCGGGTCGGTTTGCTTGAAGGCTGGGGCGAGTGGCGCGGCGCCTTTGCGACAACCGTTTCGCATGACAGCCACAATCTGACGGTCTTCGGCAGCAGCCCGCGCGACATGACGGTTGCGGCCAATGCGGTGATCGAAGCCGGCGGCGGAATGGCGGTCGTTGCCGAAGGCAAGGTCGAGGCGCTGCTGCCTCTGCCGCTATGCGGGCTTGTCTCCGATGCGCCGCTTGCCGAGGTCGCAGCGGGTTTCGCGGCCATTCGCGAGGCTGCCGGCAGAATCGTAGAGTGGCAGCCTCCCTATCTCGTGTTCAAGGCCTGCTTCGGGGCGACGCTCGCCTGCAATGCCGGGCCGCACCAGACGGATCGCGGCATTGCCGACGTAGCGACCGGCAAGCTGCTGGAAAGCCCGGTCCTGGAGACCTTCTGACGCTCTTCAGGCCTTGAGTTCCTGCTCCACCAGCGCGGTCCAGAAGGCAGCCCCGGGGCCGATCGCCGCGTCGTTGAAGTCGTAGGCGCTGTTATGGTGCAGCGCGCCGTCGACGGCGGGACCATTCCCGAGCCAGACATAGCAGCCGGGCGCCTCCAGCGCGAAGAAGGCAAAGTCGTCGCCGGCGGTCGAGGGTGGGAAGCTGGTCAGCGCCTTCTCACCGAAGACGGACCGGGCGGCCGAAAGGGCGCGTGCCGTCGCGTCGGGATCGTTGACGACCGGGGGAATACGCCGCTCGAAGCGATAATCGGCCTCGATGCCGTACATCGCCGCGGTCCCCAGCGCCAACCGGCCGATCTCTTCTTCCAACTGGTCGCGCACATGCGGCGTATAGGCACGCGCCGTGCCGCCGATCTCGACCGTGTCCGGAATGACGTTCAGCGCCTTGGGGTCGCCTGCTTGCAGCGCGCAGGCGCTGACGACCGCCGGCTGCAGCGGGTCGACGACCCGGCCGACGACGGTTTGCAGAGAAGCGAGGAATGTCCCCGCCGCCGTGATCGGATCGCGGCCGAGATGCGGCTTGGCGCCGTGCGTCCCGACTCCGCGGAAGGTGAGGCGCCAGCTGTCCGAGGAGGCAAGCTGCGGCCCCGCCACGACGGCCATCTCGTCCACTGCAAGCCCCGGCATGTTGTGCAGTCCATAGACCGCGTCGCAAGGGAAAAGATCGAAAAGCCCGTCCTCCACCATGCGCCTGGCGCCGCCGCGGCCTTCCTCGGCGGGCTGGAAGATGAAATGGACCATTCCTGAGAAGTTGCGCGTCGCCGCAAGGTGGCGCGCCGCGCCGAGCAGCATCGTCGTATGGCCGTCATGGCCGCAGGCATGCATCTTCCCCGCTACCGTGGATTTGTAGGGCCGGTCGGCGAGTTCCGGCATGGCGAGCGCATCCATGTCGGCGCGCAGGCCGATCGCGCGCGTGCCGTTGCCGACCTGCAGCGTGCCAACGACGCCTGTCTTGCCGAGGCCGCGGTGGACTCTGAGGCCTGCTTCTTCGAGGATTCTCGCCACAAGATCGCTCGTCCGCTCTTCCTCGAAACCGAGTTCGGGATGAGCGTGCAGGTCGCGGCGAAAGGCCGTGAGAAAGGTGAGATCGTCGGCAATCCCGGGGGGCACGCGCATCGGCAGGCATTCCTTGAGCAGTCTGGAAAGAGCCTGAATTCCCCAGCTTTGGTCGCTGGGACGTGCCCTTTCGGTTTGATCGAAGCGGCAATGGGTATAGACGAAAAACTCAGGGATCAGAACCTTTTACTCAGCCGAATGGACGCCAGGTATGACGGTAGCGAAACCAATGGAGCCGCACGATTACTGGCAGGAGGTC
Source organism: Ensifer sp. R1-3 (assembly GCF_056739175.1). Taxonomy (NCBI): domain Bacteria; kingdom Pseudomonadati; phylum Pseudomonadota; class Alphaproteobacteria; order Hyphomicrobiales; family Rhizobiaceae; genus Ensifer; species Ensifer sp. R1-3. Next base: position 795,799 of record NZ_CP096516.1, read on the forward strand.
TTTCCGCCCGGCAGCTTTGTCGGAGACGGCGGCTTCCGCACCTTTTTTCCAGCCACTCTCGCGGACGGGCGCCAGATCCTCCTGCCGATCCGGCCGCTTTCGGACGGCAGACATGCGCTGGCCTCGCTGATCATTAATCAGGCGAGCTTCGAGGTGGAGGACGCGCTCGCGGAGGAACTGGCCGCCCGACTGGCGCCCTTCCGACCGGAAATCGTCGCGGGTCTTCCGACACTCGGCCTGACGCTCGCCGCAGCCGTTGCCCGCAAGCTCGGCCACAAGCGCTATGTGCCGCTCGGAACCTCGCGAAAATTCTGGTACGTCGACGATCTCTCCGTTCCCCTGTCGTCCATCACGACGCCCGGTCAGAAAAAGCGGCTCTATGTCGATCCCCGCATGCTGCCGCTGTTGCGGGGCTGGCGAGTCGTGCTGATCGACGATGTGATATCGAGCGGAGCCTCGATCCTTGCCGGCCTGTCGTTGATGGCGGCCTGCGGCATCGAGCCGGTCGCGATCGGTGCCGCCATGTTGCAGTCGGAACGGTGGCGCCAGCCGCTCGCCGAACTCTCTCCGCAATGGCCGGATCGGACTGTAGGAGTCTTCGCGACGCCGATGCTCGTCCGGGCCGACGACGGTGCCTGGAGCGCGTCCGATACCCGGATCTAGCATCGCCGGTGCCCGAAGGAATGCCTCCGGAATTCGCTGGAAAACTTGAAAGTCTTTCGCGCTCGGCGTCGAAATCGGTGGCTAGCGGTCATGCGCGCGAAAACGCACAATCGGGTGCTTGCGATGGCGACCCATCCGGCGAGGCCGCACGGCCTGGATCATACACCCTGAAGACATCGGGGCGCGCGATCAAATTGCAATGGCCGGGCTCTTGGAGGAGCAACACACCCGGTCTCTGTCGTTCGGCTGCGTCGAGATGGCGTCTGCCAAGGGAGGAAAAATGTTTGAACGACTCTTCAAGCTTAAGGAGCACGGCACGACCGTCCGCACGGAAGTGATCGCCGGCGTCACGACGTTCCTTACGATGTCCTACATCATCTTCGTCAATCCTGACATTCTGTCGACCACGGGCATGGACCGCAACGCGATTTTCGTCGCGACCTGTCTTGCGGCCGCTCTGGGCTCCGCCGTCATGGCGCTTGTCGCCAATTGGCCGATCGGCATGGCGCCGGGCATGGGCCTCAACGCATTCTTCGCCTTCACGGTCGTGGCCGCCCTCGGCTTCACCTGGCAGCAGGCGCTCGGCGCGGTCTTCATCTCCGGCATCATCTTCCTGTTCTTGACTGTCACGGGGGTTCGAAGTTGGCTGATCGCTGGGATCCCGCATTCGCTTCGCAGCGCGATTGCGACCGGTATCGGCCTGTTCCTGGGCATCATCGCCCTGAAAAACGCCGGCATCGTCGTCGACAACCCGGCGACGCTGGTCGGCCTCGGCGATCTCAAGCAGACCGGACCGCTGCTCGCGATCCTCGGCTTCTTCGTCATCGCCGTGCTCGACGCGCTCAATGTCCGCGGATCCATCCTCATCGGCATCCTGGTGGTAACGGTTCTGTCGATGTTCCTCGGCGTATCGGAATTCCAGGGCATCGTCTCTGCGCCTCCGAGCATTGCGCCGACCTTCCTCCAGCTCGACATCATGGGCGCCCTGCATGGCGGTCTCGTCCACGTCATTCTAGTCTTCGTGCTGGTCGAGGTCTTCGACGCGACCGGCACGCTGATCGGTGTCGCCAAGCGCGCGAAACTGGTGGAAGAGGGCAAGCCCAGCCGTCTCGGGCGTGCATTGCTTGCCGACAGCTCGGCCATCGTCGCCGGCTCGCTGATGGGCACCAGCAGCACGACCGCCTATGTCGAAAGCGCCTCGGGCGTGCAGGCGGGCGGGCGCACCGGTCTAACGGCGCTGACGATCTCGGTGCTGTTCCTCGCCGCGCTCTTCATCTCGCCGCTTGCCGCCGCCGTCCCGTCCTATGCGACCGCGCCGGCACTGCTTTACGTTGCCGGTCTGATGATGCGTGAGCTCACCGAGATCGAATGGGACGACCTGACGGAGGCGGCACCCGCGGCGCTAACCGCTATCGCCATGCCCTTCACCTATTCGATCGCCAACGGTCTCGCCTTCGGCTTCGTAAGCTACGTGGTCCTCAAGGTCTGCACCGGCAAGTGGAACGTCATCCACCCGGCGACCCAGCTCGTCGCGGCACTGTTCATCGTCCGCTTCGCATTCTTCGCCGAGTGACCGAACAGGGTTGGGGAGGGTCGCGACCGGCGCGGCCCCTCCAACCCGCCACGCTCTTTGGCAAGCCGACGAACCTCTGGCGTTCTTGCCGGCCCAAAGACATACTCCTCGACTTCGCGGCGCTTGCGGGACAGCGTTGGACTTGAGTAACCCATCGTGATAGGTTACTAGCGCGGTCTGGGCTGATGGCATGAAGCGGGGCGATGTGCGCCGGGCGGTGCAGATCGTCAACGAACGGCAACAGCAATTCCTCGGCAGATGGAGGGAGATTCATGGCTGAACTGACGGGCACCCAGATCGACGCAGCTTTGGAAAGCGGCCGGATAGCGCGAGAGACAGAGCCGCGTGCTGCATCTGCGCGCTATGACGAGCGAAGCGGCCGCATTGTCGTGGAGTTGATCAATGGCTGCACGTTCGCCTTTCCGCCACGCCTGGCGCAGGGACTGGAAGATGGAAGCAGCGATCAGCTCGCCGCAGTCGAGATCCTTGGGGAAGGTTATGGCCTGCATTGGGAAGCCTTGGACGTCGATCTTTCGATTCCGGGCCTTTTGGCCGGCATATTCGGCACCAAGGCTTATATGGCACGAAGGGCAGGGCAAGCGACATCGCCGGCGAAGGCAGCAGCCGCGCGTGCTAATGGTGCCAAGGGCGGGCGGCCGCGCAAAGCGGCCCGCGGCTAGAGCGGATGAGAAAAGTGTGCGCGGTTCTTCGCCGGAATCCCGCTCTAACCTATTGGAATCGGTCGCGTTCATTCAGGTCGACCAGACCCGAAGTCATCGTGATCTGGGGTCAGCGACCCGGCCGTAAATGCGCAGCCGGCTGACGCCGCCATCCGGGTAGATGTTCAGGCGCACATGCGTGACCGGATCGGCATGTCTGAGCATATCGGACCCATACTCATGGACGCTGTCGGCCGAAAGCTTCCGGTGCGGCAGAAGCTCGTTCCAGAACATCGCGGAGGAGGCAACGAGCATGTCGCACTCGGCAGTCATGCCTCCGAGGTCAGCCGCCTGTAGCGAGCAAGCATCCGGATAGTTGCCTTTGAAATGCGCGGTATCGACGAGGATCCGTTCGACGTGCCCGCGTGCGGCAAGCTTGACGATGATCCAGTCGTAGCCCGGTTCGCGCCGCCTGCGCGTTTCCCAGCCGTCGCCCATATTCGCGCCCCGCCCTGGGGCAATGAGGCGCTCGTGGCCGTAATGGCCGTTGGAGAAGGCGACGATTCGACCGCCGAGCAGGCAGGACGCAAGATCGATCGTCTCGTTCGCCATAGCCTTGAGATCGAGTGCCGGAGTGCCGTAGACCCGAAGCCGGGCGATACCTCCATCCGGATGGATGCGCAGCCGGATATGGCTGTAGACCGCGTCGGAGTGCGCGGCGAAGAAGTGATGTGCATTCGGTCCGAGGCCGGTGACCGGCAGCAGTTGGACCCACTCGGTCGCCTCGTCCGGATCTTCCGCCGAATGACAGGCTTCTATCGAGCAGGCGCTCGGATAATTGCCGGTGAAGTGCGACGTGTCGACGTCGAAGCCGGCAATCCGCCCTTTCGCGGCGAGCGCGATAACCGCGTAGTCGTGGCCGGCGCCGCGGCGGCGGCGGGTTTCCCAGCCGTCCATCCATTTGCCGTGATCGTCGTAAAGGCCGGGGTGGAATGCGGCCGGTTCGTCCTTTAGCATACGCTCCAGCGGGCCGAAGAATTCGTCCGTCGCAAAGAGCGCCCGGGCGCCAAGGCCTGCGGAAGCGAGGTTGATTGTCCCGCCCGCAAAGCCGGGCAGGGCTTCGCCGGCACGCGTCATGGCGCCGCCTCAGTCCGGCAGCGTGTCGCGCAGCCGCAGGAGCGCGATCCGCTCCACCTGGCGGCACGCGGTGACGAATTCCGTCTCCCGATCGTTGCCGATACGGTTCTCGAAGGCGGCAAGGATCTCGTCCTTGCTGCGCCCCTTGACGGCCAGGATGAAGGGGAAGCCGAACTTCTCGACATAGGCATTGTTGAGGTTCGTGAAACGCTCGCGCTCCTGATCCGTCAGTGCGTCGAGGCCCGCCGAGGCTTGTTCCGAAGTCGAGCTCTCGGTCAGGCGTTTCGCCTGGGCGAGCTTGCCGGCAAGATCGGGGTGGGCGGTGAGGACGGCAAGCCGTTCCTCTTCGCTTGCCTCGCGAAAGACCGCGCAGAGCGCCGCGTGCAGTCCCGTCGCCGTATCGTTGGCCGGGCCGAGTTCGCCTGCAAAGGCGCGTCTGGCGATCCAGTCCGAGTGCTCGAATACCCCTCCGAAGCGATCGATGAAGGCATCCTTCGAAAGCCGCGAGGGACGGTCTTCGTTCGGCTGGAACGGATAGGTCTCTGCCCAGTAACGGGCAATGTCGATGCGGCGGGCGAGCCAGACCTTCTCGTGGCTCTGCACATAGTCGAGGAAGCGGGCCAATGCGGCGGCGCGGCCGGGCCGGCCGACGAGACGGCAGTGAAGGCCGATGCTCATCATCTTCGGCGCGCCGGCAGTTCCCTCGGCGTAGAGAACGTCGAAACTGTCCTTCAGATAGCTGAAGAACTGGTCGCCGCTGTTGAAGCCCTGTGGCGTTGCGAAGCGCATGTCGTTGGCGTCGAGGGTATAGGGGATGACGAGCTGGTGCCGGCCGGCATGTTCATGCCAATAGGGCAGGTCGTCCGCATAGGCGTCGGAGACGTAGTCGAAGCCGCCGGCCTCGGTCACGAGATCGAGCGTGTTCACGGAGCAGCGGCCGGTGTACCAGCCGGTCGGCCGTTCTCCGGTTACGATCGTGTGGAGGCGGATCGCCTCGGCGATCTCGGCGCGTTCGCGCTCGGCGTCGAAATCCTTGTGCTCGATCCATTTGAGGCCGTGGGAGGCGATCTCCCAGCCGGCGTCCTGCATGGCGGCCACCTGGGCGGGCGATCGCTTGAGGGCCGTGGCGACGCCGTAGACGGTGGCCGGTATTTGCCGGTCGGTGAACAACCGGTGCAGCCGCCAGAATCCGGCGCGCGCCCCGTATTCGTAGATCGATTCCATGTTCCAGTGGCGCTGGGCGGGCCAGGCCTGAGCGCCGACGATTTCCGAGAGGAAGGCCTCGGACGCCGCGTCGCCGTGAAGCACGCAGTTCTCTCCGCCCTCCTCGTAATTGATCACGAATTGAACGGCGATCCGGGCGCCATCGGGCCAGGCGATACGCGGGTTCGGACCATGGCCCAGGAGATCGCGGGGATATCTCATAGCAGCAGCTCCTCCAGAGATTGTCTCGTCCCCCAATTCGTAGCGAGAATTCCGCCCCGCCATTCCCCCCGAAAAATTTGAAAGTCTCGAAGGTTGAACCCGCTACACAAGGGCGCCCGCGCTTCGGATACTCTATCCTCGATGCTGACTTTCGGAGGAGCGACAGAATGCAAGTTCAAGACGGAACGCCCGGGCGTCTGACGACCCACGTGCTGGACACGGCGAGCGGGAGACCGGCAAGCAATCTGCGCATCGACCTCTACCGGATTGAAGGTGAACGGCCGGAGCTTCTCTCGTCGACCCGCACCAACGATGACGGGCGCTGCGATGCGCCGCTTCTCAACGGCTCCACGATGGAAACCGGCACCTACGAACTGCGCTTTCACGCCGGCGAATATCTCGGCACTGCGGCCGAGCGCGGCGCGAACCCGTTTCTCGACGTGATTCCGATCCGCTTCGGGATCGCCGACCGGGCCGCGCATTATCACGTGCCGCTCCTGCTTTCGCCCTACGGCTATTCCACCTATCGCGGGAGCTGACGGCAATGACGACCGAAATCCGCAATACGATCCGTTTCCTTTTGAATGACCGGCCCGTCGAGCTTGCCGATGTCTCGCCGGTGCAGACGCTGCTGGACTTTCTGCGCATCGACCGGAGTCTGCGCGGCACGAAGGAAGGCTGCGCGGAAGGCGACTGCGGCGCCTGCACCGTGCTTGTCGGCCGGCTTCTCGACGGCAAGCTCAAATACGAATCGGTCAACGCCTGCATCCGCTTCGTGGCCTCGCTTGACGGCTGCCATGTGGTGACGGTCGAAGCGCTTGCGCAGCCGAACGGGCCGCTGCATCCCGTGCAGCAGGCGATGGTCGACACGCACGCCTCGCAGTGCGGCTTCTGCACACCCGGTTTCGTGATGTCGCTCTACGGCCTCTGGATGACGAATGCGAAGCCGAGCGTTCAGGAAATCGAGAAGGCGCTGCAGGGCAATCTCTGTCGCTGCACCGGTTATGCGGCGATCATTCGGGCGGCGGAAGCGATTGCATCGGTCGGCGAGCTCGGCAAGGACCCGCTGATTGTGGAACGCGAGGAGATCACGCGGCAGCTGGAGGCGCTTCGGGACGGCTGCCGCGTCGAGATCGGTGGCGAAGACGAGCGCGTCGTGCTTCCGGCCTCGCTGGACGATTTCGCTGCGGTTCTCGAGGCGAACCCCAAGGCGACGATCGTCGCCGGTTCGACCGATGTCGGGCTCTGGGTCACGAAGTTCATGCGCGACATCGCGCCGGTCGTCCATCTCTCGCATCTGGAAGAACTGCGGCGGATTTCCATCGCGCCGGACGGTATCACCCTTGCCGCCGGCGTGAGCTACACGGAGGCCTATCCGGTCATCGTCCGGAACTTCCCGCAATTGCGCGAGCTCTGGGACCGCATCGGCGGCGAGCAGGTGCGCAACATGGGCACGGTCGGGGGCAATATCGCCAACGGTTCGCCGATCGGCGACACGCCGCCGGCGCTGATCGCACTTGGCGCTTCGGTGACCCTGCGCAAGGGAACAAGCCGCCGCACGCTGCCTCTGGAAGCCTTCTTCATCGAATACGGAAAACAGGATCGCGAACCCGGCGAATTCGTCGAGACTGTCCGGATTCCCTTCCTGGACGAGACCGAGCGCTTCGCTGTCTACAAGATCACGAAACGCTTCGATGAAGATATTTCCGCAGTCTGCGGCGCGTTCCGCGTGAAGCTCGACGGTGACGGCAAGGTTGCCGACGTCGCTATCGCTTTTGGCGGCATGGCGGGCACGCCGAAGCGCGCGTCGAATGTGGAGGCCGCTCTCAAGGGCGCGCAATGGAACGACGCTGCCATCGAGGCTGGCGTGGCGGCCTTCGAGCGGGATTTCACGCCGCTCACCGACTGGCGCGCCTCTTCTGAATATCGGATGCTCGTTGCCAGGAATCTCCTGCGGCGGTTCCATCTGGAAACGCAGGAAACGCGCAATATCCGGATCGACCGCACGGTCGCGGTGGCTATGTAGAGAGGGTGGACCCATGAATGTGATGCAGCCCGTCGATCGCGTCCGCGGCGCCGTCCACGACAAGGAACGCCACGAATCCGGTCACAAGCATGTTTCCGGAACCGCCGAGTATATAGACGATATTCCCGAGCCCGCCGGTACGCTTCACGGCTATCTGGGGCTGTCGCAGCGCGCGCATGCCGAAATCCTGTCGGTGGATTTCGAGGCGGTGCGTAACAGTCCGGGTGTCGTGGGAGTGCTCACGGCGGAGGACATACCCGGCGAAAACGATATCAGCCCGGCGCACAAGCACGACGATCCGGTCTTCGCGGCCGGCAAGGTCGAGTTCCACGGCCAGCCGATCTTCGCGGTCATCGCCACCTCGCGCGAGGCCGCCCGGCGCGCGGCCGCCAAGGTAAAGATCGATTATCGCGATCTGCCGCATGTGACGGATGTTCTCGAAGCGGCCGCCGCGAACTATCCGCTGGTGATCGATCCCCTGAAGCTCGAGCGTGGCGACATCGATGCCGGCTTTGCCAAGGCGAAAAACACCGTTTCGGGCGAGATGCGCATCGGGGGCCAGGATCACTTCTATCTCGAAGGCCAGATCTCCTTCGCCATTCCCGGCGAAGATGATGAAGTCACCGTCTTCTCCTCGACCCAGCATCCCAGCGAGACGCAGCTCATGGTCGCCCATGTGCTGGGCGTGCCGTCGAATGCCGTGACTGTCAACGTCCGGCGCATGGGCGGCGGCTTCGGCGGCAAGGAGACGCAGGCAAATCTTTTCGCCGCGGTTGCGGCAGTGGCGGCGAGGAAATACCGCCGCGCGATTAAAGTGCGCCCCGACCGCGACGACGACATGACGGCGACGGGCAAGCGCCACGACTTCCACGTCGACTACAAGGTCGGCTTCGACGACGATGGCCGCATCGAGGCGGTGGACGCCGTCTTCGCCGCCCGCTGCGGCTTCTCGGCCGACCTTTCCGGACCGGTGACCGATCGCGCGCTCTTCCACGCCGACAACTGCTATTTCTACCCGAATGTCCGGCTGCGCTCGCGCCCGCTGAAGACCAACACGGTCTCGAACACCGCGTTCCGGGGGTTCGGCGGACCGCAGGGCATGGTCGGCGGCGAGCGGATGATCGAAGACGTCGCCTATGCGCTCGGCAAGGACCCGCTGGAAATCCGCAAGCTCAATTTCTACGGCGGCGAGGGGCGCAACCTGACGCCGTACCACCAAACGGTGGAAGACAACATCATCGGCCGGATCATCGAGGAGCTCGAGGTTTCGTCCGACTATGCCGCCCGGCGGCAGGCGGCCATCGCCTTCAACCGCGAGAGCCCCGTCATCAAGCGCGGTATCGCGCTGACGCCGGTGAAATTCGGCATCTCTTTCACCAAGACGGAATATAACCAGGCCGGCGCCCTGGTCCATGTCTATACGGACGGTTCGATCCAGCTGAACCACGGCGGCACGGAGATGGGGCAGGGGCTCTACACCAAGGTGGCGCAGGTCGTGGCGGACGAGTTCCAGGTAGATCTCGACCATATAAAGGTGACGGCGACCTCGACCGGCAAGGTGCCGAACACCTCGGCGACGGCCGCTTCGTCCGGTTCGGACCTCAACGGCATGGCGGCCGCCAATGCCTGCCAGCAGATCAAGGAGCGGCTCGTGCGCTTCGCGGCCGAGCGCTACGGCGTCGGCGAAGCTGATATCGCCTTCGAGCCCAACACGGTCCGGATCGGCGCCGAGCGCATCGCCTTTGCCGATCTTATCAAGGCGGCTTATGCCGCGCGCGTGCAGCTTTCGGCGGCCGGATTCTACAAGACCCCGAAGATCCACTGGAGCCGCGCCGAGGGGCGGGGGCGTCCGTTCTATTATTTCGCCTACGGCGCCTCGTGCTCCGAGGTCAGCGTCGACACGCTGACCGGCGAATACCAGGTCGAGCGGACCGATATCATCCACGATGTCGGCAAGTCGCTGAACCCGGCGCTCGACCTCGGTCAGGTCGAGGGTGCCTTCGTCCAGGGCATGGGCTGGCTGACGACGGAGGAACTCTGGTGGGATGCCAAGGGCCGGCTGAGGACGCATGCGCCCTCCACCTACAAGATCCCGCTCGCGTCCGATCGCCCGCGCGTCTTCAACGTGCGTCTGGCCGAATGGTCCATCAACAGGGAGGAGACGATCCGGCGCTCGAAGGCGGTCGGGGAACCTCCCTTCATGCTGGGGATTTCGGTTCTGGAGGCGATATCCATGGCGGCGGCGAGCGTCGCGGATTATCGTATTCCGCCGCGTATTGATGCCCCGGCAACGCCGGAGCGCGTGCTGATGGCGGTCGAGCGCCTGCGCGCCGCCCGGGCCGGGTAGGGACGATCGCGCGGCGAAGATAGTGGATGACTGAGATGGCGCGCAGAGAGGACATACGGGATTTCCTGAGCCGTGGAACGGCCTGCGTGCTTGTCGAGGTGGCGAGCGCGGCAGGCTCGACGCCGCGCGATGCGGATGCCTGGATGCTCGTCTCAAAAGATCGCACCTTCTCCACGATCGGTGGCGGACAGCTTGAATTCATGGCGATCGACCACGCGCGCAAGCTCGTTCAAGGGGCGAACGCGGATCTCCGATTGGCGATCCCCCTCGGCCCGGAGATCGGCCAATGCTGCGGCGGTCATGTCGCGCTTTCTTTCAAAAAGGTCGATGCGGACACGCGTGCGGCACTTATCGAACGCAGCGACGATGAGATCGCGCATCGGCCGCATGTCTATATCTTCGGCGCCGGCCACGTCGGCAACGCGCTCGCAATGGCGCTGTCGCACGTGCCGCTCAGGACCGTTCTCGTCGACACGCGCGAGCACGAACTCTCGGCCGCCGACGTGCCGGGTATCGAGACCTGCCTGACCGCAATGCCCGAAGCCATCGTGCGCGACGCGCCGCCGGACAGCGCCTTCGTCGTCCTCACCCACGATCACGCACTCGACTTCCTGATCGCGACTGAGGCGCTCGGGCGCGAAGACGCCAGTTACGTCGGCATGATAGGCTCGAAGACAAAACGCGCGACTTTCAAGAACTGGCTGTCGCGAGAGGTCGATCGTCCTGAGCTTTTCGGGAGGCTCGTCTGCCCGATCGGCGGTACGGCGGTGAAGGACAAGCGGCCGCCGGTGATCGCAGCGCTTGCCGCGGCCGAGATACTGACTGCGGCGCTGAACCGCCATCTGCAGCCTCGCGCGCCCACCCCGAAGAGCCGGAGATCGATCAAGGCATAGCCCGGTTGTCGCCCTTTCGCGGGCGGATCACGCAGTCTGCCACGTGATCGACCTCGTTCAGTTCGGCGGCGTGGCGCTGACCCCACTCGCAAAGTGCCAGCAGGACGGGCTCGAGGCTGACGCCGAGCGTCGTCGCCGAATATTCGACGCGCGGCGGTATCTCGCGGAAAATCTCCCTGTGTACGAGGCCATGCTCCTCCATTTCGCGGAGCTGCTGGATCAGCACTTTCTGGCTGACGGCGGGTATCAGCCTTCGCAACTCGGACAGCCGCTTCGGCCTATCGAACAGATGGTAGAGGACGATGGCTTTCCAGCGTCCGGAAATCACTTTGAGTGCGCGCTCGGAGGGCAGCACCGGCAATTTCTTTATGATCTCAGCCATGGTTACCCATCGGTCAGTATGGAACGAAAGAGTGTGTAGATGCGGTCTGAAGACTAGCCCTAAATAGCCGCGCAAACCAACAGTTTCGAGGCAAGTTCTTATGAAGGCCATTGAGTTCCGCCGCTTCGGGTCGCCAGACGTGCTCCAAAGCGTCGATGTCGCTACACCGAGTCCGGGAAGGGGCGAGGCGCTCGTCCGCGTGGGCGCCGTTGGCGTCAACTATTTCGAGGTTCTGATGCGGCAGGATCGCTACGCGGTCACGCCCGAACTGCCGATGATCCCAGGTGTGGAGGTCGCCGGCGTCGTCGTAGCGGTCGGGGAGGATCTTTCCCAGGATATCATCGGCAGTCGTGTCGCGGTCCCGATGTTCGCTCATGGGCGGGGTACCGGCGGATATGCCGAATATGTATCGGTCGATGCCGCGATGCTGGTACCGATCCCGGACGGACTGTCCTTCGAAGCCGCTGTTGCCCTGATGGTGCAGGGCCTCACGGCTCTTTATCTCGTCCGGCAAAGCTCGCTGCAGAACAAAACGCTGCTGATCAGCGCTGCGGCAGGCGGTGTGGGTTCATTGCTCGTGCAATTGGCAAGGGACGGCGGCGCGCGGACGATTGTAGCGGTTGCAAGTTCGCAGAAAAAGCTCGACTCCGCCCGTTGGCTCGGTGCTCACCTCGGCATCAACTATGCGGCGCCTGATTGGACGGCAACGCTCAGGGAGGCTTTGAACGGTGGCGGGGTCGACATTCTTTACGATTTCGTCGGCGGCGAATTTACCCACGCTGCGATCGATCTGCTGGTACCGGCGGGAGAGCTGGTTTTCGGCGCCCTCGGCAGGTTTGCGTTGAGCGGCCGGCAAGTAGAATCGATGTTCGCACTGAACCAATCCCTGCGCGGCTTCGCCTTACTGCCGCTCTTGGACCTCGCCGGATTGAAGGCGGACCTCACCGAGCTTTTCACCCGGGCGCAAGAGGGCGCCTTGACGGTCGCGATCGACAGTCGCTTTTCGCTTGATCGGGCCGCGGACGCACACCGGGCTATCGAGAGCCGCCGAACGATCGGTAAGGTCGTGCTTGTGCCCTGAGGGCGCTTCGCTCAAGCGCTGGAACGCTCCTGCACTTCGGCAGACTCGGCCAGCATCTTGCCGATCAGCCGCTGACAGCGCTCGGCCATGAAGTCGATCATCAACCGCACCTTCGGATCCTGGAAGCGCTTGTGAGGGTAGATCGCCGCGAGCTGTGCACCGAGCGGTGGCGTCTCTTCGAGCACCGGGACGAGCAAGCCCTCGTCGATATGCTGTTTCACCTCGAAGAGCGGCTTGTTGACGATGCCGCGTCCGTCGAGCGCCCACTGGGTTAGCACGTCGCCATCATCCGAATCATAAGGGCCGCCGACCTCGAACTTGCGGACGCCATCCGGCGTCTGCAAGGTCCAGTAATACTCCTTCGACCCGGGATAGCGCAGCAGAAGACAGTCGTGGCTATGGCTGAGGAGGTCGTCCGGCGACGAAGGGATGCCGCGCCTTTCGAAATACCGCGGCGACCCACAGAGCACGCGGTCGCAGTTCATGATGCCGCGCATGCGCAGGTTCGAATCCTCGAGTATGCCGAGCTTGAAGGCGATGTCGACGCCCTCGGCAAGGATGTCGACATTATGATCGGAGAGGCGCAACCGCACCTCGATATCCGGATAGCGGTCGTGAAACTCCGGTATGCCGGGCGCGATCAGCCGCCGCCCGATGCCGAGCGGGGCGGTGATCTTCAGCGCTCCCTTCGGATTTCTTGAAAGATCGGCAATGGCGCTCTCCGCCTCGTTGACCGCCTCGAGGATCTTTACCGCGCCTTCGTAGAAGACCCGTCCGTGCTCGGTCGGCGTCAGTTTTCTGGTGGTGCGGTTGAACAGGCGCACGCCCATATGCCGCTCCAACTCCTTGATTCTGTTGCTGGCAACGGCCGGCGTGACGCGTTGATCGCGGCCCGCTGCCGATAGTGTTCCAAGTTCCACGACGCGCACGAACACACGCACATTATCGAGATAGGACATGCTTCCGCCTCTGCTCTTCCGGCGCGAACGTAGCGCTCCGGCCTCTCTTCGATTTTATAGTTTTTTTTGAAAGAGTTGGTGCGATGGCGCCGTTCCCGCCTCCCCAAGCAATGACACATAATGAACGCGAGAGAAATGGGGAGAACTCAATGTACGAGTATGCCATCGCCTGGGATTGGCTGACATTTGCGGTCAGATGGCTGCATGTCATCACCGGCATCGCCTGGATCGGCTCATCCTTTTACTTCGTCGCGCTCGACCTGGGGCTGAAGCAGCGTCCGGGCATGCCGGTCGGCGCCTATGGCGAAGAGTGGCAGGTGCATGGCGGCGGCTTCTACCACATCCAGAAATATCTGGTTGCGCCGGAAAACATGCCGGAGCACTTGATCTGGTTCAAATGGGAGTCCTACGTCACCTGGCTCTCGGGTTTCGGCATGCTTGCGCTCGTCTATTATGCCGGCGCGGACCTCTACCTCATCGATCCGAACGTGCTCGACGTCTCGAAGCCGATGGCAATCGCCATCTCGCTGGCTTCGCTTGGCTTCGGCTGGCTCGCCTATGACATGATCTGCCGTTCGCCGTTCGGCAACGACAATACGCGGCTGATGGTGCTGCTCTATTTCATCCTCGTCATCGTCGCGTGGGGCTACACCCAACTCTTCACGGGCCGGGCCGCCTATCTGCATCTCGGCGCCTTCACGGCAACCATCATGTCGGCCAATGTGTTCTTCATCATCATCCCGAACCAGAAAAAGGTTGTTGCCGACCTGATCGCAGGTCGCACGCCCGATCCTGCGCTCGGAAAGCAGGCGAAGCAGCGTTCGACGCACAACAACTATCTGACGCTGCCCGTGCTGTTCCTGATGCTGTCGAACCATTATCCACTCGCCTTCGGGACGCAGTATAACTGGATCATCGCCTCGCTGGTCTTCCTCATGGGCGTCACGATCCGCCATTGGTTCAACACCCGCCACGCCAACAAGGGCAGCCCGACCTGGACCTGGCTCGCGACGGTGCTTCTGTTCATCGCCATCATGTGGCTCTCCACCGTGCCCAAGGTCCTCTCCGACGGCGGAGAGGCCAGGGCTTCGACGGCCGCCGAGGCCGTCGTCGCGTCACCGGACTTCTCCAAAGTGCGCGACACCGTGCTTGGCCGCTGTTCCATGTGCCATGCGCGCGAGCCGGGATGGGAAGGCATAATCGTGCCGCCGAAGGGCGTCGTTCTCGAAGCCGATGGCGACATCGTCGCGCATGCCCGCGAAATCTACCTGCAGGCGGGGCGCTCGCATGCCATGCCGCCCGCCAATGTCACGGGCATTACCGAGGAGGAACGCCAGCTTATCGCCAGCTGGTACGAGACGACCGTAACGGAAGGAAAAGTCCAATGAGCGATCAATTGATCCGCGGCCGCGTGCTGACTTTCGTCAAGGAGCCCGCGGGCGTCGACGATGCCGGCTCCTATCGTTTCTTCGAGGACGGCGCCGTTTTCGTGAGCAAAGGCAAGATCGCCGGCGTCGGTCCTTACGGTGACGTGGCGAAACATGTGGGGCCCAGCGTAAAGATCGCCGATCATCGGCCGCATCTGGTAATGCCCGGTTTCATCGATACGCACCTGCATTTCCCGCAGACACAGGCGATCGCCTCCTACGGTGCGCAGCTCCTCGAATGGCTGAACACCTACATCTTCGTCGAGGAGCAGAAGTTTAAGGCGCCCGAGCACGCGGCCTTCATTGCCGACCGCTTCATGGACGAACTCCTGTCCAACGGCACAACGACGGCGGCCGCCTATTGCTCGGTGCATCCGGAAAGCGTCGATGCATTCTTTACGGCAGCCGAAGAGCGCAACATGCTGATGATCGGCGGCAAGGTGATGATGGACCGCAACGCGCCCGACGCGTTGCGGGACACGCCCGAAAAGGGCTATGACGAGACGAAGGCGCTTATCGCCAAGTGGCATGGCCGCGGCCGCGCGCATTATGCGATCAGCCCGCGTTTTGCGATCACCTCGACGCCGGAGCAGATGGAGGTGAGCCGCGTGCTCGCTGCCGAGCATCCGGATTGCTACGTTCAGACCCACCTGTCCGAAAACCGCGACGAGATCGCTTTCGCCACTTCGCTCTATCCGGAAGCGAAGGACTATACCGACATTTATGCACGCTACGAGCTTCTCGGCCGCAAGACTCTGCTCGGCCATTGCATCCATCTGAGCGACCGCGAAATATCTGTCCTCGCAAAAACCGGGGCGGTCGGCGTCTTCTGCCCGACCTCGAACCTCTTCCTCGGCAGTGGCCTCTTCGATCGCGACCGTTTCGACAGGCTTGGCGCGCGCCACGCGGTCGCGACCGATGTCGGCGGCGGGACGAGTTTCTCGATGCTAGAAACGATGGACGAGACTTACAAGGTTCTGCACCTGCAGGGCCAGCGGCTCTCCCCGCTCAACTCCTTCTACATGCTGACGCTCGGCAACGCGCGCGCGCTCGACCTCGAACATCGGATCGGCTCGCTGCACGCCGGCGCGGATGCGGACATCGTCGTCCTCGACAGCCGCGCCAAGCCGGCCATGGAGCTCAGGATGCAGGTTGCCTCGACGCTTGCCGAAGAGCTTTTCGTTCTGCAGACCATGGGCGACGATCGCTCGGTGGCTGAGGTATATGTTGCGGGCAAGCCGATGAAGAGCGGGCGGCGGGAGACGAAGGCCGAGGCCGTCAGGGTACTGGCAATGGCTTAGCTAAAAGTACGATCAAAGGAAACGTGCAGTAGCATCCGGCTGCGATCGCCCCATTTAGATGGGGAGAAGGGACAAGCGGCAGTCTCCGTGAGCTTTCGCGAGGGACGCGAAAGGGTGCCCGCCAGTCACTTCGCCCCGCCCGCGGGGAGAAGGTGCCGGCAGGCGGATGAGGGGCGTTCGCCCACCGCTGGGACCGCAACAGGCTACTACCGCCCGTTGATGGCAATGCGCTTGGCTTTCGACTGGGCCTGCTCGGTCTTCGGCAGAGTAACGGTCAGGACGCCATTGCGGAAGGTCGCATTCACCTTGCTTTCGTCCACCTCGTATCCGAGCGCAATGCGCCGCTCGAAGCGTCCGTAATATCGCTCCGAGAACTGGTTTTCCTGGTCCTCGGTCTCTGCCCGTTTTTCGCCTCGCAGCGACAACACGCCGTCGGACAAGGACAGTTCGACATCCTTTTCATCGAGACCCGGCAGTTCCGCGGTCACCTTGATTTCCTTATCCCGGTCGGAGACCTCGACGCTCGGCCAGCCACCTGCAAAACCCGAAAAGCCGCTGATGGGCAGGCGGGTTTCGAAGCTGCGGAAGGCGTCGTCGAACAGGCGGTTCATTTCCCTGTGGAGCGCCAGGAAGGGATTTCGGTCGTTGTCACGATAGGAAGCCGGCACCTGGCCCTGCGCACGGCCCCATGGGATGAGATCACGTACATTCATCGGTCCGTTCCTTTCTTTGCAGTGGAGCGGGAGGTGCGTAATTTCCGGCGCTTTCCCGCTCCAATCCGCCGAGAACCGAGGCGTCGGCGGACGCCGGCGCTTCGGTGCGGTATGCATGTGCGGCTACGCTGCGTGCTTTTCGCCTTCGATCTGTTTCGAGGCTTCGCCGGCTGGCAATGCTTCTGCCTGATGTATCTCAATCCGACGCGGCTTCATCTGCTCGGGAAGCTCACGGACGAGGTCGATCTTGAGCAGGCCGTTGGCGAGGTTGGCGCCAGTGACCGTTACGAAGTCGGCGAGCTGGAAGCGACGCTCGAAATTGCGTGCGGCAATACCGCGGTAGAGATATTCGGTGTCGTCTTCTCCGGCTTTCGCACCGGTGACGGTCAGCATCTGCTGCTCGTGCGTGATGGTGATCTCGTCCGGGGCGAAGCCCGCTACCGACATTGCGATCCGGTACTGGTTCTCGCCGACCCGCACGATGTCGTAGGGCGGCCAGTTGTCGTTGGGCGCCAGGCGACTTGCGGAATCCAAGAGGTCGAACAGATGTTCGAAGCCAACGCTGGAGCGCGACAGCGGCGAGAAATCGAAGCTTGTTCTCATAGCCATATCCTCCTTGAGCAACATGGACGATGAGGAGCGCCGAAGAGAACGGAGCTCCTCGACTGCGAGCCCCTTACAGGCGGCTCTCGCACCCGATTTAGTCATTCGAAGCCGGGTTTCAAGGGGTCCCGAACATCGATTTTCGTTCCTTTGCCCGGCCCCCCGGCGACCGCGAAAACTGGCCGATCGAAAGAGGGCCCAAGCCACTGATCGGGGTTCTTGAATTTACCTTTTCCGCTCCAATATCTGTTCAGCGCGATACGTTTTCGAGACGCGCAGAGATCAATATGGCACCCCGCAGCGCTGCATGGTTCGTTCGACCCGTGGAAGTGCAGCGGGCGTGCAATTCATTGACGGCATAGGAAAGGAGGAAAAATGCTTCTCAATGAGATCCCCTGGACGATCCCTCTCACCGTGCGCCTTTCCAACGGTCTGACGCACACTTTTGCCTCCGTTTACGAGGCCCTCGACTTCCTGGAAAACGAGTGGCCGCTCAGGAAGGGCGAGCGCTACGAACGGGCGGTGCGGACCTGTCGGCGGGCGTTGAACCGGATGACGCCGGCGGCAGTGGCACGGGAAGCCTTCATCGCCGCTTGCCTTGAGGCGGGCATGCCGCTCGTCATGGCGCCTCCGGCCCGCGAGCCGCAAGGCGATACCGTCAAGGCCGCGCACACGGCATGAAGGGGGGACCGGCGGTCGGGTGGAGCGTCCATATTGTTTCACTGGACGAAGACGCGAACGCTGGCGGCACGCCCCAGCGCATCGATGACCGTGAGCGTCGAGTAGCCGCCGCCATCCGGCTGCCATTGACTGACGCGCCGTCGGGTCACGTCGGGCAGCGGACGGCCATTGGCAAGCCAGCGGAAGGGCGCTCGGCCGCCCTGGAGCTTCAGCGTCAAGGGCGTGATCCCGTCATTCCCTTGCGCGCCAAGCTCGACGCGGGCGCCTTCGGGCGGGAACACGATCTGCGGCGCCGCTTCACGGACCGAAGCCGAAAGCAGCCCGTTCGCGGTGACCGAGAAGCGTCGCTGGCTGATCGGCAGATCGGCCTGGACAAGCCGGACGGCGCCCGCGGGCGGGCCGGGCAGGGGTGTGATGGCGACCCCCGCCTTAGCGAATCCTTCGAACAGAATCGGCGCCGCCGCACCGTAACCGGTCAAGCCGGGCACCGCGCCATTGTCGGGCCTGCCCACCCAGACACCGAGCACATAGCGGCCGTCGAAGCCTACGGACCAGGCGTCGCGATAGCCGTAGCTGGTGCCGGTCTTGTAGGCGATGCCGTGCCGGCGGCTTCCCGCCGGTGGCAGCACGTCCGAGAGTATGTCGGCGACATGCCAGGCGGCGACCGTCGACAGCAGCGGCTCGCCGTCGGTGGGACCGGGGACGCCTTCGATGCCGTCGCCGAGGCGCACCGGCCAGCCCTGGTTCGCAAGGCCCGCATAGAGCTGCACGAGCTCGCGAAGCGTGATGCCGACGCCGCCGAGGCCGATCGCAAGCCCCGGCGCCTCGTGCGGCGGCAATTTCGGCCTGACGTCGGCGCGCCGGAAGCGCACCATCAGGCGCGACGGACCGACGGCATCGAGCAGGCGGATCGCCGGCACGTTCAGAGACAGTTGCAGCGCCTGGCGCACGGTGACGTCGCCCTGATAATTCATGTCGAAATTGCGCGGCCGATAGCCGAAAAAGTCCGCCGGCCGGTCTTCGATGATCGTCTCCTGGCTGACGAGACCCTCCTCGAAGGCAAGACCGTAGATGAAGGGTTTCAGCGTCGATCCGGGGGAGCGGGTGATCCGCGACATGTCGATCCAGCCCGAGCGGCTTGCGTCGAAATAGTCGGCCGAGCCAACCTCGCCGACGATCTCGCCGGTCCTGATATCGGCCATGACCATGGCGACCGACACTTTGGGACCGAGCCTTGCAGCACCTTCACGTGCGACGCCTTCGAGGCCGCGTTGGATATTGCGGCTAAGCGTCGTCGGATACAGGCGCCCCGCCGGATCCTTCCGTCGCGCCGCCTCGGCGAGGTGGGCAGCATGGGCGGGAAGCTGCAGGCGCCGCGTCGGTATGGCGGTCATCGCCGCCCGCTCCGCTTCGCCTTCGCCAATGACCCTGGCGACCGCCGCGCGGGCGAGCACGCGTTTGCGGGCCGCTTCGGCGGCGGCAAGATTGCGGTCGGGCCGGCGCTTTTCCGGCAGTTGCGGCATTGCGACGAGCAGTGCTGCCTCTCCCGCCGAGAGGCGGCGCGGCTCCTTGCCGAACCAGGCGAGGCTTGCCGCGCGCACGCCCTCGAGATTGCCGCCATAGGGCGCATGCGTCAGATAGAGATCGAGAATCTCGTCCTTGCCGAGGCGCCGTTCGATTTGGATAGCGCGCGCCACCTGCAGGAGCTTCGCCCCCAGCGTCCGCCGCTCGCGCGGCTCGATAAGCCTCGCCACCTGCATGGAAAGCGTCGATGCGCCGGAGACGATACGGCCGTTGGTGACGAATTGCAGCGCGGCACGAGCGAGCGCCAACGGGTCGACCCCGTGATGTTCGCGAAAGCGCTGGTCCTCATAGGCGATCAGCATCTCGATGAAGCGCGGGTCGACGTCCTGAGCGGTCGTCTTCAGCCGCCACAGTCCATCCTTGGTCGCGAAGGCGCGCAGGAGGTGGCCGTCTCTGTCGAGAACTTCGGCCGAGACCGTACCGGCCACGGAGAGGGGCGGCGGAAAGGTCCTGTCCGCCCATTCGAGGGTGAAGACTGCGAGTGCGGACAGGATTAGGGCGAGGGATAACGCGACGATCGCCCGGCCGCGTCCGGATGGGTCGCGTGAGGCCGGCACAATGCCGTTGCGGTACGACTTTCGCCGAGAGAACATCATCCTGCGTCCTACTGGGCTGCCTGCACCTCCATGCGGCCGGTCGCCGTGCGCGCCGAGAATTGCGGCCGGTACATGTCCTCGACGTTCGCGGCCGGATGGTCGTAGGTGCCGGGCGTCACCGCGCGCACGACATAGGCGAGCGTGATCTCGCGGTTGTCGCCCGTCGAACGGTCGAAGGCGGCCACGAAGCGGTCGCTGCGGAATTCTGTGTGGGCGGCCTGGACTTCGCCGATCCATTCGAAATTCGAGAGCTGGGCGCTGTCGACGAGGCTTGGATTGTCGATCTCGAAACCGGCGGGCAAGAGATCGGTGATGAGCACCCGGGACGGCCAGTCGTTGGTCTCGGTCACCTTCAGCACCACGACATAGCGCTCGTTCTGCCGGGCCTCGCTGACATTAGCCGCCGTTCCGTCGAGCGTGTAATAGCTCCGCTCGATGGTGAAGCCTTCGCCGCCGGCCGAGAGCGGCTGCGCCGGCGCCGCCACGGTCGTGACCACGGCGGAGACCGCGTCGGTGCCTTCGTTGCGGATAACGACCGGATGCTCGATCAGCGCGTCGCCGGTCATGCGGGCGGCGTAACTGCCCGTGCGCGCTGCGCCGTTGACCTCGATCCTCATGTCCTCGTCGCCCCCCTGGATCGCGCGTGCGGCAAGGAGCATCCAGGTTTGTTCCTGGGTGCTCGTGTATCTAGCCTGCTGCCACTCCCGGGCAACGACCCTGGATAGCTCGGGAATGATCGGCGGCACGGGCCGGCTCTCGGCTGCCAGCGCCAGCACGGCCGCGCCGTCGCGAAGCGAAGAGCCGTAGTCGGAGCGGGCGAGGCTGACATTGACGAGCCCGGTCGACATATTGGCCGCGGCCGCGAAGATATCCTGCGAGCGCCGGGCATCGCCATAGAGCGCGAGCGCCGCGGCGATATGGGCCTTGGCAAGCGGGGTCGGGAAATCGCCGAGCATCGCGTCCGCATAATAGCGCAGATCGCTGATAGCGGCCTTGCGGTTGCGCGCAAGGACATAGAGCGCATAGGCGATCTCGTTGCCGCGGTCCTTGACGTTGGTCTCGTAGCTCAGCGCGTTCTGTAGGTTTTCGAGTGCCTGCACCATCGATTGTTCCGGCACGTCGAATTTCTGTTCCCGCGCCCGGGTAAGGAAATCGGTGACGTATGCATCGAGCCAGAGATCGCCGGAGCCGGGGCTCCAAAGGCCGAAACTGCCGGCGGAGGATTGATATGCAAGGACCCGATAGATCGCCTCCTGCACGCGCTTCTTCACACCTTCGTCGTCTCCAAGCCCGGCTTGCTTGGCAAGCTCGCTGAGATAGAGCAAGGGCAAGGCGCGGCTCGTCGTCTGCTCGGCGCAGCCGTAGGGATAGCGGTCGAGCGTCATCAGAAGCGCCGGGATGTCGAAGGCGGCCGAGCGCGTGACGTTGAGGCTGACAGAGGCGCCCTGCAGCAGGCTGTCGGCGAGCAATTGCTCGTCCACCGTAAGGCTGCTGCCCGCGGCGACATTGACGACATGACGCTGTGTGACCGGAAGGGCAGCCGGGCGGACAGGAATGTTCAGCGTCTGCTCCAGCGACAGGCCCGCGGCATTCGAGAGCCTGACGGTGACGAGACCGTCTCCCGAATACTGTCCGGCGAGCGGCAGAGTCAGAGCGGATTTGCCGCCGGCGTCGAGGTTCATCATTTCGGCCGCTGTCTGTTCGACGGTGACCGGGCCGTTGGTCGTGACCTGCAGTTGATAATCGCCCGCCGGCCCGTCGGCGTTGGCGATATCGAGCCGCAATTCGGCCCGGTCTCCCGGCGCCAGGAACTTCGGCAGGCTCGCAGTCACGACGACCGGATCGCGGATGACCACGTCCTTGACCGCGTGGCCGACGCCGGATTTCGTCCAGGCGACCGCCATAATCCGCGCCGTTCCGTTGAATTGCGGAATGTCGAAGCGCATGTTCGCCATGCCTTCGGCGTCGAGCTTGATGGCGCCCGAGAAGAAGGCGACGAGCTTTTCGGTCGGGGGGCTGCCCTGGATCGGCATTTGTCCGCCGTCGCCGCCCGTGCGCAGCCGGCCGGTCGCGCCGAGCGAGCCGTCGATCAATCGTCCGTAGAGATCGCGCATCTCGAGGCCGAGCCGCCTCTGACCGAAATACCATCCGTCGGGGTCCGGAGCTTCGTAGCGCGTCAGGTTCAGGATGCCGACATCGACAGCGGCAACCGTGACATAGGCGTCTTCATTGGTGCCGACGCCCCGTACCTGAAGGCCGATATCGAGCGGCCGGCGCGGCTCGGTTTTGTCGGGCGCGTCCAAGCTGACGGCGAGCTTTCGGTCCGCCGGATCGACGGCGAGCCACTTGATACCGATCGCCCGCATGGGCATGCGGCTCTCCTGGGCTTCGCCCGGGCGGTAAAGCGTCGCGGTGACATAGGCGCCGGTACCCCAGTCGGCCGTCACCGGCAGTTCCACCTCGCCACCGGTTTCGGCAATGGCCGCGGTCTTCGCCGTCACCAGGGTTTCCGTGCCGACAGTCACCAGCAGTTCGCCGGCAAAGCGCGGCGAGACCTTGAGCTTCGCCGTCTCCCCGACCGCGTAGTTCTCCTTGTCGAGAGCGATCTCCAGCCCGTCTGGGGTCTCCGTGGAGGTGGCCTCGACATACCAGCCCGCATCGAACTCAACGCTCGAAGCCGGCCCGTCAAGGGCCGCCGCCTCGATCTCCAGCCGATAACGGCCCCAGCCGACCGGGACCGAAATTTCGGCGCCGTCCTCCGTCACGTCGGCCGAGCCGCTCGCGACCTGTTTGGTGGAGATGACCGGCTCGTATTTCCAGGCGGTGCCGTCGCGATACCACTGGTAATTCCGTTCGACGCTGATCAGCTTCCAGGGGAGACCCGGCATCGCGGTCCTGGTGCCGTCCGCGTCGACCGCGATGACGTGGAATTTCCCGACCGAGTTTTCGGCGAGGTCGCCGGAGAACTCCGGCTTGATGCCGATTATCGGTCCCTCGGGTTTCACCGGAAGGGTCAATGTGCGCTCGATCGCGCGGCCGCCGGCCTCGCGCATGCGAACGGTCACATTGGCGTTGAGCAGCTGCGTCGTTCCGGGAACTTCGGCGAGATCGACATGGAAAACCGACTTGCCGTTTTCATCGAGCGGCTCCAGCCCCTCCAGCGGCAGGCGCGTGTCCTCGCTTGCCTCTTCGTCGGCGAGGCCGAAGAAATAGCCATTGAACGCTTCGCTCCGGCGTGTCGGCCTCACGGCAATTTCGCCTTCGAGCGTCAGGCCCGCGGCCGGTGCGCCGTAGAGATAGCGTCCGTCGACGACGATTTCGATCGGGGTGCCGACCTCGATCGCCTTTGCTTCGCTCGTCAGGTCGAACTCGGTGCGGTCCGGTACGAAGTCGTCGACGAGGAACTGCTTCTCGGCGATCGCAGAGCCCTTTGGATCGGTGAAGATCTGCATCGTCCAGGTGCCGCGCATCGCATTTTCAGGGACCGGCAGATCGAGCGTGTGCCCGCCGAGCTTGCCGCCGTCGCTGACGAGGCGGCGGTCCTCGACGCCGTCCGGGCGCAGGAAAACGAAGGTCAGCGGCAACTTTTCGATCGCGGCACCGTTGACGTCGCGGGTGAGCGCTGCGGCATGAACGGTTTCGCCCGCGCGATAGATGCCGCGTTCCGTCCAGGCGAAGACGTCGATCGCACCCGGTGCGGCGCGGCCGGTAACGCCTCGGTCGGAAAGGTCGATGCCGGCGCGCGTCATGTCGAGGAACACGTAGTCGTCGCTACCCTTTCGGGCGGTGATCGCCGACGGCGTCACGCTGGCCGTGCCGCGGATCAGCCCGGCGGAAAAGGTTGCGCGTCCTTCCGCATCGGTCGTCGCCGTCCCGAGCACCTCATTGTTCTTCGCGACCAGCTGCAATTCGACCTCTGCAAGAGGCTTGGCGCTCGCAAGCGAACGCGCGAAGACGGTAAGCCCATCCGTGCCTGCAAAGGTCGACATGCCGATGTCGGACACGACGAACCATTGCGTGGCGCGCGCATCCCAATCCTGTGCAAGTCCGGTTCCGGAGCTCGCCGTCAACACGTAGACGCCGGGCTTGCGCTGCGGCAGAGCCTCGTCGACCGGAAAGCTCGTCACCACTTCCTTGTTCAGCTCGGTCTCGATTTCGATGCTGCCCTGCCAGACCAGCTCGCCGCTCTCGTCCTTGATGCGCTCCTCGCTGTAGCCGTCGATCTGGGTCAGGAACTGGGAGCTCGTGAGCAGCGAAGAGATGTTGCGGTCGCCGATACGGTAGAGCTTGAGCTTGGCACTTTCCGTGTTGACCGAGACGATCGGAATGCCGCGACGTGCAGTCGAGGGCAGAACGAAGCTGTCGCCGGTGAAGCGGACCATCGGCGCGCGGTCCTTCACGTAGACGTCGAGGCTGACGGGCGTCTCGATGACTTCCTCGACGGAGGAGGGCAGGCCCTGCCTCAGCACGAGTTTGTAACGCTGGCCATGCGCCAGGCCTTCGACGCAGATTTCGCTGCCCTTGGCTTCCACCGCCTTCGGCGCGGCGCCATCGAGCGTCACGAAGGAGGAATAATCGGGACCGTTCTTCAGAAGCGGCTCTGAGAATTGCACGCAGGCGCGGGGGCTGGCGCTGTCTGCATCGACCGTGTGGCCGGTGACCCGAAAACCTTGCCGCGCCTTGAGATCGAGATAAGCCGTCTCGACTGCATTTGCCTGCACGAGCTCGAGGCTGGCTTTGTAGGACTGAAGCGCGGCGCGATAGTTCTGCAGCTTGTCGAGTGCCTGGGCGAGAATGGCCAGCGCATGCGCGCGACGTTGCGTGGTCCGCGTCAGTTCATAGCCGTTGAGCGCGGCAAGGGCGGCTTCGCTCGCCATGTCCGTGCCGCCGTCAAACCGGTTGGCGGCCTCAGCCGTCTCCAGCCACAGCGCACCGTCTTCCGGCGTTATTGCAAGCGCGCCGCGGAAGGCCTTGAGAGAGGCGACGAAGTTGCCGGCCGTCAACTCGCTGCGCGCCGTCTCGACGAGGCCGTTGACCCCGAATCCCTGCTGGTCGTCGGCCAGAACGAGATTCGCCTTCACATCGCGCGCCTGCTGCAGGAGATCATCCGAGACGAAATCGAGGCGCGGCGGTGCCCCGATGTCGGCTTCGCCGGCGGCGGTTTCGGCGACCTTGCCGGCGATGGCCCCCGGGAACGTATTCAACTGGTTGAAGTCGGACTTGAGGAAGCACCACTTCACCTTTGGATTGTAGGTGAAGGCCCTGCAGGAGCGGTCGGCAATGCAGGCACTCTGGCATTGGTCGAGCGATACGTTCTGCTCGGTGCGCAGATCGAAGCCAAAATAGTCGGCATCGTTGGTAATCTCGATCCGGCGTTCGGGCTCGGCCGCTGCGACCGGCATTCCCAGGGAAACGAGTGTGAAAAGAAGGGTGGAAAGACCGAGAAACGCGCGCATAGACAAAAGTCCCCCCGACGCTGGCCGCTTCGATTGTACATCACTTTTTCAACCTTCGCTGGGCGTTGTCAATCGAGGAAACGGCGAGTTCAGGGACAACCCGGCCCTGAAGCACGAGCCCACAAGCCAGTTCGTACGGCCAGCTTTGCCCCAGCGGATCGCTTGCGGGCCGAGGCGATCGTGTGATATTTCTCACAGATTAACATTGCGCAAAATGCTTTCTTTATAATTTGGAAGAGCCATGGCCAGCCGCAGGGAAACACGCATTGCCACCTTGTCCGACGCGCTTTCGGCGCGGCGGGTCGTGCACCTGAAAGAGGCGGCGGCGCTGCTAGGCGTATCGGAAATGACCGTCCGCCGTGATGTCGCCGACAACCCTGGACTGTTCGGATATCTGGGCGGGCATATCGTACCGGCCGCTGAGATCGAAGGCGATGCGCCCTACGAGCTTGCCCGCGCGGCCGACATTCACGCCGGCGCCAAGCGGCAGGCTTGCATTCATGCCGCCCGGCACATTCGCCCCGATGAGACGATTTTCATCGATTGTGGTACGACGCTGGAATACCTGGTCGAGCTGATACCGGACGATTACGCAATCACGGCGATATGTTATTCCCTGAACACGGCCGAAAGGCTGACGCGGAAAACAAATCTCCGCATGGTAATGCTGGGCGGCGTCTATCACCCGTCGTCGGCTTCCTTTTCCGGCGCGCCCGGAATCGAGACGCTCGACCAGCTCGGCATCAATGTCGCCTTTCTTTCGGCGGCCGGAATAGACCCGGCTAGGGGAGCGACCTGCGTCCATTTCCACGAGGTGCCGGTCAAGCAGAAGGTAATTTCGCTGGCGCGCGAGAATTACCTCGTCGCCGACAGCAGCAAGCTCGGCAAGCTGAAGGCGGCTTTCTTTGCTCCGCCCAGTGCTTTCCGGTCGCTTATCACAGAACACGGCGAAACCGCGTTGGCCGCCGATTTGATGCCTGTGCCGGGAATGTATGAGAGCGGACAACCCCGCCTTGACAGGCGGCGGAAATGATGAAAGTTTAACAAATATCGTGTTAGAAAGCTAACATTCTGTTGTTCGCTCTTTGAAGCGCGCCGCCGGTGGTCCGGGAAGAGGGAGAAATCGGTTGGAAGACCTTGCTCTGAAAAGCGCGGCGGTGGACCCCGCCGGCGCGGGCCATAACTGGCCGCGCAATGACGGTGTCGAGCTCGACCTATCCTGGGTGCTCGATCAGCGCGTCAATCTCTCTGCGGCAGAGCGCCGCGTCCAGACGCTGCCTGGCCGGCGCACCGTCAAGAAGGATGCGCAGGCCGCCTGGCTCTTGAAAGCCGTCACCTGCATCGATCTCACGACGCTCAACGGCGACGATACGGCCGAGCGCGTCAAACGCCTCTGCGCCAAGGCGCGCCAGCCGGTGCGTCACGACATTCTCGACGCGCTCGGCATGGGCGATCGAGGCATCACGACCGGGGCGATCTGTGTCTATCATCGCTTCGTTTCGACCGCGGTGGAGGCCCTGGAGGGTTCCGGCATTCCCGTGGCGGCAGTGTCCACGGGCTTTCCGGCCGGTCTCGTCCCCCACGACGTGAAGCTCAGGGAAATCAAGGCCTCGGTTGCGGATGGTGCTCGGGAAATCGACATCGTCATCACACGCGAGCACGTGCTGACCGGAAATTGGCAGGCGCTCTACGACGAAATGCGGGATTTCCGTGCGGCCTGTGGCGATGCGCATGTCAAGGCAATCCTCGCGACCGGCGATCTCAAGACGCTTCGCAACGTCGCGCGGGCTTCGCTCGTCTGCATGATGGCGGGCGCCGACTTCATCAAGACCTCGACCGGAAAAGAAGGGGTGAACGCGACCCTGCTCGTCACCCTCGCCATGCTCAGGATGATCAGGGCCTATGAGGAGAGGACCGGAATCAAGGTCGGCTACAAGCCGGCCGGCGGCATTTCCGTCGCGAAGGATGTGCTGAACTACCAGTTCCTGATGAAGGAAGAGCTTGGGCGGGAATGGCTCGAACCGGACCTTTTCCGCGTCGGGGCATCGAGCCTGCTCGCCGACATCGAGCGCCAGCTCGAACATCATGTCAGCGGCGCCTATT
The DNA here is from genome assembly GCF_056739175.1 of Ensifer sp. R1-3. Taxonomy (NCBI): domain Bacteria; kingdom Pseudomonadati; phylum Pseudomonadota; class Alphaproteobacteria; order Hyphomicrobiales; family Rhizobiaceae; genus Ensifer; species Ensifer sp. R1-3. The sequence goes on from NZ_CP096516.1 coordinate 823,408, forward strand.
CGGCCCTCAACAGACACCCGATCGGATAATCAGATGAGCGTTGCCACTTTCTTCGACGAAATGTCCTATGGCCCGGCCCCCGAAGCCGATACCGAGGCGCGCGCCTGGCTCGCTCGGCACGAAGGCAAGCTCGGCCACTTCATAAACGGCACATTCGTCGGTTCAGCATCCGGCAAATCCTTCGACACGTTCGAGCCCGCAACGGGCAAATTGCTCGCGAAAATCGCACATGGCGGGCGCGACGACGTGAACGCGGCGGTGGCGGCAGCGCGCAAGGCGCAGGGCCCGTGGGCAAAGCTCTCCGGACATGCCCGCGCCCGGCACCTCTATGCGCTCGCGCGCCTGATTCAGCGCCATGCGCGCCTGATCGCCGTCGTCGAAGCGCTCGACAACGGCAAGCCGATCCGGGAAACGCGCGACATCGACATACCGCTTGCCGCTCGCCATTTCTATCATCATGCCGGCTGGGCACAGCTGCAGGAGACGGAATTCGCCGACCAGATGCCCGTGGGCGTTGTCGGACAGGTCATCCCCTGGAACTTCCCCTTCCTGATGCTCGCCTGGAAGGTTGCGCCGGCGCTGGCGCTCGGCAATTCCGTCATCCTGAAGCCTGCGGAGTTTACGCCCTTGACGGCGCTGCTCTTCGCGGAGCTTGCCGCTGCAGCGGGTCTCCCCCCGGGCGTGCTGAACGTGGTGACGGGCGAGGGCGAGACGGGGGCGCTGATCGTCGAGCACGAGGATATCGACAAGATCGCCTTTACCGGCTCGACCGAAGTCGGACGCCTGATCCGCGAGAAGACAGCGGGGAGCGGCAAGTCGCTGACGCTGGAGCTTGGCGGCAAGTCGCCCTTCATCGTCTTTGACGATGCCGATATCGACGCGGCGGTCGAAGGCGTCGTGGATGCGATCTGGTTCAATCAGGGCCAGGTCTGCTGCGCCGGTTCACGCCTTCTGGTGCAGGAGGGCGTGGCGCCGGTCTTTCATGACCGGTTGAAGCGGCGCATGGAGACGCTCCGCGTCGGTCATCCGCTCGACAAGGCGATCGATATGGCGGCGATCGTCGCGCCGGTGCAGTTGCAGCGAATCGAAGAGCTGGTGGCGAAGGGCGTCGCCGAAGGCGCATCGATGCATCAGCCGAAGATCGAACTCCCGAAGGGCGGCAGCTTCTTTCGGCCGACGCTGTTGACCGGCGTCCAGCCGACTTCCGTCGTCGCGACCGAGGAAATCTTCGGGCCGGTGGCCGTATCGATGACCTTCCGTACGCCGGAGGAGGCGATCCAGCTTGCAAATCATAGCCGCTACGGCCTTGCCGCGAGCGTCTGGAGCGAAACGATCGGTCTTGCCCTGCATGTTGCCGCAAAGCTTGCGGCCGGTGTCGTCTGGGTCAATGCGACCAACCTCTTCGATGCGTCGAGCGGCTTCGGCGGAAAGCGCGAATCCGGCTTCGGCCGTGAGGGCGGGCGAGAGGGCTGCTACGAATATCTGAAGCCGAGGGCCTGGATGGGGCGCAAGCTGCGCCCCGAACACGGCTTGCCGGCCCCGAAGCAGGCCGCCGGTGATTTCGCCGTTCCGGCGCTCGATCGCACTGCCAAGCTCTTCGTCGGCGGCAAGCAGGCGCGGCCGGACGGGAACTATTCGCGGCCCGTGCTTTCCCCGAAAGGCAAGGTGATCGGCGAAGTCGGCGAGGGCAACCGCAAGGATATCCGCAATGCCGTCGTTGCGGCGCGGGGCGCCTCGGGCTGGTCTTCGGCAACAGCGCATAACCGCGCCCAGATCCTCTATTACATCGCCGAGAATCTGAGCAGCCGCGGGGCGGAATTCGCCGACCGCATCGCCGCCATGACGGGGGCCTCGGCAGCCAATGCCCGAGCGGAGGTCGAAGCTTCGATTGCCCGGCTGTTCAGCTACGGAGCCTGGGCGGACAAATACGAGGGCACCGTGCACCAGCCGCCCCTGCGCGGCGTGGCACTGGCCATGCCGGAACCCCAGGGCGTCGTCGGCGTCATCTGCCCCCCGGAAGCGCCGCTGCTCGGGCTTGTCAGTCTCGTGGCACCGCTGATTGCAGTCGGAAACCGGGTGGTCGCCGTGCCGAGCGAAGCGCATCCTCTGGCTGCGACCGACTTCTATTCGGTCCTCGAGACCTCGGATGTGCCGCCCGGCGTCATCAATATCGTCACCGGATCTGCGATCGAACTCGCCAAGGCACTCGCCGCGCACAACGACGTGGACGCGCTCTGGGCGTTCGGCTCGCCGGAACTTTCGACACTCGTCGAGAAGCTGTCCGTCGGCAACCTCAAGCGTACCTTCGTGGATTACGGCAAGGCGATCGATTGGACGGATCGCTCGGCCGCCGAAGGACAGGCGTTCCTGCGGCGAGCGGTCGATGTCAAGAACATCTGGATTCCCTACGGCGAATAGCCTCCCGCTCTCCGCAGAGCGGTGGTCGTCGCATCGGAAGCGTGGAGAAAGAGCAACAGGCTGTTGACGGCGCGCGCCAGAAACGGCCTGATGCGACCGCGCTTTGCAGTGGAGAAGGACAGGAATGCTCAAGAATATCGACCCGGCTCTCAATGCCGATGTGCTGCACGCGCTGAGATCGATGGGCCATGGCGACACGCTGGTGATTTCCGATACCAATTTCCCGTCGGATGCCATCGCCCGGCAGACCACGCTCGGCAAACTGCTGCACATCGACAATGTTTCTTCGGCGCGCGCGGCAAGGGCGATCCTTTCGGTCCTACCGCTCGACACGCCGCTTCAGCCCTCGGCCGGGCGCATGGAAGTCATGGGGGCGCCGGACGAGGTCCCGGCGGTGCAGCGCGAGGTGCAGGCCGAGATCGACCGCGCCGAAGGGAAGCCCGCTCCGATGTACGGGATCGAGCGCTTTGCCTTCTACGAGGAAGCAAAGAAGGCCTACTGCGTCATCACAACAGGCGAGACACGCTTCTACGGCTGCTTTCTTTTCACCAAGGGCGTCATTCCCCCGGAAAACGCCTGAGCCGCGCGAGGTTACGCCCCATGGCCGAGCTCAAAGTGAGGACGCGGGAAACTGGCGCGACCGCCGTAGTCGGCCGCACCGGCTTTCCGCATGTGACATCGCTGACCGGCGGCGAACTCGATATCGTCACCAGTCCTTCGCAGCCGGGATTCGGGCCGCTCGACCTTCTTTACGCATCGCTCGCGAGCTGTCTGGTGCTCAGCGCACGCATCGCCGCGAGCCGTTTCGGCGTGCTCGACCGGCTCACGGAAGTTACGGTCAAGGTCACCGGTGAGAAGGCCCATGACGAGCCGTCGCGCGTCGCGCGGTTCGATATCGCCTTCGTTATCAAGGGCGATTTCGACGACACCGTGCGCCACGCCATCATGGAGGCGGCGGAGGAGGAGATCTGCACAGTCAGCAACACGTTGCGCGGCAGTCCGGATTTCGTAAGCACCGTGTCCGCTTAAATAAAAAACCAACCAGAGGGAGAAGAGTCCGCGATGACGCGTCCGGCCTATCAATTCAATTCCATCATCGTGCGCTCGCCGTCACGATCGGTCGTTAACGGCTTGCGCGCGGAGGATCGCGGCAGCCCCACCTACGAGGGAGTGAAGGCCGAGCACGACGCCTATGTCGAGGCGATGCGCGATGCCGGCGTGAAGGTCACGGTCCTGCCGGCGCTCGAAGCCTTTCCGGACTCGATTTTCGTGGAGGACCCCGCTCTGGTCTTCACAGAGGGGGCGGTCCTGCTTCGGCCGGGAGCGGCCACGCGCGTCAAGGAAGTCGAGGAAATCGCGCCGACGCTGCGTGACATGTTCGAGACGGTGCTCGACCTGCCGCAAGGCTATGCCGACGGCGGCGACGTGCTGACAACGCGCGAAAGCGTGATGATCGGCCTGTCGGCGAGAACCGACACGGCGGGCGCGGCGGCGCTGCAGGCCTGCCTCGAAAAACTCGGGCGCAAGAGCGAAGTCGTCGCGACCCCGGAGGGCGTCCTGCATTTCAAGACCGACTGCTCGCTCCTCGACGACGAGACGATCCTTTCCACCGATCGTCTTGCACGATCCGGCGTCTTCGGGGAGTTCAGGCAGATGATCATTCCCGAGGGAGAAGAGCCGGCCGCGAACGCACTGCGCGTCAACGACGTGGTCTTGGTCGGTTCCGATTTTCCCAGGACGATCGAGATGCTCGACAAGGCCGGCTATAGGGTCGTCCCGCTGAAGACCACGGAGATAGGCAAGATCGACGCGGGGCTTTCCTGCATGTCGCTGAGGTGGTTCAGCGAAAAGGTTTGACGGGAGCCGCGCAGAGAGCGTTCTGAATGAGCCCAACAGGCCGGATCCCCGTCCGAGACGGGGAGAAGGGACAAGCGGCGCGGCCACAGTTCTCCAGCGGAGGCTGGAGCATGAGGAGGGACCCAGGGGTCCCCTTCGCCCCGCTTGCGGGGAGAAGGTGCCGGCAGGCGGATGAGGGGCAATCCCCCCGACCCTACGCCGACGACAGATCTCCGAACACCGTCGGGATGAGTTCCGACACGGTCGGGTGGATGTGCACCGCGCGGGCGATCATCGTGTAGGGTTTCTTCGCATACATCACGTCAAGGATGCTCTGGATCGCCTCGTCACCACCTGTGCCCAGGATGGATGCGCCGAGAATCTCGTCGGTGCCCGCATCGACGATGACTTTCATGAAGCCCTGCGTCTCGCCCTTTTCGACCGCGCGGCCGACCCTTGTCATGGGGCGCGTCCCGATCAGCAGCTTGTGTCCTTTCTTGCGGGCCTCGGTCTCGGTCATGCCGGCGCGGCCGAGCGGCGGGTCGATATAGAGGGCGTAGGTCTGGATGCGGTCGCTCACCCGGCGCGGATCGTCGTCGATGAGATTGGCGGCGACGATCTCGAAGTCGTTATAGGAGGTGTGCGTGAAGGCGCCGCGGCCGTTGCAGTCTCCCATTGCGAAAATATGCGGAACATTGGTGCGCAGGCTGTCGTCGACCTCGATATAGCCCCGTTCGTCGGTCTTCACGCCCGCCTTGTCCAGGCCGAGATCATCCGTATTGGGGTGGCGGCCGGTCGCAAGCAGCACATGAGAACCGCTCACCTCCGGCTCGCCAGATGTGCAATCCACGCCCACGGCTACGCTGTCCGCATGGTTCGAGAAGCGGATGCATTCCGCATTCGTGCGTATTCGAACGCCTTCGTTCTCGAGGATCTCACGGATCGCGTCGGAGACCTCCGGATCCTCCCGCCCGATCAGCCGCGCGCCCTTTTCGATGACGGTGACGTCGGAGCCGAAGCGGCGGAACATCTGGGCGAATTCAAGCCCGATATAGCTGCCGCCCACCACGACGAGATGTTCCGGCAGCTCGGCAAGGTCCATGATCGAACTGTTGGTGAGATAAGGGACGTCGTTCACGCCGGGCAGATCGGCAACTGCGGCGCGGCCCCCCACATTGACGAAGATCCGCTCCCCCGAAATCAGTTCGTCGCCGATGCGGACCTCACGCGGACCTTCGAAACGGGCGTGGCCCTCGAAGACGGTGCAGTTCTTCATACCCTTGAGCCACTTCTCGACGCCTGAGCGGGCATCGAGCCGGACCTTTTCCTTTCGCGCCATGACGCGACCAAAATCGACCGAGACAGGCCCTGTCGTCATGCCGTATTCGGCTCCGCGTCGGGCGGTGTGGATCGCATAGGCGCTCGCGACCATCGCCTTGGTCGGCATGCAGCCGGTATTGACGCAGGTGCCGCCGAAAAGCTTGCGCTCGATCAGTGCAACGGTCTTGCCCGCATCCGACAACCGTCCGGCGAGTGAAGGTCCCGCCTGGCCGGCACCGATGACGATCGCATCGAAATGCTTGTTCATGACAACCTCCGGAGAGATGCTGGCGCCGGGCGGAAGAGTGGTCCACATTACGTCCGATTGCAATGCGCATCGACGGCAACGTTTGCCGCCCGATCCGGACGGCGCCATGGAACGGATATCAAGTGCAGACAGCTTAAGCTCGATTTTTTCCGGAAAGCTGACATATATGGAACGTCTTGGCCGGACGCAGCGCGGAAAGCGTGATCAAAATTCGAGATCAAAACCGAGGGAGACAATCATGCGACTGAACTTCACCAGGACACTGATCGGTGCCGCCATTGCGCTTGCACTCACCACCGCGGCTGCCGAAGCCGAGGTCGTCGTTTCCTCGAAGATCGACACGGAGGGCGGCGTTCTCGGCAACATCATCCTCTCGGTCCTGAACGCCAACGACATCAAGACGACGGATCGCGTGCAACTCGGCGCCACCCCTGTCGTGCGCAAGGCGATCATCGCCGGCGAGATCGACATCTATCCCGAATATACCGGCAACGCCGCCTTCTTCTTCGAGAAGGCCAACGATCCGGCCTGGAAGGATGCGGCGAAAGCCTATGAAGAGGCGAAGAAGCTCGACTATGACGCCAACAAGATCGTCTGGCTGACGCCGTCTCCGGCCAATAACACCTGGGCGATCGCGCTGCGCAAGGACATTGCCGAGAAGAACAACCTCAAGACGCTATCGGATTTCGGCAAATTCGTTTCTGGCGGCGGCGAGGTCGTGCTCGCGGCTTCGTCGGAATTCGTCAACTCCGCCGCTGCCTTGCCTGCGTTCCAGACGACCTATTCCTTCAAGCTGAAACCGGAACAGCTCATCACGCTCTCCGGAGGCGATACCGCCGCGACGATCGCGGCTGCGGCAAACCAGACGAATGGCGCCAATGCGGCAATGGTCTACGGCACCGATGGAGGCATTGCGCCCTCCGGTCTCGTGGTTCTCGAGGACGACAAGGCCGTCCAGCCGGTCTATCAGCCGGCGCCGATCATCCGCGAAGCGGTTCTCAAGGAAAATCCGACGATCGAAGAGATCCTGAAGCCCGTCTTCGAAAAGCTCGACCTCACCACCCTGCAGGAGCTCAATGGCCGCGTGCAGGTCGGCGGCGAGTCGGCCAAGGCCGTTGCCGAGGACTTTCTGAAGGCAAACGGCTTCCTGAAATAGCTTGACGTCGGGGGAGGGCGCTGGTCCGATAAGATTCGACCGCGCTCTTCCTTCACCTGCCTCGAACGGACCGCTGAATGGCGACTGGCATCATCCAGACAAGGGAACGCTTGGCCTTCCGTTTCGACAAGCTCGGCCTGATCATCGCGATCCTCGTCCTCTATGGCGCTCTCCTTGCGCCTTTCGCGACGTTTCGTGCAAACCGGATCATTCAGGGCGAAGCACGGGCAATCCTGGAGGCACTTCCGCCGCCGCTCGGCTACGGGCTCCTCGCCCTCGTGATTGCCGGCGCCGGCGTCGCGTTTCTCAGGACCCCGCGCCTCTTGCGGATGGCCGTGGCACTGGCTGCGCTGGCAGCTCTCGCCCTTCTGATCGGGGTGGCGGCCGATCACCTGACGCCGCCGGACAACAGCTTTGCACGCGTGTCTCCGGCTTCCGGCTTCTGGGTTCTGGTCTTCGCCTTCTCCCTGTTGGTCGCGGACGCCTTGACCCGCCTCAATCCGGGACCTGGTCTGCGGCTTCTCGTTTTCGCGGGCGTCCTCGTCCTCGCTGGAGGAATGCTCGTCACCGGCCGCTGGGACGACCTTTCGATCATGAAGGAATATGCCAACCGCTCCGACCTGTTCTGGACCGAGGCGGGCCGTCACGTGACGCTGGCGCTCGGCTCGCTGGTCGCAGCGACCGTCGTCGGATTGCCGCTCGGCATTCTCTGTCACCGCGTCGAACGGCTTCGGGCCGGCGTGCTCAATGTCCTGAACGCCATCCAGACGATCCCTTCCATTGCACTTTTCGGCATTCTGATCGCGCCGCTCGGCTGGGTCGCGGCGAATATTCCCGGCGCTGCGGCGATCGGCATCCGCGGCATCGGTGCCGCCCCTGCCTTCGTCGCCCTCTTCCTCTACTCCCTGCTGCCTGTCGTCGCCAACACAGTCGTCGGGCTTGCCGGCGTGCCGCACGCGGCCAACGACGCGGCGCGGGGCATCGGCATGACGGACCGCCAGCGCCTCGTCGCGATCGAGTTTCCGCTGGCCTTTCCGGTGATCCTGACCGGCATCCGCATCGTGCTGGTGCAGAACATCGGGCTTGCGACGATCGCCGCCCTTATTGGCGGCGGGGGTTTCGGCGTCTTCGTCTTCCAGGGGGTGGGTCAGACGGCGATGGACCTGGTGCTGCTCGGCGCAATTCCGACTGTCGTGCTGGCCTTTACCGCGGCGATCGTGCTCGACGCGCTGATCGAGATGACCATGCCGAACCGCAGCCGAGGCAACGCCGCATGATCGAAATCGAGGAAATATCCAAGCGCTATGGCGACACGACGGTCGTGAGCGACGTGTCGCTGACGGTCGCGCCGCATACGGTCACCGTCGTCGTCGGAACCTCCGGCTCCGGCAAGACGACGCTCCTCAGAATGATCAATCGCCTCGTCGAGCCGACGGCAGGGACGATCAAGATAGACGGCGAGGACAATCGATCGATTCCGGGTTTCGAGCTGCGCCGGCGTATCGGCTACGCCATTCAAGGCCATGGCCTCTTCCCGCACAGGACAGTCGCGCAGAACATCGCGACCGTGCCGACGCTGCTCGGCTGGGAGAAAGCCCGCATCGATGCCAAGGTGGAGGAGCTGCTGAAGCTGTTCCAGCTCGATCCCTCGGAATTCGGACCGCGCTACCCTCACGAGCTTTCCGGCGGGCAGCAGCAGCGCGTGGGCGTTGCAAGGGCACTTGCGGCGGAGCCCAACGTACTCCTGATGGACGAGCCCTTCGGCGCGCTCGATCCGATCATCCGCGCCAAGGCGCAGGACGACCTCGCCGCCATCCAGAAACATTTCGGCACCACGATCATCCTCGTCACCCACGACATGGAAGAGGCCTTCCACCTTGCCGACAGGATCGCGGTGATGGACAAGGGCGAGGTGGTGCAATATGCGACGCCGGCCGAAATGCTCGTCAGGCCCGCCACGCCCTTCGTCGAGACGCTGGTCGGCGCCAGCGAGCGTCCATTCCGGCTGCTCGACATCGAAACGGTCGGCGAGGCGGTCGAGCCCGGCTCGGCCGAGGGCCGGCCGGTTCCGGAAGTTCTCAGCCAGCGTGACGCGCTGTCGGAGCTTCTGTGGACGGGCCGTTCGGCACTGCCGGTCGCGGCGGCGGACGGCGCGATCCTGGGCAAGATCACGCTCGAAGCGATCGTGAAGCGTGCGGCGAGGCGGCAGTGATGGCCACGCTGCCCAATCTGTTTCGGCTGACCGTGCTCGCCGTGTTGCTGGCTTTCCTGGTGCAGCCCGCCTGGTTCGAGCCGCTGTTGAAACCTCTGGTGCAAGAGAACGCGCCGGCCGTCTACAACCAGGGCAGCCTGTTCTGGCTGACGGTCCTGCACTTGCGGACCGTGTTCGTCGCGACGGTGGCCGCGACCATCGTCGCCGTATCACTGGCGATCATCGTTACGCGGAAGGCCGGCGCCGAGTTTCTGCCGCTCTCGCGCAGTCTGGTCAACATCGGCCAGACTTTCCCGCCGGTGGCGGTCCTCGCGCTTGCGGTACCGATTTACGGCTTCGGCGAGAAGCCGACCCTGATCGCCCTTTTCCTCTATGGCCTTCTGCCGATCTTCGAAAATGCCCTGACCGGACTGACCACTCTGCCGCCGACGGTGATGGAGGCTGCACGCGGCGCGGGAATGACCGGCCGCCAGCGGCTCTTCAGGATCGAGCTTCCGCTGGCGCTGCCGGTGATCCTGACAGGCATCCGCCTTTCCGTCGTGATCAGTCTCGCGACGGCGACGATCGGCTCGACGGTCGCGGCCAGGACGCTCGGCGAGGTGATCATCGCCGGACTTCAGTCCAACAATCTCGCTTTTGTCCTCCAGGGCGGCTTGATCGTTGGAGCGCTTGCCGTCCTCATTCACGATGCGCTCCAGGGGCTTGAACGGGCATTCGCGGGTCGAGCGCACATCTGAAGCGCCTCGCGTCCAATCGAATTGATGCGATGCGTCAGGCCGCCAGCTTGGGCGTGAGCTAAACTTAACGCCAGGAATGAAAATGAATTTCACAATCTGGCGCATTTTCCGATTTTTCATTGACGCAATGAAAAATCTGTCCCAGTCTACGAAAAATAATTACGCCGAGACAAGGGAACAGCGCGAGCAATGAAAGTCGGGATAATCGGACTCGGATTCCGTCTGGGATACCTGGGCTATGTCTTCAAGGCGATCGACGAAGCCTTCGAGGTCGCGGGATATGTGGATCCCGAGCCGGCCGGCCTTGCCACGCTTACCGAGAAAGGCATTTCCGCCGGCAGGGCCTACGCCACGCCTGAAGAGCTCATCGCCGGCGAAAAGCTCGATCTCCTGATGATCGGCTCGCCGAACCACATGCATCTCGATCATATCCGTATCGGCCTCGAGGCGGGGCTCAAGATCTTCTGCGAGAAGCCCATCGTCAGCACGATCGAGCAGAGCCTGGAACTTGCGGCGCTGCTTTCGAAACACGGGCCCGACCGGCTGATGGTCGGCCTCGTGCTGCGTTATGCGCCGCTCTATCGTGACCTGCGCGCCGCGCAAGCCGCAGGAACGCTCGGCCATGTGGTTTCGATCGAGGCCGCCGAGCACATAGAGCCCTATCATGGCGCGTTCTTCATGCGCGATTGGCGCCGCTATGGACGCTATGCCGGAAGCTTCATGCTCGAGAAATGCTGCCACGACCTCGATCTCTACAACGGCGTGGTCGGCGCGCGCCCGGAACGCGTCGCCAGTTTCGGCGGCCGCAAGAGCTTCATCCCGGCCAATGATCCCAGCCGCGACGGCGTAAACGACCTGCAGCTTTTCCACCGCAAGCCGAGCGGCTGGCTCGGCTCCGACAAGGTCTTCGACAGTGATGGCGACATCATCGACTATCAGGTCGCCATCGTCGAATATGCCAACGGCGTCGCGATGAACTTCCACACCAACCTCAACGTGCCGGACCAGTTCCGTCGCTTTTGCGTCATCGGATCGCGCGGCATGGCGGAGGGCGACTTCATCCGCGGCTATCTGGACGTGCACGAGGTGCTGTCGGGCCGGAAGGTGGTGGAGAAGCGCTACGCCAAAGAGACGGCACTTTCGCAACACTACGGCGCCGACGAGCAGATGGCGGCCGAGATCATCGCGCATGTGCGGGATGGCGGTCCCCTGCCGGTCTCGCCGCTCGATGCGCTGGAAGCGGGCATTCTGGCGCTGTCCATGGACGAGGCGCGGATGAAGAGGACGGTCGTCGATCTTCGGCCGCTCTGGGACCGCTTCGACGAAGCCCTGCATGCCCGTGCGGCTTGAGAGGGGGAGGGGATGAGCGTTCGGCGCAGCACGATCATCTTCGCCTGGGTCCTGCTTCTTCCGGCCGTCTTCTACGTGACGGTTATCGTCGCCTATCCGCTGGTCGATACCTTCGTCCTGTCCTTCACCGACGCCTCGCTGAAGAAGACGACCAAATGGGTCGGCACGGCCAATTACGACAAGATCTTCAACGCCACCTTCGCGGAAGTGATCCTCCGCACCTTCGTCTGGACCGCCTTCTCGGTGACGATCAAGATGATCATCGGCACATTCGGAGCGGTGATGCTGAACGCCGCAGTGCCGGGGCGGGCGCTTTTTCGCGTGCTCACCATGCCGCCGTGGATCGTGCCCATGGCGATCGGCATCTTCATGTGGGGCTGGATGTATAACGGCCAGTTCGGAATGATCTCCGGGACGCTCCAGAACTGGGGGCTGGTGGACGGTCCGGTCGCCTTCCTGGCGCATGGCTCCACCGCTTTCTGGGCGACCATCGTCACCGACGTCTGGATCGGCGTGCCTCTGGTGACGCTTTACATGCTCGCCTCGATGCAGGCGATCCCGCAGGATCTCTACGAGGCCGCCTGGACTGACGGAGCAGGGCGCTTCTACCGCTTCCGCCGCATCACCCTGCCGCTTCTGGTGCCGTCGATGATCACCATGTCGATGCTGTCGCTGATCGCCACCTTCAACTCGTTCGACATCATCTGGATCTTGACCCAGGGCGGGCCGAACGGCGACACGACGACGATGATCATCGACACCTACCGGACCGCGATCGGCTCGAAGAAATACGGGGAGGGCGCGGCGCGCGCCGTGCTGATCTGTATCTTCCTGTCGATCTTCTGCATCGCCTATTTCCGCGTCACGCACCGCCTTGCCACGGGAGAAAGCCGATGAGCCAGCCCGCAATGATCAACCGCTACCGCTGGTACGAGCTCGTCGGCATCTATGGGGGCATCTTCGTCTTCCTCACTTTCATCCTCGCGCCTTTCGTCGAAGGCTTCCTCGTATCTCTGAAGCCGCTGGGCCGCCTCTTTTCCTCTCCCTACCGCTTCTGGCCGGAGAACGGTTCCTTCGAGGCCTATCGCACCATGTGGGTAAGCGTGCCGGGCTTCGCCCGCTATATCTTCAACTCCTTCTTCATCTCCATCATCGTGACAGCCGTCGTGCTGGCGCTGGTGGTGCCGGCGGCCTATGCCTTTGCGCGCTTCAAGTTCCGCGGCAGCGGGGCGCTGCTTGCCGCTTTCCTGGCGGTCAACATGTTCTCGGGCGCCGTGCTGCTCATCCCTCTCTTTCGGCTGATGCGCAGCTTCGGCGTACTGAACACCTATTTCGCCATGATCGTGCCGGGTGTCGCCTTCCTGATCCCCTCCGCTATCTGGCTTCTGCGCACCTACATGATGCGCATCCCGCGCGAGCTGGACGAGGCAGCCTTCGTCGACGGTGCAAGCCATTTCTACACGCTACGCCGGGTGATCCTGCCGATCGCCATGCCGGGCATCACCGTAGTGGCGATCACCACCTTCATCGGCTCCTATGCCCAGCAGTTCATTTTCGCGCTGACCTTCAACTCGAAGAGCGAGTACATGCCGCTGCCCGTGGGCCTTTTCGCCTATTTCGGCCGGCAGGAGGTGGTCTGGAACGAGCTGATGGCGGCAAGTTTCGTCGGCATCGCCCCGGCCGTGATCGTGATCTTCTTCCTTCAACGCTATCTCGTCAGCGGCCTGACCGCCGGCGCGGTGAAACAATAAGCAACCATTAAAACAGGGGAGTTTCATCAGTGACTATTGCCTACAAAGCTACCTTTCTCACGCTTGCGCTGCTCGGATCGACCGCTCTCGGCAGCGTCGCCGCACAGGCCGCGGACCAGGAAATCAGCTGGATCTATTGCGGCGACACGATCGATCCTATCCACGAGAAATACATCAAGGAATGGGAGGGGAAGAATCCCGGCTGGAAGGTGACGCCCGAAGTCGTCGGCTGGGCCCAGTGTCAGGACAAGGCGACGACGCTTGCCGTGGCCGGGACTCCGGTCGGCATGGCCTATGTCGGATCGCGCGCGCTCAAGGAGTTCGCCGAGAACGAATTGATCGTTCCGGTCCCGATGACCGAGGACGAGAAAAAGGGCTACTATCCGAATATCGTCGACACGGTGACGTTCGAGGGAACGCAGTGGGGCGTGCCTATCGCATTTTCCACCAAGGCACTCTACTGGAACAAGGACCTTTTCAAGCAGGCCGGTCTCGACCCGGAAGTCCCGCCCAAAACCTGGGCCGAGGAGATCGCCTTCGCCAAGCAGATCAAGGAAAAGACCGGCATTGCGGGCTACGGACTTCCGGCCAAGACCTTCGACAACACGATGCACCAGTTCATGCACTGGGTTTATACCAATAACGGCAAGGTCATCGACGGCGACAATATCGTCATCGACAGCCCGGAAGTCCTTGCCGCCCTGCAGGCCTACAAGGACATCACTCCCTTTTCTGTCGAGGGGGCGACGGCTTACGAGCAGAACGAAATCCGCGCCATCTTCCTTGACGGGAAAGTCGGCATGATCCAATCGGGCTCCGGAGCTGCCGCCCGGCTGAAGGAAACGAAGGTCAATTGGGGTGTAGCGCCGCTGCCGCTCGGCCCTTCGGCCAAGGGCGACGGCACGCTGCTGATCACCGACAGCCTTGTGGTGTTCAAGGATACGGGTGTCGAAGAAAAGGCGATCGAGTTCGCCAAGTTCATCACCTCTCCCGGCCCGCAGGGCGAGTACGAGTTGCAGGGCGGTGCAGGTTTGACGCCGCTTCGGCCGTCTCCGAAGGTGGACGAATTCGTCAAGGCCGATCCGTCCTGGAAGCCGTTTATCGACGGGATAGCCTATGGTGGCCCGGAGCCGCTCTTCAAGGACTTCAAAGGTTTTCAGAACACGATGATCGAGATGGTCCAGTCGGTGGTGACCGGCAAGGCCGAGCCGGCGGATGCCTTGAAAAAGGCGGCCGCCGACCTCGAACAGTACAAGTAAACGCGCCGGGACCGCGGGGCTTCGGCTCGGCGGTCCCGCCTTCAATATTGGCGGAAATGCCGCTGCGCCGGTGGCCGGAGACAGTTTATTGGGACAGCTCACTCTCAACAAGGTTCAGAAATTCTACGGCAGCTACGAGGTGCTGAAGAGCATCGAGCTCGAAGTCGGGAATGGCGAATTCGTGGTCTTTGTCGGGCCTTCCGGCTGCGGCAAGTCCACATTGCTCAGAATGATCGCGGGGCTTGACGAGACGACCGCCGGCGACATCGTCATCGACGGGAAACGCGTCAACGATCTGCCGCCGGTCAGGCGGGGCATCGCCATGGTCTTCCAGTCCTATGCACTCTACCCGCATATGAGCGTGTTCGAGAATATCGCCTTTCCGCTCAGGGTCGAGAAAATGCCCGAGGAGAAGCTGAAGGCGAAGGTCGAACATGCCGCCCGCATATTGCATCTCGACCAGCGGCTGGAGCAGAAGCCCGGCATGCTTTCGGGCGGCCAGCGCCAGCGCGTGGCGATCGGCCGGGCGATCGTGCGCGAGCCGAAGATTTTCCTCTTCGACGAGCCTCTGTCGAACCTCGACGCTGCACTGCGCGCCGACATGCGCATCGAACTTGCGAAACTGCACCGGCAATTGAAGGCGACGATGATCTACGTCACGCACGACCAGGTCGAGGCGATGACGATGGCGGACCGGATCGTCGTGCTGAATGCCGGTGAGATCGCTCAGACGGGAGCGCCGCTCGAGCTCTATCACAAGCCCGCCAATATATTCGTCGCCGGCTTCATCGGGCATCCGAAGATGAACTTCCTGCCGGTCGCCTGCACCGGCGTCACCGACGCCGGCGTGGAAGTGGACTACAAGGGGCAGACTATCCTCGTGCCGGTCGTTCCCCGCGCGGGCATGGCCAGCCGAACCCTAACGCTCGGTGTCCGGCCGGAACACATCCAGATGGGTGCCGCTGACCTGACGCTGACGGTCACCCCATCGGTAATCGAGCGTCTCGGCGCTCACACCGTGGCCTATGTGGCGCTCGACGGAGAGGGCGAGAACTATTGCGCCATGCTGCCGGGAACGCTCGCGATTCGTGCGGACGAACCGATCAGGACCGGCATCCGCGCCGTCGACTGCCATCTCTTCGACGAGAACGGCACGGCCTTCGAGCGCCGGGTCGAGATGACCGACATCGACATGGCGCTCTTCGACCCGGCGGCGGCGTAATCGTGAGCGCGACGATCAGGCTGCTTGGTATCGACGAAGCCGAGGCCTTCCGCAGCATTCGGCTGGAAGCGCTGCGGACGGAGCCTGCCTTCTTTGCCAGCAGCGCCGAAGATTGGGAAAAGCTGCCGGACGAGGAGTGGCGGCGCAGAACCGTCGGCAACCCCGTCTTCGTTGCCTTCCAGGACGATGTTCCAGTCGGGATCATGGGCCTGATGCGTCAGAGCGCAAGCAAGATGGCGCATCGTGCGACGCTCGTCATGGTCTATCTGCGCCGGGAACTGCGCGGAACCGGGCTTGCGAAGCGGCTTCTGGATGCTGTCGCGGATTACGCACGAAACGAGGGCATCAAACAGCTGGAGCTTGCCGTCAGCGCCGACAACCCGGCGGCGATCCGATTTTACCATCGCGAGGGGTTTTCTGTAGCCGGCCGCATACCAAGCGGTTTTCTTCACGAGGGTCGGGAGATCGACGATGTCATCATGGTGAAACGCATCGCAGATTGAGTGCCGGCCCGTCCCACATGCGGCCACCCTCGCCGCACGTGGGAGCGAGGGTGGCCAGCAGTTGCGAAAGGACATTGACGTCACGAGCAATCGCGCGAAAATCGGTGGCGCATTCAGGTTGCTTTGGTGAACTCGGATCGGGAGGCGGGAATGTCGGAAACAACCGTCAACGTGCGTTACATGGTCGACGACGTCGATTCTGCGGTCGAATGGTACACGAAGCATCTCGGCTTTTCGCTTCTCTCCAACCACGCTCCCGCTTTCGCGGATGTCAGGCGGGGAGCCCTGCGGCTATTGCTGAGCGGCCCATTGAGCTCAGCGGGCCGGCCAATGCCGGACGGCGAACGTCCTTCGCCGGGCGGCTGGAACCGGATTCATCTCATCGTCGACGACCTGGCTGTCGAGGTCGAACGCCTGCGCGCCGCCGGCGTCAGGTTTCGCAACGACGTCGTGACCGGGCCCGGCGGATCGCAGATACTGCTGATTGATCCTTCCGGCAACATTGTAGAGCTGTTTCAGCCGGCGGTTCGCTGACGACGCAGGTCCCCAGATCAGCTCGGAAAGTTCCGACTTGTCGGCTCGCTTGGTTCAGCCGGCGAGCGCGCCTAGGAGGTTCACAAGCCTCCCGCCAACCCGTGCGGGTCGGTCGTCATCGGCCAGATGTCGCGCCTTGCGCGCCGATAGGGAGTCCGCGCCGGGTCGTTGGGGTAGGGCGTCCCGGCAGAGCAATAGAGGATCTCGGACGCGATCTTGGAGAATGACGCGAAGAAGTGGTTCGTGGATTTGATCACGAGGATCTTTTTCGACGTGGGATCGATGCCCATCACCGAGAAAAGGCTCGGGTCGAAGCTCTGGGCGCGCGTCGTGTTCAGGATGATGTCGATGCCATGCAAGCGGATATGAACGGCGTCGCCGAAGGGGGCGAAGCTCTCTCCGAAGCGCATTTCCGCATTGCGCACCAGCTTGACGACCTTGACGATGCCATCGATCGGCCGCCCCGTGCCGGGCCCGGATTTCGCGCCGAAGCGCAAGGGGATCTCGGCGTCTTCGCCGGCCGCCATGCAGATCTGCACGGCCATGGGATCCCAGATCGTGCCGATCGCCGTGTCGGTCGCGTTCCTCGCAATGAGTTCCTCCAACACGACCGTCGCATCGCCCGCCGTGCCGCCGCCTGGATTATCCCACATATCGGCAATCACCACGGGACCGGCCGGAGCCGCCAGCGCCTGTGCCACTGCCTGGCGTTCGTCGATCTCCGGCATGCGATACGTGCCGCGGCGGGAGAAGAGCTCGAGACCCAGCTCACGGGCGAGAGCCTCGCCTTTCTCCGCCTTGCCGTTGGTGACGACCAGCATCTTGGTGCCCATTTCCGCAACGTCGCCGGCCATGAATCCATGCACGACGGACAATGACAGCACATCGGCATCGTCCCGCTCGATCTGCATCAGCTTGTCCACGAAGCTGCGCATGGGGTCGCGCGAGGTGGGGAAGACGTCTATCATCCGGCAGTCGAAAATGGACATCACCGGCGTTACGCGGCCCTCGAGCGTATCGATCGCGATCCGCCAGAGGTCTTCGGCGCGTTCGACGAAATCGGTGTGCGGGAACTCCTTGAAGAAGACGAAGAAATCCGCGGCCGCCGCTCTCCTTGCGGTGAGGTGGCTGTGCGGGTCGAGTTCGGCGCAGACGAGCACGTCCGCACCTACGATTTCGCGCACGCGCTGAAGCAGGTCGCCTTCGGTATCCTCGCAGCCGTCGGCGACCATTGCCCCATGCAGGCCCAGAACGACGGCATCGACGGGCAGGGCGGAACGCAATTGGCCGAGAATTTCGTCACGCAGATCCTCATAGGTCTGGCGATTGACGAGACCGGCAGGATCCGCCCAGGCTGCGGTGCCTTCGATCAGTTCCCAGCCTTTTTGCGCGGTCACGCGGCGGCCGACGGTGATCGGCGCGGTGCAGAGCGTCGGCGTTTCGGGGTGCTTTCCGGGCGGAGCATAAAGCGATGCCTCGAATGCGCGCCTGTCTATGCAGATAGGAGAAAAGGTGTTCGTCTCGGTCGCGAGCGCCGCCGTGAAGATGCGCAATGGCTTCGCCTTGTCCGTCAACTCAGTTCAACCCCATCGGATTGGGGAGATAGCCGGTGAAGCCGCAGATTTTCCACCGGCCCCGGTGGAGGCGGCAATAGTAAACCGTCTGCCACTTCATCACGTCGAACGTGCCGTCCGCTTTCTTCAGCCCGCCGTCGAATTTCTTGCGCGCAAGGGCAAGCTCTCCGTCGACCTCGATGTCTTCCAGGGTCGTGGTGGTGAAGATCGCTTCCCGCGGATCCTCGGCAAAGGACTGCCCGGCGAAGTCCCGCGCCTGGCGCAGCCATTCGTCGCGATAGACGGCGAGCGAGGGAAAGGTGAGCCGCCATTTGTCCGGGTTCGTCTCCCGCCGTCCGTCGATGCCGATGAAGCTCTCCTCGACGAAATCGTCGGCTACCATCGACCAGTCGGCGGCCAGGAACGCGTCGATATCGCGGCTAACCAACATCTCCCATATGGAATGGCGCGCCGTGTCGCTTTCTGGAAACGGATTCTGGAAGGGATTCCGCATGCATTTTTGCCCGGTATTGAAATTCTTTTCATAAATGTCGATTTTCACTGGCCAAATTCCGTGTTCTATGGTCATTTGTCAACGGATAAAGAAAATAATTTGCAGAACGGGTCCTCGATGTCGATCAAGCGCTATGGTGCCGAACAGGTGGGCGCAGGCGGAAAAACATTGCCTTTCGCACGTGCCGTGGAGGCGGGCGGCTGGCTTCACGTCTCCGGTCAGGTCGCGATGGAAAACGGCGAGATCATCGGCGGCAACATCGTCGCCCAGACGCACAAGGCGATCGGCAATCTTCTGGCCATCTTGAAAGAGGCCGGCTACGGTGTCGAGCACGTGGTGAGAGTTGGCGTCTGGCTGGACGATCCGCGCGATTTCTGGAGCTTCAACCGGATCTATCAGGATTATTTCGGAGCTCATCCGCCGGCGCGCGCCTGCGTACAGTCCTCCATGATGGTCGATTGCAAGGTGGAGATCGATTGCGTCGCCTATAAGCCGAAGGACGCCTGAAGGGGGAAGGGCGCCGTTCGATGGATATTTTCGCGACACTGCAGGAGGAGAGGGGGCGGTTATCCCAATCGGAGAACCGCATCGCCGATATCCTGCTCAACGATTTCGAGTTTGCGGTGAACGCTTCGATCATTGAGCTTGCCGGCAAGGCCGACGTTTCGCCGCCGACGGTCACGCGCTTCTGCCGGCGCCTCGGCTGCGAGAGCTTTTCCGATTTCAAGGTGCAGCTGGCACGCACACCCTATGTCGGCATGCGCTACCTGAAGCCCGAGCCGAAGAGCCAGGAGCCCGGGGATGTGGCACAGGATATCATCACCAAGGCGCAGAATGCGCTCTTCCTGCTGCACCGTTCGCTCGACCTTGTAGCGATCGAGCGGGCAGCCGACCGGCTTGCGCAAGCGGAAATGATCTATGCCTTCGGTTCCGGAGGCAACTCCTCGATGATCGCCGGGGAGTTCCAGAACCGTCTCTTCCGCCTGGGATTGCGCATCACCGCAAGTTCCGATCACAGCATGCAGATGATGATGGCGGCGGCCGCACGGCCGGCCGACGTTATTGTCGGCTCCTCCTTTTCGGGACGCAATGCGGAGATCGTGCGCGCCTTCACGCTTGCGCGCGAGGCCAAGGTGCCGACGATCGCGCTTACCCAGAGCGGCAGTCCGGTCGCGCAGGCCGCCGATATCACCGTGCCGGTCGACCTGCCGGAAGGAAACAACATCTATCGTCCGACCTCCACCCGTATCGCCTACATCGCACTGCTCGATATCGTCGCGAGCCTCGTCGCCTACCGCGTCCAGCCGCAGGCGACGGTGACGCTCAGGCGCATCAAGCAGCAGCTGGTGGTGCACAGGGATGGCGACGACCGACAGCTTCTCGGAGACTGACGTGCCAGAAGGAACGCCGATGCCGAAATCCGTAGCGATCGTCACAGGAGCTGCCGGCGACATCGGCCGCGCTATCGCCGCGCGCCTGGGCGACGGACACGACACCGTTCTCGTAGCCGACATCAACACTGAGGCGGCGGAGAGGACGGCGCGTGAACTCGGCGGAACGGAGCGCTTCCTGGCCGTCCCCTGCGATGTGACGGACGTCGCAAGCGTGGCCGCAATGGCGCAGGCTGCCGCCTCCGTCGGCACCGTGCGCACCCTCGTGAACAATGCGGGTGCCGCCCGCGCGGTCAGCCTGCACGACACCACGCAGGACATTTGGCGCATGGACAATGCACTCAACCTCGAAGCGGCCTTTCTCTGTTTCCGGGCTGTCGAAGAAATGCTGAAAGAGAGCCGGGGCTCGGTCGTCAACATCGCCTCGGTGAACGGCATGAATGTTTTCGGCCATCCGGCCTATAGCGCCGCCAAGGCGGGCCTTCTGCACCTGACGCGACTGATCGCCGTCGAATACGGCAAGTTCGGCATCCGCGCGAATGCGGTGGCGCCGGCCACGGTGCGCACGCAGGCCTGGGAGGCACGCGCAGCCGCCAATCCGCAGGTCTTCGAGGAGGCGAAGCGCTGGTATCCCCTGCAGCGTATCGTCGACCCGAAGGACGTCGCCGAAGCGGTGCATTTCCTTGCCAGCCCCGCCGCCGGAGCCATCTCCGGCATCTGCCTGCCGGTCGACTGCGGGCTGACCGCCGGACAGGCGGAAGTCGCGCGGACCTTCTCGCAATCGATCCATTACTGACAATTCCACCTTGGGAGGATGTTCATGCTGCCGGTTCTCTATCGCCTCGAATCTGCCTGGCAACCGGATGGCGGTCCGTTCGGGCGCTTCACCTTCAGCCTCTTCAATCTATCGGGCGGGCCGCTCAGCGCCTTCCGGCTGGTCTACACCTCGCTCACCCGCGTCATTGAAGGGGCCGCTTGCGAAAACGCGGTTTTCCTGCGCCGCAACGCCAATTTCCATGAATTCGCGCCGCCCGAAGGACTGACGCTCGCCCATGGCGAACACTGGACGTTCACCGTCAATGGTCTGCACCGCGAGGCGAAGCATTGCACCGACGGGGCAAAATCGGCCTATCTGACGCTCGCCGATGGCAGTCATGTTCCCGTGGCGGTCTCCGACCTTCGTCTCGAAGGCGCCGTGAGCGAGCTGCCGCCGGTATGTCTTCCCAAAGGCCGGCTCGAGCTTCCTTTCGCGCTGCAGCCCTGGCCTGCCGAGATCGACGCGGCGCCTGGAGAAGCGGTACCGGACGTCCTCTATCCCGCAGCGGAAAGCAATGCGGACGAGGTCGATGCCGTCTCCAACGTCCTCGCTCTATTCCATCGGCTGTTTTCGGCCGGACACGCTCCCTTCAGTCTTGCGCCGTCCCCGCAAGGGCTGCCGATCGTCTTCAAGAAAAAAGCGGAGCTCGAAGGCGAAGCCTACAGGCTTGCCTTTTCCGATCGGGAGATCCGGCTTGATTATGGAGCGGCGGCCGGCAGGCAATATGCCCTGACGACGCTCGCGCAGTTGATCGACGGCGCGCGAAACCACGGAGGCGATTTCAGGTTTCCCGCCTCCGGCGAAATCGCGGACCGGCCACGCTATGGCTGGCGCGGCTGTCACCTCGATGTCTCGCGGCAATTCTACCCGACGGCCGACATCGTGCGGCTCATCGATATTCTCGCCTGGTTCAAGCTCAACATCTTCCACTGGCACCTGACCGACGACGAAGCCTGGCGGCTGGAGATCAAGGCCTATCCGACGCTGACGACGCTCGGCGTCATGCGCGGCCCGGACGAGCCTATGCTGCCTCAACTCGGCAACGGCGCCGAACCGGTCGGCGGCTTCTACAGCCACGCGGACGTGAAGGCGATCGTCGCGCATGCTGCGGCGCTCAGCATCGAAGTCGTCCCGGAGATCGACATACCCGGCCACAGCACTGCCGCGCTCGTGGCGCTTCCCGAACTCTCCGATGGCCAGGAGGCGCCGGAAAGCTACCACTCGGTCCAGGGCTATCCGAACAATGCCCTGAACCCGGCCATCCCGCTCACCTATGAATTCCTAGAGAAGGTGTTCGACGAAATGGTCGAGCTCTTTCCCAGCCGGTATATCCATGTCGGCGGGGACGAGGTGGCCGACGGCTCATGGCTCGCGTCACCGCTGGCGCGAAAGCTCATGGAGCAGGAAGGGATTTCCGGCACCTTCGCGCTGCAGTCCTATTTCCTCAAGAAGGTGAAACAGATGCTGACGGCGCGCGGGCGCAAACTCGTTGGCTGGAACGAGGTCGCGCATGGCGGCGGCGTTGGAACCGAGGGCACGCTGCTGATGGCCTGGGAGAACCCGAAAGTCGGCATCGAGCTTGCGCGCGAAGGCTACGACGTCGTGATGACCCCGGGTCAGGCCTATTATCTCGACATGGCCCAGGCGGATGCGTGGCAGGAGCCCGGCGCGAGCTGGGCCGGCACGGCGGCGCCGGCGCACACCTATGCCTATGAGGCGGAAGGAGAGTTCCCGGAAGAGCTGAAGAGCCGGATGAAGGGAGTCCAGGCCTGCATCTGGTCCGAGCATTTCCTGTCACGCGGTTATTTCAACCGCCTCGTCTTTCCCCGGCTGCCGGCAATCGCCGAGGCGGCCTGGACCCCGAAGGACAAGAAGGATTGGCTGCGCTTTGCCGCGATCGCGCCCTTGAGTCCCATTCTGTGAGTTGAGCCATGCGTGTCGCCGTCGGTGGAATCCATACGGAATGCAGCACCTATTCGCCCGTATTGATGACGGTCGAAGATTTCCGGGTGCTGAGGGGAGAGGACCTCTTGCGGTCTGATTATTTCGGCTTCCTGAGCGCCGAAGGGATAAACCACCTTCCGCTCCTGCATGCGCGGGCCATCCCCGGCGGCCCCGTTTCGCGCCCGGCCTATGACGCCTTCAAGACCGAGTTCCTGGCGCGGCTGAAAGCCGCGCTCCCTCTCGACGGGCTCTATCTCGCCATGCACGGCGCGATCAAGGTCGACGGGATGGACGACGCCGAGGGCGACTGGATCACCGCCGCCCGCGCCGTCATCGGCCCCGATTGCCCGCTTGCCGTCAGCTACGATCTCCATGGCAATGTCAGTCAGCGGATCATCGATCAGATCGATATCTTTGCGGCCTACCGGACCGCGCCGCATATCGATACGCGCGAGACCATGGTTCGGGCATGGTCGATGCTGGTGGAGGCGCTTCGTTCCGGCAAGCGGCCCGGTGTCGCCTGGGCACGGGTGCCGCTTCTCCTTCCCGGAGAACGCACTTCGACGGAGGGCGAGCCGGCGGCGAGCCTCTATCGCGTCCTGCCTGAATTCGACAAGCGGCCCGGCATCCTCGACGCCAATCTGATGGTGGGCTACGTCTGGGCCGACGAGCCGAGAGCGACCGCCTGCTCCGTCGTCACTGGCTCGGACAAGGGCGCCGCCTCGAAGGCGGCTGAGGAAATCGCTGCAAACTACTGGCAGCAAAGGGACAACTTTCATTTCGGATCGCTCACCGGATCGCTGGCCGACATGCTCGGCATCGCCGAGCGGGCGACCACGGCGCCCGTAATCCTTGCCGATTCCGGCGACAACCCCACGGGTGGCGGCGTCGGCGACCGGGCGGATGTGTTGATCGCGCTTCTCGAGCGCGGCTGGCGCGATGCGTTGATCGCCGGCATTGCCGATCGGCCGGCCGTCGAAGCCTGTTTCGTGACCGGCGCGGGCGGAACGCTGACGTTGCGGATCGGCGGCAGTCTCGACCCGTCGAGCCCGTCCGCAGAGGTCGAGGCCAAAGTGGTGCATCTGGATGATCCGGGACCGGTTGCCGAGCGGCAGGCGGTGGTTCAGGTCGGAGGCATAGTGGTCGTGTTGTCGGCGCGACGCCGCCCCTATCATAACATCGAGGACTTTGCCCGCCTCGGTCTCCACCCGGGGACCGCGCGGCTGCTCGTCGTCAAGTCCGGTTACCTCTCGCCGGAGCTTGCGCCGATCGCCAATCCGAACCTGATGGCGCTGACGAACGGCGTCGTCAATCAGGATATCGAGAAGCTGGAAAGCCTGCACCGGCAGCGGCCGATCTTCCCCTTCGACCGCGATTTCGAGTTTCACCCCAGCGCCAGCCTGTCCGCTC
Source organism: Ensifer sp. R1-3 (assembly GCF_056739175.1). Taxonomy (NCBI): domain Bacteria; kingdom Pseudomonadati; phylum Pseudomonadota; class Alphaproteobacteria; order Hyphomicrobiales; family Rhizobiaceae; genus Ensifer; species Ensifer sp. R1-3. The sequence goes on from NZ_CP096516.1 coordinate 847,603, forward strand.
GCTGGACCTGAGATTGTAGACCCGCCCCCGAGTCTCCGGGCGGGTTTCGTCAAGACGTTCCCCTTCCGCGGACTTTGCCCCCTCATGTCTTCCCCGCTGTTGATCGCCATGCGCAATCCGGTCATCCGGACGAGCATGATCGCCATCGTCCTGTTCGGTTTTTCGGGGGCCGCGACGTCGCCCTACCAATCGGTCGTCGGCATCACCGAACTGGGATTGAGCGACGGGTTCTATTCGGCGCTGATCTTCGCAGCGGCACTGGTCAATGTTGCGGTCAGCGTGACGATCGGCATCGTCGCCGACCGCGTCGGCAATTACCGGACACTGATGCTGGCGGTCATTCTCTGCGGGGTTGTCGGTTACGGGGCGGTTTATCTGCTGCCGACTAAGGGGAGCTTCGTACTTGCGGCCCTCATGCTGTTGCCCGTTCACGGCGCACTCAATCCGCTGCTCTTCGCCTATGTCCGCACGGCTGCGAAAGAGATGGGCGGCAGGCATGCGGCTGCAGTCAATTCCGGCATTCGTGCGGCCATATCGCTCTCCTGGGTATTGGTTCCCGGACTGGTCGGATTGGTGCTGTCGGCGCGCGGCAGCATGCTGCCGGCCTATCTTCTGGCAAGCCTCGGCTGTCTCGCCAATTTCGTGCTCGTCTTGCGGCTGCTGCCGGAAAAGGCGAGCGTGGACGGTGCTTTGGGCAAACGCCTCTCGTTTCTCGCGTCCTTCGGCGAGATATTATCGCTGCGCGTTCTGGCACGGCTTCTCGCCATCGCCCTGATCTCGTCAATGCTGCACGTCACTGCGGCGGTGCTGCCGCTGATCGTCACCGGTGCAGCCGGCGGCAAGGTGAGCGACATCGGCATCATCGTCGGTATCGTCGCTTTTCTGGAGGTGGTGTTCATCGTGGTCTGGGGACGTATCCAGTACCGGCTCAGCCATATCGATGCGCTCGCGCTCGGCACGGCAATCTATGTCCTGAACATGGCCCTGCTCGGGCTTTCGACCGAGCGCTGGCACATTTATGCGTTGACGCTCATCAGCGCTTTCGGCGCAGCGGCGCTGATCAGCATCCCGATCACCTATCTGCAGGAACTGATCGCGGACCGGCCCGGTCTGGGCAGTTCGCTGATCTCGGTGAACGTCTTCCTGGGGGCAGGATTCGGCGCCGCTCTTTTTGCGCTCGGAACGCGCATCAGCGACTATTCGGGAGCCGCGCTTCTAAGCTCCCTTGCAGGCATCGCCGGGCTCTTGCTGCTGCTTTTCCTGGATGGCGACCGCCGAGGAAAAGCGTCTGCGTCCTGAAGAAGACAGAGGCTGCCCGGCCTCACCTTCAACCACCCCTCATTCCTGTGCCTGTCACAGGAGTCCAGCCAGCCCAAGTCCTTGGGCTGAAAAGACTCTTCCGCACCGCAGACGCGGCGCCGCTCTCATCCCTGTGACGAGCACAGGGATTGGGGCGGAGGGGTACGGTCCTGACCGTGTTCACTGAGCGACTAAGATCACTCCCCCAATATGCCCGGCAGGCGCAGGCCCTTTTCACGAGCGCAGTCTACCGCAATGTCATAGCCTGCATCGGCGTGGCGCATGACGCCCGTTGCCGGGTCGTTCCACAGGACGCGCTCGATGCGGCGCGCCGCATCGTCGGTACCGTCGCAGCAGATCACCATGCCGGAATGCTGCGAGAAGCCCATGCCGACGCCGCCGCCGTGGTGCAGTGACACCCAGGTAGCACCGGAGGCGGTGTTGAGGAGCGCGTTCAGCAGCGGCCAGTCGGAGACCGCATCCGAGCCGTCCTTCATCGCCTCGGTCTCGCGGTTCGGCGAGGCGACTGAGCCGGAGTCGAGATGGTCGCGGCCGATCACGATCGGCGCCTTCAGCTCGCCGCTGCGCACCATTTCGTTGAAGGCGAGGCCGAGGCGGTGACGATCGCCGAGTCCGACCCAGCAGATGCGTGCAGGCAGGCCCTGGAAAGCGATGCGCTCGCGCGCCATGTCGAGCCAGTTGTGCAGGTGCTTGTTGTCCGGCAGCAGCTCCTTCACCTTCCGGTCAGTCCTGTAAATGTCTTCCGGATCGCCGGAGAGCGCCGCCCAACGGAAGGGGCCGATGCCCCTGCAGAACAGCGGACGGATATAGGCCGGTACGAAGCCGGGGAAATCGAAAGCGCGCTCGAGACCTTCGTCCTTGGCCACCTGGCGGATGTTGTTGCCGTAGTCGAGGGTCGGGACGCCGGAATCCCAGAAGGCGAGCATCGCCTCGACATGGTCGCGCATCGAGGCGCGGGCGGCCTTCTCGACCGCCTTCGGGTCGCTCTCGCGCTTGGCCTTCCATTCGGCCATCGTCCAGCCCTTCGGCAGATAGCCGTTGATCGGATCGTGCGCCGAGGTCTGGTCCGTGACCATATCGGGGCGGATGCCGCGACGGACCATTTCCGGGAGTATCTCGGCTGCATTGCCCAACAGGCCGACCGATTTTGGCTCGCCGGCTTTCGTCCAGCGCTCGATCATTTCCATGGCTTCTTCGAGCGTCTCGGCCTTCTCATCGAGGTAGCGCGTGCGCAGGCGGAAATCGATCGAGTCCGGATTGCATTCGACGGCGAGGCAGCAGGCGCCGGCCATGACGGCGGCGAGCGGCTGGGCTCCACCCATGCCGCCGAGGCCGCCCGTCAGGATCCACTTGCCTTTCAGGTTGCCGCCATAGTGCTGACGACCGGCCTCCACGAAGGTCTCATAGGTGCCCTGGACGATGCCTTGCGTGCCGATATAGATCCACGAGCCGGCGGTCATCTGGCCGTACATGGCAAGACCCTTCTTATCCAGCTCGTTGAAGTGATCCCAGGTCGCCCAGTGCGGCACGAGATTGGAGTTGGCGATCAGCACCCGCGGAGCATCCTTGTGCGTGCGGAAGACGCCGACCGGCTTGCCGGACTGGACGAGGAGGGTCTCGTCCTCGTTGAGGTCCTTCAGAGACGCCACGATGCGGTCGAAATCGGCCCAGGTGCGGGCTGCGCGGCCGATGCCGCCATAGACGACGAGCTCGTGCGGATTTTCGGCGACATCAGGGTCGAGATTGTTCATCAGCATGCGGAGCGGCGCTTCCGTCAGCCAGCTCTTGGCGCTGATCTCGGTGCCGCGCGGGCTGCGCACTTCGCGAATATTGTGGCGCGGATTGTTCATGTTCATGCCTCGCTCCCTGTCCTTTTGAGCTCTTTAGCGACTGTTTCGATGCGTTCCAGAATGGCTTTCAGCGGACGGCGAAGCCTGTCGGCTTTCGCCCTGTCCAAAGCGAAGGGCGGTGCTTCCGTCGCCAGATGCGTCGATTGCGCCAGTTCCATCTGGATCGCGTGCACGCCCTGTTCCGGGCGGCCATAGTGACGGGTCGTCCACCCACCCTTGAAACGGCCATTGAGGATATGGCTGTAACACTCTGCTCCGGCTGCGATTTCTGCGGCTGCCCGTTCAATTTCAGTGGCGCAGGTCTTTCCCATATCGGTGCCGATATTGAAGTCCGGCAGCCGGCCTTCGAAGAGGAAGGGAATATGCGAGCGGATAGAATGGCAATCGTAAAGCACGACGACGCCATGGATCGCCTTGACGCGGGCGATCTCTGCGGAGAGCGCCGCGTGATAGGGCGCGTGAAAATCGCGCAGGCGCTCTGTTATGTCGACCTCCGTCGGACCTTCGCCTTCTTTCCAGATAGGCAGACCATCGAAATCAGTTTCGGGCACGAGCCCGGTTGTGTTCTGGCCGGGATAGAGGCTGACGCCTGCAGGATCGCGATTGGCATCTATGACGTAGCGGTGAAAGGTCGCGCGAACCGCGGTCGCGTCCGGCAGAAGACCTTGGTAGAGATCGTGGATATGCCAGTCCGTATCGGCGAGGATGCGGCCATTGTCGTTGAGCCGTTCCCGGATCGAGGCAGGCACGTCGGTGCCCGTGTGCGGAAAGCCGAGGATGACGGGCGAGCTGCCCTGCCTGACTTCGAAGACGGCCATGTCAGTTCTCCAGTTTCGGAAGAATGCCCGCGGAGACGGCGGCGGCCAATCGGCCCGACGCGACGAGATCGCCCGCGGCCTTGAGGTCGTCGGCCATGTAGCGGTCTTCCTCGATACTCGAGGAGACGCCGCGCACGGCTGCGGCAGCCTTTTGAAGTTCCGGGCTGGTGGTGAGCGGCGCGCGGAACTCGATGCCCTGCACCGCGGCGAGCGCCTCGATGCCGATGATCGAAAAGAGGTTTTCCGTCATCTGCAAAAGCCGGCGCGCACCGTGGCAGGCCATGGACACGTGGTCTTCCTGGTTCGCCGAGGTCGGCGTCGAGTCGACGGAGGCCGGATGGGAGAGCTGCTTGTTTTCCGACATCAGCGCCGCCGAAGTGACCTCAGCGATCATCAGTCCGGAGTTGAGGCCCGGCTTCTTGGCCAGAAAGGCCGGCAGGCCGTAGCTGAGCGCAGGGTCGACCAGAAGGGCGATGCGGCGCTGGGAAATGGCGCCGATTTCGCACACCGCGAGCGCGATCTGGTCGGCGGCAAATGCGACCGGTTCGGCATGGAAGTTGCCTCCGGAAACGACGGAATTGTCCGAAAGCACCAGCGGATTGTCGGTGACGGCATTGGCTTCGATCGTCAACGTGGCTGCGACGGAGCGCAGGAGATCGAGGCAAGCGCCATCCACCTGCGGCTGGCAGCGGATGCAATAGGGGTCCTGAACCCGCTCGTCGCCCTCGATATGGCTCTGCCGAATTGGGGAGCCGGTCAGCAGCTGCCGTAAGGCGGCGGCCGTGTCGATCTGGCCCTTATGGCCGCGCAGCGTGTGAATATCCGGATGGAAGGGGGCGGAAGAGCCCATGGCCGCATCGGTCGAAAGGGCGCCGGTGATGAGGGCGGCCTGGCCGGCGCGGTGTGCGCGGAAGAGCCCGGCAAGGGCGAGAGCCGTGGAGACCTGCGTGCCGTTGATCAGCGCCAGGCCTTCCTTGGCGGCAAGCGTTACCGGCGAGAGCCCCGCCGCCTTCAATGCAGCGTCGCCTTTCATGCGTTCGCCGGCAAAGAAGGCTTCGCCATGACCCATCATCACGGCGGCCATATGGGCAAGGGGCGCCAGGTCGCCGGAAGCGCCGACCGAGCCTTTTTCGGGAATGAGCGGGATCACGCCCTTGTCCAGCATCGCTTCGATCAGCCGGACGAGCTCCAGCCGAACGCCGGAGGCGCCGCGGCCGAGCGAGATCAGCTTGAGCGCCATGATCAGGCGCACGATGTCTTCCGTGAGCGGCTGGCCTACGCCGCAGCAGTGCGAGAGGATCAGATTGCGCTGCAACGTCGCCACGTCGGAGCTGTCGATCTTGATCGAGGCCAGTTTGCCGAAGCCCGTGTTGATGCCGTAGACCGGCGCATTGCCCGCCACGATCTCGGCGATCCGCGCTGCGGCCTTGGCAATGCCGGCATCGAAGGCGGCATCGAGGCGCGCCGGTGCGCCGGTCCAGTAGATCGTTTCGAGGTCACTGAGCGGAACGGAGCCGGGCCTGAGAATGACGGTCATCGGAGAATCCTTTCACCCTTGAAGATCCGCTCCCGAAGGGGATTGAAACCGATACGGTAGATCAATTCCGCCGGTTGATCGATGTTCCAGATGGCAAGATCCGCAGACTTGCCGGCTTCGATCGTGCCGGTCTCTCCGAGGATCCCGAGCGCACGGGCGGCCTCACGGGTAACGCCTGCGAGGCATTCCTCCAGCGTCAGGCGGAAAAGCGTCGCGGACATGTTCAAGGTGAGGAGCAGCGAGGTCAGCGGCGAAGTGCCGGGGTTGCAATCGGTAGCGATGGCGATGCGCGTTCCAGCTTCTCGGAGTGCTTCGACAGGCGGAAGCTGCTTTTCCCGGAGGGTGTAGAAAGCCCCAGGCAGGAGGACGGCGACCGTGCCGGCCTTCGCCATGGCGGCGGCTCCCGCAGCGTCGAGATATTCGAGGTGGTCGGCCGAGAGAGCGCCGTAGGAAGCAGCGAGCTTCGCGCCGCCGAGATCCGAAAGCTGTTCGGCGTGAAGCTTCACGGGCAGGCCGAGCGACTTCGCCCTGCCGAAGACCGAAGCGATTTCCGCCGGCGAAAAGGCTATGCCTTCACAGAAGCCGTCGACGGCGTCGGCGAGCCCTTCGGCGTGAGCTGCGGTGAGGCCTGGCAGGACGACTTCGGCGATGTAGTCGCCGTTGCGTCCGCGAAATTCCGGCGGGGTCGCATGGGCTGCGAGATAACTGGTGACGATGCGCACCGGGCGCAGGCTTTCCAGCCGGCGGGCGGCGCGCAGCATCTTGAGTTCGGCCTCGACGTTGAGACCGTAGCCCGACTTAACCTCGACGGTGGACACGCCTTCGGCGAGAAGGGTGTCGAGCCGTGGAAGTGCGGCCTCCACGAGTGCCTCGACGGAAAGGGCGTTGGTTGCCTCGACGGTCGAAGCGATGCCGCCTCCGGCACGCGCGATCTCCTCATAGGTCGCGCCTTCGAGGCGGAGCTGGAACTCCCGGGCGCGGTTGCCGCCATGGACGATATGCGTGTGGCAGTCGATCAGCGCCGGGGTGACCCAGCGGCCTTCGCAATCGAAGACCTGGTCGGCGCGAGCAAGCTCCGAAGGCAGACCGGCTTCGGGACCGGCATAGACGATCCGCTCGCCGCGAACGGCGATAACGCCGTCTTCGATGATCCCGAGTGGGCCCAGCTCCTCACGAAGTGTGGCAAGGCGTGCATTGCGCCAGAGGCTGGTTCTGGCAGGATTTGGGTTTTCGTTTCCGTCCATAGGTACCGCCCTTCTTCGCCAATAATGTATATACATAATACCGGCGATGACAAGTGAGAAATATGATCCGTGAGATAACGCGATGGGAGCTGCCGGCCAGAAGCACGAAAACAGGATCGGCATAGGGGGCGGCCGTTGTGACCGCGCCCCTGCCACACCACCCGGCATGCGGGTCCGCACCGGGCGGTTCGAAGAGTTGAGGTCAGGCGAGGCGGGGGATACGGAGGGCATCCATCCACCTGAGGGTTAGGACCGAATTGAGCAACATGCCGCTGTTGCGCCACCATCTGCGGCTGTTGACCGCGATCTGCCGTGCCACTTCGGGCTTGGCGCCCTTGGCAAGCAGGGCCTTGTAGGTGGTCTTGCCACGCTTCCAGTGCTTGAGCTGGATCGCGCGCACCCGGTGACGCATCCACTCCTCCAGCTCCTTGAAGAGCCTTGGAGTTTGTGCCAGCCGGAAGTAGGCTTTCCAACCCAGAACATAGACGCGCAGGCGCTCGGCCACTTCCGCCATGCTGCGCCCGCCCGAACGGCGGGTCAGTTGCCGGACGCGGCGCTTGAACGCCTTGAGCGGCTTGTCGGCCACCCTGCGCTTGACCGCGCCATCCCGGTCCCGCCAGAAGCTGAAGCCGAGGAACTTGCGGCCAAACACACTGGTAACCGCGCTCTTGCCCTCGTTGATCGTCAGGTGCAGCCGTCCGTAAAGCCGCCGCAGAAGCGCCATGACCCGTTCGCCCGCCTTGCGGCTGCCAACGTAAACGTTGCAGTCGTCCGCATAGCGCACGAAGCAATGGCCCCGGCGTTCCAGTTCCTTATCCACCTCATCGAGCAGCACATTGGCCAGAAGCGGCGACAGCGGCCCGCCTTGCGGCGTGCCCATCACCCGCTCCTGGACCACGCCATGGTCCATGATGCCGCTGTTCAGATAGGCCCGGATCAGGCGGATAACCCGCCTGTCCGATATCCGTTTGCTGAGGCGGTCGATCAGGATGTCGTGGTTGACCCGGTCGAAGAACTTCTCCAGGTCGACGTCCACGACGATCCGCCGGCCCGACTGCACAAGGGATTGCGCCGCAAGCACGGCCCCATGCGCACTGCGGCCCGGCCGGAAGCCGTGGCTGTGCTCGCTGAAAGCGGGATCAAGGAGCGGCTGCAGCACTTGCAGCAGCGCCTGCTGGATCAAGCGATCCGTCACCGTCGGGATGCCGAGCTCGCGCTCGCCGCCATCCGGTTTCGGGATCGTCACCCGTCGCACCGGCATCGGCCGGTACGTTCCCGCCAGAACCCGTTCGCGGATGTCAGGCCACGACGTGCGCAGATGAGCCGCGGTCGCCTCGATGGACAGACCGTCCGCACCAGCCGCGCCCTTGTTGGCCTTCACCCGTTTCCAGGCTCTTTGCAGGTTCTCGCGCGCCAGGGCCGCTTCCAGCAGCCCCGGCCCTGTGCTCTGCGCGTCACAGCGCGGGCAGGTCGCTTCATCGCTGCCCGGTTCAGACAGGGCTTCACCCTGTCTCCCCCCGGACCGCCCCGCTCTGGTTGTGTGCGTCAAGTTCTGCAAAATGGGCGGTCATGCGTGCTGGTCATGCGGCTTGACGGAGTGCGAGTTTCTTGTGCTCTCGCAGGTCGTCCATGTTGATGTAGCGATTGGCCTCCATCCAGTTTTCGTGGGTTTCGACGGCGAGGGCGCGGACGAGTCGTAGGCAGCTCTCGGTGTTGGGAAAGATGCGCACGACGTAGGTTCTGCGGCGGATTTCCTCGTTGAGGCGTTCCAGCATGTTGGTGCTCTTGAGGTGCTTGTGATGCTGGCGCGGCAGACGAAAGAAGGTCAGCGTCTGCTCGATGGTTTCCTCAACCCAGGAGGTCAGGCGCGGATAGCGGACCGACCATTTTCCCAGCCACGCGGCGAGATCGGCCTTCGCCTCATCAAGGTCGCGGCGATCATAGAGCCATCGAAGCTCCTGCAGGCAATCGTCGCCATGTTTGCGCGGCAGGTGATCGAGGGCGTTCCTGAGGAAATGCACGTAACAGCGCTGCCAGGCAGCTTCCGGGATCACCTCGCCAATTGCCGCGACGAGACCGGCATGGTCGTCGGAGACCACCAGTTCGACGCCCTTCAAACCGCGCCCTTTCAGCCTGACGAGGAAGTCCTTCCAGGCGCAACGGCTTTCACGGCCGGCCATCTCGACCGACAGGATCTGCCGCCGTCCGTCCCAGTCGATGCCGACAGCGATCAACACCGCCTGGCTCATCACCACACCGGCCTCGCGCACCTTCTCATAACGGGCATCGAGAATCAGGTAGGCAAACGGCTCTTGAAGCGGGCGCTCGGCAAAGGCCTTCAGGCTCTCGTCCAGCCGCTTGTTGATCGCCGAGATCGATGACGCCGAGAAGGCATGGCCGCACAGCTCCTCGGTGATCGCCTTGACCTTCCGCGTCGACACCCCTTGCACATACATCTCCGCCAAGGTTGCCACCAGCGCCCGCTCGGAGCGCTGATAGCGTTCGAACAATTCGGTGGAGAAGTGCCCCGAGCGATCCTGCGGCACCCGCAGCTCGAGCTTGCCCACCCGCGTGATCAGCGTGCGGCCATAGTGGCCCGAACGGTAGCCGAGCCGCTCCGGCGTGCGCTCGCCTTTCGCAGCTCCCAGCGCCTCGTCCATCTCCGCTTCCAGCACCTCCTGCATCACCGTGCGGATCACCTCGCGCAGCCCATCGGGGTTCGAAAGCAAAATGTCTTTGACGGCGGCGCTGGCTGTCTTACCTTCAGTCTTGGTCATGGTGGCGTTCCTTCCAGGGAATCAGGTGACGTCAACATCACCAGCCTGCCATGACCGCCTCTCTCAGTGAATTTGCAGAACCTTCAGCACACTACCCCCGCTCTCGCGGGCATCTGATGCCTGGCTTCCTGCATCGCTATGCCTCAAGCCCTCCTCTTCGTTCGGTCCTTCGCCGCGGATACGGCTACTACGACCTCTGCTGACTTCTCGCTCCGCCGGGCGCACCACAGAAAAACCCCGAACTTCCGTCCGGGGCTTATGGAGAGAACTGAGGTCTGGCCTGCGTCGGCGACTATGCGGAAGCGGGAAGCTATTCCGCCGCCGCAGTCGCCAGGCGCCGCCGATGGGATCGCAGTCCTGCATAAAGGACGGCGAGTGAAGCCACCGGAAACAGTGCCGCGAAGAAGCCGAGATCCGCGGCAGCCGTATTCTCGAGCACCCGTCCGCCGATCGCCGTGCCGGTCGCGATGCCGAGATAGATCGCCGAGGCGTTGAGCGACAGGGTCAAATGGGCAACCTCCGGCGCGAAGCCGACGATGCGGCTCGCCTGGGCCGGCGGAAACGCCCAACCGACGATTCCCCATGGCACCATTATGCCGATCAGCAGCAAGCCGGCGAGATCGCGCGTGAGGAAGTGCAGGCCGAAGGCGATCATCAGCGAGACCGCGAGCGCGGAGATCAGCGAAGCTGTCACCACGCGCGTGGCGCCGAGCCGGTCGGCCAGATAGCCGCTGGAGAGATTGCCGATCACCGCGCCGACCCCGAAGGCGAGCAACAGCCCCGGCAGCGCCAGTTGCGAAAGCCCGGCTCCGTCGATCGCCAGCGGGGCGAGATAAGAGATGATCATGAAGCCGCCGGTGAGATACAGAAACGTCACCATGAGCGACGAGGCCACGCCCGGACGGCCGATGGCGCCGAAGCGCTCGGACATTGTCAGCTTCGTTCCACTGAGGCCCCGCGGCAGGCGCAGCCAGAGCACGGCAGCGCAGGTGAGCCCAAGCAGAGCGACCGCCCCGAACGTGCCGCGCCATCCCCAGAAGGCGGCAATCAGCGCGCCGAGAGGCGCGCCCAGCGCCACGGCGAATGTGGTGCCGCCCACCACGATTGAAATCGCCAATGCGCGGTGCTCCGGTCCTGCCAGTGAAACCGCCGCCGCTTGCGCCGTGGCGGCAAACAGTCCGCTTGCCATTCCCATCACGATCTGGGCGAGCAGCAGCGTGGTGAAGGAGACGCTCATCGCCGCGATGCAGTTGCCGACGACGAATACGAGCATTGCAGTCACCAGCAGTCGACGCCGGTCCGCCGCGCCGGCCAGGGCCGAAAGCAGCGGCGCGCCGATGGCATAGGAAAGCGAGAACAGCGTGATCAGGTGCCCCGAACGGGGAATGGTCGTGTGCGTGTCGGCAGCGATCGACGGCAAAAGGCTTGAAAAGACGAAGCCGACCGTGCTCATCGTAAAAGAGCCAACGGCGAGCCAGATGATGCGCTTGTCCATCGGGAGACCCCGCTTGTTCAAAAGATATTGAACTATTGAACTTGGTTGCTCGCCGTGTCAATATGCCGAGACTGCTAATCGTGGATCCAATGACCCTACCGCATCCCACCGCCGATCAGATCACCCTGTCCAATGTCCTAGTGGCCCTCGGCGATCCGACGCGCCTGGCGATCGTGGGCTATCTCGCCCGCCGCGCCGGACGGCCGACCATGTGCCTGAACTTCACGGATTTCGGCTCCAAGACCAATATCAGCTATCATCTGGCCAAGCTGCGCGAGGCGGGCATCACGCGTACCGAGGTCTCCGGTACCAGCCGGTTGATCACGCTGCGGCGCGACGATCTCGACATCCGCTTTCCCGGCCTCCTCGATTCCATTATCACCGCCGCGGTGGACCTGCCCATGGTCAAGAAGATCGAGGATGCAGAGGAGGAGGCCCTGGCACAAGGCGAGGCGCGATAAAGAACCGCCCGCCTCTTCTTCAGGCAGGGTGATGGCGCTTAGCTGAGTGCCGCTCGACCAGCGCGACGAATTGCCGGCCCGCCACATCCAGCCTGCCGCTGTTGTCGATGACCGTTACGTCGGCATCGGCGATGACGTCGGGTGCCTGCCGCGTCAGGCGGCGGAGCACGTCTTCCTCGCTCTCCCGGCCGCGCTCCGCCAGCCGCTTCGCCAGCACCGGCGGCTCGGCGGTGATCACCGCAACGGCGATCGTACCGAACGCCTGACGAATGGCGGGGAGGGCGGCGCGGCTGCCGTTTACGATCGCGGTCATGCCTTTGGCGATCTTTTCGGCGATCTCTGCCGGGATGGCGTAGCTCAACCCATGCGCCTGCCACGAAACGGCGAAAGCGCCGCTCCGGCTCATCTCCTCGAATTCGGCGTCGGACACGCTTTCGTGCACTTCGCCGCCTGCATCCGACGGTCTTGTGATCGCCCGCCGGACGAAGAGAATATCGGGCCGCTGCGCGAAATGGCGGGCGGCAAAGCCCATGACGCTGTCTTTCCCGGCACCGCTCGGACCGACGACGACGATGAGCGTTCCGGATACTCGATCGGCGGTGGTCATGCGACACGCCGTCCTTCGCGCCAGACCGAGCGGACGACCGGTATGCCCTCCGGCCGGCGAACGCGCGCGATGTCGGCGCGCAGCCCCACGGCGATCCGGCCGCGATCTTCGAGCCCGACTGTGCGGGCGGGCGTCGCCGTCACCATCGCAATGGCCTCGGGAAGGCCGATCGATTCGACCTCGTCTGCCAGAATGAAAGGCGCATGGATCAGGCTGAAGGGAACGTAATCGGAAGAAAGCACGTCGAGGACGCCGCGCTTCGCGAGATCGCGCGCGGCGATATTGCCGGAATGTGACTTACCGCGCACGATATTGGGCGCGCCCATCAATACGCTGAGGCCCGCGCGGTGCGAGGCTTCCGCCGCCTCGAAGCTTGTCGGGAACTCCGCAAGGCGAATGCCGTAGCCGATCGATTCTTCGACATGCTCGACCGTCGCATCGTCGTGGCTGGCGACCGTGATGCCGCGCTCGGCGCAGGCTTTTGCGAGCGCGTTTCGATGCGGTGTCGCATAGCGAGCCGAGAGCGCCTGCTGACGCTCGATGAATGCGGCGAAGGCATCGTCGGTAAGGCCGCGCTTGGTTTTGTAGTAGAGCGTGTACTGGTCCATCGTCTGGAACTGGCGCTGCCCGGGCGCGTGGTCCATCAGCGAAACCAGACGGACCTGCGGGTCGTTCCGGAAGTCCTCATAGTGCTCCAGCACGTCGGCGGTCGACACTTCGCAGCGCAGATGGATCAGGTGATCGGCCCGCAAACGGCCCTCTTGCTTGGCCTGGGCGAGCGCATCGGCCATGCTGCGCATCTCGCCCTTCGGAAAGCCGCTGTCCTCGTCCGAGCCCAGGCGCAGACAATCGAAGACGGTGGTGATGCCGGAGGTGACGACTTGGGCGTCATGGGCCTGGATGGCCGCGATCTTCAGCCAGCGAACCCCGGGGCGCGGAGAATAATGCGCCTCGAGATGGTCGGTGTGCAGTTCGACCAGCCCGGGCAGCAGGTAGTCACCCTCGAAATCCTCGCCCGCGGCGCTCGCCCCTTCGGAAATGTCGGCGATCCTGCCGTCGCGGATCAGCACCGAACCGTCGAGGATCCGGTCCTCCAGAACGATGCGGGCGTTGGTCAAAACCTGTTCTTTGGGCATGTCATGCGATCTTTCGTTCGGATGCGCCGCCAAGCGGCAGCAGGGAATGGACGGTGAAAGGAGCGCCGCGGCGCTCTTCGGCGAAAAGCGCAATCGTCGAGACGGCAAGCGGCTTGCCGATGAATTCGGCGAAGACCGTTTCGAGCGCCATTCTCATGGGCCGCTGCATTTCTTCCGGCACCGGCCCCGTAAGTGTCAGATGGAACTGGAACTCCTCGAAGACGTATGGGTAGCCCCATGCGGCCAGGTACTCGCGCTGACGCTGCGTAAGCCTCTCCGGATTGCGGCGGGCGAGATCGGCTTCCGAAAGCGGCGCCCGGAATGGCTCGAAACGGCGAACCGCCTGCTCCGCAAGGCGCTGCAGGGGCGGCCAAGGCTCGGCGGAGACGAGCGCGAAGAAGGGGCCGATCTGATGCAGGACGATCTCCGGCACTTCGAACGGCTCGATCTCCGCGGCGAACTCGTCGAAAGCCGCGATCAAGTCGGCTTCACGGCGGCTGGAGCTAAGCCCGAAGGGTGCCTTCAGCGTCCCGTGGAAACCGTAACGGCGGGGCTCGGTCGTCAATGCCATCTGCTCTTCACATCCTATTGCCGGATTTTCCGGGCAGTCCAGGGCGCCGCCGGTGAACGCGTCGCGTCCCAGCCAACGCGAGGCGGTCTGCGACAGCCGGTCATCGGACGGCGGCGCGAAGTAGATTGCATAGCGCACGGGTTCACACTCTCTTCATCAGTCGCCTCGACGCAGTTTGCCCCGAGTCGATGGTTCGCGGGATGAAATGCGCAGCTAGCCGATTTGCATGACAACATCATGATGACATCGGCTCAGAACGCAAATCGGTTCGGAGCGGGATGGATTGTTTGCAGCTTCGCCTGCTCCCGCTCCAGTTATCAGAATCAGTTCGTCATTATCCGAATCGGCCGATCCGTTTCTAGATCACAATGATTCTAGGTCGGGTCGACCCAAAAACATCAACGTGATCGATTCCAAGAAGTTGAGACGCGGGATGCGGGCGGAAAACCGCACACTTTTCCTCATCCCGCTCTAGTGTGTACGGCCAATGAGGCGCGATCGGCAGAGATTGGAGATGCTGTCGAAAACGAACACGACCATCAAGATCAGCAGCACCATATAGGCGACATTTTCCCAATCCGAATTTGTGCGCATCGCCTCCCACAGCTTTAGGCCGATCCCGCCGGCGCCGACGGCGCCGATAATGGTGGCCGAACGCGTGTTCGACTCCCAGAAATAGAGGGCCTGGCTGGCAAAGACCGGCAGGACCTGCGGCAGCACGCCGAAGCGCTGCACGGCGACCGGCGCGGCGCCGACCGATTTGACGCCCTCACGCTGCTTGTCGTCGATATTCTCGAGCGCTTCGGAGTAGAGCTTGCCCAGCGTGCCCGTGTCGGTGAAGAAGATCGCCGAGATGCCCGCGAGCGGCCCGGGCCCGAAGGCGCGCGTGAAAAACAGCGCCCAGATGAACATGTCGACCGACCGCAGGAAATCGAAGAAACGCTTCACGAACTGATTGGTGAGGCGGCTCGGCGTGATGTTGCGCGCCGCGAGGAAGCAAAGCGGGAAGGCGATGAAGGAGGCGAAGAGCGTTCCGACGAAAGCCATGACGATCGTCTGCAGGAGCTTGGTCCACACGTCCAGATGCTGCCATTCCGCATTGTAGAGGATGTTGTTCCAGGCAAGGGAGAGATTTGAGCGCGCCGGATCGAGCCGTTCTCCGGAGACGATCAAGGAGGCGACTTCGCTGTATGGCTTCCCGAAGAAGGGCGAGTTGGTGTCGAAGAGGAAATTCACCCAGCCGAAGAAGCGATTGCGGATGGAGACCTCGTCGCCCTCCACTTCGGCCCAGCCGGTGGTGCCGAAGGACAGCGTCACCTTCTCGCCCGGCCGCTTCTGGATCGCCCAGGAGGGAAGGGGTCCTTCCGGCGTCACGTTGTCCGCGCCGTCGACCTGAAGCACGAGCGTCTCGCCCGAGTGTGTGACTGTCACCAGCTTTTCGGCGACGTCGATACGCGTGGAGCTATCGAAGTTCACCACGGCGTGCGTGACGGCTTCTTCGGTGCGGGTCGTGGCGGCATCTTCCTGCGGCGTCGAATTCGTGTCGGCGCCGCGCGCCGCGTTGGGCGCCATGAAGCTGAAAGAGGAGGCGGTCTTTGGCTTCTGGACTTGCGCCGCGGTCGCCGGAGCGGCGACGGTTCGCGTCACCGTCTCCTTTTCGAGCGTGACCCATTCCGGGCTCGGATCGTCTCCAAGCGGCGAATTGCGCCCGAAGGACACGCTCATCGTTCCATCGGGTGCGACGGCGATCTCGGGCCGCACTTCGTAAGATACCCAGTCTGCGAGATAGGTGCCGGCAATCCCCCAATTGGCATTGGCGAGCACGTGGCCGATCGAGAAGAACCACCAGCTGAAGATCATGTAAAGAACGACGCCAGCCGTTATCAGTGCCGTACTGCGCCGCTTGGCGGCCGACGACTGCAAGAGATGCGGGTGGCGCGCTGCGATAGCTTCCATTTCGCGCGCATCGAGGTTTGTCGAGGCAATCATGATGCGGTCCTATTGCGCAAGCTGAAAGGCCTGGTCGCCGACGAGGCGGCGGCGAAGCCAGGCGGAGAACTGATCGACGGCGAAGATCGTGGCGAAGAGCAGGAGGACGATCGCGAGCGTCTTCGCTTCATGCCCCTGGCCGATCGACAGACGCAGGAGTTCCCCGATTCCGCCCCCGCCGACGGCGCCGATGATCGTCGAGGCGCGCACGTTGATTTCGAGCCGGAGCAGAAAATAGCTGGTGAAATTGGGCAGCACCTGGGGGACCATGCCGAACCAGACCCGCTCGATCCAGTTGGCGCCGACGGCACGCAGACCTTCCTCCGGTTTCATGTCGGCATTCTCGACCACTTCGAAGAACAGCTTGCCGAGCGCGCCGATCGTGTGGATCGACACCGCAGCGATGGCGGGAATAGGCCCAAGCGAAAGGATTGCCAGGAAAAAGCCGGCGATGACGACTTCCGGAAAGGCGCGCAGGATTTCCATCAGCCGGCGTACGATGCCCCTGATCCAGGGATTGGGCATCAGATTTTTCGCGGCGAGGAAGCACAGGATGAAGCCGAAGAAGACTCCGATGATAGTCGAAAAGATGGCGATGTTCACGGTCTCCAGCATCTTGTGAACATATTCCGGGATGTAGAAGCTCTCGGTCACATAGAGGCGCCCATCCGGGTAATTGTATTTGAAACTGCCGTCGTCATAGGGCGAAGGCAGGTCGAAGAGGGCGCGAATGATCTCTATCGGATCGCGCGGCATGAGATGTCCGACGAAATCGAAGAAGTGCGGCAGCCGGTCGAAGAACTTGCCCGCGTTCGACTCGTTCGCGAACCAGAGCGAACTGAAAAGCGTCAACGCGAGAAATGCGAGACCGAGCCAGGTATAGAGACGCCGGCGATTGTTGAGCTCCTGCCAGTGACGCTCGATAAGAGCGCCGTTCTCGCTGAGGTGCCGTGTAGACACGGAAGTGGCCATTGGGTTTCCGGCTGGGGGCCGGCCTCTAGAGCGCTTCCGGGAAGAGGAAGTGCGTCGTTTCAAAAAGTAGGATCGTTTGATCGAGACGATCCGGAGCGGCGGCTGCAGGTGCCCGATAGTCGAACGCCGGCCGCAGCTTGGCGGCCGGCGCAGGATGACGCGTTCGGCGATCAGCCGCCGATCGTCGCCTTGCGGGCGTCGATGATCGGCTTGTAGAAATCGCTGTTGACCTCGACGAAACCGGTGAAGTCGCCGCCCTGGATGGCGGAGAAGCAGGCTGCATCGGTCTTCGGCAGATCCATCATGAACTGCTTGAACTTGGCCTTCATGTCGTCGTTCAATGCGGTACGCACGACGATCGGGCCGTTCGGTATCAGCGGCGACTTCCACAGTTCGACGAGGTCGTTCATGTCGACGATACCTTTGTCGACCATCTTGCGCAGGTTGCCCGAGGTGTAGCCGTCCTTGAACTCGCCGACGCCCGAGCCGAAGGTCGTGCCGGCATCGAAGGTGCCCTTCACGACTTCAAGCACGAGGTTCTCGTGACCGCCGCCGAAGCCGGTCTCGCCGAAATATTCCTTGACCGGCGCGCCGATCGCTTCCGGCAGCGTGACGAGGGGAACGAGATAGCCCGAGGTCGAGTCCGGATCGGCGAAGCCGAGCTTCTTGCCCCTCAGGTCTTCGAGCTTTGTAATGCCCGAGTCCTTGCGGGCGACCATGATCGAATGATAGCCCGTGGAGCCGTCGGTCTGGACGGTCGTCAGGATCGGCTCGACCGCGTCTGCCTTGGCGAGATAGATCTTGGCATAGCCGGAGGCGCCGAGTTCGGCGTAATCGAGCGTGCCGCCGAGGAGGCCCTGGATCACGCCGTCATAGTCGGCCGCCGGGAAGAGGGAGACCTTCTCGACGCCGATGGCTGCCGGGAGCAGATCGACGAGGCACTGGTAGTTGCGCAGGCGGTCGGCTTCGTTTTCGCCGCCGATGATGCCGACGCGGAATTCCTTCAGGTCTTCGGCCTGTGCGTGGCCGACGAGGGCGAAAAGCGCGACCGCGCTCAGAAGAGCTTTTTTAAGCATTGGGTTCGTTCTCCCGTTTTCCCGGACGCGCCGGGGTCTTTCTCGGTTTCGAAAAGGCGCCCTTGACGCGGGCATTCGATCGCGGCGGACCTTAAGGGCCGGCCAGTGCCAGCGGCTTCAAGCCGGCCGATGCTGTTTCCCGCGGGGCTTCCGCGGGGGTGTTGATGCTGGTCGAGGTCATCGACTCCTCGATCGCCGTTTCCGCGCCATAGATCGCCGCGACCGCGGCGGCGGTAAGATCCTTCGGCTGCCCGTCGAAGACGACACGGCCATGCGCCATGCCGATGACCCGCTCGCAATAGTTCCGCGCGGTATCGAGCGTATGCAGATTGGTAATCACGGTGATGCCGTCGCGCTCGTTGATGTCGCGCAGCGCGTCCATCACGATCTTGGCGTTGAGCGGGTCGAGCGACGCGATCGGCTCATCGGCGAGCAGCACCTTCGGCTGCTGCATCAGCGCGCGGGCGATTGCGACGCGCTGCTGCTGCCCACCCGAGAGCGTGCCGGCCGGCTGAAGGGCGGTCTGTTCGATCCCCAGACGCTCCAGTGCACCGATCGCCATGATGCGCTCTTCGCGGCTGAACATGTTGAGGACGCTCAGTACGGTGGATCGATGGTTCAGTCGCCCGAGGAGAACATTGGTCAGCACGTCGAGTCGAGGCACCAGATTGAACTGCTGGAAAATCATCGCGCAGTCGCGCTGCCAATTGCGCAGAGCCGCCCCCTTGAGCGAGGAGACCTGTAGGCCGGCGAATTCGATCGAGCCGGAGGAGGGGTCCACGAGACGGTTTATCATGCGCAGGAGTGTCGACTTGCCGGCGCCGGAGCGACCGATAATGCCAACCATCTGACCCTGCGGTATGTCGAAGGTAACCGAGCTGACGGCTGTCTTCTTGCCGAACTGGCGGGTTACGTTCTTCAACTGAAACATTGGCAGCAGTTCCTCTTTCGGGGAGACCGGTCATCGGTATGACCCTGCCATATCCGCGCTTCATGAAAGCGCAGTGTCAGTTTCGTGTAGGTTCTGTAACAGTGCACAGGTGCGGTTCATGAACCTCGAACGCTTCGGCCGCAGTCATCGTGACCTGTGAGACCCGTCACCCCCGCAACCTGCGGCGCAGGTCGGCTTCCAACCGCGGATCGAACGGCAGCGGAAGTGCGGATTGGTCGGTGCCGAAGCCGCAGCTTTCGGCAATCGCCTTGGCTTCACGCTTGAACTTGCCGATGGAGACGCACCGGCCCTGTTCGAGCCAGCCGGCCCCGTGGAGGATGAAATCGGCGCCGGAAAGCAACGAAGCTGCGGTCGCACGCGCGCCTTCGCTGCCGGCTTGGCCGTCGTCCATCTTAGCCGATGTGACGCCGCCTTCGCCGCGAACCGGCACGCCCAGCCGGCGAGCGAGTTGGACCGCATAGATCTGCACCAGATGCGAGGCAGGATCGCCATAGCAGGGCAGCATGCTGCGCATATCGAAGGGAATGCCGAACAGTCCCATCACCACCGGCGCGCCCGGCGACCAGAGCTGTGCGAGGGCCAGCCCTGCCAGGACCTCGGCATATCCCTGAATCAACGTGCCTGCACCGGTCACCGGCGACGTCGCTCCCATCATCATGTAGGAGGTCACCATGCAAGCCTGACGGCGCTGCGCGATCGCGCGCAGGCACTTCAGCGGATTTTCCTTGTACGTCAGCGGCGGCGTGGCGTTGATCAAGTGCAGCAGTTCGCATTCTCCGGCCTTCGGCTCCCGCCCGACCGCCATCGAGACCGCGTCGATCACTTGTTCGGCGGCTTCCGGAGATGCGATGGTGCCCATGAACGGTTTGTCGGACAGTGTGAGGTGGGCGAGCGCCATCTCCATGGGCCGGTCGGCCTCCGCCACATCGTTCAGCACGCAGATCATGTGGCCCGTGTTCGAGATTGCCGGTGCCGCATGGGCCATCGAGACCAGCCGTCGGTAAATCTCCAGCGATCCGGCAGCGCGGCGGCCGTTAGGGAGCAGGACGTTCGGCGCGCCGTAGATCGGTGCGATGGCCGCAGGTTGGCCAGCGCCTATTCCGGTGTCGCGGTCCGGATTGCGGCCTCTAAGGACGAAGCTCTGCGGTGCGCTTCCCCTGATGATCTGACGCAGGCGAGACCCTTCGAGGAAAACGCGGTCGCCCTTTATGATACCGCCGTGCTCGCGCCAGAGGTCGAGCGTCTCCGGGTCGTCCTCGAACCGAATGCCGACCTCTTCGAGGACGCGATCTGCTCCCGCTTCGATTTGCCCGAGCGCCGACTCGTCGACCGTGATGATCCCGTGGCCCGTCAGGGCCGATCCGAGATCGGAACTCGAGATCGATTGCAGACCAAGCATCGGCGATTTCCAATTGGCTGGGCGCGCTGCCCTTTGTCGAGCTAGGTATCACGTCTGCGGGCGGGAATTTGTCGCGATTGCGACCCGGTTCGCGAAATTGCTTCAGCTCTGCAGGCGACCCGGGTCGAATTGTCGGGGATCGAGCCCTTCGGCCCGGAAGCCTGCGGGCGGTGCGGTGTCGCGCAGAAGGGTGCCCGCCAGCGCGCCAAGCGCAGGCGAAGTGAGGATCCCATAGCCGCCCTGGCCGGCCAGCCAAAAGAAATCCGGGCAGCCTGGCGCAAAACCGATGACGGGCAGCCGGTCGGGGGAAAAGCTGCGCAGACCCGCCCAGCTCTTGACGATTCTTCTTACCGGGACCGTCGTCGCCTCCTCGACGTAGTGTGCGGCCCAGGCGACGTCGATCTCCTCCGGCTGAACGTCCGATGCTTCGCACGGCGTCGCGTCGGCGGGCGAGGCGAGCAGCCTCCCTCCCTCGGGCTTCATGTAAAAGTCTTCGTCTACCTCGTTGATTTCCGGAAGCTTTGCTGCATCTATGCCTGCAGGCAGGTCGACGGTGATGGCGGTGCGCCGATGCGGGACGATGCCGCTCGGGCTTACGCCGAAGACCCCGGCAACCGGGTCCGCCCAGGCACCGGCCGCGTTGACGACGACCTTGGCCCCGATCTCACCGGCCGCCGTGCCCAGCAGCCAGCCCGATCCATGATGCCGAGCGGCACGGATTTCATGGCGCTCGAGGATGTCGCAGCCGTTGCGGCGGGCGCCCTTGACGTAGCCCTGGAGCAGGTTCTCGACTTCGATGTCCCAGAAATTCGGGTCGTGGAAGGCGGCTGCGACATAGTCGGGCTTGAGGATCGGAACGCAGGCAAGCGCCTCGTCCTTCGTGAGCCGCTGGATTTCTGGTGTGAATTCGCGTTCTTCGGCGAGCAGCTTTTCAAATCGATCGAGTTTCCCGGCACCGGCGATCATCACGCCGCCGCGCTGCCTTAGCAGCGGCACTTCGCTAAAGCCTTCCGGCGGCCGATCGAAGAAGGCCCTCGATATCGTCGCGAGCTTGCAGATCTCCGGCGCGTTGTATCTGAGAACGAACTCGGCGGCCGAGCGGCCGGTGCTGTGATAGCCGAGCGCCTCCTCCCGTTCCAGGACGGCGACGGAACGATGCGGGCTCAGAAAATAGGCGAGCGACAAGCCGGCGATCCCGCCCCCGATAATCACGACGTCGTAGTTTGGCATGTACCGCTCCCGCAACTTGCCGGCGGAGAATAGGGACGGTTCGGGCACCGCTCAAATTTATAGTGGAAAATGTCGTTATCAATCCTGCTGATGGTAGCAATGATCCAACGCTTGGGTGTCGGCGACATGGGCGAGGAAGGCGGCTTCGGCCGGATTGAGAATGGAATTCGGATTCGAAATGCGGAAAACGTCGGTCGTCGGCAGGTCGCGATAGGGGGGCAACTGCCACAAATCTCCCGCCGCGAGGGCCTCGCTGGCGATATGGTCGGGCAGCATGCCGATCCCGACATTGGCGGCGATCAGCCGCATAACCTCCTCGACGTTGCAGGAGACGCCCCGAACCTGCTGGCCGAAGGAGCCTACGGCGCGGACTGCGGTCACGGAATTCATGTGCTGACCGCCGAGCACATCCGCTATGAAGGCGATGTAAGGATCGCCGCGCAGATCGTGGAAATCGACACCTTCGACGCCGAAAAGCCGGTGGCCGCGGCCGCAGTAGAGCGCGTAGCGTTCGCGTATGTGGAAGCTCTTGTTCAAACCCTCCGGTATGATGCCGTCGCAGAGACCCATCGTCGCAATGTTGCGCTCGACGGCGCTCAACACGTCGACGGTCGTTGCCACCGTCATGGAAATCGTGACCTTCGGATGCATGCGGAAGAAGCTGCCGAGCTTCCGGTCCCAGGCGGGATTGTGGGCGTGGCTCACCGCATGGATGTTGAGATGGCCGGTGATCTCCTCGCCCGCCGTTTCCAGAACGTGCGGCAGGCGAATGACGGCCGCGAAGATGTCGCGGCACTGGAGGTGCAGTTTCTCACCTGCTTCCGTCAGATCGAAACGCCCCGGACGGCGGTCGATCAGTTTCTGCCCGATGGTCTGCTCGAGCCGTTTGAGGGCCATGCTGACGGCGGGCTGCTGCAGGAGCAGCCGATTTGCGGCCGCCGTGATGCTGCCTTCCTCGACGACCACGACGAAGGTGCGCAACAGGTTCCAATCGAGATTGTGGGCGAAACGTTCAAGGCGGTTGTTGGTCATGGTGGCCGGCGGAGCGAAAATGTACTTTATGCATATTCAGAAGAATGGTCGCTTGCACAAGGCCAATCGCCAATGCGTCGATCAGATGAATCATGCAGCAGGCGCATGAGCCAGTGTCTCAATTTCGTTTGAAAGCCTTGATCCGGCTTGCGATAACACAGACGCGACAATGCGACGGGAGATAGAGATGGCCGGCAAAAGCCAATTCCAGTGGGACGATCCGTTCCTCCTCGAGGATCAACTGAGCGAAGACGAGCGGATGATCCGCGACACGGCGCGCGCCTATGCCCAGGAAAAGCTGCAGCCGCGCGTGATCGAAGCTTACCGCGAGGAGACGACGGACCCGTCGATCTTCCGCGAGATGGGCGACCTCGGCCTGCTCGGCGTGACCGTGCCCGACACCTATGGCGGCGTCGGCGCGTCCTACGTCGCCTACGGTCTCGTCGCACGCGAGGTGGAGCGCGTCGATTCCGGCTATCGCTCGATGATGAGCGTGCAATCGTCGCTCGTCATTTATCCGATTTTCGCCTACGGCTCGGAAGAGCAGAAGCGGAAGTACCTTCCGAAGCTTATCAGCGGCGAGTGGATCGGCTGCTTCGGGCTGACCGAGCCGGACGCCGGCTCCGATCCGGCGGGCATGAAGACCCGGGCGATCAAGACCGAGGGCGGCTACCGTCTGGTCGGCTCCAAGATGTGGATCTCCAATGCGCCGCTCGCCGATGTATTCGTCGTCTGGGCGAAATCGGAAGCGCATGACAATGCCATCCGGGGCTTCGTGCTGGAAAAAGGCGCGAAAGGCCTTTCCGCACCGAAGATCGGAGGCAAGCTCTCGCTGCGCGCCTCGATCACCGGCGAAATCGTACTCGACAATGTCGAGGTCGGAGAGGAGGCGCTGCTGCCGAATGTCGAGGGGCTGAAGGGACCATTCGGCTGCCTCAACCGTGCTCGCTACGGAATTTCCTGGGGCGCGCTCGGGGCGGCCGAATTCTGCTGGCATGCGGCCCGCCAGTACGGTCTCGACCGCAAGCAGTTCAACCGACCGCTCGCACAGACCCAGCTTTTCCAGAAGAAGCTCGCCGACATGCAGACCGAGATCGCGCTCGGGCTGCAGGGCTCGCTCCGGGTCGGACGGCTGATGGACGAAGGCCGCATGGCGCCGGAGATGATCTCCATCGTCAAGCGCAACAATTGCGGCAAGGCACTCGATATCGCACGCATGGCCCGCGACATGCACGGCGGCAACGGCATTTCCGAGGAATATCAGGTCATGCGCCACATGATGAACCTCGAGACCGTCAACACCTATGAGGGCACGCACGACGTGCATGCGCTGATCCTCGGCCGCGCCCAGACCGGGCTGCAGGCCTTCTTCTGAGCGCCGCCGCTATGGAAGCGCCGCTCAAGGGCATCCGCGTGCTCGAACTTGCCCGCATTCTAGCGGGGCCCTGGATCGGGCAGACCCTCGCCGATCTCGGCGCTGACGTCATCAAGGTCGAGAGCCCGGCCGGAGACGACACCCGGACCTGGGGACCTCCCTTCGTGACAGGCGAAGACGACGAAAGGCTGGATGCCGCCTATTTCCACGCGTGCAACCGCGGCAAGAGGTCTGTCGTTCTCGATTTTACGACCGCAGAGGGGCAGGAGGCGGTGCGCCGCCTTGCCGCGCAATCCGACGTTTTGCTCGAGAACTTCAAGGTCGGCGGCCTCGCCAAATACGGCCTCGATTATGAAAGTCTGAGCAAAGTCAATCCGCGGCTCATCTATTGCTCGGTGACCGGATTCGGTCAGGACGGGCCCTATGCTCATCGCGCCGGCTACGACTACATCGTCCAGGGCATGAGCGGCATCATGGACCTGACGGGCGAGCCGGATCGCGAACCGCAAAAGATCGGCGTTGCCTTTGCCGATATTTTCACGGGGCTCTATGGTGTCATCGCCGTTCAGGCGGCCCTGGCGCAGCGGGAACGCACGGGCGAGGGCCAGCAGATCGACATGGCGCTGCTGGACTGCATGACGGGCGTGCTCGCCAATCAGGCGCTGAACTTTCTCGTTTCCGGCAAGGCGCCGCGCCGGCTCGGCAATGCCCATCCGAATATCGCACCTTACCAGGTGTTCCCGACCTCCGACGGGCACCTGATCGTCGCCGTCGGCAACGACCGGCAATTCGTGAAATTCTGCGAACTCCTCGGCCGACCGGACCTCGCGGCCGACGCGCGCTACCGCACCAATGCAGACCGCGTGCAGCACCGCGACAGCCTGACGCCGGAACTTGCGGCGGAAACCGCGAAGTACGAGAGGGACACGCTGCTCGAAAAGCTCGAAGCGTCAGGCGTTCCCGGCGGCCCCATCAACACCGTCGCCGACGTATTCGCCGATCCGCAGATTGTTCATCGGCAGATGCGGGTGGACACGCCGCATACCGGTGCAGCGGCGGGAACATCGCCGGGCGTCAGAACGCCGATCCGCTTTTCCGGCGCAACCCTTGCGCTGGACCGTGGCGTGCCTCGGCTCGGGGAACATACGGCGGAGGTGCTGGCGGAGATCGGAATGAATTCGCCGAAGGGCGGATAAGTTAATTTGAGCCCTGAATATATGCCCCTCACCCTAACCCTCTCCCCGCAAGCGGGGCGAGGGGACGAGTGCGAGGCCGCCGCGAGTCCCCTTCGCCCCGCTTGCGGGGAGAAGGTGGCAGGCAGGCCGGATGAGGGGCTTTTCTCCAAGAGCCTTTCACGGCTTCATTGAAACATCGAAACGTTAATGCCTCACTCCTTCAAAGCACGGCCGAATACGCGCGACAGCCGTTCTGCAAAGGCACGCGGGTCCTCGGGCCTGTCGCCGTCGAGGACGCGTGCCTGGTCGAGAAGAAGCTTGACCGCGTCCTCGCGGAAGGCCTTGTCCTCCGAGGGGCAGGTGGCAAGCGAGGCGATCAGCTGATGGCCGGGATTGATTTCGAGGACGGGTTTTGGCGCGCCCTCGATACGCCCGGCACCCTGCAACATCTTCTGGAGCTGCCGGTCCGGTCCTTGTTCGGGCGCAACCAGGCAGACGGCGCTTTCCGTCAGCCGGTCGGAGGTTCGCACGTCTGAAACAGCCTCGCCAAGAGTCTCCCTGGCGAAGCTCACGAAGTCGGTGACTGCGGCGCCTGCTTCCGGGGAAGCGGCGGCCGCATCGTCATTCTTGGCGATGCCCGCGAGATCTGCCGCACCTTGCGTGATCGACTTGAACGGCTTTCCATCGAAGTCGGGCGCGGTCGTCACCCAGAAGCTGTCGACCGGGCACGTCAGGAGCAGCACCTCGATGCCGCGGGCGCGAAAACCTTCGAGCTGGGGCGACGCCTTCAGCTGGGCGAGGTTGTCGCCGGTCAGGTAGTAGATAGCCGACTGGCCTTCCTTCATCTCCTTGACGTAGTCGCTCAAGGCACGCGGCTTGTCGTCATCCGCGGTCGTGCGGAAGCGCGACAGCGCAAGAAGCTGGCCCCGCCGCTCGAAATCTTCGTAAATGCCCTCCTTGATCACGCTGCCGAAGTTTTCCCAGATCTTGGCGAAGGCCTCGGAATCGCTTTCCGCAAGCTTTTCGATGCTTGTCAGGACGCGGTTCGTCAGCCCCTTGCGGATATTTGCGAGAAGAGGACTTTCCTGGATCATTTCCCGCGAGACGTTGAGCGGCAGGTCGGCCGTGTCGACAAGACCGCGCACGAAGCGCAGGTAGCGCGGTAGCAGCTCCGCCTCGTCGGTGATGAAGACGCGCTTGACGTAGAGCTTCATCCGGCCCTTGCGATCGGGGTCGAAAAGATCGAAGGGCTTCGAGCCCGGCACGAAGGCAAGCGCGGTATATTCGTGGCGCCCCTCGGCGCGGAAATGTACCGTCAGCGCCGGCTCGTCATACTGCCCGGCAACGCCGCGATAGAAATCCGTATAATCGTCCTTGCTGATCTCGCTTTTCTGCTTCGTCCAGAGCGCCGTGCCGTCTGCGACCTGTGCCGGTTCTGCTCCGGGCTTTTCGACGATCGAGATCGGAACCGGCACGTGACCGGACTGCTCCTTGACGATGCGCTCGACCGTCCAGCGCGAGGTGAAGGTCTTGGCCTCGTCCATCAGATGCAGCGTAATGCGCGTACCGCGCGCCGGCGCGTCTGCGAGATCGACCGCCGAAACCGTGTAGCTGCCCTTGCCGTCGGATGCCCAGTGCCAGGCCTTGTCGGTACCGGCGCGGCGGGAAACGACATCGACATTGTCGGCGACCATGAAGGCCGAATAGAAGCCCACGCCGAACTGGCCGATGAGCTGGGCGCCGTCCTTGTTCTGCGCTGCTTCGATCCGCTCCATGAAGGCGCGCGTGCCGGAGCGTGCAATCGTGCCCAGCGATTCGACAAGCTCGTCGCGGCCCATGCCGATGCCGTTGTCCTCGATGACCAGGCGGGCATTCTCCTCGTCGAGCGTCAGCGTGATGCGCGAGGCGGGATCGCTGCCGAGGAGCTCCGGGGCGACGATCGCTTCGTAGCGCAGCTTTTCGCAGGCGTCGGCCGCGTTCGAAATCAGCTCGCGGAGAAAGACGTTCTTGTCGGAATAGACGGAGTGCACCATCAGGTGCAGCAGCTTCGCCACATCGGCTTCGAAGACATGTTTCTCTACGGACGTTTCGACTTCACTCATCGCGTTTTCGGCCTCCTTGATGTTTGCTCCCAATTGGCAAGCCGCGGCCTGAATTTCAAGGGTCGTCTTGCGGCAGCCCCGCTTCGGTGCGAAGCTCCTATCCGATGGAAGCGCTGCTCGTCATCAATGCCGGCTCGTCCAGCCTGAAGTTCCAGATCTTCGGGATCGCCACGGCGGGGCTCGAGCGGCAGGTTCGTGCGAAACTGGACGGCATCGCAACCCAGCCGCGCCTGAAGGCGACGGCAGCCGACGGCACCGAGCTCATCAATCGGCGCTTAGATGCGACCGCCGTTCCCGACCTTCCCGAGGCCCTCTCGGTAGCACGCGACTGGCTGGCGACGCTTCGCGGTTTCGACCTCCGGGCGATCGGCCACAGGGTGGTGCATGGCGGTCCGGATTACGTCCGGCCGGTGCTGATCGAAACGACGGTGCTCGACCGTCTGGCAAGCTATCAGGACCTCGCGCCTCTGCACCAGCCCAACAATCTCGCGCCGATCCGGCTCGCCATGGACATCAAGCCGGACGTGCCGCAGGTTGCCTGTTTCGACACGGCCTTCCATCGGGGCCGTGCCGAACACACCGATTGCTACGCCCTGCCGCGCACCTTCTATGAGCAGGGTGTGCGGCGCTATGGCTTTCATGGGATTTCCTATGAATATATCGCCGGTCGGCTGCGCGAGGTGGCGCCGGAGGTCGCCCGCGGCCGGGTGATCGTCGCCCATCTCGGCAGCGGCGCGTCGATGTGCGCGCTGAAGGACGGACGCAGCGTCGAGACGACGATGGGCTTTACCGCGCTTGACGGGCTGCCGATGGGCACGCGACCGGGCCAATTGGATCCCGGCGTCGTTCTCCACCTGCTCACGGATCAGGGTATGAGTGCACAAGCTGTGTCGGACCTCCTCTACCATCGGTCCGGCTTGAAAGGTCTCTCCGGCATATCGAACGACATGCGCGAGCTTCTGGAGAGCGATGACCCGCGCGCTTCCTTCGCGATCGACCATTTCGTGCATCGCTGCGCGCTCGATGCCGGCATGCTGGCCGCAGCCTTGGGCGGCCTCGACGCTTTCGTCTTTACCGCCGGTATCGGCGAAAACTCCGCGCCGATCCGGGCCCGTGTTTCCGAAGGTCTCGCCTGGCTCGGCGCGGAGCTCGATCCGGCCGCAAACGATGCAGGCGCCTCGGTCATCTCGAAGGCAGGGAGCCGTGTCGCGCTCCACATCATGCCCACCGACGAGGAACTGATGATCGCCCGCCATACGCTGGCGATCATCCGTGCTCGTTGAAGACGGCTCAGGACCTAATCGTGCCGACAGGCCCGGTCAGATGTTTCCCATGCAGAGATATTTCATCTCGAGATAGTCCTCGAGACCGTGGCGGGAGCCCTCCCGGCCGATGCCCGATTGCTTGATGCCGCCGAAGGGAGCGGCCTCGGAAGACATGCGGCCCGTATTGATGCCGACCATGCCGTATTCCAGAGCCTCGGCGACATGCCAGACCCGCTTGAGGTTCTCGGCGTAGAAATAGGCGGCGAGACCGTAGATCGTATCGTTCGCCTCGGCCACCACCTGCTCGGCGGTCTCGAAGCGGATGATCGGGGCGATCGGCCCGAATGTCTCTTCCTGGGCGATGCGCATGTCGTGCGAGATGCCGGTAAGCACGGTCGGTTCGAAGAAGGTGCCGGTCGTTCCGATCCGGCTGCCGCCCGAGCGCACTTGCGCTCCCTTGGCTACGGCGTCGGCCACATGCGCCTCGATCTTGTCAATCGCGTGGGCGTCGATCATCGGACCGATGGCGACGTCGGGAGCAAAACCGTCACCGACCGTGAGTTCGCGCACGCGCGTGACGAACTTCTCGGCGAATGCGTCATGCACCGCCGATTGCACATAAATGCGGTTCGCCGAAACGCAGGTCTGGCCGGCATTGCGGAATTTCGCCTGGACCGCGCCGTCCACCGCCTCGTCGATATCGGCGTCGTCGAAGACAATGAAGGGGGCATTGCCGCCGAGCTCGAGGCTCACCTTCTTGATCTGGTCAGAGCATTGCCGCATCAGCAGCCTTCCGACCTCCGTCGATCCGGTGAAGCTGATCTTGCGGACCTTGGGATTGCCGCAGAGTTCGCGCCCGATCGGCGCGCCTTCGGAGGCGTAGAGAAGATTGAGCACGCCTTCGGGGAAGCCTGCCTTCTCGGCAAGCACGAACATCGCGCCTGCCACCAGCGGCGTCTGTTCGGCGGGCTTCAGGACGATCGTGCAGCCGGCGGCAAGCGCCGGGGAAATCTTGCGGGCGACCATCGAGGCCGGGAAATTCCAGGGCGTGATCGTGCCGACTACGCCGACCGGCTGCTTGATCACGAGCATACGCCGATCGTTGGCGGGTGCCGGGAAGGTCTCGCCGTAAACGCGCTTGGCTTCCTCCGCGTACCACTCGACATAGGATGCGGCGTGCAGGACTTCTCCCTTTGCCTCGCCGACGGGCTTGCCCATTTCGGCCGTCAGGATCGCGGCGAGGTCGTCGGCATGCTCGACGATCAGGTCATGCCAGCGGCGCAGGATGATGCTGCGATCCTTGGCCGGCTTGCCGGCCCAGAGAGGCTGGGCGAGGGCGGCCGCGTCGATAGCCGTGCGTGCGTCATCGATTCCCATGTCGGGAAGCGTCGCCAGTAGCTCGCCGGTCGATGGGTTGGAAACATCGAAGACGGGGCCGGCCGGCTGCCCGGAAGACCGTGTGACCTCGTCGAGGGAGGCGAAGATCTTCGGTCGCCGGATGTGTCTGGTGAGTGCGGGCGTCAGGGCCATCGGGAGTCCTCCCACGACGCCTGCGGCGACCGCAGGCCTCGCTTCTATTCCTTGTGAGGGCGCGGATCATGCGCCCCGGCATGGGTGACCGCGATAGCGGCGGGCCCGGCAGCCGTCAACCGCGTGCTTCGAGGATCGATGCCTCGATAGTGTCGAGGGCTTCTGCGAAGACCTCGTCCTGGATCGTGATCGGCGCCAGGAAACGGATGACGTTGCCATGGACGCCGCAGGTCAGCAGGATGAGCCCCTTTTCGAGGGCAAGGAGGCGGACCTTGTTTGCGAATTCGGCGCTCGGCAGGTTCGTCCTCACGTCGTTGAATTCGACGGCGTTCATGAAGCCGGGTCCGCGGATGTCGACGATTTCCGTTGCTTTCTCGCGGATCGCCGCAAGGCGCTGTTTCAGCCGGTTGCCGAGCTGGTTCGCCCGATCGCACAGGTTCTCCTCGGCAATCACGTCGAGGACGGCATGCGCGGCGGCGATGCCGAGCGGATTACCGCCATAGGTGCCGCCGAGGCCGCCCGGCCCGGGCGCATCCATGATTTCGGCGCGGCCGGTGACGGCGGCAAGCGGAAAGCCGCCGGCGAGGCTCTTCGCCATCGTCGTCAGGTCCGGCGCGACACCGTGATGTTCCATGGCGAAGAGCTTGCCGGTGCGGGCAAATCCGGTCTGCACCTCGTCGGCGATCAGCAGGATGCCATGCTGGTCGCAGACCTCGCGAAGCGCCTTCATGAAGGCGGTCGGGACCGGATAGAAGCCGCCTTCTCCCTGAACCGGCTCGATGATGATCGCTGCGACGCGGGCCGGATCGACATCGGCCGCGAACAGCTTCTTCAGCGCCGAAAGCGACTGCTCGACAGTCACGCCGTGAAGCTCGATCGGGAAGGGGGCGTGGAAGACATCTGCCGGCATCGCGCCGAAACCGACCTTGTACGGAACGACCTTGCCCGTCAGCGCCATGCCCATGAAGGTGCGGCCATGGAAACCGCCGCCGAAGGCGACGACCGCCTGGCGGCCCGTCGCGGCCCGCGCGATCTTCACTGCGTTCTCGACGGCTTCCGCGCCGGTCGTGACGAAGATGGTCTTCTTCGCGAAGTCGCCGGGCACGATCGCGTTCAGGCGCTCCGCCAGATGCACGTAGTTCTCGTAGGGCACCACCTGGTGGCATGTATGGGTGAAGCGGTCGAGCTGCGCCTTGACGGCGGCGATCACCTTCGGGTGGCGGTGGCCTGTATTGACCACGGCGATGCCGGCGGCAAAGTCGATGTAGCGGTTGCCTTCCTTGTCCCAGATCTCGGCGTTTTCCGCGCGATCGGCATAGACCTGCGTGGTCATTCCGACACCGCGGGAGATGGCTGCGTTCTTGCGATCTGTGAGGCTCGTCATCGTTGTCGTCCTGGTCGAGAGGGAATATATTGCATTTTTTCTGCAACTTTTCTCAGGAAGAGGTACATTTTTCAGGATGGATTGCAAATCAAATTTGCTGATCGAGACAACACCCGGATTGATGGGCGCTTCTTGTGCAGCCGCCGCGCTCGCGGCTAGATAGCCGCCAGCGATCGACGGCACGGATCCGCACGGTATGAGGATATGGATTGATGGGCGGTATTGGCACCATTCGCTACAAGGTTGCCGAGGCGGCAAGGCTAGCCGGCGTGTCCGCCTCGACGCTCAGGCTATGGGAAACGCAAGGTCTCGTCGTGCCGGAGCGTTCGGTGACGGGGCATAGACAATATACCGATGCCGATCTCGCCCGGCTGAAGCGCATTTCCTGGTTCCGCTCCGAACGCGGCCTCAACCCCGCAGCGATCAGGGAGGCTCTGGAGGCGGAAAGCGCCTTCACCGAAGACGAAAACGGCTCGGCAATGCCGACCGAAGACAATGGCGACATGCAGGTCGGGCGGAAGCTGCGCAGTCTGAGACATGCCGCGGGCAAGACGCTGGAACAGGTGGCCGGTGACATCGGCATCGCCGCATCCGTGCTTTCGACTCTGGAGCGGACGTCGCAGGGTGTCTCCGTCGCCGTTCTGCACAATCTGGCGGAATATTTCGGAACCACCGTTTCGAGCCTTTCCGGCGAAGAGCAGACAAGGGCGCGGGCGCTCGTGCGGGCCGGCGAATGGCGCAACTGGCCGCGCACGACACCGGGGGTGACGGTGCAGCTGCTTGCCGAAGGCAAGAACCAGATGGATTGCCATCGCTTCGTTCTGGCACCAGGCGCCTCGAGCGAGGGCGCCTACCGGCATGAGGGGGAGGAATTCGTCTACGTCCTCTCCGGACATGTGGAGTTCGTGCTGGATTCGGATCAGTTCTACGATCTCCACCCGGGCGACTCCCTTTATTTCGAGAGCCGCCGCCGCCATGCCTGGTCGAACAGGCACGACGGCGAAACCGTGTTGTTGTGGATCAATACGCCGCCGACGTTTTGATAGGAAACAACGGCACTTACGGCGTGAAAATAATAAAAATGTTTATCTCTGACAGCTGTCTTTCGACGTAATGAGCCGTGCTGCTCCCCAACCGCAACGCCTATTCAATCGCGCCGACGCCAAATATTGCGCGCAAGACACACTCCCGGCGTCTTGGGGATCGGCCGACTATGTTGATGAAGGACGGAACAAAGTTTGGCCCGATTCCCCCGTTCAGCCTCGAACAGTTCTTTAGCCTGCCCGACTGCTGGCTTCCATCGCTGAGCGCTCAACGAACCTGATTGCAGCTGACGCACCTGTTCGCGAGTTGACGGAAGAAAGCTCGAACGGAGAGGGAGTGTTGATGCAGATGGTGCGCGACCAGCAGCTGGACGGCCTGAGAGCCGTCGCGGTCTCAATGGTGCTCTACGCGCATTTCTTGGCAGCCGATGGATCCCATTTGGGCCATCTCGGTGTCCGGCTGTTTTTCGTTTTGAGCGGCTTCCTGATAACACGGCTGCTGCTCGATGCGCGCGACGCTGCCCGTTTCGAGCCGGCGACGGCACTCAAATCCTTCTACGCACGCCGCGCACTTCGCATCTTCCCTCCCTACTTCGCCGTCCTGGCCGCCGTCTTTTTCCTGGATCTGGAACGATCGAAGGAGGTCATGGCGTGGCACGCCCTTTATCTGTCCAATTTCTGGTACGCGCTGCAGAACGAATGGACCCCGTGGGTTCTCTGTCATACGTGGAGCCTGAGCATCGAGGAGCAGTTCTACCTCGTCTGGCCACTGATCGTGCTGCTCGTGCCGCGCCGGTCGGTTGCCGGAGTTTGCGTCGGCGTTATCGTTTGCTCGCTCGCCTACCGCTTCTATTGGCCGCTCACCGGTACGCCATCACTCGCGCGGGACCTCTTGCCGCCGGCGTCGATGGATGCGCTGGCCGTGGGCGCGTTGCTCGCCGCCCGCCCATCCTGGCGAAGTGGTTGGCCGGCATGGGCAAAACTGAGCTGGATGCCGCTTTCGCTCGCTTCGCTCTGCCTCGTGTGGTCGAAGCCGGTCGCCATGACACCGGTCGTCGCGTGGTTCGCCTGGATTGGCCTGGAGGTCGTCCCTCTCCTGCCGCTCGCAATGCTGGTCGGCGGTTGTTCGAAGGGGATCGGCGGGCTTGCCGGTCGGCTCATCGCGCTTTCGCCTTTGGCGGCGCTGGGCCGGATCAGCTATGGCGTCTACCTTTTCCACGCGTTCGTGCTGGCCCTGGTCGTTCAGGCGCAGCCTTTCATCCCGGTCAATGTCTCGGATCAGGGGGCAGGGCGGTTCGTCGTTGCCGGCGCCCTGACCCTGATACTCGCCTCGGTTTCCTGGCTGTTCTTCGAGAAGCCGTTGAACGGGCTGAAGCGCCACTTTCCCTATGTTCGTCCGGACGGCGGAGCGGGGGCGGCAGCCGCTATCCCTGGCGCCAGTCGCGACGAAGCCTTGCAGCCCCAGAACCTTCGATAAGCACACGAGCCGAAACCATGCCGACGCCCGTCGTTTCCATCGTCCTGCCGGTCTACAACGCGGAGCCGTACATTGCCGCAGCTATCGAGAGCGTGTTGCGCCAGGACTACGAGCGTCTGGAGGTAATCGCGATCGACGACGGGTCGACGGATCGGTCGCGGGACATTCTCGAACGATACCGCAAGAGCGACTCTCGCGTGTCCATCATCTCCCGCGAGAACCGCGGCCTTATAGCGACCCTGAATGAAGGCCTCGCGCTCGCAAAGGGCGAGCTTATCGCGCGAATGGATGCCGACGACATCGCCTATCCGTCGCGCCTGTCGCGGCAGGTCGCATTGTTTTCCGCAGAGCCCCGGCTCGCCCTATCGGGCACGGGCATCGACATGCTGATCGGCAATCGGATCATCCGCGGCAAGCCCAATCCCATTTACCGCCCGGGAAGCCTACGAATCCTGTCGATGTTCTTCACCATCTTCATGCATTCGACCGTTGTCTATAACCGTAACGTCATCCCGGAAGAGATGCTCCGCTACGACCCGAATTATGTGCATGCGGAAGATTTCGATCTCTTCAGGCGGATCGCCGATCGTTTCCCAGTCCACATGATCGACGAGGCGCTGGTCGCCTATCGGATCCATGAGGATAGCGTGACCAGCAAGCACAAGCGGCAGATGCGCCGGACCCATTTGACCATCGTCGCCGAGAACCTGGCGCGGGATGCCCTTCTCAGAGATTCCGCTGCCCTCGAAGCGATCGGCGCCGCGGTAACGAGCGAGACGGTGGCACGTCTTGCCGACTTGGTCCTGGCGCTCGAGCGTGAGATTTCGGCGCAGCCGGGCGAGGTTCGGCGTGCCTATGAGGATGGCGCCCTTTGCTTTTTCTACTTCCTCTACCAGCTCATCGCCGAGGAGGAGCAGCCGCGACTGACTCATGAGTTCCTGACACGGACGGGGAAATGGGGCCTCATCCGCCGCCGCGAGCGATACGGGCTGCTTGCGGCCGCTCGCGCACCCTGGTGCAGCCGGATTTCACTTGCCGCAAGCAAGCGGGTGGATCTGCTCGCGCGCCGCCTGCAGTCGGTGCCCGCCGCGACCGTGCTTCCCGGACATGGCTTGACCTGATATGGCCGTCGAACATCCCGCAAAAGCGCAGAAACATCTAAGAGCACCGGCTGCTCGGCACTCGGTGGCCGCTTCATTGTCCGAAGCGCCGGAGCCGTTCGCCAGCTTCATCGTCTGCACGCGTAACCGCGTCCGGTCGCTTGGCGCCTCGATCCGATCGATCGAGACCGCATGCCATGCCCATGCGGCGATCAGGAGCGAACTCGTGGTCGTGGACAACGGCTCCACGGACGGCACCCCGGAAGAACTCGCACGCCTGGCAGCAACCACGACAATGCCGATAACGCTCGCCACCGAGCCTCGCCCGGGCCTCGCCGCGGCACGCAATACAGGGATGGGGCGCGCACGGGGCCGAATTCTCGTATTCATCGACGACGACTGCGAGGTGGACAGGAACTATCTCGCCGACCTCGAACGGCACTACGCCAATGGCGACGCGCGGGTCATCCGCGGAGGACGCGTGGAGCTCGGCGATCCTGCCGACCTGCCGTTCACCATCAAGCGGTCGAAGATCGCGGCACGTCTGACCCGCGATGTCCACCCCGGCGGCTTCGTCCTCGGCTGCAACATGACCATGCATCGCGACGTCGCGGCGAGCATCGGTCCTTTCGACGAGCGCTTCGGTGCCGGCGCGCCCCTGAAAGCCGCGGAAGATACGGATTACCTGGTCCGGGCATTTCAACTCGGCATCCCGGTCGAATACGTGCCGGACATGATCGTCCATCATCATCACGGCCGCCGTCTTCGTGCGGCGATCGAAGAACTGCATCGCAATTACAGCCTCGGCAATGGCGGGCTCTGTCTGAAGCACCTCCTCGGCGCGCCTTGGCTTCTCAAGCATTTCGGCTGGACCGTCAGGTCCGCATGCGGCGAAGTTTTCGGCGGCGCCCGCTTCGACCCAAAGCTGCAACTGTCGCATTGGCCGATCGTTTCGATGAATATTGTCGGCGCCGCGCGCTTCGCGCGGCTTGCCATGACGAACCCGGCGCAGCCGACCGAACGGCGCCGGCCCGGACAAGCAGCACCGAAGCTCAGGTGAGGACCGCAGATGCGTAGATTCTTATTGCCAGGCCTTGAGGTCCTGCGCGGCGCACTGGGGCGGCAAATGCGCCTGCTGCCGGCCGTGGTCATTCTCGGCCTCGCCAGCGCTGCGCTCGAAGGTGCCGGCATCGGCCTCATCATTCCGATGCTGGGCATCATCGCCGGAGATGGACAGGCCAACGGCTTGAGCGGCATTTCCGCTTACTTTCAGGCGATAGGAGAGGGCTTGGGAGACGGCGAACGCCTCCTGGTTATTGCGGCCGCCGTGCTCGCGCTGATCGTGCTCAAGAATATCCTCGCCTTCGCCAACACGCTGCTCACCACCTTCATCTACGGCAAGGCCAGCCACGCCATCCGCAGCGCGCTTTCGGATCAGCTCCTACGGATAGGATATCCGTTCTTCATGCAGCAAAGTCCCGGCCGGCTGCTCAACATCATCTCCAACGAGTCATGGCGCGCGTCCGACGCGATCCAGACGGTCCTTTCGTCTATCGTGCACGGCTCGGCGGCCGTCATCCTGCTCGCCTTTCTCTTGCTCATGTCCTGGCAGATGACGCTGTTCGTGGCGCTCGGCCTCGTCTTTGTCCAGCTTGCCCATGCAGCGCTCTCTGCGACGCTCAAGGGCCCCAGCCGCCATGTGACCTCCTTCAACAGCGAGCTTGCCGCCAGAATGCTGCATCTCGTTCATGCCGGAAGGCTGATCCGCGTGTTCGGCCAGGAAACACGCGAGAAGAATGCATTTGATTCCGCATCCGACGCCGTTCGCCGGGCCGGCTTTGCGCTCCAGTCACGACAGGGGGCGCTGCCGCCGCTGACTGAAGTGCTGCATTCGGCGTTGTTTCTGGCCGTGGTCGTGAGCGCCTGGTCCATCGGCGTCAGCTTTCCGGTGATCGTCGCCTTCGTCGTGCTGCTATATCGACTGCAGCCGCATATGCGCGCCCTGCAGATGTCCTGGAGCCAGATTCAGGGCTGGAGCGGATCGCTCGAAGAGGTGCGATGGCTTCTCGACTCCTCCGACAAGCCAAAGCCTCCTCAGGGCAATGCACCGGTCGACGGCCTCCACCAGGGCATGACATTCGACCGGGTGACCTTCCGGTATCCCGGTTCCGAAGTGCGTCCCCTGGTGCTGCATTCCGCAAGCTTCGAAATCCGCAGCGGCCGTTCGACTGCAATCATCGGCCGTTCCGGCGCCGGAAAGACGACGATCGTCAATCTCCTCTGCCGTTTCGTCGAGCCGGACGAAGGCCGCATCCTCGTCGACGGCGTGCCGCTCGGTCAGATCAATCCCGTTCAGTGGCGGCGCCAGATCGCGGTCGCCAGTCAGGACCTCGAACTGGTGGACGGCACCATTCTGGAAAACATCACCTACGGTCAAAGCGCCACGCCAGCAGAAGCGGAACGCGCCGCGAAGCTGGCCGAAGCGCATGGCTTCATCGAGCAGCTGCCGCAGGGCTATGAGACGCTCGTCGGCTACAGGGGTGCAAGCCTCTCGGCAGGCCAACGCCAGCGCATCGCGCTGGCCAGGGCGCTGGTGCGCGATCCGGCCATCCTGATCCTCGACGAGGCGACGAATGCGGTGGACGGCCTGTCGGAGGCGGCGATCGTCGAGACGCTGAGATCGAGGGCCGGCAGACGCACGACGATCGTGATCAGCCATCACAGGAGCACGATCTCGTTCTGCGACGACGTCGTGGTCCTCGGCTCCGGGCGCGTCAAGGGCCAGGCCGCACTGGCGGACGTCGCGTCGCTCAGCATGGACCAGCTCTACGAGCATGAGACCGGCATGGGGGGTGGAGGGTAGGTTTGCGGCACGCTCAGCGGCCGGATGCAGGGCACGCGAAGACCCAGCCGCTTGTCCATTCGCCCCGGTTGCCGGCGCTGAGGCGCGGACGGGGAGAAGGGACAAGCGGCGCCGCCGGGAAATCTCCGGCAACCAATGGAGGAGGCGGAGGCTCCCACGAGTCCCTTCGCCCCGCTTGCGGGGAGACGGTGCCGGCAGGCGGATGAGGGGCCTCCGATCGGAAAATTATGCGGCGGCGTAGCGCTTGGCCATCTCCGGCAAACGCAGCACCCGGATCTTCGATGCCTGGCCGGCGGCACGGAAGGCCACGAAGCGCTCCTTGCAGACCTCGGTCATGTGGGCAATCGCGGGCTTCAGATAATTGCGCGGATCGAAATTATCCGGATGCTCGATATGGTGCTTGCGGATCTCGCCGGTAAAGGCGAGGCGGAGATCCGTGTCGATATTGACCTTGCGCACACCGAGCGGAATGGCCTTCTGAATCTCGGATACCGGAACGCCCCAGGTCTTCTTCATCTTGCCGCCATAGGCGTTGAAGAGTTCCTGGAGATCGGCGGGAACGCTCGAGGAACCGTGCATGACGAGGTGCGTGTTCGGCAGACGCTTGTTGATCTTGGCGATCGTCTCGATCGAGAGGATCTCGCCGTCGGGTTCACGGGTGAACTTGTATGCGCCGTGGCTGGTGCCGATCGCGACCGCAAGAGCGTCGACGCCGGTCTTCGAGACGAAGTCGAGGGCCTGCTCGGGATCGGTCAGCAGTTCCTCGCGCGAGAGCTTGCCTTCAAATCCATGTCCGTCCTCCTTGTCGCCCGCACCCGTTTCCAGATTGCCGAGGCAGCCGAGTTCCCCTTCGACGGAAACGCCGGCCGCATGGGCAATCTTCACGACTTCCGCGGTGACGGCGACATTATATTCGTAGCTCGCGACGGTCTTGCCGTCCTTCTCCAGCGAGCCGTCCATCATCACCGAGGTGAAGCCGTTGGTGATCGCCGAGATGCATGTCGACGGCTGGTCGCCATGGTCGAGGTGGAGGCAGACGGGGATATGCGGATATTCTTCCGCAGCGCCGAGGATCAGATGGCGCAGAAACGCATCGCCGGCATAGGCCCGCGCACCGCGGCTCGCCTGCAGGATGACAGGAGAGTCGGTCGCATCCGCGGCTCTCATGACGGCCTGGATATATTCGAGATTGTTCACATTGAAGGCCGGCAGCGCGTAATCGTTCTCCGCCGCGTCGTCGAGCAGTTGCCGCAATGTGATCAATGCCATTCTTAACTCCCTGATGCTCCGCGCCACTCCAGGCGCCAGTTCAAGGGCACAATAGTTCATGCGGGGCGTTTGGCAACCGGGCCGGCGGTCCTGCCGGTCGCTTGATGGACGTGCGTCAGACCAAATTGCTGTGGATGAGAAATACCCCTGTCAGAAATCGCTACTTTCGCCCTCTGGTGGTGTTGCCAATCTCAGTTGTGCCCACAGTGCAGCCGCGGGTTTTCGCTTCCGGAGGCAGGTTCGGTCCGGAACGTGGACGCGTCCGGCATCCGCAGGCGGGTGAGCCGATTTGCAAAAAGATTGCAGCGATAGGGGCAATTTTTTATGCATATTACGTAAAGTGCCGCTACAATTCATGAAGGTTGCATGACTGCTCTTTCGGAGCATTCTTCCGTGACGAAGCGCAACATGCCGAAGCGATCTACAACGTTGCAGGTGGATGTCCGCGCGCCGGGGCCGGTCGCCAGAGCCGCGTCGCGAAAGGGAGGAAATTCGTCGCAAACGCCTATACAATCTACGCGATCATTGTTGTTCGCGTTTTAAAGAGAAGGATGCAATTTTCCGGGCAGATCGCTTGCGTTCGCTGAAAATTTGCACTTCTCTCCTGCGATCAATGAACCCAAAACGAGGGGAAGGAGAAGAAAAATGGCTTCACTGAAACTCAATCTCAGGGCCGCTGCGCTCATAGGCTCGCTGCTCATCGGGGCAAGCCCCGCGCTCGCCGAGGCGGTACTTCACCGCGGCAATGCCGGCGAACCGCAGACGCTCGACCAGGCCCACACTTCGATCAACATCGAGGAGTTCATCCTCAAGGACCTCTATGAAGGCCTGACGATCTACGATGCCGCGGGCAAGATCGTTCCGGGCGCCGCCGAAACCTGGGAGCTTTCGGACGACGGTACCGTCTACACGTTCAAACTGCGTGCCGATGCCAAGTGGTCTGACGGCTCGCCGGTGACGGCAGAGGATTTCGCCTTCTCCTTCCGCCGCGTGGAGGATCCGAAGACGGCGGCCGAATACGCCAACATCCTCTTCCCGATAAAGAACGCCGAAAAGGTCAACAAGGGCGAAGTGCCGGTCGACCAGCTCGGCGTAAAGGCCGTCGACGAAAAGACGTTGGAAGTTACTCTCGAGCGGCCGACGCCGTTCTTCCTGGAACTGCTCGCACACCAGACGGCGCTTCCGGTCAGCAAGGCAAGCGTCGAGAAGAACGGCGCGGACTTCGTCAAGCCGGGCGTGATGGTTTCGAACGGCGCGTTCAAGCTGACGGCACATGTGCCGAACGACAGCCTGACCGTGGAGAAGAACACCAATTATTGGGATGCCGCCAACGTCAAGCTCGACAAGGTGATCTTCTATCCGATCGACGACCAGGCGGCATCCGTTCGTCGTTTCGAAGCGAAGGAAATGGATCTCGCCTACAACTTCTCCGCCGACCAGATCGAGCGCCTGCGCACGTCCTATGGAGAGCAGGTGCACGTTTCCCCGACGCTTGCCACCTACTACTACGCGTTTGATACGCGTCAGGAGCCCTATAACGATGTCCGCGTCCGCCGGGCACTTTCGATGGCGGTCGACCGCGACTTCCTTGCCAAGGAAATCTACAGCGGTTCGCAGCTGCCGTCCTATTCGATGGTCCCGCCGGGCATCGAGAGCTACGGCGACCCCGCCAAGGCCGACTTTGCCGACATGTCGCAACTCGACCGCGAGGACAAGGCGATCGAGTTGATGAAGGAAGCCGGTTACGGCGAGGGCGGCAAGCCGCTCAACATCGAAATCCGCTACAACACCAACCCCAACCATGAGCGTGTCGCGACAGCGGTCGCCGACATGTGGAAGAACACCTTCGGCGCCAAGGTCTCGCTGGTGAATCTCGACGTGTCGTCGCACTATGCCTACCTGCAGGAGGGCGGCAAGTTCAACGTTGCGCGTGCCGGCTGGGTCGCCGATTACGCCGATGCCGAGAACTTCCTGGCGCTGAGCCTCAGCACCAATAAGACCTTCAACTACGGACACTTCGAAAACGCCGAATTCGATGCCCTGATGAAGAAGTCGTATGAGGAACAGGATCCGGCGGCACGGTCGAAGATCATGCACGAGGCTGAAACTCTGCTGATGAAGGAGCAGCCGATCGCGCCGTTCCTGACCCAGGCGGACCTCTGGCTCGTTTCGGAACGGGTCAAGGGCTGGCAGGACAATGCGCCGAACGCGCATCTGAGCAAGTTCCTGAGCGTCGCCGAGTAACGAACAGAGGCGACGCGCGGGCACCCGCGCGTCGCCTCCGGAGCCAAGTCCATGATCTCCTTCATCCTTCGCCGGCTGGCGAGTGCGGTGCCGACGCTGTTCATCGTCGTCACCATATCCTTCTTTCTGATGCGTTTTGCCCCCGGTGGGCCCTTCAACCTCGAGCGTCCTCTCCCGCCCTCCACGATGGAGAACCTGATGAGGACCTATCACCTCGATCAGCCGCTCTGGCGCCAATACGCTACCTATCTAGGCAATGCGGTCACGGGCGACTTCGGTCCGAGCTACATCTACCATGACAACAATGTGGCGCAGCTGATCGGCAAGGGCCTGCCCTATTCGATGGAGCTCGGCTTTTACGCGCTGTTACTCGCGGTCGTCGGCGGCGTCATAACGGGAACGATCGCCGCATTGCGGCAGAACAGCTTCCTGGATTTCGCGGTCATGTCGGTTTCCACGATCGGGGTCACCGTTCCGAACTTCGTCGTCGGTCCCGTTCTGACGCTGATCTTTGCGATCGTGCTCGCGTGGCTGCCCGCCGGCGGCTGGGGGGACGGTTCTCTCCGCTTCCTCATCCTGCCGATGATCGCGCTCGCGCTTCCCCAGCTTGCAGTGTTCGCCAGGCTCACACGCGGCTCGATGATCGAGGCGCTCAACACGGATCATATCCGCACCGCGAAAGCCTATGGCCTGCCGTCCCGCGCCGTGGTCGTGACGCACGCCATGCGCGGTGCCATGCTGCCGGTCGTCTCCTATCTTGCTCCTTGCGCCGCCGCCCTCCTTACGGGCTCGGCCGTGGTGGAAACGATCTTCACTATACCGGGGGTCGGGCGCTACTTCGTGCTCGGAGCAATCAACCGCGACTATACGCTGGTAATGGGCACCGTGATCCTCATCGCGATCTTCGTCATCCTCTTCAATCTTCTGGTCGATATTCTCTACGGCCTGCTCGATCCGAGGGTTCGCCATGACTGATATCGCTCAGATTCCCGCATCGACGCCCGAAACCAAGGGCCGCAGCCTCTTCCAGCTTGCAACGCTGCGCTTCCGCCGCAACCGCCCGGCCATGGCCGGTTGCGTCATGCTGGTGCTCATCGCGCTGTTTTCATTCGTCGGTCCGCTTTTCTCGCCTCACAGCTACGATCAGGTCTTTCCGTCCTATGTCACGATCGGCCCCAGCCTCGAGCCGCGCCCGGATACGTCGACGCTTCAGGACGTGATGGAGGGCGTGGCGACCCGTGCACGCGTCACGCTCACGGAATTCAACGTCGACGGCGAAACCTTCACCGCCACGGTGACCTCCGATAAGCCGATCGATCCCCGCGCCACGCGCTATTTCGACCGGGCAAACGAGTTCGAGAACTCCAAGGTGGTCGCGACGGAGAACGATGGCCGTACCCTGAAGGTCGAGGGCGAGGTGGCGCGGGAATATTTCCCCTTCGGCACCGATTCCAACGGCCGCGACCTGCTTGTCCGGGTGATGCTGGGCGGCCAGATCTCCATCGCCGTCGGCCTGCTGGCTAGTCTCGTTTCGCTCGGCATCGGCGTCGTATACGGGGCGACCTCGGGCTATATCGGCGGGCGCGTCGATAACGTCATGATGCGCCTGGTAGAGATCCTGTATTCGCTGCCCTTCGTTTTCCTCGTCGTGGTGCTCGTCGTCTTCTTCGGCCGCAGCTTCATCCTGATCTTCCTGGTGATCGGGGCTGTCGAATGGCTGGATATGGCCCGCATCGTGCGCGGCCAAACGCTGGCGCTTAAGCGGCGCGAGTTCGTTGGAGCGGCGCAGGCGCTGGGTCTGACCGACTGGCAGATCATCCGCCGGCACATCATCCCGAATACGATCGGTCCGGTCATCGTCTTCGTCACCGTCGTCGTGCCGAAGGTCATCCTGCTCGAAAGCTTTCTGTCGTTCCTCGGACTGGGCGTGCAGGCCCCGCTTACGAGCTGGGGTGCGCTGATCTCGGAAGGTGCGAACAACATACAGTCGGCGCCGTGGCTCCTGATCTTCCCCGCCATCTTCTTCGTCGTGACGCTGTTCTCGCTGAACTTCGTCGGCGACGGCCTGCGTGATGCGCTCGACCCGAAGGACCGCTGACATGACAGAGATGAAGGACTCCATTCTCGCTGTACGTGGCCTGAAGGTCGACTTTTCCACCCCCGACGGCACCGTCGAAGCGGTCAAGGGCATCGATCTCGACGTCCGTTCCGGCGAGACGCTCGCGGTCGTCGGCGAATCCGGCTCGGGCAAGAGCCAGACCATGATGGGAATCATGGGCCTGCTCGCCAAGAACGGGACGGTGACCGGTTCGGCGCGCTATCGCGGCCAGGAACTCGTAGGGCTCGCACCGAAGGCCCTGAACAAGGTGCGCGGCTCGAAGATCACCATGATCTTCCAGGAGCCGATGACCTCGCTCGATCCGCTCTACACCATCGGCCGTCAGATCGCCGAGCCGATCGTCCATCACCGCGGCGGCAGCTTCAAGGAGGCGCGCGGGCGCGTCCTCGAGCTCCTGGAGCTCGTCGGCATTCCCGAGCCGGGGCGGCGCATCGACAGCTATCCGCACGAGCTTTCCGGCGGCCAGCGCCAGCGTGTCATGATCGCCATGGCGCTTGCCAACGAGCCGGATATCCTGATCGCCGACGAGCCGACGACCGCCCTTGACGTGACCATCCAGGCCCAGATCCTCGATCTGCTCAAATCGCTGCAAAGGCGCTTCGGCATGGCGATCGTGCTGATCACCCACGACCTCGGCATCGTCAAGTACTTCGCCGACCGTGTCGC
This sequence comes from Ensifer sp. R1-3, assembly GCF_056739175.1. NCBI lineage: Bacteria > Pseudomonadati > Pseudomonadota > Alphaproteobacteria > Hyphomicrobiales > Rhizobiaceae > Ensifer > Ensifer sp. R1-3. The sequence goes on from NZ_CP096516.1 coordinate 891,681, forward strand.
GGTCATGCGCCGGGGCGAGGTCGTGGAGCAGGGGATGACGGCTGATATCTTCGAGCGGCCGAAGGGGGACTATACCAGGATGCTGCTGGAGGCCGAACCGAGCGGGCGCAAGGCTTCGCCCCCCGACAACGCCCCGATCATCCTGGAGGGTCGCAATGTCGCGGTGGACTATACGATCCCAGGCGGCCTCTTCCGCGGGGCCTCGGCCGCTTTCCGTGCCGTCGACGGCGTCAATCTTAGGCTCAGGCAGGGTCAGACGATCGGCATCGTCGGCGAATCCGGCTCCGGGAAATCGACGCTCGGCAGGGCGCTTCTGAGGCTTCTGCCGAGCAGCGGTTACTACCGTTTCGGCTCGACCGACATTTCCGGCTTTGACCGCGGCGCGATGCGGCCGCTGCGCCGCCAGCTGCAGCTCGTCTTTCAGGACCCCTACGGGTCGCTCTCGCCGCGCCGGACCGTGGGGGAGATCATCACCGAAGGCCTCCATGTGCATGAGCCCGACCTGAGCCGTGCCGATCGCGACCGCAGGGCCATCGCCGCGTTGAAGGAAGTCGGCCTCGATCCCGCGTCGCGCAACCGCTATCCGCATGAATTCTCCGGCGGACAGCGCCAGCGCATCGCAATCGCCCGCGCGATCATCCTGAAGCCGAAGGTCGTCATTCTCGACGAGCCGACTTCGGCCCTCGACCGGTCGGTGCAGGGGCAGGTGATCGAACTCCTACGCGATCTGCAGGAAAAGCACGGTCTCTCCTACATCTTCATCAGCCACGATCTTTCGGTGGTGAAGGCGATGTCTGACTATGTGATCGTGATGAAGAACGGCCGGATCGTCGAAGAGGGAGAAACGGACGCGATCTTCGATGCGCCGAGGGAGCCCTATACGAAGACGCTGATCGGCGCGGCGTTCAACGTGTGAGGCAGCCGCAGGCATTTTCGCGTGGATTCGCCCCTCATCCCGCTGCCGCGACCTTCTCCCCGTTTGACGCGTTTCGACGGGGAGAAGGGAAACGCGGTGCCGCCGAGGCCACGAAAGTCCCCTCTCCCCGCATGCGGCCGCATGCGGGGAGAGGGTTAGGGTGAGGGGCCTTTTCTCGCAGGGCCGATGGCAGGGTCGCCCGACCCGACCGATCACCGCTCCTCCGATAACGCCTTCTTGTCGAGCCCGAACTTCTGCATCTTTTCATACAGCGTCTTGCGCGAGATGCCGAGCGACTCGTAGACGGGCTTCAACGCGCCGCCATGGGCCGCAAGGGCGCTGGCGATGACGCTCTTTTCGAAGGCGGCCACCTTGTCGGTCAGGCGCTGGCCGTTCGCCGGTGCGAGCGCCTCTTCGCGTTCGACTTCGAGCCCGAGGACCAGGCGCTCGGCGGCATTGCGCAACTCGCGCACGTTGCCGGGCCACTCGCGTGCGGCCATTTCCGAAGCGAGCGCGGGCGAGACGACGATGTCGTCCCGGCCGTAGCGAGCGGCGGATTCGCGGACGAGCTGCATGAAGAGCAGGGGGATATCGGAGCGGCGCTGCGAAAGCGTCGGCACTCTCAAGGTTGCGACGTTCAACCGGTAAAGCAGGTCGGCACGAAAGCGGCTGCTTGCTACCTCGCGTTCCAGATCGACCTTGCTGGTGGCGATGAAGCGAACATCGAGCGGTACGGTCTCGTTCGAGCCGAGGCGCGTTATGACCCGCTCCTGCAGCACGCGAAGGAATTTCGCCTGGAGATCGAAAGGCATGGAGCCGATCTCGTCGAGCAGGATGGTGCCGCCGCGGCCATGTTCGAATTTGCCGTAGCGCGGCCTGAGCGCTCCGGGGAATGCGCCCGGTTCGTGCCCGAAGAGCTCGCTTTCGATCAGGTTTTCCGGAAGAGCCGCGCAATTGATGGCGATGAACGGGCCGCTCGCGCGGCTGCTCAAATCGTGGAGCGCGCGGGCGACGACTTCTTTTCCAACTCCCGTTTCGCCGATGATCAGCGTATCGGCGTCGGAGGCGCCGATCGCCCTGATGCGGTAGCGCAGGTCGACCATTGCCTGGCTTCGCCCGGGCAGCCGCTGTTCGATGTCGTCGCGTTTGCCCGCAACGGCCCGCAGGCGGCGGTTTTCGAGCACGAGACTGCGCCAATCGAGCGCGCGGCGAATGGTGCCGGCAAGCATCTGGGCGGTGAAGGGCTTTTCGACGAAATCATAGGCGCCTTCGCGCATCGCCCGGACCGCAAGTTGCACATCGCCGTGTCCCGTCACCAGGATCACCGGCAGTTCGGCATCGATCTCCCGGATGCGCTGCAGAAAGGTCATTCCGTCCATTCCGGGCATGCGGATATCGCTGATGACGACGCCGTGGAAGCTAAAGGCGATGCGTTCGAGTGCATATTCGGCGCTGGCGAACGTATCCACCCGGAAGCCGGCGAGTTCCAGGGCCTGAGCGCTGGAGCGACGCAGTTCCTCTTCATCGTCGACGAGCAGGATGCGGCTTTCGCTCATTCGGCTGCCTCCTGCCCGGTTTCGCCGGCAAGGGCAAGCTCGATGCGGAACACCGCGCCACCCTCCGAATGGTTCGACACGGTGAGGCTGCCTCCGAAATCCTTGATGATGTTGTAGGAAATGGAGAGGCCCAGGCCTAAGCCTCTTCCGACTCCCTTGGTCGTGTAGAACGGATCGAAGATGCGTTGCGCAACTGCCGGAGCAACGCCCGCGCCGCGATCGCGCACCGTCAGCGCGGCCCTGCCGCCTTCGCGCCAGGCGCGCACGGAAAGCTTGCGATCGTCAAGTCCCTCGACGGCGTCGGCGGCGTTCGAGATCACGTTGACAAGCACCTGCTGCAAGCGGACCGAACCGGCGAGGACCGCCAACTCATCGCCGATATCGATGTCCATCTCCGCGCCTGCCGCCTTCAACCGCGTCTCCACGATCTCCAGCGTGTCGCGCACCACCTCGTCGAGACGAACCGGGCCGAGCTTCTCGTTGGGTTTTCGCGCGAAATTGCGCAGGTGACGGCTGATCGAGGCCATGCGGTCGATCAAGCCCGAAATCCGCCGGATATTGTCGCTCGCCTCGGCCGTGCGGCCGCGCTCGATCAGCAGCGCGGCGCTGTCGGCATAGGTCTTGGCGGCGGCGAGCGGCTGGTTGAATTCGTGAGACAGGGCAGCGGACATCTGCCCGAGGCCGGCAAGTTTGCCCGCCTGGATGAGATCGGCCTGGGTCTGGCGCAACTGCTGCTCGGTAAGCCGCCGCTCTGCGATCTCCGCTTCGATCTGCGAATTGACGCGCGCAAGATCCGCCGTGCGCTCCTCGACACGGCGCTCGAGTTCCTCCTGCGCCTGCTCCTGCATCAGAATGCGTTCCCTGAGCCGTGTGCGCCGCTGGATGATAATCGCGATCGCCAGGGCGGCAAGGCAAAGGAGCAGCATGACGGCCGCAACCGTGGTCAGGGCCTGGGTCCGCACGGAGGCGGTGTCCGTAAGCACGTTCACGGTCCAATCCGCCTCCGGCATATAATGCGAGAGGGCAAGATATTCCCGCTCGCTGCCCTCGGACACCCTTAGCAATCGATGTCCGGAAAGCTCGCTTTGCACGGCAGGCAGCGGTCGAAGCCTTGCATCCGCATAGCGCCGCGAGCCCTCCGTCCGGGCAAGCCGGTCAGGCGTCAGCGGCAGGATCCCGGCATAGAGCCATGCCGGATTGCCGCTCATGAAGATGATGCCTTCCGGGTCGGAGACGAAGATCCTGTATTCGCCGCCCTGCCAGGAGGCTTCAATGGTTTCGATATCCACCTTGAACACGATCACGCCGCGGATTTCTCCGCCGACGCGGATCGGCGCACCGAAATAGTAACCGCGCTTCAGCGATGTCGTGCCGAGAGCATAGAAGCGGGACTGGTCACCTTTGAGTGCGTCCTGGAAATAGGGGCGGTAGCTGAAATTCTCGCCGACAAAGCTCGTCGGCCCATCGTAGTTGCTGGCCGCGATCGTGTTGCCGTCCGGCGTGATGACATAGATGTCGGAGGATTTGAGGAGTTCGTTGATCTCCTTGAGATACGAATTGACGGCCCCGCGCAGCCGCCGGTCGCGCGGACGCGTCACCAGTTCCTTGACGTCGTCATGGTCGGCGATCAGCGCGGGCAGGGCCTGATAGCGGTTCAGGTGACCGCTAAGGGCCGCAACCGCCAGCCGCAGAGCCGTGTTCGCCTGCGACGAGGCCTCCTGCATATAGCTGCGCGTTGCGACGGCGGTTCCCTGGACTGCGATCAATCCGGCGGCTGCCGGCAGGAGAAGGAGGGCAAGAACGAAACGGTATTTCACGGAATGCCCGGGCTCCTCCTCCCGCTCGCGGTGTTGGCCGCAGGTCGACTGCTGGCGGCCGCCGCGATGCTAAATGGCGCTCCGACGCCTGGCAAGCTGCCATGCAGGCAGTCCTCTCCTGCCTGGGCCTGTATTGTTAACGGTCAGTCTGTCGTGTCAACACGCCATTGACAATCCGTTCTTTCGGAACGGTCTTTCGCTCTCGGCGTCCAGAGAGCATCTAATCGGCATCAACGCATCCCGCAAAGCCGCGGGCAGAAAGGAAGCGGATCATGCTCCAGCAGATCAAAGGCCTGCATCACGTAACGTCGATGGCGGACGACGCCCGCACGAACAACCGGTTCTTCACCGACACGCTCGGCCTGCGCCGCGTCAAGAAGACGGTGAACTTCGACTCGCCTGACGTCTACCATCTCTACTATGGCGACGCGACCGGCACCCCCGGCACCGTGATGACCTATTTTCCCTTTCCGCAGATGCCGCGCGGTCGCGCGGGCACGGGAGAGGTGGGGACGACCGTCTTCTCCGTCCCGCGGGGCTCGCTCGGCTTCTGGCAGGAGCGCTTGGCGGCACTCGGTGCGAGCGGTCTCAAGCAGGCGGAAGGCTTTGGCGAGAAGCGCCTGAACTTTGCCGGTCCGGACGGCGACGGCTTCGCTCTCGTCGAGGTCGAGGACGACCCGCGTACGCCCTGGACCGAGGGCGGCATCACCGAGGATCACGCCATCCGCGGCTTCCATTCGGTCGCCATACGCCTACGCGACGAAGGCGCGACGGCGGAACTGCTGAAGTTCATGGGTTACGAGGAACTCGACCGCAAGGACGGCGTCACCAGGCTGATCGTGCCCGGCGGCAACGGCGCGAGCCTCGTCGACCTGGAGACGCTGCCAAACATCAGCCGCGCTGCGCAGGGCGCCGGTTCGGTGCACCACGTCGCATTCGCCGTCGACAACCGCGAGAAGCAGCTGGAGGTGCGCAAGGCGCTGATGGACACCGGCTACCATGTGACGCCGGTGATCGACCGGGATTATTTCTGGGCGATCTATTTCCGAACGCCGGGCGGCGTTCTCTTTGAGATCGCCACGAACGAGCCCGGCTTCGACCGGGACGAGGACATCGCGCATCTGGGCGAGGCGCTGAAGCTGCCGCAACAACACAAGCATCTGCGCCCGGTTCTCGAAAGCCATTTGCAGAAACTGGAAGCCTAGCGGCCAGCACCCTGCGCGCTCCTCCTCCGCTTGCGCAGGAAGGAGCGCGCTTCTTTAGATAGAATGAGTGTTCGCCACTACGCGCGCAAAGGAGAAATCGATGGTCGATCGTGGCTATGTGCACAAATTGAAACCCGGCATGCCCGGCGCTCCGATCCTTTTCGTCCTTCACGGGACCGGCGGGGACGAGAACCAGTTCTTCGGCTTCGGAGCGCAGCTCCTGCCGGAGGCTACCGTCGTCTCGCCGCGAGGCGACGTATCGGAACATGGGGCCGCCCGCTTCTTCCGGCGAACGGGCGAGGGCGTTTACGACATGGCGGACCTCGCGCGTGCGACGGAGAAGATGGCGGGTTTCGTGAAGGCGCTCGCTGGCGAACACGATGCCTCGGAGATCATCGGTCTCGGCTATTCCAACGGTGCCAACATTCTCGCGAATGTACTGATCGAAGAGGGCGTCTTCGAAAAGGCCGTGCTCATGCATCCGCTGATCCCTTTCCGTCCGAGGGACAATCCCGCGCTCGCCGGGCGGAAGATTCTGATTACCGCCGGAGAGCGGGACCCGATCTGCCCGGCTCCGATGACACAGGCGCTCGGGGACTACTACACGAAGCAGAAGGCGACGGTGGAATTCGAGTGGCATTCCGGCGGCCACGACATCCGCCAGAACGAGATCGGCGCCATCGAAGCGTTTCTGAAAGCTTGATGGCGCTCTGACGAAGACGTTTACTGTGTTGTCGAAGCTTGCTGGATAGAATGCGGGACTTCAGCGCGGATTCTGCGGCGCTGATTCCACGGGGGCGAGGCAGTGGTGGAAACGATCGACATCCATGAAGCGAAGAAGCATTTGTCGCGGCTGGTTCAGAAGGCTTCGCAGGGAGAGGCCTTCATCATAGCCGAGGCAGGAAAACCTATGGCGAAAGTGGTCCCACTCGATCAGCCGGCCCCGCACGAGAAATGACGGATCGGCTTCTTGGCGGGTCAAATTACGGTGCCGGACGATTTCGACTTGATGGGTCGAGAAGAGATCGAGGGTCTGTTCGGCAAGTGAATTGGTTCAATCGTTCCAAACCTATTCGAGCCGCCTGCGGAAGAGCCACGCGGCTGACGATAGGGTGACGATCGCGATCAGGCACAGAGGAAGTGTCTGGTGGACGACTTCGGCTAGCGGTATGTCCTTCAGAAACACACCCTTCACGATCACCAGGAAATAGCGCAGCGGATTGATGAGCGTCACCGGCTGCAGCCAGGAGGGCATGTTTTCGATCGGCGTCGCGAAGCCCGAAAGCAGCATGGCCGGCACCATGAAGAGGAAGGCTCCGAGGATCGCCTGCTGCTGCGTCATGGACAGTGCCGAGATGAAGAGACCGAGACCGACGACGGACGCGAGATAGAAGATGGCGCTCCCATAGAGCAGGAACAGTGAACCGCGCAGCGGCACGCCGAAGATGAAGACCGCGGCGAGGATATAGATGGTGATGTGGAAGAGGCCGATCATCATTGGCGGAATGAGCTTGCCGAGCAGGATCTCGTGGGTGCGCAATGGTGACACGATGAGCTGGTCGAAAGTGCCGAGCTCCCGCTCGCGCGCGACCGACAGCGCCGTGACGATGAGCCCGATCAGGAGAGCGATGCTCGCGACCAGGTTCGGCACCATGAACCATTGATAGGTGAGGTTCGGATTGAACCAGTTTCGGGCCTCGACCCGGATGGTCTCGGAGGCCGCACGCTTTCCGGCCGGCGTTTCGGCCGCGACGGCGCCGACGATGCGGCCGAGATAGCCGGAGACGATCTGCGATGCGTTGGAACGCCGGCCGTCGAGGATCATCTGTACCTCCGCCGGTCTCCCCGCCTCGATGTCGCGGGAGAAGGTGGGGCCGATCTCCACTACGGCGAGGACACGCTGGGTATCGATCGCGAGGCGGACCTCGTGAGGGCTGCTCGCGAGCTCTATCGAGCGAAAGGTCGGAGAGCCGCCGACCTGCTGCACGAGTTCCTGGCTCCAGTGGCCGTTGTCACGATTGAGCACCATCAGGTCAACGTTCGTCACCTCGAGCGTCGCCGCATAGGAGAAGACCAGGAGCTGGATGATCGGCGGGCCGATCAAGACGGTGCGGCCCTTCGGATCACGCAGGACCGCGAGCAGCTCCTTGACGATCAGGGCTTTGAGCCGCGTCCACCACATGTCAGCCGATCCTCTTTCTGGTGCTGCGCGCGGCCAGCGCGAAGAACATGCAGCCGATCAGGAACATCACCGCGATGGCGCGTGCAAACATCGGCCAGATATCGCCGGCGAGAAACACGGTCTGCAGACTGGGTATGAGATAGCGCGCCGGGACGGCATAGGTGACCCATTGGATGACGGTGGGCATGGAATTGATCTCGAAGAGAAAGCCGGACAGCAGGAAGGCCGGCAGGAAGGCCGAGATCAGCGCGAGTTGCGAAGCGAGAAACTGGTTTTTCGTCGCGGCCGAGATCAGCAGCCCCTGTCCGAGCGCCGGCATCAGGAAGGTCGCCGAAAGGGCGTAGAGCGCCGCCACCGATCCCCGGAAGGGGACATCGAAGAGAAAGACCGCCACAAGGACGCAAAGCGTCATCGACGTGAGGCCGAGGACGAAGTAGGGCAGCAGCTTGCCGGCGAGCAGTTCGGCGGCGGAGACGGGCGTCGCCATCATCGCCTCCATCGTGCCGCGCTCCCATTCGCGGGCGACGACAAGCGAGGTCAGCAGCGTGCCGACCAGCGTCATCACGATGGCGATCGAGCCCGGCACCAGGAAGTTTCGGCTTGTCAGTTGCGGATTGAACCAGAAGCGCTGTTCGGCGGCGATCGCCGGGGGCGGGCTCCGGCCTTCGCTTAAGCGCTGGCGCTCCCAATTCGCAACGGCGCCCTGCGCATAGTTCTGCACGAAATTGGCGGTGTTCGGATCGGATCCGTCGACGATCACCTGGACCGACGGATGGCGCCCCGCCGCGTGCTCGGCGGCAAAGCCTGCGGGGATCACCAGGATGCCGCGTACCCGTCCAAGGACGAGGTCGTCCTCGAATTCCCTGCGGTCGCGTCCGGTGGCAACGGAAAAGTAGCGCGATGCCTCGAAGCTGGCGGCGAGATCGCGCGTGAGCGGGGTCGCTTCCTCGACCACCAGGGCGACACGCGTGCGCGTCGTATCGAGCGACACGCCATAACCGAAGAGGAAGAGGAGGACCAATGGCAGGACGAAGGCGATCAGGATACTGCTCGGATCGCGTATGACCTGATAGCTTTCCTTGCGCACCAGGGCAGCGAAACGCCGGGCCCGGCCCGCAGGTTCGTACGCTTTCGCCATTTTGCTCTCGGCCTTCATGCAGCCTCCTTCGCCTCGAAGCCCTGAATGAGCGCGATGAACGCGTCCTCCATGGTCGGGTCGGGGAGGTCCTTGCCTGCGACACGTGCCTTCATGTCGTCCGGCGAGCCAAGCGCGATCGAGCGGCCGCGATAGATGAGTGAGATGCGGTCGCAATATTCTGCTTCGTCCATGAAATGCGTGGTGACGAGCACGGTCACGCCCTTTTCGACGAGGCCGTTGATATGGGTCCAGAACTCGCGCCGGGTGATGGGATCGACGCCGGAGGTCGGTTCGTCGAGGAAAAGCACTTCCGGTTCGTGGAGCACGGAACAGGCAAGCGCCAGCCGCTGCTTGAGGCCGAGCGGCAGGTCCTTGGCCGACATGTCGAGGATCGTGCGGAAGTCGAAGATCTCGCTCATCAGACCGATGCGTTCGCGTTTTCTCGCGCCGGACAGTCCGTAGACGCCCGCAAAGAAATTGAAGTTCTGGATGACGCTCAAATCACCGTAGAGCGAGAATTTCTGCGCCATGTAGCCCAGCCGATTGCGCGCCTCGGGGGCGTTGCGCCTGAGGTCGAAGCCAGCGACCCGGCCTTCGCCGGCGCTCGGCTTCAGGAGGCCGCAAAGCATTTTGAACGTCGTCGACTTGCCGGCGCCGTTCGGGCCGAGAAGACCGAAAATCTCGCCCCGCGGAATATCGAAGGTGATGTTGTCGGCGGCGGTAAAGTCGCCGAAGCGTTTCGTCAGACCCCGCGCCTCGATCACGGGTCTGCCGGCATCTTCGGTGAACTCCCGCTGCGTTTCCGCAAGCCTCGACCGGCCGCCGGGACCTCCGCCGAGCATATCGACGAAAGCGTCCTCGAAGCGCGGCGGGGTGACGGCTGCGTCAACCGCATCGGCAGTGTCGCCGAGCGGCGGCGGCGAAAGACCCGCCTTCATGACGAGCCGTATGGCTTCGCCCTGGATCACGCCGTCGACCACCCCTTCGTCTTCGAGGAATCGCGCAAGCGCTTCGCGGCGGCGGCCGCGGATGCCGGAGAGGCGAAAGACGCGGTCCTCCACGCGGCCGGTCATCTCCGCCGGCGGGCCGGAAAACATGAGGCTCCCCTGATTGAGCAGGAAAACATGGTCGCAGGCTTCCGCCTCTTCGAGATAGGCGGTCGACCAGACAACGCCGATGCCCTCCGTCCTCAGATTTCCGACCATCTTCCAGAGGTCGCGCCGCGAAATCGGATCGACGCCGACGCCGGGCTCGTCGAGAAGCAGGAGCCTTGGCTTGCGCAGGAGCGCGCAGGCGAGGCCGAGCTTCTGTTTCATGCCGCCGGAGAGCTTGCCGGCAAGCCGCGTCGTGAAGCGGGCAAGGTCGGTGAAGTCGAGCAACTCGCCGAAAGTCCGGCTGCGCTCCGTCTTCGGCAGGCCGCGCAAATCGGCGTAGAGGTCGAGGTTCTCCTGGACCGACAGGTCTTCATAGAGGCCGAAGCGCTGCGGCATATAGCCGATTGCCGCCTGAATGCTGGCGGGATCCCTGCGGGTATCGTAGCCGAGCACTTCTATGGTGCCGGCATCCGGCAGCATCAGGCCGGTCATCAGCCGGATCAGCGTCGTTTTGCCTGCGCCATCCGGACCGACGAGACCGGTGACCCGTCCGCCGAAGATTTCACCCGCAACTGCGTCGAGCGCCGGGCGCGCCGTACCGAACCGCTTGGTGACGCCGGTCAGCCGAACGAACGGGGCCGTGCCGGGCTCCGTTGCGGGGGCGGGCATCAGGAAGCCTCCTTCGCTTCCGGCAGGTGCACGGTGACGGGCATGCCCTGGCGAAGATCCTTGCCCGGATTGGCGATCACGATGCGCAGCCTGTAGACGAGGTCGGTTCTGAGCTCGGGCGTCTCCACCGTTTTGGGCGTGAACTCGGCGACGGGGGAAATGAAGCCGACGGTTCCCTCATAGATACGGTCCGGCGCGGTGTCGGAGGTGATCGTCACCTTCATTCCCGGATGCACACGGCCGAGGTCTGGCTCTGCGACATAGGCGCGGACCCAGACCGGTTCCGTCAGCGAAAGCACATAGACGATATCGGCTGGCGAGACGATCGCGCCGGTTTCACGCACGCGCGAGAGAATGACGCCGTCGCTCGGGGCGGCAAGTTGGGTGTCCTCGAGCGAGATGCGGGCGCTGTCGGCCTTTGCCGTCGCGGCATTCGCCTGGGCCGCTGCCGCCGCTATGTCCTCGGCGCGGTTTCCCTCTTCGAGAAGCACCAGGGCCTCGCGTGCCGACCTTGCACGTGCATCCGCCGCTGCACGGCTGGCATTTGCCTGGTCGAGCTCCGCCTGCGAGATCGTACCATTCGGACGCAGCTGCTTTGCGCGTTCAAAGGCGAGCTTCGCATTCTCGAGCTCTGCTAGGCGTTCTTCGTGCGTGGCGCGCGCCTGGGCGATCTCGGCTGCGCGGGCGCCCGCCCTGAGCTTTGCCAGCGTCGCCCGGGTAACCTCGGCTTCCGCCTCCGCGGCGCCGACCGCCTGGCGGAACGGCTCGGCGTCAAGCTTGGCGATCACGTCGCCCGCCTTCACGCTATCGCCCTCGTCGACGCGCAACTCAGCGATCCGCCCGCTCACCCGAAAGCCAAGCGACACCTGGCGGATGTCAACATTGCCGTAAAGCACCGCCTGCCGCGGCTCGCGCGCAAAGCCGAGGCGCGCCGGCAGGTCGAACCACCAGGCACCGGCGAGACCTGCGGCGACGATTGCAACGAGTATGGCGACCTTCCTCATGACCGGCGGTCCCTCTCGGCACCGAGCACCGCCACGAGTTCGGCGGCATGGCGATGCAATGTCTCGATCTCCTTCGGTCCGGCAGATTCCCATTCGAGCTGGGCATAGACGGCTGCATGCGCCATTCGAAACACCAGAACGCTTCCGACGAAGGACAGAGTTCTCAAACGAATGTGCTCCGAGGCCGGGTCGTCCTCGAGGATCGCGCCGATCAGCCGGCGCGCCATTTCGATCATCGGTCCCATGATGCTACCGTAGATGCGTTTGAAAGCTTCGGTCGGTTCCATCTGCTCGCGAATGATGAACCGTGCCCAGCTTTCCGATTCCTTGCTGACGAAGAGAGCGATCATCCTCTGGACCATCTGGGTCAGGAAATGCCGCGCCTCCATCGACGTCATCGCAGCGCCTTCGGCGTCGAGTTCGGCAAGGCGGGAGACGATCATGGTCCGCAGGTCGCCGACATGGCCGCCGATGATCGAGGCAAGGTGCTCGGCGGCGGCTACATAAAGCCCTTCCTTGCCGCCGAAATAATAAGGAATCGCCTGGAGATTGACGCCCGCTGCATCGGCGAGCTTTCGTGTGGTCGCGCCATCGAAGCCGTAGCGTCCGAAGACGTCGATGGCCGTGTTGAGCAGCTTCTCCCGTGTCGCGTCGCCGCGGTCGGCTCGGAGCACAGCGGGTCGGTTTCCGTCCTTGATCATGCGTCGATAATGCGCCAATCAACCGACTAAGTCAATCGATCGAATGAACTCGCGCGCAGACCTGATTTAGCGGGATGCGGACGGAAAACCGCACACAGTTTCCTCATCCCGCTCTATGCGGCCGAGGCAAAATCGATAGTGATTTTCGTTCCTCCACCAGGAACCGTATCGACCGCGATCCTCGCTTTGTGAAGCTCGCCGATGCGGTGAACGATCTTGAGGCCGAGCCCCAGCTGGCCGGAGCGCTTGACATACCCGAGATCGTCATTGTGCTCCGGCAGGTCGACGAGACCCCTGCCGTCGTCCTCGACAGACACCAGAGGTCCGGGACCGCAGGTGAGCACTATGCAGGTATTGGGTGGATTATGTTTGACCGCGTTTTCGATCAGGTTGCGCAGCATGTTCTCGATGAGCGGCGCAATCACGCTCACCGGCGGCGTGCCGTGGTCTACGAATTCGATGGACTTGCCGTTGTCGAAAACGAACGGCGCAGTCGTCTGCGCGACCTCCGCCCCGATCGCCGAGAGGTCGGCGCGCTGAAAGGCCGTGGGGTCCACAGCGTCGGCTCGGGCAAGCGAGGTCAGTTGTTCGAGGATATGGGTCAGCGCGTCCAGGTCGCGCTCCGCGTTTCGGGCTCGGGGATCGTCGATGCGGCTCAGTTCCATCTTGGCGATCGAAACCGGTGTGCGGATTTCGTGGGCGATCGAGGAGGAAAAGACCTTCTGCGCCTGGATGAGATCTGCAACGCGCGCCAGGAGACGGTTGACGGCGGCGACCAGGCGCTCGATCTCCTCGGGCATGTGCGACGAGGGCAGGCGGGCATTGCCGTCGCGCGGATCGATCGCATCGGCCGCCCGCACCGCTGCTGCCACCGGTTTGAGCGCACTGCGGATCGACCAGATCGTGGCTCCGATCACGAGACAGAACATCAGCGTCATGGGCACGATCATGGAATCGAACATTTCCCGAAGCAGAACGCTATACATGAAGCCGTTGGGGTCCTTCAAGACGGCGAGCTCGACGAGCACGACCTCGCCATGACGTTCGAACGATTGGCCGCCGGCAACGCTGAAGGGTTTGCCGGGCGCAATTAGCCGCTTCCAGAAAGTCGGTGCGCTGACGGCGAGCGGAAGAAAATGCTGTGAACATTCGGCCGAGCAGTTGGTGAAGAGAACCGAGCCGGAAGCGGTGCGCACCCTCACATAGATCGCACCCGGTCCATGGCGTTCCAGGTAACGCTCTTTCAGCTCGTGATTGGGCTTGAATGTCAGATCCCCGTCCTGCGTCGCGATTGCGGTCGACAGGGTTTCTGTCTCCTCCTGCAACATCAGGACGCTGAGCTCGTCATCGTCGAACCAGTAGTCGGCGAAGACGACGCCGATCTGCAGGATCATGGCGAGCAGGGAGAAGGCGATGACGCGGCGGGCGACGATGCCGATGAGCGACGGGTTCCAGCTCTTCATCAAACGGTCCGCAGCAGATAGCCGATGCCGCGCACGGTTTCGATCTGCACGCCGGTTTCCACCGACTGCAGTCGCTTGCGTACCCTGGAGACGGCGAGTTCCAGCGCATTCGAGCTCAGTTCCTGGCCATATTCCGAAAGCGCCGTTTCGAGCCTGCGCTTCGGGACGACACGCCCGACCTCGCGCAACAGGATCTCGATCAGAGAGCGCTCGCGCGGAGGAAGAGGCAGAACGGCGCCCTCGCAGGTAAGCTCCGCCGTTGCAGGATCATAGCGCAGGGCACCGGCCTCGAGGACCGGCTGTATAGCGTTGGGATTTCGCCTCAGCATCGCCCTGCAGCGAGACAGAAGTTCGCGATGGTGAAACGGCTTGACGAGATAATCGTCGGCGCCGGCGTCGAGCCCGGCGATACGCTCGTCGACCGATCCGCGGGCGGTGATGATCAGCACCGGCAGGCCGACATGCTCCCGCCGAATCCATTGCAGCAGCTGCAGGCCGTCGCCGTCGGGAAGGCCGAGATCGAGGAGAACCAGGTCGTGCTCGCGCGCGGCAATGGCGGCCTCGGCATCGCGCAGCGTCGAAACGCCGTCGAGCCGCCAACCCGCGTCATGCATGGTCTCGTTGATGAGTTCGGTGAGGCGAGGACTGTCCTCGACGAGGAGTAAACGCATGCAGATCGCAGCCTGAGTCTTCTGGCGCCGGTGACGGCGGACCATAGGACGTTTTTTCCGAGGTGCCAACTTGTGAAGTCCCTGCCGGGTGCGGAGCTCTGCTCTACCAGCGGTGTTTCCCGACAGCTTTCCGACAGCTCGTCCAGGCTACTGGGCATGCTCCCCTGGATCGCAAACGGTGCAGGGAACATGAACGTCACGCCGCACCATGCATGCAAGGGGCGCGTCTTTGGAGGTGAGCAGCTTGAAAATCCCGCGGATTCCCCGGCCCGAGATTGGCAGTATAAGCCTGAGCGCGATCGTCGCTCTCTATCTGCTGCTGGCGACCAACAACTCGTTCTGGGCTCATGCCAGCGTCTATTTCGTTCACGCCCGGACGAGCCTGCTTGCCTTCGCGGCGGCACTCTATCTCGCCCTCTTCGCGATCTTGACGCCTCTCTCGGTCAAGTACCTGATGAAGCCGGCGCTGGTCATTCTCATTCTGGTGTCCGCCACCGCCGCGTATTTTGCCGACACCTTCGGCATCATCATAGATCGGGACATGATCGGCAATGCCGCCGTTACGACACAGGCCGAAGCCAGCCACCTGCTGACATTCAGCCTTGCGCGGCATCTGCTCGTCTACGCCGTCCTCCCTTCGATCTTGATCGTCTGGGTCAGGGTGCGCCACCGCCGGTTCCTGCCCAAGGCCGCGGTCAATTTCGCCTTCGTCTCCGTATCGCTCCTCGTCGGCGCAGGGCTCATCTATGCCAACTTCGCGACGGTGGCCTACGCGCTGCGCGAACATACGGACCTCATGAAAAGGTTCAATCCGTCCGGACCGCTGATCGCCACCGTGCGCTATGGCCTTTCGACCTATCGGGAGCGCAATCTGGTCGTAAGGCCGCTCGGAACCGATGCCCATCAGGGCGCGCGCGTTGCCGCCGCGGGGAAACCGGTAGTCGTCGTCGTAGTTGCCGGCGAGACGGCGCGGGCGATGAACTTTTCGCTCAACGGCTACGAACGCGAGACGAATCCGGAATTGAAAGCTCTCGGGGTCGTCAACTACCGCAACACGACGAGTTGCGGCACCGCGACCGCCGTCTCGCTTCCATGCATGTTTTCGGTCTATCCGCGCAGCCAGTATAGCGATTGGAAGGCGCGCTCGACCGAAAATCTCGTCAATGTGCTGACGCATGCCGGCGTCTCGGTGAGCTGGTGGGACAACAATACCGGCAGCAAGGGGATTGCCGATCTCATCAGCTTCGCAAGCCAGACCGGCCGCAAGAACAGCCCGCTTTGCAACAACGGCGAATGCCTGGACGAGATCCTCCTCAGCGATCTCGACCGGAAGCTCGGGGCGGCGATTTCGAACAGCGTCATCGTGCTGCACCAGCTAGGCAGCCACGGCCCCTCTTATTATCTGCGCTATCCCGCGGCGTTCCGCCGCTTCACGCCCGACTGCCGCACGCCGGAACTCATGCGTTGCTCTACTGCGGAACTGGTCAATGCCTACGATAATACGATCCTCTACACCGACCACATCCTCGCCAGCGTCGCGCGGCTCCTCGAAAAGCATCAGGACCGCATTGCCGGCGCGATGATCTATATGTCGGATCACGGCGAGTCGCTTGGGGAGAACGGCCTCTATCTCCACGGCGCGCCCTATGTGATTGCACCGAAGGAGCAGACGCAGGTGCCTTTCATCGCCTGGTTTTCGGAGCCGTATCAGGCTGCGATGGGCGTCGACGCCGGCTGTCTTGCCAAGGACGCCGACAAGCCGAAATCGCACGACAACCTGTTTCACACGGTGCTTGGCATGATGGACGTCGAGACGAGGGTCTATAACCGCGATCTCGACGCCTTCGCCGCCTGCACGCGGCCCGCAAACAAAGAGCACCAGCCGGCACCGGGATATCACGCGGCCCAGAATGGCGAACCCGAATCAAGCGCCGGCGGCCCGCAGGAAGCGAGATGGGCGCCCGGCGTTTTGTGATTTTCCGTTATGCCTCTCCCACGGGCGAGCTGTCGACCTTCACCAAATCTGGTAGACTGCAGGCCGATCCCGCATCCGCAGTCGGCGGGGCGTACATCAGAGGAGAATCCGATGCAGATCGCCGGAATTCAGGTCTATCCCGAGCGCGGCGGAAAGGCG
Organism: Ensifer sp. R1-3; assembly: GCF_056739175.1. NCBI lineage: Bacteria > Pseudomonadati > Pseudomonadota > Alphaproteobacteria > Hyphomicrobiales > Rhizobiaceae > Ensifer > Ensifer sp. R1-3. The sequence continues at coordinate 908,231 of NZ_CP096516.1, forward strand.
GGTTTCACCGTCGAATTCGTCGGCACCAACGGGGAGGTCGTCTCCGTCTCCTGTCCGCAGAATGCCGACGGTAGCCTCAACAGGCTGAATGCCGTTGCCCAGGCAAAGGAGATACTCGCCGCGGCCATCGAGGCGGATGAAACGCTTCTTGCCATCACCGGCACGAAACGGTCTCCTTCGGTCCCCGAGGGAGCGCTTGCGAATGCCCGGCAGGCGCATGACCGGGACGCCATGGAAGAGCAGTTGGAAGAGGGCCTCGAAGATACGTTTCCCGCAAGCGATCCCGTCTCGATCACCAGTTCGGCGATTCCGAAGGGATCCTCTCACCGGTAGGCTTTGGGCGGGTCTCCCTGTGGCCCTCATTCCTGTGCCCGTCACAGGGATGAAGTGAAGAAGCCGTCTTGTGCCTGTCCGAGCCCACTATTCCTGCTACGCATCGGGCATTCCGAATATCGGTTCCGATTGTCAAGACGATGCGCTAAAGCACTCGGACACCCCGGGCGGCCTCAGATGGCCGATTCATATCAGCGACGAAAGGAGCGCGCCGTCTTGGACGAGCAAAGGAGAAGCGATTCATGAATAGCCGGCGTTTCACCTTCGCCGTCGGTGACATTCACGGTTGCCTCGAACAACTCGAAGCCTTGCTGGCCAGCATCGAATCCGTCGTCGCCGGCGGCAGGGTGGTCTTCCTCGGCGACCTCGTCGATCGCGGCCCGGACAGCCGCGGCGTCGTGGAGCGGATCATGGGCGGGCCGCGCAGGGCGAGCTGGGAATGGATCACGCTCAAGGGCAATCACGAGGCCATGCTGCTGGCGGCACGCAAGGGCCAGGCCGAGATGTCCCTATGGCTAACGAATGGGGGCGAGGAGACGATGGCTTCCTACGGCGGCGCCATTCCGTTGAGCCATCTCGTCTGGATGGCGGAACTGCCATCGCTCGTCGTCGATCGGCATCGCATTTTCGTCCATGCGGGTGTCGACGAGACGATTCCGCTCGAAGAACAGGGCGACGACATCCTCCTCTGGATCCGCACCGATCCGAACTACTCCGGTACCTATTGGGGCAAGCATGTCTGCCACGGACATACGCCGAGCCGAAGCAATCCCCGCACCGTCGGCAACAGGACCAATGTCGATTCCGGCGCCGTCTTCGGCGGCATGCTCTCCTGCGCCGTCTTCGATGACGACAGGGCGGGAGGCCCGATCGATTTTCTGGTCACGGATGGATACAGCTAGAACGATACACGACGACATACCCATGTGTGGTTTCTATGGGTTGCAGGTTCCTGCAACCGGGGCAGTGCGCCGATAAGCGTGCGGAAAGCAATTGCTTTAGCATTGTGCAACGCCGCCTCAGGCTATAGTTGTGCCGACCTGCAAAGCATGTGAACTCGAAATCCAAGGGACCCGGTTTGGACACGTCCTCTTCCGCAATCTTCACGAAGAATTTCGCCGCCCTCCTTTTCGACATGGACGGCACGCTACTCAACTCGATGGCAGTCGTTGAAAGGGTCTGGGGATCCTGGGCACTCCGCAACGGAATAGATCCCGTGGCGCTCATGAAGATCGTCCATGGCGTGCGAGCCGTCGACACGATCCGCGCCCTGGGCCTGCCGGTCGATCCGGAACAGGAGGCGCGTATTCTTGCCGAGGCGGAGATTGCCGATGTCGAGGGAATTGTCGAAATTCCGGGCGCCGTCTCCTTCCTGAAGACATTGCCGCCGGAAAGGTGGGCGATCGTTACGTCGGCGCCGCTCGAACTCGCCGCGCGCCGGCTCGAGGCGGCCGGTATTCCGGTGCCGCGCCACATGGTGACCGGTGAGGATGTCTCGGTCGGGAAGCCCGACCCGCAGGGCTATCTGCTCGCGGCCCAGAGACTCGGGGTGCGTGCCGAAGATTGCCTCGTCTTCGAGGACGCGCCTGCAGGCGTGCTCGCGGGCAAATCCGCGGGCGCCGAGGTCGCCGTCATCACCGGGGCGCATGCCGCGGCGGCCGAGATGCCGCATATCATGCTGTCGCATTACAGCGACGTCGAGGCTCGCCTCGTCGAGGACGGGTGGCTTTCGCTGCATCGCCGCCGCGGCTAGGGCACTCCAGGAAAGGTGTGTAACGGTTGCCGACGGCCATCGGCCGCCGGCTGCTTCAAGGATCACGCTCAGGCGGCGAGCCAGCACTTGGTCAGCGCATGTCCACCCATGAGTTCGCCGTTCGGATCGTCGACCCAGCCGCCGACCTTGTCGCTGGTGGCATCGATATAGTTGTTGAACATCGGCGCGATCACACCACCCTCATCGCGCAGGATCATTGCCGCCTCGCGATAGAGAACCTTGCGCTTCGCCTCGTCCAGCTCGCCGCGCGCCGCAAAGATCAGCTTGTCGAAATCCTCGCGGAAGAAGCGGGTGTCGTTCCATTCCGCCTTCGAAAGATAGGCGATGGAATAGACCTGGTCCTGCGTCGGCCGGCCGGTCCAGTAAGACATGCTGAAGGGCTGCTTGTTCCAGACGTCGGACCAGTAGCCGTCACCGGGCTCGCGCTTCAGCTCGACGTCGATGCCGCACTTTGCGGCGCTTGCCTGGAAAAGCTGCGCGGCGTCGACTGCCCCTGGGAAGGCGACGTCGGAGGTCCGCAGCAGGATCGAACCGTCATGGCCCGATTTCTTGAAGTGAAACTTCGCCCTGTCCGGATCAAAGACGCGCTGCTCGATATCGTCGTCGAAGAGCGGGTAACCCTTGATCATCGGCGTATCGTTGCCGACCGTGCCGTATCCGGCGAGAATCTTCGCCACCATTTCCTCGCGGTCCACCGCGTATTTCAGCGCAAGCCGCAGGTCGTTGTTGTCGAAGGGCGCCGTGTTGCAATGGGCGATCAGGACATAGTGGCCCTTGCCGGGGACGTTGCGGATCGTGACTCCGGGAATGCGTTTGACGAGCGCGACGATCTTCGGCTCGATGCGATTAATGATGTGCACGCCGCCCGCCTGGAGCGAGGCGGTGCGCGCCGTTGCGTCATTGATGACAGTGATTTCGATCTGATCGGCATGGCCGCGCTCGGCCGCTCCCCAATAGCCGTCCTGACGCTCGCCGACATGCTTTACGCCCGGTTCGTTGACGACGACTTTGTAGGGGCCGGTTCCGATGCCGGCCGTCGGGTCATCCTTGCCGCCGTTCGGCTGGATCATAAGATGATAATCGCTGACGATGAACGGCATGTCGGCGTTCGGCTGGCGCAGCGTGATGACGACCTTGTCGCCGTCTGCCTTGATGGTCTCGAATTCCTGGACGAAGGGCAGGGCAGCCGATTTCGAATTCTTGTCGGCATGACGCTCGAATGTGGCGACGACATCGGCGGGCGTCAGTTCCTTGCCGTTATGGAAGGTCACCCCCTTGCGGATCGTGAACGCCCAGGTCTTCGCGTCCTTCGACGCTTCGTAGGATTCAGCCAGCCGATATTCTATCTCGCCCGCCGGAGATACCTCGAGCAACTGCTCTCCCCAGCAGCGGCCGAATGTATAGGGCACCTGGCTCGCCCAGGTCGCCGGATCGAGGCTGTTCGTGGATTCGCCGCCGACGAGCCCGGCCCGCAATATGCCGCCCTTGACCGGCCCGCTCGCCCGCGCGGCATTGCCAAGCAGCACCTGGGCCGAGGCGAGCGTTACGCCGAGCGCTGCCGCGCGCCCGAGAAAATCGCGCCTCGACAGGCGGCCCGAAACGACCTCCCGGCTCATGAATTCCAGTTCTCCCGCCATCGATTTCCTCTCCTCCATTGAAACGTGCGCTCCAGTTGGCCGGCAACGCGCTCAGGCTGCAACGGATCTCCATTGCGAAGGCTGTCCGTTGGCGGCGAAGAATGTCGCAACGAGGAGAGACAAGGCCTGGCTATGTCACTGTGCGGGAGAAAAGTCGTGCACAGTTTTATCCCGGTCCGAGGCGCGCGTGCGGGCGATGCGGCCTTCGAGTTCCTCGAGGCGGCGGGCGAAGCCGAGATTGCCCGGCTGGAGCGCCACGGCCTCGGCGAGCATGTCGCGGGCGATTTCAAGTGCGCCGTCGCGGATGTGGCGGTTGGCCCGATGGTAAAGAAAGTTTACCCGCTCCACAGGTGAAAACCCTTCTCCGAAGCGTTGAAGGAACCGGTCGGCCCAGGCGGGGTGGCGAGCAATCGCCGCGATGGCGATCTGATAGGGGCGCATCGGGGCGCCGATCCGCGCCGAACGGGCAAGCGCGCGCAAACCGGCGCGGTCGTCCGCGCGGCAAGCCTCGATGAGCGAAAGCGCGCGCGCCGTTCCGGTGAAGGCCCGAACGGTGCCGTGACCGGTCATATGCACGGGGATGAGATGCGTCTCGCTCTGTATCGCCGCGATCCGCTCCGCGTGCCAGCGATCGACGGCATGGAAGGGGTCGTAGAACAGATAGGCGCGCCCGGCCGCTTGGTCGGGGGCGATTGCCATGTTCGTGTGGAGGCCCGGAGCGAAGTGGCGGACGAAGCGGTTGTCGAATGGTACGGTCTTCGGATCGATCGAGATCTGCGGGCAAAAAGCAACGGCGACGCTTGCGCCAAGACGCCGGCGATAACGCAGAGCCGCATAGCCGCCTTGCGAATGGCCGTAGAGGATGCGTTCCGGCGCTTCCGCAAGGATCGGAGCCGCAGCTTCGACCGCCGCGACCACGCTTGCCGCCGGAAACCAGTTCGGCCGCCGGCTGATGAAGCCGAGTGCGGCGATGCCGGCCTTTTCGCAGAACCGCTGTCCCCAGAAGCGGCTGCCGTTCGCCTGCATCTCCATCTCGTTGAAGGTGACGAGAAGATAGGGCGACGATCCTCGCCGATGTATCACTTCCAGGTTTTCGTCGGCGTAAACGAGCATGTGAATTCCCGAGCAGCTGTCATTTTGAGTGGAGCCGCACGCGTCTAGACTACGGCCTGTGCCGCCGCTTCATATTGCGCCGCGCCAAGAGGGCTCCGCCTGTCCTTCAGCAACCGACGATAGAGATCGGCATGCGCGCGCGCGGATTCGGCGTGGCCGGTCGGAGGCCGCAGCGTCGCATGCAGCCGGTCCCATGCCTCGGGCTTGACCAGCACGTCCGACAGCCGGTCGGCGAGATCCTGGGCGCTGCCGGCACGGAAATGGAGTCCGTCCCTTCCGTCCTGCACTTTCTCGGCCATGCCGCCGATGTCGGAACAGATGATGGGCCTGCGATGATGCAGGGCCTCCTGAATGACGACGGGCGAGTTTTCCCACCAGATCGAGGGCAGCACGACCCAGTCGACCGAGCGCATCAGCCTCGGCATGTCGGCATTCTGATAGGCGCCATAGAAACGCACCCGGCGCCCGGCATCGTCGATGAGCTTCTTCAGGCGCTCCTGGAACTCGGCCGGCTGGCGCTCGAGATTACCGCCGAAGATCATCAGGCAGGAGTCCTCGCCCCAGATTTCTTCCGGCACGCGCGAGACCGCATCGACCAGCACGTCGATGCCCTTGAAGGGTGTCATCTGCCCGAAATAGGCGAAACGGTTCCGCCGGGCGGACGGGACCGGCAGATCGCGTACCGGTGCGGCCTCGCCCATGACGATGCCGTTGTCGATCACGGAGAGCTTTTCCGCATCGATACCCCATTCGACATAGCGGTTTGCGAGGAACATGCTCGGGGAGATGAAGGCATCGGCAAGGCCGAGCATGCCGCGCAGAAATTCCTCGCGCCTCAGGAAACGGGAAACCGGGATATCGGGAAAGCAGCCATGGCAACTGATCGGCGAAGAACTGTTGCAGAGCTGGGCCGATGGTCGCTTCACCATTTGCCCGTGATTGTGACACAGCGACAGGTATTCGTGGAAGGTGACGACGATAACCGCTTCCGGCAGCGCTTCCCGGAGAGCGTAAAGCGCCTCCATCCCCATGCCGATCAGATGATGAAAGTGAATGACGTGAGGCGACAGATCGCCGACGAAGCGCAGGAGGTCGCGGCGGATCGCCTCCGTATCGCCGTTGGACAGGAAGAAGTGATCGTAATCATCCGCATGGAAGAGCACTTCGTCCACGGCAAGACGCAGACTCATGAGTGCTGACGCGCCGTGGCGCGGGACCGGATGGCCGACGCGGGCGAGATATATCGACTCGACGCCCGGCAGCGTGTTCAGGCCCTTATGCAGGCTGTGGGACGCTATCTCCGCCCCGCCCAGCGACATCGCCGGATGTCCATGCGAGACGACGAGAACACGGAGCCGCTCGCTCATGCGGAAGCCTCCTTGATGCGATTGCCTTCGCCCTGCGGCTGCGGAGCCCATCGGGCCGAAAACAGTCTTTCGTCGATCCGCTCGACGAGAGGAGCCGCGGAGGCGCTGCCGGTGGAGAATGGCTCGTCCGAGCCCAGCATCTGCACCGAAGGCAGCCACCAGGAATTGATCCCCGAACGGCTGAGCCTCAAGCCGAGATCCTGCCCCTTTTGCCGGTATCCGAGATAGCTGCCGGCAAAGCCTCCGGCGACGAGGAAAGCCTCGCGCGGCATGATGCAGCATTCGAAAGAGGCCGCCGCGATCCGGGTGAGCTTGAGCCCCGTCACTGCACTCAACGGATAACCGGCATAACGGCCCGAAAGCGAATTTTCGGACTGCGCGTCCGCCCAGGAGCCAGCCCATCGAACGGAATGGTCCTCATAGGCGAGCGTGGGCGAGATGATCCCGCCACTTTCCTCGTAGGCGGAAACCAGCCTGCCGTACCAGCCGCTCCTGCGGGGCAAAAGCGAGCCGGCGAGCAGAACGACCGTCTCGCTCGAAAGCGCGCGAATGCCGGCTTCCAGGAGATCGTAGACATCGTCCGTTTCCGCCGACATCAACCTGAGCGGCAGCCGATAGAATTGCGCGAGCTGCCTGATACGGCCGGCCTGGCGTCGAAAGCATTCGGAGTGCAGCACGAGCGCGATCGGCGCGTGCCGTGTTTCGGGATCGAGCGCCAGAAGGCCGAGGAAAGGGGCAAGCTCCTTTTCTTCTGCTTGGCCGGCAGCGACGATGATCGGCGGCCCCGAAGCCTCGTCGAACGCACCCGCATCGAGGATGGCCCCGACGCCGGGCGAGGGGCTCTCCGACGCGCACAGGAAGGGCACGATCTGCCGATCGACGATTTCCGTCAGCCCCCAGTTTTCGGGATCGATGGACTTGATCTGGCGGAGCGCCGCCTGACGCGGCGGAAGCCGCGCGGGTGTCAGCGGGAGAAAGGCCCGCCGGGAATCCTTGAGCGTCAACTCCAGGTGTAGCGGGGCCGCACCATCTGCCCCCAGTCCTCCGGCAAACACGATGAAACCATGCGGGTGGGTTTCTCGGTCGAGCATGCTTTTGAACAGCGGCTCATCGGTAAAGGCATCCGTCACATCCGAGCGCTCGAGCCGCGTCCAGCGATCGTCGAGCCGCATCTCGCTCTGTCCACGGCGCAACCGGACGCTCTGGACATGCTCATCAGGGTCGAGCAGCCAGCCGGAGATCAGAAAGGCGCTGCTGTTCGCCTGAAAGATATTGTCGACGCCCAGTCGCACCGGAACGGGAAGGGTCGAGATCGTCTCGCGCCCCTCGAAGCTGTTGGCGGCCGAACGCAGCCGGAGCAGAACGGCGGGCGTGCTGTGCGTCTGAAGCAGCACGGAGCGGATATGCCCGGGCGTGTCCGTAGGACCGGCGATCAGCCGGTGCTCATGAACCGAAGCGTAGCGCCAGCCCCCGCGCCCGCGATAGACGAGCCCCTCGACGTCTCGTGCGCGAAGCGGTTCGCTGGCCGCCAACAGACCGATGAAGCCTGCGCCACCTTGCGGAGTGTCCTGCCGGGAGAAGGTCGCGATCCCACAGTCGGCAACGACCGGATTTTCGCCGCACACAATCACGCGAGCGTTGCCGGGGTCGGCGGCGCGGGCCCACCCTCTGAGGAAGATCGCTCCCTCGTGGGTCTCGCCAACGAACTCGAGGAAGCCGTCGCTACCCTTTCGGGCCTGCGTCAGGGCAACAATTGCCGCAAGCCTTCGCCGGCCGGTCGGCATCTGCATCATCGCATCCACGAGCGAGTCCAGCACGTCGGTCAGTTGGGCGCCGGCAAGCTCCGCGAGGACCGTCACGCCCTCGCGAACCGCAAGCGTGCGGGGGCCGAAGATATAGCGCCTGGGGCTACTCTCCTGACCCAGGCGGAGGGTGGTGAGCGGACGATCGGCGTCATTGATGGGCAGCAGCGCCGCGAACCCGTGCGTGGCCGTTGGCGGCTGCGGGGCCAGGCGCCAACCGATGATGGAGGCACTCGTCGCGGTGGCGGGGTCGTCATTGACCTGCGCCGGCACCTGGCCGGCGACAGGCGCGCCCGCGCCTATGACGAGCAGCAGCGTATCGTCGATCAGGCAGGCGACAACCCTCCCACCCCGCATGATCCTCGCGGCTGTTTGCGACGTTTGAGGAAGCGCCTGTTCTGCTCCGGCCATGGTACTCCTCATGCTCCGGCGAAAAGCGAGAGGGCGGCGCCGGCGGCAAAGCCCGCGAGAACGAAAAGCAGGAGCAGCAGCGGTTTCAACTCTCCATTCGACCGCTTCTGCAAGGCTCCGAGGTTCTTCTCCATCGCTGCAACCACGCCATCGAGCCGCATCAAGTGGACATCGAGGTCGTTCAGGCGCTGCCCGATCTCGGCGGCGGCGGCAGGCCCCAAGGTCGCGCCTTCGCCGCCCTCGTCATTATGCGTTCGCTGAAGAGATCGCTGCGAGACCTGCAACTGCCGCTGGGCCGCCATGAGGACGTCGAGCTTGTCGAGAACCTTGGCAAGCGGCGCGGCGATGAGGGCTTCGGCCGCCTGCTCGTCCGGGCGCGGAACGCGCAGCTGCTGTTCGGTGCCGCGTGCATCCAGGGCCGTCACCTTGAGATCGGCGGTGCGCGAGGCTGCCGCCTCGGGAAGCGCGATTTCGAAGGCATAGCCGCCGTCGCCGATGCCGTTGCGCTTGAGATCGGGGCGATTGCGGTCGGCGACCGCCTGGGCGATGACGCTGCCGTCCAGATAGACGCGGATGGTGAGGCGCTTGTCGGGTGCTGCCGGATCGAACGCCCAGCCGAAGATGCGCCCCTGGTCGATCGCGTCGACCCGGCCGCTCATCGGCTTCGTATTATCCTGATCCGGTGCGGCATTTGATTTCTCGGCAACAGCCATCGATTTCCCCTTTATGCCGCTTCGATACGTGACGGTTCGATCGCTTCGATCAAATCGAGATAGCGTCGTGCGGTGGTGTCGATGTTCTCCGGTTCCCGCGCGTGCGCGGAAAGCCGGCGCGCCAAGGCACCGTCTTGCGCGAGGCGGCGCATGGCAGAGGCGAGCGCCCGCGGATCGTTGGGCGCAACGGTGAGACCGTTTGCGCCATCCTCGATCATCTCGGCCATGCCGCCGATATTGCTGGCTAAGACCGGCCGTCCGAGGGCCTGCGCCTCCTGGATGACCAGCGGGGCATTTTCCCACCAGATCGAGGGTACGATCGTGCAATCCACCGCTGCGACGAGGTCAGCAACGTCCTCACGCCGGTAGGGCCCGCGCTGCTGCACGGTCGGTGCCGTTTCCTCGAACAGGCGTGTGATCTCGTCGATGAAACTCTCGCTCTGGAAGGGTGCGCCGCCGTGAACGCGCAACTCGAACTCCAGCCCCTCGGCAATGAGCTGCCGTGCCGCCTCGAGTAGTACCGCCACGCCTTTCCAGGGGTTGAGATTGCCGAAATAACCGAAGACCGGGTGGTCCGAGCCGATCCGGCGGGCCGCTGCCGGCGCGTTGCGAGGCGGTAGCCCGTTGGGAATGACGCTGATCCTGTCTTCCGAGAGCCCCCACTCGACGAAGCGCTGCTTGAGGAACCGGCTCGGTGATACGAACCGGTCCACCTCGCTCAAGAGGGCCTTCAGATGACGTTCGCGCAATGTGAAACGGTCGAGCGCGATGTCCTTGAAGCAGGCATGGCACCTGTCCGGGCTCGCCCCGTGGCAAAGTTCCTTGCCGCTCGTTCTCACCATCAGCCCGTCATGGTGACAGATGGGATAATAGTCGTGCAGCGTCATGACGATCCGGCACTGTGGCAGGGTTCGCCGGACGATATGCGGAAACTCCGCGCCGAGCAGGAGCAGATGGTGGATATGGACGACCTCCGGCCTGAAGTCGCGCAGCAGCTCCGCAATATCCGGAACGACTCCATAGAGATCGATCTGGCTCATGAAGAAGCGGTCGAAATGTCCGGACCACAACAGCAACTCGTCCCCTGCGGGCCCGATGCCTTGAAAGCTGGTGCCAGGCCGCGCCTGGCGGTGGATCTGGTTCGTGGCTCCGAGAAAGAGCGCTTCGCAGCCGGCACGCTTGTAGGCGCCGAACAGGTCGTGGGCGAAGATCTCCGTGCCTCCCGGGTGGAGGGCCGGATGGTTATGAGCCGCAACGAGCACGCGCATGCTCACGCTCCGCCTCCTCGGCGTTCGGCGACGAAAATGTCCTGATAGTGCTCCGCTTCCTTCCCGCGCCAGGCGCCGAGCGCTTTCAGGGTGATTGCGAGACCGGCCCGGTCGAGGGCCCCGTCAAGAAAGCCGTCGTCGAAGCCGACGGCGGCAAGGCGGGGCATGTCCGGGACGTACCAGCACGGCCCGTCGCCATCGCGGGCGAAGGAAAGGCGCGCGTCGCGCCGGCCGCTCTCGTTGGCCGCCGCGACGTGATCGACCACGAAGGCGGTCATGAAGAGGCGGCCGCCGGGTTTCAGAAGCCTTCCGACCTCTCGCAGATAGACGAGGACTTCGTCCGGCGGCAGATGCGTCACGATCGACGTCATGATCACAAAATCGAAGTGACCGTCGGCATAGGGCAGTTTCAGCGCATTGCCGCTGATCTTGCCGCTCGGATTATAGAGTTCATGGGCAATATCGACACGCTGGAACGCGAAATTCGGATAGACCGAGGTGATGAAGCGGCGGCACCAGCCGATGCCGCCCTCGACCGGATCTATCCCGCTGTAGTGTCCCTTCTCGAAATCCAGATACTGGGTGAGCGGAACAGCCATGCGGCCGATGCCGCAGCCGATATCGAGAACGCGGCTTTCCGGACGCACCCCCCCCAGCCGAATGAAGTGGCCGAGGAATTCGACGCCCACCGCCCTGAAGGAGCCGTCGCCGACGAAGACACTGTCGGGATTAGGTTCCGGAAGGAAGCGGTTTCGAAGAATGCTCCCCAGCAGTGCCTCCACGCGTTCGTCGCGGGCGGGCAGTTCCGTTGCAGCTGTGTTTTCCTGGCGCAGCGCAGTCTCGCTCATGCGGCGGTCCTCGTTGCTGCGCCGATCCCGAACAGAGCCGGCATTTGGTCGCGGCCGCCGAGATCGGTTTTCATCAATTCGGTGATGTCGTCATTCCAGCGTTCGGTGTGCAGCCACGAATTGTACTGGCTGGCGACCCCGCGCATATAGTCTTCGCTGCGGCGGATCGAGCGGCGCTCGAAATGATAGAGACACGCCGACGGCTCGTAGGCGATATCATAGCCGCACCGGCGGATTTTCAGGCACAAATCGCTGTCCTCATAATCGCCGATCACATAATCCTCCGTGTATCCGTCCACGAGCTCGTAGATCTCCCGACGCGTCACCAGGCACGCACCGGTGATGCCGGGAACGCTGCGGGCAAGTTGAGCCGGTGCGTAGTCGCCAGGCATGCCCTTGTGGAAATGATGGTTGAGCCATATGCCGCGCTGGTCGCGAGCGAAGTAGAGTCCCGCGTGCTGGAGCGATCCGTCCTCGAAGATCAGCTTCGGGCCGATCGCGCCGAGGCTCCTCTGCTCCATCAGCGGCCGGATGAGCTTCTGCAGCCAGCCGGGCGCTGACGGAACGACGTCCGAGTTCAGCATGACGACGACCGAGCCGCGGGCGAAGCGCGCGCCGGCATTGCACGCCCGCGCGTAGCCGCTGTTGCGGTTCATCACCACAAGCTTCATCGGCAAGCCGTGGAGGAGATGCAGTCCGCCAAGCAGATGCTCCGTCTCGTCCTGAATCTCCGGCGAATCCAGAACGTAGATGATCTCCGCATTGCTTGCGAGCCAGCGATCAGTCGCCATGCCGGATAGCTGGAACCGCAGGAAGTCGAGGACACGGTAAAGCGGCACGACGATCGAGACCAAGGGCGCCTTTTCGGGCAGGTCGTAATCCTTGGTGTAGTCGACCTTGGCCGCTCTTCCCAACCTCTGCTCCACGTCCTGCAGGGCGGGGGCAAGGATCGTCCGGAAAGCCTGGTCGATCGCGTGCTGCGGCGGGACTGCGCGCAGTATTCGGTTGCGCTGCGCCGAAGCCTCGAAGGGTTGCGGCTTCGGCACGAGCGGTTTCACAGCACCGGAAGCCAGCCGCATCTGGAACCGCGGCTGGAGCAGGGCGCCCGGCGTGTCGTTCGACGGCAGCCAGGCGACAAAGCCGGTCACGTCGGCTCGCGATTTCTCGTCCGCTCCGCGTGCCCAGGCGGGAAACTCGTACCAGTTGCCGTCGAGCGGTATCGCCGTGCCGTCCTCCGTGAGGTAGTCGATGCCGGCGAGAGTGGCCGTCGGATCATGGGTCCACCCCCCGGCAAGCAGACCGCCGGAAAGCGTCAATGCGAGGTCCACCTCCGCTGAAGGATACATTGCGGACCTGCCGATCCGCCTTTCCGGGAGCGGTGTCCGTAGCTGGAGGTCGACGGCTGTCGCAAGTCCACCCTCGGGTGTCGTCGAGAGCCAGCGGACGACGAATTCGCGAAGCTCCGGCGTACCGCCCCGTTCCGCCCACCAGGCCTGGAGGTTGGCGCAATGAGGATTGCCGGAGGAGAGTTCGCGCACGGCAACGCCCCTTTTGCCGACAAGCACGAAAGACTGGGGGTATCGGGGGGACTCGACGATGAAATGGCAAGGACGAAGATTGTGCTCGCGTTGGGCGCCGATCAGCGCTGGCGACGCCAGTGGCAGGATGGCGTTGGCCCCGAGGGCATAGATGGCGCTGATCTCGCCGAAGTCGGGGCTGATCGCGGTCTCGATCAGGTATCGGCCCTGGGCGATCGGGCATGCAATCTTGGCGGGCGCCGGCCGCGATGTCAGCGCCTGAAGCGCGTCCTCGACGAGGCCGATGAAGAACGGGTCCCTGGACAGACGGAACGCGCTCCGCCAAACGGTCAGCAGATTGTTCAGGAACTTTACGCAGCCCTCCGGCGTAAGTGCGGCAAACAGGTCCTCCATGTCGAGGGGCGGAAGTTCACCGACGGGCCGGAGCAGAATCGTCTGAACGAAGTCGCTTTCGATGTAAATCTGCCCGCGGCTCGCTTCGGCGCCCGGGCGCATGGCCCAAAGCACGCGCTGGCCACCCTCCGCAAGAGAAAGGATCGTGCTGACGAGCGGGACGGGTTGCTCCGGCATGACGAGCGTGTGTTTGGCTGCCACCGGCAACTTGGCGCGAACGTCCGAGATCAATACTGCCACTTCGGAACCGATCCGAAAGGCCCTCGCGTCCTCGAAAATGCCGCTGGCGCTCCGCGTACGGTCGTCAAACGTCACACGCCACTCCTCTGACTAATTCTGGGATGGTGCGCCCCACGGGAGGAGGGCAGGGCGCACCGTTCGAAGCCAATGCGGGATGATGAAAAGCCGCCTGCGGTTTTCCACCCGCATCCCGCATCTCAAACTATCAGTGGACAGTGAAGTAGTTTTCGGGGTGGGCCTGAATGTCTTCGGCGTCGGCATTGACCAGCGTCAGCGTGTCGCCGTGGCCGAGGTCGATGACGACATTGCCGCCGACCTGAGTGATACGCGAAGCGAGATCCTCGGGCGCGGTGACGTCGAGGCCGTTGATACCCTTGGATATCTGCAGGACGTCTTCGCCGGGGGTAAAGTCGAGGATGACGTCGTTGCCGCCGCCACCGTCGAAAACGAAGATATCGCTGCCCTGACCGCCGGCAAGCAGGTCGGACCCGGCGCCGCCGTCGATGACGTCGTTGCCGGCGCCGCCGAGCAGCACGTCGTTGCCTCTGCCTCCGAGGAGGAAGTCGCTGCCGGCGCCCCCAAGGAGAATGTCGTTGCCGTTATCGCCATAGATCAGGTCGTCACCCGATCCGCCGACCAGGATATCGTTGCCATTTTCGCCATAGAGAACGTCGGTGCCTTCGCCGCCGAACACGGTGTCGTTTCCGTTGCCGCCGAACAGCAAGTCGTCACCATCGTCGCCGAAGATGATGTCGTCCCCATTGCCTCCGTTGACGAAATCATCACCCCCATGGGCGCGGATGAAATCGTCAAAGCGGGAGCCAAACAGGGCGTCGTCGTATGCGCCGCCTTCCAAAGTGGCCATCTGCTTCTCCTCTTCGTGGTTTGATGCATGCGTCATCGGCACGGAGCCGAGGATTGCGTGCCGGAGTGTGCACTGCAATAATTACGAACGCAACACAGATGCATAAAATAAAACGGCGATATTTTGATAGAAAGAGGGTGCCCGAAACATATCTCCATGCTGTGCCAATATTGGTACAATATAATTTTAGGAGTAATTCTGACGGAAATGCAGGCAAAGCGCTTCAAATTTTAAAGTAATTTACGACGAGAAGAGATATCAAGAGTTAGACAGGTCAGTCCTCCCGAAAAGCCCGGTTGAAACTGTCGGAGACTGGGGCGACGAGGTAGTCGATTGCCGAACGCGATTTGTGCACGATCAGCACTTCCGCGGGCATGCCGGGATAGAGGCGGATGTCCGGGTTGGCGGCGAGCGATTCAGGCGCCACCTCCGCCCGTGCGACGAAATAGGCAACGTTGGACTTCTCATCCACGGATTGGTCTGCCGCGATATAGGTTACCTTGCCTTCCAGAGGCAGGTGCGAGCGCTGGTTATAGGCCGTCAGACGGATTTGCGTGCTGGAGCCGATCGTTATGCTGTCGATGTCACGCGTGCTGACATGCATCTCGACAAGCAGCGGTTCGTCCTCGGGGACGATGTCGAGAAGCGGCTGACCGGGGGTGACGGCACTGCCCGGCGTCCGCAGCTGAATGTTGGCGACGATGCCGGCCTGGGGGGCACGGATTTCCAGGCGGCGAAGCACGTCCTCGGCGGCGGCGATGCGCTGCTCGACTTCCGCAAGCTCCAGGCGCGCCGTGGTGATCTCTCCGGCGATCTCCGACTGGAAATCGGATTCGATGCCGATGAGCGCAAGCTCGGCCCCCGCCATCGCCTTCTCCGCCTGCGCCTTGTCGCCCGCGAGCTCGCCGCGGGTTGCGGCGAGCTCGCTGAGCCGTGCGTCGATCTCGATGAGTTTCGAGCGCTGGGCGAAGGCTTTTTCGACAAGGGTCGCTATAGCCGTCCGCTGTTCGTTCATCAGCTCGATCTGCCTGTCGGTCGCCTGAAGCTGGGCTGTGAGAGACTTCGCCTTCTCCGAGTATTCCTCGATCGTCTTGCGCTGGATTGCCAGCCGGCTCTCCTTGGCCTCGCTCCGCTTCTCGAAAAACGCTTTCTCCGCCGTCACCGCATCCGCGGCAGCCTCGCCTTCGGAGATAAGATCGGCCGGGAAGCTCACCGCATGCAAGCCAGCCCGCTCGGCCCGCAGCCGTGCCAGTTTTGCGATCAGGCCGACACGGCGGCTCTGCAGCGCCTGCAGGTCGGAGCGGGCGCGCGTATCCTCGAGCTTCATTAGCGGCTGGCCGGGAGCGACATGGTCCCCCTCCTGAACGAGGATCCGGCCGAGCACGCCGCCCTCGAAGTGGCTGATCGTCTTGCGCTTAGAATCGACGACGATCGTGCCGCTGGTGACGGAAGCACTGCTGAGCTCCGTCGAGAAGGCCCAGCCGAAGAAACCGCCGAAAGCAACGAGGATCGTCGTCAACCCGGCGATGACGAGGCGCCGGATGGGCGAATGCGTGTTGTCCTCCGAAAGGTCCGGCTCTGGCATTGCCGCGGAGAGACGAGCCGGCGCGGCCATCGGCAGGCGGCGTTCCGGGCTTTCAGTCTTCACGGGCGGCTGCAGGTCGAGGCGAACCGGCAGGATCTTTTCCTTGTTCATGATGCGGTACCTTCGCGTCTTGTTTCGCCCGGCATCATGGTCGCCACCACATCCGTTCGCGGGCCGAACTGGCTGATGCGGCCGCCTTCCAGCACGAGCAGCTTATCGGCCACCTGCATGATGGCCGGCCGGTGGGCAATCAGGATGACGATGGCGCCGTCGCTGCGCGCCTCGTCGATCGCGCGTATGAGAGCGCGCTCGCCGAGGGCATCGAGATTGGCGTTGGGCTCGTCGAGGACGAGCAGGCGTGGCCGGCCGTAAAGGCAGCGCGCCAGCGCGATGCGCTGCCGCTGCCCGCCGGAAAGCGTCAGATGCCCATCGCCCACCGGCGTATCATAGCCGAGCGGCAGTCGTCCGATCATGTCGTGGACGTCGGCGAGCCGCGCCGCCTCGAGCACCTTGTAGGGATCGCTCTCCGCCATTCGGGCGATGTTTTCACGGATGGTTCCTTCGAGAAGGGAAACCGATTGCGGCAGATAGCCCGCGATCTGTCCGAAAGAGCTCCGTTCCCAGAGGTAGACGTTGTTGCCGTCGAGGAAGACGCCGCCGGCAGTGGGCTTCAGAATGCCGACCAGAAGCCGCGCCAGCGTGGATTTGCCCGCCGCGGAAGGGCCGACGATACCAAGCACCTCGCCGGGTGAGAGCGAGAAGTTGATGCCCTTGATGATCGGCACGTCGATGCCCGGTGCCGCGTAGACCAGCTTGTCGACGACCAGGTCGCCTTCGGAGCGCGGCGTCGGCATGGTCTGGCGAACGGCAAGGTCTTCCTTCAGTGCCGTTTCGACGCGACGCCAGCTTGCGATCGCCAACACCCATTGGCGCCAGTTCTCGATGACGGAATCGAACGGCAGCAGAAGGCGGCCCACGAGAATGGTGGTCGCCATCATCGCGCCCGGCGAGATCTCCTGTCTCATCACCAGCAGGGCACCGGTGCCCAGCGACACCACCTGGATGGCGAAGCGCAGCGAACGGGTGATCGAGGCCATCGCCCTGCTTCTGATCCCGCTGGCCTCCAGCACGCTGAGCGCGTGCAGTTGCGCTGCGCGCCATTTCTGGGCGAGCGCCGGCAGCATTCCCATGGCTTCGATGGCTTCGGCGTGACGTAATGTCGCACCTATTTTCGACACTGCCTCAATATTAGCCTGGCTTGCCTCTTTCATGAGCTGGCGCGTCAGGAGGTCGTTGAGAAGGCCGCAGCAGACGAGTACCACGACGGAGATCGCACCGATCAGTCCGAAGAGGGGGTGCAGCAGGAACAGAACACCCAGAAAGATGGGCGACCAGGCGGCGTCGAGGGGGGCGCTCACCGCCGAAGAGGTGAGGAAGCCGCGCAGCTCGGTGAGGTCGCGCAGCGACTGCGTCGCGCGCGCAAGTCCCTGATCGGCCGATGCCTGGACGGCGGCGGTCAGGACCGGCAGGTTCAGCCAGCGGACCACGGCGCTGCCCATGGCCTGAAAGGTGAGGGCGCGAATGTAGTCGAGCACGCCCAGAACGATCAGCGCGCCCAGGGCGAGAATCGTCAGCATGACGAGCGTATCCATGCTCTGGCTGTTCAACACCCTGTCATGCACCTGCATCATATAGAGGGGCATGGTGAGCTGCAGGAGGTTGATGCAGGCGCTGAGCAGGGCTGCATAAAGAAGCGTCACGACGAACACTCGCCGGGCCCGCAGAACCAGCAGCTTCGGCGCGATTGTTCCGTTTTGCGCCGGTGTTGCCCGGTTGGGCCCCTTGCTAATCAAAGGATTTCGAACAGTATCACGCATGGGGCGATCTTCTAATTAGCGCATTCGCGGGTTTCATGGGGCGATCTGGTCCAGATTCACTCAAATCACAGTATTGTTGCGATAAGTGTGACACAATAAACATCGCCAGCTCAAGAGCACGCAATTTCGGGGCAGGGGTGTTATGAAATTACTTCAAGTTTTGAAGTAATTTTCCGGAATTGGAAGTACGTTCCCAATGGAGAGAGGGATGAACCACAGGATACTCTATCCGTTCGCAGACTTTGGAGACACTGTTGCAATCCTTCCCGCGAATGAAACGCAGCGGAAAGGCCTCGATACCCCTGTAGACGATCGTGACGGAGATGATTCGCTCGTCACCTATTTCGAGCTGGCCCGGGTCATGGAGCGTGCAAGCCGCCGCTTTTCCGGCCTATTGCGTGCGGAACTGACAAAGCTCGGGGTCGAAGATATCGGTCCCGCGCAGGCGATGGTTCTTCTGGCCATCGGCGAGGCGGAGCTCTCGGTGGGAGAGCTTCTGGACAGGGGCCACTATGTGGGTTCGAACATCTCCTATTATCTGAAGCAGCTTGCCGACGGCGACTACATCGACCGGATCGCTTCGCAGCGTGACAAGCGTTCGGCCCGCATCCGGCTTTCAGAGAAAGGCAGGCAGCTTTGCGCCGGCCTGCGACAGGCGGCTAAGGGCTACGAACGCGCCCTCAGCCATGGCGATCAGGACCGGCGGAATCTGGAGACCGCCTTCCAGACACTACACCGCCTCGAACTCGTCTGGGGGAATGCCGCACGCTACGGCATCTGATGCTCCATCTGCATGTTCCTCAAAGCGTAACCGAGCAAGGGCGGTAACATGCAGGAAATCCAAATATTGCAACGAGCTTTGCGCGTCCCTTCGGACGCGCGGCGCTGCAGGTGTGATCGATCACTGACAAGTGGCTTATGAAGATGCATGTAGCATTCGTACACCGCCGTGGGTTCGGCCAGTTCGCCGCCCTGGCAAGACATCTGGCTGAGGCGGGGAACGAGGTGACGCTGGTGACGGAGACCGTGGACCAGCGGATACCTTCCGTCCGGGTCGTCCGGCATCGGGCGGAACCCGGTCCGCAACCGAATCCCCACATTGCGCGCCATCTTGGCGTTCCCGACCATCATGTCCGGATCGGACACAGGGTAGCGGAAACCTTCGACGCGATGGGCCGCCTTGGACAGAGCCCCGACATCGTTCTTGGTCATATAGGCTGGGGCAGCATGATGTTCGTGAAGGATGTCCTGCCGCGCGTGCCGGCACTCGGCTATTGCGAGTTTTTCTATCGGTCGGAAGGGGCGGATGTCGGCTTCGCGCCGGACGACCGTCCCGACTCCGAGACGCGCAAACGCTTGCGCCTCCGCAACATCGCGCAGCTGCTGTCGCTGGAGGCGATGGATGGCGGTATCAGCCCGACCAATTGGCAGAAGAGCCTCTATCCAGCCGACGCGCGGCAACGAATCGCCGTTTGCCATGAGGGAGTGGACACGCGCCGTTTCCGCCCCGACCCGGCGGCTTCGCTGAAGCTGCCGGACGGGCGCGTACTCAAGGCCGGCGATCCCGTCGTCACTTTCGCGGCACGGGACCTCGAGCCCTACCGGGGCTTTCCCCAGGCGCTGGAGGCGGCGGCGAAGGTCGTCCGGCGGCATCCGGACGCGCTGTTCGTCTTCGTCGGCGGCGATGGGGTGAGTTACGGCGCGCCGCCCCCTGGCGGGGGATCGTGGAAGGATCATCTGCTTGCGTCTCTGGATGTCCCGCGTGAAAGGCTCATCTTCCCCGGCGTCGTGCCGCATTCCGTGCTACGTCAGCTTTTTCAGATATCGGCGGCGCATCTCTACCTCACCTATCCTTTCGTGCTTTCCTGGTCGGTGCTTGAGGCAATGGCCTGCGGCGCTCTTGTCATCGGCTCCGATACCGCGCCGGTTCAGGAAGTCATCCGCTCCGGCCGCAACGGTCTTCTCGTCCCGTTCTTCGATACCGATGCGCTCGCCGAGACGATCGTCGGGGCATTGAACCGCCCGGACAACTTCCGCGAACTGCGCGGCGCCGCGCGCAGAACGGTCGAGCAGAGGTTCCGGTTGGACGACTGCCTCGCGCGCCAGTTGACGCTGATCGGCAATCTCACCGGTCGAAATGCTGCGCAAGCGAAAGAAACGCAGTTTGTCTGAATATTGCTTCAATTTTTGAAGTATAAATACCGGGCAAAACCCCAAGAATCTATTGTTGTGCACTGCGGAATCCACGGATATGGTTTGCTTCATGAGGTTCTGGAGCGCGAGTATTTCCGGGCCATCAATTTTCATCTTCTGGATAAATCGATTTATTCTGGGGTCGCTGCGTGCAAGAGTTGATGTCTTCTAACGTGAGGCAGTCGCCGGCGAAGCGAAGGCTGGTTGTAGCATCCGGTCTGGACCGGGAAAATTTCGAAGGGAGCGAAATCGAGCATCTGGTTCATTTTCTCGAACCGGCCGCAGCTTCGCGATTTCCCCTGCAGAACGCCTTTCCTCTGATCGCGCTTGCCTTCTCGGATGAGGGTGAAGCCGATCTGCGGGAAGGGCTCGCGTCCATCAATGCTCTTGGTACCATCCCCGAGATACCGCTTCAGCGGATCGACGCGGACGGTAAAGCGGAAAGCCTTGCGCTCGTGCGGTCGCTGGTGGAGGGAGGAGTGGGTCGGCTCTCCCGTTTCACGTCGTCGGTAACCGCCGAGCTCGCCATTCTCCGGCGTGAGCGAGAAACGCTGCTCGAAAATTACCGCGCGCTGGAGGATGCCTTTCAGGCCCGCAATTGGGAACCGGTCGCGGAGATATTCGCCCACGACCCTTATGCCGACCCGAAGGACGAGGGCATCGGGCAGCTCCTTGCGACCGGCTGCGTCGAGCAGCTTCTTCCGGTCTCTAGTCTTGGCGTTGCGGGGGTCGCGCTGCACCTTCATTCCGTGCCCAGGGACGGCGGCGAACTGGTCGTCATGCTGGGTTATGTCGAGAATGGCGAGGGCGTGGCCGAATGGACCGTGCCCTATGCGCAGCTCGCGGCAAACTGGAATTTCCTCGCCCTGCCGCGCGCTTGCGGCGGCGCCGCGAGAACGCTGCGGCTTAGAATCTCAACGACCGGCACGGAGACTGTAGGGCTTTCACTCGGCTATCCGATCGCGAGCGAGCGGTACACAGCCCGCTCGGAAACCCCGCATCCCGATCTCGATCTCCGGCCCCTGGCGTTCCGCGTCTTTACGGGACTGCCCGGCGTCAAACCGACGCGCATGCCGAACATGATCGCTCCGACCGCCTTGCTCGAAGGCCACTTCATCGAGGATTATCGTCTGGCGGTCGAATTGCTTAGTCAGATCGTCGACGTTTCGGTCACGCCGGTCGTTCCCGAATTCCAGACCGTCCGCTTCCTCGAGCATGAGAACGCGGTCGTTTGCCACCCGCTGCCGAGTGGAATCTCCGCCGGCACGATCGGCCGCGCAGTGGAACCCGGCACCATCTCCTTCTCCGCAAGCGCGATCATCGATCACCCGAAGGGCGCACCCGCGGCCGTGAGCTTCCTGCTCGCTCCGGCGAACTCCAATGCGCGCTCGGAAGTGGCGGAACTCGCGCGCAAGGGTGCTGCCAAGCCCTCGGCCTTCTTCAGCGGCTGGCGCGAGGTCACCTCCGAGCAGGCGGTCAACGTGAACTTTCAACTGGACAAGCCCGTGCGCGAGCCGATGGACCTCATGATTCTCAGCCGCGCGGTGACGGATACGGTCGATTTCTCCTGGCTCAAGGTCTCCGGCTTCCGATTGGTAAAGCAGTCCGCAGGGGCGTCCAATGTCCGGAAATAAGGAAAACTCGGACCTGATCGTGGTGGCAATGCCGCTTTATGGCCACGCAGCCCTCGTCCTGGAGGCGATCGAGTCCGTGCTCGCTTCGAAGCTTGCCGGGTGCCGGGTGGCAGTGGTGGTGTCCGTCGATGGTGATCCGCGACAGGAGACATTCGATCAGTTGCTGCTCTATGCGGCGGCCCATCCTGCGGTTCATGTGCTTTTCGGGGCCAATGCCGGGCCGGGCGGGGCGCGCAATCGCGCGATCGACTACGTGCTCGCGAATCTGCCGGAAGCAGAGGCCGTCTATTTTCTCGATGCCGACAATCGCGTGCTGCCCGGGACCATCGAGACTCTCTACCGGCAACTGCGCGCCAGCGGCTGCGGCTGGATCTATACCAATATCGACACGTTTTCGGTGAGCTGGCGCGCCCATTACGGCAATCGCTACTCGCGGCTTCTGCACTGCATCACGGACAATATCTGCGACACCGGTTCGATGATCTCGATCGACGTTTTCCGGGCGGGGGTCCGCTTCGACGACGACAGGCAGAACGGTTTCGAGGATTGGGAGTTCTGGCTGTCCTGCATCGAGCACGGCTTCGTGGGGGCGCCGTGCCACGACACGACCTTCGAATACCGGCTGAGGGCGGAAAGCCGCTTCAAGGAGGCGAACCGCGATCGCGCCGCCTCGGTGAGCTTCCTCAGAAAGCGCCACCGGGCGCTGTTCCAGCGGCCAATGCTGGTCGATTTCGAGCACGAGGAATGCCCGCGCTATCTTTTCGCACGGACGGAAGATGCCGCCATTTCGTTCTTTACGGATCCGACCAAGACGCCCAGGCGTCTTCGCCTCGACGATATCATTCCAGCCTTCTGGGCGAGCATCGGCGAGCCTGACAACGTTCACTTCCCGCCCTTCCTGATCGCCGGAAGCGGTGCCACGCTCGATCTGCTGCTGCGCTCCCGGATGCTGCCGAACGTGCTCTCCCATCTGGAGCGCCTGAGCGAGAAGGCCAACGTGGTCTTCGTCCAGCTCGGCAACGATGCGGCTCAGCGCAAGATCGAGCCGGTCTTCCTGGAGGCCGGCGCCCAGCACAACGCACCGGCCGACCTCATCTTCCTGTCCACTTCGCTCGTGCGCGACGTCATTCATAACAAGGCGCTGGACTGGTTTGCCTCCATCGGCAACCAGCAGGTCTGGCCGACATCGGCAATTCTGAAAGTCCGCTTCCCTTTCCCGAGAAGCCTGCCGCGCCGCTCGCTCATCACGCCCCAGCAGGTGATGATCAATTGCGTCAATGCCATCGCGACCAGTCCGCTGCGGCGGACCGCCGGCAAACGCTGGACCTGGCGTCCGGCACGGCTCGTTCCCTATTCCGACCTCCACAAGGCGCTTCGCCACGAGATCGGTGGCTCGCCCGTGTTGCCGCTCGGTCATAGCGAGGGAAGCAGGAAGACCGCAGCCCTGCTTGTTCCGAATGCATCCTTCGGCGGTGCCGAGAAGGTCGTATATGCGGCCTCGCGCGAGCTGAAGGCCGCCGGCTACGAGACCCATCTCTTCGTGCTCGGCACATCCAGGATGGATGTGATCGACGAGTTCGATCAGAGCTTCGACTATATTCACTTCTGGGACCAAGGCATTCCCGCCTGGGGCGGCTCCGGCTCGTTCCTGGGGCAGGACTTCATCGCCGAGGGCCACGACGTCGATTGGGCTGCGCTCAAGGGTCAGCTTTCCGGCTTCGACCTCGTGATCAACAATCACGTCATGGCGGTGCATCCGCTTATCGCGCGGTTACGCTCGGAGGGAACGCGCACCGCCTGCTACCTTCACGTGGTCGACAATACCTCCTTCAAAAGGCCCGCCGGTCAGCCCTTCGCGGCGATTGCCCACGAGCATTGCTACGATGCCTTCCTGACCTGCTCGGAGCAGCTCAAGATCTATCTGCACAGCTTCGGCGTTCCCTATGAAAAGATCTTCGCCGTCCCCAACGGCGCGAGCTTCTCCTTGCCGCCCAAGGTTCTCGCGGAGGTGCTGTCGGTCAGGCGCATCGAACGCAAGGACGATCGGCTTCGGGTCCTCTATATGGGTCGGCTCGATCAGCAGAAGGGGATCGACCGTCTCGCTGCGGCGTTCGCCGAATTGCGGGCTTCGCGCGTGCCATTCGATGCCCGGGCGATCGGCGGGGAAATCCTCGCGGATGCCACCTTGTCGTGGACGGATCGCCTGAAGGACCTCGGCGTCGAGGTGCGCCCGCCGGTGTTCGCAAGCAAGGACCTGATCAAGGCCCTCGGTTGGGCGGATGTCCTTCTGATGCCGTCGCGCTGGGAGGGCGCTCCCTTGATGATCGCCGAGGCGCAGCAGCTCGGCTGCGTCCCGATCGCGACGGCAGTCGGTGCCGTCGACGAACTCATAACCGACGGCGAGGACGGCATCCTCATCGAGGCCGCCGCCGATCCCCAGGTGGTCCGGGACATGGCAAAGGCCATCGAGGAGGTGGCCAACAACCGCCAGATGCTCGCGCCCCTCATGGAGGGGTGCCTGAGAACGGCGGCACGCCGCTCATGGACGTCCTCCTTTTCCGAGTTCCTCGGCTGGTGCGACCGTTCCGTGAACAATTCATCGCTTTCGCGCGCAACGGTCATCCGTGGGCGCGAAGCATCCAATCCCGGAGTTGCGGCCGTGGGCTGAGGCCCCGCCGGTTTCAAGAAGAAGGGTCGATTGCATGCGTCCACGGATCCTCGTGACGGGAATTCCTGGTCATTACACGCGCCTCGCCAACGGCGCCCAGGGATTATCCGTCTCCTATTCGGAGCGACAGAAACAGCCCGAGACGAAGGAGGAGTTTCTCCAGGAGCTTCGCAATATCAGCAATACGGGAAATTACCTGATCGGCGAGGGGGCGCTGCGCGCGATTGCCCCCCATGCGAAGCAGGTCCCGTTCTGGCACCTCTATAATTGCAGCCAGAACGGCGTCGGGCTCGACGAGTTCAACGCCAATTTCGACATCTGCGTCTTCACCTGCGCGAACCTTCTGCGCAAGGGCCTGTCTGCGGATGCCGAAGCGGAAGTGCTGGGCAAGCTCAAGATGCCGATCGTCATGCTCGGCATCGGCCTGCAGAACCGCCGAGACCTTGAAAACAGCCTGCCGGAGGGCACGAAGCGGCTTCTGGACGTTCTCAAGGAGCGTGAGCACTATTTCCTGACGCGCGGGTTCGAGACCGCCGGCTTCCTCAAGGACCAAGGCTTCTCCTATGTGCAGCCGACGGGCTGCCCTTCGATCTATCTGATGCCGCACAACATGCGCACCTCGCTGAAGAAGCTGCCCAATGTACCGGTCGGCAAGGCGCGGACCATCTTCTCCGGCTATCTGGGTGCCAACCACGATTGCATCGTCGACGCCGCGGCGCTGGCGCCCGAGGGTTCGCGTCCCCAATACGTCATCCAGGACGAGTTCCTCCATTTCGACATGAACGTCGAAGCGAACGGCGACGGCCGCGTCTACGACTCCGCCTCCGGCACGATGCTCGGCGAACTGAGCTATCCGGGCACCGAAAGACTGAAAACGCCCTTCGACGTGCGGACCTTCTTCGATACGAACCAGTGGCGTGCGTGGGCGTCTTCCATGGATTTCAATTTCGGCCGGCGTTTTCACGGCTCGATCATCGCGATGCAGGCGGCCGTGCCGAGCCTGATGGTGGCAGTGGACGACCGGATGCGCGAGATGCTCGGTTACACGGGCCTGCCGGCGATCGACGCAGTCGAGGTCGACAAGGCGGAAAACCGCGCCGAATTCGTCGCCGACCACCTGGCCGGGCTCAATGCGTCCGAACTGGTCGACAGGTATTCCGATCGCGAGCGCACGTTCCGCTCGGCGCTCCTGGAGATCGGGATCGGGCAATAAATCTCCGCGAGCGTTTGCAGGCTCTAATCTCAGGTGTAATCGATGCGTATCTTGCTTACGGGAATCCCGTCCTATCTGCAGCGAACCGTCTCGGGCGTGTCCGGCGCGGAGGTTCGGCACAGGCCCTATTTCGACGAGGTCAGAACCAAGAAGGAACTGATCGAGCAGGTCAAGAAGATCGCCAATACCGGCAATTATCTGATCGGCGAGGGCGCGGCCCATGCTCTTCGCGGGCATGACGTCACCTATTTGCCCTTCTGGCATCTCGTCAACAGCAGGAACTCCGACGAGGCTTATGAAAGCCTCAACGAGGAATTCGACATCTGCGTCTTCGCTTCGGCCAACCTCCTGCGCCCGGGCTACTCGGCGGATCTCGAGGCGGAAGTCTTCGAGAAACTGAAGATGCCGGTGGTGATCATGGGGATCGGTATCCAGCGGAGGGAAGGGCTCAAGGAAAACCTGCCTGCCGGCACGCTCAAGTTCCTGGAGGTGCTTAGGAACAAAGAGAGCTTCTTCCTCACGCGCGGTTATTTCACGGCCGAGTTCCTGAGGGAACAGGGCATGAAGTTCGTGAAGCCGACGGGTTGCCCCTCGCTCTTCTTCGCGCCGGCCGAGATGAAGCGTTCGCTTGCCGCGCTCGCCAATCCGGAGCTCGCTTCCTCTCAGAAGATCGCCTTCGGAGGCTATCTCGGAAGCGTGGCCGACACGATCGTCGACGCCCACGCGCTGCTGAAACCGGACAGCGTCGCGAGCTACGTCATCCAGGATGAGGTAGTCGCCTACAATCTCTCCCTTCCCGTGGACGACGACTTGCCCGTCTACGACCGCGCTAGCGGGCGCATCACCGGCCAGACCGCCTACAAGCATTCGGAGAAATGGCAGCGCAAACACGAGCTCCTGGTGTTCTTCGACACCAATCAATGGCGAAGCTGGGTCTCCGCGCGCGATCTCTGCTTCGGCCGCCGTTTTCACGGCTGCATCATCGGCATGCAGGCGGGCGTGCCGTCGCTCATGATCGCGGTCGACGATCGCATGCGGGAAATGCTGGAATTCATCGGCTTCCCCTACATGGAGGCGGCAGTCTGGAACCGGGAGCAGGACAGGAAGGCCTATCTTGCCAGCTTCCTCTCCAAGATCGATTCGCAGGCTGTCATCGACCGGTACTCGGCCTGTGAGACCAACTTCCGCAATGCTCTGGCGCATGTCGGGCTCTAGAGCAATTCCGGGGAAAGTTCGAAGCGGTTTGCGGCCCGGAACTTCGGCGAAACGAAGAGCGGGAGCATTGCTCCTTGGCGCTTTGCTGACGCTTTCCGCACCCGCGCATGCCGATGAAGCTTCGGCGGCTCGCATTGGGGTCAATCGGATGAATCTCGCCTGGCTGTCCCGGGGCGACCAGGAGAGAATTCTGACGGACATCGCCGCCAGCGGCGCGACGGATGTCCGCCTTTCGCTTTCGCGTCCGGTGGACAAGAGTATAGAGGCGCTGGCAATCGCCCACCGGCTGGGTCTGCGGATCCTTCTCGAGATCCAGCTGGGAAACAAAAGTTACTATCCCCAGAGCGTAGGACCGAGAACGGGCCATGGCCGCATCTGGGATGTCTATCGACTGTCGGACTTGGATCTCGCCCGGTATCGCAAGGAATTGCAGCAAGCGCTTCAGCGCATCGATGCCCTCGGCATTCGTCTTGTAGCGGTCGAGCCGGGAAACGAAATCAACTATGCCGGCTACAACGGCGATCTTGCCGTCTATCGTAAGCCGGGCGCCCGGACACCGCGCAGCATCGCCGAGCTACGGGAGCGGGCAAGGTTTGAACGCGGCCTCGACAACTACGTCAAGGCGCTGGAGATCAGCCGATCGGAGCTGCGCAACACCGTGCACAGCCGCGACGCAGCCATCATTTCCGCCGGTCTCTCGGATATGAGCGCGGCAGAAGCCGACAGGCGCGGGATGGAACGGCTCGATCCCGGCGAATTCGTCGCCCTCCTTCGTCAACGCGGCATCGACAGTCTGGTCGATGCCTATGGCATCCACATTTACCCCGGAAGGAAAGCCGCGCCCGCCATTTCAGCGCGGGTCAGAAGCCTTCTCGACTTCTGCCGGACCGCGGCAACCGGCAAGTCCTGCTGGGTCACGGAATGGGGGATCGCAAACAAGGCGCGCTCCTGCCCGGTGGACGATCGATCGCGAGGAGAGGCGATCCGCGTCATGCGCGCGACCTTCGGCGAACTGATCGACGCGGGCCGATTGACCGCTGCCTACTATTACGACTGGGACACAGAGCCTTCCTATAGCCTCTGGCGCTGCGGCAAGCTCAGTCCCGCCGGCGCCGCGGCGATCGGACCGGGCGACGGTGCAGGAGCGCAAGCACGATGATGACCTCGACCGGAGTGGGCGCATGAAGGGCATCATCCTTGCGGGCGGCCGGGGAACCAGGCTCTACCCGGTTACAATCTCGGTTTCGAAGCAACTGCTCCCCGTCCATGACAAGCCGATGATCTATTACCCACTCGGCATGCTGATGCTGGCCGGTATTCGCGAGATACTGGTGATCACCATGCCCCGGGACCGGCCGCTGTTCGAGGAGTTGCTTGGGGACGGCAGCCAGTTCGGCCTCGCGATCTCCTATGCCGAGCAGCCGGAGCCGAACGGGCTCGCCGAGGCCTTCATCATCGGCCGGGATTTCATCGGCAACAGCTCCGTGGCGCTTATCCTCGGAGACAATATTTTCTACGGCGCCGGCCTGCCCGAGCTTTGCAGCGATGCAGCGGCCCGGCCGAGCGGTGCCACGATCTTCGCCTATCGTGTGGACGATCCCGAGCGCTACGGCGTCGTCAGTTTCGATGGAGAGACCGGGCGGGCCGAGACGATCGAGGAGAAACCTGAGCTGGCGAGATCGAGCTGGGCGGTGACCGGTCTTTATTTCTATGAAAACAGCGTGCTTGAGATCGCTTCTTCAATAAAACCTTCAGCACGGGGCGAACTGGAAATCACCGATGTCAACCGGGCCTATCTGGAGCGCGGCGACCTTCACGTCTGCCGCCTCGGGCGGGGGTATGCCTGGCTCGATACGGGCACGCACGACAGCCTGCACGATGCCGCTTCCTTCGTGCGCACGATCGAGCACCGGCAGGGTGTCAAGATCATGTGCCCGGAAGAGATCGCCTTAGAGCTCGGCTACGTTTCGGCGGATCAGGTGCTTCAGCGTGCCGACCTGCTCGGTAAAAACGACTATGCGATCTATCTTCGGCGACGGGTCAGGGAGCTCTCGGATGCTTGAAGTCAGGTCCCTGGGCCTCGACGGGGTTCTGGAAATCGTTCCGCGCAGACTCGGCGACGAGCGCGGCTTCTTTTCGGAGACCTACAATGCGGAGACTCTCGCCGCCCACGGCGTCGCGGCGATCTTCGTACAGGACAACCATTCCTATTCCGCGGCTGCGGGCACGCTGCGCGGCCTGCACTATCAGCTTCCGCCCAAGGCGCAGGCGAAGCTCGTTCGCGTTGTTCGAGGCAGGGTGTTCGATGTCGTGGTCGACATTCGCAAGGGTTCGCCGACCTTCGCGAAATGGGTCGCTCTCGAACTCTCGGCGGAGAAATGGAACCAGATTCTGGTGCCCGTCGGCTTCGCCCACGGCCTCGTGACGCTCGAGCCGGAAACGGAAGTTCTCTACAAGGTAAGCGAGCATTACAGCGCTGAGCATGAGCGGTCCATCCGCTACGACGATCCTGAGATCGGCATAGGCTGGCCTGCCGCTACCGACCGTCTGCAACTGTCCGCGAAGGACAGGAACGCACCACTGCTCCACGAATCCATTCTTTTCGAGTTCACCGCGTGAGGGGAGAAACCATGCGAGTTTTGGTAACGGGTGGCGCGGGTTTCATTGGATCGGCGGTTTGCCGGCACCTGATCCGAAACGGGGCCGAGCGCGTCGTCAATGTCGACAAGCTGACCTATGCCGGCAGCCTTGCGTCGTTACGTGCGGTGGAAAGCGATCCGCACTATGCTTTCTACCGGGCCGATATCCGCGACGAACAGGTTCTGCTCCAGATCATGCGCCGGGAGCGGATCGATGCGATCATGCATCTTGCTGCCGAGAGCCATGTCGACCGCTCGATCGAGAGCCCCGACCCATTTATGGAGACCAATGTCCTCGGCACGGTGCGGTTGCTTAACGCCGCACTGGCCTACTGGTCGGGGCTCGGCACCGAGGAGCGGGGGCGCTTCCGGTTTCACCATGTCTCGACCGACGAAGTTTTCGGCGACCTTCCGTTCAACCGCGGGATTTTTTCCGAGGAGACTCGCTACGCACCCTCGTCCCCTTACGCGGCTTCTAAAGCAGCGGCGGATCACTTCGCTCGTGCGTGGTACCACACCTATGGTCTTCCGGTGGTGGTCTCGAACTGCTCCAACAATTACGGCCCGTTCCATTTTCCCGAGAAGCTGATCCCCCTGACGATCATCAATGCCATAGAGGAGAAGCCGTTGCCGCTCTACGGCTCGGGAGCGAATGTCCGCGATTGGCTCCATGTCGCCGATCATGCGACTGCGCTGGAACTGGTCGTCAGCCGGGGCAGGCCAGGGGAGAGCTACAATATCGGCGCCCGTGCCGAGCGCAACAATCTGTCGGTCATGGAATGCATCTGCGATCTGCTCGACGTCCGGTTGCCGCGAAAGGGCGGTGACAGCTATCGGGACCTCATCACTCTTGTCCCCGACCGGCCCGGCCACGACCGCCGCTATGCGATCGATCCCTCGAAGGCCGAGCGTGAGCTTGGCTGGAGGCCGAAGCGGAGCTTCGAGGGCGGGTTGAGCGAGACTGTCGACTGGTTTCTCGCAAACAGGTGGTGGTGGGAGCCGATCCGGCGCGAGCGCTATTCCGGCGCCCGCATCGGC
Source organism: Ensifer sp. R1-3 (assembly GCF_056739175.1). NCBI lineage: Bacteria > Pseudomonadati > Pseudomonadota > Alphaproteobacteria > Hyphomicrobiales > Rhizobiaceae > Ensifer > Ensifer sp. R1-3. Next base: position 938,595 of record NZ_CP096516.1, read on the forward strand.
GGGCAGCATCGGAGCGTTGCGTGAGAATTGCCGTGACCGGCTGCGAGGGCCAATTGGCCCTCGGCCTCGTGGAACGGTCTCATAGGCGGTCGGGAATGGAGGTCGTTACGATCGGGCGGCCGCACCTCGATCTCACAGAGCCGGCAACGATCCTGCCGGCGATCGAGCGATGCCGGCCGGACCTCGTCGTCTCGGCGGCAGCTTACACGGCCGTCGACCAGGCCGAAAGCGAGCCGGAGGCGGCTTTCGCGGTCAACGCGTTCGGGGCTGGCGCGGTCGCTGAGGCGGCCGCCTGCCTCGAAGTGCCCATCGTCCATATTTCGACGGATTATGTCTTCGACGGGAGCAAACCGGGGAGCTATGCAGAGGGCGACACACCGGCTCCGCTTAGCGTCTACGGCGCTTCCAAGCTTGCCGGAGAAAGCGCGGTTGCCGAGGCAACTCCCCGCCATCTCATCCTGCGCACGGGCTGGGTCTACAGCCCCTTCGGGAAGAATTTCGTCAAGACCGTCCTGCGGCTCGCAGAGGAGCGCGAAGATATCGCCGTCGTTGCGGATCAACGGGGAAATCCGTCATCGGCGATCGACCTTGCGGACGCGATCCTCGATATTTCCGCGCGGCTCACGAAATCCCGTCAGGACGCCGCTTTTGGCCTCTACCACCTCGCTGGCTCGGGCGTCGTAAGCCGGGCCGATTTCGCGCGGCATGCTCTTGCGGCGAGCCGTGCCGCAGGCGGTCCCTGGGCGCATGTTCGGGACATCGCGACGGGTGGGTTTCCGACACCTGCAAGCCGCCCTGCAAACTCGTCGCTGTCGAGCGCCAAATTCAACGCGACCTTCGGCCAGGCCATGCCTGCCTGGCAGGGTTCCGTGGAGCGAACCGTGAGGCGGCTTGTCGAGAGCATTTCGAGTGAAACCAGTTAGAGCGGGACGCGGACGGAAAGCCGCGCGCACTTTCCTCATCCCGCCCTAGCCGGCGAGTTCGGCGCGAAGACCTTGGATGAAAGCGAGAAGCGCCTGCTGCGGATCCGCGCCTTCGCCGGCGAGAACGGTTACGCCCCAGTTTCTGAGCACCGCTTCCTGCACGGGATTCGGCCGGTACATGAAGACGTAGGAAGGAGGCCGGTCCTTTTCGTGTCCGGATCTCCGCCAGGTGCTCCAGATGCGGTGGAGAAGCAGGCGGATGTTCAGGTCCGACATGCTGTAGCCGATGAACAGCACGGTCGCCTCGAGTGCGTCGCTGCGAAAGCGGACGTCCAGCGGAGAGTCGAAGGACAGCCGGTTGAAATAGTCGGTTTCGGTCAGGATGAGCGTGTCTTCATCGTCGAAGTCGCCGTGATACTTGATGATTCGCGTGACGCCTGCGGGCGCGGAGGCGATGTCGCGCACGTGGCTGATCTTTGCATAGCGCTTGCCGTAGACCTCGTAGGCGATTTCCAGATTGCTGTCGTAGTTGGTCGTGTAGATCACCGGAAAGTCGAGCTCGACGATCAACCGATGCAGTTCCGAACGTTCGATGCGCTCCGGCGAGACGCGCCAGTTTTGCCGCATCCATTCGCACAGCGAGGTGATGTCCCCGTGTTGCAGGCGATAGCATTCGGCGATCGTCTGATAGGAGATGTCGGGATCGTGCATGACGGAATCGTCCAGGCGCAGCTCGCTCAGAATGTGATCGACCAGCGTTTTCCACGACGGCAATCCGACGCTCATCGACACGCCAGCCCCGACAAACAGGACCGCGTGCCGGCGCTCCAGCGCCGAAACGATCTCCTTGGTGTGTTTCTTCATGGTCGCTCCTGTTCGGAGCGCTCAACACACGAGGCGGGTAGATGTTCCCTTCTGCGCCTTTACTGTCTGGCTGCCGCCTTCTGGGCGTCGGCACGGGCGGGCGGATCGGGCGCAGCCCATTCCACGGCCGCGATGGCGGAGCCGAGCAGGAGGGCGGGCAGAGCGAGCGCTGCGAAAAACCGAAGCACGTGACGGCGACGCATGCGCTTCTTATCCTGATCGTAAACCATCTTCCGCCCCGCCCTGGATAGATTGGAAACAGCCCTCGTGCGATAGAAGCAGAGAAGCCCCTCAAGGTCGAGTTCCCTGGGTAACACAACTTTGTGTCTGTAACGTCACGTCCGACGGCCGGCTTCCCGGAAAAGCACGATCGCCGCCGGCTCGATGAACCAAATGCGTTCTCATGAGTTCCAACTTCAATGCAATTGAACCAGGAGGACTACTCATGGACTGGAATCGCGTGGAAGGTAACTGGAAGCAGGTCAAAGGGAAGGTCAAGGAGCAGTGGGGCAAGCTCACCGACGATGACCTGGACCAGATCTCCGGCAGCCGCGAGCAGCTCGAAGGAAAGATCCAGGAGCGTTACGGAATCGAGAAGGACCGTGTAAGGCGCGACATAGACGATTGGTACGGCCGCCAGACCTGGAATTGGTGATCAGCGAAACGCCGATCGAGACCCGCCTCGCGGGCCTCGATCGATCGATTTTCCGCCCAGCGATTGCTCCCCTTGATGGAAGGCGAAGATATTTGCCCGACAAACAGCGGATAGTCGATCTTGGCTTCCGCCGCCGGAGCTATGCGCCTATGCTCGCGACTGGAGTCCGAAGCCGGTAGGCCGGCACTAACCTGCGTTTCGCTCAGGAGGCCCAGCCCATGACCACCGAGAATGAACGGGACAACCGCATTCGTACACGCGCCTATGAGCTGTGGGAAAATGACGGAAGACGTGACGGAGACCATGAGCGGTACTGGCACGAAGCCGCTCGGCAAATCGACGCGGGGGGTCATTCCGGTCTTGCCTCGGACCTGCAGCCCGGTGGGACGCAGCCCGGGGGCGGACCCGCCAGGGGCGTCGGGAGCATCGGAAACGAAGGGCCCGAGAAGGCCAAGGCTCCGCCCCGCGGCGCAGGCCCGCGGCGGGGTACGGCGAAGAAGCTATAGAGAAGAGCAGGCTTCGGCGCATCCGGGGAATGAGGCCGGGCCCTAAGCCTGTCTGCCCCGGACGGCCCTGCATCGGCGCCTGCTGCCACGTAACCCAATCAGATCGAGTTTCAGCTCTCCTTCGCAATGGTTGTCCAGGTCGACCGTGCCATCATGGTCGACCCTGCCGTGGCGTCTGACCTTTGGCCGGGGCGGAACAACCGGAACCGGGTTTGGTTACCCAGTGATCGCACCCGCCCTTGGGTCCTATTACCGCAAACCGGATTGAACAAAAGCCAGCCGGTTTTGTTTGACCTCTGCAGAATGAAAGGAGATCGCAATGAAAGTGCCCCGTAAGGAAAAGGCGCTCTCGCGCGACGAGGACTATCGCGACTATGAGGAGCGCGATCTTCGCGAAGGATGGCCCTACTCGGACGGTAGCGGCAGTACCTCGCGCAGCCCCGAAAACAGAAGCTATGGCGCTACCGGCGCGAATTTCGATGAGGACCGCGGAAAGGGCTTCATCGTGGATGAGGCCGGCGCGGACGGTCTTGAGGAAAATCCCGCGGACAATGGTCGTCCTCTGCCGCCGGACCGCATCGACAGCGACGAACTCGAAGCGGTGATCACGGATCTGCTTGGCCAAAGCGATGAAGCCGAGGCAAACAGCATCGACGTGCGCGCCGATAGAGGCGTCGTGACCCTGGAGGGTGCTGTCGAAACCTTGGCGATGGCGCGCCGGCTCGCGGCAGCTGTGGAGGCAGTGCCCGGGGTCCTGGAGGTTCGCAACAATCTTCAAACCCTTGGCGTCGATTCGCACATCCCCGACGACGGGTAGCGAGGACGCCTTTGCGGTTGCGGCGCCGCCGCCGGGACATCGATGGAGGGTCCAATGTCAGTGTTCGAGGTATTGGTCGAGCAGGAAGTGGCCGAAGAACTCGGCGTCGCCGTGGTCATGTTGACCCGGGAGGACAGCCGTGGTCTCCCCCGCAAAGGGATTATGCTCACGCACGAACTCGTCGACGACGCGTTCGAAGGTGACCGTGAACGTGCGGCTGAAGCGGCACGATCCGGCGTGATCGACCATGAGGCGATGCGCCGGATCGAAGGTCCGGACAGGCTGGTTTATCACCCGCGAGGCGCAGCCGATCCTGCCGCATGGACGCTTGCCGCATTCAGCCGCGACGATTTGGGACTGTTCGAAGGACCGGTCCGTTCCGGTGGGGCCGGGGCGGGCGGCATCCAGGTTTAGATTACTTCCAACTGTGTAGCGGTTTTCCGTCCTAGAGCGTTTCAGTGAAAACTGAAACGCTCTACTCTGCACAGGCGGGTTGCCAGGGAACAATCCTGTCAATCCGCAGTTGGCTACCTGAAGGGACGTTCGAATGGAGAACATCCGATGAAGGGTATCCTTATCAAGAGTGCGCTCGCTTTAAGTCTCGGGGTTGCGTCCACCCCGGTCTTTGCGCAGACGGAACAGCCGGCACAGGGCCAGTCCACCGAATGCCCGGCGGGCACGGAATGTCCGCAAGGCGGCGCGCAACAGGATCAGCAGCCTGATGCTCAAGGGGGTGCGACACAGCAGGGGCAGACGGGCCAGGACCAGCAGCAGCCGGCAGATCAGCAACAGCCCTCCGATCAGCAGCAACCGGCGGATCAAGGTACCGGCCAGCAGCAGGATCAGCAAGATCAAGAGAAGCAGCCTGACCAGCAGCAGGACCAGCAAGGCGAAACCGGGACGCAGCAGGATCAAGGCGGCTCGCAAACCCAGGAGAAGGGGACCGAGCAGCAGGACTCCGAGCAGCAGCCCGCGCAGGGCGAAACCGAGCAGCCCGCTGAAGGCGAGTCCCAGTCGACCGAGCAGGGTCAGACCTCCGGTTCTTCCGGAAATGTCGACGTGACGGTAGAGCAGAAAACCGAAATCACGCAGGTCATCAAGGAAGAAAACGTCGAGCCAATCGACGTCGACTTCGATGTATCCGTCGGAGTGGCAGTGCCGGAGACCGTCAAGGTCAAGCTGAGGCCGCTGCCGACCCGCATCGTGAAGATCGTCCCAAGATACGAAGGCTACCTGTTCTTCGTCCTCGCCGATGGCAGGATCGTCATCGTGGAACCGTCGTCGCTGGAGATCGTGGTGATCCTCGCCTGACTGCTTGCCTCATGAAAGGGGCCGCCTGGTTCTCCAGGCGGACCTTTTTTTGTCCGGCGGTCGTGTGCTGTGGGCTTCGATTTATCCGCAGCGCTCAGGCCTCGGGATTCGAATTATGCCGGCGCCAGATATCCAGGAGCAGCAGCGTTACCGTGAAGGCTACCGGACCGATCACCAGCCCCGCCGACCCGAATACGATTATCCCTCCGATCATGCTCATGAAGGCCGTCAGCGTGTGGAGCTTCAGGCGGTCTCCCACGAAAATGGGGTAGAGAAGATTGTCGATGGTCGCAACCACTCCGGCACCCCAGGCGACGAGTATGAGCGCCTTTCCCCACTCGCCCCCCAAGGCCAGCGACAGCGCGGCCGGAAGCCAGACGATAAAGGCGCCGAGCACCGGCACCACGGCGAGCAAGCCCATGGCGAGACCCCAGACCACAGGCGCCGGCAGACCGAGCAACCAGAAAATCAGGCCGCCCATCGCGCCCTGTACGGCAGCAACGGCCACCGTGCCGAAGACGACGGCCTGCACCGTTTCGTTTACCCGCGTGAACAGCCGGTTCATCTCCTGCGAGCTGAGAGGGGAATATTCCTTCAGCGCGCCCAGTGCTTGCTGGCCGTCGCGCAGGAAATAGAACAGAAAATAGAATGTCAGGATGGCGTCGACGATCTGGGCAACGGAACCACGTACGAATGAGGCGCTGAAGTTGGTCAGCCAACTGGTCGCACTACCAGCGATTCCGGCAAGATCAAGCTGCGTTTCGATCCAGACGACGACCGGCGCAAGGCGTGGATAATTGGCGAGCGCATCGCGCCAGGTGCCCGACCTCACCGCTTCCTCGACGATCTGTGCCCCTTTGGCAGCTTCGTTCACCAATCGTTCCGCCATGAAGGTGAGCGGAACAGCCACGACGAAGGCGGCGATCGCCACGGTCGCCGCGGCCGCGGCTTCCGGGTAGCGGAGCCGTTTTTCGATCCGACGATGCAGCGGCCGGAACATCACAGTGAGCACGAGCGCCCATGTGAGCGCGGGGAGGAAGGGCACGGCGAGGAAATAGCAGACGACCAATCCCACGACGAGAGCGACAAGGATTGCCAATGTTCGCGAACGCCGCGGCGTCAGTAGGCGGTCTGGAGCATGCTTTTCCTCACCTACGGAAACACTCTTCGTCATCGCGTTTTCTTCGCCCGTTTGCGGCAGTTTGGGTCCAGTGGGACGGACTTGTCAAAAGATAACGCATCTCAACCGAAAGACGTTGCGACAGCCTGATGTAAACGGTCGCATCATGCGAGGAATTGCCCCGGCAGTGCCCGTTGGTCTTGGCTGGTGGGAGCCACTACACGACACTTTGAACATGGTTTGATAGCGCAATCGGCGTGGATGCTGGACAGTTCGTGCGGGCGAGAAAGTGGGACCCTTGGGGCATGGCGATGGCGCATGGGCGCCGGCGCGTTTTTGGTTCGGTGGAACACAGGAAGATAGATATGTCTTTCAGGCCGCTTTTCGGTAGTGGGCGAATTCGGACTGCCGGAGAGCAGCCGGCGCAGCCCACGACAGCTTCTTGGCCCGGTTCCTCGGTCGTTTTTGATCGTCGGCGGTGGACATGCCGGGAAGCCGAACTTCGCTGGACGGCGCCGCATCACGTACTCGTTCTGACGGAGGAAGGCGCCACATCGCAGACCTCCATCCGATCCGATGGGAAGATGGTTTATGAGGGGCGGGACCGATCCGGTGCGATAACGTTCGTGCCCGCGGGGGTGGAACGCCTCGGTGCCTATCGCGACGTCGATCTTACCTATTCCGCCCTGTGGATCGATCCCCGGTCTATCTCTCCCGCCAGTGAACACCTGAAGGATTTACCGGTGCTGATAAACAAGAGCGACACTGTGATCAGCGCGCTGTTGAAATCGCTGAGTAGCGAGATATCCAACGGCCATATCCCCGATTCGGCCTATGTGGATCATCTGATTGCACTCGTCACTTTGCGGATACGTGGCTTCGCTGATGAGCCCGTCCCGGCTCCCCGCCATGGCTCCCTTGGCAGCCGCGTCGTCAAACGGGTCCGTGATTATGTCGACGCACATTTGGATGGCGACATTTCCCTCGGCGATTTGGCCGATGTCGCCGGTGTTGCCTCGGATTCTTTTGCGCGTCGCTTCAAAGTCACGACTGGCTTCGCGCCTTACGCCTATGTGCTCGAGGAACGCATCCGGCGCTCGGAGGCGCTCCTGTGCGAGACCGACACTACGCTGAGCGCGATCGCATTGGCCTGCGGCTTCTCGAGCCAGAGCCACTTCACCACGACATTCAAGCGCCTGCGAGGCGTCACCCCGCACGCTTATCGGTCAAAAGTTATTCCGGAATCCTGATAATCCCGCCGATTTCCTGGAAGAAACGGCAGGCGCGGGCGGCCATGTTGCGTCGTGTCGATGCGCGCTGCTCGGTGTGTTCCAGGCGGCGTGCAGCCACCTCGCAGTCGAATCCGGAGATGACTCATGGACGAAACGCAAAAGGACATTGGACCGACGCGAAGAGCGGTGCTCGAGGGCGGTGCAGCCACGACGCTGCTCCTCATCGCCGGCCTGCCTGTCGGGCGTGCCGCTGCAACCGGTGCTGCCGTTGCCGCACCGCCGGAAACCCCGACGCCCACGCTGCCGGTGCTGCTCAACATCAATTCCAATAACATCGCCGTGGAACTGGATCCGCGGACCACGCTGCTCGACACCTTGCGCAACCATCTCGTTCTCACCGGTTCGAAAAAGGGTTGCGACCATGGTCAATGCGGAGCCTGCACCGTTCTGGTGAACGGACGCCGGATCAATGCCTGTCTGACGCTCGCCGCGATGCATGAAGGGGATGAGATCACCACGATCGAGGGGCTTGCAGGTGAGGACGAACTTCACCCGATGCAAGCGGCATTTATCGAACACGACGGCTTTCAGTGCGGCTATTGCACACCCGGACAGATTTGCTCCGCAGTCGGAATGCTGCGGGAGGTCAGGGAAGGTTGGCCAAGCCACGCAAGCGCGGATGTTGCGGCCGCTCCGACCAATCTCACCGAGGCCGAAATCCGCGAGCGCATGAGCGGCAATATCTGCCGTTGCGCCGCTTACCCCAACATCGTAGCCGCCATTCGCGATGCGGCAGAGAGGCCATGAAGCATGCAACCCTTCTCCTATCAGCGGGCAGACACAGTGGAAACGGCCGTTGCGGCTGTGGCGGGCAGGCCGGCGGCACGTTTCATCGCAGGAGGCACCAATCTCCTGGACCTGATGAAGCTGGGCATCGAGCGGCCGGAGCATCTCGTCGACATCGGCCGTTTGGGACTTGACCGCATCGAGCCGACCGAGGAGGGCGGATTGCATATCGGCGCTCAGGTCCGCAATAGCGATCTCGCCGCCGATCCGATAGTCAGGTCCCGCTACCCGGCTCTGTCTCAGGCGCTGCTGGCGGGCGCCTCCGGCCAGATACGAAACAAGGCTTCGACAGGCGGCAACCTTCTCCAACGCACGCGATGCCCCTACTTCTACAACCGCAACATGCCTTGCAACAAGCGAGAACCGGGCGCCGGTTGCGCCGCGCTCAGGGGCTTCAACCGGATGCATGCGGTCATCGGAACGAGCCAGGCGTGCATTGCCGTGCATCCCTCAGACATGGCGGTCGCGATGGCGGTGCTCGACGCGAACGTCGAGACGGTCTCTCCGGGAGGTGAAACGCGTTCGATCCCGATCGGAGATCTCTACCGGCTGCCCGGCACGACGCCCCACCAGGAGACCGTGCTTGCCCACGGGGAAATGATCACGGGCGTTACTCTGCCGCCACCACCCGCGGGCCGGCAGGCATATCGCAAGGTGCGCGACCGTGCCTCCTACGCGTTCGCCCTCGTTTCCGTTGCAGCAATCATCGAGGTTTCCGGCAATCGGGTGCGAACCGCTCGTGTCGCCTTGGGCGGCGTCGCGCCGAAACCCTGGCGGGCACTGGAAACCGAGAGCAGGCTCGCGGGCGCGGCACTATCGGACAATGTGCTGACGGACGCGGCGGAGGCCGCCCTGGCGGGAGCCGTCGGACATGGCGGCAACGACTTCAAGATTCCCTTGGGCAAGCGGACGGTGCGTTACACGCTCTCTTCCGCGGCCGAACAAGCGTGACCCGAGCAGACTGGTGGAAACAATGACAGATAAGGCGCAGCGAGATACCACAAGCGGCGGCAGCCTCATAGGCAGACCCGTCGACCGCGTCGATGGACCGGTCAAGGTTACCGGTACCGCTACCTATGCCTACGAAGTCGCGGAGGGCCCGCCTTCGGCTTTCGGTTTTGTGCTGGGTGCGGGCATCGCCAAAGGCCGCATTCTGGAAATCGAAACCGGCCTAGCCGAACGAACGCCGGGCGTCCTTCACGTGATGACGCATCTGAATGCACCGCCCCAACCGGAATTCGGTCCGGCCGTTACGCCGGCCGTGCGCGAGGTTTTCACCCGTGCGCGGCCCGTGCTTCGCGACGGCCGCATTCGCCACTATGACGAGCCGATCGCACTTGTGGTCGGCGAGACCTTCGAGGCCGCACGCGCCGCCGCGGCCCTCATCCAGGTTCGCTACGAAGAAGCAGCCGGCGACTTCGGCCTCGAAGAGCGCCGCGGAGCGGCCTACGCACCGCAGCGGACCAATGCAGGCTTCGATACGGATAGCGCAGTGGGCGATTTCGATGCGGCCTTTGCCGAGGCGGCGGTACGGATCGACATGACCTACCGTACGCCCTACCAGCACCACAATCCGATGGAGCCGCATGCGACATTGGCGATCTGGCAGGGTGACGACGTGACCATCCATACTTCGGCGCAGACCCTCTCGAACTTTCGAGCCGGCCTCGCTGCTACGCTCGGCATTCCGCTCGAGCGCGTGCGCGTGATCAGCCGTTACATCGGTGGTGGTTTCGGCTCCAAACTCATCGTGCATGCCGATTCGGTGCTCGCAGCTCTGGCCGCGCGCATTCTCGGAAGACCCGTCAAGGTCGCCCTAACGCGCCAGCAAATGTTCGCCAATGCCGGGCACCGTGCGGAAATGCTCCAGAACGTTCGATTGGGCGCGAGCGCCGACGGAAAACTGCTGGCTCTCGGACACGATGTCTGGTCGGCAACCTCTCGAGTTGAGGAATTCTGCGAGCAGACGGCGGTCTTCGCCCGTTCGCTCTATGCCGCACCCAGTCGCCTGACCCGCCACCGGCTCGTTCCAGTCGACCTCAACAGAGGCGAGTGGATGCGGTCTCCGGGCGAGGCGCCGGGCATGCTCGCGCTGGAATGCGCCATGGACGAGTTGGCCGAGCGGCTGGGTCTTGACCCGATCGAGCTCAGGATCCGCAACGAGCCCGATCTCGATCCCGAGCGCGGGGTGCCGTTTTCGACGCGTAACATCGTGACATGCATGCAGGAGGGGGCGCGGCGCTTCAGTTGGGAGCGGCGCAGGTCGGAACCGGGCAGCCTGCGCGAAGGCCGTAAGCTGGTTGGCTTCGGCATGGCCGCTGCGATCCGGCCAAACTACATCGGAGCGGCGGCGGCCTCGGTTCGGATCGACGCGGAGGGACGAGTGACCGCTCGCCTCGACATGACCGATATCGGTACGGGGACCTACACCATCCTGACGCAGATTGCCGCCGATGCCCTGGGCGTTCCGCTTGCGGCAATCACGATCGAGCTTGGGGATAGCCGCTATCCCTTGACGGCAGGCTCCGGCGGTTCCTGGGGAGCGGCAAGTGCCGGGACGGCCCTCTTGCGTGCGTGCGAAGCGCTGAAACGGAAGATCGTGAACGCGGTGCGCACGCAACCGGGTACACCGGCCCAGAATTCCGGGACTGACGACGTCACGATAGCCGCTGGAGCGGTCCGCTTCGGCGAACGGACGGAAGCGTTGGCGGAATTTATGCGGCGTGTCGCACCCCAAGGGCTCGACGCTACGGGTTCGGTCGAGGCCGGTGCGAGCACCGAGAGCTACCGCGCATTCTCGCAGCATTCCTATGGCGCGCATTTCGCCGAGGTCAGCGTCGACTGCGACACGGGAGAGATCCGTGCGAGGCGCTTGCTCGCCGTGATCGGCGCAGGCCGTATTCTCAATGCGAAAACGGCGCGTTCACAGATTCTCGGAGGTATGACCTGGGGTCTCGGCGCAGCATTGATGGAGGAATCCGTCCTTGACCGCCGCTACGGATGTTTCGTCAATCATGACCTTGCCGAGTACCACGTTCCAGTCAATAGCGACGTTCCAGACCTCGATGTGGTGTTCATCGAGGAGAACGATGACAAGGCCAACCCTTTCGGCGCGAAGGGTCTCGGAGAGCTCGGCGTTTGCGGTGCCGGCGCGGCGATCGCCAACGCGGTCTATAACGCCACCGGGGTAAGGGTTCGCGAGTTCCCGCTGACCCTGGACAAAGTCCTGCCGGGCTTGGCGACGGTTGCGCTTTGAATTCCGGCGAAAGCGGGCTGCGGACCCTTTCAGGTCGGTGTCGAGCCCATCACCAGACCTTCGATATCGTGTTTCTGCGTGACGGGGATCAGCTCATCGACAACCCTGCAGACGAGGTGCTGCTTCACCAGAACGGGCAGGGCATCAAAGTAATCCTGAGTCACCATCATGTCGTGCAGTTCGGCGTGGCCCGCGCCGGGCGCGTCGACGCCGAGGACCATGACCGGGCGGGCGATCGGCGACGCATGTTCCGTACCCCGGTGGATCGTGAGCGCCGAGCGGCATGAAACATCGCCCAGCTTCGGATACTTGCGCGTCGCGAGCTCCTGAAACGCGGGCCACCTCTCCTTGGGCGGGAACATTTCATGCTTCCACTCCCTGCCGTCGAACCACTGGGTGCCGGGCGCGATCTCGAACGGCCCCATATCCTCCGTCACGTCCACGCCGGTGAGGTTGAAGGCAAGCGAGGTGATGCGGCGCTCGACGTAGGTTTCGGGCGGCGAGGGGAAGTCGCGATGCCAGGGCTGGTACTTCGCCCCCTGAAACGGCACGTCGAAGCCGATCTCGACGATCTGGTAGTCGGGACCGAGCACTGCCTCGCACATGCCGGCCACCCACGGATGGGTGACGAGGTCGACGAAGCCGGAAAAATCCTGCGGATGGATCTCGACGTACCAGCGGCGCGGCCCACGGCCGACGGCGCCACCCGGCCGCTGAATCGCCGACCAGAAAGCCGTCATCATGTCCTCACGCATCGCTTCTGCCCATTCGCGCGAGAAGGCGCTCTTCAGTCCGGTGATGCCCTCCCGTTGCAAGGCTTCGACGGACGCGCTGAAATCGTAGCCCGACCGGGTTTCCTGTGTTGCTGTCGTAGTCATCACATCTCCTCTCGCTTTCGTATTGTCGCGGGCTTCACCAACCTGGCCGCATCTCAGACGTGTTCCTCGCCTATTCGGCGTGACATCAATCGCGCCTGAAGAACGACGACGATCAGCAGGAAGCCGCCGCGGATGACGGACTGCCAGTAGGCCGAAAGGGAAATCCACCCAAGGCCGTTCTCGAAATTCAGGATGTTGAACACCATCGCGAGCAGAAGGGCGCCCGCAAGCGTCGCCCCCACCGAGCCCGAACCGCCTGTCAGAAGCGTACCCCCGACGACTACGGAGGCGATCGCGAAGAGTTCCCAGCCGACCCCTTCGGTGGGTTGGCCGGCTCCGAATTGCGAGGCGAGGATGACGCCTGCGAGCCCCGCCAGCGCGCCGGAACCGACATAGACGGCGGCGAGCGTCCGCCTCACCTTCAGGCCCATCAATGCGGCTGTGGCTTCGCCGTCGCCGATCGCCAGCACATGGCGGCCGACGGGCAGACGTTCGAGCACCAGCCAGCCTGCGACATAGACGAGAAGGGCGATCCAGGCGGGAATCGGAAAGCCAAGGAAGTCGTCCTGGCCGATCGAAGTGAAGCCGCTGTCATAGGAAACGGAGACCGACTGGTTTCCCGCAAGCAGCAAGCCGGTGCCATAGGCCGCAAGCATGGTCGCGAGGGTCGCGATAAAGGGCTGGATGCGCATGACAGTAACGGTGAAACCGTTCAATGCTCCGACGGCAAAACCCGCCGCAATGCCGCCGAAGAGACCTGCGGCCCAATGATAGGGCGACAGAAGCGCGGCGACGACGCTCGCCATGGCCGCGGTACCGCCGACGGAGAGATCGATTCCCCCGGTCATGATGACGAAGGCCATGCCCAGCGCGATTAGCGCGAACATGGAGTTGTAACGCAGGAAGCTCAGGATGTTGTATTGCGACAGGAAGTTCTCGTAACGCAGCGCTCCGAACAGGATGAGGCCGAAGAGCGCCAGAATGACGCCGAGGCGGGCCATATCGCCGGGGGACTTGAGGGCAAGAGCCTTGAGGACTGAATTCATCGGCATTCTCCCTCACGACTTTCCGGCGCGCTGCTGGATGAACACCGCAAGTAAGATCAGTGCAGCCTTGACGATCAAGGCAGCCGCGTCCGGCACGCCATTGGCGAGCAGGGTGTAGCGCACCAGCTGGATGACAAGGGCGCCGATCACGGTGCCGACGATGTTTGCCCGTCCGCCGGTCAGAAGCGTGCCGCCGACCGCGACTGCGGCGATCGCGTCGAGCTCCATGCCGAGGCCGACGAGGTTCGCGTCGCTTGCGGAATTGCGCGCGACGACGATGAGGCCCGCCACCCCGGCAAGCGCGCCGCTGATCATGTAGACGAGCAGTTTGACGCGGTGGACGGGTATCCCGGTCAGACGGGCCGCCTTCTCGTTGCCTCCGACCGCTATGACCTGCCGCCCGAGCACCGTGTAGCGGATTGCCGCCCAGGCGATCGCGGCGATCGCAATCATCAGGATCACCTGGGCGGGAATGCCGGCGACACGCCCCAGGGCGATGAACTGGAACCCTTCGTTCCGGAAGACCTGCAGGTTGCCGTTGGTCATCACCTGGGCGATGCCGCGGCCTGCGATGAACAGCACGAGGGTCGCGATGATCGGCTGGATGGCGAAACGGGTCACGAGCAGACCGTTGAAAAGACCGAGCAGCCCCGTGGCGACGACCGGCAGAACGAAGGCCAGCGCCACGGCGACGGGCATGGAGGAGACCGGAAACAGCGTCCCCATGAAGATCATCGGCGCAAGCGCGCCGCCGATCGCCATCAGTGAGCCGACCGAAAGATCGATGCCGCCGGTGGCGATCACGAGCGTCATTCCGATGGCAACGATCACGATCGTGGCGACCTGGGTGAGATTGACGTTGAGCGTCTGCAGCGACAGGAAGTTCGGAGTGAAGACGACGTTGAACAGGATCAGGGCCAGGAAGGCGGCGACTGTGCCGTAACGTCCGGCGAGCGTGAAGAAACGTTTGCCGGAGGGGACGGTGCCTGCGGTCGCCTGTGTCTCGATCGTCGTCATGCTATTCCACCTGATGTGCCATGGCGGCAAAGAGGGCGGCCTCGCTCAATTCCTTGCGCGGCAGCACGGCGACCGAGGTTCCGTCGCTGAGCACGGTCACCCGGTCGGCCGCCGCCAGCAATTCCTCCAGTTCGGACGAAATCATCAGCACGCCGAGGCCTTCGTCTGCGAGCCGGCGCAGGAGGCGCAGGATTTCGGATTTGGCGCCGATATCGATACCGCGGGTCGGCTCGTCGACAATCAGGAGCTTGGGATCGGTACAGAGCCAACGCCCGAGCAGGACTTTCTGCTGATTGCCGCCGGAAAGTTCCTTGATAGGCTGGTCGGGCGAGGTGCATTTGATGGCGAGCGCCGTGATGTAGCGCTCGACGATTTCATCCTGGCGGGCGCGATCGACGATGCCGGCGCGGGCGAGCTTCGGCAGAAGCGCGAGCGTCATGTTTTCGCGGATACTCATATCGGGAATGATACCGTCGACCTTCCGGTCCTCGGCGACGAGCCCGATACCGTCGGCAATGGCGTCCGCGGGCTGGCGATAGGCGCGGGCTTCGCCATTGTAGCGAATTTCGCCGCGCTGCAGCCGGTCCGCGCCAAAAATCAGGTTGGCCGTTTCGGTTCGCCCGGAGCCGAGCAGGCCGGCAAGCCCGGAGATCTCGCCTTCGCGCACCGTAAGGCTCACATCCCGCACGCGAACGCCAGCGCCCGCATTCCGGACCGATAGCCGGACCGGTCGCTGCGCGCCCTCGTCCGCGTCCTTGGCGATCGCTTCGAAGGCCGCGAGTTCTTTGCCCAGCATATGGCGCACCAATGCGAGCTTCGGCATGTCCGCCATTGCGGCGGTCGCCACGGTCTTGCCGTCACGCATGATGGTGACCCTGTCGCAAATCCGGTAGAGCTCCTCGAGACGATGGCCGATGAAGACGACGGAAACGCCGCCGCGCTTGAGCGTCCTTATGGTGTCGAAAAGAATGCCGACTTCCCGCTCGTCGAGGGAAGAGGTCGGTTCGTCCATGATGACGAGGCGTGCCTTCTGCGTCACGGCGCGCGCGATAGCGACCATCTGCCGGGTAGCGGCGCTGAAGCCGGCGACAGGTTGATCGACGTCGATTTCCAGATTGAAGGCCCGCAGGACGGCGGCGGCGCCATCGCGCATCGCGCGCCGGTCGATCAAGCCGAAGCGGCGGGGTTCGCGCGACAGATAGATGTTCTCGGCGACGGAGCGCTGGGGGGCGAGGTTGATCTCCTGGTAGATCGTCGCGATGCCGCGGGCCTGGCTCTCCGCCGGCATGCTGAAGGATACGCCCTCTCCCGCAAAGACGACCGCACCCTCGTCGCGCCGGTACGCGCCGGTCAATATCTTGATGAGGGTCGACTTGCCCGCGCCGTTCTGACCGACGAGTGCCATCACCTCGGCTTCCCCGACTTCGAGAGAAGCCGCACGAAGCGCCGGAATGCCGTTGAACGATTTGCAGATGCCCTGCATGGACAGAAGCATAAGTCCTCCCGATGCCCATCTGTCTTTATCGCGGCCGATTTCGCAGCGATTGCGGACTTCGCCAACCGACCGAACGATCCCGCCGGTTGGCGAAGAATGTCAGTAGGCGTTGGCGAGTTCGGCAGCCGCGTTTGACGAGTCGTAGAACTTGTCCTCGTTTATGACCATGGGATCGATCTTCTCGCCCTTGGCGTAACGCAGCATCGTCTCGAAGGCCTTGGGTCCGAAGCGTGGGTTGCACTCGACCACCGCAGCGATCTTTCCGTCGATGACCGCCTGAACCGCCTCCTTGCCGCCGTCGATCGACAAGACCAGCACATCCTTGCCCGGGACCTTGCCCGCCGCCTCTATTGCCGCAATGGCACCGATCGCCATCTCATCATTGTGGGCATAGACGATGTCGGCATCCGGGTGCGCCTGCAACAGGGCCTCGGCGACCTGCCGGCCCTTGTCGCGTGCGAAATCGCCCGACTGAGAAGCGACGATCTCGAAGCCGCCTGCCGCCTTGATCGTCTCGTCGAAACCTTTCTTGCGGTCGTTGGCCGGCGACGAGCCGGTCGTTCCCTCGAGCTCGATGATCTTCGATTTGCCGTTGGCATTCTTGACCAGCCACTCGGCGATGCGCTTGCCCTCTTCTATGAAATCCGAGCCGATGAAGGTCACGTAGTCCTCGCCAGCCTTGGCAAGCGACGGATCGACGCTGCGGTCGAGCAGGATGACGGGAATGCCGGCCTTCTTGGCGGCCATGACGGCGGGGATCAACGGCTTTTCTTCGCGCGGCGCCAGGAAGATCAGGTCCACGCCCTGGGCGATCATGGAGTTGACGTCGGCCACCTGCTTGGCCGCGGACCCGGCGGCGTCCGTATAGACGAGTTGATGGCCGAGCTTCTCAGCCTCGGCTTTCATGCTGTTTGTCTGGGCGATGCGCCAGGGATTGTTGGATTCCGTTTGCGCGAAACCGACCTTATAGGTCTCCTTCTGCGCCAGTTTTGGCAGTTCCGCGAAAGCGACGGTGCCGGCGATGGCGATTGCGCCGGCCGCCGTGGCCGCAAGCATGAACGCGCGACGTGAAATCCTGTTCATCGTGTTCTCTCCTCCCGGTTTGCCGGTACTCCTCCACCGGCTGCGAGCAACTTTATGCTTCACACGGGAAAACCTTGCGCTAATATTATTAGCAGTCAAGGCTAAAGTTATTAGCACATGCACAAATTGAATGCGGCGTTGCAGCGCCGGACAGGGGAACGAAATGGCAAAGGGCAATGGGGGCGATGCGTCGCCTAAGGAAGCGGGCGGCGGCCGGCCGACCATGACCGACGTGGCGCGCATCGCCGGTGTCTCGCAATCGAGCGTTTCCCTCGTGCTCAATGAAATGTCCGGAGCCCGCATTTCGGCCGAAACAAGGGCGCGCGTGCGCGAAGCGGCGCGCAAGATCGGGTACAGGCTGCCGAATACCCGTCAGGATCTCGCCCGCGCTCCGGCGATCGAAAAGGATACGATAGCCTTCATCGTAGACGAGATATCGACCAGTCCGCACCCGGTGGTCAGCCTCGACGGAATTCGCGACTACGCCTTCGAACAGGGCCTGCTCGTTTCCGCTCACGCGACCCGTTCCAACCCCGACCTGGAGAGCGCCGTGCTGCGCGCCGTATTGCGCGATCCGGCAATCGCTGGAGTGATTTATGCGACGATCTTCACACGAAAGGTGAGCGTGCCGCGCGAACTGGCAAGCGTCCCCACCATCCTGCTGAACTGCTATGCCGAGCCGCGCCAGCACATGGCGATCGTACCCGGAGAGGTCGCCGGAGGCTTCGCGGCGACGGCGCATCTGACTTCCCTCGGACACCGGCGCATCGGCTTCATCAACGGCGAACCTTGGATGGATGCGGCAATCGATCGGCTCAAAGGCTACAAGCAGGCGCTGGCCACCGCCGATATCGCCTATGACGAATCGCTGGTGCGCAATGGCGACTGGCTTCCCTTGCGCGGCTACGAGGCTGCGCTCGAGCTGCTTGCCATCGACAATCCGCCGACCGCCATCTTCTGCGGCAACGACCTGATGGCGATCGGGGCGCTCGAAGCAGCTTCGGAGCGCGGGCTTCGCGTGCCGCATGACCTTTCGGTAATGGGTTACGACGACCAGGAACTCGCCCGCTACACGCATCCGCCGCTTTCGACGCTGGTGCTGCCGAACTACGAAATGGGCCAGAAGGCGGCGGAAATGCTGATCGACATGGCGATACACGGAAAGAACCCGCGCCCGATGACGATCAAGGTGGATGGCCCTCTGGTAGAACGGGGAACGACGGCAGCCATCCCCGAGAGGATGGCTGGACGTGCTCTTGCCTTGCGCGAGGGGTGAGGCGGCGTCGAAGTGGGTTGAGGCTACGCACTTTCGGACGGAAAGCCGCTAAACGCTTTTCCTGGAAGTGGTCTATTTCAGGAAATCGGCGCGGTGCGGCGTGAAGCTGTCGATCAGCCGGCCGGCCTCCAGCGCCTTTACGCCATGGACCACGCCCGATGGAGCAATGAAACTGTCGCCGGTGGAAAGAACCTGCGTGCGCTCGCCGACGGTGACTTCGAACTTGCCCTCTGCGATATAGCTCCCCTGCACATGAGGGTGTGAGTGGAGTGCGCCGATTCCGCCTTTCTCGAAGGCGAATTCGACCAGCATCAACTCGTCGGTATGCAGGATCACCCGACGCCGATTGCCCTGTCCAAGGTCTACCCATTCGCCTTCATCGCCACGGGCAAAAAGTTTCGTGTCCATCATCTTCTTCTCCTATCTGGCGAGCCAGCCGCCGTCGACCGGAACGACGGCGCCATGCATGTAGTCGGAGGCCGGTGCGAGCAGGAAGACCGCCGCATCGCCGATGTCGTCCGGCGTGCCCCAGCGCCCGGCGGGGATACGTTCCAGAATGGAGGCGCTGCGTTTTTCGTCGGCGCGCAGTGCTTCCGTGTTGTTGGTGACGACGTAGCCGGGGGCCACAGCATTCACATTGATGCCCTTGGCAGCCCATTCGCATGCCAGCAATCGGGTGATGCCGAGAGCTCCGTGTTTGGATGCGGTATAGGAAGCGACGCGGATGCCGCCCTGAAATGACAGCAGCGAAGCGATGTTGACGATCTTGCCGCGGCTTTCCTCGGCAATGATCCGGCGCCCGAAAGCCTGACTGAGGAAGAACAGCGAACGCAGATTGACGTCGATGACATCATCCCAGTCGGCTTCGGTGAAATCCACCGCGTCGGCGCGACGGATGATTCCCGCATTGTTGACCAGGCCCTGCAGCGGGCCATGCGCGTTCCACAACCCGTCGATGAGGGAACGTGTGGCTTCGCGATCGGCAAGATCGGCATGGGCCGGGATGAAAGTTCCACCGGCGTCGGTGACCTTCTTTTCGGTCTCGTCCATGGCGGAACGGCCTACACCGATGACCGTGCCGCCCGCCCTGGCGATCGACACCGCGATACCCTGTCCGATCCCTGTATTGGCACCGGTGACGACGACACGGCGGCCCGCAAGGCTGAAGCGCGACGGTACGCTCATCGCAGCGTCTCCATCGGCACCATCTCCACATCGGTATAGTCGATATTGTCGCCGGCCATCGCCCAGATGAAAGCGTAGTTTGCGGTTCCGCAGCCCGAATGGATCGACCAGGGCGGAGAAAGCACGGCCTCCTCCCTGGCCATTACGATGTGCCGGGTTTCGCTCGGTTCGCCCATGAGGTGCAGGACGCGGGCGCTGTCATCGAGGTCGAAATAGAGATAGGCCTCCATTCGCCGGTCGTGCACGTGGCACGGCATGGTGTTCCAAACCGACCCCGGGGCAAGCTGAGTCATGCCGACGACCAACTGGCAGGTCTTCACGCCTTCGGGGTGGATGAACTGGAAGATCGAACGTTCGTTCGATGTGGCCGCACTGCCGAGGTCGAGCCGTTTGGCGTCCCCGATGCGGATATGGCGCCTTGGCAGCGCCTGGTGAGCAGGCGCACTGAGCAGGTAGAATTTGGCGGGCACGGCCGGGTCCTCGGACGAGAAGGTGACGTCCTCGCCCATGCCGGCATAGGCCATGTCGCGCGGCTCGAGGCGGAAGCTTTCGCGATTCATCTCGATACGGCCGGGGCCGCCGATGTTGACGGCGATGAGCTCGCGCCGCTCGAGAAAGCGCGCCGTACCCGTCGGACGGATGGTCTCGAGAGCCAAGGGCTTGTCGACCGGCATCGCACCGCCGACGATCATGCGGTCGTAGTGGCTATAGGTGAGCGAGATCCGCCCCTGCCGGAACAGATCGCCAATGTGAAAATTCGCACGCAAGGCATCGGTGTCCATGCGGGCTGCTGCTGCCGGGTCGACGGCGTAACGAATGGTGTAGTCGATATGGCTTGCGGTCATCGGCTCACGGTCCTTGGATTAGGGCACTTCCAGGAAAAGTATGTAACGGTTTCCGTCCAGGAGTGCGTAGTTTCAAGTGTTGGAACGTTCCGCTGCTTCGATAGGCAGCGAAAACGCTCTAGGGGTGGGCAATCAGACGCTGCGCTTGGCGGCGCCCCAGGCAGCCTGCTGTCCGCTCAGCCGGACACGGTAGCGTTCCTGGCTCGCGGCCAGATGGGCGCGCATGGCGGCGCGCGCCGCTTCCGGATCACTTTCGGAAATCGCCTTCAGGATGGCCAGATGCTCGCGCTGGAGGCTTTCCTGATATTCCCGAGAAAGCACGCTTTCGGTGCCCCAGGGTGAGGCCACGTCGCAAGGGATAGCCCGCAGGCCCAGTGCATCGAGAACCTCGACGTAATAGGGATTGTTGGTCGCAGCCGCGATCGCCCGGTGGAAGGCAAAGTCGCTCTTTCCGGTTGCCTCGCCGCGCTCGAGCAGGCGATCGAATTCGAAGAAGGCCTCCTGGATCTGGGCCTCCTGGGCGCTATTGCGCCGAAGCGCAGCAAGACCCGCGCTCTCGATCTCGAGCCCCATGCGCACCTCGATGACGTTGAGCGCATGGGAGATCTTGTTGCCGACGTCGAGGCTGATCGAGCCGAAGGCAAGCGTCGGGTGGTCCATGACGAAGACGCCGGCACCCTGCCGCGGCTCCACGAGGCCGTCCGCGGCAAGGGTTGCAATCGCCTCGCGCACCACGGTGCGGCTGACGCCGAAGAACTCGCTCATCCGGCTCTCCGTCGGCAGCTTCTGGCCGGGTTGTATTTCGCCCTTCAGAACCTGCTCCCTGATTGCGTTCGCGACGCGCTCGGAAAGCTTCGGTTTGCGTTCGGTCAGAAGATCCATGCGGTGTGTCACCCTTTGAAGACGGCCGGCAGCCATAGAGAAAGGGCCGGAACATAGGTGACGAGCCCGAGAACGATCAACCCGGCCAGGTAGAACGGCCATATGCTGCGCATCGCCTCCCAGACGGAGATCTTCCCGACTGCACAGGCGACGAACTGCACGGCGCCCACAGGCGGCGTGTTGAGTCCGATGCCGAAGTTTAGGATCATGATGACGCCGAAATGGACCGGGTCGACGCCGTAGGCCATGGCGACCGGCAGGAAGATCGGGGTGCAGATGATGATGGTCGGGCCCATGTCCATGAAGGTGCCGAGGAACAACATCAGAACGTTGAGCAATAGGAGTATGATGATCGGATTTTCCGAGATCGTGTTCATCCAGTCGATCAGCGCTGCGGGCACTCTCAGGAACGCCATCAACCAGGAGAAGGCGGCCGCCATGCCGATGATGAGCAGGACCATGGCCGTCGTGCGCACGGCCGCGAAGGTTGCCTGGACGAAGTCCTGCCAGGTCATCTGCCGATAGACGAAGACGGTCACCGCAAGCGCATAGAGAACGGCGATGCAGGAACTCTCGGTCGCGGTGAACACACCCGAACGTACGCCCCCGAAGATGATGCCGATGAGCAGGAGGCCGGGCGTCGAAATCAGCAGGTAGCGCCCGACCCTGGCGAACCCGGGGAAGACCTCGGTCGGATAGCCGCGCCGGCGCGCAACGAAATAGGCGGTGGCCATCAGTGCGGCAGCGTAAAGGAGGCCGGGAAGGATGCCGGCGGTGAAGAGATCTGCGATCGAGATCTTTCCGCCTGCCGAGATCGAGTAGATGATCATGTTGTGCGAAGGCGGCAGCATCAGCGCGATCAAGGCCGCCATCGAGGTAACGTTGACGGCGTAGTCCGCGCCGTAACCGCGCTGTTTCATCTGCGGGATCATGAGCCCGCCTACAGCGGCCGCTTCCGCCACGGCCGAGCCGGAAATGCCGCCGAACAGCGTTGCGGTGACGATGTTGACCTGACCGAGCCCGCCCCGGATGTGCCCGACCAGTGAAGCCGCGAAGGCGACGATCTTCTGGGCGATCCCGCCACGCACCATCAGATCGCCGGCATAGATGAAGAAGGGAATGGCAAGCAGCGAAAACACGCTCATGCCGGAATTGAGCCGCTGAAAGATCACCAGCGGCGGCAGCCCCAGATAAAGAACCGTCGCGAAGGACGCGACGCCGAGGCAGAAGGCGATCGGCGTGCCGATCAACATCAGCAGCGTGAACACGCCGAAGAGGATCATCATGTCCATCGCGTCAGGCCCTTACTTCAGCAGTTTCGAGTTCGGCAGCAACCTCCGCCGGCGGCATTTCGTCGAGAAGGTCGTCGATCGGTTCCCCGGCAAGGCGGAGGACGATGCGCTCCAGCGCGAACAGGCAAATGAGGACGCCGCCCGCGACGAGCGGCACGTAGCTCCAGCCGCCGGAAATCTGCAGCGAAGGCAGGATGGTGTTCCAGGTGAGAGCGACGAGCTGCCCGCCATACCAGATCATGCCGATGCCGAAGGCGAGCGCGACGATATCGGAGATCATGCGCAGCCAGATCTTGCCGCCCTTCGGCACCACATAGAGCAGCACGTCGAAGCCGAGATGATAGTTTTCGCGCACGCCGACGGCGGCACCGAGAAAGATGAACCAGCTCATCAGCATGACGGCGCCGGGTTCGGTCCAGCTCGGCGAGTCGTTCAACACGTAGCGGCAGAACACCTGCCACGCTACGATGAGCGTCATCGCGACGAGGCCCACACCCGCCATCCAGAGCGAGAGAGTTCCCAGCCAGGAGAGGCCCCGGCCCAATTTTGCCAATCCGTTAGACAAGGTTTCATTCCTATCGAAAGGGACGGGCAGGCTGCTGCAGCGGCCTGTGCGCTAAGGCGCATGGCCACAGCGGGCCTGCCCGTCTGACTCGTCACTGTACTGCGCGTACGTCCTCGACCATCTTCTTCAGGACCTCATCGGTGACGTGCTTCTCGTAGACCGGCTTCATCGCATCGATGAAACCCTGCTTTTCGGGCGTGGTGATCTTCGCGCCGGCCGCTTCGACCTTCGCACGCGACTCCTTCACCTTGGCGGCCCAGAGCTCA
The DNA here is from genome assembly GCF_056739175.1 of Ensifer sp. R1-3. Taxonomy (NCBI): domain Bacteria; kingdom Pseudomonadati; phylum Pseudomonadota; class Alphaproteobacteria; order Hyphomicrobiales; family Rhizobiaceae; genus Ensifer; species Ensifer sp. R1-3. The sequence continues at coordinate 961,955 of NZ_CP096516.1, forward strand.
CGCTGCTTGGCAACACTGTCCTTCGCAGCCTGTTTGAAGATCTCCTGGTCTTCCGGCGTGAGCTTGTCGAAGGCGGCCTTGTTCATGACGAATACCTCCGGAAGGATGGTGTGTTCGTCGAGCGAATAGTTCTTGGCTACTTCGAAATGCTTGGCGGTGTCGTAGCTTGGAAAATTGTTTTCCGCGCCGTCGATGACGCCCGTTTCGATTCCCGAATAGACTTCGCCGTAGGGCATCGGGGTAGCGTTCGCCCCGAGTGCTGCCACCATGTCGACGAAGATGTCCGACTGGATGACGCGGAACTTCAGGCCCTTCATGTCCTCAACCGTATTGATCGGCTTCTGCTTGTTGTAGAAGGAACGCGCGCCCGCGTCATAGAAGGCAAGCACCACCACTCCGGCGCCTTCGAAGGCCTTCTTGATCTGGTCGCCAATCGCGCCGTCCATCACCTTGTGCATGTGCTCTTCCGAACGGAAGAGGTAGGGCAACGCCGGAACGATCGATTCCTTCACCGTTCCGTTGAAGGGCGCCATCGATACGCGGTTCAGTTCGATAACACCGGAGCGCACCTGCTCGATCGTGTCCTTTTCCTCTCCGAGCTGCGCGGAGTGATAGACCTCGACGGAGTAGCGGCCGGCCGTGCGCTCCTTGACCAGTTCGCCGAAATACTTGACACCTTCGACCGTCGGATAGCCGTCCGGATGCGTGTCGGACGAGCGCAGCACCGTCTGAGCATTGGCTGCATTGCCCATGAATGACGCGGCGACCAATAGACCCGCCGCCAGTTTGACCAGGATTTTCATGCTTTTCCTCCCGTTGCATGATGTGAATTCTCAGAGCCGGTACGCCTCCTTCGCGAGACCATAGGCAAGGTCCCGCGCAAGCTCGTACGCCTCATCCTCCCGCAGGCGATGTTCCGCGACCAGACGCGCGAGAAATGCGCAGTCGACCCGGCGCGCGATGTCGTGGCGCGCGGGAATGGACGGAAACGCCCTTGTGTCGTCGTTGAAACCGACGGTGTTGTAGAAGCCCGCCGTCTCGGTGGTCATCTCACGGAAGCGTCGCATACCCTCCGCACTGTCGTGGAACCACCATGCGGGTCCGAGCTTCAGCGCCGGATACACCCCGGCAAGCGGCGCAAGCTCGCGCGCATAGCTCGTCTCGTCCAGCGTGAAGAGAATGACAGTCAGATCGCGCTCGAGCCCGACCGCGTCGAGCAACGGTTTGAGCGCGGTCACATAGTCCGTGCGGGTCGGAATATCGAAGCCCTTGTCGCGGCCGAACTTTGCCAGAATCGCGGGCGAGTGGTTGCGGAACGAGCCCGGATGAATCTGCATTACGAGCCCATCGTCCAGACTCATCTTCGCCATCTCGGTCAGCATCTGCGCCCGGAACAGGCGCCGCTCGTCGGCATTCGCCTTGCCCAGCCGCACCTTGTCGAAGAGTGCCGCGGCCTCGGCTTGCGGAAGGTTGGCCGTGTCTGCGGTCGCATGGCCGTGATCCGTCGAGGTCGCGCCGAAATCCTTGAAATAGGCGCGGCGTGTGCGGTGGGCGTCCAGATAGCCCGACCACGTTCCGGTGTCGGCGCCGGTGATATCGCCGAGCTTATCGAGATTGGTCGGGAAACCCTGGAAATCCGGATCGACCACCGCGTCGGGACGGTAGGCGGGGACGACCCGTCCTTTCCAGCCGCTTTCCAGGATCTTCGCGTGCCATCCCAGATCGTCCAGGGCGCTGTCGGTCGTGGAGATCACCTCGATATTGAACCGCTCGTAGAGCGCGCGCGGGCGATAATCCGGGCGCGTCAGGCATTCGGCGACGTGGTCGTAAAGTCGGTCCGAACTGGCTGCGGAGGGCAGTTCGTCGATGCCGAACAGCTCGGACAGCGTATAGTCGAACCAAAGCCGCGTCGGCGTGCCGCGAAAGAGATGGTAGTTCTCGCAGAAACGCCGCCAGATCGCGCGGCCATCCGTCTCGACCGGCGAACCGTCGAGCGCCGGAACGCCGAGCTCTTCCAGCCTGATGCCCTGGCTGAACAGCATGCGGAACACATAATGGTCGGGCACGATGAGAAGTTGGGCGGGGTCTGGGAAAGCTTCGTCCAGCGCATACCAGCGCGGCTCCGTATGCCCATGCGGGCTGACGATCGGCAGACCGCTTACTTCGGCATATAGCCTCCGCGCCAGCGCACGCGTGCGCTCTTCGGCCGGAAACAACAGATCTGGATCGATCAGTCCCCTCATTACTCTCCCGCTCCTCCAACAGGTACTCTATGGCTACGGCTTGTAAAATATATTGTCAACATACAAACTTCATGAAGTTGTATGATGACTTTCTTGCCGCGCATCGATGCAGGGTGTAGATCGAGATCCGGGGGAACTTTGGCTGAGGGGGTGATGGAATGAAAAAGACGCGCATCGGCGTGATCGGGCTCGGCATGGCGGCTGCGCCGCATGCCAAAAGCCTGCTGGACCTCAAGGAGAGAGTTGAGGTCGCTGCCGCCTTCAGTCCCACGGCCGCGAGGCGGAATGCCTTTTCCGAGTCCTATGGTTTCACGACTTGCGACTTCGCCGAGACGATCTTCCATGATCCGTCGATCACGGCCGTCATGATATTGACGCCGCCGAGCACCCATCTCGATCTGGTGCGGCAGGCTGCCGAAGCGGGCAAGCATGTGCTTCTCGAAAAGCCGCTGGAGATCACGCCGGAGCGATCGGAAGCCCTGGTGACGGTGGCAGAGCGCGCCGGGATAAAACTCGGCATCGTGCTTCAGCATCGCTTTCGCACGGTCAGCCAGGAACTTGCGAGGCTCATCGATGAAGGCCGCCTCGGCCAAATCGTCAGTGCTTCGGCCCGGCTGCACAACTGGCGGCCGCAAAGCTATTACGATCAACCGGGCCGGGGTACACGGGCTCGCGACGGCGGCGGCGTGCTTCTCACCCAGGCCATACACACGCTCGACCTTCTCGTTTGGCTCGCTGGCCTGCCGGAAGAGGCCAGGGCCTATGCGGCGACGAGCGGGATCCACCGCATGGAAACCGAAGACCTCGCGATGGCAGCGATCCGCTTCTCCGGCGGCGCGATCGGGACCGTGAGCGCGACCACCTGCGCTTATCCCGGCTATCCGGACGAGATAGACATAATCGGAACACGCGGCATGGCGCGTCTGGGCGGCCGGCTTCTTGCCGTTTCCTTCCACGACGGAACGGAACTCTCAGTCGAGGACGAGGCCGCGGGTGGTGCCGGCGCCGATCCGATGGCATTCCCGCATCACCATCACCGTGCGGTCCTTGCCGACTTTCTCGATGCCGTCGAAAGTAACGGCGAACCGCGCGTCAACGGGCGCGAGGCACTGAAGGTCCACCGGCTCATTGATGCGATTCTCGGCGCTTCGGAAAGCGGGCAGGCGCACCGCGTCTGAGCCGTCGTGTCCCGGAACAAGCTATTTTCCGCGGCGTTGGATATGCATGCAGCGAGGCGGAGGCCGGTTTCCGTCACCGGGCGGGCGTTGATTCATGGGTGCGAACGAAATCGAACTTGCCGAGAAGCTGGAGGCCGCGGAGCCGGGCAGGGGGCGTGCAGCCGATACGCCCGCTGATATCCCCGCCAAGGGGATGCGGGACGTCTTCTGGCGGGTGTTTTCCGAAATAGGCGAAGAGCGGGTCATGCTGATAGCCGCGGGTGTAAGCTTCTATCTTCTGCTGTCGCTCTTTCCTGCGCTGGGTGCCCTCGTCTCGATCTACGGGCTCGTCGCGGACCCATCCGAAATCGGCACCCATGTCGGTATCCTGCAGGCGCTTCTGCCGGCAGACTCCTACGGGCTGATCATGGACCAGTTGGAAACCCTGACGACGCAGAAGCCGTCCACTCTCGGCATCGGTTTCTTCGTGAGCCTGTCGATCTCCCTGTGGTTGGCAGCCAACGGCATCGCCGCCCTCTTCGATGCGATGAACGTGGCCTATGGAGAAAGGGAAAAGAGAGGCTTTCTGTCGAGAACCCTCCTGTGCCTCGCGTTCACCTTCGCGGCACTCCTCTTCGCGGTCGCGCTGATCGCGGCGATCGGCGTCGTGCCGGCCGTACTGGCCTATGTGTGGGTCGACCGTTGGGTCGAGCTCGTGACCCGAGCGGCGAGATGGCCCGCGGTACTGCTCCTCGTCACCTTCGGCACCATCCTCATCTATCGTTTCGGGCCGAGCCGCGAGCGGGCGAAACTGCGGTGGCTGAACTGGGGCGCGGTGTTCAGCACCTTGTTTTGGTTGGCCGCCTCATGGCTCTTTTCCTATTATCTAGAACATTTCGCCAACTACAACGCGACATACGGCGCTCTCGGCGCGCTCGCCGGTCTCATGACATGGGTGTGGATCTCGGTGATGATTCTCATCATCGGCGCACTCATCAATGCCGAACTCGAACACCAGACGGCGGTCGATTCGACGACGGGCAAGCCGCTCCCGTTGGGCGAGCGCGGTGCTCACGTCGCCGACACCATCGGCAAGGCGGCCGACTGATCAGCCACAGCATGCGCCGGTTCGCATCGCCAAGGAACAATCGCCGCTTCTTACGCATTTCAGGAAGACCGGGACTTGCGGTGCTGGAGGATTATGCCATGGCAGATCGTGACCTCTTGGGTCTGGCGGCCAGCGCGAAGATCGGCGGGCATCCGATCCATCCGATGCTCGTTCCCTTTCCGATCGCGCTTCTTGTCGCAACGTTCATATGTGACATCGTTTATCTCGCGAACGGAAATTCATTCTGGGCAGACGTATCTATGTGGTCGCTGGGTGCAGCCATCGTGATGGCAGCCCTCGCTGCTCTCGCCGGACTGACGGATTTCCTCGGGAATGCCCGTATTCGAGCGATCAACGATGCCTGGAAGCACATGATCGGAAACATTGTCGTCGTACTCTTCGCGATCGCCGGTTTCTGGCTGCGTTACGAGAACGGTTCCGTTGAGGCCGTCTGGCCCTGGGGCTTTCTGCTGTCTCTCGTCACCGTCCTGCTGCTTCTCTACACCGGCTGGAAAGGCGGGGAGCTCGTCTATCATCATCGGGTCGGCATGGACCCCGAGGCTGAGGACGGCGCTACCACGCCGTCCGTGACGAGGCACAGGACGAAGCACATCTAAGAGGCCCTGTCGTCCAGGCGGCAACCAGCCGATTTGCGGTTGCCGCCTGTATCATTCTTATTCGCTGCGGTCGTAGGAGAACTGGATCCCAGGCGTGCCGCCCGTTTCGATGAACAGGCTCATGAAAGCGGGAACGGTTTCACTGCGCTTCCAATCCCTCTGCAGCTCGCAAAAGAGCTGGACGGTCGAAATCAGCTTGGCGCCGGCCTGCTCGACGCGACGCAACGCGGCCTCGTGCGCGGCAACCGACGTGCCGCCGACCGCATCCACCGGCACATAGACTTCATAGCCTTCCGCCAGCGCATCGAGCGCCGGGAAGGTCAGGCATGCCTCGGTCCAGAGCGCCGTCATGATCAGCTTCTTGCGGCCGGTGTCCTCGACCGCCTTGCGGAATTCGACATCCTCCCAGCTGTTGATGCTGGTGCGATCATAAGTCGGGTAGCCGTCCAGCGCTTTGCGAATATGCGGAACGGGCGGCTTGTTGAGCCCGGTCTGCACGTTGACCGTGGAATGAACGATCGGCAAGCCGTAGGCGACGGCCGCCTTGGCTCAGCCGATAATGTTGTTCAGCAGCAACTTGGCGGTCCATCGAAGCGATCGAGTTCACCTGAACCGGCTGGTAGTCGATGATGACGAAAGCTGCATTCCGCGGTGTCAGCAGCTGATCCGATTTGGGATCGCGAATGGTTTCGCTGACCATGAGTTCATCCTTTCTGTTTGCGGTCGCCCCGTCCGGTGCGGAAGTTCCCCTCTCCGCGAGGTAGAGACGGTGCGGGCGTGTAAACCGTCCCGGCTCCGAAAAGGGCCATGCCATGCCATTGAAGGTATCATCGCAACATTGCCCGCAAAAGCTTTGCGATCTCCAACGTAGCGTCCTAACAATAGAACGATGAAAGACTTGAACGATCTCTATTACTTCGTCCAGGTGGTCGACCACGGCGGCTACGCCGCTGCCGCGCGCGCCAACGACATTCAGAAGTCGAAGCTCAGCCGACGCCTCCAGCAATTGGAGGAACGCCTGGGTGTGCGACTGTTGAACCGGTCTTCCGCCGCTTTTCCGTGACCGAGATCGGACGCGAATATTATGATCGCTGTGTCGCCATGCTGGTCGAGGCCGAGGCGGCCGACCAGGTGATCGCGCAAGTCCGCTCCGAGCCGCGCGGCATCGTCCGCGTGAGTTGCCCGGTGGCGCTGATCAACTTCCAGTTCGGGGAGCTGTTCGCACGTTTTCTTACTGCCTATCCCGCTGTGGAAATCCATCTGGAAAGCACCAACCGGCGCGTCGACGTGATCGCCGAAGGTTTCGACATCGCCATCCGCGTCCGCTTCCCGCCGCTCGAGCCGACCGATCTGGTCATGCGCAGGCTCGACTCCAGCACCCAATGCCTTGTCGCCAGCCCCGCCTTCGTTGCAGGTCGATCCATAACTTCGCCCGCCGATCTGCACGATCTACCCAGCGTGACCCGCGGGCCGCCGCGACGGGATTATCAATGGCAGCTCGAACATGCCGACGGCCAGACTGCGACTGTCCCGCATGTCCCGCGGCTGGTCAGTGACGACATGGCCGCGCTCTGCGACGCGGCGCTTGCCGGGGTGGGGGTAGTGTCGCTGCCGACGATGATGGTTTGGCGTCAGGTCGAAGCGGGCCAACTCGTTCACGTCCTGCCGGACTGGCGTCCGCCCGCCGGCATCGTCCATGCCGTTTTCCCTTCGCGCCGCGGGCTGCTGCCTTCAGTGCGGACACTGCTTGATTTCCTGGCGGCGGAATGCGCCGAGGCGAGGAAGCGGGCTGTCGTCTAGGGTGGTTCCACGGAACATTTCCGCCCGTTCAGCCATTCTACAAAGCTCAAGGGCGAGGTCTAAGCTTTGGATCAACCACCAGTTCGACCGGACGGATTGCAGATCGAAGAGCATCGCGCTTTTCAGGAGTCTTTCTGGAAAGTAGAGCGCGTCGCATGGATTGTTTTTGGCCTGACGTTGCTTGCCGCCGTCCTGGGCGTTACGGGCTCGCGGGGCTGGCTTCAGAGACAAGCCGTGACGTTCGCCGGCGGCTCTGTCGATGTGCCCCGTTTCAGCCGCTGGGAGGCGTCCGACACGCTGAACGCGTCATTGGCCGGCGGCGGGAACGAACGTCGCCTGATCTTGTCGCCTGAATTCTTCAGGAGCTTTCAGGTGGAGGACATGGATCCGCCACCGATCGCCGCCGAAGCAGGCAATGAAGGGCTGGTATACCGCTTCCGGTCCGCTTCGCGACAACCCCTCGTGCTGACTCTGCACCTTCGCGCCCAAAGTCCGGGTGTCGTTTCCTATCGAATAGGCATGGATGACGAGCCGGCGCAGGCAGTGCGAACGATCGTCTGGCCCTAGAGCGGGATGAGGAAAAGTGTGCGCGGTTTTCCGCCCGCATCCCGCTCTAACTTATTGGAATCGGTCACGTTAATGCTTTTAGGTCGACCCGACCTAAAAGCATCGTGATCTAGGAGATACGCCATGGACTCCGTCGTTCGCGGTATTACGATCTATTTTATACTCCTTGCCGCGCTCCGGCTTTCCGGCCGGCGCACGGTTGCTCAGATGACGACCTTCGACTTCGTGCTGCTGCTCATCATCGCGGAGACGACCCAGCAGGCCTTGCTTGGCGACGACTTCTCCATTGTCAACGCAACATTGCTCATCCTGACGCTCTTCGGCGTCGATATCGTTCTCTCCTACCTCAAGCAATGGTCGCCGAAGATCGCTCTGTTCCTCGACGGAACGGCGACGGTGCTCATCGCAGACGGCAAGGTCGACGAACGTGCCTTGAGAAGAGCCCGGGTCAACATCGAGGACATACTTGTCGCCGCCCGGGAGCAGCAGGGCCTGGCTCGCCTCGACCAGATCAAATTCGCGGTTCTCGAGGCCGACGGGGGCATAAGCATCATACCGAGATGACGCGGGGCTCGGTTCCGGACGAGGGCGAAATGACATCCTTACTATTTCGATCTCATCGTGCAGCGGTACTCCCCCTTGACACAGGCGATCTTGGGTGAGGAGCACTCGGCCACTCCGCCGGTCAACGAACAAACAGAGCATTGGTCATTAAACTCGAGGCAATCGGGATTGGCATCAACGAAATTCTTCATGCCAAGGCTTTGCCTTCGATCCTCTCCCTTTTCGTGCTGCATATTCCCAGCGCTTGCCGGAAGACACGGAATAGCCGCAAACAAAAATATGCCGGTTATTCGCAGCGTCGCAGGTTTCATGATCCAGCTCTTCTAAATCCGAAAACGCACGACGAGAGCATGGAGCACTTCTTATGAGAAAATAAGCTGCGCCGTGAAATAAGGGTTTCACGGCGCGATGCCGAATAGCGGAGATCGCAAGGAACAAGGCATCGCTTAGCGTGTTCGAATGCCATCCGCGATCGCCCGTCGGTAAGGCCGATCAGGGGCAGGGCGAACTTTCGAACGCGCGAGGACAATCAGATGAAATCCGGTGACGCAAAGAGGGGAACCGACGAACAGGCACAAGACGCGGGCAGGGGACGCGCGGCCGACAGCCCGGGCGAAATTCCCGCGAGGGGCCTGCGTGACGTCTTCTGGCGCGTGGTTTCACAGATCAGCGAGGACAGGATTTCGCTCATTGCCGCCGGCGTCACCTTTTATGTGCTCCTCTCCGTATTTCCAGCGCTCGCCTCGCTCGTTTCCATCTATGGTCTCGTTTCCGATCCGGCCACGATCGCAGAGCAGGCTACGTTGCTCGCGGCCGTCCTTCCGGCGCAGTCGCTTCAAATGATGACCGATCAATTGGAAACCCTGTCGTCGCAGAAAACCTCCAGCCTGAGCTTCGGCTTCATAGCCGGACTGCTCTTCGCGCTCTGGAGCGCACGCAACGGCGTGGGGGCGCTCTTCGAGGCGATGAATATCGCTTACGACGAGACCGAAAAGCGCAGCTTCATCCGGCTGACTCTGTTGAGCATCGGCTTCACGCTGGCCGGTTTGATCCTGACCGCCGTCCTCATCGCGGCCATCGCGGTATTGCCGGCAGTGCTGGCCTTTCTCCACCTGGAACTGGAAGGTCTGCTCAGATTCGTACGCTGGCCCGTGATGCTGTTGCTCATAGCGGCGGGCATCACCCTGATCTATCGCTACGGTCCGAGCCGGGAGCCAGCCAAACTCAGGTGGCTTACCTGGGGTGCGGCCCTGAGCACGATCTGCTGGCTCGGCGCATCCCTGGCGTTCTCGTATTACATCGACAATTTTGCGAACTACAATGCCACGTATGGCGCTCTCGGCGCGCTGATCGGCTTCATGCTCTGGATCTGGATATCAACCATGATCGTCATCATCGGTGCTGAACTCAATGCCGAGCTGGAACATCAGACGGCGAGGGATTCAACGACAGGCCGGCCCAGGGAGCTCGGGAAGCGCGATGCCTATGTCGCCGACACGGTCGGCGACGCCGAGGATTAGATTGCGGATTATTGCTGTTGCTCCGGTGATCCCTGTTCCGTAGCCCTCGGCAGAGTAGCCGGCGCGACGTCGGTCTGCGGCGGCTCCGGAGGCGTGGCACCAGCTGCGGGAGGAGCGGCCTCTCCGGCTGTTCCTCCTGTCTCACCCGCCGGTGGGCTGGCTTCGCTGGTGACCGGGCTATCCCTCTGACCGTCCGTACCGACAGGGCCCGGCGTCACCCTGCCGTCGGCCCCGGCGACGCGCCAGACGGTGTTGCCGGCGTCGTCGGCAACGAGCAGCGCCCCGGTCCCGTCGATCGCTACGCCGACCGGACGACCGCGTGCCTGATCGCCTTCGATGAAGCCGGTCACGACGTCCTGAGCCTTTCCGGCCGGCCGGCCGTTTTCGAAGGGGACATAGACGACCTTGTAACCGTTGAAGCTGCTGCGGTTCCAGCTCCCGTGCTCGCCTATGAAGGCGCCGTTGGCGAAGGGCTCCGGCAAGGCGGAGCCGTTGGAGAAGACCAGACCCAGGGCGGCGACGTGGCTGGAAAGGGCGTAGTCCGGCGGGATCGCTTTCTCGACCATGTCCGGCCGCGGCGGATGGACCCGCTCGTCCACATGGGCGCCGAAATAGCTCCATGGCCAGCCGTAGAAGGCGCCTTCCTGCACCGAAGTCATGTAGTCCGGCACGAGATTCGGCCCCAGTTCGTCACGCTCGTTGACGACCGTCCAGAGCACGCCGGTCTCGGGATGGAAGATCAGCCCGTTCGGATTGCGCAGGCCGGACGCGAAGACGCGGGCCGCACCCGTTTCCCGATCTACCTGCCAGATTGCAGCACGGCCTTTCTCGGCCTCGAGCCCGCGCTCGGCTACGTTCGAGTTGGAGCCGACGGAGGCATAGAGGTAGCGCCCGTCGGGGCTGAGGGCCAGGTCCTTGGTCCAGTGATGGTTGATCGGGCCACCCGGAAGCGGCGCAAGAACCCGCGGCTCGCCGGTGATCTCCGCCTGCCCGAGCTGGTAGGGGTAGGCAAGGATTGCATCGGCTGCCGCCACGTAAAGCGTTCCGTCGTGCCACGCAACTCCGAAAGGAGAATGGAGCCCTGTCAGCAGGTCGTGGCGTTCGTCCACCGTTCCGTCGCGATCGGTGTCGCGGAGCAGCGTGATCAGGTTGCTTTCCTTTTCGGGTCCGGCACCACCGCCATGGGCCATGGACATGACCCAACCTCGGATCATGTCCTTCGGACGCTCTATCGGCTTGCCCGAGGGTTCGCGCGATTGAACGACGAGAACGTCGCCGTTCGGCAGCGTATGGACGGTCCTCGGATTGGCAAGGTCCTTCGCGTAGGCGGCAATGACGAGATTGTCGGGAACGCTCGGTGTCTTGCCGTCCTGCCAGCCGACGACCTCGGCGACTTTCATGTCCGGCAGGAGCTCCGATGTCGGTTCCGGCAGGACCGGATCGGGGCCGATCTGCTGCGAGACATCGAAATCCGCGCCGTCATCGCTGCAGCCTGCGAGCGCCAGGAGGAGAAGGCCGGTTCCGATGAAGAATCTTGCACCCAAGAAGGCAGAGCTATTCATAACCGCTCACTCCGGATTGCCTGCGATAGAGGGTGGCGCGGCCAAGCAAAGCGAAGAGTATCGTCAGAAGCACCGTCGCCGCGGAGAGGATCAACCCGTAGGGCACCACAGCCGTCCAGCCATCGGCGGCATGGACGAGGTTGTTGACGAAGGCGAGGCCGAAGACGAGGATGTAGCCGACGACATGGAGCCAAACCGCCCCTTGCCTGCGTCGCTCCCTTCGAAACAGGAACTCCAACACACTGGCTAGACCGGCGATCACGCCGGCGATGATACCGGCAAAGAGCAGCCAGGCGGAGAAGTTCTGCCACATGAGATGTCCCGTCTGCCAGAAGGCGATATCAGTCAGAAGGGCGAGCGTAAAACAGACGACTGGAAACGGCACGAGCAACGAATGGACCGGGGTGGTGACGGTCGCGGCAGTCGATGCGGAATTCAGGCTCATCGGTGCCTCCTGTTCGGTCGACGGTTGAAACCTCGGGCCTGCCTATTTGTTCCGTGAGCGGTCCGCGTCGGGTGGTTCGGCCGGCTTCGCAACCACAGGAGGTGCGGATTGGAACCATGAAGCACCCCAAACAGTTTCGCCTTGCGACACGGTCTTTCGATGCCGTGTTTCGACCGGCCGCCTGCGCCGGCGACCTTTCTGAAACCTGACCGTCGCGGTCTTGGTCAGCCGCTCGGAGGAGGGGGAGTGATGGGGCCGTTGGCGACGCATATGGCAGTGCATATCCTGCTGATGAACCTCGCCGCGCCCCTGGCTGCATTCGCCGTGACGCGGGTTCGGCTGCAGCGGCGGGAAATCGCCGGGTGGGCCCTGGCGCTTGCGACATTTGCGCAGATCGCCGCCCTCTGGGCCTGGCATGCGCCGCCTTCTCTCAACCGGGCACTGGAATTTCCCACGGTTCATTTGCTGATGAATGCCAGCCTGTTCCTGACCGCATTCCTATTCTGGCGGGTGGTCCTGCGTCTTCATGGTCAACGCTCCTGGCAACCGATCGTCGCCCTTCTGATAACCAGCAAGCTCTATTGTCTTCTCGCCGTGCTCTTCGTCTTCGCGCCGAGAGCGCTCTACCCCGCTTTCGCTGCATCCCACGCGGCGCATGCGACCGGAGCCGTGAACGCCACTTTGGCCGATCAGCAGCTCGCGGGGCTTATCATGCTGGTCGCCTGTCCGGTGACCTATGTTCTCGCAGGGATCGTGATTGCTGCGCGCTGGCTTCTGACGATGGAGAAAGACGAGGCCGGATCCAGAACAGGTGCAGCGGCGTGGACCTGAGAAACCTGCACTGGACGGCCGTTGCGAAAATCGTCGGGCTCGGCGCCGTGCTGCTCGTGGCCGCGGGCGTCGTGTTCGTCTGGTCCGGGGTCTACAACGTCGCGGCCTCCAAGGACCATCTGCGGATTACGACCTGGATCCTGACGTTGATCCGCGAACGATCGATCGCCAACCGAAGCTTTACGATCGAGGTTCCGCCGCTCGATGACGACGGCATGATCCGACTTGGGGCATCCCATTTCGAAGGTGCGTGCGTAGCGTGCCACAACCGCCCCGGCGAAGAGATAAACCCGATCGTCAGCGGCATGCTGCCCCCGCCTCCGGATCTGATGGACATCGGCAAGCGCCGCCCGCCGGAGGAGATCTTCTGGATCGTCAAGCACGGCCTCAAATATACCGGCATGCCCGCATGGCCGACTACGCGGCGCGACGACGAGGTCTGGGCCGTCACGGCATTCCTCGCGAGCCTGCCCGCAACGGCAGGCAATTATCGCGAACTGGCAGGCCTCACGCGCAGCCAGGCCAGTAGCGATGAGCGATCCGTGGGCGGCAGCGCATTGACCGCCTGCGGGCGCTGCCATGAACGCGAAGGCACAGGCACGAACGGCGACCGTATCCCGCGGCTCGCGGGGTTACCGGAAGCCTATCTCCTGCGCAGCCTCCAGGAATATGCGAAGGGGACCCGCCCGAGCGGTGCCATGGAGCCGGTCGCCGACCTTCTGTCGGAGGACGCCATGCGGGAGCTGGCAGCGTATTATTCCGCGCTTCGGCCAACCGCCGGAAATCAATCGGCGCCTCCTGATCCCGAGCAACTCAGGCGTGGCGAAGCCATTGCCAATCGCGGCATCGCGCATCAGGGCGTACCGGCCTGCCTGAGCTGCCATTCCGGACGTCAATCGCAGCAGTTTCCGGTGCTCGCCGGCCAGCATGCCGAGTACATACAGGAGCAGATACGGCTCTGGCGGCGCGGAGGGCGGATCGGGACCCCTTATGGGAGGATCATGACGGCGGTTGCCGGCGCACTGGACGAGGCGCAGATCGAAGACGTCGCCGCCTATCTGGGTTCACTGCCTCCGGGAAGCGCCACGGCTCCGATGACGGAGGTGAACCGATGAGGCTCGCCCGATATTTCGCGGCGGCGAGCGCTCTCGCGCTGCAGGGCTGCGCCGGACTGCAGTCCGCCCTCGATCCTTCCGGCGCGGAAGCCGAGCGCATCGGCACGCTCAGTTGGCTGCTGGTCCTCTTCTCGACCGCCATTCTCGTCGCGGTCTGCCTGATCACGGCGGTCGCGCTTTTCGGCGGTGAGCGCTGGCGTGCCCGCATCGCGGGCGAAAGGATAGTCATCGGGGGCGGGCTCGTTTTCCCGATCCTGGCTCTCAGCGTCCTGCTGATTTACGGCTTCTACCTTATGTCACCTGGCACCACCGAGGCCCGCTCGCAGGGCGCATTGCGCATCGAGGTCGTGGGCGAGCGCTGGTGGTGGCGGGTGACCTATGTGGACGAGGCCGGACGCCGCATCGAGAGCGCCAACGAAATCCGGCTGCCTGTCGGGCGGCCGGTGGAATTGGAACTGACATCGGCAGACGTTATTCACAGCTTCTGGGTGCCGCGGCTCGCCGGAAAGCTCGACATGATTCCCGGCCATACCAACACGCTGACGCTTCAAGCGACGAAGGCCGGTATCAGTCGCGGCCAATGTGCGGAGTATTGCGGCGGCCCGCATGCCTTCATGTCCTTTTACGTGATCGCCATGCCGGAAGACCAGTTTTCGTCCTGGCTCGCAGGCGAAGCCGGCGACGCCTCGGCTGCGAAGCCGGATCAGGCCGCAGGGCAGGCGCTTTTCCTCTCCTCCGGCTGCGCCGCATGCCACCGGGTCCGCGGCACGGATGCCCGGGGTACGATCGGCCCCGACCTCACGCATGTGGGCAGCCGGCACTCGCTTGCCGCCGCGACGCTCGAAAACGACGTCGCCGCCTTCGTCCGCTGGATCCGCGACGGCCAGCACGTGAAGCCGGAAAATCTGATGCCGCCATTCGAAATCTTCACCGACGACGAATTGCGGCAGCTCGCCGCCTATCTGGACCAGTTGAGGTGACCTATGCTTGACTTCGCCGGCCTTGGACTTTGGCTGAATCTCGCGATTTTCGCGGGGGCGGCCGTGGCAGTCTGGATGGCAGGAGTCAAAATCACTGGTTATGCCAATGCGATCAGCGAGAAGACGGGAGTAGGCCAAGCCTTCATTGGCGTCGTGCTTCTCGGCGGCATCACTTCCCTGCCGGAGCTGGCGGTAGGCGTGACCTCGTCGCTCAGCGGTGACGCCAGTCTCGCGGTCAACAGCATCCTCGGCGGCATCGCCATGCAGGTGGCGATCCTCGCCCTTGCCGACATGCTGATCGGCCGCCGGGCACTGACCTCGGTCATTCCCGACCCGGTCGTCATGCTGCAGGGCGGATTCAAAATCCTTCTCCTGTCGATCGTCGCCGCCTCGATCGTGGTGGGCGACGTGCCGGTGCTTTTCTCGGGCCTGTGGATGTGGCTGCTTGCAGCGGTCACGGGCTTCGGCATGTGGGTCTTGTCACGGACGCAGCGCGACAGGCCCTGGATAGCGAATGACGAGGAGGTCACGCCGGAGAAGGAGGAAGAGAGGGCGCGGAAGGAGGCCGAGGACAGCAAGAAGAAATCGCTGCGTGAGGTGGGCTGGGCGACTGCGGGCTGCGGCGCCGTCATCATCGTCGCAGGCTATCTGCTGTCGCGTTCGGGAGACGCGATCGCCGAAGCGACCGGACTCGGCCAGAGCTTCATCGGTGCGGTCCTCGTGGCGATTGCCACGTCGCTGCCGGAAGTCAGCACGGTGTTCAGCGCCACGCGTGCCGGCCTCTATACCATGGCCATGTCGGACATCTTCGGCACGAACCTCATAGATCTGTCCCTTCTTTTCATCATCGATGTCACCGGAGGTGCCGACGCGGTGATGAACGGCGCCGGGCGCTTCGAGGCGTTTGCAGCGCTGATCGCGATCACGGTCACGGCGATCTTCTTCATCGGACTGGTCGAACGGCGGGACCGGACAATCCTCAGGATGGGTTACGACTCCTTTGCGGTCCTCAGCGTTTACCTGGCGGGGCTGGTCGTCCTCTATTTCCTGCGCGACACTGGCGGTGGAGGCGGATGATGGAACTGCCAAATCCCGATCCCCGGCCCGAAGGCGAGGTCCGCGAACTGGAGCGCATCTGGGCGACGCCGCGCGGTTGGCGGCTGGTGACGGCTGTCAACAATACGGTGATCGGTCTTCTCTATCTCGGCGTCGCGTTTCTCTTCTTCCTGATGGCCGGTCTGCTGGCCGTCGTGATGCGCACGCAGCTCGCCCTCGGCGACAATCGCCTCGTCGACCAGGACCTCTACAATCAGATGTTCACGGTCCATGGCACGACGATGATGTTCCTCTTTGCGGTGCCGGCGGTCGAGGCGCTCGGCGTCATGCTGCTGCCGCAGATGCTGGCGGCGCGCGACTTGCCCTTTCCGCGCCTCAGCGCCTTCGCCATCTGGGCCTACGTGGTCGGCGGGCTGGTCTTCTTCTCGACCATCTTCTACGACCTCGCGCCGAAAGGCGGCTGGTTCATGTATCCGCCGCTGACGCTCATGGAGTATTCGCCGGGTGACAACGCCGATTTCTGGCTGCTCGGCATCGGCTTCATCGAGATTTCGGCGATCGCCGGGGCAGTGGAGATCGTCGTTGGCGCGCTGAGGACGCGGCCGCCGGGCATGTCGCTCGCCAAGATGCCGATCTTCGCCTGGACGATGCTGATCTTCGCCAGCATGATCATGTTCGCCTTCCCGGCGGTGATCCTGGCGACGATGATGCTGGAGATCGAGCGGGCGTTCGGATGGCCCTTCTTCACAGCCGCACTCGGGGGAGATCCGCTGCTCTGGCAGCATCTCTTCTGGTTCTTCGGGCACCCGGAAGTCTACATCATCTTCCTTCCGGCCGCGGGCCTCGTCTCGATGATGGTACCGACGATGGCCCGCACGCCGCTCGTCGGCTATCACCTGATCGTCGTCGCCCTGATCGGCACCGGGTTTTTCAGCTTCGGGCTCTGGGTGCACCACATGTTCACGACAGGCATTCCGGCGCTGAGCCTCGCCTTCTTCTCCGCCGCCAGCATGGCGGTCGCCGTTCCCTCGGGCATCCAGGTCTTTTCCTGGATCGCGACCATCGCCGCGGGACGGGAGCGCTTCCGGATCACGACCGCATCGCTGTTCATTCTCGGCTTCCTGTTCATTTTCACCCTTGGAGGGCTTACCGGCGTCATGGTGGCCATGGTGCCCTTCGACCATCAGGTACACGACACCTATTTCGTCGTTGCACATTTCCACTACGTGCTGATCGGCGGTTTCGTATTTCCGCTGTTTGCGGCGATCTATTACTGGATGCCGCTCTTCAGCCGCCGGATGCTCTCGGAACGGCTGGGCCGGTGGGTGTTCTGGCTGATCTTCATCGGCTTCAACGTGACCTTCCTGCCGATGCATCTGACCGGACTCAGAGGAATGCCGCGGCGAGTCTGGACCTATCCCGGCGAAATGGGCTGGGACACGCTGAACCTCATCTCCACGGTGGGGACCTATGTGCTTGCCGTCGGCGTTCTCGTCTTTCTGGTGGATCTCGCCGCGAAGTTTCGCCTCGGGAATGGGCCTCAGGAGAACCCTTGGGGCGCGGGCACACTGGAATGGCTGCCGAACGACGTCTACTCGACCCGAAGCATTCCCCACATTACCAGTCGCGAACCGCTCTGGGACCGGCCGAGCCTCCCTCAGGAGGTACGCGACGGCCATCATTATCTTCCAAACGCTCCGACCGGCTGGCGAGAAACGATCGTGACCTCGCCGATCCATGCCCGTCCGCAATATGTCATCCAGATGCCCGGTCCCGGCTGGCCGCCTTTCCTCGCGGCCGTCTTCACGGCCGCGTTCTTCCTGCTGCTGACGGTCAAGATGGTGACGATCGCGACCATCTGCGGAGTTCTCGCCATCGCCTTCATCCTAGTCTGGGCCTGGGGGCTCGACCCCGGGCCTTCGAAAGGCATGATCGAAATCGCCAAGGGCGTCCGTCTTCCCACCTATATGAGCGGCCCGACGTCGCACTCCTGGTGGGCGATGGTGGTCCTGATGTTCGTTGCGGCGTCCCTCTATCTCGCCTATGTCTTTTCCTACCTGTTCCTCTGGGTCGTCTCGCCGGAGGTCTGGGCACCAATCGGTTCCCCGGAACCACCGCCGCTTGGCTGGCCCTTGGGGTCCGCGGCGCTGCTTCTCGCCGGCTCGGGTATCCTATGGCTTGTCAGCCGCAGGCTGGGCGTGTTCTCGGCGTCGCGCGTGGCAATGTCGGTCGCTCTGCTTCTTTCGCTCGCCTGCCTGACGGGTGCGTTCGCACTTGAACTCCGGGGACACTTGGCGACTGGCTTGAGCCCCAAGGGGAACGCCTACGGAGCCATGGTTTATCTCGGCGCCGTTCTCTTCGCTCAGCTCGTCTTCGCCCTGGTGATCATGGGGCTGTTCGCAATGGCGCGGCATCTGGCCGCGAAGCTGGATGCCGTCCGGCGGGTGACCTACGACAGCTACGCGCTGCTCTATCACTACACCGTCGCCCAGTCGCTGCTGGGCCTCGGACTGATTCACGGCTTCCCGCGACTGATCGGATAGGTGCGTCATGAACGATCCAATCCGCGAACCACCCATTGCCGGCGCAATTCTCTTTCTTCTGGCCGGGCCGATCCTTTGGGGTGGACATCTGCTTGCCGTCTATACCTTCCACGCCGTGGCATGCGCCGCCGGGGGCCCGTGGGCGACCACCATCGTTCCGGGATCCATCGTTGTGGCCACACTCGCCGCGGCCGGAGCACTCTTGCTGGCCTTCTCGTTTCCGGGAAAGCTCGCGCAAGCGCTGCGCTGTGCCGACCAGGGAGACGACCAGCCCTTCCTGATCCGCGCGGAACGCCTTCTGACAGTCCTGGCCCTAACGGGTGTCCTGTGGACCGGCTCGGGAGCACTCGCGCTTGCGCCATGCGCACAGTTCAGGTGATATCTAAGCCGAACCGCGCAACATGATCTCCGCGCTCAGCAAAATGCGTTCGTCCTCCCGAAAGGCTTCGCCGTTGCCGGATGTTTCGCCGAGCTTGAACAGGAGCAGTTCGATCGCCAGCCTGCCGATTTCGTTGTAGTTCTGCGCGACCGTCGTCAGTGGCGGACAGGTGTAGCGGGACAAGGGATGGTCGTCGTGGCCGGCGACCCTCAGATCACTGTCGGCATCGCGCCCGACCTTCAGGCCCGACTGAAACGCGGCGGCAATGACGCCGAAGGCGACGCGGTCGTTGGCGCAAAGAACGGTTTGCGTCGGGAAACCGCCCTTTGACAGGATGCGGAGCGTCTCGTCGAAGCCGAACTTCTCGAAGTCCCAGGAGGCATATGCCGTCGTCTCCACGACCTCCGGTTTCATCTTCAGTTGCCGCATGGCCTCGACATAAGCGTCCTGGCGCGCCATGGCGTTGTTGTTGACCGGGGGCATGCCGAGATAGCAGGGCGGCCCGCCCGAACGGCAGAGATAGTCGACCATCAGCCTGAAGCTCTGCCGGTTGTCGGTTCCGACGAAGGAGGAACTGTCGTCGAGCGGCGAGTCGACATAGATCAGCGGGATGCTTTGTCCGAGCGCACTCAGCTTCTGGTGATGCGACTGGACGCCGAGCGGCGCGATGATCGCGCCGGCGACGTTCATCGACTTGAAGGTTTCGATCGCCCGTTCTTCCATCTCCGGCCTGCCGTCCGAGGAAAGGACGAAGGCGAGGAACCCCGCCTGATCGGCAATGTGCTCGATCCGGCGCGTCAGAGCCATGTAGAACGGGTCCGTCGAATTGGGCACGATGACCCCGAGGATGTTGGTTCGGCGGCGGTTCAGGTTGACGGCGAAGATGTTCGGCCGAAAGCCGGATTGCTTTATTGCCGCCTCGATGGCGTCGCGCGTCTTCTTGCGCACCGATGAGGGATCGTTGAAATATTTGGAGACGGTGGGGCGCGACAGGCCGACGAACTCCGAAAAATCCTCCATCGTCTTGATCTGTCTCGTCACGGTCGAAGCGTCCCCGCTCATCTGATTTGATCTTTCGGAATATTCACCGATCACGGCGCTTCCGCTAGAGCGGGTTGAGGAAAAGTGTCAGCGGTTTTCCGCCGCCCGCATCCCGCGTCTCAACTTCTTGATCTAGACCCGGCACGCTGCGAAATAATCCTGCAGAACAGCGTCGACGGCGGCAAGTGCCAACGGCTTGGCCTGCGGCGCGACCTCGCCATTGCGAACGCGCGCGTAGCTGCCGGCGAGAAACTGGCTGATCAGCGTTTCCGGGATCGCGACGCCGTCGAGCAGAGACATGAGTTCGTCGACGGCTGCAGCGGCCTTCGGATGCGGCCAGTAATAGCGGATGCGGTCGCTATAGGAGAAGTGCCGCTGAAGTCGCTGCTCTTCCGCCGAGCCGTGGTAGTATTTTGCCCAGTTCGCCGGTTCCTCGCGCATCACCGCTTCCGTGACTTCGGCAAGCGTCCGCTCACGCGCAGCCGGAAAGAGAAAGGCAGCGATCTGGTCGAGGCCGTAGAGGGCTTCGCGAAGAGCAAAGGTGAGGCCGGGTCCGACCTTCAGGATCGCGAAGCCGTCGGCGACCAGTTCGCGAAGCGCATCCGGCGTCTGGTAATCGGTGGAATGGGCCTCGAAGACCATCCCGTGAAGTTGGCCCAGAGTGGCGCTGAGCTTTTCGGCCCTGGCACGATCATAGGCAATGACGTTCTCGTTGCCGAATTCCACGCCCGGCTGGACGACGGCGCCAACGACGCGGCTGAAGGCCCCGGCGGCGCCGGCCTCCTCGAACGCCGCGCGATGGACGCGCACGGTCTCGATGGCAGCTTCGGGAGCAGTCACTTCGAGGGTGTCTAGCTCCTCGAGCGCGCCGCCCGGTATCGGGACTTCGGTGCCGATGATGTAGACCGGGAGTACGCCCCCACGGCCGCCGACGGCATCCTCGGCGACGGCCGCCAGCCGCGCCGCGCGGGCCGCCGTGGTGGCGTCGGGCAACGCCGTCGGTTCGCCGGCGCATCCCATGCTGGTGTCGAGATGCAGCTTGGTGAAGCCGGCTTTCGCATAGGCCGTGATCATCGCCTCTGCCTTGGCCATCGCCTCATCGGCGGGGAGATGCTTCCAGGGATTGGGGCCGAGATGGTCGCCGCCGAGCAGGATCTTCTCCCGGGGGAATTCGATCCGGTCGGCGATGGCGCCGACGAAGCGGGTGAAATCCTCAGGCGTCATGCCCGTATAGCCGCCGTCCTGATTGACCTGGTTACAGGTCGCTTCGATCAGCACCGGCGCTTTCTCCCGGTGTGCGCGCAGCATGGCAGCTTCGATGACGAGCGGGTGCGCGGAACAGATCGACGGTATTCCGCGCGGGCCGGGACGCTCGCTCCACCGGGCGATGTCGATGAGATGGTTCTCTTGCATGATCAGGCCTGTTGCTCGCTGATGAATCGTTCGAGTTCCGCGCGTGTCGAAGCGCCTTCCATAGGGCCGAAGTGCATGACGGCGCGGGCGCCGGAAGCGGCGGCGAATTCAAGGGCCTCGCGAGGGCTCGCCCCGTTGAGCCAGAAGCTGACGAAGGTGGCTCCGAAGCAATCGCCGGCCCCGGTCGGGTCGATCTCCTCGACCGGGAAGCCCGGCAGGGAGAGCGCCGCCCCGGCATCGAAATAGCTGGCGCCCGCCGCGCCGCGTTTGACGACGACGGCTTTGATGCCGGATGCGAGGAGTTCCGCAACCGCCTGACTTTCCGTCTTTGCTTCGGTGAAGAGGAAAAGCTCGTCTCCGCTCGGCAGGAAGAGATCGGTCTCGGCGAGCACCGTAAGCAGCGCCTCGCGCATACCGGGGCTTTTGAGGATCTCCGGACGAAGATTCGGGTCGAAGGAGACCGTGCCCCCGCCGGCCTTGACGATGCCGATCGCGGCGAGAATGCTCTCGACCACGCTCGGCGCGTAGAGCGAAGAGCCCATGACATGGACATGGCTGCATTCGCCGACGAGCCGGGTCATGCGCTCGTCGAGCGTGATCTTGCCGCAGGCGCTGTCGCGGATGTTGAACACGAAAGCGCGGCTGCCATCGGGCCGGTAGCGGACGAAGGCGCTGCCGGTCGTGGCGAGCGGATCGACCTCGATGCCGGAAATGTCGACGCCGTCGCGCTTGAGGCGTTCGAGGTTGACCGTGCCGAAATCATCCCCTCCGACGCGGGAGATGATCGCGCATGGCTGACCGAGCTTGCCGGCCTGGTCGATGAAGATGGCCGGTGCACCGGAAGGGAAGGGGCCGATGAGCGGCGTCGCCTTCCGGAACCCGTCACCCTTCTCGGTCGCGATGATCTCGACGAGAATCTCGCCGATCGTCAGTATCTTGTGCATGTGGATGTCACTCGTGTCGGGGTTCAGCGCTTTGCCTGCTTGGCACGGACGTCGAGCCAGACGGCGACGAGGATCACCAGTCCCTTGACGATCAGCTGGTAGAAGTAGGGGACGGAGAGCATGTTCATGCCGTTGTTCATGACGCCGATGATGAGCGCGCCGATCAGCGTGCCGACCATGGTTCCGACGCCGCCCGCAAGGCTGGTGCCGCCGAGAACGGCCGCGGCGATGGCGTCAAGCTCGTAGCTCATGCCCGCATTGGTCTGTGCGGAGAACAGGCGGGAGGAAAGCAGCACGCCGCTGATGGCCGCCATCACGCCGGAGATCATGAAGATCAGGATCTTCAGCCGGTCGACCTTGATACCGGAGTAGACGGCCGCCTCACGGTTGCCGCCGGTCAGATAGGCGCGCCGGCCGAAGCTCGTCTTGCTGAGCACGATCTGATTGATGACGAAGAGAACGGCGACGACCCAGATGATGATCGGCAGTCCCAGGAAGCTCTCGGTACCGATTGCGGTCCAGGTTTCGTTCTCGATCATGGCCGGTGCTCCGTTGGTCGGCAGGCTGACCATGCCGCGATAGATACCCATGGTCGCGACCGTGACGATGAAGGACGGCAAGAGCAGTTTGGCCGTCAGCACCCCGTTCAACATTCCCATCAGGGCGCCGGCGGCGAGCGTCAGCGCGATTGCCGGCGCGAAACCCATTCCGAAGGCAAAGCATTGCGCCCCGACCATTCCTGCCACCGCGATGATCGAGCCGACGGAAAGATCGATCTCGCCGAGCAGGATCACCCATGTCATCCCGAAGGCCGCGATCGCAACAACGGCGACCTGCTGCAGGATGTTCATGAAGTTTACAACCGTCATGAAGCGCGGGTTGAAGAAGGAAAAGACGATGCAGAGCATCACCAGCGAAAGGAAGATGCCGCCATATTGCTTGAGAGCCCGAACCAGGGCGGCTTTGGCTGCTGTGTTCTGTGTCATGATTGAAAACCTGTCGCGTGAGCCATGATCGTCTCTGGAGTGAGGGCAGAGCCTTCGAGCGTGGCGCCGGGCGCGCCCTCATGCATGACGACCACGCGGTCGCTCATTCCCAGGACTTCGGGCAGGTCGGAGGAGATCAGCAGAATTGCCGTTCCCTCGGCCGCCAGCTCGCGGATGATCTTGTAGATTTCGAATTTCGCGCCGACGTCGACGCCGCGGGTCGGCTCGTCGAGGATCAGCACCTTGGGTCGCGTGAGCAGCCACTTGGCGAGCACGATCTTCTGCTGGTTGCCGCCGCTGAGCGCCCCCGCCGGCGTTTCCAGCGAGTTCGTCTTGATCGAGAGCTTCCCGACCTGTTCGGATGCCGCGGCCCGTTCCGCGCCGTTGCGGATGAAGCCCAACCCTCCGGCGAAGTCTGCGAGAGCCGCCATGGATATGTTCCACTCGACGCTATGGCCGAGGACGAGGCCCTCTTCCTTCCGGTTCTCCGTCACGAAACCGACGCCGCGGGCGATGGCCTGGTCCGGGGAACGGAACCGCACGACCTCGCCATCGAGGCGCACCGTGCCTGCGGCGCTCTTCATGCCGAAAAGCGCGTTCATCACCTCCGAGCGGCCCGAACCGACAAGCCCGAAGAAGCCGAGGATCTCACCGGCGCGCACGTCGAAGGACACGTCCTGAAACTCGCCTTCGCGCGTCAGCCGGTCGACTGCAAGGACCGGGGCCCTGTCCGCCGCCACATGGTGCACCGGCGGTGGGTAGATTTCGTCCATGCGGCGCCCGACCATCAACGCGATGAGCGTCTCGATGGTGACCTCGTCGCGCGCATGCGTCGAGACATATTCGCCGTCTCTGATGACGGTGATGTCGTCGCTGAGCCGCATGATCTCTTCCATGCGGTGCGAAATATAGATGATCGCGGCGCCGCGCTGCCTCAGCCGGCCGATGATCTCGAAGAGGATCTCGGCCTCGCTGTCGCTGAGTGAGGAAGTCGGCTCGTCCAGAATGACGACCTTGGCATCATGGCTCAGGCCTTTGGCGATCTCGACGAGCTGTCGCTGGGCAATCGAGAGATTGCCGACCTTCTCCGTCACGTCGATGGGAAGTCTGAGGTCGGCTACGATCCGGTGCGCCTTCGCGACGAGCGCCTTGTCGTTGATGAAGCCGAAACGGCGCGGCTCGCGCGTGGCGAGGATATTCTCAGCGACCGTCAGATTGTTGCAGAGGCTCAATTCCTGGAAGACGATCGCCAGCCCGAGCGAGGCGGCCTCCTGCGGGTTGGCGGGCCGGTAGGCCTGCCCGTCGAGAACGATCTCTCCTGACGTTGCCCCGTGCACGCCGGCGAGAATCTTCATCAATGTCGATTTGCCGGCGCCGTTTTCGCCGAGCAGCGTATGAACCCGGCCGCGCCGGACTTCGAGCCGCATCCCCTTGAGGGCGGCGACCTGCCCGAAGGATTTGGTGACATCGGTGATCTTGAGAATGGTATCCGCAGCGGAACCATGCATGGCGGGCCTCCTTCAGCCGGACCGGAGCGTATCCGGCACCATGCGCCGGATACGCTCGTGGTATGCCGCCGCCCCGAGGCGGCAGCCGTCCTGGGAGGGACCTATTTCCCGGTATAGACGCCCGGTACGATCGGCTGCTCGGCCGGTACCGTCTCGCCGGCGACGACCTTTACGGCGGTGTCGATCGCCTGCTTGCCCATCTGGTCCGGGAATTGCTGGATCACGCCGACCATCACCGGATTGCCATCGACGGCATCGCGTGCTTCCTTCATGCCGTCGAAACCGATGACCTTGACCTGCGATTCCAGTCCGGCGGCCTTGACGGCAACGGCCGCGGCAAGGGCCGCATCGTCGCCGAAACCGAAAATGCCGGTAATGTCGGGATTGGCCTGCAGCATGTTCTGTGCGGCAGCGAGGGCTTCGGCGCGGGTGATGCCCGTCTGCGTCGCGACGATCTCCATTTCCGGATGCTTGGCGATCGCTTCCTTGAAGCCGTTGACGCGATTGACCACCGACTGAACGGTCGGATAGTCGATAATGGCGACCTTGCCCTTGTTTCCGAGAACCTCGGCCATGAGCTCGCCCGCCTTCACGCCGCCGGTGAAATTATCGGTGCCGATATGCGACGTCACCGTCGCGCCATTAGCGGGAACGTCGACGGTGATCACCTTGATGCCGGCTTTTTCCGCCTTTGCGATGGCGGCGCGTACGCCCTGGCTGTCGACAGGCGAAATGACGATCACATCAACGCCCTTGACGATGAAGTCCTCGACGTCGGCGAGCTGCTTGTTGAGGTCCTGATTGGCGATCGCCACCTCGAGCGCGACGTTCTTCTCCTTGGCTTCGGCTTTCATCGCCTCGGCGAGCTCGATGTAGAACGGGTGCTGCTGGGTCAGGAGCGATGCGCCGATGCCGTCGGCGAAGGCGCCGGATGCCAGCAATGTGAGCGCGGTGCCGGCGACGAGAGTTTTGAGAATGCGGGGCATGTTCATGGTTCCCTCCCTTGGAAACGGCGGGCCTTCAACGTTTGCAACCAGGCAGGCAGGCCTCCCGTCCCTGACCTTGGCAGGGAGTAAACATCACAAAACTTACCGCGCGTCAATTTTAAAAAGTACGCATACCAATAAAGATGAGCGCACGAGAAAATATTAGCCGGAGCTTCGATCCCCCGGATATTGCGGCACGGGAAGGGGAGGCAACCAGCTCTCCCGCCGGACGACCCAGATCTCGTATTGCGGATTGAGAGCGGCCGGGGCGTCGTCCAGTGAACCGACGCGAATTTCGGTTTCCTCTTCTCCCGGGTTGAAGAGCCGCGATCCGCAGTCGGGGCAAAAGCCACGGCCGGCGAATATCTTGACTTCGCCAGAGCTCTTGAAAGCCCGGGTGGGCCAGACGGCGAAGGTCACGAAAGAGGAGCCGCTTTCCTTGCGGCAGTCCGCACAATGGCAAAGTCCCACCCGCAAAGGTTCTCCGCTCACCTCATATCTCAGCGCTCCGCAAAGGCACCCGCCTGTTCTCGTAATCATCTGCTGGCATCTCCAATCTGGCTGGACTTCGAGCGGGATCAAGGAAAGGCGCATGCGCGTTCCGCCCGCATCCCGCTCCAACTCTTTCAAATCTCCGATGTTTCATGATTTGTTTTGGCCGGACAGGAAGCCATCCCAGCCGTCGGGGCATGCGGCCCTTGGGGAGCGGGCGGCGTGACCCTATCTAAGAGGCGGTGCAACCACCTGAAGGCGAAGGCTCATGTCAGAAAAGCCGATCAGAATTCCAGGCCCCGACCATCCGATCACTGTCGAACGCAATCCCGGACGCGTCGTCGTCAAGCTCGATGGCCGCGTCGTAGCCGATACGCGCGACGCGCTCACATTGCGCGAGGCGTCCTATCCGCCCGTGCAGTACATCCCCCGCAACGACGTCGACATGTCGCTGCTTGCGCGCACCGATCATGGGACCTATTGCCCCTACAAAGGCGATGCGTCCTATTACAGCATCGCAGCCGGTGGCGAGCGCTCGAAGAATGCCGTCTGGACCTATGAGAATCCGCATGACGCGGTCCGTGAAATCAAGGACCACATGGCGTTCTATCCGGACCGGGTGGATTCGATCGAGGAAAGCTAAGCGGCAGGCCCGTAACTCGGCAAGCGCCGAATGACGGCTTCCGGCATCGCCGCAACCTGCAATCGTCAGGGATGCACGGCCTTCAGAGGCTTGGGACGACGAAGTCGAACCTTCCAGTGCTCCGGTCATCGTCGAGCGCCATGACCAGCCTCGGATCGAACAGCCTGTCGCCGTGGTTTCTAGGATGGTCGGGAAAGTAGAGCTGGGTAGTCAACACCTCGCCGCCTCGTGGTTGCACGCGGATATGATAATGGGCCGTGCGGAACGAATAGTGCTGCGTCAGGATCGTGTCGAAACCCCACCGACCGGCATCATCGGTAAGCTGATAGGCGCGCCAGCGATAGCCGTCGTTGTCATATTCGCCACGCTCGTCTGCATGCCAAATCTCGACCATCGCCTCCGGCACTGGCCGGCAGCCGGTATCGAACACAAAACCGCGCAGGGAAAACCGACGTCGCGATCCGGCATCGGCCGTGAGATCGTTTCTTTGCGGCGCGTTGGGACGGTAGAATGGACCTTGCGTCTGCTGCGGCGTGGACACTGATCCCGTTTCGCATGCAGGCGTGAGAGGGAGTGCCGAGAGCTGCGCCCAAACATGGGCGGACGATCCGGTGAAAATCATAGCTGGCGGTGCGGCCAGCAATGACTGTAGGACAGTTCTGCGCGTCTGTTTCATGGGTTTGGTCCCTTGAGCATCAATATATTAAGGCGGCCGGAAAGCGAATACATTCACCAGCCCTGCAGCCAGGATCAGCGTCTTGAGCTGGAAGGCCGGGTACGCGATGTAAGCTCCACCCCGGACGGAAAACAGCATCATGCCGGAGATCAGCGCGAGCGCCAGCCCGAAAGCGGCAACCGGCACGCATGTCGCCAACCATTCCCGCCAACGATCCGCCACCCACAAGCCCGCGGTTCTCAGGTCGGAGCTGACGATTGCACCGACGAGCAAAGCTGATCCCGACGACATGTGCAGCGTTGACCGAGGCATAGGCAACCCGGCTGGCGCGGAGATAGCCGATCTGCGACGAACCGGCGACAACATCGAGGATCTCAGTCAGCATTCTTCGACCATATAGCTCATTGCGACGGTACGGCTCTCCACCTCACCCCCCGGCAGCTGCAGCCACTGGACGTTGAGTTGGCGTGGCGGGTCGCAATTCCGTACAGCGACCGCAGCAATCCGGTCTCCTCTAGCGATGCGGTCGCCGAGCGATGAATATTGGGCCGTCGGCGGCAGTTCGAGGACAACAGTCTGTCCAACGACGTCTTCAGGAACCGTCAGCGATTGCGCGTCGAGAAAGCTGGCTGCAGGACCAAGGTCGGGCAGGGGCGCAGGCATGGACAAATCGCTGGAGATCTCGACGGTAAGTTCGGAGTGTGGATTGCCGAAATACGCTTCGACCACCAACCCCTCGACCCAGACGGGTGTGGCAAGATTGTACCGCCCGTCGAAGCCGTGATGGGCTCGCGCGATGCCGACCAGGATGAGGCCCAGAAGCAACCCTGTTCCCGCGGTCCTTCTCAACATCTTGCCCAGGGGCAAGGCACCGGCGGCTGGAAACCCTTTCAAGTTCATCATCGTTTCCTTTGGCTAAGGTGCTTCGCCAGTTGAAGGGCTGCGCACCCTTTGTTCACGCAGAGCGAAAAGTTGGCATGTGTTGGCGGTGGCGTCGGGATGCGGGGCTCGCCGGCATCGAACCGATCTCGATGACCAACACCCTTGGCAGCGGCACCTCCGCGCCCAGATGTCGGGCTACGGAAGCCATGATATTGTTGACCACCTCGCAAAAGCAGATCGCTACCGCACGTCATCTACGCAATGCCACCATTCGCGTATACGACTTGACCGTTCACCCAAGACGCACCGCCGCTGCACAAGAGAGAAATGACATTGGCGATGTCGTTCGGCTCGCCGAGCCGTCCATGGGGCGTGCGTTTTACAAAACCAGCGAGCTCCGCTTCAGTTTTGCCGTCGGTGAACAGTGTCGTGTTGACCACGCCCGGAGCAATCGCATTGACGGAGATGTTCCGCCCCGCCAGCTCCTTCGCCAAAACGGTGGCATACAGTTCCTGAGCCATTTTCGAGGCCGCGTAAGGTCCGTAGGTTTCCGTGCGGAACCTGGTAATGGTGGAGGAAAGCGGGAATATCCGGCCACCGTCGCGAACGCGCCGCGCGGCTTCGCGCAACGTGTGGAAGCTCCCGAGGATGTTGACGTCGAACATGTGGTTGACGTCTTCGTCGGACATGTCGGCGAAGGGTGCCAGATGCATGACCCCGGCGTTTGCCACCACGACGTCGATGCCGCCGAACGCCTCTTCGCCGGCATCGAACAGCGCTCGCACGGCTGCGGGATCCCGCACATCCGCCTGCCGCCAGATAGCCGGGCTTCCGCTGGCCTCGATGTCGCGCGCGACCTGGGCTGCCAGATCCCTGTTCACCACGCAATTTACCACCACTCGATAGCCGTCGCGGCCTAGCTGTCGTGCCGTTGCCGCACCTATTCCTCTGGACGAGCCAGTTACCAGTGCAACTCTTGGACGGCCGGCAGTTCCCGGCACCGTTCCGTCCGGCGTTGCCGCGGACTGCGCTTGAGCCAAGCCTGCCATGGCGGCCGATGTGGCAAGAACGCCAGCTCCGGCCAGCAGCTTGCGCCGCGACACCGCATTGGTACCGGACACATTCTGGTTATCTGTCACTTTCATCTCCTTTTCGGCGATTGAGTCGACGCTGCGTCGACCGAGTTTCCCATAACCGGTGAATTCAAAGGCGCACGCTTCATCGCGGCATCACACGAGAGCGTCTCACTCAGCTTGAACCGAGCATCTCGACGGCCTTGTCGAAGTTCCCGTTTCGCTCCGCCCAGCGCAGGAAGCCGACCCGTTCCACCAGAATTTCTCGGGGCGTCGGCTGCTGGAGGAACAGCGTCATTGTCTCGTCGATAAAGGCGGCCAAGGGCATATAGCCTTCGCGCGTAGATTGGCCGGGTGTGAGTTCGGTTTGCACCGCAGGCGGTGCAAGCTCGATGACCTCGACCTTTCCCTTGAGCTGTTCGCGCAGCGAGACCGTGTATGAATGGATTGCCGCCTTTGTGGCGTTGTAGGTCGGCGTGCTGCTCATAGGCACGAAGGCAAGACCGGAGCTCACATTGACGATGGTCGCCTCCGACTGCCTGATGAGATGATCGATCAGCTCGTTCGTCAGCCGGATCGGTGCCAGAAGATTAGTGGTGATCGTCTGCTCTGCGTCACGCAGGTCACGCTTCCCGGACAGGTCCTCCCGACGCATGATGCCGGCATTATTGACCAGTACGTTCAGGGCCGGGTGCTCGGTCAGCACGCGCCCGGCGAATTCCCTGATGTGGTCACGATCGTCAACGTCGACCGCCACTGCGTACATGTCCTGGCGGCCGGCGATCGTTTCCTCCAGCGTCTCCATGCGCCGGCCTGCTACAATCACGGTGTTTCCGAGCGCGTTGAAACGCTGGGCCAACTTCCGGCCAATCCCGGAGCCGCCGCCGGTAATGAGAATTGTGTTTCCCGTCGTTTTCACTTTGAACTTTCTCCACCTCTATCTGCGGACCGTTGCTCTCCCCATAGGTCTGCCATTTCGGTGGCGGACATCCGAAAGCAAGAGGATCTGCATCCACGTTGTCAGGAGTTTTTTACAGCGAACGCGAGCATGGAAGCTTGCCCTGGCCTGCGCATAACTTGCCTTATCCTGCAGGGGCGGTGAAACTCCCTCGCTGACGTGCTACGTTCAGGCCGAAAAGCAGGAACAAGCGATATGAATGCGCTCAAGCAAGCTGTCCGGACCTATGCACGCTGCCACGCGAACCGCGACGGCTTGGCCGTCACTACCGTGCCAGGGTTGCGCACGATGTGCGTTGAAGATCCGGCCGGCGACCTACACTCCGTCTACCGGCCACTCGTCTGTTTCGTGCTGCAAGGCGCGAAGCGCATGATAGTGGGAAGCGAAGAACGTGTATTCTACGGAGGACAATCCGTCATCGTGGCGGCCGACATGCCTGTGGTCGGACGGATCGTCGAGGCGAGCTCGGGTGCGCCCTATCTTGCGATCGCAGTGGAACTGGAGATGGCGCTCCTGCGCGAAGTCGCGGCCCAGATCGGCGATACTTGCTCACTACGTTCATCGGGAATGCAAACGCTGTTCGCGGAAGATACCGAAGGAGCGATGCTCGATTGCGCGTCGCGCCTGATGCATCTTCTGGACCGACCGGACGCGGTGCCGATTCTGCGGCCCGGCATCATGCGGGAACTGCATTACTGGCTCCTATCGGGTCCGCATGGTCCTGCGCTGCGGACGCTTGCCGACCCCGACAGTTATGCCGGCCGCCTGGCTGCCGCCATAGCGATTCTCAGGACCGAGTATCGCTCGCGCGTGCCTGTCGAACGCCTCGCAGCGGCAGCGGCGATGAGCCTCACCGCATTTCACAAGCACTTCAAGATGATGACCTCGTTGACGCCGGGACAGTATCAGAAGCGACTGCGTCTCATCGAAGCACGACGTCTCATGCTCGACCAAGGCTTCTCGGCAAGCAACGCGGCATTCGAAGTGGGCTATGAAAGCGTTTCCCAGTTCACGCGCGAGTATGGTCGGCTCTTCAACATGCCGCCAAAGCAGGACGCTCTCCGCGCTCGAGCCATTTCATCAATCTTCAAGCACTCTCAAGCGGATGCATTGGGCGCAGAGCTTCATTAGCGTCGTGGCCAATGTCCTCCACGAACACCCCGCTGCAAGGCTCATTCTAACCCCGCTCCGCGATCCGCGCCGCAGTCAGGGCCACGCCGTCGGCTATGCGGTTGCGCGCGATCGACGAGTAGCCCATGCGGAAGAAGCGGCATGGGCCGTCGTCCTTCGGGAAGAAGGGCGACCCGGATTCGATCAGCACGCCGTCCTTTCGCAAAGCGTTCATCAGCAAGTCCGCATCGAGACCTTCCGGCCCCTCGATCCAGAAGGACGTGCCGCCGAAAGCCGCAGATCCGGCGATCTCCAATCCGGCATCCCGGAGGGCAGCGTCCATGATGATGTGGCGGCGATGATACTCCTCGCGCATGCGGTGCAGCACGGCATCATAGTGTCCGAGCGCCAGGAAATAGGCGGCCGTTCTCTGGAGGTGCCCCGGCGGATGCCGCAACATCAAGGCCCGTAGTGCCCGCGCCTCCCGGATCACGGCAGCCGGCGCCACCAGATAGCCGAGACGCAGGCCGGGAAACAACGACTTGGAGAAACTGCCGATGTAGAAGACCCGGCCGCAGCGGTCGAAGGCCTTGAGGGCCGGGGAGGGGGGCGCCAGAAAGCTCATCTCGAACTCGTAATCGTCCTCGACGATTATGAAGTCCTTGGAGGCGGCCGCCTCGAGCAAGGCCGCCCGCCGTTCGATCGGCATCGTCGCGCCGGTCGGCGAATGATGGCTGGGCGTGACGAACACGGCATCGACCTCTTCTGGAAGCGCGGCGGGCGGCAGGCCGTCCTTGTCCACGTCGACGAAGGTGATCCCGGCGCCGCTCAAGCGAAGCGATGCACTCATGTCGGGATGGCAGGGGTTCTCGCAGACCGCATGGGCGCCCTGACGCAACAGGAGCTGGATGACGATCCAGAGGGCGTTCTGCGCGCCCACCGTCACCAGGATCTCGTCGGGGTTCGCGCGGATGCCGCGGCCCGGCAATGTGCGCGAGCAGATATAGTTGACAAGCTGGATGTCGTCCGCCGCCGCGAAGTCGCCCGCCATCAGCTCGAAATCCTCGCGCGCCAGCGCCCGTCGCGCGCAGTCGCGCCAGGCCGTGAGGTCGAACAACGACGGGTCCATCTGACCGTATAGGAACGGATAAGGGTAGGTTCGCCAGTCGAGGGGCTTACGCATCTGCTTGGCCACGATGAAGGTCGAGCGTAACTTGGCCGACCAGTCGATGGCATCGGCCGCAGCATGGGCGGCCTGCATCGCGATGGCTGTCGTTGGGGGCTTGCCGGCCACACGGTAGCCGCTCCGGTTCGCCGCCTCCACATAGCCCTGGGAAGCGAGTTCCTGATAGGCGAGCGTTACGGTGATCCGCGAAATATTCAGATAGGCCGCAAGCTTGCGGCTGGAGGGCAATTGGGCGCCCGGCGCCAGGCGGCCCGACAATACGGCCGAAACGATCGTTTCGCGGATCTGCGCCTGCAGGCCCGTTTGGCTGGCCCGGTCAAGGAAAAAGATCGTTTCGGAGACGGTCGAGCCCGCCATTGTTCACCTCGCCCAACTGGACTCATCTAACTTCCTATCTGGATATAAGGCAATCCGAAGCGTGGGCCTATTTCTATTCAGCAAGCAAAGACCGTCATTCAATGTACGGCGCGACCCCGCAAAAAGCGGGGCGACATAACCAAAGAGGGTAACGACATGATCCACCTTAGAAGGTTCAAGCACTTGTCCGGAGCCGTGGCTATCGCCGCCGGCGTCCTCACTTCCTTCGCCGCCCAAGCGGAAACCAGCGTCGTCGTGGGCTATCAGCAGATCGTCGGTCCGTTCATCTCGGCGATTGCCGACGGTCGTTTCGATGCCGCAGCGAAGGAAGCCGGCTATACGATCGATTGGCGCCAGTTCAGCTCCGGCGGTGACATTTCGACGGCGCTCGCCTCCGGAAACGTGCCGATAGGAGTCATCGGCTCGACCGGAACGACAGCCGCAGCGTCCCGCGGCGTCGAGCTCGAACTCTTCTGGATCCTCGACAATATCGGCAAGTCGGAAGCGCTCGTCGCACGAGAAGGATCCGGCATCGAAAAGCCGGAAGACCTGAAGGGAAAGAATGTGGGTGTCCCCTTCGTCTCGACGTCGCACTTCCATCTGCTGGTCGGCCTCGAACAGGTATGGAAAACCGATCCGAGGGAAGTGAACATCCTCAACATGAAGCCGCCGCAGATCGTCGCTGCCTGGCAGCGCGGCGATATCGATGCCGCCTATGTCTGGCCGCCGGCTCTGTCGGAACTCCTGAAGAGCGGCAAGGTCATCTCCGATTCCGAGGCGATCGGCGCCGCGAGCGTGCCGACCTTCGACGGGCTTGTGGCCGACAAGGAATGGGCGGAGGAAAACCCCAAATTCATGGCCGCCTTCACCAAGGTGCTCGCGGACGCCTATGCCGATTACAAGGCGAATGGCAGCGGCTGGAAGGCCGACTCGCCGCAGGTCCAGGGCATGGTCAAGCTGATCGGCGGCGACGCCGAGGGTATCGTCCAGGCACTGAGCCTCCTGTCCTTCCCGACCGCCGACGAACAGGTCTCCGATAAGTGGCTTGGCGGCGGCGCTGTCCGGGCGCTGGAGGCGAGCGCCAAGTTCCTAGTCGCTCAGAAACAGATCGACACTGCGCTCGACGACTACGCACCCTTCGTCAACAGCGCCTATGCGAAAGAAGCCGCCAAGTAGCAGACGACGCGCTCCCGCCCGAGCGTCGTGCGCGGTTAGGAGCGCCGCTGATACCCTCGACACAGCACTTTCCAGGAAGGCCTGCGAATTGGAAACGCTCAACGTCAGCAATGTCAGTCTGACCTATCCCGGTCTCTATTCGGACCAGGCGGTTATCGCGCTCAAGGGCGTGAATCTCGAAATCAAAAGCGGCGATTTCGTCGTCGCGCTCGGTGCATCGGGCTGCGGCAAGACCACGCTCCTCAACCTGATGGCGGGCTTCATGGCGCCGAGCGACGGGGAAATCATGCTGGGAGACCGCCGCATCACCGGCCCGGGCGCCGACCGCGGCGTCGTCTTCCAGAAGCACGCGCTTCTCCCGTGGCTCAACGTCATCGACAATACCGAGTTCGGATTGAAGCTCAGGGGTGTCGACAAGGCGACCCGGCGAGACCTGGCGACGAGAAATCTCGCGCTTGTCGGGCTGCAGGATTTCCACCGGCACATGATTTATCACCTCTCCGGCGGCATGCAGCAACGTGTCGGCATCGCCCGCGCGCTCACCTGCGATCCGGCGATGCTGCTCATGGACGAGCCTATGGCTGCCCTCGACGCGCTGACGCGCGAGACCATCCAGGAATTGCTGCTGGAAGTGTGGCAACTCACCAACAAGATGTTCTTCTTCATCACCCACAGCGTCGAGGAGGCGCTGTTCCTCGGCTCCAGGCTGATCGTGATGTCGCCCCGTCCGGGCCGCATCACCCATACCTACGAGCTCGATTTTAACAAACGCTTCCTGGAGAACGGCAATGCACGCGCAATCAAATCCAGCCGCGACTTCATCGACATGCGTGAAGAAATCCTCGGCATCATCTATGGCGACGAGCTCCAATCCGGCAACCCGGAGCTCCTCCATGCTTGAGGGTGTCGCAAAGAGCAAACCGGTTCGTCCGGGCAGGATCTACGGTGCGCCGGGCGACGGCATGAGCGGCCACATCAGCCTGCTCACGGCCCTTGCGTTCATCGCGCTCTGGCTGCTCGTGACCGAAATGGGCTGGATCAAGCCGCTGTTCCTGCCGTCGCCGCTCGCCGTCTGGGACAAGTTCGTGATCGCGCTTACCGAAGGCGTCTCGAACTCCACGTTGGCACAGCATACGCTGGCAAGTCTCGGCCGCGTGCTCGGAGCTTTCCTGCTGGCACTCGTCACGGCCGTTCCCGTCGGCATCCTGATGGGCGTCAACCGGGTCGTGCGCGGGCTCTTCGACCCGATCATCGAATTCTACCGGCCGCTGCCGCCGCTCGCCTATCTGCCGTTGATCATCATCTGGCTCGGCATCGGTGAATTCCCGAAAGTGTTCCTGATCTATCTGGCGATCTTCGCGCCGATGGCGATCGCCGCCAGAGCCGGTGTCCGCTCGGTCTCGACGGAACAGATCCATGCGGCTTACGCGATGGGCGCGACGCGAGCCCAGGTGATCGGACATGTGATCCTGAAGGCTGCACTGCCGGAGATATTCACCGGCATGCGTATCGGGATCGGGGTCGGCTGGACCACGCTCGTCGCCGCCGAAATGGTGGCCGCCCATCGTGGCCTCGGCTTCATGGTGCTGAATGCCGCCGAATACCTCGCCAGCGATACGGTCATCATGGGCATCGTCGTCATCGGCGTCTTCGCCTTCGCCTTCGATCTCATGATCCGCTACCTCGAAAAGGCGCTCATTCCCTGGAAGGGCAAAGTGTGACGGCAGCCGCTCGGACCTAGTCGGCCGCCCCGGACAACCTCTTCTCAAGCATTTCAACGGGCCCACGGCCGCCCGCCCGGCGAAGCCATGCCCAGGCGTGAACAAGGAATTTCGACATGACCGCCGAAGATCTTGCAAAGCTTTTCGACGCCTTCAACAGGCACGACATCGACAACGTGATGGCCTTTTTCGCCGCCGATTGCGTCTTCAACGCCGTTGCCGGCCCGGAGGCCTGCGGCAAGCGCATCGCCGGCGCCGAAGCGATCGCCGATGCCTTCTCAGGCGTATGGACGGCAATGCGGGATGCCCATTGGGATCATCACAGCCACTTCGTCCACGGTGATCGCGCCGTCTCCGAGTGGACGTTCTCGGGGACCAATGAGGACGGTACGCGCATCGTCGCAGAAGGCTGCGATCTCTTCACGCTTCGCGACGGAAAGATCGTCCGCAAGCAGGCATTCCGAAAGAACCGACCGCTCATCGAACCGCAGCCGAGATACTGAGAGCCTCCAGGGCAGGATCACGACATGGAACACCAACTGGCCAGACCGATCGCATCGCGGAAGCCCTTCGATCCGACCTATGATCCGATCCGCGCGCCCAATCCGGGCGACGGCAAGGACTATGCGCCGACCTACTGGATCGGCACGGCCGGCACTCCGCCTGCCGACGATGGGCCCGTTAGCGGCGATATGGACGTCGACGTCGCTATCGTCGGCTCCGGATATACGGGGCTCTCCTGCGCGATCCATCTGGCCCAGGAGCATGGCATCAAGGCGACGGTGCTCGAAGCCAATGGCGTCGCCTGGGGCTGCAGCACCCGCAATGGCGGTCAGGCGCAGATTTCCGCCGGCCGGCTCAAGCGTTCGCAATGGATCGAGCGCTGGGGCGTCGATGTGGCCAAAAGGCTGCATGGCGAAATCAGCGAAGCCTTCGATCTGTTCCGGGACCTGATTCGCTCGCCCGAGATCGACTGCGACCCTCAGGACGGCGGCCATCTTTATATCGCCCATCGGGACAAGGTGATGCCGGCGCTCGAAGCCGAGTCTCGGCTTCTCAACGAGGTTTTCGGCTACCGGTCGCGTATCGTCGGTCGCGATGAGGTCCACCGCGACTTCGTACGCGACGTGGAGGCGAGGGGGGCGATGTACGAACCGGACGGCATGGGCATCCACGCGGCCAAGCTCGCCTTCGGCTACCTCAATCTGGCACGCAAGCTCGGTGCGCGGGTCCACACGGCCAGCCCCGTTCTCGGCTGCGACTGGAAGAACGGCGCCTATCATCTGACTACGCCGGGCGGCACCGTTCGTGCGCGCGCCGTCTGCATTGCGACGGCGGGCTATACCTCGCCGGACCTGCATACGCTGACGCGGCACCGGCTGATGCCGATCCTCTCGAACTCGATCGTCACGCGCCCGTTGACCGAGGAAGAACGCGCCGAACTGAACTTCAAGACGCGGATCCCGCTCACCGATACGCGCACGCTGCGCCACTACTACCGGATGATGCCGGACGGCCGCGTGCAGATCGGCAGCCGCAGCGCCATCACCGGCCGCGATGCGGTCAACCCCAAACATCTCGATCGGCTGCTCGAAGGGCTCTACCGAAAGTTTCCGATCCTGAAGGGGATCACGATCGACTATTCCTGGTGGGGCTGGGTCGATGTCAGCCACGACATGATGCCGCGGATCTTCCGGCCCGATCCGAAACAGCCGCTGTTCTATGCGATGGGCTATGGCGGCAACGGCGTCATGTATTCCGCCCAGGCCGGCCGCCGCATGGCCCAGATGGTGGCGGGCAAGGGCGGCGCACTCGACCTGCCGATCTTCACGTCGCCGCTCCCGAGCCATGGCCTGCTCACGCCTTTCAGACGCCTCGGCCAGTGGGGCATGTATCGCTGGTACTACCTCAAGGACGAAATTCTTTAGCCGCCCGGTCGGCCTTACCCTCAACGCGAAAGGAACATGACATGAAAATGACGACCGAAGAGGCGTTTGTAAAAGTCCTGCAGATGCACGGCATCGAGCATGCGTTCGGGATCATCGGCTCGGCGATGATGCCCGTATCGGACTTGTTTCCGAAGGCGGGCATCCGGTTCTGGGACTGTGCCCACGAGACCAATGCCGGCATGATGGCCGACGGCTTCAGCCGGGCGACCGGCACGATGTCGATGGCGATCGGCCAGAACGGCCCCGGTGTGACCGGTTTCATCACGGCGATGAAGACGGCCTACTGGAACCATACGCCGCTGCTCATGGTCACGCCGCAGGCCGCCAACAAGACCATCGGCCAGGGCGGCTTCCAGGAAGTCGACCAGATGGCGATGTTCGAGGAGATGGTCTGCTACCAGGAGGAAGTGCGCGATCCGAGCCGCATTCCCGAAGTCCTCAACCGGGTCATCGAGAAGGCATGGCGCGGTTGCGCACCGGCGCAGATCAACATCCCGCGGGACTTCTGGACTCAGGTGATCGACGTGGACCTGCCGCGCATCGTCCGCTTCGAGCGGCCGGCCGGCGGACCTGCGGCCATCGCCCAAGCCGCGCGGCTGCTTTCGGAAGCGAAGTTCCCGGTCATTCTCAACGGCGCCGGTGTCGTCATCGGCAACGCCATCCAGGAATCCATGGCACTGGCGGAGAAGCTGGATGCGCCGGTGTGCTGCGGCTATCAGCACAACGACGCCTTTCCCGGCAGCCACCGGCTGTCGGTCGGGCCCTTGGGCTACAACGGCTCGAAGGCGGCGATGGAATTGATCAGCAAGGCAGATGTCGTGCTGGCATTGGGTACGCGGCTCAATCCGTTCTCGACACTGCCCGGCTATGGCATAGACTATTGGCCGAAGGATGCGGCGATCATCCAGGTCGACATCAATGCCGACCGGATCGGCCTGACCAAGAAGGTGACGGTCGGCATTTGCGGTGATGCGAAACAGGTGGCGCAGCAGATTCTTCAGCAGCTTGCGCCCGCCGCCGGCGACGCAAACCGCGAGGAGCGCAAGGCGCTGGTCCACCAGACGCGCTCGGCCTGGCTGCAGCAGCTCTCGTCGATGGACCATGAGGATGACGATCCGGGCACGGAGTGGAACGTCGGCGCACGCCAGCGCGAGCCCGATCGCATGTCGCCTCGCCAGGTCTGGCGGGCGATCCAGGCCGTGCTTCCGAAAGAGGCGATCATCTCCACCGACATCGGCAACAACTGCGCGATCGGCAACGCCTATCCGAGCTTCGAACAGGGCAGGAAATATCTGGCGCCGGGCATGTTCGGCCCCTGCGGCTACGGTTTCCCGTCGATCGTCGGTGCCAAGATCGGCTGCCCGGACGTGCCGGTGGTCGGCTTTGCCGGCGACGGCGCCTTCGGCATCTCGATGAACGAGATGACGTCGATCGGCCGCGAGGGCTGGCCGGCGATCACCATGGTGATCTTCCGCAACTACCAGTGGGGAGCGGAGAAGCGGAATACGACGCTCTGGTACGACAACAACTTCGTCGGCACCGAGCTCAATCCGAACCTGAGCTACGCCAAGGTTGCAGATGGCTGCGGCCTCAAGGGCGTGACGGTCGACACGCCGGCCGCACTCACCGAGGCGCTTGCAAAGGCGATCGAGGACCAGGCCAAGGGGATCACCACCTTTGTCGAGGTCGTCCTCAACCAGGAACTCGGCGAGCCCTTCCGCCGCGATGCGATGAAGAAGCCGGTAGCGGTGGCCGGCATCGATCGCGCCGACATGCGCACCCAGCGACGTCTGTAAGAAACTCTCGCGACTCGCTCGGCGGTGATCACCGCCGAGCTCATTCAACGGGAAGAAAAGATGGACGCGATCTCCAAAACCGAGCGACGGAAGCAATCCCTGTCGGTCGTCCTGTCGACCTATGGACCGGGTCTGCTGGTGACGGCCGCCGTCGCCATGGCTGCGCAGTTCCTGTCGGAGCATTACGGGGCGCCGGCGATGCTGATGGCGCTGCTGCTGGGGATCGCCTTCCACTTCCTGGCGGAAGAAGGCCGTTGCGTCGCGGGCATCGAGCTTTCGGCAAAGCTGGTCTTGAGGATCGGTGTGGCGCTGCTCGGCATGCGCATCAGCGTAGACCTTCTGATCGGCCTCGGCGGCGGCACCATTCTGCTGCTCGTCTCGGCGATCGTGGCAACCATCCTGTTCGGCCTCGTGGCTGCCCGCCTGCTTGGCCGGGGGTGGCGTCTCGCGCTTCTCACCAGCGGCGCGGTCGCCATTTGCGGCGCCTCGGCCGCCATGGCCATCGCCGCCGTGCTGCCCCGCAACGAGTTTTCCGAGCGCAATCTGATCTTCACCGTGCTGTCGGTGACCGTGCTCAGCACGCTTGCGATGATCGGTTATCCGATCGTCGCCGAGTATCTCGGGCTCGACGGTCAGGCCACCGGCATCTTTTTCGGCGGCACCATCCATGATGTCGCCCAGGTGGTGGGAGCCGGCTTTTCGGTCTCGCCGGAGGCGGGCGAGACCGCGACGCTCGTCAAGCTCATCCGGGTGACGATGCTGGCGCCGGTCGTCCTGATCTTTTCCCTCGTCCTGCGCGGCGTTCCGCAGGAGGGCGCGTCGATCGGAAAGCGCGCGCCGCTCGTGCCGGGCTTCGTCCTGGCGTTCCTCGTTCTCGCGGGCTTCAATTCCGCCGGGCTGGTGCCGGTGCTCGCAAGCGAGGTCGGAATGGCGATATCGAGATGGGCGCTGCTGGCGGGCATCGTCGCCGTCGGCATGAAGACGTCGCTGCGCCGCGTCCTCGAAGTTGGCGGAGATGCCGTTGCGCTCGTCGTGGCCGAAACGCTGTTCATCGCCGTCTTCATCCTCGCCGGCATGTACTATCTGGGACACAGCTGATGAAACCTCTCGATCGCATCATCGACGCCGCAAGGAAAGCGCCGCGGCACGTCGTCCTTCCCGAAGGCGAGGACCCCCGGATCGTCGCCGGCGCCGTGCAGGCGAGGCGGGAAGGCCTGGCGGCGATTACGCTGGTCGGAAACCGCGAGGTGATCACGCAGAGGCTCGCAGCCCTGGACGCGATCCCGCAGGAATTCCGGATCGAGGACCCGGCGTGCTCTCCGCTTACCGATGATTTTGCGACTGCCTATCTCGAACGCAGAAGGAGCAAAGGTGTCGATGCGGCCGCGGCTCGGGCGGCCGTCCTTTCACCGCTGACCTTCGCCGCGATGATGGTGCGCGAAGGAATAGCCGATGGGACTGTCGGCGGCGCGGTCGCGACGACCGCAGACACGGTTCGTGCCGCATTGCAGGTGATCGGCAGGGCGCCCGGCGTCGGGCTCGTCTCCAGTTTCTTCCTCATGATGCTCTGCGAGCCCCATCACGCGCGGAAGGGCGCCTTCGTCTTTGCGGATTGCGGCCTGGTCGTGGACCCGGACGCAGCCGGTCTCGCCGACATCGCGCGCATGTCGGCCAAGTCCTATGAAATGCTTGCAGGAGAACGGGCGAAAGTCGCGATGCTCTCTTTCTCGACAGGCGGCAGTGCCGCTCACGAGCGCGTTTCGAAGGTCGTCGAGGCGACCGGCATGGCGCGGCGCGCCGAGCCCGATCTTATCATCGACGGCGAATTGCAATTCGACAGCGCCTTCGTCGAGGCCGTCTGTCTGACCAAGGCGCCGCATTCGGCGCTGCGCGGGGAGGCCAATGTCTTCGTGTTCCCGAACCTGGACGCGGCCAATATCGGCTACAAGATCGCCCAGCGGATCGGCGGCGCGACGGCAATCGGCCCGATCCTCCAGGGACTTTCACGGCCCGCCAACGATCTTTCGCGCGGCTGCACTGCGGCCGACGTCTTCCATATGATTGCCGTGACCGTCGTTCAGGCCGCATGACCTCCGTTTCGCCGTGCCGCCTTACGGCTCACAAAACATCACAAATCGCAAATTATGCACCGAATCGCAGCCGTCCTGCACCGCGCGCTTCATGTCCGCGACGTGGCTTGCGGCGCGCCACAAATATTGCAACATTGTCCGCATGTCCAAATTGCCGAACACCCGGGCGCTCGCGCCCCGCCGCCACGAAGAAATATTGAGGCGCGTCGCTTCCGAAGGCTCGGTGAGCATTGCCGAGCTTGCCGCCTATTTCGACGTCTCGCGCGAAACGATCCGCCGGGACATGAAGTTGCTGGCGGATCGCGGCCAGCTCGATGTCGTGCATGGCGGCGCCACACTGTTCGAAGCAACCGAGCCGGCGCTGGTCCTGCGAAGCGGGGAAAACGCCGCTGCAAAGGCAGCGATCGGCCGCAAGGCGGCCGAACTGGTCAAGGACGGCATGGTGGTCTTCCTCGATTCCGGCACGACGACGCTGGCCGTCGCGCATGCATTGAGCGGTCTGCGTGACCTGACCGTCTGCACCACCGGCCTCGCCATAGCGCTGCACATGTGCCGCCAGCCGCAAGTCCGGGTGCATATGCTGGGCGGCGAGATCGACCCTGCCGAGGAGGCGGCAGTGGGCCTCGACGCGCTGGAGGCAATCGGCCGCTTCCGAGTGGACATCGCCTTTCTGGGCGGGGGAGGACTTTCTCCTGACGGCGAGGTTACCGACTTCACCCGCAACGGCGCCGAGCAGCGCTCGCGCATGATCGCCATGGCGGGCAAAGCCTACTTCGTCCTCGACAGTTCGAAATTCGGACGGCTGACTCCCCTTCGCATACCCGGGTTCCATCAGGCGGCCGGTGTGATCGTGGATACGCCGCCGCCCCCGACGATCTCGGAAGCACTCGGGCGAAAAGGCCCGCGCCTCGTCGTCGCCGCAGAGTG
Source organism: Ensifer sp. R1-3 (assembly GCF_056739175.1). Lineage (NCBI taxonomy): Bacteria > Pseudomonadati > Pseudomonadota > Alphaproteobacteria > Hyphomicrobiales > Rhizobiaceae > Ensifer > Ensifer sp. R1-3. Next base: position 1,004,356 of record NZ_CP096516.1, read on the forward strand.
ATGTTGCATTTTGTTGCATTTGTTGTTGCATTCTGTGACTCCGTGACTATGCTGACACCAGTCCATTGGGAGGTCGGTTCATGGCGCAGGAATTTCCAACACAGGCGCGGGTCGTCATCATCGGCGGCGGCATCATAGGCTGCTCGGTCGCCTATCATCTCACGAAGCTCGGCTGGACCGACGTGGTCCTGCTGGAGCAGGGGCAACTCAGCGGCGGGACCACCTGGCATGCGGCCGGCCTTGTCGGGCAGTTGCGTAGCCATGCCAACATGACCGGCCTCATCCGATACTCGACGCAGCTCTACAGTGAGCTGGAGGCAGAGACGGGCCTTGCGACGGGCTGGAAGAATTGCGGCTCGCTCGCCGTTGCGCGCACGAGCGATCGCATGACCGTGCTGAAGCGGACCGCAGCCTCGGCGCGGGCGCAAGGGGTTGCCGTCGAGGTGATCTCACCGCGGGAAGCCGCCGATCTCTGGCCGGTGATGGCGATGGACGATCTCGTCGGAGCCGTCTGGCTTCCGGGAGACGGCAAGGCCAATCCGACGGACCTCACCCAGTCGCTGGCGAAGGGGGGGCGCAACCACGGCGCCCGCATTATCGAGCGCGTGCGCGTGACGGGCATCACGGTCAAGGACGGGACGGTGCGTGGCGTCGAGACCGACCGGGGGGATATCGCCGCCGAAATCGTCGTCAATTGCGCCGGCCAGTGGGCGCGCAAGGTCGGGCTGATGTGCGGCGTGACGGTCCCCCTGCACTCGGCCGAGCACATGTATATCGTTACCGGCAAGATCGAGGGGGTGCATCCGGACCTGCCGGTGCTGCGCGACCCGGACGGCTACATCTATTTCAAGGAGGAAGTCGGAGGTCTCGTCATGGGCGGCTTCGAGCCGGAAGCTAAGCCCTGGGGCATGAACGGCATTCCGGACGACTTCGAATTCGCCTTGCTGGCCGATGATTGGGGCCAGTTCGAGATTCTGATGCAGAACGCGCTCGTGCGCGTGCCGCAGCTCGAAACGACCGAAGTCAGGAAATTCTACAACGGCCCGGAGAGCTTCACGCCGGACAATAATTTCATTCTCGGCGAGGCGCCGGAACTGCGGAATTTCTATGTCGGCGCAGGCTTCAACTCCATGGGCATCGCCAGCGCGGGCGGCGCCGGGCGGGCTCTCGCCGAATGGATCGTCAACAGTGCGCCGACGATGGATCTCTGGCCGGTCGACATTCGCCGCTTCGCGAGCTTCAACAACAACCCGCGCTGGCTGCACGACCGGGTGAAGGAAACGCTCGGACTGCACTATGCGATGCCATGGCCGAACCGCGAGCTGCACACGGCGCGTCCATTCCGGCGCTCGCCGCTCTACGACCGGCTTGCCTCCAAGGGTGCATGCTTCGGTTCGAAGATGGGATGGGAGCGCGCGAACTGGTTTGCCGAAGCAGGCCAAAGATCGGAAACGGACTATGCCTTCGGTCGGCAGAACTGGCATGAGGCGGTAAAGCGGGAGATGAACGCGACGCGACAAGCTGCTGGGATATTTGATCAAACGTCATTTTCCAAACTGCTTGTGCAGGGGCGGGACGCAGCGAAGGCGCTCAACCGCATCTGCGCCGCGGACGTCGATGTCGGGATCGGCCGGTCGGTCTATACGGGCATGCTCAACGAACGGGGCGGCTATGAAAGCGACCTGACGGTGATGCGGCTCGCCGCCGACCGGTTCCTCATCGTCACCGGATCGGCGCAGGCGGTGCACGACGCCGATTGGATCCGCAGGAACACCTCACCGGACGCCCATGTCACCCTCACCGACGTGACCTCGGCTTACGCGGTGCTGGCGCTGATGGGACCGAATGCGCGCGACATACTCGGTCGGATCACCTCCGCCGACCTCTCGAATGCGGGCTTTCCCTTTGCGACCATCCGTGAGATCGACATCGGCTATGCGACGGCCTACGCCAACCGAATGACCTATGTCGGCGAACTCGGCTGGGAACTGATCGTGCCCAGTGAATTTGCCGTGGGCGTCTACGAGGCGCTGCACCAGGCGGGGCGCGATCTAGGGCTCGTCGATTGCGGCTATTACGCTCTCGAGGCGCTCCGCATCGAGAAAGGCTTTCGCGCCTGGAGCCGCGAATTGACGCCCGACATCAATCCTCACGAAGCGGGGCTCGCCTTCGCCGTATCGTTCGACAAGCCGGGCGGCTTCATCGGCCGCGAGGCTTTGATGCGGGCAAAGCACGCCGGCGCCCCTGTCAGACGCATCGTGCAGTTCACCCTGGATGATCCCGAGCCGATGCTTTGGGGCGGGGAACTCATCCTGCGTGACGGCAAACCTGTCGGCGAAGTCCGCTCAGCCGCCTATGGCCACACGCTTGGCCTCTCGGTCGCACTCGGTCTCATCGAGGATCGTGGAGGGGTCGATCGGGAGTTCATCGCAAGCGGAAGTTTCGAGATCGATCTTGCCGGTGAGCGCCACCCGGCAACCGCTCACCTGAAGTGCCCCTATGACCCGAAGTCGGAGCGCGTGCGGGCGGATGCCGGGGAGCCGCGAGCCGCCGCCTGAAGCGGGCTGCTCCAATCACCTCTCCGCCAGCGAGCGGGCAATCTCGAAGAAGGCGCGCACGAGCTTTCCGCCGCTGCGCTCCTTCAGGCAGATCAACGCCTCGTCCATCAGCATTTCGGCGCCCACGATCTCGATCGGCGCGAGACGTCCGTCCCGGCCGAATTCCGCGGCTGAGACGAAGCCTACCCCGGCACCGGCCGCGACGATCTCCCGCACGGCCTCCCGGCCTTCCGCTTCGATGGCGGACTTCAGGGCGACGCCGGCGGCGGCTGCGAAATCCTCGAGCTTCTGCCGCGTCTTCGAACCGCGCTCGCGCATCACCAGCGGCTGGCCCGAGAGTTCCTCGAGACTGACGGTACTTCGCCGGGCGATCGGATGTTCGGTCGATGCGAAAGCGATGATCGGCGTCGAGTTCAGCTTGACGATGTCGAACTCCCGGCTTTCGGGAACCTCGCCGAGCACGCCGATGTCGGCCTCGTAGGAATAGAGGCTGGTGATGACCGTTTCCGTGTTGCCGGCCCTCAGGGAGATCTGAACCGACGGATATTTCTGACGAAAGGCCGCGAGGATGTGAAGCAGATGGTGGGCGGCGTCGGCAACGATGCGAAGCGTGCCGGCCCGCAATGCGCGCGATTCCGAAAGCAGATCGAGCGCCTGCTGCTCGGTGTCGAACATGCGGCGGGTGATCTCCAGCAGCTGGTGACCGGCCTGGGTCAGCGTCACCTGTTTCTTGTTCCGGTTGAAGAGGAGCACGTCATATTCCTCTTCCAGCTTGCGCACCTGATCCGACACGGCCGGCTGCGTCAGGAACAGCGCCTCTGCCGCACGGGAGAAGCCTCCACAAACCGCAACATTGTGGAACGCGCGAAGCTGGACGTAACGCATGGGCCCTCCCAATCATAAGCTGATCTAATCAAACGATAGAAACGAACGATTTGATTTATGTAAAGGGAAAAGTGACGGTCTTCGGATTGGTTTCCGGAGCGATTGAAAATGACTCTCGTTGCCCTCTCGCTGCATCTCGCCGGCGCGACCGTACTGCTGCTCTACGCGGTGCATCTCGTCCGCAGCGGCGTCGAGAACGCCTATGGCACGTCGTTGAAGCGTGTGCTTGCAAGGGGAGGGGAGCGACGCATTTACGCCGCCGCGAGCGGCACGGTCCTTGCAGTCCTGTTGCAAAGCTCGACCGCCGTGGCAATGCTCGCCTCCGGTCTTTCGGCGAGCGGCTATCTTACCCTGAACACCAGCCTTGCCGTCCTGCTGGGAGCGGATCTCGGCTCGGCGCTGGTGGTTCGTGTTCTTTCGTTCGACCTGGGCTGGCTGTCGCCGCTCCTGCTTGCGGCCGGCGGGCTGCTTTACCTGAAGGGCAGAAGCGACAAGCCCCGCGAACTCGGCCGCATGCTGCTCGGCATCGGCTTCGTCCTCATGTCGCTGAAGCTGATCGGCGAGGCGACCTTGCCGTTGAAGCAGAGCGACGTGTTGCCCGCCGTCGTCGGCTATCTCGCGGAGGACCAGGTGACGGCCTTCGCGGCGGCGATGCTCTTCACCTGGATCGTGCATTCGAGCGTCGCGGTCCTGATCCTCATCCTGGGTTTTGCCGCACAGGGACTTTTGCCGGTCGAGGCAGGTCTGCCGCTGATCCTCGGCGCCAATCTCGGCAGCGGGTTGATCGCCATGTGGCTGACGCGCGGGTTTTCAGCCGAGGCGCGGCGCGTCGCGGCCGGCAATCTCCTCTTCCGGGCTTTCGGCGCCGCGATCGCCTTGCTGGTGATCGGCCCCTTCTCGGCAGAACTTCAACATCTTGGCGCCACCGCGGCGGAGCAGCTCGTTCATTTTCATCTGGCCTTCAACGCCTGCCTCGTGATCTTTTGCCTGCCGCTCTCGCAGCTTGCCGCCAGCGCCGTTACGTCGCTCATCAAATCGGATCTCAAGAGCTCCGAAGACAGCGACACGCTTGCGCGACGAATCAGCGCGCTCGACCAGGCTCTGCTCGACAGCCCCGACGCGGCCCTCGCCGCCGCGACGCGCGAGGTGCTGTTCATGGGCGAGGTGGTCGAGCGGATGCTCTGTCCGGTGATGGAGCTTCTGGAGCATCCGAGCCCGGCGAAGATCGAGGAAATCCGCCGGCTCGACGGATATGTCAACCGCGCCCACCGCGACATCAAGCTCTATCTCGCAGCAATCCATCGCGGCGTGCTCGACGAGCGTCAGTCGCGGCGGGGTGTAGAACTCATCGACATCGCCATCAATCTCGAACATGCCGGCGACATCGTATCCAAGACCCTGGTCGAAATCGCCCGCGACAAGCTGGAGAACGGCAACAACTTCTCCGACGAGGGCTGGACCGAGCTCAAGGCGCTTCACGCCAGCGTGCGCGACAACATGCGTCTCGCATTCAACCTGCTGGTGTCGGATGACCCGGTAATGGCGCGAAAGCTCGTCCGGGAGAAGGAGCGGGTACGCGCGCTCGTGCGGGAAAGTCACGAACGGCATCTGGCGAGATTGCGGGCCGGGCGCGCGGAAAGCGTCGAGTCCAGCAACATGCACCTCGAAGTCGCGCGGGCACTCAAGGAGGTGAACTCCCTCCTGGCCACGCTCGCCTATCCGATCTTGAAGCAGCGAGGGGATCTGCTCGAGAGCCGGCTTGCGCTCGTCAAAGGGTGATAAGCTAAATCGATGTATCAATATGAAATATCGATTTTACAGATACATTCGAGATCGCCATCCTCGCCCTGTCCCGGCAGTTCTCAAAGGAGAGAAACCAGATGCCCGCAGATGCAAAGACGAATGACGTTCTCGAAGCGCCGAGATTGGGTGAGCCGTACCTGCTGACGCCTGGACCGCTGACCACCGCCTTTTCCGTAAAGGAGGCGATGCTGCGCGACTGGGGGTCATGGGACGGTGACTTCCGGGGCATGACGGCCGAGTTGCGTCGCGAACTGCTTGCGATTGCCGGAGACGAGAGCGGCCAATACGATTGCGTCCCCATGCAGGGCAGCGGCTCCTTCTCCGTGGAAGCCATGCTCGGCAGCTTCATTCCCCGCGACGGCAAGGTTCTGGTGCTGATGAACGGAGCCTACGGTCAGCGCATCGCCCAGACGCTCAAATATCTCGGCCGTGCTCACGTCTCGATCGACAAGGGCGACTATATGCCCCCGCGCGGCAGCGAGGTTGCGGCCGCTCTCGATGCAGATCCGGCAATCACCCATGTCGTGGTCGTCCATTGCGAGACGAGTTCGGGCATTCTCAATCCCCTCAAGGAGATTTCCGAGGCAGTCTACAGCCGCGGCCGCAAGCTGCTGGTCGACAGCATGAGCGCCTTCGGCGCGGTGCCCGCCGGTGTCGGCGATTTCCGTTATGAGGCGATCGTTTCCTCCGCCAACAAATGCATCGAAGGCGTTCCGGGTTTCGGCTTCGTCATCGCGCGCAAATCGGAACTGGAGGCTGCGAAGGACCGCAGCCACTCGTTGAGTCTCGACGTCCATGCGCAATGGGCCTACATGAACAAGACGGGTCAATGGCGCTTTACTCCGCCGACCCATGTCGTCGCCGCCTTTCTCGAGGCGCTGCGGCTGCATCGCAAGGAAGGCGGCGTTGCCGGACGCGGCGCGCGTTACGCGAACAACCGCGACGTCATGGTCGCCGGCATGCGCCAGCTCGGCTTCGAGACACTGCTTGGTGACGAATGGCTCTCGCCCATTATCGTGACCTTCTTCAGCCCCGCCCATCCGAACTTCAAGTTCGAGCGCTTCTACGAACTGATGAAGGCGAGGGGCTTCATCATCTATCCCGGCAAGCTCACCGTCGTCGACAGCTTCCGGATCGGCTGCATCGGCCAGATGGACTCGCATGTGATGCAAAAGGTGGTCGCCGCCGCCGCCGAGAGCCTCGCGAAGATGAGGGTCGACACCGCCACCCCGCCGGCGCTCGCGCTCGCCGAGCGCGCCCGCCTCGCCGCCTGACCGATCACCCCTCCAGGAGCACAACAGATGAACCAGATGTCCAAGATTTCGGTGACGGTGAATGGCCGCCGCTATCCGTGGCCCCGCGTACCGGCAATTGCGGTCTGCCTCGACGGATGCGAGCCGGCCTATCTCGATGCAGCGATCGACGCCGGGCTGATGCCCGCGCTGAAACGCATCAAGGAACGGGGCGCCGTGCGTCTGGCGCACAGCGTCATCCCGAGCTTTACCAATCCCAACAATCTCTCGATTGCAACCGGCAGTCCGCCGGCGGTGCACGGAATTTGCGGGAACTACCTCTACGAGCCGTCGACGGGCGAAGAGGTGATGATGAATGATCCGAAGTTCCTGCGCGCGCCCACCATTTTCCAGGCTTTCTATGATGCAGGCGCCCGGGTCGCGGTCGTCACGGCGAAGGACAAGCTGCGGGCGCTGCTCGGAAAAGGGCTCCGTTTCCACGAAGGTCGCGCCGTCTGCTTCTCGTCCGAAAAATCGGACAAGGCGACCCGCGCGGAGCACGGAATCGACAATGCTTCCGCCTGGCTCGGCCGGCCGGTTCCCGAGGTCTATTCGGCAGCGCTTTCGGAATTCGTCTTCGCTGCGGGCGTCAAGCTGCTCAGGGAGTTTCGTCCCGACATCATGTATCTGACGACGACCGACTATGTTCAGCACAAATATGCTCCCGGCGTCCCGGAAGCCAATTCCTTCTACGAAATGTTCGACCGGTATCTCGCCGAACTGGACGGGCTCGGAGCAGCCATCGTGGTCACCGCCGATCACGGCATGAAGCCGAAGCACAAGGCGGACGGCTCACCCGACGTCATCTATGTTCAGGACCTGCTCGACGAATGGCTGGGCAAGGATGCGGCCCGCGTCATCCTGCCGATCACCGACCCCTATGTCGTGCATCACGGCGCGCTCGGGTCCTTTGCCACCGCCTATCTTCCGGACGGATGTGACCGCAGCGAGATCATGGCAAGGCTGAAAGCGATCCAAGGCGTCGACGTCGTGCTCGGCCGCGAGGAGGCGTGCCGGCGCTTCGAGCTGCCGGAAGACCGCATCGGCGACATCGTCCTCGTCTCATCCGAAAACAAGACGCTCGGCACCAGCGAGCACCGGCACGACCTGGCCGCACTCGACGAACCGTTGCGCTCCCATGGCGGGCTGACCGAGCAGGAGGTTCCCTTCATCGTCAACCGCGTGCTGCCCGAACTCCCGAACGCTCCCCGGCTGCGCAACTTCGATGCGTTTTTCTACGCGGTCACGGCGGCGGCCGAGGCCGGTGCGGAGGGCGGGCTATGACGAAGGCGGAGGTCACAATCGCGGTGCGCCACGAACCGATGCGAATAGCCGGCCGCCTTGTCGACACGGACGACCGCGTAGAAGTCCGCTATCCCTGGAACGACACTGTCGTCGGCACCGTACCCGCCGGCCGCGCCGAACACGCAAGAGAGGCTTTTGCGATCGCGGCCGCCTATCAGCCGAAGCTCACGCGCTACGAGCGACAGAAAATCCTGCTGGCGACCGCGGAGGCGCTGGCCGCCCGCAAGGAGGAGATTTCCGACGTCATCACGCTGGAACTCGGCATCTCGAAGGCGGACTCGCTCTATGAAGTCGGGCGCGCTTTCGACGTCTTTACGCTTGCCGGCCAGATGTGCATCCGCGACGACGGCGAGATCTTCTCCTGCGACCTCACGCCCCACGGAAAGGCGCGCAAGATTTTTACGATGCGCGAACCCCTGACCGCAATTTCGGCGATCACCCCGTTCAATCACCCGTTGAACATGGTGGCGCACAAGGTCGCGCCGGCGATTGCGACCAACAACTGCGTGGTGGTGAAGCCGACCGAGCTCACGCCGATGACGGCGCTGCTGCTCGCCGACATTCTTTACGAGGCCGGCCTGCCGCCGGAAATGCTTTCGGTCGTCACCGGCTGGCCTGCCGATATCGGCATGGAAATGATCACCAACCCGCATGTCGATCTCGTCACCTTCACGGGCAGCGTTCCTGTCGGGAAGCTGATCGCCGCCAATGCGCACTACAAACGCCAGGTACTCGAACTCGGCGGCAACGACCCGTTGATCATCCTCAACGACCTGTCCGACGACGACCTCGCCCGGGCCGCCGACCTTGCGGTCGCCGGGGCCACGAAAAATTCCGGCCAGCGCTGCACGGCAGTCAAACGCATTCTTTGCCAGGAGAGCGTCGCGGACCGTTTCGTGCCGTTGGTTCTCGAACGGGCGAAACGCTTGCGTTTCGGGGATCCGATGGACCGGTCTACCGATCTCGGGACCGTCATTCACGAAAAGGCGGCGGCACTTTTCGAAGAGAGGGTGATGCGTGCGGCGGAGGAGGGGGCCGACATTCTCTACCATCCCGGGAGAAGCGGCGCGCTCCTGCCACCGATCGTCGTCGATCGGGTGCCGCATCAGTCGGACCTCGTGCTGGAGGAGACCTTCGGTCCGATCATACCGATCGTGCGGGTTCCCGACGACGATGACGCAACGATCACCCTGTCGAACTCCACGGCCTTCGGTCTCTCCTCCGGCGTCTGCACCAATGATTACCGCAGGATGCAGAAATACATAGCCGGGCTGAAGGTCGGAACGGTCAACATCTGGGAAGTGCCCGGCTATCGCATTGAAATGTCGCCCTTCGGCGGAATCAAGGACTCCGGAAACGGCTACAAGGAAGGCGTGATCGAGGCGATGAAAAGCTTCACCAACGTCAAGACTTTTTCGCTCCCTTGGCCGTAAGGAAACTTGCCCCCGAGTAGTACTAGGGCATGTTCATATCTGCTCCTCTGGCGGGAGCCGTTGCCATGGGGAGAAACCGGCTTCCAGTTATGCGGTCTGCCGACGGCATCGCTTGGGAGAGGTGAAGGTCAAGCCGCTTGTCGTCTCCCCCCTTGTGGGGGCCTTGTGGGGGAGATGGCCGGCAGGCCAGAGGGGGTTGAACGCCAAACTCTGCAATGCCGCCGCAGACGAATTTGCCGCGAGCATACCCTGCAGCACTCCGAAGATGCAGTCATACGACTGCGTCACGTAGTCTTGATGGGCGAGCAGGAGAGCAGACCCCCTCTGGCCTGCCGGCCATCTCCCCCACAAGGGGGGAGAATACCTGCGGCGGGCCCTCGCTCCCGCTTCTGCGTTCTGCCCGTGGCATCGTTTTGGGCATGCGAAGGTCAAACCGTTTATCGTCTGCCCCAAGGCAATGGTCCCGCGGGAGGGTCAGATGTGTATATGCCCTAGTCCAGTAGTAGAGGAAGGGAGCGGCCCGATGGCCGCTCCTTTCGTCTCGAGACCCTGCGCGAAGCTATATAAGCTGGAACAATACTTATATAAAATAAATAGATTTTACTTATCGATCTATCCCCCGCAGATTTCCCAGGCAGGGCGGATTTCAGGGCGCGCAAGTCGCCGTTGCCGCCGCGAGAGCTTGCCAATTCGAATGCCAACAAAAAGGGGAATTAGCATGCCGTTTTCAAAGATCTTCCTGGGTGCGGGGACTGCCCTCATCCTCGCATCTTCCGCCGCCTATGCCGAAACCGAGCTCACGGTCTACACGTCCATCGAAGCGGTCGACCTCGACCGTTACAAGGAGACCTTCGAAAAGGCCCACCCCGACATCAAGATCAACTGGGTCCGCGACTCCACCGGCGTCATGACGGCCAAGCTTCTGGCGGAGAAAGACAATCCGCAGGCCGACGTGGTCTGGGGCGTGGCTGCGACATCGCTGCTGCTGCTGAAGTCAGAGGGCATGCTCGAACCTTATTCTCCGAAGAATGTAGAGGCGCTCGACCCGAGATTCGTGGACGGCGACAAGCCGCCGAGCTGGGTGGGCATGGACGCATATGTGGCGGCTCTCTGTTACAATACCGTGGAGGCCGGGAAGCTCGGCCTGACGCCGCCAACCAGCTGGAAGGATCTCACGAAGCCCGAATACAAGGGCCATGTCGTGATGCCCAACCCCAATTCCTCCGGCACAGGCTTCCTCGACGTCTCCGCCTGGCTTCAGACGTTCGGCGAAGAGGAAGCCTGGTCTTTCATGGACGCTCTGCACGAGAACATTGCCGCCTATACTCATTCGGGCTCCAAGCCTTGCAAGATGGCGGCATCAGGCGAAACAGTCATCGGCGTATCCTTCGAATTCCCGGGCGCCAAGGCCAAGACGTCGGGTGCGCCCATCGATATCATCTTTCCTTCCGAAGGATCGGGTTGGGAAGCCGAGGCCACGGCGATCATCGCCGGGACGGCCAATCTCGAGGCGGCGAAAACGCTGGTCGACTGGTCGATCAGCAAGGAAGCCAACGAGATGTACAATGTCGGCTATGCCGTCGTGGCTTATCCCGGGGTCGCAAAGCCGATCGAGAACCTTCCCGACGACGTCGCCGACAAGATGATCAAGAACGACTTCGAGTGGGCCGCAAACAACCGCGCCCGCATTCTGAAGGAATGGCAGAAGCGTTACGACGCGAAATCCGAGCCCAAGTCCTGATCCGCATGCATCTCCCGGGAACGTTCGGCGCTTGGCCACGAGCGTTCCCGTCAAGTCCATCGAATGCATATTGCCCAGGAGCTTGCGGATGAAACATGCAACAGCCCCCGCGGAGCCGGCCATGCCCGCCTCCGCTACCCGTCAGATCGAAGGACGGCCATTCCTCGAAATCGACGGCCTCTGGAAGGCCTATGGCGATTTCGTCGCGCTGCGCGACATCGACCTTCAGGTGAAGGAGGGCGAATTCATCTGTTTCCTCGGACCTTCCGGCTGCGGAAAGACCACGCTACTGAGGGCCATCGCCGGCCTCGACATCCAGTCGCGGGGCACCATTTGCCAAGGCGGACAGGATATTTCGAGGTTGCCGCCGGCGCAGCGGGACTATGGCATCGTCTTTCAGTCCTATGCGCTCTTCCCGAATCTTACCATCGAGAAGAACATCGCCTTCGGGCTCGAGAATATCGGCCGCCCGCGGCGCGAAATCGCCTCACGCGTTTCTGAGCTTCTGGAGCTCGTCGGTTTGAGCAGCCAGGGCCGGAAATACCCGGCCCAGCTATCCGGCGGACAGCAGCAGCGCGTGGCTCTTGCCCGCGCCATGGCGATCTCGCCGGGCCTGCTGCTTCTCGACGAGCCCCTGTCGGCGCTCGACGCCAAGGTGCGCGTGCATCTGAGACACGAGATCAAGGAGCTGCAGCGCAAGCTCGGCGTCACCACGATCATGGTCACGCACGATCAGGAAGAGGCGCTCGCCATGGCCGACCGCATCGTCGTCATGAACCAAGGCGGCATCGAACAGGTAGGTACGCCGACCGAGATCTATCGCCACCCGAAGACACTCTTCGTCGCCGACTTCATCGGAGAGACCAATCAGTTCCCCGCAACGGTCGGGAAGGGGGCGCAGGTCGAGATCGGGCACACGCGATTTGCCTGTGCCGAGCACCGGCTGCCATCAGGTGCATCGGTCGTAGCCGCTGTCCGGCCGGCCGATATCATCCCGCACGGCGCCGCCGCCCATCGGGCGACCGGGCTCGATGCCGTAGGCAATGCGGACAATCTCATCGACGCGCATGTGGAGGATATGGAGTTTCTCGGCATGTTCTGGCGCACACGGCTCTCGGCCCCGCGCCTGAAAGAGAAGGCGCTCGTGGCGGACTTCTCGACGAACGCGGTTCGCCGCCTGAGCATCGAGATCGGCAGCGCCATCCAGGTCGAAATCCCGCAGGAACGCCTGCTCCTTTTTGCAAAGGCCTGACGCGAATGACGCTTGCTGTCGATTTCCTTCCGCCCGGCCGAGCCGTTCGGCAGCAGATTTCCGGCGATGACTGGCTCAAACGCGCAGTCATGCTCGTCGTCGGCATCTATCTGGTTGTTGCACTTGCGCTACCGCTCTTCGTGATGCTGTCGAAGTCGTTCTCCACCTACACGTTCGATCTCCACCAGTTCGAGTTCCAGGTGAGCGACCAAAGCGGGCAGGGGTGGAGCGATCCCGTTACCGCCGCGGCGCTCAATGCCGCCGTCGCCGCCTTCCCGGAAAGCGACCTCAAGGCCAGCGCCGACGGGCGGCTGCAGGCGGCGAAGCTTTTCCCGGATTTCAGCTTCCGCAGCCCCGTCAGATATCGCATCCGCGGCACGAGCGACGAGACGCACTTCCTTGCCGGTTCGCAGCTGGTGCGCGGTACCGAGTGGCAGGAATATGACAGCAACAATTTCCGCCGGGTGATGCTGCGGCCCTCGCGCTCGATCGGGCTCTCCAACTTCGCCGAGTATTTTTCAACGCCTTCTCTGGTCCGTTCGATCAAGAATTCGGTGACGATGGCGCTGATCAGCACCGCAGTCACGCTCGTCGTCGCTTTCGGGCTCGCCTATGCCCTGAACAGGAGCCGGATGCCGGGGAAGGGGCTGTTCAAGCTCATCGTCACGATCCCGATCCTCGTTCCGTCCCTCTTGCCGGGCATCGCGCTCGTGTACCTGTTCGGCAACCAGGGCGTCTTCAGGGATCTGCTGCTCGGCCATTCGATCTATGGCCCGCTCGGCATCGTCGTGGGCTCGGTATTCTTCACGCTGCCGCACGCCTTTCTGATCATATCGACGGCGCTCTGGGTCGCCGACGCCCGTCACTACGAGGCGGCGACGTCGCTTCGCGCAAGCAAGTGGCGGACCTTCTGGACGGTGACCGTGCCCGGCGCCCGATACGGTTTGATCTCCGCCGCCTTCGTCGTCTTCACCCTGGTCATAACCGATTTCGGCCTGCCCAAGGTCATCGGCGGGCAATATGGCATGCTTGCCGTCGACATCTACAAGCAGGTCATCGGCCAGCAAAATTTCGAAATGGGCGCCGTCGTCTCGGTCATTCTGCTCGTTCCGGCATTTCTGGCCTTCGCGGTGGATCGCCTGACACAGCGCCGGCAGGTGGCCCTGCTGTCTGCGCGCGCCGTACCCTATGAGCCGAAACCGCGGCGCGGCTTCGATGCGGCATGCTTTGCTTTCTGCACGCTGGTCGCAGTCTTCGTGCTCGGCATGATCGGCATGTGCCAGGTCGCGGCGCTCGTGAAGTTCTGGCCCTACGATCTCAGCCTGTCGCTGCGCAACTATGCCTTCGATCTCATGGATGGCGGCGGCTGGGACTCCTATTACAATTCGATCCGGCTCGCTCTCATGACGGCTGTCATCGGCTCACTGATCGTGTTCACCGGCGCCTACATGGTCGAAAAGACCAAGGGCTTCGGGCTCGGCCGGGCGACATTCCATATGCTCGCCATGCTTCCGATGGCCGTGCCGGGCATGGTGCTGGGTCTTGCCTATATCTTCTTCTTCAACAGTGCCGCAAACCCGCTTCACGGCATCTACGGCACGATGACGATCCTGGTGCTGTGCACGGTCACGCATTTCTACACCGTCGCCCATCTGACGGCGCTCACTGCGCTGAAGCAGCTGGACCCGGAGTTCGAGGCGGTGGCGGGTTCTCTGAAGATTCCTTTCTACAAGCTCTTCTTCCGGGTCACACTGCCGGTTTGCCTCCCTGCCGTGCTGGAGATCGCGATCTATCTCTTCGTCAACGCCATGACGACGGTCTCGGCGGTCGTGTTCCTCTATGCCACGGACACCAAGCTCGCCTCGGTTGCGATCCTGAACATGGACGATGCGGGCGACATAGCCCCGGCGGCCGCGATGGGCATGATGATCTTCTACACCAATGTCGCGGCAAAACTTCTTCACGCGTTTGTATCGCGGCTTCTTCTTGCCCGCACACAGGGCTGGCGGCGTGTATCGCAGAGTGCAGCGGCTACCGTTCCGCACTGACCGCCGAGCCGGCTAACGTGACGTCACCCCCGCCTTTGTGGGGGTGACAAGTCGAAGTTTCCAATCTCATTATTTCGGGTGGGGCTGACGGGCAGGCGCACGCCATGCGTGCGGGGTGGAAAATTGGCAGCTGCAGAACGGCACAGCCGTAAATGCGCACAATCGTCAGAGAGGGAAGCTTACGATGCCGAACCCTAGCCAGACCAGCGACAATTGGTGGATCAACGATCAGACGCCGGATAACCCTTACGGCAAGAGCGAGGACTATGAGTCTTTTCTCGACTACCTTGGGGCGTTGCCCCGCAGTCTGACGCCGGAAATGGCTGCGGGAACGCTGAGGATCAACGTTTACGAGCTCAACGATCACCCCGAGTACAAGGCCGCCGCGATAGGCGCCTTGCAGATGTGGGCATCCGTCACCCCACTGAAGTTCGAGATCGTCGACGACACACCGTTCGACAGCACGACGGACTGGATGGAGGTCGTCAGCCCCGAGCTCGGCGAGGAGGACGATGGCAGCGCCTATTCGAGCAACCGTTATGTCAGCATCGGTCAGCGTTTCCACGACACGGAACCCAATAAGACGGATATCGGCGGCTATGTCTTCGATTCCTTTATCCATGAGTTCGGCCATGAATTCGGGCTGAACCATCCCGGGCTCTACAATTACAGCGGTCCCGGCGGCGTGCAGATCAACTACCTGAACAATGCGACCTGGACCTATGATCGCCAGCAATACAGCGTCATGTCCTATTTCGATGGGATCGATGTCGGGGAAACCAGCCGCTGGTCTGCCTCGACCCCGCTCATGGCCGACATAGAGGCCGTCATCCGCCGCTTTTTCTCAACCGTCGACGAGAATGGAGTGCGTACCTATCAGCACATCGACCTCAACACAGGGGACAATGTCTACGGCTTCGGGAGCACGCAGTACGGCTACCAATTGACCTCGTCCGGCATGCAGCACGACATCGGTTTTGCCATTCATGACACCGGCGGGGTCGACACGATCGACTTCTCCGGCTCGACCGCGGGTACGATCCTCGACTTGCGCGCCGGACAGTTCTCAAGTGTCAACGGTCACAGCAATAATGTGTCGATCTTCGCCGGCCACAATGCGGATGCGGCGGACTATTACATCGAGACGGGGATCGGCAGCAGGTTTGACGACATCCTGATCGGCAATGACGGCGCCAACACCCTGGACGGCCGGAGCGGCGGCGACCGCATGGCTGGCAACGGCGGCGACGATACTTATTTCGTCGATTCGCTGGAGGACATCGTTCGTGAGGAGGCCAATGGCGGCAACGACACGGTCATCCTCCTGTCCAGGAACCTGAAAATCAGGAAAATCGCCAACGTCGAAAACATCATCTACGCCGACGAGTCGACAACCCAGCCGGGCGGCGGCGGCGCGTCTCCGCCCATCGCCGGGGACAACACGATGACCAGCATCATCTTCGGCGGCAACGGAAATGATACGCTCGACGGCGGCGCCGGCGACGACACGATTTTCGGCAAGGGAGGAGACGACCTGATCATCGGCGGCCGCGACTCGCTCGCCAGCCGCGATATCAACAACACGATCGATGTCGAAGATCTTGAAGACCAGACCGAAAGCGACGATGGCAACGATACGCTCTACGGCGGCGGCGGCAATGACACCATTCTTGGCGGCCAGGGCAACGATATTCTCGACGGGGGCGCCGGCGACGATGTGCTGAGCGGCCAGGACGGCGTGGACATATTCAGGGGCGGGGCAGGCGTCGATACTGTCGATTTCAGCAAGGAGAGCCCTTTCCAACTGCTCGTCAACCTTGCCACGAATGTCGCCAGCGGCGGCACCGCCTCAGGCGACACTTTCCACAGCATCGAAAACCTGATCGGTTCCGATGACCGCATCGACCGCTTCATCGGCACATCCGCCGCAAATCATTTCTGGGGCCAAGGCGGCGGGGATTATTTCAATGGCGGCGGCGGCAATGACATTCTGGATGGCGGCAACGATGGCGATATCCTGTATGGCGAAGCCGGCAACGACACGGTCATCGGTGGCGCCGGTCAGGACTATCTGGATGGTGGTTCCGGTATCGACACGGTCGTCTATGCGGGCAGCCCGGACGGCGTGACGATCGATCTTGCCAACGGCACGGCCAGCGGCGGCGACGGTGATGGTCCGGTGCAAATCGTCGGCCGAGGCGCAGTCATCCGGCACGATATTCTCGTCGGCTTCGAAAATGCCGCCGGTTCATCGTTCGATGACCATCTCATCGGCAATGCCCTGGCCAATGAGCTCTCCGGCGGTGCTGGCGACGATACGCTGACCGGCGGCGGCGGCGCCGACAGATTGAACGGCGGCGCCGGCAGCGACACGGCGGACTACGCTGACGCGACGAGCGGCGTGAGGCTCAGTCTCGCTGGAGGCAGGTCCGGCGGAGATACATATGTCTCCATCGAGAATCTTGCGGGGTCGGGATTCGGCGACCGGCTGACCGGCAACGGCGCAGCCAATGTGTTGACCGGCCAAGGCGGAAACGACACGATCGACGGCGGCCGCGGTGACGACACCCTGCTCGGCGATTTTGCCTATCAGGGGGACGCGCCGCCGCGTCCGGGCATGGGAAGCGGCTACGCCACGCTTGGACCGGACGCGGCGAACAACTCCATCGCAGCCGCGTTCGACATTTCCAACAACTTTTCCCTGACCAGCGACCCCGATATCTTCGATTCGACAACGATCCTTCATACGACCGTCAACGCCACCGGAAACGGCCGGGGCGGGTACTACAAGATCGATCTGGCGGCCGGTACGGTCATTACGATCGACATTGACGGAATTGCCGATCCGAATGTCCATGACAGCTGGGTCAGGCTGCTCGACAGCGCCGGCAACATCGTCGCTCAGAACGATGACGGCGGCGGCGACCCCGGCTCTACAAGCAACCGGGATTCCAGCCTGGTATTCGTAGCTCAGGAGACCGGCACCTATTACATACTGGAAGGCAGCTGGTCACCGACGGCGCCGGGCGATGGCTGGGCGGAAGCCGTGCCGGCAGGCTCGACATATGAGTTGAACGTATCGGTCGAGTTCCCCCCTCAGCCGGCCCAGCCGGGTGTTGCGGGATCCGACACGCTCATTGGCGGCGGAGGCAGCGATCTGCTGGACGGCGGTCTGGCGGCCGACACGCTCACCGGCGGCGCGGGAGAGGATACATTCCGCTTCTCGACGGCGCTTGGAAACGGCAATGTCGACTGGATCAAGGACTTCAATGTCATCGACGACACGATCCTGCTGGACAACCTCATCTTCGAGAGCGTGGGTGGCGAAGGCGCTCTCGCCCTGGGTGCATTTTACGGGAGTGCGGGGGGCGTCGCCCATGACGCCGACGACCGCATCATCTACGATGCCGATAGCGGCGTCTTGTCCTATGACGCCGATGGCGCCGGAGAAATCGCGGCGATTCAATATGCGCAGCTGAGCACAAATCTGAAGCTTTCGGCGGCCGACTTCATTATTATCTAACCTGATAGTGGATGGGGCGCTTTCAGGCGCCCCATCCACTGCGTCGTGCATCCTTTCGAATTACAAGCCGAGCGGTAGTGCCGCTACCGTAGGGGTTTCGCGGGGCGTCCATGGGAGAGTGTGTGATGAAGCGCCCGACCAACCGCCGCACAGTATTGATGACCGCCGGAGCTGCGGCCGTCGCCGCGGTCGCCGGGCCAGTCGCTGCGCAATCGCCGGATATTCGTGGCGCAGTCACATTCGAGGGCGGCGCGGTCCCGGAAGGTCATCTAGAAATTTACCTCGAGGATCCTGCCATTCAGGACGAAGCGCGACGTCGCGCCACGGAAACGCGCATCAAAAGCGACGGCACGTCAACGTCGATAGCATTTTCCTTGTCCCCGCCCGCCAGCGTGAATGCTTCGCCAACGCTGCGGATCGTTGCGCGCCTGGAGCGCGCGGATGGCTGGCTGGTCGCGCGCGGCAGCACACGGTTCGAGGCGGGTTCGCCTGTCTACGTCACGCTCAATCCAGTTATGTATTGAAGAGCCAAGACTACAGCGCCGCGCGTCTTATCAGACGCGCAAAGGTCGCTGTAGCACTTTGGCACACGTGATCAGTCGAGCGGGATCATCACCCGTCAGGGACAGTTCCGACCCGCTGGAATCCATCGAGCGCACGCCGCAAGCGAGTGGTGGCGACCCGACCGAGCATGATTGGCGTAAGGGACCGGCCGAGCGACAGGAGCGAGCGCCCCTTGTCTTGCGATCTCACGCGCACCACCCGATCCAGATTTATAATCAGAGAGCGGCTGACGCGGAAGAATGGCGGCGTCGGAAGCTCTGCGTCGAACTGGCCGAGCAACCGGCATACCAGATGGTCCCGTGCATCCGCCATCACGATGCGCGTAAAGTCCGCTTCGGCGGCCAGCATGGCGATCCCGTCGGTCGGCAGGACGAGTGTTTGGCCCGCCATCCTGATGTGCAAGCGTCGCCTGCCCGGCATGACCACCGGCAGCACGGTTGCCGTGTCATCGAGGACCTTGCCGCCGAGTTCGAGTGCGTGCCGATAACGCCGCAACCGCTCGAGGGTCAGCGCCAGGCGCTGCCGCTCGACCGGCTTCAGCAGGAAGTCGAGCGCTGCGACATCGAAGGCTTGAGGCGCGTAGGTGCCATGTCCGGTCACGAAGACGATCGCGGGCACCTGATCGAGCCGCTTGATGAGGCCGAAGCCGTCATCGTCGCCAAGGTCGATGTCGAGGAAGATCGCATCTGGCCGCAAGGCGTGCGTCAGTTGATGCGCCTGATCCAGTGAGCCGGCTTCGCCGACGACTTCGACATCCGGGTGCGCTTGCATGAGTCGCTTCAGCCCGCGCCGGGCCGGCGGCTCGTCGTCGACAACCATCACGCGAAGCATGCAGCCCCCCTCAGCATCAGTCGCGCGATCACCTTGTCGCCGGCCTGGATCAGTGTGAGTGCGTGGCCGAGTGGATAGTGCAGTTCCAGCCGGCGGCGAATGTTGGCGAGACCGATCGGCGGACGGTCACGCTCGCCCGCCTCCAGCCGGCCGGGATTGCTGATCTCGATGAAGAGGTCGGCATCCCGACACTCTACGGTGATGCCGACCGCGAAGCGGCTGGCCGGCGAGCGCAGTCCGTGCTTCACGGCGTTCTCGACCAGCGGCTGTAGAATGAGGTGCGGCACGGCGACCGGCCGGGCGGCGGGGTCCACCTCGACCACGCAATCGAGGCGACCTTCGAACCGCAACTCCTGGATACGGATGTAGGCCATCATCGCTTCGATCTCGTCCGAGAGCGGACAGATGCGACGCGTTTGGTTCTCGAGCAAGTAGCGCAGATACGCCGTGATCCGATGGATCATCTCAAGCGCGGTGTCCGGCTCCTCCGGAATCTCCATCGCGACAGTGTTCAGCACGTTGAACAGGAAGTGTGAATCGAGTTGCAGGCGCAGCTGGTGAAGCTCGGCCCGCAGCGCCTCCTCACGAGCCCGGTGGCGCCGCATCCGTTGCTTTCGGGCGTCGGCATCCGCCTTGATCCAGAGATAGGCAAGAGACCATCCCAGAAAGATAAGGGTATAGTAGATGGCCGGGATTACCGAGCCATTGGCGCCATAGTCCGGATCGATGTTCGGCTGCAGGACGTCCTTCATTGCGTTGGCGATCAGCATCTGCAGCACGCCACCGGCAATCGAGAGCGCCAGGGCGACTGCAACGACCGTCAGCGTGACGCCGCCGATCCGGTGACGGAATATTCGGTAAGCAAGCGTAGTGAGCGCGAACCCAAGCGGCTCGAGAACGGCGGTCAATGCAAACGCGAACGCCACGTCCTCGAATGCGAGAATACGGCTGACGACGGCGAACAGCGCGCCGAAGAGCCAGCCGGCCGTCTGCGCCCGCCAGAACGAACCGAGCGCACCCACCAGAACGGTACCCGACCCGTTGAATTTTCGCTTCGTCCGGCTCCGCCTGTAGCTTGGATCCGCGATGTGACTTCCACTCAGATCGGGAAGCAGATCGGGCTCGGCAATAACAACCATCGAGCTGTAATTCCCTAATTGCCGTCATCCCGGGGCAGGATTGGTTTCTTCACCGAGTAGATCGACCGGTTCATCGAATAGGGCGTGTCTATGCGCGGAGGGCGCATCATTAATACCTATAAGGAGTCGCATATTCAGCGCGTCGCACACTCGCACGTTGAGCATGGTGGTGCAAGGTTTGCCGCCGTGTGTCGATGTATGAGCGCCATTTTTCGGGGGGATACATCGGATGAAGCACGCCACCAGAACCAGGAAAGCCCGGCCGAGGTCTTCGCTGGCAGCATTCGGACCCGGCGTCCAAGCTGCGTTTCCGTCCGAGCGGAACACGTCGCATTTTTTGATCGTGCTGGCCGTAGGGCTCAGCGGGGCGGCCCTGGCCGGCGAGGCGTATGCGGGTTGCAATGGAAATGCAACCCAGACGATCGGCCAGGTCGACTATGGATACACATGGTCGGCCTGTTGGGGCGACAGTGGTGTCGATGACAAGGATGAGAAGAACGGTGATCCCGGAGCGAGCATAACGATCAACACCCAGGCGTCGTACACGGCCGGCGCCAGTCTCCCTTACACCATGCCCTGGGATTCCGTCGGCGGTGTCATCATGACATACACAATGGGTGGCGCTGGCGTCGACGAGGGAACCGCCGGCGCCGGGGGCGCCGTGACGATCACCAATTACGGCCCCATAACCCTGACCACCTCGACGGATCCAGGCTCGATCGGCAGCTTGATTTCGGCAACGAGCTTCGGCGGCTCGGGGGACGGGGATAACGACAACTACAAGTCCAACGGTGGAGCTGGCGGGTCGGGAGGCTCGCTGACGATCACCAACTACGGCGCGCTGAGCGTAGAGTCGCTCAGCCCGAACACGGCCAGGGGCATGGCCGGCATCCATGCCGTGAGCAAGGGTGGCACCGGCGGTAATCAGAACAGCGGCGCGGCGGGCGACCAGTTCGGGGGGGTCGGCGGCAGCGGCGGAAGCATCAGCATCACCAACACCGGGCAGGTGAATCTCGGCAGCGCGACCAACCCGCTGAACGGGCTGGACTATGTCTGGGGTCTCGCCGCCGAGTCCATCGGCCAGGCGGGGGGGCACGACAATGGCGCGGGTGGCGCGGGTGGCGCCATCCAAATTCACAACGGTTCATCCGGCGGAAATGCCTCGATCGGTGCGATCAACATCTACTCGAACAGCGCCGACAGCGCGCGCGGCATCTATGCATTCAGCCAAGGCTCTTATGGCACGGCCTCTCAGGATTCATCCGACGATGGCGGCGCCGGCGCGGACGGCGGCCAGTTCAGCATCGACACCTATTCCGATATAGCCGTGGTCACCACCGGCTCCGACCCCAACGAACTGTCCGGCGGCATCGTTGCCATCAGTCAGGGTGGTGATGGCGGCGCCGGCACCGCGTCAACGACCGGAGGCCGTGGTGGGAACGGCTCTGCCTTCGGCTCTACCCTGAGCGTCCAATCAGGTGTCACGGTTTCGACAAAGGGCGATTATGTCGCCGGCGTCGTCGGGTTGGCCCAGGGCGGGCGCGGCGGCGACGGCGCCAGCGGCGAGAAGGACAGCTCCGGCGGTAGAGGCGGCGACGTCGGCGCGATTCAGATCAACGTCTATGGCGGTTCTATCGAGACAGATGGCATCCAGGCCTACGGCCTGCTGGGCGGAAGCATCGGGGGCCAGGGCGGCAATGGTGGCGACGACACGGCCGTTGTCGGAACGAGCGGCGGCGGCGGCTTCGGTGGCAATGCCGGCGGCGTCGGCGCGTATGTCACCACCGGCTCCAAGATCACGACAACAGGGGATTTTTCCGCTGCGGTCACTCTGCACTCGATCGGCGGCGGCGGCGGGACGGGGGGCGACTTCACGGACGTGCTCGGCGGTGGCGCGGGCAATGGCGGCAATGGCGGCAACGGCAACACCGCTACCATCAACAATGCTGGCGGGACGATCAGCACCTCGGGCGGGCATTCCTACGGTATCCTGGTGCAGTCGATCGGCGGCAGCGGCGGCACAGGCGGAATCGCCGAAGGATTGACGCTCGAACTGGGCGGCGATGGAGGCGAGGGCGGTTCTGCCGGGGCGGCCAGTGTCCAGAATACAGGCGCAATCACCACCGACGGTTATTCGGCGCATGGCATCCTGGCGCAGTCGATCAGCGGCGGCGGCGGCGCTGCCGGCACCGCTGGCGGCATTCTGTCGATCGGCGGCACCGGCGGCAACGCCAACTACGCGGGGAATGCCGAGGTCCAGAGTTCAGGCGCCATCAGCACCGGCGGCGACGCGGCGATCGGCATCCTGGCGCAATCGATCGGCGGTGGCGGCGGCTCTGGCGGCGGTGCCAAAGGCATCGCGACAGTCGGAGGCTCGGGTGGCGCCGGCGGTTACGGCACCTACGCCAGCGTATGGCTGAACGGCGGCTCGATTGCCACGCGGGGCGAGATGGCGCATGGGATCATGGCGCAATCGATCGGCGGTGGCGGCGGCAACGGCGGCAGTGTGATCGACATGTCGGTCGGGATTCCGGCGCTGGGCGTCGGTGGAAGCGCCACGGGCGGCGGCAGCGGCGGGTGGGTTTGCGTCACCAATGAAAATTCGGGCGGCGACTGTTCTACAGGCTCCGGAGCGCCGCAGGCCGTCGCGATCGCGACCGCGGGTGCCGGCGCGGTCGGCATACTCGCGCAGTCGATCGGCGGCGGCGGCGGCAATGGCGGTAACGCCACCGGCGGCGATGCCGGGTTCGGCAGCTTCCAGATTGGCGGTGGCGGTGGCGGTGGCGGCTACGCAAATACCGCAAACGTCGGTTTCCAGGGGCTGACCCTGACGACCCAGGGCTCGCACGCCGCGGGGATCGTGGCGCAGTCGGTGGGCGGCGGTGGCGGCACCGGCGGCACCGCCAGTTCCTATTCCGCCGGTATCGGCTTCACGGCGTCCGTGGCGGTCGGCGGTACCGGTGGCAATGGCGGCGCCGGCGGCGAGGTCTCCGTAAGCCTGACCGACAGCGCCATCAGGACCGGCCAGGGCGGTGGAGACGTGACCGACGCCATCGGCGTGCTCGCGCAGTCGATCGGCGGCGGTGGCGGCAATGGCGGCTCATCGATTGCCGACGCGCTCACCGTGGCGGTGCCGACCGGCGAAGACGTCTCTCTGGCGATGAGCGTCGCCACGGCGGTCGGGGGCAGTGGTGGATCAGGCGGGACTGCTAAGGAGGTGTCGCTGACGCTGGACGGCAGCACCGCCGTCTTCACGAAAGGCGATTCTTCGCATGGCCTCCTGGCGCAATCGATCGGCGGCGGCGGCGGCAATGGCGGCAGTGCGTCGTCGATGTCTTCGACCGCCGGCACGGTGGACACGATCAGCGCCGACATCGGCGTCTCGGTCGGCGGCTCGGGCAGCGCCGGCGGCAATGGCGGCGCCGTCACGGCCGCTCTCAAGGACAGCGCCTCGGTGACGACGGCCGACGACTATGCCAATGCGATCGTGGTGCAGTCGATCGGCGGCGGCGGCGGCAATGGCGGCGTAGGCAGCGTCAACAGCAAGGAGATCGGCAGCGGCTTCAACCTGACGGCAAACGTCGGGGTCGGCGGGTCTGGCAGCGGCGGAGCCAGTGGTGGAAACGCGATCGTCGGCCTCGACAGCGGTACCCACCTGCAGACCAGCGGGTCCGGCGCGCGCGGCGTAATCGTCCAGTCGATCGGTGGCGGCGGCGGCACTTCGCAGGGCGCCAGCGTCGGGCTGTCGGCCAGCGCCAGCCTGCCCGGCGGTGGCGAGGAAGCCGCTGAAGCGGAAGAATCCGAAGAGGGCAGCGGCGCCTTCTCCGCATCCGTCGGCGTTTCGGTTGGCCGGACCGGCGGCAGCGGCGGCTCGTCCGGCACGGTCAACGTCACCACCGCGGGTACAATCTCTACCTTCGGCGCGGACGCCGACGGGGTGCTTGCACAGTCGATCGGCGGCGGCGGCGGGTTGGGTGGTTCGGTGGGGCAGGCGTCTTCCGGCGATTCCGAACCACTCGATGACGAAGGCGACAGCGAGTGCGCCAGCGAAGGCGGCAATGGCGATGACGGACACGGCTACTGCTTCGGCGTCAGTGTCGGCGCCACCATCGACGATGGCGGCACTGGCGGCACGGCCGCCAATGGCAACGCGGTCACGTTGACCCATGCCGGCCACATTGCCACCGCGGGCGACTGGGCAGACGGCATCGTCGCCCAATCGATCGGCGGCGGCGGCGGTGCGGGCGGCACCTCCACCGCGTCCGGCAGCCAGGCGACGGCCAACATCACCGTCGGTGTCGGCGGCAGCGGCGGTGCGGGCGGCAATGGCGGCGCGGTCGGCATCACCTTCGACGATAACCATGGCAACAGCATCAGCACCGCGGGATACAGCGCCTATGGCGTGTTGCTGCAGTCGATCGGCGGCGGTGGCGGGCAGGGCGGCGACGGTTCCGACGAGGCGGCGGGCAGGATCACCGTCGGCGGCGGCTTCGGCGGCAGCGGCGGTGCGGGCGGCAGCGGCGGCATGGTCACCGCCAAGGGGTGGATCAACCTTTCGACGAGCGGCGATGACGCGCACGGCATCGTCGCGCAGTCGATCGGCGGCGGCGGCGGCGTCGGCGGCGCCGGAAGCAGCACGGCCGCCGAAAAAGAGCACAGCCACACGATCGATCTCGTCGTCGGCGGCAGCGGCGGTGTCGGCGGTAGCGGCGGCGAGGTCGATCTCAGCGTCGGCACGACCCTCAGCACTTCCGGCGCCCGGGCATTGGGCCTCGTCGCCCAGTCGATCGGCGGCGGCGGCGGCATCGGGGGCGCCGGCGAGGCCGACAGCATTGCCTCGCTGGTGGTGGGCGGCTCAGGCGGTGGAACAATAGACGGCGGCGCCGTCACGGTCGACCTGACGAGCCAGAGCTCGATCACCACGCAGGGCATAGCCGCCCATGGCGTCGTCGCCCAGTCGATCGGCGGCGGCGGCGGCGTCGGCGGCGCCGCCTCGGGTGCGCCGCTCTCCTTCACCGGCAACAGCCCCGGCAGCTACGGTGACGGTGGCGACGTCGCCGTCACGGCCGACGGCAGCATCTTCACGCGCGGCGACTACGCCTTCGGCGTGCTGGCGCAGTCGATCGGCGGCGGCGGCGGTTTCGGCGGCAACGCGACGAGTGCCTTTATCGGCTCCAACGGAAATCTCTCGTCGGACGGCAAGAGCGGCAATGTGACGGTCAGCCTCGATGCCGGCAGGACCATCCAGGCGTCCGGCAAGGACTCGATCGGCATATTCGCGCAGAGCGATGCAGGGACGGACAACAACGGCACGATCGATGTGACCGTCAATGGTACTGTCACCGGCGGCTCCGGCGACAACGGCGCCGGTATCTGGGTGTCGGCCGGGAAAGACAACGTGGTGACCGTCAATTCCGGAGGCAATGTCTCGGCCGCTTCGGGTGTCGCCGTGCAATATACCGCCGGCATGAACTCGCCCGAAGACAGCGCCCTGGTGGTGAATAACGCCGGTACGATCAGCGGCAGCGTGAAGGGGGCCCTAACCGTCGCGGCCAAAATGCCGAGGCTTGCCCGCTCCGGCCGCGACACCGTAGTCTCCGTCGTCAACAAGACGGGCGGCGTGCTGACGGATGCGGAGATCTACGAGGCCGACGTGATGAATCATGGCCGGCTGACGATCGGCCAATCCGGCGGCATCGACGCCACCCGAATCACCGGCGACCTCACGCAGGATGCAGGTGGCATACTGGGGTTCACCGCCGACTTCGCCGGCTTCCGGATGGACCGGCTGATCATCGACGGCGACGCGACGCTCGCCGGCAGGTTCACGGTGAACGCCATCAGCGTCCTGCCCGACATCAGTCTGCCGTTCCTCACCGTCGCAGGCACGCTGGACCATGCGCTGAGCGCCGAGTCGTCGATCTTCGATTATTCCATCAGCCGGGCGGGAAACGAGCTGTCGGTTTCAGCGGACTCGGCTCACTTCACCGATCCCGGCGCCATGCTCAACGAAGACCAGATCAATGTCGCCGGCCATCTGCAGGAGGTTTGGGACGCCGGCGGCGGTTCCTTCGGCACGCTTTTCGGAACGCTCGGATCTCTGGCCGACCGCAATTCCGGCGACTACGCGGCTGCTCTCTCCGACATGTCGCCCGGCATTTCGGGCGCGGCCGCGGCCGGCAGCATCGCCATGACGCAGCAGCGTCTCGACCTGCTGTTGAGCTGTCCGATGTTTGCCGATGGCACCTCGGCTCTGGTCGAGACCAGTTGCGTTTGGAGCCAGGCCGGCGCACAAACACTCGACCAGAAGGCCAGCGGCGGCATGTCGGGCTTCGATACGACGACCTACGCTCTTCGGGCGGGGGCCCAAATGGAGGTGTCGCCGGACTGGTTCGTCGGCATCGCCGGCGGCTATGACCGCAGTTCCATTCGCGGCGACGACGGCCGGGTCGACGCCGACGGCGACATCATCTATGCCGGCGCCTCGTTGAAACATGAGATCGGGCCGTGGCTTCTTTCGGGCGCCGTCGCCGGCAGCTATGGTTGGTACGACAACACGCGCACGATCCGCATCCCGGGCTTCGCCGGCCAGGCCGAGGGCGATCCGGAGATCTACAACCTCAGCACCCGTGTGCGCGCCGCCTATACCTTCGCCCAGGACCCCTATTATGTGCGGCCCCTGGTCGATCTCGATCTGATCTACTCGCATGCCAGCGGATATCGCGAGTCGGGAACCGGCGCGCTCGACCTCCTGGTCGACGATGCCGGCCAATGGAGCTTCCACGCAACCCCGGCGATCGAGGTCGGCACGCGGGTGGAGGTGAACGAAACGACGGTGATGCGGGCGTTTGCAGGCGCCGGAGTGAGCTTCAGCACTGTCGATAGCTGGGATACCTCGGCCCGGCTGGCCGGTGCACCGGCCAGGATCGGTATGTTCGACAGCGAGGTGCCGCTGGCAGATGTGGTCGGGCGGGTAACCGCGGGCCTCGATCTTGCAACGGATAGCGGCTTCGGTCTCCGCGTGGAATATAACGGCTCATTCTCGGATACCTACAACAGTCATGCCGGTTCGCTGCGCTTGAGCCACAAGTTCTGAGGAGACGACTCGAGACAATGCAGCTGCACAGGAGCAGCGGACGCTCCGGGCGGGGCGTCCTCGACGCGGCTTCGCATCACTGTTCCGGCACGGAAAGATTTTCCAAACAGAAAGATTTTCCAAAGTCAGCGGATCTCCGGCCAAGCCATGTCCTGACTCGGCCCGGATCGCGGGGTAGACGAGGTTCGACAAACGAATTCGGGAGCCTCATGAAAATGCGCATCGCATCATTAGCATTCACGCTGTCCGTCCTTGCCTCGTCCGCGCTCGCTGCCGACATAAGCCCGCTCGTCGACGCCGAATGGGTCAAGGCGAATGCCGGCGACAAAGACGTCGTCATCCTCGACATCCGCGACAAGGTCGCCGAGACGGAACTTGGCGACAAACCCTATATCCAGGGCGCGGTTGTTGCACCCTATGCGAGCGCCGGCTGGCGCACCGAGGTGGGTGGCGTCCCCGGCATGCTGCCGCCGCTGGAGCAGATCACCAAGTTGATCGGCGATCTCGGCATCGACAATGACGATCACGTCGTCATCGTGCCCTGGGGTACCGATTCGACCGAGTTTGGTGGCGCGACCCGCGTCTATTGGACGTTCAAATATCTTGGCCATGAGGAAGTTTCGATCCTCGACGGCGGGTGGCGGCAATACGACGCCGCCGGCGGGACACGCTCTGCCGAGGCTGTAAAGCCCGAACCGGCGACGTTCCACGCCGAGCCGCAGGAAAAGCTGCTGGCGACGACCGAGGAAGTCGCCGCCGCGCTCAAGGCCGGCGTCAAGCTCATCGATGGCCGGCCGGCCGAGCAGCACCAGGGCAAGTCGAAGAGCCCGGTCGTGCGCGCCAACGGCACGATTCCGGGGTCGATCAACATCGAGCACTCCAAGCTCTACAGCCAGGACCACGCGCTCTTCGCCCGCCCCGAGACTGTGAAGGCCCTGACCGAGGCCGCCGGTCTGGCTGCGGAGGAGGAAAACATCACCTTCTGCAACACAGGGCATTGGGCATCCGTAACATGGTTCGCCCTGTCCGAGGTGCTAGGCAACAAGAACACCACCATGTATGACGGCTCGATGGCCGAATGGACGGCCGATCCGGCGCGCCCGGTCGAGAACAAGTCGGGCACCTGACGCCAGCGGACCAGGACCGATCCGCGCCAACGGAAGAACAGGCCAATGTCCGCAAGCTGCGGACATTGGGATTTGACCAATGCCGCATAGGCGGCGGGATTTCGAAATGACCGACATTTCCTTTGATCGTTCGCGATATTTGCCGTCGGCGGTTGTCGACCGTGGGCCGGCGCTCGTAGCCGGCGGCGCACTGCTGATAGGCCTTCTCGTCATCGCGCAGTTGATCGATCTGCGGCAGGCGGCCCTCTTCGTCGTCGGCGGTCTGTTGGGGGTCGCCCTTTATCACGGCTCCTTCGGCTTCACAGGCGGGTGGCGCCGGATGGTGGTCGAGCGCCGCGGGCGCGGCATCCGCGCCCAGATGCTGATGATCGGCGTGGCGGCATTGGCCATGATCCCGCTGATCTCGGCGGGCAGCCTCGGTGGCCAGCCGCTCGTCGGCGCGCTGGCGCCGGTCGGGGTTTCGGTACTCGTCGGGGCTGCCATGTTCGGGTTGGGCATGCAGCTTGGCGGCGGCTGCGGTTCGGGCACACTGTTCACGGTCGGCGGCGGTTCGGCCCGCATGCTCGTAACGCTTACCTTCTTCATCGTCGGCGCGCTCATCGGCTCGGCACATCTTCCGTGGTGGCTGACGCTTCCATCCTTCGGCACGATCGATCTCGGCCGGCAGCTCGGGACCGGCACTGCGATCCTCGCGACGCTCGCAGGCCTCGGCCTCGTCGCCCTGGCGACGGCGCTGATCGAGCGGCGGGCGCATGGCAACATCGAAAGGGAGCCGGAACCGTCGCGTCCGGGTTGGACCTGGCTGCTTTACGGTCCATGGCCCCTGGTGGGGGCAGGGCTGCTCATGGCTCTGCTCAACGTCGCCACGCTGCTCCTTGCCGGCCATCCCTGGTCGGTCACGTTCGGCTTCGGCCTGTGGGGCGCCAAGGCGGCGCAAGCGGTCGGCGTTCCGGTCGCGACGTGGGAGTTCTGGAACTGGCCGGGGCCGCAAGCGGCGCTCAGTGCAAGCGTGCTCGCCGACGTCACATCGGTGATGAATTTCGGTATCGTTCTTGGCGCGGCAGCCGCCGCGAGTCTTGCCGGAAAATTCGCGCCGAAGGCGAAAATCCCGCTTGGCTCCATGCTCGCGGCCGTCGTCGGCGGTTTGTTGATGGGCTATGGCGCAAGGCTTTCCTTCGGCTGCAATATAGGCGCGCTGTTCTCCGGCATCGCTTCGGGCAGCCTGCATGGCTGGCTGTGGTTTGCAACTGCCTTTGTCGGCTCATTCGTCGGCATCTGGATGCGTCCGCTTTTCGGTCTCGACGGGTTCAAGAAGAAATGACGACAAGGAACACGCTTCTTTTCGGTGCAGCGCTGGCGGCGGCGACCGCCGCTGTGGCAGTCGATCACCACAATCATCCCGTTCCGCGCGCCCAGCCAGCAGCGACCTCCGGTTCGGCAGGAGGGGCAGCACCCTGTGCCGCAGGTGCCCCGTGCTCCGCTGCCGCGCCGTGCGCCGCCGGCGCTCCGCTCGCAGCACCACCTCCACCGCCCGCGCCAATGCCCTCTATGCCTTGTGCCGCCGGAGCGCCCTCAACGGCAGTGGCACCCAAGCTCGCGCCTCCGCCGCCGCCGGCTCCCCTGCCGACCGAGGGGAAGAAGCTTCCGCCGCCTCCGCCGCCCGCTCCCTTGCCGGTACAGGGAAATGGCTGAGGAAGCCGTAGAACTCGCGCGCCGCGAGATCGCCTACTGCGAAACCTTGCTCGCCAAGGGCGGCCTCAACGTGCTCAGCGAGACCTTTCGCGACACGGCTGAAATCAAGGCCTGGGACCACTACCCGACCGGCGATGTGTTCGACCCGACGAGCGGCGCGCAGTGGTTCTATCACTGCCACCCGGCTGAAGAGGGGGCGGAAGAACACGGCCATTTCCACTGCTTCTTGCGACCGCAAGGACCGCAAGGGCCGATCCACCATCTCGCGGCTGTGGGGGTCGACGCTCACGGGCGCCTTCTGCGGCTTTTCACGGTGAACCAGTGGGTGGTCGGCGATGATTGGCTCGGCGCGGAAGGCACGATCGCTCTTTTGCCGCGCTTCGACGTGCAGATGCCGCGGCCGTCTTATCTCGTGAACCGTTGGCTGACGGCAATTTTCACCGCCTACGAGCAACAAATAACCGAACTGATCCGCGAGCGTGACCGCACCTTGCTGGCACACCGTCAGCCCGAAAGCGTCGAAGCGCGCCAGGACCGCGCGCTGGAAGTCACTTCGGAGTTCAAGCTCTCAGGTCGCTAGACTAGATGCGGCGAACGACGATCAAGCATATCCCGTTAATTCCACGCCAAAGCTCCAAAGAGTGCGGTTCCGGCTCCGAATCTGGGTGAATGAGTGCCTGGAAAGTCCTGTAATCACAGGCGTTCTATGGAATCGGCGCTACCGACCTGAAGGTACAACCGGATGATTGAATTCAGGTCACTGACCGAAGCAGATTTTTCTGATGTTGTGTGAATGGCTAAATAGCCCTCATATGCGTGCTCACTATCAGAAGACGCCGATAACGATCGAGGAAGTTCAGGGGAAGTATTCTGAGCGCCTGAGCCCAAGCCATCCCACCCATTGCCATATAGCCCGATATAATGGTGAGCCTTTTGGAATGTTGCAGTGCTATTCGCTTCGCAACTATCCCGATTTCGCGTCTGAGATAGGCGAGCAAGACGGCGTAGCCGTCGACCTATTTATCGGTGAGGAGCGTTTCATAGGGAAGGGCTTTGGGAAGGCTATGCTTCGCTCCTATGTGCTGAACGTGGTTCCTTCCATTTTTCCGCAAGACTGCAAATGCTTCATCTGTCACGCTAAAGAGAACAAAATAGCTATTCGTGGTTCGCTGTCCGCAGGGTTTCTGCCGTATCGAGACGTCATCGAGCGCGGCGTGGAAAGTCTGCTACTTTCATTCGACCGACCGATTTAGAGGGATTGGGACTTAAAGCCGAACTGGGCCGTAATGCGCTCGACCGTCTCGGTTATCACGGGTATCGACGACGACCGGCTTGCGGACCTGAAGTTACGAGCTGTCGGCGAACTACCTCGAGCCAGAGAAGCGGCCCAGGATTGCCTTCTGTTGCTTAAATCGCTGCGCCATTCTTTGCGCGTGCACGCGCGCTCGCTTCGGCATGGTTCACCCTGCCAAGATATGTCTTGGCACGCACGATCGGGTCGTGCAGATACTGCTCCGGTCCGAGCATCTGGTTGTCATTGAGATCGCGCCTGTCGAGCAGATCAAAGGTGACGCGTTCGAGGCGGCAATTCCATCCTTCCGGAGATCGGCCCGCCCATCCGTTCGTGTGGTATGTCAGCAGTCGGCTCCGAAGCGAGTAGCCGTGGTGGTCGAAAGCGATTACGCCGTCGGTCACGAAAATATGGTTACCGGCGAAGCCTTCGCCGGGGATGATGCGCTCGGCATAAAATCCGGGAAGGGGTGCCTCGCTCAAAAACACACCGGCGAGAATGGCACACGCGCCATTTCCGAAGAAGACGCGGTCAGGCAGAGCCCAGCGCCGCACCGGGTCCTTTTTTATGCCGGGCTTCAACGTGTACAAGGTAGGTGCACCATCCAAACTGAATCGGCGACCATCAGCGTGTTCGATGATCATTGTCGCGTCAATCAAATGATCAAATGCCGTCGAAAGGAACAAAACCGCCTGGATGTTCCATAACATGCGTTATCTGATTTTACGCCTTATAGTTGCGGACTAAGGATTAAGTGCGACTTACGATAGATGCCAATGGACTATCACGCTCAGGAATGGCTCATGAGCGCACCTACTCCCAGATCGATATGGATGAACGTCGCAGGATCGCTCGCTGGCGATCGGCCGGCCTGAGCGCCCCGTCATCGCCGAGAAGCCCTGCCGCAGCGTCGTGCGAGGCGCAGGCCGAGGCATGCCCGACGGCGCTACGCCCGCCGCTTACACCGCAAAGTTGAAGTGTCCTGATCCTGCAAAGTAAGAACGTCACTCTCCCGGCGTTTTGACGTCGTAGGAGATTGCGGATGGGATTGATTGCGATGAGTAAGCGGTATCTGCAGCGGATCGAGGTTCTGTCGCAAGTGATCGAACTTGATTCAAAGCAAGTTGAGTGGAAGGATGTCCGGGCCTCAACGGTCGCTGGCGCCGCTCTAGGAGGCGCTCGTCATCTGGAAATTCGGAGCGAAACATGGCTGCTGAGTCCCACGGCATAGACCTGCTGCCGGTTATCGCCCTGCTTGGAGCGGCCGTCGTCGCGGCTCCGCTTTTCAAACGCATCGGACTCGGCTCTGTTCTCGGTTATCTCGCCGCCGGGATTGCCATCGGCCCCTTCGGGCTTCGGTTGCTCCAGGAGCCGTCATCCATTCTTCACGTCGCCGAATTGGGCGTGGTGATGTTCCTCTTCATCATCGGACTGGAGATGCGGCCCTCGCGCCTCTGGGGGCTTCGCCGCGAGATTTTCGGGCTCGGCATCGTACAGGTCGCCCTTTGCGCGCTGCTTCTGACGGGCGTCGGCGTTCTGACCGGCTTTCCGGTAGCCCCCTCCTTCGTCGCCGGCGCCGGCTTCGTGCTCACCTCGACTGCGATCGTCATGCAGTTGCTGGAGGAACGCCGGGAGATGGCGGCGCCGAAGGGGCAGCGCATCGTGTCGATTCTCCTCGTGGAGGATATGGCCATCGTGCCCTTGCTTGCGCTGGTCGCCTTCCTCGCACCGATCGTGCCCGGAAGCGTTGCCGCGTCCGGGGCGATCGACTGGCTTTCGATCGCGATCGGGCTTGTTACGATTGCAGGCCTCGTCCTCGCCGGGCGTTATCTGCTCAATCCGCTTTTCGGCCTCATTGCAGGCGTCGAAGCCAGGGAGGTGATGACGGCGGCAGCACTGATGGTCGTGCTCGGGTCGGCCTATGTCATGCAGCTCGGCGGTCTCTCCATGGCGATGGGCGCCTTCCTCGCCGGTGTCCTGCTGTCGGAGTCGACGTTCAGGCATCAGCTCGAGGCCGATGTCGAACCGTTCCGGGGCATTCTGCTCGGCCTTTTCTTTCTTGCGGTCGGGATGTCGCTCGATCTCGGCGTCATCGCCCGGAACTGGGCGATGATCCTGTTCTACGTGGCCGCCTACATGGTCGTGAAAGCCATCGTCATCTACCTTGTGGCGCGGCTCTTCAGGGCGTCCAACTGGGAGGCGATCGAGCGTGCGGTTTTCATGGCGCAGGGCGGCGAGTTCGCCTTCGTGCTCTATGCCGCGGCCCTCGGCACCGGCATCATCAGCAGCGAAGAGAACGCCATTCTGACGGCGATCATCATCGTATCGATGATGGTGACGCCGCTGCTGATCGCGGCGCTGCGTCTCGTGGAAAGGAACATTCCGCTCTCGACGGACGGCGTGGAGCGGCCCGAGAACCTCAGCGGCAATGTCCTGATCATCGGTTTCGGCCGTGTCGGCCAGATCGTGAGTCAGGTCCTTCTGACACGAGGTCACGTCATCTCCATCATCGATACCGACGTGGAGATGATCAACACCGCGCGCGAATTCGATTTCAAGGTCTATTACGGTGATGGCAAGCGCCTCGACATCCTCCATGCGGCGGGCGCCGAGCGCGCCAGTGCGATCGTGGTCTGCGTGGACAAGGCGGACGACGCCACGAAAATCGTCGAGCTCATCAAGGCGGAGTTCCCTCTCATCCCGGTTCTCGCGCGTGCCTCTGACCGGCGGCACGCGCTGGATCTCATCACCGCGGGCGCCGATTTCCACATCCGTGAGACGTTCGAATCCTCGCTGGTTCTCGGGCAGAAAGCACTGGAGGCGTTGGGAGCGGATCTGCCGGAGGTCGCCGAAATCATCGAGAAGGTTCGGCAGCGGGACGAGAAGCGGCTCGAGCTCGAATTGGTCGGCGGCCTCTATGCCGGGCGGCCGCTCTTCAGCGGCAAATTGGAGCCGGTGGAGGCCGTGCCGCCCGGCGGTTCGGCGTGAACGAAGCAGAGGCAGCGTCGAAGCCGCGATCCTCATTCCTGTGACCCGCACAGGAATGAGGAAACGAAAGCGGCTACGTTCTACAGCAGGCTCTCGATCATGATCGGAAGTTCATGCACCCGCCTTCCGGTGGCGTGATGAATGGCGTTCGAGACCGCCGCCGACATTCCCACAAGCGCGATTTCACCGAGCCCCTTCACCCCCAGCGGATTGACGATCGTGTCTTCCTCATCGATGAAGTGGGCTTCGATATGCGGCGTATCGAGGTTCACCGGCACGAGATAATCGGCCATGTGCGCATTGATCGGACGCCCGTTGCGCCTGTCGAGCAGCGTTCGCTCCATGATGGCCATGCCGATGCCGCCGATCATGCCGCCGATGCACTGGCTCGTCGCAAGCTTCGGGTTGACGACCCGGCCGACTCCGTAGGCGCCCAGGGCTCGCCTGACCTTGATCGTCTTCACGTCGGGATCGATGGCGACTTCGGCGAAGACCGCGCCGAATGAATGCATCGAATATTTCTGTCCGGTTTCGGCGTCACGGGCGGCAGTCCCCTCCCCGACGAGCGGGCTCTCCCCGCCATAGGACACGAGGTCAGCATAGGTGACGCCTCGATCGGACCGGCCTTTCACGAACAGCATGCCATCGCGCCATTCCAGCGCTTCCGGCGATTGCCCGGCGAGCCCCGCATTGCCGCCGCCTTTTGCCGCAAGCACGGCCGCCTTCGCCTGAAGATCGAGGCATGCGGCTCTGATCGCGGAGCCGACAGAAGCCATGGTCATCGACCCGCCATGGGGCGGCGTCGCCGGAAAATCGGAGCGGCCAAGAGAAAACCGGATTCTCTCGACGGGAATTCCCAGATATTCCGCGGCGACCTGCGACATCGAGGTGTAGGTGCCCGGCCCCATGTCGCTTGCCGCCGCCTCAACCTCCACCGTCCCGTCGGGGAGAAGTCTTACTCGGGCGCTTGCCGGGGCAAACAGGCATGGATAAGAGGCGTTGGCCATTCCATAACCGATCAGAAGGCGCCCGTCCCGCATCGAGCCCGGCTCGGGCGTCCGGCGACTCCAGCCAAAGCGTTCGGCTCCAAGATCGTAGCATTTCAGCATCGATCGGCTGGAGAACGGCACCTGCCGCCCTTCGTCGATCTGCGGCTCGTTGATCCGCCGCAAGTCGATCGGGTCCATCTGAAGCTTATAGGCCAGTTCGTCGACCGCACATTCGAGCGCGTGGATACCGCTCGCCTCGCCGGGGCCCCGCATATAGGTCGGTGTGCTCGCGTCCAGGGGAATGAGGCGATAGCTCGTGCGCACGTTCGGACAGGAATACATGAAGCTCGTCACGGACGTGAGCGCCTCCATGAATTCCTCGTAACGGCTCGTCTCCCCTGCCCCTTCGTGGACGATACCGATGAGCTTGCCGTCGGGCTGCGCCCCCAGGGCGATGCGCTGTAGCGTGTAAGGCCTGTGCCCCGTCGCAAAAAACATCTGTTTGCGGGTGAGCACGAGCTTCACCGGACGGTTGACGTGCCGCGCGGCCAGAGCCGCCAGGGTGACGTGCGGCCAGGTTCTCAGACTGGTACCGAAAGCGCCTCCGATGAAGGGGCAGATCACCTGCACATTCTCCGGCGGAAGCCCGAAGACGGCGGCGATTTCGGCCTGTTCGTTGACCACGAACTGGCTCTTGCTCCAAAGCGTCAGGCGGTCGCCGTCCCAGGCGGCGATGGTCGCGTGCGGCTCCATCGGATTGTGGTTCTCGCGCGCGATGACATATTCCGCCTCGACCTTCACGGCCGCGGTTTCGAGCGCCTTGTCGGCGTCTCCGCGGGCGACATCGGCTTCGGCCCGGGCACCCGGCCGGCGCGCGACCGCCGGGACGACCTGCTCGCCGGCATGGGCATCGACCTGCGGCGGGCGGGCGGAGTAGGTGACCTTGAGCGCGTTGGCCGCATGCTCCGCTTGATCGAGCGTTTCGGCGACGACGATGGCGACCGGTTCTCCGAAGAAGCGTACTTCGGAGCCCTGCAGCACGTGAAGCCGTTCTCCCGCCGGCGGATCGATAGGTCCGCGGTGTTCGTTGTAGGCAAGCCGCTGCGCGTTGAGGTGGCTTATGACAGCCACGACGCCCGGCATTTTCTCAACCGCTGCGCTGTCAATCGATTCTATTCGACCGAGCCCGACAGTACTGCCCACGATGACTGCGTGGGCTTGGCCTTCCTGGTTGAACTCGGCCGCGTATGTGGCCTGGCCAGTGACCTTCAGGCGGCCGTCGATGCGCGACAAGGATTTACCGATAGCCGTCGTCATGCCACATCTCCTGCCATTTCGAGTGCTCGTACGATCGTTGCGGGAAGGAGTTTCACCTTGAATCCGTTGTGGGAGAGAGGACGCGTCTCCTCGGTCGAAACCGCCGCCGCGATCTCGTAGCTGGCGCGGGCGGCGGGTTTTCCCACCAGCGCCTGCTCGACAGCGTTCATGCGCCACGGGCGGGTGCCCACGCCCCCCGCGGCGATGCGGACCTCTTTGATTATTCCGTTCTCCACGTGAAGAGCCGCTGCCGCCGATACGAGCGCAAACTCGTAGGAGGATCGGTCCCGGACCTTCAAATAGCGCGCCTTTCTCGCATAGGGACCGTTTGGAATGTGGACCTCCACGATGAGTTCGCCTGGTTCCAGCGTGTGCTCGAGATGAGGCGTCGACTCCGGAAGCCGGAAGAGCTCCTCTACCGGAATGGTCCGCTCGCCGCGCGGCCCCTTCAAGGAGAGCATCGCTCCCAGGGCGACGAGAGAAACGGCCAGATCGGATGGATGCGTGGCGACGCAGTGCTCGCTGGTGCCGAGAATTGCATGGCCAGCGTTCAAGCCGTCGATTGCCGAGCATCCCGAACCCGGTACGCGCTTGTTGCAAGGCGCGTCCAGCATGCGGAAATAGGGACAGCGGACCCGCTGCAGCAGATTGCCGCCGATCGACGCCACATTGCGGAGCTGCGGCGATGCACCCTCGGTCAACGTCTCCGGGATGAGCGGCTGCAATCTGCGCACATCCTGATTGGCGGCGACCTCGGACATGCGGGCCAGCGCGCCGATGACGATCGCTTCATCCGTGGCCCGGATGTAATTCAGCGGCAGGCGATTGATGTCCACGATCTTTTCCGGCGTCTCCACCTCCTCTCGCATCAAGTCGACGAGGGTCGTCCCGCCGGCAAGATATCTGGCTCCGGCAGCGCCTGCGGCGATCGCTTCGGACTCGCTGGCCGCCCGTTGAAATTCGAAGGGTCTCATGTGCGATCCTCCTTGGCAGCCTGGGCGACGGCCGCAACGATCCCGGGATAGGCACCGCAGCGACAGATGTTGCCGCTCATCCAGTAGCTGATCTCCTCGGCCGAGGATGCATGACCCTCGCTGATGCAGCCGAGCCCCGACATGATCTGTCCCGATGTGCAATAGCCGCATTGAAAGGCGTCATGCTCGATGAAGGCCACCTGCAGCGGATGCAGCGCCTCTCCTTCTGCGACACCCTCGATGGTCGTGATCTTCGCGCCGTCATACATGACGGCGAGCGCCAGGCACGCATTGACGCGCTGGCCGTCTATCAGCACCGTGCAGGCCCCGCACGCACCCTGGTTGCACCCTTTTTTGGTGCCGGTCAGAGAGAGCCTCTCCCTCAGCATATCCAGAACAGACAAGCGGGGATCGACAACCAGCTGATGGACTCGACCATTCACGGTCACTTCCAACGGCAGCGTGTGCGTGGGAGGCGCGGGCGTTGCGGTTGAATCCGCTGCTGCCTCGGCCGGGAGCGGCAGCGCGGCAAATGCCACGGCCCCGGCGGTTGCCTGAAGCGCTTCTCGGCGTGACATGGTAAGACCAGGCGGATGCAATTCTGCTGTTTCGTCAGTCATGAAAGGTCCCCTTCGGCTCAGTAATGGCGAGAGAGAATAGGACGTGCGCCGCGAGTTCACTGTTCCGGTCTTTCGGAATTGTTCGGATGTTGCTGTGACGATCAAGAACTGCGGCGAGAGTCAGCCATCAGCCATCAAACAAGCTGCCGCAAACACAGGCATTGCTGAAGCATTCCGCCGATGAGACCGGTGCAAGATGTCAGAGCCGACGGCGAAACTCGGTCGGTGTGATCCCCACCGCTTTCCGAAAGCTAGCGGCAAAAGCGGATTGTGTTTCATAGCCCACGGCCAGAGCGATATCGTTGACGCGCAGCTTCATATCTCTCAGCAGCGTCTTGGCGTAGGCGATGCGCTGACGAGTCAACCATCCGTATGGCGTCTGTCCGGTGGCCATACGGAAGGCCGTACAGAAGTGGAACCGGCTCAAGTTTACCAGGTCCGCCAGTTCCTGAATCCGGATATCCTCCGCCATATTTTCGCGCATATAGCCGGTGACACGCTTGACCTGCCAACCCGAAAGACCACGCTGCGGTCCAGGCGAGATAGGCATTGAACTTGCGGAATGAGCCCTGAGGAGCTGAAGACAGACAAGGTCGAGGAGCTGATCGATGTACAAGTGGGAGATCGCGTCTCCCGAATTTATCTCGTCATTGATCAAAGCCATGATGGTGAACAGTTTGGGATCGCTGAAGTTGACCCGGTCAAGCAGCTCGGGCTCCCGGCCATTTCCCACCTGATCCGCGCTGGCTAGAAGGCGCTTGTGGCCCAGGAAAATGTTCGAGACCTCGACATGGCCGTCGGCACGCCAAAAGCCACCGTGGCCTCTTGGTGCCAACGTGATCGTCCCCATCGCCGCGGGAGCGGAAATCGTTTGACCGCCGATCTTCACCGAGGCCATGCCCTGCCCGGAGTATTTCGCAGAAAGCACATGGTCCTTCAGCGGCGGCAACTCATACTCGAACGGTTTGTTCCACCACCGGCCGACCAGTCGCGTATCATCCGAAAACACCTCTGCAACAAGGGGTGGCGATAAGCCCCGCTGCAAACGACGGATGTGGGCCGTCGTATCCGCAAGCGCTTTCCCGCCCATGGCTGTCCCCTCTTCTTAATCTGCAGCTAACCCAAGCTTCGCGGATGCTAGCATGCTCGAATATTTGCAAAATATACAGTTTGGTGAAGTGACGGCTCGTGTGGGCGGTAGCGTGTACTTGCACGAGGTCGGATAACGGCTCAGCGTGACACCACTTTGCACATAAGCGCACATCACCACTTTGCCGCAGTCCAACTGCCGCGTCGAGATGCCGTGATCTCTCAAAGTAAGAGTGCCCTGCCCCCTCTCTCCGAATTTTGCACGCGGTGGTGACCCCGGCGCCTTACCGATCCCTCACAGGCTTGCTTTGCACCGGCAGCGTCACGACGAAGCAGGCACCGCCGTCCGGCGGAGATTCGTAGCTGACGGCGCCGCCGTGACGTTCGGCAATCTGGCGCACCAGCGCCAGTCCCAAACCCCAGCCGCCCGCGGCCTCGCTACGTCCCGACGGGCGGTAGAAAGGCTCGAAAACGCGATGCCTCTCGCTATCCGCTATGCCGGGCCCGTGATCGCGGACCCTAAGGATCGCAGCATCGTCTGCCTGCGCGACAGCGGCTGTGACAGGTGGACCGCCGTGGTGCAGTGCGTTCTGCAGGAGGTTGCGCACGAGCCTGCGAAGCAGGCGAGCATCGCATGCGACGATCGCAGGCATTCCGAAAACCTCTACATCGTTGCGCGCGCCCTCTTCCGATACGAGAGCCAGAAGGTCGACGGACTCCAGCGCATCGAGCTTCTCGACGTGGTCCAGCCTGCTTGCCAGCAGGATCTCCTCGATCAGCGTGTCCAGTTCGGAAAGGTTGCGGATGATTTCCTGCTTGCGATCGTCGTTCGGCGCCTGCTCGTAGAGGTCGATCGCCATGCGCAGGCGCGCAAGCGGCGAGCGCAATTCATGGCTGGCATTGGCGAGCAAGGCCCGGTGCGACTTGATCAGCCGCTCGACCTGGTCGGCGGCCCTGTTGAAGCTCTTGGCCACCGCCGCCACCTCGTCGCTGCCGTCCTCCGGCACGCGAACCACGAAATCGCCCTTGCCCCAGGCATCCACGCCCACGCGCAGCCGCTCCAGCCGGCGGGTCAGGTGACGGACCACCGGATAGGCGGCCAGCCCGATGACACCGGCGATCAAAGCCAGGTAGGCGAGCGGATTGCGGCCGGACGGACGCAAGGGCCGCTCCATGCGCGCAGCCACGGTACGGCCGTCGGGCAGTTCGGTCACCATGGTGTGAA
Organism: Ensifer sp. R1-3; assembly: GCF_056739175.1. Classification (NCBI taxonomy): domain Bacteria; kingdom Pseudomonadati; phylum Pseudomonadota; class Alphaproteobacteria; order Hyphomicrobiales; family Rhizobiaceae; genus Ensifer; species Ensifer sp. R1-3. Next base: position 1,045,138 of record NZ_CP096516.1, read on the forward strand.
AATTGCCCGGGCCGTGGCGCCAAGGCTGGTCGAGAATGTCGCGCGGAATCGGGCTGCCGCCGCTTGCGATCAGCCTGCCGCGCGGGTCGTATACGGCAATGTCGGCATCGAAAGCGCGTGAAAACCGCTCGATGGTCGCCTCGACGGTCCGGTCGTCCATGTCCGGCGGAATGAGCGCGGCGACGAACCGGGCGCGCTGGCTTTGCCAGCCGGATTCCTCCTCGCCCTGCCCGAGCCATACGAATGCGGCGCTGGCGACGGCAACCGCGGCAAGGCTCGCGAGCAGTGTCAGGTAGATTTTCAGGAACAGCCGGCTGCGCATCGCTCTATCTCGTATCGTCCTGATAGCGGGCGAAGACATAGCCGGCGCCGCGCACGGTAATGATGCGCCTCGGATGCTTGGGATCGCTCTCGATGGCCGCCCTGATGCGCGAAATATGGACGTCGATCGAGCGGTCGAAAGCATCCAGCTCCTCGCCCTTGACTGCATCCATCAACTGTTCGCGCGAGAGCGTGCGGCCGGGATTTTCGGCGAGCGCCACAAGCACATCGAACTGGTAGCTGGTCAGCGTACACTCGCGGCCGTCGATCCTGACGGAGCGGGAACCGGGATCGATCTCGAGCCGTCCGAAGCGAAGGGTCCGCGCAACCGCGGCGCTGCCGTTTCGGCGGCGCAGGATCGCCTTCAGCCGCGCCAGAAGCTCGCGCGGATTGAAGGGCTTGGGCAGATAGTCGTCGGCCCCGAGCTCCAGCCCGACGATCCGGTCCGTCTCCTCGCCTTTAGCCGTGAGCATCAAGACGGGGACGTCCGAGACCGCGCGTATGCGTCGGCAGGTCTCGAAGCCGTCGAAATCCGGCAGCATGACGTCGAGGATGACGACGTCAGGGGTGCGGCGCCCGAGTTCGGCGATGCCCGCCGTGGCGGTCGCCGCGGTATGAACGGTGTAGCCATTTCCGGAGAGATAGTCGGAGAGCATGGCGGACAGGCGCGTGTCGTCGTCAACAATCAAGACCCGTTCCGCCATCCCTGCGCTCCGCTCAATCTTCCGCCCGACTCATATTTACCACCGGCCGTGGCCCCTGCGCTTCTTCAAATGCTCGACGAGCTTGGCGCGCTGCTCCGGCGTCAGCACTTCGGCCGCGTCGAGCAGCGCGGTCGTCATCTTGCGTGAGGCCTCGTCAATGGCTGCGATGCGTTCGCTGCGAAGTTTCTCGGCGGCGGCCCGGTCGATGCCCGGCGCGCCCAGGAGTTCGATAACCTCTTCGCGCGTCTCGCGGAAGTCCCGGAACGTCGGCCTGATCTCGGCGCGGGCATCATCGATGATGTCCCAAAGCTTGTCTTCCTGTTCGGGTGTCGCATCGAGCTCGTCGAGCATGGTGCCGATCCGGTGTTCCATAAAGCCGCCACCTCCCATATGCGCGTGCATCACATGGCCGCCCATGCCGAAACGGCCCATGCCGAAGCCGAAATCGTCGCTACGCGCGGCTGCAAATCCGACCGCGCTGACGGCCGCGACGGCTGCGAGGCCGCCGATCGCGGCGTGCCGTCCCCATCCTTTCGAAACGGCTTTGCCGGCGCCCCGGCCCGACAGGTCATTGTCTTCGTTTTCCATTGCCAGTCTCCTTTGCTCCGCAGCACCTGCTGCGATGGAGGAAAGCTAACCGGGCAACGTTTCGACCGTTCTGGGCGAATGTAAAGAAATGTAAAGCCGCGGCGCCGTAGACTGGGGACGCGAGCACGGGCTACAACGATCCGGCACGCTCCGCCGCCGCCTTGGTGACCATTCTCAATCGATCCAGCTCGAGGCACGCATCCGGAAGCGCTCGATGGACGGGCGGCGGCCCGGTTGCGCCGATGACGCCGAGGACCAGGTCCGATATCTCCTGATCCGAAAATCTGTCGCCCATCTTGCGCCGTGCCGCATCGAGGAAGGCCTCGTCGGACCTTTTCAGCCGTAGAGCATGCCTTGGCAGCCCGGCAGCTCTCAGCAGCACGCTCAGCCATTTGCCGTCCCAGGATGGTGCGCTGGCATAAAGCCGGTGTCCGGCCAGCTCACGGATCATTTCTTCGGCGACGAACGCGACAGGGAGCCCCTCCGCGCGAAGCATACCCCTCGATATGCCATGAACTTCCTCGGCTTCGGCGGACCAGTCGGTCCAATCCGGAGCCGGCCGTATCAGATAGGAACGCGAGCGGCCGTCCTGGAAGACCCAGGCGACCTCTATGGGGAAGCTTTTCTTGTTCAGAGAGGACGCTTCGAAGTCCAGGAATACGATCATTCGCGGCCACGTTCCTCCAATGTACCAACGTAATCTAGGTCAGTCCCGCTCGATCGACATGTCCAAGGCGACCTCACGCGATATGTCGGAATGCCGCGCGGGCCACCAGCAGCTCCAGTGGAATGGCGCCACACTTGTTACTCCCATCATCGGCGTTCCGGTGCCAAACTACTTCAAGCCCGACAGCCAGGCCATGGCGCGATCGGGAACGCGCCTCCAGGAGGCGCCAATGCGTACAGATTGCCAAAGCACACAAACTGGAGGTGCCGAGCCATGACGAAACCAATGCACACGCCACCCGTCGTCCCGCCGCAGGCCTGGGAGGCTGCGCGCGAGCAGCTGCTCGTCAAGGAAAAGGCCCTGACGCGGGCGCGCGACGCGCTGGCCGCCGAGCGCCGGCAGATGCCATGGATGGCTGTAGAGAAGGAATATGCGTTCGAAGGCCCGGAGGGCCGTGTCAGCCTCGTCGACTTGTTCGAGGGTCGGCGACAGCTGATCGTCTACCGCGCCTTCTTCGAACCGGGCGTTTTCGGCTGGCCCGATCACGCCTGCAGAGGCTGCTCCATGGTGGCCGATCAGGTGGCGCACCTTGCCCACCTGAACGCCCGTGACACAACCCTCGTCTTCGTCTCGCGGGCACCCCAGGCGGACATCGCCCGGCTGAAGGCGCGCATGGGATGGCAGATCCCGTGGTTTACCGTGACGGACAGCTTCGACGCCGATTTCGGGGTGGACGAGTGGCACGGCACGAACGTGTTCTATCGCGACGGCGACCGCGTTTTCCGTACCTATTTCATCAACAATCGCGGCGACGAGCAGATGGGCAGCACGTGGAATTACCTCGACATCACGCCGCTCGGCCGGCAGGAAGTCTGGGAGGATTCGCCCGAAGGCTATCCGCAGACCCCGACCTACAAATGGTGGAACTGGCACGACAGCTACGTCAAAGACGCCGAGCCGGACAAGAAGTGGGTCGAAGTGTCGGACGCCGGAGAGGCGGCGTTCCGGAACCAGGACTAGCGAGGCCTTAAGGAACATGCCCTCGGAAGGGAGGCCCGCCCCGAGGGCAAGGGCGGGCCCGGTCCATCGCTTAAAAGTCCATGCCGCCGCCGGCCGGAAGCGCCGGTGCGGCTTCCTTCTTGGGCTTTTCGGCGATCATGGCTTCGGTCGTGACGAGAAGACCGGCAACCGACGCTGCGTCCTGAAGCGCGGTGCGGACGACCTTGGCCGGGTCGATGACGCCCATGGCATAGAGATCGCCATATTCGTTGGTCTGGGCATTCCAGCCATAAGAGAACTCCGTCTTCTCGCGCAGCTTGCCGACGATGATCGAGCCCTCGGCTCCGGCGTTTTCCGCAATCTGGCGGACGGGAGCTTCGATAGCGCGGCGCACGAGATCGACCCCGACGCGCTGATCGTGGTTGGCGGTCTTAAGGCCGTCGAGAGCCTTGACCGCCCGCAGCAACGCGACGCCGCCGCCGGGCAGTATCCCTTCCTCGACTGCCGCCCGCGTCGCGTGCAACGCGTCGTCGACGCGGTCCTTCTTTTCCTTCACCTCGACTTCGGTAGAGCCACCTACGCGGATGACTGCGACGCCGCCGGCGAGCTTGGCAAGGCGTTCCTGCAGCTTCTCGCGATCATAGTCAGAGGTCGTCTCCTCGATCTGGGCGCGGATCTGCGCGGTACGGCCCTCGATATCGGCTTTCGAACCCGCACCGTCGATGATGGTGGTGTTCTCCTTCTCGATCGAGACTTTCTTAGCACGGCCCAGCATGTCGAGCGTGACGCTTTCAAGCTTGATGCCGAGGTCTTCCGAAACGACGGTGCCGCCGGTCAGGATGGCGATGTCTTCCAGCATGGCCTTGCGGCGGTCGCCGAAGCCAGGCGCCTTGACGGCAGCAACCTTGAGGCCGCCGCGTAACTTGTTGACGACGAGGGTGGCGAGCGCCTCGCCTTCCACATCCTCGGCGATGATGAGGAGCGGCTTGCCGGACTGGACGACCGCTTCGAGCACCGGCAGCATGGCCTGCAGGTTCGAAAGCTTCTTTTCGTGGATGAGGATATAGGGATCCTCCAGTTCCACGCGCATCTTGTCCTGATTGGTGATGAAATAGGGAGAGAGATAGCCGCGGTCGAACTGCATACCCTCGACGACCTCGAGTTCCGTCTCGGCCGTCTTGGCCTCCTCGACCGTGATCACCCCTTCATTGCCGACCTTCTCCATGGCTTCGGCGAGATAGCGTCCGATTTCGGTGTCGCCATTGGCGGAAATGGTACCGACCTGAGCGATCTCGGAATTCTTGGAGATCTTCCTGGCGTTGTTCTTCAATTCCTTCACGACCGCATCGACTGCGAGATCGATGCCGCGCTTCAAGTCCATCGGGTTCATGCCCGAGGCGACGGCCTTGGCACCTTCCCGGACGATTGCCTGTGCGAGCACCGTAGCGGTCGTCGTTCCGTCCCCGGCAAGGTCGTTGGTCCTGGATGCGACTTCGCGCAGCATCTGCGCGCCCATATTCTCGAACTTGTCCTCGAGTTCGATTTCCTTGGCGACGGAGACGCCATCCTTGGTGATCCGCGGCGCACCGAACGACTTGTCGATAACGACGTTACGGCCCTTCGGACCGAGAGTTACCTTTACGGCATTGGCCAGCACGTCGACACCACGCAGCATGCGCTCGCGTGCGTCGGTCTGGAATTTGACTTCCTTCGCAGCCATTTCTTCACTCCTTGATAGGCAGCTTGTTGACTGTATCTTCGCGTTATCAGGCGGCTATCTTCTCGGCGGCCCGGGCCTCGATGATTCCCATGACATCGCTTTCCTTCATGATCAGGAGATCTTCTCCGTCGATCTTGATCTCGGTGCCGGACCACTTGCCGAACAGGATGCGGTCGCCCACCTTGACGTCGAGCGGCTGGATCTGACCCTTTTCGCCGCGCGCGCCGGGACCTACAGCGAGGACTTCGCCTTCCTGGGGCTTCTCCTTGGCAGTGTCGGGGATGATGATGCCGCCTTTGGTCTTCTCTTCGGACTCGACGCGGCGGACGAGAATACGATCATGAAGCGGTCGAAACGCCATGTTTTCCTCCATGGACAAACATTGATGATCTTGTTCCCCATCCCGGACCGGATGACCAATCCGGACGGGTGCGAAGCCTCGTTCGAGCACTTCGCGCGGGATGATCTGGTTGGGCTAAAAATGGATTTCAAGAGGCCCCGGCAAAAAAATTAGCAGCGCTTCGAGGCGGCTGCTAACAGACTGGAAAGGAACCCGAATTTCGCTGTGACGTTAAGGTCATGCCGGGGCGCCCGCGCAAGATCAGCCGGGAGCCGGCGAATGATATGTAACGGAGATGAAGCATGCGATTTTCATCGGATCTCGAGCGCCAGCTCAACGGTTACGGTCTCACAACCGCGCATATCCTCTACCGCATTCCCGATTTCGAATCCGTCCTGCAGACCTATGTCTGGCAGGATTACGACCTCGCACCTGAATTTCCCCAGATGCGAAAGTTCCTCGATTTCTGGCAGACTAATCTCGACGGGCCGCTCCACTCCGTGCGATTCACCCACAAACGGCTGATCGGCCCGAACGAGTGGCGGCAGGTGGATGGCGAATTCAACATTCACTGAGTTTCGGCGTTAAAGGACGCTTGCGTCTTCCCGCTCCGGCTGCTGCGAGATGGATGATGGCGCTTGTCCTCGCCCTCGTTTCTGTGCTTGTCACAGAGATCCAGCAGCGCCGCGTCTGCGGGGCAGGGAGAGTTCTTTCAGACCAAGGACTTGGTCTGGTTGGATACCTGTGACGAGCACAGGGATGAGGAAATCAAACAGTCGCGGCGGGTATCCCGAATCTCAACAGGCCCTAAGTCGGCTCCGCCAGTAATGCCCAGAATGCCAGTAGCGGCGTGTCGACCGACCGCATTGCGTGCCTGATGCCCGGCTCGTTGTAGAACGAGCCGCCGAGGCCCGGTGAAAACCATTCTCCCTCCCCCTGCCGGAATTCTCCCTTCGACAGAACGAGATAGACCTCCTCAGGCGCGTGCTCATGGTCCGGATAACGCACATGCGGCGCCATCAATGTAACTCCGAGCCAGACGTCCCTGCGCTCTTCGAGACCGCCAGGTCCGACGATCATCGCGTTCGCATGGCCCTCGAGGAAATTCGCGCTCGCGGAACCGTCGCAACCGGTGCGCCGGCGCCATGCGAGAAAGGGCTCGACTGCCCTGAACCGATCGATCAGACGTCGCAGCGGCTCGTGTTCCGTTTCGATGGAGAGCGCCGGCTCAAGGTGGGAACACACCGGCAGGCGGCTTCCGTGGCCCCGCCTTTCCACACCCGGCACCTCGAGCGCAGAAGAAATCTGCAGGATCGAGCGGCGCGATTGCGGAGCCTGCGCGAAATGATCGAACGCTTCAAAGGCACTGTCGATGAACAACTGAAGGGCATCGCTGCGAGGTGACATTGATAGGTCCTTCTAGGAGTGAAAAGGTCTGGGGACCTGCCTGGCGTCAGATATCCTTGAGAAGGCGTAGAGCGTCGTAGATCGCGGCGTGGGTGTTGCGCGCCGCGACCGCATCGCCGATACGGAAGAGCTGGAACTTGCCCTCGGCGTTGCGGACGACCGATTGCGGTTCCCCGGCGATCATTTGGTCGTGCGCGATCTCGCCCAGATTGCTGGAGAAGGGCTTCAGCTCGAAATAGAGTTCATCGAGCGGGATGGTCCCATGATTGACCACCACCTGGTCGAAAGTCCGCTGTTTGGAGATACCCCCGTAGTCGCTGCCGACATGGGCGACCAGTTCATTGCCGCTCTTCTCTACCGCTTCCAGACGGTAGGTGACGGTAAAGGTCACATCGAGCTTCTGCAGGCAACGCATGTAAGGCACGAGGTTCATCGCCATGACCTCCGGCGCGAAGGAGCGGTCGGGCGTCATGATCTCGACCCTGGCGCCGGCAGTGGCGAGAAATTCGGCGGCCTGCAGAGCGGCGTGGTCGCCGGCGTCATCGAAGATCAGAACATTGGTGCCCGGCTTTGCGTCCCCGGAAATGATGTCCCAGGCGGACACGACGAGCTCGTTGCCCCTCGACAGCACCTCCGTATGCGGAAGCCCGCCGGTGGCGATGATGACGACGTCAGGACTTTCCGCCTGAATGGCCTCCGCTTCCGCCCATGTGTTGAAATGGAAGGTGACGCCAAGTTTCTCGCACTGGCTCATGCGCCAATCTATGATGCTGATCATTTCCCGCCGGCGCGGGCTCTGCGCAGTCAGGCGGACCTGGCCGCCCGGATCGCTCGCCGCCTCGAACACAATCACCTCGTGGCCACGCTCCCCCGCCACGCGTGCCGCCTCGAGACCAGCCGGTCCGGTCCCGACGACGACCACTTTCCTGCGACAGTGCGCCTTTGCGATGCTGTGCGGCATCGTCAGCTCCCGTCCGGTCGCAGCATTGTGGATGCAATAGGCGGCGCCCCCCTGATAGATGCGGTCGAGACAGTAGTTCGCACCGACGCAGGGGCGAATGTCTTCCTCCCGCTTCTCGATGATCTTGCGGACGATATGCGGATCGGTCATGTGGGCGCGGGTCATCCCGACCATGTCGACCTTGCCGGACGCAATCGCGTGGCGCGCGGTCGCGACGTCAGGGATTTTCGCCGCATGGAAGGTCGGGAAGTTCGTCGCTGCGCGTATCTCGCCGGCGAAGTCGAGATGCGGCGAATTGGCCATGCCCTGAATAGGAATTACATCCGTCAGTCCGGGATCGGTATCGATATGGCCGCGAATGATGTTCAGGTAGTCGATAAGTCCGCTTTCCTTGAGGCGTTTCGATATCTCAAGGCCCTCCGCCTTGTCCGTCCCCCCGGGAAGGCATTCATCGGCCGTGTATCGCACGCCCAGGATGAACTCGTCTCCGACACGTGCCCGGATCGCCTTCAGGACGTCGAAACAGAAGCGCATGCGGTTGTCGAGCGAGCCGCCGTAGGGACCATCGAGTTCGTTCGTCAATGGCGAGGCGAACTGGTCGATGAGGTGACCGTAGGCCTCGAGTTCGACGCCATCCATTCCGCCGGCCTTCATGCGCTCCGCCGCATCGGCAAAATCCTTGATGATCCTGTCGATATCCCAGTCTTCGATCTTCTTGGGGAAGGCGCGATGCGCCGCTTCGCGGTGATGCGAGGGAGCGACGACCGGAAGCCAGTCTCCCTTGTCCCACCGCGTGCGCCGGCCGAGATGGGTGAGCTGGATCATGATCGCCGCCCCCTCCTCGTGCACGGCGTCGGTCATCTCCCTGATCCACGGCACGATCTCGTCCCTGTAGGCGAGCAGATTGTTGAAGACCGGCGGGCTGTCCTTCGAGACGGCCGCCGAACCGGCGGTCATCGTCATCGCCACGCCGCCCCGCGCGCGCTCCACCGTATAGGCGCGATAGCGCTCCTTTGGCATGCCGTCCTCCGGATAGGCCGGCTCGTGTGCCGTCACGATGATGCGGTTACGCAGCGTCAGGTGCTTCAGCTGGTACGGTTGAAGGAGGGGGTCGTTCGGCATCTGCGGGTCTCCGGCTTGGTCTGTCGGCAGCCTATGTGAAAATGTACATATGTGTCAACAAATCAGGCATTGCAGTCGGGGACGGAGACACTGATGTACATTTTTCTTGCGGGGTATCCTTCGATCTGTTAAACAGTAACGATGGAGCAGATCACGAGCGACAGCGGCTGGCGCGGTTCCCCGGATGTCTGGCTTGGAGCGGCCTACGAATCCCTGCTCGATGCCGGCATCGATGCGGTGAAGATCCAGCCGCTCGCGAAGAAGCTGAATCTGTCGCGGACGAGCTTCTACTGGTTTTTCAAGGACCGCGAGGAACTGCTCGACAGGCTCGTCTCGCGCTGGCGCGAAAAGAATACCGGCAATCTGGTAAGACAATCCGAGGCCTATGCTGAGACGATTGCCGAAGCGATGCTCAACGTCTTCGACTGCTGGCTTGATGGCAGCCTGTTCGATTCGCAGTTCGAGTTCGCGGTGCGAAGCTGGGCTCTGCAGTCGCCTGAAATTCTTGCGGAAGTCCAGAGCGCCGATCAGCAGCGACTCGACGCGCTCACGCGCATGTTCCTGCGGTTCGGGCATGACGAGGCGCGGGCCGATGTACGTGCGCGCACGATCTATCTCGTGCAGATCGGCTATATCTCGATGCAGACGAAGGAAGACGTATCCGTGCGGATGAAGCGCATCCCGGAATATGTGGAGATCTTCACCGGACAAGTCCCGGAGCAGAGAGAGCTTGACCGCTTCTTCGCCCGGCATGGCTACTCCGGATAGCGACAAAGGAGGATAAGGAACGAGCGAGGCAGGAGCGGGTATACGCGGCACCCTGCTCTTCCGATAAGACGCCGCAAAAAGAAGAGGGAACAATGTAATGAAAAAGCTGCTTGCGTCGACATGTCTGATGCTTGGTCTCATCGCAGGAGCATCGACGTCGAGTGCCGCCGAGTGCGGGACCGTCACCATTGCCAGCATGAACTGGCAGAGTGCGGAGGTCCTCTCCAACCTCGACAAGTTCATTCTCAATGAAGGCTACGGCTGCAGTGCCGAGATCACGATCGGCGACACCGTGCCGACGATCACCTCCATGGCCGAGAAGGGCCAACCCGATATCGCGCCGGAAGCATGGATCGACCTCCTGCCCGATGTCGTCAAGAAAGGCCAGGACGACGGTCGTATCATCACAGTCGGCTCCCCGCTGCCTGACGGCGGCGTACAGGGGTGGTGGATCCCGCAATACCTCGCCGACGCACACCCGGACATCAAGACGATCGGCGACGCGCTGAAGCACCCCGAGCTCTTTCCTGCCTCCGAGGACCCCAGCAAGGGCGCGATCCTGAACGGGCCACAGGGCTGGGGCGGAACGGTGGTGACGACGCAGCTTTTTAGCGCCTTCGACGGCGAGAAGGCCGGCTTCACCCTGGTCGACACCGGCTCCGCGGCCGGCCTGGACGGCGCCATCGCCAAGGCCTATGAACGCAAGGAGGGTCTTCTTACCTATTACTGGTCTCCTACCGCCCTCCTCGGTAAATACAAGATGGTCAAGCTGGACCCCGGCGTGCCCCATGACGCGGCCGAATGGAAACGCTGCAACACCGTAGCGGATTGCCCCGACCCCAAGCCGAATGCATGGCCGGTCGACACGATCGTGACGCTGGTTGCCAAGCCCTTCTCCGAGCGGGTCGGCCCCGAGGTCATGGACTATCTGACCAAGCGCTCCTGGAGCAACGAGACCGTCAGCCAACTCATGGCCTGGATGACCGACAATCAGGCCAGTGGTGAAGAAGGTGCGAAGCGCTTCCTCGAAGAGAACGAGGACATGTGGTCGAAGTGGGTCTCGCCTGAAGCCGCCGAGAAGATCAAAGCGGCGCTCTGACGGCCTTTCTCCGTGCGGCGTGCAAGATGCACGCCGCATCCACTGCCAAGGCAAGGAAATCAGTGGGCGGAACAAGTCGGGCGGGCTGTCCATTTGATGTTCATGAAGAACATCATTCTTGTCGCAGCCGCCCTGTCATTGGGCCTCCATTCCACCGCCAGTGCTGAAGACCTTCAGCCGGAAGCGATCAACAATGCTCCGATTGCCTCGATCGCGCCGGAACGGCCACCGAAGGAACCGCCTCACCCGGATCCGGCCATCGTCCACCTCCAGATTCTTCTGGATCGCGCGGGATCCTCTCCCGGGGTGATCGACGGCTACTACGGCGAGAATGTCACCAAGGCCGTTGCGGGATACGAGGCAATGCAGCGTCTTCCTGTCGATGGAAAGCTGGACCCTGAGGTCTTCAGCCGGCTTCCGCAGGACCAGCCTGTCATCCAGTCCTATGCCATCACGGAAGAGGACGCCAAGGATCTCGTCGACGAGATTCCCGACGACTATTCCAAGCAGGCCAAGATGGATCACCTGGGTTATACGAGCGTCGAGGAGAGATTGTCCGAGCGGTTTCACATGGACCTCGACCTGTTGAAGGCGCTGAATCCAGGTTCGTCGTTTGCCGTCGGTGAGACAGTTTGGGTTGCAAAGCCCGGCGCCGCAAAGGAAGGCGAGGTCAAAAGGATAGAAGTGCGCAAGCGAGCCGGGCAAGTTCTGGCATTCGCCGAAGATGGTTCGCCGCTCGCTGCGTATCCTGCCTCCATCGGCAGCGAAGGGTCCCCCTCCCCCACGGGCACCCACAAGGTCAAGGGGGTCGCGCGAATGCCCCCTTACGAATACGACCCCGACGTCAACTTCAAGCAGGGCGACAACGACGAGGCCCTGACGCTTCCCAAAGGCCCCAATAACCCGGTGGGAACCGTCTGGATCGATCTGACGGAGCCCACCTATGGAATCCATGGCACGCCCGAACCGTCCTTGATCGATAAAGCTCAGTCACACGGGTGCGTTCGCCTGACGAACTGGGACGCGGAGGAACTTGCGGCGATGGTCAAGCCAGGGGTGGTCGCCGAGTTCATCGACTGAACGTCGCATCCTCCGATGACTCGAGACCCGATCGAAACAGCTTAGGAGCCGGATCTCGCACCGTTGTTCAAGAGCTTTCACCCCGCCGGGTGAGTAGCGCTTACGGTCGCGCCACCCTCCCTCTCGGGTATTGCCCCCGCTACGCAACCGAACGCTCATCTGCTGAGCGACGTCCGGCTCCATTCCGCCTGGTAATAAAGACAGTACCAAGCCGGCTGTTCGTCCGCTCGACCGTTCCATTGTCGAGTGCGGAACGTTACATCGGGGTCGGACTTGGACCGCGTCGTGAAGCGCGCTTCCCGGGTTCTTGACCGCTTCGGACACCGAAACGGCGCGCTAAAGACCTACGCCGAAATTCGGTTTGACTACCATGGCGGCTATGGCGGCCCCTACTTCGCTTCCTCGGGTATCGGTTCTCGTTGAATCTCCAAAGCTCCGGTTTCATCTTTGGCGATGCTGATTTGGTAAAGCAGCTTTGCGTCAATCTTCTTACCAACGCTACTCGCCACACTCCTTGCGGGCCGGCGGTCGAACTCACACTTTCCAGCGACGCGGAATGGGTGAAGTTGATCGTTTGTGCCAATGGCCTCGGCATCCCGGCTGCCGAGCGGACGAAGGTTTTCGGGCGTTTCTACCGCCTCGACAAGACGCTCGGTTCACCCGGAACCGAGTTGGGGCTGAGTCTGGTGAGAGCCGTCGCGGATTTGCACGGTGGTCAAATTTTTCTGTCCGACAACCGTACAGGCCTCGTATGCACCGTGAGCTTTCCGGTCGCAGTCGGATCGTCCGCTTTCGGCGCCTGACCCACTTCTTTCGTCACTGATAACCGTCCCGAATTTGATCCGTATACCGGTGGACCCGAGTCTTGGTCCGCTGGCGGTTTTCGAAAGAGCCGCGGAGTTTGAATATTTGTAAAGTTGCTGAGCAGTTGGCTCAAAGTGAGCTTGCTAAACCCATGATCAGGACACGGAGAAGGAACCCTGCCAGACCGTTTCCAAATGCCGTCCACCCAAGAGCTGACCTCCTTGGGTAGACGGTGACTGGACTCCACCCCCCTCACCTAATCTGACTTCATACCTAAGATGGCGCGAACAAGTGTCCGCATCTCGGGCAATCGCACCTCTGGAGCACGTGCAGGAAAGGGGTTGACGGTTTTCCGTGCGGAAGTGCGCAGCGTCAAAGCGTGAGAGCGTCCGGCCGACGTTTGGCGGCCAATGCTACCGCCAGGAAGGCCCCCATACCGACCGCGCCGAGGCAGGCATTGGCCAACAAGGCGACATCCGTGCCGAAGCGTTCCATCAGGACGGAGAAGACAAAGGGTGCCATCGCGCCTGCCGCCAGCCGTGCGGCGGCCATTCTTCCCGTAATCGCACCATAGCCGACCGATCCGAACAGCCAGAGCGGAAGCGATCCCTGCGCAATGCTGTTGACGCCGGAGCCGAGACCCAGACAGATCGCGAAGACCACGGCGCCTGGCAACCAGGTTCCGGAAAGACCGAGGACGACGACACTCGCCACGATGAGCGTGGCCGACAGGGTCGCGAGCATGGGGGGCAGCAAGTTTGCGCCGAATGTCATGTTGATGAGCCTGCTCAGAACCTGTGAAGGTCCGAAGAGCGAGCCGATCATCACGGCTGCCGCCCCGAAGCCGATCGCTCCCAGCATCGGAACCATATGCGTCAGTATCGCGGAAAGTGTGAACCCCTGTAAGGCAAAGGCCAACGAGACAAGAAGCATGCCGCGCCGCCTTGCCTGTACGGGAAGCGCGCCGGCAATCGCTTCCCGGTTCAGGCCGGAAGATTCGATCGCTGCAGGCGTCCGGCTTCGCATGATCCAGCGATGCAGCGGGAGACAGACAAGCAGGTTCAACAGCGCATAAGCGATGTAGATTTCGCGCCACGAGAGAAACTCTCCAAGGCTCGCGGCAATCGGCCAGAAGATCGTCGAAGCGAAGCCCCCGATCAACGTCAGATAGGTGATGCTGCGTGAAGCCGCCTTGGGACGGATTTCCACAAGTGCCGCAAAGGCAGCCTGATATTGCACCATGCTGGAGGCCACTTCCAGGAGGACTATGGCGATGGCGAACACAGCCGTCGAGGGAGACCAGGCGCATAGCAAAAGAGCCAGAGCGGAGACGGCCGAGCCGAAAGTCATGATCGTCGCCGCGCCGAACCGGTCCATCCATCCTCCAACGAGAGGAGCCGATAGGCCGCCCACCAGCAGCGAAGCGGAAAACACGCCGAACACTTGCTCGACGGTCAGGCCGAGGTCGCGTGCCATTGCGGGCGCAAGGATGCTGAAGCTGTAGTAGAGCGTGCCATAGCCGATGATCTGGGTGAGACCGAGTGCGGCGACGATGCCCGCGGGGACCCCGGACTTCATATCAGCCGTTCCCGCCTTCGGCCGGCGTGGAGGATGCCACGCGACACGGGTTTTGCTCGTTCAGTGATGCACGTACGCTGGCGTGTCCGACACAACAGTCCTCCATCAGGAACTTCACAAGATCGGCAAGGGCGTCGTAGCTGGCACTGTAGACGATCGAGCGCGATTCGCGCCTCTGCGTGATCAATCCGGCCCGCTCCAGCTCCTTCAGGTGGAAGGAGACGTTCGAGGGTGAGACGCCCATCTTTTCTGCTATCGCACCCGCAGCCATGCCGACCGGTCCCGCGACGACGAGTGTTCTCACAATTCCCAGGCGCGTCTCCTGCGACAGGGCGGCGAAGGACGATCGGGCTTGTCGCTCTTCCATATTTCAATCTTCCTACAATAATCAAATTAATGCGTAGCCGACCTGACGCAGATCGACAAGCCCGAAGTGAGATCACGCTTCCTGACCTTCAAATCCTTGATCCGCGCAAGCCATGGAACGATCGGCCTGCCGATTTGTTTTCACACATCTGGTTCGGAGATAAAGGAGATTACAATGAGGGTACTCGCCACGATCTTTACAGCAATTTCGATTGTGGGCCTCGCATCCGGTTCAGCCACGGGCGCCTGCAAAGATGGGACTTCGACGGACACCACCGCTTCCATCAATGCTGAAAAGCCGGGGATAGCCAAGGACGGAACCAAGGCCCCGCTGGAGACCGAGAACAATGCTGCCAGCAAGGACGGTCAGACGATGCCTCTGGCCAACCAACAAGGCGGAGGAGACAAGAACCTCGCTACGTCGCAGCAGGACGCCGAAGCTCAGCAGTCAGGCGAGCAGGCAGCCGCCGCGAAGTCTGACGATTGCGTTGTCGAATGAAGCAACGGCCATCCGAGCCGGGCTGGCTGACGGCGCCTAAGTCGAAGCCGTTTGCAGCACTCGGGTGGTCTCGCCACTGACGCGGTTGGATGAATGCCGGCCAGCTGGCTCTTGTATGGAGCGACGGCCGGCATTCGCGCTGACTTGCCGGCGAACGCGCCGCAGCGTCCGAAAATGAAATCCGGGCGCTCCCTTGACCCTGACATCGTTGGAAGATGCATGCTGTGGCGGTTTCGTGAAGCAAGGGTGTTTCCATGTACAGTCTCAGCATATCCGATATGACCTGCAGCCACTGCGCCGGTACCGTCGAGACGGCGGTGAAATCGGTCGATCCGAACGCCAGGGTCACCGTCGACCTCCTGGCGAAAACCGCATCGATCGAATCCGACATTGGTCTCGCTGCCTTTGTCGCCGCCATCGAGGATGCCGGCTAGAAGGCGTCCGCCAGCAACGCTTGCTGCAGCCAAGGGGCCTGAATGCCGTGCACCGCTAGAGCAGTTCAGTGTTTCATTGAAGCACTGAACTGCTCTAATTTTTTAAGAGCGACGCGCTTCGGGCGGAAAACCGTCTGCACTTTCCTGGAACCGCTCTAAGCCTCCCGCTACGGTCTTGTGCGTGGCCGGAAGAAAACGCGCAAAGGCGCTTGACCTTCCCATTATTGGAAGGATTATGAAGGGTGCAGTTTGGGAAAGGACGTTCCGATGACTGCACTGAAAAAGATCGAAAAAGCCGCTCCGCTTCCGGTTTCCACCAACTTCGGAATCGAGGGCATGACCTGTGCCTCCTGCGTCCGGCGCGTCGAAAAGGCGATCACCGCGGTGCCGGGCGTCGCGTCCGCGAATGTCAATCTGGCGACGGAACGGGCAACGGTTCAATTCGATGGAGAACCGGACACGCTTGCGGTGCTCCACGCGATCGAGAAAGCCGGCTACGCGCCGAGGATCGCCACTGAGGAACTCCAGATCGAGGGCATGACCTGCGCCTCCTGTGTTTCTCGCGTAGAGAAGGCGCTGAAGGCCGTTCCCGGCGTTGCGGATGCAGCCGTTAATCTTGCGACCGAGAAGGCGACCGTGAGCCTGATTTCCGGAACCGCCGATCTGTCCGCCCTCGAAGCTGCGGTCCGGGGTGCCGGATACGAGCTTCGCAAGACCAAGCCTGCCGAGGCTTCGGCAGGAGACGAGGACCATCGCGCGGCCGAGCTTGGCTCTCTCAAATCCGCGGTGACGATCTCGGTGCTGATGACCCTTCCGCTCTTCCTGATGGAGATGGGGTCACACTTCATTTCAGGCGTCCATGAGCTGATCATGGGCACGATCGGCATGCGAAACAATCTGTACCTACAGTTTGCGCTCGCCACGCTCGTCCTCTTCGGACCGGGGCTGCGGTTCTTCCGGAAGGGCGTGCCGAATCTTCTGCGCTGGACGCCCGACATGAACTCGCTTGTCGTCCTCGGGACCACGGCCGCATGGGGCTATTCGGTCGTTGCGACCTTCGTTCCCCGAGTTCTGCCTTCGGGAACGGCGAATGTCTATTACGAGGCGGCCGCCGTCATCGTCACCCTGGTTCTCCTCGGCCGCTATCTGGAATCACGGGCGAAGGGTCGCACGAGCCAGGCGATCAAGCGGCTCGTCGGCCTGCAGCCGAAGACGGCTTTCGTCTTGCGCGGCGGCGAATTCGTCGAGGCGCAAATCAGCGAGGTCGTTGCCGGTGACGTCATCCGCATCCGGCCGGGTGAGAAGATCCCTGTGGACGGTACGGTCATCGACGGCAGCTCCTATGTCGACGAAGCGATGATCACCGGTGAACCCCTTCCCGTCCAGAAGACGGCCGACAGCGCGGTGGTCGGCGGCACGATCAACAAGACCGGGTCCATTACCTTCAAGGCCACCAAGGTCGGCAGCGACACGCTGCTTGCGCAGATCATCAAATTGGTCGAAACCGCCCAAGGCTCGAAGCTGCCGATCCAGGCCCTGGTCGACAGGGTTACCGGATGGTTCGTTCCGGCCGTGATTCTCGCAGCGGTGCTGACTTTTGCCGCCTGGTACACTTTCGGCCCCTCGCCTGCGCTCTCATTCGCCCTCGTGAATGCCGTCGCGGTGCTGATCATCGCCTGCCCCTGTGCGATGGGCCTGGCGACGCCGACCTCGATCATGGTCGGTACCGGCCGCGCCGCCGAACTCGGCATCCTGTTCCGCAAGGGAGAGGCTCTCCAGAGGCTGCGCGACGCCGATGTGGTCGCGCTCGACAAGACCGGGACTTTGACGAAGGGCCGCCCGGAACTGACCGACCTCGTCGCTGCAGAGGGCTTCGAGGCCGACGAAGTGCTTTTCCTCGTCGCGAGTCTCGAAACGCTTTCCGAGCACCCGATCGCGGAGGCCATCGTGTCGGCGGCAAAGTCCAAAGGGATCGCGACGGCCGCGGTCAACGGCTTCGAAGCGACGCCCGGCTTTGGCGTAAGCGGATCGGTGTCCGGGCGGCAGGTGCTGGTCGGTGCGGACCGCGCGCTCGCCACCAACGGGATCGACGTTTCCGGTTTCTCAACCGAGGCCGAGCTGCTCGGCGCCAGCGGCAAGTCGCCGCTCTATGCGGCCATCGACGGTCGGCTGGCGGCGATCGTCGCAGTGTCGGATCCGGTCAAGGAAACGACGCCTCAGGCGATCAGGTCCCTGCACGAGCTCGGCCTCAAGGTGGCGATGATCACCGGGGACAACCGCCGCACCGCCGAGGCGATCGCCAGAAAGCTCGGCATCGACGAGGTCGTCGCCGAGGTCTTGCCGGAAGGCAAGGTCGAGGCGATCAGAAAGCTTCGGCAGGGCGGCCGGTCGGTCGCGTTCATCGGCGACGGCATCAATGATGCGCCGGCTCTCGCCGAAGCGGATGTCGGCATCGCAGTCGGGACGGGAACCGACATCGCGATAGAAAGCGCCGACGTCGTGCTGATGTCCGGCGACTTGAACGGCGTTGCGAAGGCGATCGCGCTCAGCAAGGCGACGATCCTGAACATCAAGCAAAATCTGTTCTGGGCATTCGCCTATAACGTCAGTCTGATACCCGTCGCAGCCGGCGTCCTTTACCCGGTGACTGGCATTCTGCTTTCGCCGATTTTCGCGGCAGCGGCCATGGCGATGTCGAGCGTTTTCGTCCTCGGCAATGCGCTGCGGCTGAAATCGGTCAACCCGGCCTGAAGGCATGATGCGAGGGCGACCGGCTGCCGCAAGCCACGCTCGCAGAAAAGGAGAAACAGATGAATATCGGCGAAGCCTCCAAAGCCAGCGGCGTCTCCTCCAAAATGATCCGCTACTACGAACAGATCGGGCTTATCAGTCCCGCCCTTCGAACCGAGTCCAGCTATCGGACTTACGGCGACAACGACGTCCATACGCTTCGCTTCGTGCGCCGGGCACGGGATCTGGGATTCTCGGTGGAGCAGATCAAGGAGCTCCTTGCTCTCTGGCGCGATCGGTCCAGGGCGAGTTCCGACGTCAAGGCGGTCGCCCTCGAACACATCGCGGAACTGGAACGCAAGATAGCCGCCATCCAGGAAATGACGCGGACGCTCAAGCATCTCGCGGGCCATTGCCACGGCGACGATCGGCCGGACTGCCCGATCATCGAGGAAATCGCGAACGGGTCCGCCCAAGTGAATATGGAGGTCAATCCCCGCTTCGGCGTTGCCGCGCTGAAATAGCATTCCTGAAACTGGGAGGCGTGCGGATATGGCTGACGTAAGCGCATCAGAAGCCTAGGACGGCTTTGGCGCCGAGAGTGGCCGCGGCAAGGAAGACGTATCGGCCTGTCTTGGCAATGGCGACGAGGATCAGGAAGGACCAGAGCGGCTCGCGCAACACGCCGGCGATCACGGTAAAGGCGTCCCCGAAAAGGGGCATCCAGGAGAAAAGGAGTGTCCAGCGGCCATAACGCCGGTACCATCCGCCTGCCCTCTCCAGCGACGTCTTCTTCACCGGGAACCACGGTCTGTCGTGAAAACGGTCGATGAACCTCCCGAGGAACCAGTTGCATAGGGCCCCGAGGATATTGCCGACGCTCGCCACGGCGACAAGTGCCACGAGCGAGAACTTGCCGGATGCGAGCAGCCCCACCAGCAACGGCTCGGACTGGAACGGCAGGACGGTGGCCGCCCCGAAGGCGACGACGAAGAGGCCTACATAAGCTGCGATCATCTGCGTTCAGGCCTCTTCGAAATCATCCTAAACTCTCGGTTCTTCTCGTCACACCATCACTATCGGCAGTAGCGCGCGCAGCTTCCCTGCGGCTGCATGGCGTCCGCACATGCAGCCGCGGGTGCATGCGCGCGGCCCAACTCTGCAAGCACAGCTGGCACTCCGGAACAAGAGTGGCTCCCCGACAATTGTGCAGGGGTGAGAACATCCTTCTTATCGCCGAGGGACGTCCTGCCGACGCCCCTCGATATCAGGAGTTGAGCGATGAAAATTGCGCAGATCGCACCCCTTGCAGAACGCGTCCCGCCGAAGCTTTACGGAGGCACGGAGCGAATCGTCCATTGCCTTACCGAAGAACTCGTAAGACTGGGCCATGACGTGACCCTTTTTGCCAGCGGCGATTCGCTTACAAGTGCCGAGCTGGTGCCCTGTTGCGACGTCGCGCTCAGGCTCAATCCGAGAGTGCAAGATTTCCTTCCCCATCACATCGCGATGCTGGAAGAGGTCCGCCGCCGCGCGCCTCAATTCGACGTTCTGCATTTCCATATCGAATTCCTGCATTTCCCCCTGATCAGAGATTTCGCCGACAGGACGGTGACGACACTTCATACACGCCTCGATCTGCCCGATCTGCAGCCTTTCTATCTGGCCTTCCCGGATATCCCCCTGGTTTCGATATCGCAGCATCAGCGAGTGCCGATGCCTCCGGTCAACTGGAGGGGCACTGTGCTGCATGGACTGGACCCGACGGTCTTGCCGCTGCGGGAAGGACGATCTGACGAGTATCTGGCATTCCTCGGGCGCATTGCACCGGAGAAGGGTCCCGACCGCGCGATCGAAATCGCGGCACGGTCCGGCATGCCTCTGAAGATCGCTGCGAAGATCGACGCCCAGGACCGCGCTTATTGGGAAGCAGTCGTCGAACCTCTCATCGCAAGCCATTCCAATGTCGAATACATCGGCGAGATAGACGAAGGCCAGAAGGCGGACTTCCTCGGCAATGCCGCAGCGCTCCTTTTTCCGATAAACTGGCCGGAACCTTTCGGCCTCGTGATGATCGAGGCGATGGCCTGCGGCACTCCGGTGCTTGCCTTCCGCTATGGCTCGGCGCCGGAGGTGATCGACGACGGCGTGTCGGGGATCTTGGTCGACACGGTCGAGCAAGCAGTCGAAAGCCTCGGACGCGTGCTGGAACTCGACAGGCGCAAGGTTCGCGAGAGCTTCGAGAGACGGTTCACTACCGAACGGATGACACGCGATTATCTCGACATTTACCAGAACCTTCCGGGTGTCCTGAGGCAGACCGCCTCCACGCCGCAAGGCGAGGCCAAGAAAGTCGGCCTCGAGGCGGCATGAGGAACGTATCGGAAGACGGATAAGATTGTTCTGCTGCGCCTTCGACGGACCACGCCTACGCGAACAATCCGATCGCGTCAGGCGTTATCGATTCATGAAGGCTCGCCCCACCGATGTTGTTCGCTCAGGCGGCCGGCGCGACAGGAAGGACGCTCCATCGATCGGTACTCTCGCCGATGCGCTCGTCGCCGGGGCTGCCCGGCAGCCGTCTTTGTCGCTGGGCGAATTGCTGCTCCTGATTGGCGATCGAAGTTTCGGCGCCGTTCTGGTCCTGGCGGCGGGCGCGAACCTCTCACCGGCCGGGGTGATTCCGGCAGCGTCCACGCTGCTCGCAGCGGTCGTCGCTTTCGTTTCGCTGCAAATCGTCGCTGGCCAGCGGCATATCTGGATGCCGCGGTTTCTGCGCCGGAAGACCCTGTCTCGGCGGCTTGTCGAAGGGACGGGCAGGACGATGAAAAAGTGGTCTCGCTGGCTGGATCCATGGCTGACGCGCGGACTGCGCCCTTTGACTCAGCGGCCCTTCGACCGGCTCGCCGGCTTGATTTGCATCCTCCTGGCCGTACCCGTTCCCCTTCTCGAATTCGTCCCCTTTCTAACGAATGTTCCTATGACCATTGTTGCCATATTCGGGCTGGGACTGTTGGTCAGAAACGGGTTCCTCATGGCGCTCGGCTTTGCTGCAAGTCTCGCCGTCGCCTATTTGGCCTACCGGCTTCTGACGTCGTGAGACCGGTGGCTTAGTCATTGGTGTCAAACCGGATTTTTCTTCCGGGCCGGAAGAACCGGGAGCAAGATCAAAGTCGCAATCTACCGGGAACGTCCAAGAGCCCGGAGCGTTTTCGAATATGTGGCAGCCGGCTGGCGTCCCGAAATCTCAAGACCTGGAGTACAGCCATGGAACTGACGAACGCACGTAAACTTGCGACCGAGTACCTGCGCCTCGGCGGCCATCGCCGAGTGGTGATCGATGATAACCAGACCTCGATTAGGAATTGGGAGAACGAGCCCAAGGAGGCGGAGGACTTCTGGAAGAGCAACATCGAGACGCTGTCGCCGCAGATGCAGCGCGAAGTGGAACTCCTCCTTCCGACGATCAATCGTGCCTGAGGCGCTTGGAACCGAAATCGCGATCCGGAATTGTAATCCATGAACGTGTCTGCGGAAGCGATGGACATGAACCGTGTCTCAGAACTGTTGGCGGATCTGACGCCACCCGCCACATCCGCCTGGTGGACCCAGCACCGCGGCGATACACCCGTCGTCGCGACCGCCATTCACGACGGCCATGCCACGCGCGCCGCGGTGCGGCGCATGTTCGCGATTTCCGAAGAAGAACGCCTGCGGGAGGAGGACCCCTTCACCGAGTTCCTGATCCGCGACTTCGCCAACCGGATCATCGTCCATCGCTCGCGGTTCGAAGTCGACGTCAACCGTCCCCGCGGCGGCGCAGTCTACCTGCCGCCGGAACAGGCCTGGGGTCTCCAAGTATGGGCGGAAGAACCGCCGCAGGCCGTCGTCGATGCATCCCTTTCCGTGCACGACGAGTATTATGAGATGCTGGCATCGTTCCTTGCCGGTATCGAACGCTGCCACGGATGCTTCGTCGTCCTCGACGTTCACAGCTACAATCATCGCCGTGCCGGGCCTGAAGCGGAGCCGACGCTTTCGACCGATGCGCCGGACATCAACATCGGCACCATCTCGATGGAACGCAGAAAATGGGCGCATGTGGTCGACAGCTTCATGGCGGCGCTTCGCTCCTTCGATTTTCCAGGCGGACCACTGGACGTGCGCGAAAACATCGCCTTCCAGGGGCGGGGCGAGCAGACGCGCTTCATCCATGAGCATTTCCCCGACACGGGCTGCGCCATTGCCGTCGAATTCAAGAAAGTCTTCATGGAGGAATGGACGGGCGAGCCGTGCCCCGAGGTGCTCGTAGCGCTCAGAAGATTGCTCGCCTCGACCCTGCCGGCACTTATCGACGCTTTGGAGCGAGGTCGATGAAGCTTGCGCGCGCACCCATCCAACTCGAGGCCGATCCACCCGACTGGCTTGCGGATGCGTTGGCCGCAATCGAGGCAGGCAGAGCTGTCCGCAAGGAGTTCGAAGGCGGCGGACGCCTTCACATTGACCGGGCCCTGCCCTTTCTCTGCGTGCATTTTAC
Source organism: Ensifer sp. R1-3 (assembly GCF_056739175.1). NCBI lineage: Bacteria > Pseudomonadati > Pseudomonadota > Alphaproteobacteria > Hyphomicrobiales > Rhizobiaceae > Ensifer > Ensifer sp. R1-3. The sequence goes on from NZ_CP096516.1 coordinate 1,067,862, forward strand.
CCGCAGCGACGAGGCACCTGTTGCGCGCGAAGTGGTCCGCGCGAACGCCTCTCACCTGCTCGCACCAGGCGCTGCCACGGCGAAACCTATCGTCGCCGCCGTCGGAAAACTGCTCGAGCGTCGATTCGGCGCCTTCATGGTGCTCGAAATGGACGAACTCGCCCAGGATGAGCTCCTGACCGACAATGCTCCTTTGCTGCCGCCCTTCAAGGTCGAAGTGATGGCCGGCGCCGAGGGAAATATCCGAGCCGCAGCAATGGCATTCGTCGACGCCGTCGAAGCGATCCCCGCGAAGTTCCGAACGCCGCGGGTCGAGCTCCATGAATGGCCGCAGGAATCCACACTAGAGGGAGAGACGCTCGATCTGCCATTCCCTTCAATGCGGGTTCGTTTCGCACCCGTCTACCGGCAGCACAATTCCGGCCGGATCTTCCCGGAAGTGCGCGAGCGGCTGATCGCGAGCATCTTCGATGCCACCCTGCACGCCTTCGCTGCCTTCGCGCGATCGACGCGCAGCCTCGAATTCCCGACCCATCGCGCGCTCGGCAGAAAGGCATTCATCGATGCCGTGGAGCGCACCGACCGCAGCATCGACGACGTCGCCTCCAGCTTCGATTTTCTTCTCGCCGTTACGCCGATAAATGCGGAAGCCGCCTGGAGCGAATTCGCGGCAAGCGATTTCGCGCGCGCGCCGCGTTTCCTCTATCGGCCTTTGATCATCGAGATCGAAGCCGCAAAGAAGACGCTGTTCTCGATCCCCTTCGATCACCTCGAAGACCCGGTGCTCTACCAACTCTACCGTGAAAAGCAGCAGGAAGTCGATCTGCAGCTGACGATGCTCTCCGCCCGTGAAACGAGGAAGTTCATCGAGTTCGGCCGTGCACTGTACGGTCCCGTCGAGCCGAACCTCCTCAGCGCAGCCGAAGAGATCCTCGCCCGCAGCCAGAAGGTCGCCGCGGACCCGCAAGCACCCGCCGAACGCCGTGCCGACAGCCATTTCGTCGAAATGCGGGCGGGCGAGATGATCGCCGCATATGCCCAGCGCTACGAGGGCTTCGAAGCGCTCGTGGAGGTGCGGGACGATCTTCCCGCCGGGTTGCTGGTTTCGGGAAGGCGGCTCCTGATCGCGCGCAGCACGATCATGGAGTCCGATCGCGTCGGTCCGATCCTCAGCCACGAAATCGGCGTTCACCTTCTGACCTACTTCAATGGATCGGCGCAGGGGCTTCGCCTGTTTCGCTCCGGTCTTGCCGGGTATGAAGGAATGCAGGAGGGCCTTGCGGTATTCGCGGAATATCTTTCGGGGGGAATGACGAGCGAGCGGCTGCGTCTCCTCGCCGCCCGCGTGCTCGCCTGCGCCGCGATGATCGATGGCGCGTCCTTGCCGGAGGTCTACCACCTGCTCGTCCACGAACACGGATTCCAGAGGGCGGACGCCTTCAATGTTGTTCTGCGCGTTTATCGCGGCGGCGGTCTCGTCAAGGACGCGATCTACCTGCGGGGACTTCTGCAGCTGCTCGATCATCTCGCAGCAGGGGGCGCGCTCGAGCCCTTCTGGATGGGCAAGATAGCCGCCTCCCATTTTGCCGTCATGCAGGAACTGCATGCCCGCGGCCTGCTCGGCGGCCCTTCGGTTCGACCCATGTTTCTGGATGGTCCGGAAGCGCCGTCGCGGCTTGCCAGGGCGCGCGAGCGGATGGCTCCACTCGATATGCTGCGGTAATAGGAGCGGCCCACATGCGCATCGCTTTTTTCGTCAACTCCGTCGAAGGCGAAGCCCCCTATTATACGACGACATGGCTGGCGCTCGCGGCGCTCGCACGCGGTCACGAGGTCTGCTACGTCACGCCGGGGGATTTCGTGCTGCGCCCTGACGACAGTCTGCTGATCCGCGCAACGACCCTGAAAGGTACGAAGCCGAAGAAGCCGGAGACGCTGCTCACAGCGCTCAAGGGCGAGCAGGCAAAGATCAGCACGCTCGACCTGCATGAGGTACAGGTGCTCTTTCTGCGGAACGACCCTTCCGAAGACGCGGACACGCGGCCATGGGCAGTCTATGTCGGCACGAATTTCGGGCGACTCGCCGCCGCACGCGGCGTTCTGGTGGTAAACGACCCGGACGGTTTGTCGCTCGCGCAGAACAAGCTCTATTTTCAGGAATTTCCCGAGATCATCCGGCCAACCAGCCTGATCTCGAGAAGCATCGAGGAAATCCGCAGCTTCATCGAGGATCATCCGGGCGGGGCTATCCTGAAGCCCTTGCAAGGCTCCGGCGGCAAGAACGTCTTCAAGATCAACTCCAAGGACGAGGCCAATCTCAACCAGATCTTCGAGGTCGCCAGCGGCGGCGGCTACCTGATCGCGCAGAACTACATTCCCGACGCGGTCGCCGGCGATATTCGTCTGTTCCTGTTGAACGGCAGACCGCTCGAGCGCGACGGCGTCTACGCCGCCTTCCGGCGCGTTCCTGCCGAGGGCGACGTACGCTCGAACATGCATGTGAGCGGCACGCCCGAAGCCGCGACCGTTACGCCTGAGATCCTAGAGATCGCGGAACGGCTCCGTCCCAAGCTCATCGAAGACGGCATGTTCCTGGTCGGGCTCGATATAGTCGGTGACAAGGTGCTGGAAGCCAACGTCTTCACGCCGGGCGGTCTTCCAGAGATTGCAGCGCTCCACGGTGTGGACTTCAGCGAAGACATCATGATCGCGCTGGAAAACAAAGTGCGAATCCAGGAGCTCTACCGCGGGGCCATTCCGAACCGCACATTGGCGGTCCTTTGAGGAGGTGCCTTCGGGATCTCGCGCACCGCACGATCTGTGGGCTAGTCTAATCCACCGGCCCGTCACGCCGTCAACAAAAGTGAGTTTACAAAAGTAATATAGTATGATTTTTTCTCGTCAGCTGCATGGAAGAGCAGCTTTCTTTGGGAGGAAATCATGAAAATCGTGAAGGCACTTGCGAGTGCAACGATCCTTGCTGCCTGCACTTTCGGCAGCGCTTCGGCCGCCGAACTCGTCGTCGGCTTTTCTCAGATCGGATCGGAGTCCGGCTGGCGTGCAGCTGAAACGACGCTGACGAAGCAGCAGGCGGAAGAGCGCGGCATCGACCTAAAATTCGCCGACGCGCAGCAGAAGCAGGAAAACCAGATCAAGGCGATCCGCTCTTTCATCGCGCAGGGGGTGAATGCCATCCTTCTCGCTCCGGTCGTCGCGACCGGCTGGGATGAAGTTCTCGAGGAGGCCAAGGACGCGGAGATCCCGGTCATCCTGCTCGATCGCACCGTCGACGCCTCCGACGATCTCTATCTGACGGCGGTCACCTCCGATCTCGTCCACGAAGGCAGCGTGGCCGGCAAATGGCTTGTCGATACCGTTGCGGGCAAGCCGTGCAACGTCGTCGAACTTCAGGGCACCACCGGCTCCTCGCCGGCGATCGACCGCAAGAAGGGATTCGAGCAGGCGCTCTCCGGCAACGACAATCTGAAGATCGTCCGCAGCCAGACCGGCGACTTCACCCGGACGAAGGGCAAGGAAGTGATGGAAAGCTTCCTGAAAGCCGAGGACGGCGGCAAGAACATCTGTGCGCTCTACGCCCATAACGACGACATGGCGGTGGGCGCGATTCAGGCGATCAAGGAAGCCGGTCTGAAGCCGGGCAAGGACATCCTCGTCGTCTCGATCGACGCTGTTCCGGATATCTTCCAGGCGATGGCTGCCGGCGAAGCCAATGCGACGGTCGAGCTCACGCCGAACATGGCGGGCCCCGCCTTCGATGCGCTTGCTGCCTTCCTGAAGGACGGCAAAGAGCCGCCGAAATGGATCCAGACGGAATCGAAGCTCTACACGCAGGCCGACGACCCGATGAAGGTCTACGAAGAAAAGAAGGGCCTTGGCTACTGATCCCGCTCAGCGCTCGGCCCGAAGATCGGCACCGATTTTCGGGCCGATGCGCAGTGCGCCAGAACCCGCGGCAGCCGCCGCGGGCCATTCCATCGAACGGACGCCCGCTCGTTCGTCGGGCGGCAATCCAGAGACGGCAGCCATGCAGACCAGCAGTGACAATATCCTTTCGGCCACAAGGATCGAAAAGGGCTTTCCCGGCACGAAGGCGCTAGACAGGGTAGATTTTCACCTGCGGCGCGGCGAGGTTCACGCGCTCCTCGGGGAGAATGGCGCCGGCAAATCGACGCTTATCAAATGCCTGACGGGCGCCTATCGCCGGGATGGCGGCAGCATGCTGCTCGACGGAGCCGAGGCCGACCCGCGCGACACGTTCGATGCCCAGAGGCTGGGCATCGGGACCGTTTACCAGGAGGTCAACCTGCTGCCGAACCTCACCGTTGCCGAGAACCTCTTTCTCGGACGGCAGCCCCGCCGCTTCGGCATGGTGGACACGCGCACCATGAATCGCAAGGCGCGGGAATTGCTCGCGGAATACGAACTCGATATCGACGTCACCCGTGATCTCGCGAGCTACTCCGTGGCGATTCAGCAGGTCGTGGCCATCGCCCGGGCCGTGGATCTTTCCGGCAAGGTCCTGATTCTGGACGAACCGACCGCAAGCCTCGACGCGCACGAGGTGGAGATGCTCTTCCGCATCGTACGCCGCCTCAAGGAACGCGGGCTCGGCATCATCTTCATCACCCACTTCCTGGAACAGGTCTACGCCATCTCCGATCGCATCACCGTTCTGCGGAACGGGCAGTTGGTCGGCACGCGCAACGCGGCCGATCTCGACCGGCGCGAGCTGATCGCAATGATGATCGGTCGGGAACTGGCGACAGAGATCCATTCCGCCCATTCCGACGCGGTCGCGGGTGAGCCACGCTACAGTTTCCGAAACTTTGGCCGCCGCGGAAAGATCGACCCCTTCGATCTCGATGTCCGCGCCGGCGAGGTCGTCGGCATGGCAGGCCTGCTCGGCTCAGGGCGGACGGAAACCGCCGAAATCCTCTTCGGCGCCCATCGCGCCGATAGCGGTACGGCCGAGATCGATGGCCGGACCGTCGATCTTTCCTCGCCGCGTGCCGCAATCCGGCAGAAGTTCGGCTTCTGCCCCGAGGACCGCAAGACCGCCGGCATCGTCGGCGACCTGTCCGTGCGCGAGAATATCGTGCTCGCCCTTCAGGCAAGGCGCGGCTGGACCCGCCCGATTCCGCGCGCGGAGCAGAACCGGCTCGCGGACCACTACATCCGGGCACTCGATATCCGCACGGCGGATCGCGAGAAACCGATCAGGCTGCTTTCCGGCGGCAATCAGCAAAAGGCCATCCTGGCGCGCTGGCTCGCGACCGAACCGGAACTGCTCATCCTCGACGAGCCGACGCGCGGCATCGACGTCGGGGCGCATGCGGAAATCATCAGGCTCATCGAGAGCCTGCGCGAGAAGGGCATGTCGCTCATCGTCATCTCCTCGGAAATAGAAGAACTCGCCGCCTACAGCACGCGGGTCGTCGTCCTTCGCGACCACGCCCACGTTGCCGAACTCGATGGCGCTCAATTGACTGCCCATCGGATCGTCGAAGCGATCGCTGCGACCAACGGGAGGGAAGCGTCTTGATTCCGATCATGCGGACCTATGCCGGCCGCCTGCTGCCGCAGCTCATCGCATTAGCGGCAATTGTCATAGCGATTTCAATCGTCTTTCCCGGTTTTCTAAACCTGCAGATCCAGAATGGTCGTCTGTATGGAAGTATGATCGACATCCTCAACCGCGGCGCGCCCGTCGTTCTTCTGGCGATCGGAATGACCGTCGTCATCGCTACCAAGGGGATCGATCTTTCGGTCGGCGCGGTTATGGCGATCTGCGGCGCAGTTGCCGCCTCGCTGATCACGTCGGGGCATTCGCTTGCCGAGACCCTCCTCGCCACGCTCGCGGTCGGCATTATCTGCGGCATCTGGAACGGGGTTCTGGTCGCCGTCCTCGACATCCAACCGATCATCGCGACTCTCGTGCTGATGGTGGCGGGGCGCGGCATAGCCCAGCTCATCACCGAGGGAACCATTCTAACTTTCAATGATCCCGGCCTGATCTTCATCGGCAGCGGTTCCTTTGCCGGCCTGCCCATGCCGATCGTGATCTGGCTGGTTTTCGGCCTGCTCGTCGCCCTTCTCGTTCGGCGGACGGCGCTCGGCATGCTGATCGAGGCGATCGGCATCAACCGGCAGGCAAGCACGCTCTCGGGCGTGCTCACCCCCGTCCTGCTCGTGGCCGCTTACGTGCTCTCGGGTCTCTGCGCCGCGATTGCCGGCATCATCGCCGCCGCCGACATCCGGGGCGCCGATGCCAACAATGCTGGTCTCTGGCTGGAACTCGACGCCATTCTGGCGGTGGTCGTCGGCGGCACATCCCTGCTCGGCGGCCGCTTCAGCATTGCGGCGTCGGTGCTGGGCGCCGTCATCATCCAGGCGATCAATACCGGCATTCTCCTGTCCGGCTTCCCGCCCGAGTTCAACCTCATCATCAAAGCGGCGATCATCATCTTCATCCTGGTGCTCCAGTCACCGCGCTTCCGCACGGGGGTCTCGTTTCTGAGTATCCCGAAGGCAGCCGGCAAGCCGACCGAGCGAGAAGCGAAATGAAGCAGAAATATCTTCCACTTACGGCGACGATCTTGATCTTTGTCTTAAGTTACGCGCTCTGCGTCGCGCAGTATCCGAACATGCTCTCGACCCGCGTGATCGGAAACCTTCTGACCGACAATGCCTTCCTCGGCATCGCCGCCGTCGGCATGACCTTCGTCATCCTCTCGGGCGGCATCGATCTGTCGATCGGCGCTGTGATCGCATTTGCCGGTGTGTTTCTGGCCGTCGTACTCGAGCATGGCGGCATGCATCCGCTCGTCGCCTTCGCGTTGCTGCTGGCCATCACGACGCTGTTCGGAGCGCTGATGGGGGCGATCATCCACTATCTCGAAATGCCGGCTTTCATCGTTACGCTCGCCGGCATGTTCCTCGCCCGCGGCATGGCCTTCGTACTGTCGATCGACTCCATTCCGATCAAGCACCCCTTCTACGCGACCTTGAAGAGCCTCTATTTCAAGTTGCCCGGCGGCGGCCGCATCACCCTCATAGGCGGCCTGATGCTGTTCGTCTTCGCGGTCGGCATTCTCATCGCCCACCGGACCCGCTTCGGCACGAATATCTATGCGCTCGGCGGCGGCACGGCGACGGCAAAGCTCATGGGCGTTCCGGTTGCCGCCACCACGATCCGGATCTACGCGCTGTCCGGGCTGCTCGCCGGCCTGTCGGGCATCGTCTTCTCGCTCTATACCTCCGCCGGATACTCGCTGGCCGCCGTCGGCGTCGAGCTGGACGCCATCACCGCCGTCGTCATCGGCGGGACACTGCTTACCGGCGGATCCGGCTTCGTTGCCGGAACGTTGGTCGGCATCCTCATCCAGGGTCTCATCCAGACATACATCACGTTCGACGGCACACTTTCGAGCTGGTGGACGAAGATCCTGATCGGTCTCCTGCTCTTTGCCTTCATCCTGTTGCAGAAGGGGATCATCCACCTGTCGCGCCCCGAACGGCAGCGGGCGTAGCCGCGGGACCGGGTGCCATGCCGGGGACCTTCGGAAATCAACGCGGCAAACGCACGAGCCACAGGCTCGTCGTCGAGGAGCTTGGCCAGGCGGTGGTCGGCGGCGAGTTTGCGATCGGCGAGACGCTGCCGGGCGACACGGATCTCGCCGCGCGCTTCAGCGTATCGCGCACCGTACTGCGCGAAGCGATGAAGACACTTGCCGCCAAAGGCCTCGTCGTCGCCCGCGCCCGCATCGGCACGCGCGTGCTGCCCCGGGCGCACTGGAACCTCTTCGACAGCGACGTGCTCACCTGGCATTTCGGCGCCGGTGTCGACGAGGATTTCCTGCGTCATGTGAGCGAGGTGCGGTTGGCCCTCGAACCCTATGCGGCGGCACTGGCGGCGCGCCGCGCCAGCGATGCGGACATCGCCCGGATGATGCGGCTTGCCGTCGCGATGGGCGATGCCAGCCACAGCCCCCACACGCTGGCGCTCGCAGATCTCGAATTCCACCTCCGCCTCCTGGAAGCCTCGCTCAATCCGTTCATGCGGACGGTCGGCAGCCTGATCGAGGCGGCGCTGATGGGCGTTTTTCAGCTTACCAGCCCGACAGCCGATGAAACGGAGATCGACCGCGTCGCGATCGCGCATATCCGCATCGTCGAGGAAATCCGCCGCCGCGACGAGGAAGGCGCGCGCAACGCGATGGAACACGTGATCCGCGTCGGTCAGGAGCGGTTGATCATGGATCTGAGGGGCCGGGAGAGTTAGCGAGGCGATGGCCCCTAATCCGGCCTGCCGGCCACCTTCTCCCCGCAGGCGGGGCGAAGAGGACTCGCGGGACCCTCCGCCTCACTTACGAGCCGCTGAGAGGCCTGTGACGCAGCCGCTTGCCCCTTCTCCCCGTCAAGACGCGTCAAGACGGGGAGAAGGTCGCGGCAGCGGGATGAGGGGCGGCGCGAGACGTGATTTGGGCGTCCAATGGCGCTTTTTGCGGTTCGAGGCGCTTCCCCGTTTCCGCATCGAAGAGATGCAATTGCTTCGGGTCAATCGCCAGACCGATAAGCTCCCCGCCCGCTGCAGCGGAGCGTCCGGTCTCCACGACCATGAGTTCCGGCTGGGTCGCGGAGGTTATGTAGGTGGCCGAGCCGGTCGACTCCACGACGCCGACGGGAATATCGAATGCACCCTGCCCGGCGCCGACGATGCGGATGTGTTCCGGCCGAATGCCCACCGTGACCGATGCCCCCGGCCGAACCGGGTCGATGAGCGAGAAGCTCGCCCTTGTGGCGCCGAGGTCGAGAGCCAAATGGCTGCCGTCCGCCTCCACGACCGCCGGAATGAAGTTCATCGCCGGCGAGCCGATGAAACCTGCAACGAAGCGGTTGGCCGGTCTGTCGTAGAGATCGAGCGGGCGGCCCTGCTGCTCGATGACCCCGTCGCGCATGACGACGACATGGTCCGCCATGGTCATTGCCTCGATTTGATCGTGGGTCACATAGACGGAGGTCGCCCCCAGCCGGTCATGCAGCGCCCGGATCTCCTTGCGCATATGCACGCGCAGCGCCGCATCGAGATTGGACAAGGGCTCGTCGAAGAGGAATGCCTTGGGATGACGAATGATGGCGCGGCTCATCGCAACCCGCTGGCGTTGCCCGCCGGAGAGTTCGCGAGGATAGCGCTTCATGAGGTGGGAAAGACCGGTGGTCGTCGCCACTTCGGCCGCCGCCTTCAGGGCCTCCGCTTTTTTCACGCCGCGTATGCGCAGGCTGTAGGTCAGATTCTCCTCCACCGTCATATGGGGGTAGAGCGCATAGGACTGGAAGACCATTGCGACGTCGCGCTTGCGCGGCGGAACGTCGTTCATCCGCGCCCCGGCGATCTTCATCTCACCGGCCGAAATCTTCTCGAGCCCGGCCAGAGACCGCAGGAGCGTGGACTTGCCGCAGCCGGAAGGCCCGACAAGGGCAACGAAGGTCCCCTCCTCTATCGCGAGATCGATGTCCTTGAGTGCGTGGTAGGAACCGTAGAATTTGTTGACGCCGTTGAGCTCGATCTGAAGGGTCATTTGAGGGCTCCTGAAGTGAGGCCGGAAACGATGCGGCGCTGCAAGAGGATGAAAGCGGCAAGGATGGGCGTCACATAGATCGTGGCATAGGCCATGATATTGTTCCATTCATTGGTATTCGGCCCCATGAAGGTGTTGAGGCCGACACTTGCGGGCTGCAGTTCGACGGCCTGGATCATCGATTTCGAATAGACGAATTCGCCGAAGGCCTGCATGAAGATCAGGATCGCGCTCACGAGAATGCCGTTCCGGGCGAGCGGCAGCACGATGTTGAAGAAGGCGCCGATGCGCGAATTGCCGTCGACGAGCGCTGCCTCTTCGAGCTCCATCGGCACGCTCATGAAGGTCGCGCGGACGAGGACCACGAAGAAGGGCATGCTTTTGGCAGCGATCGCCAGGATCACGGCAAGACGCGGCGTATCGAGGAGGCCCACTTGCGAGAAGCCGACGAAAATCGGCGTCACCATCAGCGAAGCGGGCAACACCTGAAGCATCAGGATGAGAAACAGGCCGATGTCCACCCAGACGTTGCGATAGCGCGCGAGCACATAGGCGCAACCGACGCCGAGCACGGCGATCAGCGCCACCGAGCCGAAAGCGATGACGAGCGAATTCCAGAGATACCGCGCCATGTTGCGGCTCTCCCAGACGAAGGCGTAGATGCTCCATTGTGGCTCGCTCGGCCAGAATTTCGGCGGGGTCGCAAACATCGCCGACCCGGTCTTCAGGGCGGTGATGTACATCCAGTAGAGCGGGAAGAGATAGATGGCCGCGAGCACGAGCGCGACAGCCAGCATCAACCGGTTGCGGAAAGTGTCGCTCATCCTCTGACCTCATGGCGCGTTGAGCGGACATAGACGACGGAGGCGAACATCACGAAGACGATCATGATCACCGAGATCGTCGCGCCCTTGGCGAAATCATACTGGCGGAAGGAAAGGTCCCAGGCCCAGTATTGCGTGACATTGGAGGTATTGTTCGGCCCTCCGGACGTGATGGCGGCGAAGAGATCGAATTGCTGCAAAGTGAAGATGAGCCCGAGCGCGACAATGGCACCGATCGTCGAGCGCATCATCGGCAGAGTGATCGTCCAGAAGCGCTGGAACGCATTGGCACCGTCGAGCTCGGCCGCCTCGTAGAGGTCCTTCGGAATACCTGACAGGCCGACCGAAAGCAGGATCATGTTGAATGACGTGCCGAGCCAGATATTGGCGATGATCACGGCCCAGAGCGAATAGTTCGGGTCCGAACGCCAGAAGATGTTGTCGGAAATCACGCCTGTTTCCCGCAGCAGAAAATTGAGGACGCCGAAATCACCCGAGAGAATCCAGTTCCAGATGGCGCCGACCACGAGGCCCGGCATGACCCAGGAGACGAGGAAGAGGCCGCGCAGCCACGACGCACCGGGGAAATTGACCCAGAAGAACAGCGCGAGACCGAAGCCTATGAGGAACTGCCCGGCGATCGAGGCGGTCACGAAGATGGCCGTGTTGAGGAGAATGGGCCAGGTTTCGGGTTGAGCGAAAAGGTCGATATAATTCTTGAAGCCCACGAACGGCCGCGAAAAGCTGCCGAGGCTGAACATGTCGACTTCCTGGAAGCTCATCACGACATTGTAGACAAGCGGCAGTCCGGAGAGGACGAACAGGAATGCGAGCGGCAAGCTCACAAGGCCGATATCGAAGCCCCTGCCATCCGTAATGCTCGATAGAATTCTTTTCATTGGCGATCACCTGTCCCTTGGCCGAGTCTTGCGCGGCCTATGCAGCGGCGACCCCGGCCGAAGCCGGGGATCGCCTCTCTCGGGAGAAAATCCTGGGCGGATCGTCGCTACAATCCACCAGTGAACTCCATTTGCCGTTTAGATCATTCCAGGAAAAGCACTTGCGGGCTCAGCCGAGAACCGCCTTTATCTTCTCGGCCGCCTGGTCGAGCGCTTCCTTGGAACTCATCTGCCCGGTAAGCGCCGCCTGGATGGCGTCCTGAATAGCTTTGGAGATCTTCGGCCATGCGGGATGGGGGCCGCGGGGCTTCGCATATTTCAGCTGTTCCACGAAGACCTGGAGAGCCGCGTCCTTTTTCGGCTCGCCGGTCGCCGGGATGGCGATGTCGGAGCGCGGCGGCAGTTGCCCGAAGTCCTTGAACATCCGGTCGTCCTGCGAAACGAAATATTCGAGGACCTTGAAGGCTTCTTCCGGATGCTCGGTATTCGCGAAGACCGCCCAGTTGAAATCGCCCATGGCCGAAGAGCGTTCAGCGCCGACTTCCGGTACGGGCAGCAGCGCTACGCCCCAATCGAACTTCGCTTCCTCGAGCATACGATCGATTTCCCAGGGACCGGAGATCGCCATGGCCGCGTTGCCGGAATTGAAGGTACCGGTGGCGTCCCATTGGCTGCGTGTCAGCGTGTCGGGCGAGGCGAGCTTCTGGTCGATGATCGTTTTCCAGACGTCCAGCGCCTTGACCGCGCCCTCGGCGTTGATGTTGTCGTAACCGCCGCCGGCCATCTGCGCCCAGGGGAGGAACTGGAATGTCCCCTCCTCGTTGGCTTTGGCCGAGAAGGTGATGCCGTAGACGTTCTGAGCCGGGTCGGTCAGCTTGCGCGCCGCCTCGACGAGTTCGTCCCAGGTTTGCGGAGGCTTGTTCGGGTCCAGGCCCTTGGCCTTGAACATGTCCTTGTTGTAGTAAAGGGCGATCGTGTTGGTTGCCTTGGGGACGCCGTAATATTTCCCGTCCCAGGTCACGGAGGCGAGTGGCCCCTTGAAGTAGTTCTCCGGCTTGACGACCGAGGACTTCGCGATCATCTGGCTCAGATCGAGAAATGCACCGCGGGACGCAAAGAGCGCGTGTTCGGGATTGTCGACAGCGATGATGTCCGGCGCCTGCCCCGTCGAATAGGCTCGCATCGCTTCGCTGACCACGTCGTCGAACTGGATCTGCCGATATTCCACTTTAATACCGGTGTTCAGCTTGTTGAAATCTTTTATCAAGTTCGGTGCCGGCTGGATGTCCCGGTCCAGCGACCAGACACTGATCGTTACATCCTCAGCGCTTGCCGAAAAGGCCGGCAAGGAAACACTGGCAAGGGCGAATGCACCCAGCATTGCATATTTACGGATACCCATGGACTCCTCCTCTTTCGGGTTTTTCCGAGGGCCGGCGCCCCCCGTGCCGGCCGTCGTTCATGTCTCAGGCCGGATCGGCGACGAAGTCGCCGCCACGGCAGCCTTTCAGGTAATTCAGAGCGTGCACCTGGCCCGTCATTTCCAGCGCATCGCGGTATACCGGGTCATGCCAGCCTTCGATGTCGATCGAACCGGACCAGCCGGCGAGCCGGAGTTCCGAGATGATGTCGGTCCAATTGCTGTCGCCGAACCCGGGCGTGCGCATGAAGACGAACTTCTCCTTGCCGAAGATGCCGTGCTCGCGGATGACGTCCCAGCGGATCGTCGCGTCCTTACCGTGCACGTGGAATATCTTGGGCGCCCATTTGCGGATCTGCGGCAGCGGGTCGATCAGATAGACCATCTGGTGGCAAGGCTCCCACTCCAGACCGATGTTGTCGTCCGGCGTCTCGTTGAAGATGAGTTCCCAGGCGTCCGGATTGTGAGCGATGTTCCAGTCGCCGGTCGCCCAGTTGCCGTCCATGGCGCAGTTCTCGAAGGCGATCTTTACGCCCTTATCGGCGGCGCGCTGGGCGAGCTCGCGCCAGATCTTGCGGTAGCGCGGCAGACTGTCGGTCAGCGGCCGGTTGCGGATGCGTCCCGTAAAGCCGGCGACGCATGTCGCGCCGAAATGATGGGCGTTGTCGATGCAGTCCTTCCAGCCCTGCAGGCTCTGGAGGTCGATGTCGGTCTCCTCCAGCGGATTGCCGAACATGCCGAGCGTCGAGATCGTGATGTCGCGGTCGCCGATTGCCTCACGGCAGCGCTTGCCGAGCTCGGCAAGATCCTGCCCGTTGGTGGTCTGCCAGAAGAAGGGTTCGAAGCTTTCGAACCCCAGATCGGCGATCTCGCCTATGCGCTTCGCGGCTTCGCCCTTTGTGGCGCTGACCATGGTGCCGACGCGGATGGATTTGGCTGGATTGCTCATCAGATGCCTCACTTCAGATTGTCACGCGTTGCCGGGTGCGGGCGCTTTCGATCGCCGCAAAGACCATGGCAAGGCTGTTGAAATTGTCGTCGCCCGCCGTTTCCGGCTTGGTGCCGGAGCGGACCGCAGCGACGAAATCGGCGATGACGCTGGCATGCCCGTGCGTCTCAAGCGGATCGGCTGCTTCGGGAACTTCGACCGGTACGAGCGGACGGAAGAAGCCCTCGCTGCCGGCGACACGGTTCGCGCTCAGCGCCTCGGCGCCGTCCCAGAGCAGCGTGCCCTTGGTGCCTATAATCCGCCACTCGCTCTCCCAGCTCGTATTGGCGCCTTCGGCACACCAGGAACCGCGATAGGTGAAGGTCACATCGTCGGAAAGCTCGAATATCGCGGTGGCGGCCGCGCCGTGCGCGTACCAGGAGCCCTGCGGGTTTTCTTCGTGGCAATACACGGCGAGCGGTGTCTTATCGGCGATGAACCGGGCGGCATCGAAGGTGTGGATCGCCATGTCGAGAAGCAGCACATGTTCCATCTCCTCGCGAAAGCCGCCAAAATGCGCGCCGATGAAGAAGTCGCAGTGGATGCCCGTCAGATCTCCTATCGCGCCGCTTTCGATGAAGCGACGTATGCGGCGTATGCCGGAGATGAAGCGGCGGTTCTGCACGATTGCATGGATCCTGTCCGCATTCCTGGCGAGTTCGATCAGCTCGCGGGCGGCCTCGAGCGAGGCGGCCATCGGCTTCTCGCTCAGCACGTGACAGCCGTGCCTGAGCGCGGTGGCGACCACGTCGCGGCGCGCAGCAGGTACGACGATGTCGAAAAGGATGTCGGGTGCCGTCTCCGTCAACACCGCATCGAGGTCTGAACCGACAACGGCGCCTTCGATCTCGAACTCCGCCGCGAGCGCACGAGCCGCTTCGGGATTGACGTCGATGAGCCCGACGATCCGGATTGCCGACTGGAGTTCGCGGTCCGCGGCGATCGCCTTGAGCCAACCTTTGGCCATAGCTCCGCACCCGCACAGAACTGCGCGCAAAATCACCATTCTCCTCCCACAAACCTTGGTTTCCGGCTTGTTTCGGCCACCGTAAACGTTTACGGAACTATGCGGACTTTCCGAAACATGTCAATAGGGATTCGGAAAGCTCGGTCGATGAGAGGGAAATCGCGGGCTGCTTATGGCCGCCTGCCCGGTTCAACTTCAAAGTATATCGGTCGCGTTGATTGCGGGTCGGTATGACCGGGTTGACCGGTGATTAGAGAGGAAAAGCGCTTCGCATGAAGGGAATTCGGCGCCTGGCGCAGCATCTCGATATTTCGATCGGAACCGTTTCGCGTGCACTGAACGGCCGCCCCGACGTCAATGAGGAGACTCGCAGGCGTGTCCTGGAGGCGGCTGAAAGGCTCGGTTATGTGGCGAACCAGTCCGGCCGCAGCCTGAGGCAGGGCACCACCAACATCATCGGCTTCATGATGCAGACCGGAACGGAGATCACCGGTCAGGGCGACACGTTCTTCATGAGCGTCTTCGACGGCGTGCAGGCAGTTTTCGCCAGGCACAAGCTCGACCTTGTCGCCCTGCTCTGCTCGTCCGAGGAAGATCCGACCGATTACCTGCGCCGCGTCGTCGCGCGCGGTTTTGCCGACGGGTTGATCCTTTCGGCAACCCGGCGTCACGATCCGCGCATAGAGTTTCTGGCCGAACGCAATATCCCCTTCGTAACGCTCGGCCGAAGCCTGACGGATGCCGGCCGCCCCTGGCTCGACCTCGACTTCGAGGGGATGGCGCAGATCGCCATCGACCGTCTGGTTGCGCGCGGACATCGCCGCATCGCGGTCACCCGTCCGCACGACGATGCCAACCTCGGTTATGTCTTCGTCGACCGCTGCCGCGAAGCGCTTGCCGCGCATGGCCTTCCCCTGGAGGAAGAATTGATCTTCCGATCGACGCCGAACGAGACCGGCGGCTATCAGATCGCGCGCGAACTCCTGGCCATCAAGGACCGGCCGACGGCTGCCCTGCTCGTCAATGAGACGATCGCCATCGGCTTCTACCAGGGCCTCTCCGAAGCGGGCGTCAGGCCGGGCCGCGACATTGCAGTGATCGGGCGCTACAGCCCGCATGCACACTTTCTCTCGCCGCCGCTCACCTGCTTCCGCCTGTCGCTGCGCGACCTCGGCATAGCGCTTGCGGAAACGCTGCTGTCGACGATGCCTGCTTTCAAGGACCATTATCCGCAAGCGCTGGTAAACGCAGTCTGGCCGATGGAGCTGGTCGAGGGCGAAAGCGACGGCTTTCTCGTCAATGGGGACGAAAGTCGCGGCTGACATAAGCCCGGCCGGGGTGGATCATTTTACCGATCCGCAGGTTTGAAGCTTGCTGCATGATTCCTTAAATCGGAGCCGATTGCGGGCCAATGTCATGGAGCACGCAAAGTGCTAGGCGGGTTCTGCGCTTGGACGCACCGCCGCCGTAGCGAACCTGCCGGCTGCAGTCCGGATTGGTGACTGCTCCTGAAAGGAGACCCCATGCGCGGATTTCTCTTCCTACTCGCCGGGCTGTCCGCAACGACGGCCTTTGCCCACGACGCTCCAAGCGGTTGGCAGTATCCGAGCGCCTGCTGTTCAACAATGGATTGCCGCAAGGTCGCGCAGACCGCGATCAGCGAGCGACCGCAAGGCTATATCGTCAGAGCTACTGGCGAAGTCCTCCCCTATGCCGACAGCAGGGTTCGAATGTCGCCGGACGGCGAGTACCACTGGTGCTCTGCGGCGGGCAAAGCCTATGGGAAGACGATCTGCCTGTTTGTACCCCCAAGAGCTTATTGAATACCGACGCGTTGAGGACCGCACTTCTCGTCATGCGGTTCTAGCACCGCGCCCCCGATCGGAGCGCGGTACGATCGCGGCCGGCTTCAGCGGGCGTCCGCCGATCCGGGGCCGCTCTCGAGCGTCGACAGTATCTGGTATGCGGCTTTCACGCGGGCAGGAATCGGGTAATTCCTGTTCGCCAGCATCACGATGCCGATGCGCTCGGCCGGGACGAAGGCTGCATAGGCGCCGAAACCGTTGGTCGAGCCGGTCTTGTTGATCCACAGGTTTTCCTGGGGCGCCGCGGGCGGAACGAGCTTGCTGACCTTGTGCGGCTCGAGCGCCATCCGGCTGGAATTGCCGGCAAGCAGATCGTCGAGCTTCGTCGGATAGGGATACATCTCCCAGCCGAGCCCCTGCGTCATGGCCCCGACCTTGAAGTATCCGGTGTGCGTTGCGGCGATCGCGCGCCGGATCGGCTCGTCCAGGCCCGTTCCATCGATGTTTGCCTCAACGAAGCGGATCAGATCGGCAGCGGTCGTCTTTACGCCGTAGGCTTCCGAGTCGAGAACGCCGCGCGTGACGCGGATCGGCTTGCCGGCTTTCGAATAACCATAGGCATAGTCGTCCGCCCGATCCTGCGGAACGGCTATGAAGGTGCTCGTCAGGCCGAATGCCGGGAATATGCTCTTCTCCATCAGATCGGCGAAAGGCTCGCCCATGCTCTTTGCGGCTAGATAGCCGAAGAGGCCGATGCTCGGGTTCGAGTAAAGCCTGTGCGTCCCGGCGGCATAGGTCGGGCGCCAATCTCTGTAGTAGTCGATCATGCTCTCCTGATCGGTAACGGAATCGGGAAACTGCAATGGCAGTCCGCCGGCGGTATAGGTCCCGAGATTGAGAAGGCTGATGTCGTCAAAACGGGTCCCGGCGAGCGCGGGCAGATATTTGCCGGCAGGATCGGATAGGGCCAGATCCCCACGCGCTTCGGCATAGGATGCGAGCATCGCCGTGAAGGTCTTGCTGACCGAGCCGATCTCGAACATCGTTTCGTCGGTGACCTTCTGCCCGCTCTCTCTCGACGCCAGGCCATAGTTGAAGATGTACTTCTTTCCGCGGACGGTGACCGCGATCGCCATTCCCGGAACGCCATGCTCCCTCATCAGCGGCCGGATCGTCTCGTCCACTAAGCGTGCAAGCTCTCCTTCCTCGCCTCGGTCGGCGGCGTGCGCGCCGGCTCCGCAGCAGAGCAAAGCAGCCGCAGCCATTACGAATTTCGTCGCGGAAAAATGTGTCATGACAGGTGTCCAGACCTCGTGTTCGTGTGGATCTCTGCCGCACGGCGGAATGCGGCCGTCCGTCAGCCCGGATGCGCCTGAGCTACGGCGCGTGCCCGGCGCACAACAACCGGAAGAGGCAAACGGACGAGACATGCATATGAGCCCTGTGCGCATTTCACAAACGACAAGATCTTCCGCGAGCCATTAGAAGAACTTGGGCACTGCACTGCATCCGTCGCCTCCGGACCTGGCTTGTAGAGGCCACGAACACGGCGCTACCTGAGCCCGACACCGGAAACCTAGAAATAGATCGTCATGACGATGTCCTGGTCGAAATCGCCGAAACCCTTGCCGAAGATGTTGAGCCCTCCGGGGTTCTCCGCCTTCTCGTCGATGCCTATCCGGAACCGTATCGAATGATGATCCGGTATGCCGAGGGAGTTTATCGTCTGAGTCGACACCATCGCGCCGTCGATCCATGTACCGCGGTCGTCGATGGTCCAGGTCTTGAGCTTGCCGTATTGCGAGCCGCTGAGCTTCCACCAAGCCGGCGAATACATGCCCCGTCGGTCGCCGTAGTCGCCGGGCGACGTCCAGTAGCCGGCCTTGATGCCGTTGATCCAGATGGAGATGTCGGAGGGCCAGTTGGCGTTCGTGGCCGGCGTCTCGGAGCTCAGTTCGGCGGAGAACTCGATCTTGCGGACCGTCCGTCCCGTGACCTTAGCATTGTTCGGAAACTTGTATTCGACATAGCCGCGCGTGAACCAGAGCAGTGCGGCCTGCATGCGCTGCGGATCGAGAAAGACTTCCTGGACGTCGAGCATGCCGATGACGTTGTTGACCGAACAGAGTCCGCAGGGCGCTTCCACCTCGAATTCGGTGAAAAGGCCGATCGGCATGCTGACGGTCACGACGTCGTCTGAAAGATTGGTGCGGTCGTCGAAGCGGATGAGGATCTCGCCGTAGATGCTGGAACAGATCTTCTGATTACCCTTGGTCGCCTTCATCGTATGGGTCTGGATGAGGCCGGCCCTCTCCAGCGACTTGAGGTTGGTTGCCGTCGTCGATTGCGGCAGGCCCATATGGGTCGCGATCTCGTTGACGTTCAGAGGGCCCTTCAGGCGCAGAAGGTTGAGGATCTCGATGCGCGTTGCTGAGCCCAAGGCCTGGACGACATCCGCATCCTTGATCGGGTCCACTGTAAGAAGCTTCGTCTCCATACTCTGCTACTGCCGCTCCGGCTCAGGCGTGATCTGCGCTGATAACACGCCGCTGCGCCAATTGTCGCATTGTTTCGTTTTACGAATTCCGATCCGAGGCGGCCGAAACCGCCGCGGATCGTCGGCTCAGCCCTTGATGCCGGACGACAGCATGAGCGCCTGCGTCACCCTCTTCTGGAAGAGCAGATAGGCGAGCGCGACCGGCATGGCCGCGAGAATGGCGACGGCCATGTCGCGTGCATATTTCACACCGAAGGCGTCGTCGACCTGTGTGATGCCGACGGTCACCGTCATCATCTCCTCCGAATTCGTGACGAGGAACGGCCAGAGGAAGGCGTTCCAGGCCATGATGTAGGTGATGATCGCCAGCGCCGTCGTGATCCCCCAGTTGAGCGGAAGATAAAGCCGGAACAGGATCTGGAAATCGCCGCAGCCGTCGAGCTTTGCCGCCTCGCGCAGTTCCTTCGGCACGGAATCGAAGAACTGCTTGTAGACGATCACGACCACCGGGACGATGAGCTGAGGCAAGATGATGCCGCCCCAGCTGTTGATCAGGCCGAAGCGGTACATCAGCACGAATTGCGAAACGACGAGCGCCTGCGATGGAACCATGAAGCTCGCGAGAATGATCCCGTAAAGGAGCCGCCTTCCCGGAAAGACGATCTGCGACAGCGCATAGGCGCACATGACGCTGATCAGGATCACGACCACGGTGACCGTGATCGAGGTGACGAGCGAGTTCACGTACCAGGTTGCGAGATTGGTCTCGAACAGGGCGAAATAATAGGCCGAGAAGTTGAAGACGTCGGGGATGAAGGTCGTCTTGCTGATAACCTCCTGTTCCGGCTTCATCGACGTCACCGCCGCCCAATAGAGGGGAAAGGCCCACATGCAGGCGACGCACAGGGTAAGAAGCAGAAGAAGGATATTGCCGATGGATTTCCGTTGCATCGCTCAGCGCCCCCTCACGCGCAGAAGCTGGTACTGAAGCACCGATACGGTCACGATGATCAGGAACAGGAAGACCGCCACAGCCGAGCCGAGCCCGCCGTGGTTGAGGCGGAACGCCTCGCGATAGACGAGCTGAAGCAGGACGTAGGTCGAGTTGAAGGGACCGCCTTCCGTCATCAGATAGACCTGATCGAAAATCTTGAGCTGCAGGATGAGTTGCAGTGTCAGGACGAGCGCGGTGACCGGCCAGATCAGCGGCCATGTGATGCGTTTGAAGCATTGCCAGCGCGTCGCGCCGTCGAGCATTGCCGCCTCGTAATAGTCGGTCGGAATATTGCGCAGGCCCGCTATGAAAAGCAGAAGATTGAACCCGTTGGTCCACCAGATGGTGACGAGGGCCACCATGGGCATTGCCCATAAGGGGTCGCGAAAGACACTGATGCGCCTGCCGGTGACGAATTCGATGACATGTTGCGCAATCCCGAACTGCTGGTCGAGTACCCACTCCCAGATCTGCGTGACGACCGAGACCGGCAGGATATAGGGCAGGAAGAACAGCACCAGGATGAGGCTCTGCAGCCAGCCTTTGAGGCGTACGACCATCAGCGCCAGACCGAGACCGATCAGCGTGTTGGGTATGACGGTGAGCACGACGAAATAGCCGGTGTTCCACACCGATGTGAAGAACAGTTTCTGGTTGAGCAGCTTCAGATAATTGTCGAAGCCGACCCACTCGCCTTCGCCGACCAGCGGTGCGTTGGTAAAGCTCAAGGCGAACATCTTATAGACGGGATAGGCGAAGACCGTCAGATAGGTGATCACGAACGGTGTGATCATCAGAACCGCGGTCAGCGTCTTGCTCCGTCTCTCGCTCGTCATCACCGAAATAGTCCTCCCGTGCCGAATTTACGAACCACCGGCCGGCAACGGTGGCCGGCCGGTTCATTGATCTACGCGTTACATCTGGCTCTTCAGTTCTTCACGCATCTGCTCGATGGCATCCGCCGGATCGAGCTGGCCATTCAAGGCAGGCACGATGAAATTCTGCGTCGCCTCGTAGATCGGTCCGCCAACGCCTGCCAGCGGCGAGACAGGATCGAAAACCGCGGTGTCGGCGAGCTTGACGTAGGTCGAATTCGGCTGCATGGCCTTGAATTCGGCGCTTTCGGTTACTGGTTTGTAGGCCGGAATGTGGCCAGCGCCGGCCCAGGAGATGCTGTGTTCGTTCATCCAGGCAATGATCTGGAGAACGGCTTTCAGCTTCTCCGGCGAGATCGGTTTTTCTTCGCTGTTCGGAACGGCAAAGGCATGGGAGTCCGCCCAGGTCGCAGGCTGTCCCATCAGAACCGGGATTTGGATAGCGCCCCATTCGAAGCCGAGATTGTTGTTCTTCTCGAGATCGACCATCGTCGGCACTTCCCAAACGCCGTTGATGTGCATGGCCGCCTTGCCGGAGGTGAAGAGAGCGATCGAAGCCTCATAGGATATGAGCTGCGGCGAATAGCCGGACGAAACCCAGTTGGCCATCGATGTCAGCGCCTTGACGCCGGCCTCCCCCGGCAGGATCTCCTCGCCTTCGATGAATTTGGCGCCCTGCTGGGAAAGGAGCGTGTAGAATACCCGCCACATCGAGCCGCCTTCGTCGGTGTGGAGCGAAAGCGGGTATTGGACCTTGCCGGTCGTCTTGATCTTTTCGAGGGCGGCGTTGAAGTTGTCGAGACCGTCCAGGCCCTTCGGCAGGCCGTCGTCCCCGAGCAGGCCCGCCTCCTTCAGGATGTTCTTGTTATAGTAGAGGACAACCGAATGGACATCGAAGGGAACGCCATAGGTCTTGCCGTCGCCAGAAGCCGAGTTCCAGCTCGCTTCGACATAGTTTTCCTTCTTGATGCCTGCTGCCTCGAGTTCCTCAGGTGCCAGCGGCCGCAGAACGCCCGAGGGAATGGCAAGCGGGAAGCGTGACAGATGATAGGTCATGATGTCGGGCTGCTGGCCGACGGCGGCCGCCGTCTGAACCTTGCTGTAGAAGGGCACGCCCCATTCAAGCGTGGTCGCGTTGATGCGGATGTCGGGGTGCGTGTCGTTGAACTCCTTGATGAGCGCCTTCATGCGGACGCCGTCGCCGCCGCTGAGGAAGTCCCACCAGGTAATGTCCGTCTGTGCATGGGCAACTGCCGAAGGCAGGATCGCCAGCGCACCCGCAAGGGCAAGTTTCAGTAGCTTCTTCACGTCTCTCTCCTCCTGTTTTGAAGTTCAATCCATCGCCTTTTGCCGCATTGCTCCTCGCCCGGATGTCCTCCCATCCGAAACCGCTTTCAACGGAGCCGCTCGCCGCTTCCCTCGAAGGCGAACATCTCCTCGGGTGCCAAGGTCAGGCGGACCGCCTGCTTGGGTTGCGGCCGCTCCTCACCCCGGCACTCGATAGTCATTTCCTCGCCCGTCACCGTGAGGGCATGCAGGTAGCCGGTCCCGCCGAGTTCCTCGATGAACTCGGCCGTCACGTCCAGGCCAACGCCGCCTTCCCGTTCGCCGAGCGTGATGTGCTCCGGCCTCACCCCGACGAAAATCTCTTCGCCCACGGCGGGACCCGTCCGTGCCGGAATTTCGAACGGAACCCCGGGGGCGTCGTGGAGCTCGATCGTGAGCCTGTCGCCGCTGCCGGGAACGACCCGGGCCTTCAGGAAATTCATCCCCGGCGATCCGATGAAGCCCGCAACGAACATGTTGTCCGGATTTCGATAAAGCTCGAGGGGCGCGCCCGTTTGTTGAACCACGCCTGCCTTCAGCACGACGATCCTGTCCGCCAGCGTCATCGCCTCGACCTGATCGTGGGTGACATAGACCATCGTCGCCCCGATCTGGCGGTGCAGCCGGGCGATCTCCATGCGCATCTTGACCCTGAGCTCGGCATCGAGATTCGAAAGCGGCTCGTCGAAAAGGAAGACCCGCGGCTCGCGCACGATTGCGCGCCCGATTGCGACCCTCTGACGCTGGCCGCCCGAAAGCTGGCTCGGCTTGCTGTCCAGATAGTCCGAGAGCCGAAGGATTTCCGCGGCTGCCTTGACCTTCTGCTCGATCTCCGCCTTCGGCCGGCGGGCGATGGAAAGGCTGAACGCCATGTTGTCGAATACGGAGAGGTGCGGATAGAGCGCATAGGACTGGAAGACCATGGCGACGCCGCGCTTCGATGGCTCCTTGTGGGTGACGTCCTCGGCATCGATCCTGATTTCGCCGCCGGTCGTCTCCTCCAGCCCCGCGATCATGCGCAACAGTGTCGACTTCCCGCAGCCCGAGGGCCCGACGAAGACAGCGAATTCGCCCTGCCCTATTTCTATATCGACACCATGGATCACCTTCACGGCGCCGAACGACTTGCTGACGCCGGTCAATTTGATTCCGGACATTGAACCTCCCGGGCCTGAAAGGCTTATGCAGAAGCGACGGACAAGAGGACGAAGTGGTAGGAGCGCGGCGGCAGCGAGCCGACCAGCGTCCCCGTATCGTCCATCGTGAGTTCCTTGCCGGACTTGGGAACGATGCGGTTCTGATCCTCGACCGAGTTACGCGCCTTCAGGTCGTCGCCCGCGAGCATCTGGTGCTCGACGATCTTCGCCCCCTTGAAGCCCTGAAGATCGACGGTGAGGCCGAGCGGCTCGTCGAGGCTGCGGTTGATCGCGAAGACGGCGATCGACTTGCCGTCCTCGTGCAGCACCGCCGACAGGTCGAGATAGGGTACGTCCTGAGCCACCTCGCAATCGTAGGTGGGGCCGGACTGCGCGACGGTGAGCGCAGTGCCACGGCCGTATTTCGAGGCATATTGAAGCGGATAGTAGATCGACTGCCGCCAGGCGGGACCTCCGGCCTTGGTGAGGATCGGCGCGATGACATTGACGAGCTGTGCCATGCAGGCGATCTTGACGCGGTCCGATCTCCGGATGAAGACGTTCAGCAGAGAGCCGACGAAGATCGCATCCTCGAGATTGTAGAGCTCTTCCAGCAGCGGCGGCGCTTCCGGCCAGTCCCAGCTGGCAATCCGCTCGCCATCCTCCTTGCGGTCGTGATACCAGACGTTCCACTCGTCGAAGCAGATCTTGACGTCGCGCTTCGAACGCTTCTTCGCCTTGATGTAGTCGATCACGCCGCCGATCGTCACGATGTACCGGTCCAGTTCGATCGCCTTGGCATAGTAATTGAGGGTGTCCTGCTCCTCGTTGCCGAAATATTTGTGCAGCGAGATGTAGTCGACGCTGTCGTAGCTGGCCTCGAGAACCGTCGCCTCCCATTCCGGGTAGGTCTTCATCTTGTCGTTCGAGGAGCCGCAGACGACGGTCTCCAGCGTCTTGTCGAAATACTTGAAGGCCTTGCTTACCTCGTTGGCGAGATGGCCGTATTCGGCCGCACTCTTGTGACCGACCTGCCAAGGTCCGTCCATCTCGTTCCCCAGGCACCAGATGCGCACATTGTGCGGCTCCTTGTAGCCATGCTTTGAGCGCAGATCGCTCCAATAGGTGCCGCCGGGATGATTGCAGTATTCGAGGAAGTTGCGAGCGTCGTCGAGACCGCGCGAGCCGAGATTCATCGCCAGCATCATCTCGGTACCCGCGAGCTTCGCCCAATCGGCGAACTCATTGACCCCAACCTGGTTGGTTTCGCGCGTGCGCCAGGCAAGATCGAGGCGCACCGGACGCTCCTCGCGCGGCCCGATCCCGTCCTCCCAGCGGTAAGCGGAAACGAAGTTGCCGCCGGGATAGCGGACGATCGGCATATCGAGATCCCGCACCATATCCAAAACATCGGTTCGAAAGCCGTCCTTATCCGCGTTTTCGTGGCCGGGCTCATAGATGCCCGTATAAACGGCACGGCCCATGTGCTCCAGGAACGAGCCGTATACCCGCTTGTCGACGGACGAGATTGTATATTCCCGATTAAGGGTAGCCTTCGCTCGCATGATGTTTCCTCATTTATTGAAGTCGATTTTGGATGAAGCTAAATTGTATGATTTTTTATTTCAAGAGTTTTGTTTTATATCAAAATTTCCGATACACATGGTGCAGCTTGCGCGTTTTTTTGGGTTTTATCCTGCCGGAATCCGGAAGTGCACGGCGTTTCGCTGAGGCCCGCGGAACGATCCCCCGGCCAACCGATTAGACGGCTAAGGGCCCCCTGCGATTGTGTGGCGCTGCCGCAACTGTCATGATGGAACGGCGCATCCTCAGCGGGCCTGAGAACTGGACGGAGCATAACGCTCATGGCTTGGTCCTTCAGCATCGGAACGATTGCCGGCACGGCAATTCGCGTGCACGTGACCTTCGCGCTGCTTCTGATCTGGATATGGTTGATGCACTACCGGATCGGCGGGACACCGGCTGCGATGGAGGGGATTGCTTTTATCGTCGCCGTCTTCGTCTGCGTCGTGCTCCACGAGTTCGGCCACATCGCCGCGGCGCGGCGTTTCGGGATCAAGACGCCGGACATAACGCTGCTGCCGATCGGCGGCGTCGCCAGACTCGAGCGCATGCCGGAAGAGCCCGGCCAGGAATTCGTGATCGCCATCGCCGGCCCTCTGGTCAATGTGGCGATTGCCGCGGTGCTCATCGCCATCCTCGGCAGCTCGGGCATGGAGCAGATAGCGGGCGTCGAAGACCCCCAGAGCGGATTTCTGGCAAGGCTCGCCGGCGTCAATGTTTTCCTCGTGATCTTTAATATGATTCCCGCCTTCCCAATGGACGGCGGCCGCGTGTTGCGGGCCGCACTCGCCTCGCGGCTCACCTGGTCGCGTGCGACCCAGATCGCCGCAACGATCGGCCAGGGCCTTGCCTTCGTCTTCGGCTTCGTCGGCCTGTTCTACAATCCTCTGCTTATCTTCATCGCCATCTTCGTCTATCTGGCCGCAACGGCGGAAGCCCAGAACGCTCAGATCCGCGAGATCTCCGGCAGCGTGATGATCTCAGATGTGATGATCACCGAATTCGCGACCCTCGACCGCTCGGCGACCATCGACGACGCCATCGACACGCTGCTTGCCACCACGCAGCGCGAATTTCCGGTGGTCGATGCCGCGGGCCACTTCGAGGGACTGCTGACGCGTGACGACATGATCCGCGCTCTGAAGGAGAAAGGCCCGTCGACACCGGTGGTCGCCGCGATGCGCCGCGGCCTCCCGACGATCCATCATCGCAAACGCCTCGAGGAAAGCCTGCGGCTCATGCAGGAATCCCATTCGCCGGCCATCGCCGTCCTGGACGGCTCCAACCACCTCGTCGGGCTGATGACGCACGAAACGATCGGCGAGATGATGATGGTGCGTGCGGCCGCCCCGGGCCGCGTCCGGTTCGGCCACCTGCGGCAGACCGGAAGCCGAAGATGAGCCCGAACGTGGATGGAACCGATTCGGCGCTCCGGAGTTCGGGCACAACCCGACGGCGCCGCAGGCCTTCGCAAGACACGCAAAATCGAGGAACCTGCAGCAGACAAATCGGATCAACTCAATGCTCGTGACGGTAGAAGTTCTCACGATCGTCCTGGTCGCGATAGCAACGGCATTGGCCCTTGCCCATGCGCTCGAATTGCCGGGCAAATTGCGATTGCCTAGGGACGTGTATCAGGCGATCCAGGCAATCTACTATCCGGGATTCACCATCGGGGGCGCGGCAGAGCCGGCGGCGCTGCTTCTGACTGCCGCTCTCCTCTTTCTCATGCCGAGCGGGACGGCGGCCTTCTGGCTGACAGTCGGCGCATTCGCCGGATTGCTGGCGATGCATGCCGCGTACTGGATCCTGACGCACCCGGTGAACAACTTCTGGCTCAAGGATACGCAACTGGGAGGAACGGGCGCCCGCTTTTTCGCTTTCGGCGCCCCTCGCGCTTCTGCTGTCGCGGACAAGGAGGACTGGACCGCCCTGCGGGACCGCTGGGAGCGGTCCCACGTTGTGCGGGCCGTTCTCGGCCTCGTAAGCCTCGTATTGCTCGCAACGGCGATAGCTCTCTGAGCACTGCGCTATGTGCCACCACCAAGGCGCGGTGCCAGCAGGGCGATCGAAATCGACCCGAAGCCGAGGACCTTCAACGCGGCAACGACCATGTGGCCCGTCTCCCATCTAAGGCGTACCGCTTCGAAGTCCGGCGGTATCGGGCCCGGTTTCCAGGTGGCCAGGATCGCGTTTGCCGGGGCGACGAGCGTGAACCACGCCGCCAGCCCTCCAGCGAAAAAAGCAGCGCCGGCGAGGGCGAACCAGAAAGCCGGCCGCTCATTGGCGAGCAGGTAGGAAAGAAAGCACGCCGCAAGTATCGTCGTCACGTCGAGCGGCCCGCCGACCTTTGCAAAAAGCACGAATTGGCCGTTGAAGACGGTTGCCTCGCGCCAGAGTTCCGGCGCCCAGACGAACAGCCGGGGCGGCGCCTCCAATACATGGGCAAAGGAGGGGCCGAGGCTGAGAGCGGCGAGCAGCAGCGATACCAAGCCTGTAAGATAAACGACCATTTCCCGCCTGTACGCATGTCATCGGCAGCCTGACCTACAACTTTGGCGATGGGCAAGTGTTCCAGAAAAAGAGAGACTATGCCGCTCTCGCCAATCTCACGGAATGTTGTTGAGAGAGGCCTCACTGCAGCCGCCTATGTGCCGGTATGATCCCCGGAGAACGGAGATCGATCCATGCACGCGAAGATGCCCGGGGGCCTGTTGGCCGGGTTCCTGCTTCTCCTCGTTCCCACCCAAGGCTTCGGCCTCGACCTGCCGCGTTCGGGTCATCCGATATTCGACCGCGTCGTCACGCTCGTCGCCGACAACTTTCACGATCCCTCAGCGCTCGACGGCTTTGGCGCAGCGGTACGGCAGGAACTCGATGGCGGCGACCCGCTGAACGCGAAGAGCACGGAGCCCCGTGTCGATGCTGCGATCGAGAGAATCCTCGCGAGCCTCGACGCGTCGCACACGGCCCGCTTCACGCAGGATTCGATTGCCTATTACGAACTCGCCGACATATTCCGTTACGCTATCCGCCACGACATGAAGCGGCTGTTCCCGCCGGATGGCCGGGCCAGCTATGCCGGGGTCGGCATGGTTACCCGGATGGAAAACGGCCTGCCGTTCGTCAGCGACGTCTATGACGGCTCGCCTGCGGACAAGGCGGGTATCCGGGTGGGCGACGAGGTTCTGTCCGTGGATGGCGCGCCGTATCGCGAAATCGAATCCTTCCGCGGCAGGACCGGGCAAAAGGTGGAGATCCGCCTGCGCCGCAATGCCGGCGCACAACCCTTTACGACCAGTGTCGCGGTCGAGCGGCTACGGCCTTTGCCCACATTCGAAAAGGCGATCGAGAACAGCGTGTCCGTCAATGTGAGCGATGGGCGGCGCATCGGTTATCTGCGTCTTTGGACGCTCTCCAGTCCCGACGGACTCGATATCGCAGCACGGGAACTGGCGACCGGCCGTCTCAAGGACGCCGATGGCGTCGTCGTCGATCTGCGCGGACGCTGGGGCGGCGGCCCGCCCGACGCGGCGGAGCTCTTCGTCGGCGATACGCCGAACTTCAGGCTGATCTCGCGCAGCGGCAAGGATATGCTCGCCAATGTCCGCTGGCGCCGCCCGGTCGTCGCCATCATAGACGAGGGGTCGAGAAGCGGCCTCGAACTCTTCGCCTATGCGCTGAAGGCCAATGGAATCCCGCTCGTCGGGACGCGCACGGCGGGCGCGCTTCTTGCCGGTCGCGCCTATCTCCTGCCGGACGACAGCATGCTGGAGCTTGCGGTTTCCGATGCGGTAATCGACGACGGCGTGCGGCTGGAGGGGCGCGGCGTCGAACCGGACGTACCCGTTCCGTTCGCCCTGCCCTACGCCGGCGGACGCGACCCGCAGCGCGAAGCCGCCATGGAAGAGATGCGGCGCATCCTCGCCAAAGGCTGAGCCGGCGATCCGTTTCTTGAACGCGGGGCCGCGCCGAGCCCGCCCTTCCCTCGTCTATTCGCTTTGCCGGAAGTTTCGGATCCGGTCAAAAAGCACCGCGAGCACGATGGCGCCGCCGATGAAGGCGCCCTGCCAGAATGCGTTGATCCCGAGCAGGCCGAGGCTGTTGCGGATCACCTCGATCAGCGCAGCTCCGATCAGAGCGCCGGAGGCCGTGCCGGCGCCGCCGGCAAGATTGGCGCCGCCGATGACGGCAGCGGCGATGACCTGAAGCTCCATTCCTGCGCCGATATTGGTCGTCACGGCCCCGAGCCAGCCGGTCTGGATGATGCCTGCGATGCCGGCTGCGAGCGCGGAGATCATGTATACGGCGACCTTGATCCTTCTCACCGGAACGCCGGTGAGCGTCGCGGCATGCTCGTTGCCGCCGATGGCGAAGACGTAGCGGCCGAACTTCGTCCAGCGCAGAACGAAGCCGGTGAGGAGTGCCAGGACGATCATGTACAGCACCGGATTGGCGATGCCGAGGAACCAGGCGCCGCCGCCAAGAGCCAGGAGCGTGTCGTGGTCCGGGCCGAACTCGAATACGACCGTATTGTTGGAAGCGACCATCGCCAGGCTTCGCGCGATCGAGAGCATTCCGAGGGTGATCACGAAAGGCGGAAAGCCTAGATAGGCGATCATGACGCCGTTGAATGCGCCGGCGACCAGCGCCGTGCCGATCGAGGCGGCAATACCCACCTCGATGCCGTAACCGGCATGCATGACCACTGCCAGCACCATGCTGCACAGGCAGAGGACCGAACCCACCGACAGATCGATGCCGCCGGTAATGATGACCAGCGTCATTCCGAGAGCGATGATCGCGACGAAGGTGAAATTGCGCGTGATGTTGTAGAGGTTTTTCGCCGTTGCGAAGGAGTCGGTGGCAACCGACAGGAAGAGGCAGGCGAGGATGACCGCCACCAGGACCCAGAATGCCTGGCTGGCCAACAGGAACGAGAGCCATCCCCGGTCTCTCTGTCCGACTGCCCGATCGAGCGTAATTGCCATTGTCGACCTTCGCTTTCTCTCCGATTGTTCACACCTGTTCGATGGCGCCGGTGATCAGGCCCGTCACCTCCTCCGGCGAACTCGCGGCAATCGGCTTGTCGGCGACCTTCCTGCCCCGCCGCATGACGATGACCCGGTCGGCGACTGTAAAGACGTCCGGCATACGGTGGCTGATCAGCACGACGGCGATGCCCCGGTCGCGCAACTCGCGGATCAGGTTCAGCACCTCGGCCACCTGCCGCACCGAAATGGCCGCCGTCGGTTCGTCCATGAGCACGATCTTGGCCTCTGAAAGCATCGTCCGCGCGATTGCGACCGCCTGCCGCTGACCGCCTGACATTTGCCTGACCAGGTTGCGCGGCGGCGTCTCCGACTTCAGCTCCCTGAAAATCTCGCCGGCGCGGCGGTACATCGCCTTGTAGTCGAGTATGCGCAGCGGCCCGATGCCACGCCTGATCTCCCGCCCGAGAAAGACATTCGCAGCGGCCGTGAGGTTGTCGCAGAGCGCCAGATCCTGATAGACGATCTCGATGCCGTGCTGCCGCGCCTCCACCGGACGATGCATCACGAGTTCCGCACCGTCGAGCCGGATCGTTCCATGGCTCGGCCGGAAATTGCCGGCCATCATCTTGACCAGCGTCGACTTGCCGGCGCCGTTGTCGCCCATGAGGCCGACCACCTCGCCGCGCTCGAGCGAGAGCGACACGTCGCTCACCGCCTGAATGGCGCCGAAATGCTTGGAAATGTTGACGAGTTCGAGAACTGCCACAGCCGTCTAGCCTCCCGAAGCAGCGGGCCGCCTCCCCCGCTTTCGCGCTCTCCCGGCAAGGCGACCGGTCCCATTTACGCAAATGCGCGGGAAAGCGTCAATCAATAGTCCTACAAATCGCTTCGCACATACGCTGAAACTCATATTGTCATACAAATAGTCGTTGACGTGCCGTTCGCGCGGATATTAGCTAGTGCTGGGAGGAGAGCATGCTGATCCTTGTCCCCGGGGCACGGGCAGGGTCAGGCGGCACTTCATCGCGGCGCTGCTTGACGATCCGCGCGCGACCGGCCGCTCTTCAACGCCTCGATGGATCGACGGCTGCGCGACGCCGCCGCCTACCGAAATTCTCATATTTCAAGGCGCGGGCACGCGCGTGTCCGCTTGTTTCAAGGGAGGATGGAATGAGGAAGGCACTATTGCTTGCCGTTGCCGCTCTGGCACTCAGCGCCGGAACGGCCATGGCCCAGAAGAAACAGCTCGTCATCGTGGTGAAGGGGCTGGACAATCCCTTCTTCGAAGCGATCAACCAGGGTTGCCAGAAGTGGAACAAGGAAAATCCGGAGGCGGAATACGAGTGCTTCTACACGGGTCCGGCCTCGACCTCGGATGAGGCCGGCGAGGCGCAGATCGTCCAGGACATGCTTGGCAAGGCGGAAACCGCAGCCATCGCCATCTCGCCATCCAATGCGAAGCTCATCGCGCAGACGTTGAAGACCGCCAATCCATCGGTTCCGGTCATGACCGTGGATGCGGATCTCGCCGCCGAAGACTCTGCCCTGCGCAAGACCTATCTCGGAACGGACAACTATCTGATGGGCTACCGCATCGGCGAATACATCAAGAAGGCCAAGCCCAATGGGGGCAAGATCTGCACCATCGAGGGCAATCCCGGCGCCGACAACATTCTGCGCCGCGCCCAGGGTATGCGGGACGCCCTGACCGGCCAGAAGGGCCTGGCGGAACTCAAGGGCGAAGGCAACTGGACGGAAGTGGCAGGCTGCCCGGTCTTCACCAATGACGACGGCGCCAAGGGCGTGCAGGCGATGACCGACATCCTTGCCGCCAATCCCGACCTCGATGCTTTCGGGATCATGGGCGGATGGCCGCTGTTCGGCGCGCCACAGCCCTATCGCGATCTGTTCAAGCCGATGGCCGACAAGATCGCCAAGAACGAATTCGTCATCGGCGCCGCCGATACGATCGGCGAGGAAGTCGCGATCGCCAGGGAAGGATTGGTCACCGCTCTCGTCGGGCAGCGGCCGTTCGAAATGGGTTATAAGGCCCCGCAGGTCATGCTGGACCTGATCGCCGGCAAACCGGTCGAAGATCCGGTCTTTACCGGCCTCGACGAGTGCACCAAGGAGACCGCGGATACCTGCATCCAGAAATAACCGGTCGAAGGCCGGCATCCTGCCGCGCACGGCGCCGCAGGCTGCCGGCCTTCGAACTCCTTGGTTCAGATCTGCCAGTCCGCGTCGAGCGAATAGGCCTTGATGTAGTCGATCTTCATTTCGGACCCGTCGGCGAGACCGTCGCGCGGCGTGCCGGCGATGCCGCCCACCGCCAGGTTGACGAGCATGTACATCGGGTCGTGCATGTCGGAAGGCGTGTCGGCGCGCGCGATCGCCGCATCGTCGAAATACCAGACGATCTCCTCTTCCGTCCAAAGCACCCCGTATGTGTGAAAGCCGCTCGCATCGGCGACCTTCACCGCATTTTCAATGCTCGTTCTCGAGCCCGTTTCATTGGAATGCACCGTCGCTATGACCGTATTCGAGTCCTGTCCGCGCATTTCCACGACGTCGAGTTCCGGCGGCCAGGAACCATCGGCGGGCAGCAGCCAGAAGGCCGGCCAGACGCCCTGGTCGTCCGGCATGTCCGCGCGCATTTCGAAATAGCCGTAGGTCTGGGCAAAGGACGAGTAGGTCGTCAGCATTCCGGACGTGTAATCATAGCCGTTGATCTCGGCCTGGATCGCCTCCGACGCCGGCGCGGCCGTGATCGTCAGCACGCCGTTGTTGACGGAGAAGGGGTTGACGGAAGCGGTCGGCTCGTAGCTCGGATTGATATACCATTGCTGCTCGCCGTTACTCGAAAGCGTCGCTCCCTTTTCCGGCGCCCACCAGAATTTGGCATCCCAGACCCCGCTTGTACCGTTTCGGAGCTGAAGCGTATTGAACTCGTCCGAGAAAGTCTGAGACAGGACGGAACGGTCGAGGCTTAGCCTGAACTGGTGCGCCTGCAATTCGTCGGCGGTGGTGTTCGCGAATACCAGACTCTCGCCATCGGCGAGATGGAGCCGGAGATCGGCGCCTTCCTGAGCCACATTGGACAGAATCTGCTCGAACGACGTGAAGCCGTAGCCGTCGAGGCGTACGATGTCGTCATAGTTGAAATCGGTGATCAGGTCGCTTCCATTGCCTCGCGCAAACACGAAGGTGTCGGCACCGCCCGCGCCGATCAGGACATCGTTGCCGCCGCGGCCGTCGATCGTCTGCGTTCCCGACCCACCCTTTATGATGTTGTCCGTCTCGTTGCCGAATGCGAACCGGCCGCTTCCGGTAACCGTGAGGTTCTCGAAGTTCGCCGGCAGTGTGTAGCTCATCCACGTGCTTATCGTGTCCACGCCCTCGCCGGCCGCCTCGTACGCCCGGTTGATCGACGAATAGAGGTAGTAGATGTCGTCGCCCCTACCGCCGATCATGGTGACGTTCACGGAGCTGTCGCCCCACATGGAATCGTTGCCGGCAGTGCCATGGAGTGTGGGGCCTGAGCCGGTGGCGGAGAACCACGCAGTTGAACTGCCGCTGTAGTAAAGCGGCGTTCCCACGGCGTTCAATACGGTTTTGCTCATCGAAATGTCTCCAGTTTGATGGTCGGTTTCCTCCGCTCACCCCGGCCGCTGATCGCGGTCCTCAGGCCTAATCTAGACGGGGCTCAAGTTTTAATAACCCCCAAGAGTTTGGGGGACGGACGGGGAACAAAGCAGCGGTCACTGCGTTTTTTGAAGTTGGCGGCGGCTGCGGAGGGAACATGCACGGCGCAGAAATTCTACCCAAAACAACGATTGACGATGTCACGACTTCTGACACGCCCGATTACCGCGCCGTGCTCGACGCCCTTGCGGTGCCCGTTTATGCGACCGACGCCGAGGGCATCGTCACCTACTGCAACGCCGCGGCTGCAGCCGTTGCTGGTCGTGAGCCGGAGCTCGGCAAGGATCGCTGGTGCGTCAGTTGGCAACTGAGGCGGCCGGATGGCTCACCCCTCCCGCACGACGAGTGCCCAATGGCGCGCACATTGAAAGAAGGACAGCCGGTCAGGGGCGAAGAAGTGGTGGCGGTCCGGCCGGACGGCGCCTCGGTCCCGCTTCTGCCGCATCCGACGCCGATCTTCGACGACACGGGCGCATTGACCGGAGCCGTCAATGTCCTCATGGACCTCAGTGGCGCGAAGGATATGGAGCGCAGTTCCCGCTATCTCGCCGCGATCGTCGAATCTTCCGACGATGCCATCGTCGCGAAGAACCTGGACGGGATCATCACCAGCTGGAACCGCGGCGCGCAGCGGCTTTTTGGCTATGCGGCCGAAGAAGTTATCGGCGAGTCGATCACCATTCTCATACCGCCAGAACGCCTGAGCGAGGAGCCCGGCATCCTCGAACGCATTCGCAGAGGCGAACTGGTCGACCACTTCGAGACCAAGCGCCGGCGCAAGGACGGGACCCTGGTGGACATTTCGCTTACCGTTTCCCCCGTCAGGGATGCCACCGGCCGCATCATCGGCGCTTCCAAGATCGCCCGCGACATCACCGAGACGAAAAGCGCAGCAGAGGCACTGGCTGCCCGCTTTCGTGAGCAGGCCGCGTTGTATCGTCTGACCGAAAGGGTGCAGCGTACCAAACGGATAGAAGAGGTCTACGAGGCGACACTGGATGCCATTCAGGGCGCCTTGAATTGCGACCGCGCCTCAATTTTGCTCTTCGATGAGAAAGGGACCATGCGGTTCGTCGCCGCGCGCGGCCTTTCGGAGCATTATCAGCGCGCTGTCGACGGACACTCCCCTTGGATTACGGGAGCGAACGAACCCGAGCCGATCTTCGTCGAGAATGTCGACGACGCGGAATTCTCGCGAGAGCTGAAGGAGAGCATAGTCGGCGAAGGCATCGCCGCGCTCGGCTTCTTCCCGCTCGTCACGGAAGGCAGGCTGATCGGGAAATTCATGACCTACTACGACCGGCCACACCGGTTTGCGGATTCCGAGATCGGCATGGCGCTCACCATCGCGCGACAACTCGGATTCAGCATCCAGCGCATGAGAGCCGAATATGCACGGCGCCAGGCCGAGGAGCAGCTGCGCCGCAACGAGGCGAACGAAAGGGCGCGCGCGGCCGAGTTGGCGGCGATCATGGAGGCCGTGCCGGCGTTGATCTGGATTGCACGCACGCCCGATTGCCGCGTCATCAGCGGCAATAACAGCTCCTACGAGATTCTGCGGCTGCCGCACGACAGCAATCTGTCGATGTCGGCGCCTCCCGGCGAGCACCCCACCAACTTCCGCGTTTTCTCTGAAGGGCGCGCATTGTCGCCGGAGGAGCTGCCCGTACAAAGGGCGGCTCGCGGCGAAGAGGTTCAGAATTTCGAGGAGGAGGTGCGCTTCGACGACGGAAGCTCCCGTCATATCTTCGGCAACGCGACTCCGCTGCGCGACGTCACAGGCGAAGTGGTCGGAGCTGTCGCTGCCGCTGTCGACATCACCGGGCGCAAGCAGGCGGAGGAGGCGCTCCAGGAAAGCGAACGGCGCCTGCAGCTCGCACTGGATGCCGGGCATATGGGCGCCTGGGAGTGGAACCTCGAAACGGGTGAGGTGATCTGGTCGCCGGGGTTGGAGGCGCT
This sequence comes from Ensifer sp. R1-3, assembly GCF_056739175.1. Taxonomy (NCBI): domain Bacteria; kingdom Pseudomonadati; phylum Pseudomonadota; class Alphaproteobacteria; order Hyphomicrobiales; family Rhizobiaceae; genus Ensifer; species Ensifer sp. R1-3. Next base: position 1,103,434 of record NZ_CP096516.1, read on the forward strand.
TCACCGTATTGAGCCCGGATCGTTCGGAGGAACGCTGGCCGACTTCAAGCGCGACATACACCCGGACGATCTTCCCTTGATCGAGCGCGAGATGGCCAGGGCGATCGAGACAGACGGAGACTACCACGTCGTCTACCGTGCTCAGCTTCCCGACGGGACAATCCGGTGGATGGAGGCTTTCGGACAGCTTTCGCCGCGCAACGGCCCCAAAAGGCGTTTGACCGGCGTCTGCATGGACATCACGGAGCGCAGGGAGGCCGAAGCGCAGCGCAATCTCCTCGTCGCCGAGCTCAGCCACCGCGTGAAGAACACGCTGGCGATCGTCGGGTCGATCGCACGGCAAACATTCTCGACCAATCCGGACGCCAAAGCGGCACACCGTTCCTTCGATGCACGCATAAGGGCCCTCGCGCAAACCCATACGCGCCTGGCGGAGGCGAGCTGGTCGGGCGTCTCCCTGAAAACCGTGCTGTTCGACGAATTGTCGCCGTATCACGACGACAGCAGGACGAATGTGACCCTTGCGGGCCCGCCGGCGATGCTGCCGCCCAAGCATGCGCTGACACTCGGCATGGCGGCGCACGAGCTTGCAACCAATGCCGCGAAACATGGGGCACTCTCCGTCAGGAGCGGAAGAGTCGATATCGAGTGGATGATCGACGTGGCAAGTGAGCGGCTGCGGATCTGCTGGAGCGAGACGGGCGGACCGGTCGTTGTCGCGCCGAAGCATAATGGCTTCGGCCGTCTGCTGCTCGAGCGGGTTCTCGCCTCGGATCTTGGCGGTGAAGTGCATCTCGAGTTCGCGCCGCAAGGGCTGGTATGCACGATCGATGTTCCCTATCCGCGCGGAGCCCCCGGATGAACCACGGAGACCAATATCGGGTGCTCGTCGTGGAGGACGAGTTTCTTGTCGCACTGCAGATTGAAGCTGATCTCGTCGCTGCCGGCTACTCGGTGATCGGCCCATTCACGAGCCTCGCTCAGTCGATCTCCGCCGCCCGCGCGCATCCGTTCGATATCGCTACTCTCGATCTCAATCTGCGCGGCGAGTTCGCCTATCCGCTCGTCGACGAACTCATGGAGCGCGAGGTGCCGGTGCTTCTGTTGACCGGTTATACGGCGCTTGACTTGCCTGAACGATTTCGTGCCCTGCCCCGCCTGGCAAAACCCTTCGACGGCACGCAACTCATCCAGAAGATCGAAGGCCTCCACCCGTTTAATGGCAGCCCGGCCGGCGTGTGAGCCGGCCGGTGCTAGATTACAAGTGGGTCGCGGTGCTGAGCGGTTGCGGCAGAAGGTGGCGGAACGGCGCACCCTTTTTTCTACTGCCGCCGATCTCACATTTCTGTGGGCAGGAAATGGGAAAGCGGCACCTGTAGTGCGCCGGCGACGCGCTTGAGCTTCGCTGGACTGAAGTCCGTGCCATTCTCGATATCGTTGATTTCGACGACGGCGAGGCCGCAGGTGACCGCGAGATCCTCGATGCTGTAGCCGACCGCTTCACGCGCGGCCTTGACGCGAGCGGCGATGTCGCCGTTGGGCATCGGAGCGGCTTCCTTGTCGCCAATGTTGGAGGGTGAAATAGACATAAATGTCTCCTTCTCTTGGCATGAAAATTCTTACGAATTTTGCTGTTGAGTACGGGTCGACACGCGTCACTGCATGCCCCCTGAACCGCGATTCAAGGGAAAAAACATGCAGCAGATGAAAGTGCTGCAGCGACCTTTGTGCGCGTGAGACGCGCGGTGCTGCAGGACGGCGGTAACGTTTTATGTCATCGTTGTAACATGGACAAGCCGAAATCGCTCTTGTGCACCGGAAGCGGCAGTCGGCTACTGGAATGTCGGTTTCGGCACCGTGGGGTTGCGATGTCTCGATTCGGCGATCAGGCCGAGAATCGTGCCCGGCAACTGCGAGCGAGGCGCGGATGAGGGCGGCGATAACGGTTGGGGCCGGCAGATCACAAAAGTTTACTGGAAAGCCCGCCGGGCCGGTCAGGCGCTTCCCACGCGACATATGGAAAAGAAATCTCGAATACATTCAAAGGGTCGCAGGTCGCTGCTGCATACTCGCCGATGCCGTTCCGCAAGGCCGGTGGGGTCTGACTTCCTCGGAACGGACCAAAATCCGGTTTTCAGGCGGCGCCGTTATCCATACATTGAACGGTATGGGGATTCCTAATTTAGCTGCATCACAGTTTTTTAACGGCAAATTTGCTTCGTACCGACTGCTGCTCGGCACTGAATCTCCACTTGGCGGATCGCCGCCGCCGAGCATGAAACCGGGCGCTGCCATACGGCACTCGCCCCGGCCGGCAGATTGTTCAAGCCACAGAGGCGACCGCAAACACAACGTCCCGGATCTTTCCGTTCGCGCTTCGCGTGGGCCCAATGGCCGCGCGTACCGACCGTCGGATTAGATTGGGATGCCGTGTGCGCCGAGGGGAAGGAATTGGAGATGAAGAACCAAACCGGCAATGAGACTCAGGCCCGAACGCCCGCCGCCCCATCGGAAGGCAGCAGTATCTGGCAGCAGTTCGAGATGATGCGGCACGCTTTCGTCGCCTCGCCGGTTTTGAAGCCTATCCTATGGCTGGCGGCCGGCAGCTTCACCATAATCATCGTCACCGCCATCGGGCAGATCGTTCTCAACCGCTGGTACCGGCCCTTCTTCGACGCGATCGAACGGCGCGATCTCAACAGTTTCTTCTATCAGCTCATGCTGTTCGTCCTCCTCGCCGGCGTCCTGCTGGTGTTCAACGTCGCTCAGCAGTGGCTCAATCAGATGGTGCGCCTGAAGCTGCGCGAAGGGTTGACATTGGACTTGATCGGCGAATGGATGCGGCCGCGGCGTGCCTTCCGGCTGGCCAATGCCGGCACGATCGGCGTGAACCCGGATCAGCGCATGCAGGAAGATGCCGGCCACCTTGCCGATCTCACGACCAGCCTCGGATTCGGGCTTTTGCAATCGTCGATCCTGCTCATTTCGTTCGTTGGCGTCCTGTGGTCCCTTTCAGCGGGCTTTGCCTTCCAGATCGGCGAACGGTCGCTGGAAATTCCCGGCTACATGGTGTGGGCTGCAATCCTCTACGCCGGCTCCGCGTCGTGGCTGAGTTGGCTCGTCGGCCGCCGGCTGATCGTTCTGAACGGCGAGCGCTACGCCCGCGAAGCCGATCTTCGCTTCTCGATGATGCACGCCAACGAGCATATCGACGGCATCTCGCTTGCGGGCGGCGAGGCTGGGGAGCGACGGCGCCTGCAACTCGACCTCTCCTCCGTGCTCGACGCCACGCGCAAGATATTCCGAGCCGAGATCAATCTTGCCTGGGTTCAGGACGGCTACGGCTGGGTCACGGTCGTCGCACCCATTCTCGTTGCAGCGCCAGTTTATTTCGCGGGAAACATTAGCTTCGGCGGCCTTATGATGGCGGTGGGGGCGTTCAACCAGGTGCACTCGTCGTTGAAATGGTTCGTCGCCAATGTCAGCGCCATCACGGATTGGCGCGCAACGCTGCTGCGCGTTGCCGCCTTTCGCCGGGCGCTGATCACGGCAGACACGCTGCACGGCGATGAAAAGCGTATCGAATTCGTCGAGAACGAGAGTGCCACCATGACGTTCGAGAACCTTGAGGTGGTCTCCCGCTCGGGTCGAACCAGGCTGGCGGAGTCTCGTATCGAGATCTCCCCCGGCCAGCGGGTCAACATCATCGGCGATCCGCGTGCCGGGAAGACGCTGGTCTTCCGGGCGCTCGCCGGGCTCTGGCCCTGGGGAAACGGCCGCGTGGGAATGCCGGCCGGCGAAGCCGTGGCCTTCATTCCTCGCGCGCCTTATTTCCCCCGCGGCCGCCTGCGCGACGCCCTTGCTTATCCGCACGCCGACAGTTTCCCCGACAAGGTGCTCGTGACTGCGCTTGCGAAGGTCGGGCTCGACCATCTCGCGACGTCGCTCGATCGCGAGGCCCGTTGGGAACGCGAACTCGGTGACGACGAGCAGCGCCTCCTGGCCTTTGCCCGGCTCCTCGTGCAGAAACCCCGTTGGGTGGTCATCGACGAAGCGCTGGAGACCATGGACGCCGATGCCCTGAAACGGGCCCTTTCGATCTTCGAGGCCGACCTGCGGGAGACCGCGGTGATCAAGATCGGCCGAACGCCGCGAAACGGAGTGCAGTTCTCCCGCGTGATCCATCTCGTCAAGGACGCCGAAGCTCCGGCCCTGAAGCCGGTTCGCCTCGGCGGAGGTGTTTCGGGCCTGGAGGTGGCCGCACGCGGTGCGCCTTGAGTTCGGATCGAAGTGCTGCGGCCTGATAAGACGCGCGACTGCTGCTTCAAACGCCGCGCCTGTTGCCCCAGATGAGGACATGCAGTTGCGGCAGGACCCGCGCCTCGAACCACCTGTCGGCAACAACCCTATCGACCAACCAGCGCATCCGCTCCATCACGCCGTCGATATCGATCGGCGCGTCCGCCTCCTCCGCGGGCGGCGGAGTATGGTTGCCGGGCTGCAGATAGACGGGAAGATGCGGATGGCGCGCGGCAGCTGTCATTGCATAGGCATAGTCCGCTTCATCGAAGACCACGAATTTCAATACCGTCTGCGGCTTGTTTCCAGCACTGCGGAGACAGTCGTCCAAAGCTTCCCAGTCGGTCTCCATCCCGCTCGAGGGCGGCTTAGGACTGAGCACCAGCACGTCGAGAGCGGCGAACCAGTCGCGAGCGACCGAACCTTGCGTTTCCAGGGCGAATCGATAGCCTTTTTCGTGCCCGCGGCCGATCAGATCGCCGAGCGGCTGTATTGCCGGGTTGCCGCCCGATAGCGAAACCATCACAGCTTCACCGCCCGAAAGCCGAACGATTTCCTGCCAAACCTCCTCGGTCGACATCGTTTGCCATTCATGCCGGTAGTTGCTGTCGACGGCATGGAGGCTGTCGCACCAGGAACAGCGGTAATCGCAGCCGCCGCTCCTGACGAATACCGTTGGCAGGCCGATCAGCACCCCCTCCCCCTGGATCGTCGGTCCGAATATCTCGCTGACGCGGATTTCGTTCGATCGGGTGTGGATCATGGCCGATATTCCGCCCAGGTCTTCGCTGTCTCGCTGACGCGAACGGCTGTCGTCTCGGGCAGCCGAGCCTGGCACCATTCGTAGAAATGCTGCGCCAGGCATTCCGCCGTCACCCGATCGTGCCCGAGCACGTCGTTCAGATGGCGGTGGTCGAAGCACTCGTCGATATATTGCTTCAGTGGCGCGAGTTCGTGGTAGTCGCGCACGAATCCATGCTCGTTCAGCGTTTCGCCGGAAAGCTCGACCTCGACGATGTAATTGTGCCCATGCAGCCGCGCGCATTGATGCTCGGCCGGCAGGCTCTTCAGCTGGTGCGAGGCGGAGAAATGGAATTCCTTGGTGATGCGGAACATCATTTCACCTCTTCGGCAACGAAGGAGCCGGTCGCCGCGACCCAGAAGTCCGGATCGTCATATTCCGTCGGATCAGGGACGCCCGCGAGGTGAAAGGCTTCACGCCGTTCGACGCAGGTGCCGCAGCGCCCGCAATGGCGGGCACCGCCCTTATAGCAGGACCAGGTCTCGGCAAAGGGCGTATCGTGCCTTGCTCCGTCCGCGACGATGTCCGCCTTCGAGACGTTCACAAAGGGCGCATAGAGCGCGACATCCGCATAGCCATCGAGCGCGTGGTCCTGCATTGCCTGGAAAGCATCGATGAAGCCCGGCCGGCAATCGGGATAGATGAAGTGGTCGCCCCCGTGCACGGCGGTCGCGACGGCATCCGCCTTGCGGGCTGCAGCGACCCCGAAGGCGATGGCAAGCATGATGGCGTTGCGGTTCGGCACCACCGTCGCCTTCATCGTCTCTTCGGCATAGTGTCCGTCCGGGACGTCCACCTCGTCGGTGAGCGCCGATCCGGTGAGGCGGCGGCCGATCTCGCGGATGTCGATGATCTGGTGCGGGACGCCCAGGCGCCTGGCGCAGGCGGCGGCGAAATCCAGTTCCTTACGGTGCCGTTGGCCGTAATCGAACGACAGGAGGCCGGAAAGCTCCTGTTCAGCCGCGACCTTGTGCGCAAGCGAAACGGAATCCAATCCGCCGGAGCAGATTACAATTGTCTTCATGACAGGTGTCCTTGTTTTGACCGGGTAGGCTGCGACCGGAGTTCTACTGCGCGCCTTTTAGGCCAAAGAGGACGGCTTGTGAATGGCCGACCGGTCGATCGCTGCATCTTAGCGGTCGACCGGCCCTCGGCCGGGCTCGCGACCTCATCCCTCGCTGAGGATGAGACCCTTCGTCAGTTCCAGCGCCTGTCTTTCGAAGAGACTGCGATAGATGCCGCCCTTGACGCGGATGAGCGCGCCGTGGTCGCCTTCTTCCGCAATGCGGCCGCGATCGAAGACCAGAAGGCGGTCCAGCGCACGTACGGTGGAAAGCCGGTGTGCGACCACGAGCGTGGTGCGCCCCGTCATCAGCCGCTCCATCGCCTGCTGGATCAGCACCTCGGACTCCGAATCGAGGCTCGACGTCGCCTCGTCCAGGATGAGGATGGGTGCATCCGCCAGAAAGGCGCGGGCAATCGCCACCCGCTGGCGCTCGCCGCCCGAGAGCTTCACGCCACGTTCGCCGACCAGCGTCCCATAGCCCTTCGGCAATGCGGCGATGAAGTCATGCGCGCTCGCAAGCCTTGCCGCCTCCTCGATGTCGCGTTGCGTCGCCCCCGGCCGTGCATAGGCGATATTCTCGGCAAGCGAGCGGTGAAACAGTATCGGCTCCTGCTGCACGATGGCGATCTGCTGGCGCAGCGACGCCTGGGTGAAGTCGGCGATATTCTGCCCGTCAATGCGGATCTCACCGGCATTCAAATCATGGAGACGCTGTATCAGCTTGATGAACGTCGTCTTGCCCGAACCGGAGTGCCCGACGAGACCGACACGCTCGCCGGCCGCGATGTTGACCGAGAAGCCCTCGTAGAGAGGCGCGCGATGGGCTCCATAGTGGAACGTCACATCGCGGAACTCGATCTCGCCCTCGGTGATGCGGATGGGCTTTGCGCCTGGCCGGTCCTCGACGCCGAGCGGCTGGGCGTGAATGGCGACGAGCTCCTCCATGTCGTTGATCGACCGCTGCAGGTTGCGGATATGCATCCCCACCTCCCGCAGATAGCCCTGCAGGATGAAGAACGAGGTGAGCACGAAGGTTATGTCGCCTGCGGTCGCCTGCCCTCTCGCCCACAGCAGGAGGGCAAAGCCGATCACGGCCGCGCGCAGGACGAGCAGCATTGCGCCCTGCGCGGTACCGTTGAGAGTGCCGCGCGACCAGGTGCGCCGCGTCCGGTTCTCCCATTTGCGGAGGACCTTGGCGAGACGCGCGTCCTCGCGCCCTTCCGCACCGAAGGCCTTGACGACGGTATTGCAGCTGACCGCATCGGCGAGCGCCCCGCCAAGCCTCGTGTCCCAGCTGTTGGCAAGGCTCGCCATCGGCGCCACATAGCCGAGCGACAGGGAAACGGTGACGGCGATGAAGGCGATCGAGCCGAGCCCGATGATCACCCCCATCATCGGCCAGTACCAGGCCATCAGCGCCGTGGAGCCGACCAGCATGACGATAGAAGGGAAAAGCGCGACGAGGAGCGTATCGTTCAAGAGATCGAGTGCCCACATGCCGCGCGTCACCTTGCGGACCGTCGAACCGGCGAAGCTGTTGGCGTGCCAGTCACTGGAGAACCGCTGGATGTGATGAAAGGCGGCCGCGGCGATATCCGACATCATCTTCAGCGTGAGGCTGACGATACCCATGAAGGTCACATGCCTGAGGATGATGGCACCGAACGACAGGGCCATCAGCATCATGAAGGCCGCCATCGCCGCATTCCAGGCGACGTCGTCGCTCGCCGCACCTGAAATCACCGCGTCGACCAGCCGGCCGGAGTAGAGCGGCGTAAGCACATCGGCGAGCGTCGAAAGCAGCACAGTTAGAAGAAGAGCCGCGAGCCGCACCGGCTGCTTCTTCCAATGGTCCCAGGAGAATCGAAAAACGCTACGGAAGGCGCGGTTGCGCGCCGTGAAACGAGTAAATGCCATAGGTGTTGCCCGGTGACGAGCGCACCGGCCTCAATATTGCGAAAGCATGAAAATGCCGTTGGGGAAAGGGTCAGAACGGCATCAGCGGATCGCCGGCTTCTAAGAAGAAGCGGTGGGGCGATGACAATTCCTGCCTGCTGCGAAGAAGCGAGAACGCTTGCGTCACAGGGTCAGGATCGTGGATCCGCCCCGTAGGGAGAAGAAAATGCCTGCATCGTAACCTCCCTGATCTGATTGCCGAAGGACCGCTTATAGTTGAGGTCCTCGCGGACGCCAAGCGCCAATATTGTATTTTCCCGCAAGCAGAGCCGGCGTGCTGCAAGTTTGCAACAGTTTCCCGATCACGCCGCTTAATGCGCAGATGGCATGCAACATCCGGGATTGAACGTCGGTGCAGTCCGCGCTTCCGCGCCGCGAAGCTGTTGAAAATGCCGCGATTTTGCAGAACTTTCATATTCTGTTGGAAATTTCGCCGTTATTCATTGCCAAGCCTGCCCGTCGAATTTCAGAAATCATCCCCAGAGGTTGCCCGTGCAGAACAACAACATTCTCGTGGTCGGCGGCGCCGGCTATATCGGCTCGCATACCTGCCTTCAGCTTGCGGCAAAGGGTTACCAACCCGTCGTTTACGACAACCTCTCCAACGGCCACGAGGAATTCGTCAAGTGGGGCGTTCTCGAAAAGGGCGATATCCGTGACAGGCAGCGTCTTGACGAGGTTCTTGCGCGGCACAAGCCGCGGGCGATCCTGCACTTCGCGGCGATGATCGAGGTGGGCGAGTCGGTCAAGGACCCGGCCGCCTTCTATGACAACAACGTCATCGGCACGCTGACCCTCTTGTCTGCGGCGCTTGCCGCGGGCATCGACGCCTTCGTCTTCTCATCGACGTGCGCGACCTACGGATTGCCCGACAGCGTACCGATGGATGAGAGCCATAAGCAGGCCCCGATCAATCCCTATGGCCGCACCAAGTGGATCTGCGAGCAGGCGCTGAAGGACTACGGTCTCTACAAGGGCCTGCGCTCGGTAATCCTGCGCTACTTCAATGCCGCGGGTGCCGACTTCGAGGGCCGCATCGGCGAATGGCATGAGCCGGAAACCCATGCGATCCCGCTCGCGATCGATGCGGCACTTGGGCGGCGCGAGGGCTTCAAGGTCTTCGGGACAGACTACGACACGCGCGACGGAACGTGCGTGCGGGACTATATCCACGTCCTCGATCTGGCGGATGCCCATGTGCGCGCGGTCGACTATCTCCTCGAGGGCGGCGAGAGCGTTGCGCTCAATCTCGGGACCGGCACCGGTACCACGGTGAAGGAGTTGCTGGACGCGATCGAGAAAGTGGCCAAGCGACCGTTCAACATCGGCTACGCCGAGCGGCGCGAAGGCGACTCGACCACGCTTGTCGCCAACAATGACAAGGCGCGTCAGGTTCTAGGCTGGGAGCCGCAATACGATCTCGCAGCGATTACCGAATCGGCATGGAACTGGCACTCGCGCAGAAATCAGGGCGGCTGACTTTCGCGACCAGCGACCGTGGCTGCCGGAACGAGGGGTTGCCCGGTCTTCTTTCCAAACCGCTCAGCCTTTTCCTCAAGGCGCTCTATTCGGCCGCTCGGCCTGCCAGGCCTGCCGTGACTCGCCGGGCGCGGCCGCGCCGCAGCAGCGGGCGCTCGAGCATCATGTAAGCGGCGATGCCTATGAGCGTTCCCGAAAGAACCGCTGCGAACATCGTTGCGGGCGCGCCGAGACCGATCGCAAGTCCTGCCTTCGCCACGACCGAAATCGCAAAAGTGTGCCAGAGATAAATCGAATAGGAGGCGTCGCCGAGTAGCCCCGGCAGCGACAGCGCCCGCACGCAGCCGTTCGCCTCCAGAGAGAGCACGCCGATGACAAGCAGCACCGCCAGCGGCCCGGTCGTCAGTTCGTCGAATGGGAGACCGAGCACACCGATGAGAGCGAAGCCGCCGAGCGAGCAGGCGAACAGCGCGGAACCGACAGCGAGTGGCGGTACCCTGCCCTTCAACCAGAACTCGCCGATGATCATGCCGGCGACGAATTCCAGAATGACCGGCCGCGTATAGGTCAGCATCACCGCATCGTCGAAGGCGACCACGCGGCCGGCGATCACCAACGCTAGGAACAGCCCCGAGACGACGGGGAGCCGCCAGTTGCGCGGCATGAACAGCGAGCCGGCGAAGACCGCGTAGAAGAGCATCTCGAAATTGAGCGTCCAGCCCTGCACGAGCACAGGCCAAATCTCTCCACTGCTCGGCGAGCGCGCGGGCACGAAGAACAGCGACGCCAGAACATGTTCCAGTGTCATCACCAGATTGGGGAACAGACCCGCCAGTGCCCCCGCGACCATCACGCCGGTCGCGAGCCAATAGACCGGCACGATGCGGCGGGCACGATCGGCGATGAATTCGACGGGTGTCACGGACCTGCGATCGCTGATGACCCACATGATGAAGCCGCTGATGACGAAGAAGACATCGACGCCGGCGGCTCCGATCGTGAAATGATGGCCGGTCTTTTCCGCCGCGTGGAAGAGCACGACGGCGATTGCCGCCGCCGCGCGAAGATATTGAATGCCGTGGATCGTCTTCAACGGCTGTCTCCCGACCGCGGTATCATCGGGCCGAAAGTTCGCCCGTAGGGCGCCGGATCGAGTCCTGCCGGCCAGAGCAGCGTCGCTGCCCGCCGGCGGCGCGGGATCGTCAGTTTGCCTGCCGTGAAGTACAAGAGGAAGGACCCGACGTGGTAGGGGGTGAGAATATCGATTTCGACGAAGGCACGCACGAAGAGCAGCGCGCCGAGACCGAAGAGTACCATCGACTCCGGATCGCGATCCTCCGAAAGCAAGCGCTTCAACTGTCCGAAGAACGCTGTGACCAGCACCATGGTAAGCAGGATCAGGCCGATCAAGCCCGTCTCGACGACCGCTTCGATGAAGGTGTTGTGGAAATGGAAGCCGGCGCGCGAACCGATATAGAACTCCTCCCATAGCCGCTCGGCCTCGGAGAAACCCTGCACCCAATAGGCCTGATAGCCGACGCCGACGAGTGGCGACACCTTCGCCGCCTCGATGCCCTGCTGCCAGAGATAGGTGCGCCCGGTGAGCGTCGAATCCTTGCCGAAGGCGCCGAGGATCAGATCGACGCCACCGGCATAGATCATCGCGACGGCGGCAACGCCGCCGAACACCGATGCGGCAATGAAGAGGAGCTTCCTGCTGGCGGGACGCAAGGCCGTGATCGCCCGCATCCCGAGGCAAAGACCGATGACGGCCGCAGTCGTCAACACGGAGGTCGCCGATTGCGACGTCAGCAGGCAATAGGCGGCAAGCAATCCGGCACCTCCTGCCGCGCCCATCCACAGCCCCTTCTCCCCGAGCACAAACACGGCCGCGAAGGCGAAATAGATGCCGAGCGAGGCGTAGAAGCCCAACTGGTTCTTCGACGCGAATGCTCCAACGAAGCTGTAGGTGCCGTCCAGCGGATCGTAATGATAGGTACCGAAGAGCAGCGAATAGAGGAGCACGATTGCGGCGCCCGCAATCATGCCGCGCGTCAGCGTGCGGATGTCGATCGTGCGCATTGCGATGAGCGCACAGACGACATGGCTCAGATACTGTATTCCGGTGCGCAGCGACAAGGACGGGGCCGCCGACCAGAAGATCGTAATGCAGGCGAAGATGGTGAAGGCGAATATCCATAGATAGCTGGCGTAGTTGCCGAGAACCTTGCGGTAGTCCACGAGGACGAGCGGCAGCCACAGGCCATAATAGGCGAGGATAGAAACCTGTCCGAAGCGCGCCGAATAGGCGAAGACGAAGAGCGACAAGGCCAGGGCGAAGATGCCGTAGACTTCATTCGCTCCAGGTCTGACAAGGCTCGCCTTGGATATCCTCATGCCTGCCTCACCGCATCGCCAGTGCAGTATTCACCTTGATGACATCGCCGGGCAGCACGGGTGTGTTCTCGTCGGCGGCGATCTCGGTCGGCTTGCCGTCCTTGTCGCGAATGATCGAATAGGTAATCTCGGCGGCCTGCTCTTCGAGCTGGGCCGCATCCGCCGACTGCAGCAGCGCCTCGGTCATGAGATCCCGACTGGTGCCGAGCTTCAACGTCAGCGTGTCCAGCTCGGCTTCGGTGTTCTGCAGTTCCTGAGCAAGCTGAGCATCCCAGTCGTTGCGGAGGTTCGTTTCGTCCTGCGCCGCCTTGCTTGCATCCTGCTTTGCCTTGAGGGATGCGGTGTCGATGTCCAGCAGCGACGCCTGAACGTCCGCGACCCGCTGCTCGAGGGACAGTTTGCGCTGGCTCAGCGCCAGCCCTTTTTCGGCAAGGCTGTCGACCTTGTCGCGATCCTCCGTGGCAAGCTCGAGCTGGCGGGCCTGCGTTTCGGCTTTCTTTGCGAGTGCTTCAATCTCGCTCTGGAGAAGAGATCTCAGATCGGCGAGCGCATCGAGCTGACGCTTCTGGCGCTTGTCACGCGATTCCATAAGCGCAGTCTCGCTGTCGAGCAGCTTTTCGGCGTCCGGGACGTTCTTGAGCTCCTCGGGCATGGGGATTGTGTCGCGCTTGCCGATTTCGGCAAGCAGTCGCGCGCGGCGAATGAGCAGACGGCTGCGTTCCGCAACCTGCACCGCGGATTCCCCGCTGGCATTGATGTAGTCGCGCGCGAATCGCTGGCCGTTATCCGCCCGCCGAAGCCCTCCCCCGAGACTGACGGCCTTCAATACCGTCAAATTGGGAGCATAGGGGTATTCTCCGGGCGTCTGCACCTCGCCGGAGAGATAGACCGGACGATATTGCGCCATCTCCACCGACGCGGAGGGGCGATCCCTGAGACCGAAAAGCTTCTGCATCTTGACGCCGATCTCTTCGGCGACCTCCGACGTCGTCTTGCCGGAGGCAGGCAAATCGCCGACGAAGGGCAGGGAAAGACTGCCGGATGGACCCACCGTATAGTCGCCGCTGACGGCCGACCAGTCGCGGACCGCCCCTTCGGCGGTTTGCCACTCGGCCACGCGAACTCGGAGCTTGTCCATGACGCCGAGCCGGTACTCATCGGCCCGCGCCAGCGACGCCCCTGAGGCTGCGAGTGCAGCAAGGAGCGCCAGGCGGGTAAAACAGGAAACCATACGGGAACCAGCGGATTTCCCTGATCGTCTATTCGATTGCATTTTTGGATATTTCCGTTGCTCGACGTTGCCCGTTCCGGACGGCGCCAAGATTTCAGTAGCTGCCGCGGGAGAGGCAAACGGCAGGGATCGTCTTGAAAACAATGACAAGATCGGCGAAAAGCGACCAGTTCTGGACATATTGCGTGTCGAAAGCGACGCGCGTGGCGTAGGAGACGTCGTTGCGGCCGCTGATCTGCCAGAGCCCCGTCAGGCCGGGACGCGATCGCAGATAAAAGACGGCTGCCGAATCATAGAGTTCGAGTTCGTCTTCGACCACCGGACGGGGGCCGACGACGCTCATTTCACCGCGAATGATGTTGAGGAGCTGCGGCAACTCGTCGAGGCTGAGCTTACGCAGGACTGCCCCGACAACGGTCACGCGCGGATCGTTCTGAAGCTTGCGGGTCGCACGCCATTCTTCATAGGCGTCGGGGTTGATCCTGAAAAACTCTTCGAGGACCTCGTCGCCCTTTTCCATCATCGTACGGAATTTCAGGCACTTGAAGGATTGGCCATTGTGACCGATTCGGCGATGCCCATAAAAGACACTGCCGCCGTCCGAGAACTTGACGAGGGCCATGATGAGCAAAAAGAGCGGGCTGAAGAGAAGGAGGGCCACGGAGGCGGCAAGAACGTCGAAACTGCGTTTTGCCATACCTCCGATCGGTCGGACTGCCCCGGTTTCTTCGGGGATAAAAAACGGCGAACTGGCCGAGCGCGTCGCGGACTTCATAGAGGTGACTCCATTTACGTTGGCGATTGTCGGTCCCGTGGGACGCGGGCTCATCTAACGTGAGTGTATGGTCAGAATTTGTTTTTTGAAGGCGGAATAATGGCAGCTCTGCGCCGCCCGTCTCGCCAACGGTTCAAGGTGGCGAAAGTCGCGAAATATTACGAAGAGTTAATTTCGGAGAGCGCAAATCAGGGGTTAGGATAGTTCTCCGGTACATCGCAAACCGGAAACATCGTCGCGGGCTAGTTATTTCGGATTTATAAAGTATTGGTAATAGACGCATCATTCTGCACTGACGGACAGCGGACCCGCTGGTGCACGAAATTGACGCGCGGCAACTTTCCCTCACTTTTTTTGCATCGCAACATTTTATTGCGGCGCACAGTTGCTGAGGCTACCCGCTCAAACACGTGTAACAAAAGTTGATCGGGAAAAAAGGCCGGCCACACGCCCCAAGAGGCAGAACCCAAGGCAGCTTTCCGAAAGGCCGGGCAATTTTAGGGGAACTACGGCCGCGTTCCGCGCGCATCCATCTCACGCGGCAAACTGCCCCGGAGATGGGGAACTTATCCGCGATCACACCCGTTTAAATTGTGCGAAATGGAGCCAATGCTTAAAGGCGGCGGAAAGATTTCCGATGTATGCTCGACTGCAACAAAGTAGCGTTTCCCGGTTGAAGAGAAAAGCGGGCGCTAATATAGTGGCCAGGCAGGAGGAGAGGGCAACAACTCTTATGAGGTTCCCAATCGCAGACCCGAAGGTAGGTTAGCGCCATGTTCGCACCGCGTGTTTTTCTGAGCATGATCGGCGCTTTGGCGGCTTTTGCCGTTGCAACTTATTACCTCAATGGATCGCTCGCCTCGACGGCGATCCAGACCCTGATCTGCGCGGTCCTCATTCAGGTCGGCTACTTCATCGCCGTCCTGTTCCTCGTATGGAAAGAGGCGCGCGAGCGCCGTAGGCTTTCTTCACAGAAGCAGTTCGTGACGGCCGAGGCCGCCAACGATGAGAAGCAGCCGGGGAAGGTCTCGCTGCGCAGACTGAACCGGCCTCATCATCTCAATTCCTGAGCGGCTGGCGCCGCTCTCCTTCGCAATTGCAAAAAAATTTTTCGCCTGACGCGTTTGCGACATGATCGCACGGCATGGTTCCGGCAACTTCGCGCCCTTGAGGCGCGACAGCCGATAACTCGCTGGAGGCCTCACATGACCGCAGCCGCGCCGACGGACGTCTGCATCATCATTGCCGCGAAGAATGCCGCCGACACCATAGCGCGCGCGATCGCTTCGGCGCTTGCCGAACCGGAGACGGCAGAAGTCGTCGTCATCGATGACGGCTCGACCGATGACAGCGCTTCGGTGGCACGCGCTGCGGATGACGGAACGGGGCGGCTGAAAGTCGTTCGCTTCGAAGAAAACCGCGGCCCCGCGGCCGCACGCAATCATGCGATCGCGATTTCACATTCTCCGCTTATCGGCGTGCTCGACGCGGATGATTTCTTCTTTCCGGGACGCCTGGGCCAATTGCTTTCGCAGGACGGCTGGGACTTCATCGCCGACAACATCGCCTTCATCGATGCCGCGCAGGCGGCAAACGCGCATGGCAGCATCGACCGATTCGCCCCTAGCCCCCGGCTCATCGATCTCGTCGGCTTCGTCGAAGGAAACATCTCGCGGCGCGGCGTGCGGCGCGGCGAAATCGGCTTTCTGAAGCCGCTGATGCGGCGCACCTTCCTCGACCAGCGTGACCTGCGCTACAACGAGACGCTGCGCCTCGGTGAAGATTACGATCTATACGCTCGCGCGCTCGCCAATGGCGCACGCTTCAAGATCATCCGTAGCTGCGGCTATGCCGCCATCGTCCGCGGCAACTCGCTGAGCGGCAGTCACCGGACGACCGACCTCAAGCGTCTCTACGAGGCCGATCGTGCAATTCTCGCAGGGAGCCGACTGAGCAGCGACGCCGAAGCGGCGGTCCGCCGGCACGAGCGCCACATTCGCGACCGCTACGAACTACGGCATTTTCTCGATCTCAAGAACCAGCAGGGCTTCGGGCGTGCAATCGGATACGCCCTGACCCACCCGGCGGCACTGCCGGCGATCATCGGCGGGATCCTAGCGGACAAGACCGAACGTTTTCGTCCGTCCGGTTCGCCGGCGCCCGTCGCTCTCGGTGGCAAGGGCGACGTGCGCTATCTGCTCGAGACTCTTGCCGTGGATCAGCCTCAAAAATAGTCCCGGCGTATGCCATCGAGCACCGTGCGGAAACGCTCCTTGCGCTCTGCCAGCGCATTGTCCTTGCTCAATTGCGGCGCCGCCCGGCTTGCCTGCCACAGCGCCAGCGTCGCGGGCGCGGCGAGCGCTCGCTTGGCGGCGGCGCGCAATGAAGTCTGGCGTGGTTCACGCTCGGCGACCGCCAGGTCTCCGTCGATCTGTCGGCGGTTCGGGTCTTCCGGCTGCGGTTCCTTCGCCTGGAAATCCATGCCCCAGAAACGGGCCCCCTTGATCATGGCCTCCGCCCGCGTCGACACCGGCACCCGCCGGGGGCGGTAGGTGACGCCGAGGGTCTGGGCCCAGTCGTTCCACTTGAAGCTGTTGATGCTGTGCGACGTGCTGACCGCGGTCCAGGGAACGCGGAACGCGTCGGCCAGGATGGCGCCGTGCATGGATTCGGCGACGATAAGCTCCGACTGGCCGATCTTTCGGATGACGTCCTTGGCCTCGCCACGCGGGTCGATATAGTTGAGCCCGACCGCGTCGCAGATCGCCGGCCACAATCCGGCGATCGCCGATTCCCAGTGTGGTACGAAGCTCCGCTTATATATCTTTCGAAGGCCCTGAAACTCCGGAAGGTCGGCGACCATCACCGCAGGATCGATGATACCGAGCTCGGGAGCCACGCCGACCTTCGCAGCCGTCAGCGGGCCGCGGACCGAGCGGATATCCCACTCCTTAGGGTCGCTCATGTCGGGAAGCGTGCCGTAGCCGAAACCGCTGCCGATGACGAGCTTATGCGTAGCCTCGGGCAGCAGAGCGCGGTTCAAGACCGTTCCGACCCCCACGAGCAGCGTCTCGGGGTGGACCTCGCGAAAACCGGGCAGCAGGAAATCCCAAAGCCACAGGTTGAGGTCGTCACCGAAATTTCCGTGCTGGGATTCCCAATAATACGGCTTCATGACCGTCTCCGTTTGCATTGTGAGGCGACCTGACATGCGCCGCGGCGATTGTCGTCGCTTGATTTCGGGTGTTGTCAGCGCAAGCAGCGCGTGCCCGATCGGGCCGAGGGAGGTTAGCGGGATAGTTTTCCAACCGCCAACTCGGCGGCGCTGCCGATCAATCGCGGGTCTCGCCAGAGCCAGCGGGCAAGAAGATCGAACTGCGGCAGTTTCCTGCGCTTTATCCGGCGTGCCTGGCTCCATAGCGCCTGCCGCCGCGCGGTATGCTTGTAGGATCGGATCGCCTCCATCGCCTTCGGCCGGTTACGATATCGGCCTTCGAGCGTGTCGAGTGCAACCCAGGTATTGAACTGCTGCTTCAGGAACTGAGGCGAGTCGTTATCGATCGAATGAAAGATGTTGAGCCCTTCGCCACGCACCGCGCCCGCTGCATCGCAAAGAACCACGCGCTTGGATGCGAGCACGCAATCGCAGAAGAAGAGCACGTCCTCGGCCGCTAGCTTGAGCGTGGCCTCGAAACGCACCTTTTCGAAGAGCTTGCGCCCGATCACCATGCAGGACATGTGGAGAAAGCTCCAGTTCTTCAGCATGACGTCCTGAAGTTCGGGGAGCTCGACCACGAGGGGACTTTCCGAGAGGCGCGTGACGGTCTCGCTCTTTTCGAGATCCGCGACCCCGAAATGATAGTAGAAAGCGTCGCCGCCCGTGATCGAGGCCCAATAGCAATCGGCGTCGAAACGCGTCATGCTTTGATAGGCGTTCAGGAGATGATCCGGCGTCCAGACGTCGTCGGAATCGAGGAAAGCGACGAAGTCGCTGTCGGAAGGAACATTATCGAGACCGGTATTGCGCGCGCCACCCGGCCCGCCGTTAGGCTGGCGGATGACGGTGATGCGCTCCCTTTCTTCCTGGGCGAGCCCGGCGAGCTCGTCCGCTATCGGATAGGGGGATTCGTCATCGATCACGAGAACGTGGAAATCCTCGAGCGTCTGAGCAAAAACGGATGCCAGCGCGCGCCGGAGAATTCCGGGTTCCTTCTGGTAGTACGGAATGACAACTGTGAGCTTCGCCATCTTTTCGCCCCTGCGGTTTCTCTAAAAAGAGTCTGCGTGGTCTCCTCCCACCGGGTCGCGGCCGTATATCTAGAGTTTGTCCTTTGCATTCCTCCTTCAAAGGACTTTCACGGAATCCTCGCCAATGACCCCAACCGTTAACGCAAAAACCGTAACGCGCAACGTCGGCTGGAGCGTTCTTTCCAAGACAGGGACATTCGGGCTTAAATTTGTCACGGTGCCGATTCTGGCCCGCATTCTGTCTCCCGAGGAATTCGGCGCCGTCGCTGTTGCGCTCACCGTGGTGCAGTTCCTCGCCATGATCGGCGGCGCCGGCCTCACCTCCGCACTCGTCATCCAGCAGGATGAGGAGATGGAAACCGTGCACTCGGTTTTCTGGGCGAACCTCGCCATCGCGCTCGTGATGGCGCTCGGACTGTTCGTTTTTGCCGAGCCCCTGGCCACGCTGCTCGGCGCGCCGGAGGCTGCCTACCTGCTAAGGATCCTGAGTCTGCTGATCCCGCTGCAGCTCGGCGGCGACGTTGCCTATTCGCTGCTTGTCCGGAGGATGAATTTCCGCAAGGATGCCGTCTGGAGCATGATCTCCGAATCACTCGGTGCCGTTATTGCCGTTCTTCTGGCGCTGCTCGGTTTCGGCATATGGTCGCTGCTCGCTCAGCTTTTCGTCTCCGCGCTGGTGCGCCTGTCCGGCCTCTATGCCGTTTCCCGTTACGCACCGCGCTTCGTATTCTCGCTGCAACGCGTTCTGGCGCTCAGCCGCTTCAGTTTCGGCATGATGGGCTCCGAGATCGCGAACTTCATGACCTTCCAGTCCCCGATGGTGGTGATATCCCGCTATCTCGGGCTGTCCGACGCAGGCGCCTATTCGGCGGCGAACCGGTTCGCGAGCATCCCGAACCAGGTCGTCCTCTCCGCCGTCATGGGGGTGCTGTTCCCAACCTTCGGCCAGATGATGCATGATCGCGAGCGGCGTTCACAGGCGCTGATGCTCAGCACTCAGGTGACCACCGTCCTGCTGGCGCCGATGATGTTCGGCCTCTGGGCACTTGCCGAGCCGGCGATGCTCGTACTTTTCGGGAGCCAATGGGCCTATGCCTGGCCGGTCCTCGGACTTCTCGCACTATCGAAAGGCATTCTCACCCCCTGCAGCACGTTCATCCCCTATCTCAAGGGGGTCGGCCAGGGAGCCGTCCTGTTCTGGTGGGCGCTGATTCGCGCGGTTGCGACAACAGGCGCGGTCGCCTACGGTGCCATCGACGGCTCGCTGGTCGAGGCGATGATCTGGCTGTGCATCGTCAATGCCGTAACGCTTGTCGGATACTCCTGGGTGGTGTTCCGTGCCGACAGCACGCCCTTCCTCAAGGGTTTGTTCATATCCAGCCGGCCGATGATCGCGGCGCTGCTGATGGCGCTCGTCGTCCGCTTCCTGCTCGAGCATTTCGGCGCACATGTGCCGAACGCCGTCTTGCAATTGATCGCCGGAACGGCCATCGGCAGCGTGATCTACACGGTTCTGATCCTTCTGACGGAGCGATCGCTGTTGCGGAGGCTCCTGGACATGGCGCGAGCACGCAAGCCGAGAGCCGCTCCCGCGGGAGCCGCCGAGTAGCCAGACGAGCCCGACTGCGGAAGAAAGAGTGACGGGTCAACCCGCCCTTTTGTTGCCGCCAGGGCGCGGCCGCGGGAACGGTTTGCGGCACGCCGCGTTACCGTTCGACGGCAACAACATGGATGTTCGAGATGAAAGGCATTATCCTTTGGTTGATGGGCGTTCCCCTCATCGTCATTATCCTGCTCTATATGTTCGTCTTTTGACCCCGCGGCATCGCGAATCATTCCGCCTGACGAGCAACAGCCGCGCGAAATACACGTGATCAGTCACGCCGATATGCACCCCGCGGTGGCATTCACCCATAGTTTTGAAGGATGTGAATGGCGCCCACCTGGGTTAGCCTGTTCGGGTGTTTCGGCTGAACGGGGATGGGGAATGACCCGCATCAAAAGCGCTGTAGCTGCCGGCGGCAGGCGAGCGCCGCACTCGGCACGACTGGGCTCTGCCAGCACGCGGACCATCGGCGCCGTTCTGGCGGCGCTTCTCATGACCCATGACGCCGGGGCCGCAGAGCCGATCATCGGTCAAGCCTCGGTGATCGACGGCGATACTATTGAAATCGCGGGCGAACGCGTCCAACTTAACAGTGTGGACGCGCCGGAAGAGTGGCAGGTCTGCCTCGATGAAAGAGGGGCAGATTATCGGTGCGGCAAGGAATCGGCCTCGGCCCTGGATGCATTCTTGTCGGCATCCCGTCCGACTCGCTGCGAATTTGCCGGCCGCGATCGTTATGGCCGCTTCGTCGGAACGTGTTTCCGGGCCGATGGCAAAGACGTGAACCGCTGGCTGATCGAGTCCGGCAATGCAGTCGATCGCGACACGGACAACAAAGGCCTCTATGCATCGGCGCAGCAAACTGCCAAATCGAACGGTGCTGGAATCTGGCGCGCACAGCCCGAGCATGCCTGCGCGGCGCGCGTCGGCCGGGTGAACCGAAAGCCGAGTTGTTGAAGGCTGCAAACGAGAGCCAATGATCTTAGAATTCTGGATCCTGTGCGCCATTGTTACCGCCGTCGTTGCGGCGGTCAGAGGCGGTCATAGTCTGCTGTGGCTGCTGATCGGCTGCCTTCTTGGGCCAATCGGTATTCTGGCGGCGATCTTCGTGCCCTCGCTCAAATCGAAGGACCCTTCGGTGGCGGCGAAACGCCAGAGCGAGATCGACGAGCTGGCGAAGCCGCTTCGCGAAGGCGACACCAAGACCGTCTCCGCAAAGCCAAAGGATCGCTGAATCACGATAATTTAAGGTCGGACCGTGCGCCCTTGGAACGGCCTATGGCCTGGCTCTGCCGAACCTCTGCTCCGCCCGGCATCTCTGTGCTTGTCACAGAGCTCCAGCAGCGCCGCGTCTGCGGCGCGGAAGAGTTCTCTCAGCCCAAGGACTTGGTCTGACTGGATCCCTCTGATGAGGAAATCAAACAAGCCGCCGGATATCCCGAATCTCAACGGGCCCCAGCTCCCGATATGCGCCCCAACCTTGCCGCATTTCGCCCGGAGCTTGCCTCAATCGCGGTCCATCCTCCAAGAAAACGCGCCCAACTTTAAAAATTCACAGTTGCGTCGTTCAACCGGCGATTGCCCCAAAATATTGCGGGGCGCAATTTCTGCAACATGCCGCGAAACCGGGATTTTTCAGGAAAGCGGACCCCTTCCCGCGGCCGTCGGTTTTTGCGGGAGCTCGCGGTTTAGGTGCACTGCAGCATGATTCTGTTCGCTTTTCTGCTGCAACGCCATATTTTTTCTTCGGGAGTGCCCTAGTTTCTCTTCCTGCGGGCTGAGGTCTGCTC
The DNA here is from genome assembly GCF_056739175.1 of Ensifer sp. R1-3. Classification (NCBI taxonomy): domain Bacteria; kingdom Pseudomonadati; phylum Pseudomonadota; class Alphaproteobacteria; order Hyphomicrobiales; family Rhizobiaceae; genus Ensifer; species Ensifer sp. R1-3. The sequence continues at coordinate 1,125,083 of NZ_CP096516.1, forward strand.
TGTTGAAACGGCTGCCGCGAGGCGCTGCCCGATAGGGAGTGACTGATATCGTGAGTATGGACGCGAATGTCTCGGCGCGCATCAACCTGATGCGTATTCTGCTGATCTCCGGCATCGTATTCGTGCACGTCCCGTACAATCCGCAGTGGAGTCCCTTTCTGGGCAACTACGGCATGTTGGACTGGCTTCGCGTCTTTCTCGGCGAAAGCCTGTTCCGGATCGGTGTGCCCTGCCTCAGCGCGATCTCCGGCTATCTTCTCTTTCGCAGAGGCCTTGCCGATTTCGACTATTGGAAGACGTTGAAGACCAAGGCGCGGACCGTTCTCCTGCCGTTCCTTATCTGGAGCGGCTCCTTCTTTGTGGTCGTCTACGCCATTCAGCGCCAGGGCCTCGGCTTCGGCTATCTGCCCGACACGATCAATGCGACCCCGCGCCAGTGGCTGAGCATGGCCTTCGCGGTCGAGGCAACGCCCGTCAACCTGCCCCTGTATTTCCTGCGCGACCTCATGCTCTGTATCCTGCTGTCGCCGCTTCTGGCTTTGCTGGTGAGCCGTTATCCGCGCGTAACGCTCCTTGCACTGCTCGCCTATGCGATTCTGCCGCTGCCAAACGGAATCTTTCTCAAGAAGTCGATCCTGTTCGGCTTCTCGGCTGGAATCTATGCGAGCCTGCATGGCGTGAACATCAAAATGCTCGATCGCTTCGCGGCACCGATCGCGGCCGGGTTCCTCGCGATCGCAGTCGTGATCGCCGTCGGCCTCTATTACACCGGCCCGGATTTCCCGCTTTGGCTCGACATGGCACTTCGCCTGACGTCGATTGCGGGCATCATCGGCTCCTGGGCGATCTCGGAGCTGCTCGTGCGCACGCGCTTCGGTGAAAAATTGGGTCGCGGGAGCGGACTGAGCTTCTGGATCTTCTGCGGCCACTATCCGCTGCTCGTGTTGTTCTGGATGATCTGGAACCGCACCGGGCTCAGCTATTATCCGCTCTTCTATTTCACCGCGCCGTTCATCGCCATTGCGATCCTCGTCGCGTCCCACAATCTCGTACGGCGCTTGGCGCCGGACCTGCTCGCAGTGCTTACCGGCAGCCGAACAGGTGCGAAACGAATGGCCACGCAGCCGCCGCAAGGCGCGCAGGCAGGCTATTCGCCCCAGCAAAGGTAACGACAATGACAATCGATCGCTACAGACGCTTTGCCCGTCTCGCTTTCATCGCAACGCTCCCTCTCGCCGGCCTCGCGACCGCGGCGGCCGCGCAGGAAGGTGCCAACGGCAAGTCCTTCAAGGACGATTTCGACACCCTCGACACCCGCGTCTGGTTCGTCTCGGACGGATGGAACAATGGCGGGCATCAGAATTGCACCTGGTCGAAGAAGCAGGTGAAGACCGTCGATGGCATTCTGGAGCTGACCTTCGAGGAGAAGAAGGTAAAGGAGCGCAACTTCGCCTGCGGCGAAATCCAGACGCGCAAGCGCTTCGGCTACGGCACCTACGAGGCGCGGATAAAGGCGGCCGACGGTTCCGGCCTGAACTCGGCCTTCTTCACCTATATCGGCCCCGCCGACAAGAAACCGCATGACGAGATCGATTTCGAGGTTCTCGGAAAGAACACCGCGAAGGTCCAGATCAACCAGTATGTATCGGCAAAGGGCGGCAACGAATTTCTCGCCGACGTTCCGGGCGGCGCCAACCAGGGTTTCAACGATTACGCATTCGTCTGGGAAAAGAACCGCATCCGGTACTACGTCAACGGCGAACTGGTTCACGAAGTGACCGATCCGGCGAAGATCCCGGTAAACGCCCAGAAGATCTTCTTCAGCCTCTGGGGTACGGACACGCTCACCGACTGGATGGGCACCTTCTCCTACAAGGAACCGACAAAGCTCCAGGTCGATCGAGTCGCCTTCACGGCTGCCGGCGACGAATGCCAGTTCGCCGAGTCGGTCGCCTGCCAGCTGGAGCGGGCGCAATCCGAGTGAACGGCCGGTAACTGAGTAATTTATCCATTTTGTTGCAGTGCACAAAGAATTGAACTAAGCTCAGCCCCGGGCTGGGCAGGAAAACGGACGTTTTCATGCTGCAGATACTCTATCTGGCACAGGATCTTGCCGATCCAGCAGTGCGCCGGAGAACCCTGACGCTCGTCGCGGGCGGCGCACGCGTGACGCTCGCCGGCTTCCGCCGCGGCGACAATCCGCTTGCGGCCATCGACGGCGTCGAGCCGATCGAACTCGGAACCACCGCCGACGGCCGTTTCGCTCAGCGAATCGGTGCCGTCGCCCGCGCGTGTCTGTCGCTGCAACGCCAGCTCGGCCATGTCCGCAAGCCCGATGTCATCATCGCCCGCAATCTGGAGATGCTTGCCGTGGCGAGGAGAGCGGTCGCGTTCTTCGGCGGCACGGTTCCCATCGTGTACGAATGCCTCGATATCCACCGCCTCATGCTGCGCAAGGATATCGTCGGGCGGATGCTGCGCGCGGCCGAAAGCCAACTCGGCAAGGATGCGCGCCTGTTGATCACCAGTTCCCCCGCCTTCATCGAGCACTATTTCCGGCCCCTTTCCGGCATCGGCGCTCCGCCGATGCTTCTGGAAAACAAGGTGCTCGAAATCGACGGCACGGTCGAGCGGCGTACGGCCTCACCGGCCAAGAGCCCGCCGCCCGGCGCACCCTGGAAGATCGGCTGGTTCGGAGCGCTTCGCTGCCGCAGGTCGCTCGCCCTTCTCGCCGAATTCTCGCGCAAGATGGAGGGCCGCTTCGAGATCGTTCTTCGCGGCAGGCCCGCCTATTCCGAATTCGACGATTTCGACGGCTTCGTTCGCAACGAGCCCTTCATGCGGTTCGAAGGCGCCTATCGCAATCCCGAAGACCTGGCGGAAATCTATGGCGAGGTCCATTTCACCTGGGCGATCGACTTCTTCGAGGAGGGTCAGAATTCCGCCTGGCTGCTGCCGAACAGGCTTTACGAAGGCTGCCGCCACGGCCGAATCCCGATCGCCATGAAGGGGACGGAGACCGCTCGTTTCCTGTCCGTGCGGAGCATCGGCCTCGTTCTCGAGGGAGCCGACGTCGAGAGCCTCGCCACGGTTCTCGGTCCGCTGACGCCAAATTGCTATGCCGACGCCGCGGAGCGTATCAGCCGCTGCAATCCGGGATCCTGGGTGTTCGACCGGACGGATTGCGAAGCTCTGGTGCGGCAGCTGGCAACGCTCACGCTGCAGGCGCCGCAGACCGTTCCCGTAGTCGCGATGGCAGGTTCCAGCCACAAAGAAGGTGGATTTCTATGAGCTCAGATGAATTGACGTCCACGTCGAGCCTTATCGTCATACCCTGTCTCAACGAGGCCTCGCATATCGAGGCGCTGATCGAAAAGCTGCGCCCGTCACTCACACCGTTGAACGCGCGGGTCGTCATTGCCGACGGCGGCAGCACGGACGGAACACGGGAGATCGCCCGGCGCCTTGCCACTGAGGATCCACGGGTGCTCTTCCTCGACAATCCGAAGCGCATACAAAGCGCGGCGGTCAATCGTGCCGTCGCCGAACTCGGCGCCGGCAGCGACTACCTGATCCGCATCGACGCCCACGGCACCTATCCGGACGATTATTGCGAGCGGCTTGTCGAGGATGCCTTGGCGACCGGCGCGGACTCGGTCGTGGTCGCCATGCAGACCGTCGGTTTCAGCACGTTCCAGAAGGCAACGGCCTTCGCGCAGAACTCCAAGCTCGGCAATGGCGGTTCGAAGCACCGCACCGGTGCCGTCGGTCACTGGGCCGAGCACGGTCACCATGCATTGATGCGCATCGAAGCCTTCAAGGCTGTCGGGGGCTATGACGAGAGCTTCAGCCACAACGAGGACGCCGAACTCGACTATCGCCTCGGAAAGGCCGGCTACCGGATCTGGATGACCGACAAGACGAGCATGGTCTACTATCCGCGTGCCAAGCTCGTCCCGCTGTTCTGGCAATATTTCGGCTACGGCCGCGGCCGGGCAAAGAACTTCCTCAAGCATCGCGCAATGCCGGGGCTCAGGCAGATGCTGCCGCTTGCGGTGGCACCCATCGCTTTCGGCGCGCTTCTCGCGATCGTCAACTGGATGGCCGTGGTGCCAGTCGGGGTTTGGGCTGCCGCATGCCTCGGCTATGGCGTCTGGATGGCGCTCGGCCAGCGTAATCCTTATGGACCGCTCGCCGCCGTTGCAGCCATGGTCATGCACCTTGCCTGGTCCGCCGGGTTCTGGCGGGAACTCCTCGACTTCCGCCGCAGGGTGGCCTGATGCCGAACGAAACTCTTCACATCGACATCGGCGTCTGCACGTACCGCCGGCCGGAGCTTGCCGAAACGCTTCGCTCGCTGGCTGCGATGAACGTGCCGGAGCGCGCCAGGTTGCGCGTGATCGTCGCCGACAACGACGCGGAACCGAGCGCCAGGGCTCTGGTCGAAGGACTTCGGCCGGAGATGCCGTTCGACATCCTCTACGTTCACTGCCCTCACTCGAATATCTCGATCGCCCGCAATTGCTGCCTCGACAACAGCACCGGCGACTTCCTCGCCTTCCTGGATGACGACGAGACCGTTTCCGGCGACTGGTTGACCCGCCTTCTGGAAACGGCGCGCACCACGGGAGCCGCCGCCGTGCTCGGCCCGGTCAGGGCGCACTACGGGCCTACGGCCCCCCGCTGGATGCGCAGCGGCGATTTCCACTCGACACTGCCGGTCTGGGCAAAAGGTGAGATCCGGACCGGATACACCTGCAATGCGCTGCTCAGGCGCGATGCGGCTTCGCTCCTTGGCCGGCGCTTCAAGCTTTCACTCGGCAAGAGCGGCGGCGAGGACACGGATTTCTTCACCGGGATGCACTGCGCCGGCGGAACGATCGCCTTTTCGCCGGAAGCATGGGTGCACGAGCCGGTACCGGAAAACAGGGCCTCGCTTGCCTGGCTCGCGAAGCGTCGTTTCCGCTCCGGACAGACCCATGGACGCCTTCTCGCCGAGAAAGCCCATGGCTTGCGACAGGCCTGGAATATCGCCCTTGCCGGGGCGAAATCCGGCTTTTGCGCAACTGCCGCGGTCCTCTGCTTTCCTTCGGCCGCAAGGCGGAACCGCTTTGCGCTACGCGCCGTACTGCATGCCGGCGTCATCAGCGGCCTGCTGGGGCTTAAGGAAATCGAACAATACGGAGCCCGCGAGGTGACCTCGGCATGAACCCTCCGGCGATCGACAAGGTCCCCGACGTCACATTCGTCGTGGCCGCCTATAATTCCGCGGATACGATCGTGCGCGCGATCGAAAGCGCGCTGGCGCAGGAAGGCGTGACCGTCGAGGTCGTCGTCGTCGACGATTGCTCAGCAGATGCGACGCCCGCGCTCGTTGCGGCGATCCCGGATCCCAGGGTCCGCCTGATCGCCCTTGATCGCAACCGCGGTCCGGGCGGCGCACGCAATGCCGGCATCGGGGCGGCGCGCGGCCGGTGGATCGCCGTTCTCGATTCGGACGATACAGTCCGGCCGGACCGGCTCAGGCGGATGATCGAGCGAGCGGACGCGGCCGGGGCGCAGATCGCCGTCGACAATCTCGACGTCGTCTCGCTGGACGGACGCAGTCTCAGGATGTTCTCCGAGGCCGAACTCGCCCGGCTGCCGCAGCTCACGCTTCCCGCCTTCATCGAGTCGAACGTGCTCTTTCGATCCGAGCACAATTTCGGCTACATGAAACCGATCTTCGAGCGCCGCTTCCTGGAAAACCAGCAGCTTCGCTTCGACGAGGCGCTGCGCATCGGCGAGGACTACATCCTGCTGGCATCGGCCCTTGCCTGTGGCGGGCGCTGCGCGGTCGAGCCGTCCGCCGGCTACATCTATCATATCCGCGAGGGTTCCATCTCGCGTGTGTTGAGGCTCGATCACATAGACGCGATGATCGCCGCCGACGAGGCGTTCCTGCGCCGCTACGCGCTCGACGGCCTGGCTCAGAAAATGCAGCACAGGCGCATGCGCGGCTTCCGCGAAGCTCGCTCGTTCCTGGTCCTCGTCGAGCAGTTGAAAAAGAGATCGTTGGCCGGCGCGCTCAAGACCGCTCTGGCCGACCCGTTTGCGCTCCGGCATCTCAGCATGCCGATCGCTGCCCGATTGCGCCGCCTTGCCGCGCGTTTCGTGCATCCCTCCTCCCATTCGGCCCCCCGTGCCGCCCCCGTGACGGCGGCGGCTGAAAGATCCCCGCTGGGCAACGACCCCCGCATAAGCAAAGGATGATAAAATGGACCGTGTCAGGACCGTCAGAAAAGCAGTAATCCCGGTTGCCGGAAACGGAACGAGGTTCCTTCCGGCGACGAAGGCAGTGCCCAAGGAGATGTTGACGATCGTCGACCGGCCAGTCGTTCAGTATGCCGTGGACGAGGCCCGCCAGGCCGGAATCGAACATATCGTCTTCGTCACCAGCCGGAACAAGCAGGTGATCGAGGACCATTTCGACGACGCGCCGGAGCTCATCTCGTCGCTTTCACGCTCCGGCAAAAGCGCGCAGATTTCCGAACTCGAGGCCATGTTGCCGGCAGCCGGCTCGGTCAGCTTTACCCGTCAGCAGGCCCCCCTCGGCCTCGGGCACGCGGTATGGTGTGCGCGTGACCTGATCGGCGACGAGCCCTTCGCGCTTCTGCTGCCGGACATGGTCTCCTTCGGCGCGCGCGGTTGCGTGGCCGGCCTCATGGACCTCTATCACGAGGTTGGCGGCAACGTCGTCGGCGTCGAGCAATGCGCCCCCGAGGAAGCATCGAAATACGGCATCGTCGGCAAGGGCGAGACGGTCCGGCACGGTTTCTCCGTAACCGAGATGGTCGAAAAGCCCGCCGCCGGAAAGGCACCGTCCAACTACTATCTCAATGGTCGCTACATCCTTCAGCCGGAAATCTTCTCGATTCTGGCCCATCAGACACGCGGCGCCGGCAATGAGATCCAGTTGACCGATGGCATGCTGACGCTTTCGCAATCCCAGTCCTTCCACGCGCATCCCTATGAAGGCCGCACCTTCGACTGCGGCTCGAAGCAGGGCTTCATCGAAGCCAATGTCGCCTTCGCCCTTGCTCGTGCGGACATCGGCGATATCGTTTTCGAATCCGTCCGCGACATGGTTCTGTCTCACGAAAGCCGCATCCGGGCGGCATAAGCGGCGGCTTCCGGCAGTCCTGCGGGACTGCCGGAACAAGGACCGGAGAAGAAGATGAACAGAACGGCCCCCATGAAACAAAGAAGCGTTCCATTGAGCAGCATCATGCCCAGCGAAGAACAGTCAGACGGCTTTATCGACCTTGACCGGCTTGTCGCCGCAGTCTTTCGTCGTGCCCGGCTTGTGGCCGCATTCGTCGTGCTCTTCATTGCGCTGGGGGCCGCTTATCTCCTGTTTGCCACGCCCTATTACACGTCGATGACGCAGATCCTTCTCGACGAAAACCTGTCCAAATACGCCGAGGAAGAGCCTACCCCGGTAAACAGCCAGATGCTCGATACCCAGATTGCGAGTGCGGTCGAGATCCTGAAGTCCGGCGAACTCGCGCTGCGCGTCGTAGACAAGCTCAAGCTTTCGGAAAACGATACCATCCTCAATCCGCCGCGCTCCCCGGTCGACATGGTCAAGGAATGGCTGAAGACGGCAACCGGGCTGTTTTCGGGCGGGCCGGATGTCACGGAGGAGGCAGCGCGCAACGGACGGCGGCAGAAGGCGGCCGCGATCATACAGCAATCGCTCGCGGTCGAGCGTGTCTCGCGCAGCTCGGTCGTGGCCGTTGCCTTTCGCTCGAGCGACCCCTTGCTCGCGGCGACCATCGCGCGCGGCTACGCAAGTGCCTATCTGACCGATCAGTTGAACGCCAATTTCGAGGCGACCGAGCGCGCATCCGTCTGGCTGCAGGAACGGCTTACGGACCTCCAGCAGCGCTCGCAGGCCGCCGCGCTCGAAGTCGCGCATTTCAGGGCCGAAAACGGTCTGACGGCTGCGCGGGGCGAGTTGATGTCCGAGCAGCAGATGGCCGACCTCAACAGCCAGCTCATCGTCGCCCAGGCCGATACGGCAAGTGCGTCGGCCCGTTACGACCAATACAAGTCGATCGTCGACCAGGGACCGGAGAACGCGGTCAAGAACGCCACCATTTCCTCCAAGGAGGGTGACAATTCGGTGATCCGTGACCTAAGGACGCGCTATCTCACCGTCGGCAAGCGCGAGCGGGAAGTCTCGGACAATTTCGGCGCCGACCACCCGCAGGCGGTATCGCTCCGCGCCGAGCAGGAGGATGTCGCGCGGCAGATCTACCAGGAACTGCAGCAACTCACCGCAAGCTACAAGAACGAATACGAGGTCGCCCAGTCGCGCGAGGAATCGCTCAGGAAGAGCATCCAAGGCATTGCCGGCAAGACCTCCGACGCCAGCGAGCAACTGGTGCAATTAAGGGAGCTCGAACAGAAGGCAGCGGCTCTGAAGACGCTCTACGAGTCCTATCTCGGGCGCTACGAACAGGCGACGCAGCAGCAATCCTTCCCGATCGCCAAGGCTCGCGTCATCTCCGAGGCCGGCGTGCCCGTGTCGCCGTCGAGCCCCAAGAAAACCATGACTCTCGCGCTCTCGGCCGTGCTCGGCATGATGGTCGGCGGCGCTTACGCGGCCTTCCTCGAATTCCGCGAACGGACTTTCCGCCTGGAGGGCGACATACGCTCGATCCTCGGCCATCGCTCGCTCGGCTACGTTCCGCTGCTCGGAACGCGCATGAAAAAGAAGGCACAACTGGTCCATGCGCATTTCGGCTCGGTGAAAAGACACGACGAAGCGGTGGACGATACGATGCCGTTCCAACGACTTTCGCGCATCGTCGTCGATGCGCCGCGTTCGACCTTCGCGGAGACCTTCCGCAACGCAAAGCTTGCCTGCGACCAGATGCTGGCCGGCAGCGAAAGCCGCGTGATCGCCATTGCATCGGCCCTTCCGGACGAGGGAAAATCGATCATTGCCGCGAACTTCGCCGCACTACTGGCGGCGAGCGGCAAGCGCACCCTGCTCATCGATGCCGATATACGCAAGCCGGGACTGACGCAGATGATCACGCCCGCCCCGCGCACCGGGCTCGTCGAAACGCTGATCGGAGAAGCCAGCTGGCCCGCCGGAATCAAGGTGGACCAGCGCACCAAGCTCGCAATCCTTCCGGCCGGCGGCGCATCGCATCAGCGGCATCAGAGCAACGAACTGCTCGCCTCGCCGGCCATGGCGAACCTTATCGAGAACGCCCGCAACGCCTTCGACTATGTCGTCGTCGATCTTGCCGCACTCGCCCCTGTCGTCGACGCGAAGGCCTTCGCGCCGCTGGCCGACGGCATTCTCTTCGTGGTCGAATGGGGAAGAACGCCTTCGCGGCTCGTACGCGATCTGCTCCACTCGGAACCGTTGATCAATTCGAAGGTGCTGGGCGTCATCCTCAACAAGACGGATATGAACGAACTCGGCAAATACAGCGACTTCGACGGGGCGGAGAAATATCGCCATCGCTACGGCAAATATTACGTCGAGAATACGATCACGGAAAACACCGCCGCTTGAGGCGACCGCGGCCGCGCCACTTGTGCGCGGCCTTTTTCGCCCTTCGCCGTCAAGCCTTGCGGCGATCGACGATCCAAGCGGCTGCCATTAACGCAATGACCGCCGTAAGGGCAATCAGTGCCAGCGCGTAGAAGAGCGAATATTCTACCAGCGACGGCAGGATCGAAAGAGCACGCCGCGCCCTGCTTGGCGACCGCCGCCAATCCGGCAGGTCGTCACGGTTGAAAGCCTCCAGCCGGCGGGTAAGAAAGTGCATATCGCGAAAACCGATTGCCAATCGAAGCCATGGAGCGGTCATGCTGCTGAACAACCGTGGCGATAGCGAGGCACTTCAGCGCCCCGAGCCGTCACTCGGCAGTCAATCCTTCCACCACCGGTGGAAGTGATGAACCGGACCGCGCCCCTGACCTATCTCCAGGCGGTCGGCTGCTGAGATTGCGGCATGCAGATACGCCTTGGCTGCGCTCACCGCTTCGATCAGCGGCACGCCTTTCGCAAGGCCGGCGGCAATGGCTGCCGAAAGCGTGCAGCCGGTGCCGTGGTCGTTGCGCGTCTCGATCCGCCCGGCGGGAAGGCGGACAAGAGTGTCGCCGTCGAAGAAGAGGTCTGTGGCCTCCTGGCCCTTCAGGTGCCCGCCCTTGACCAGAACCGCATGTGCGCCCGTCCGCATGATCGCTTCCGCCTGGCGCGCCATCTCCGCCTCGTCCCCGGCGATTGCGCGCCCGGTCATGAGCGCGGCCTCGGCAAGATTGGGCGTGACGACGAGCGCCAGCGGCAACAGTTCTTCGATGAGCGCGGCAACGGCATCCGGACGAAGCAGCGCATCGCCGGAGGTCGCCACCATGACGGGATCCACGACGGCCCGTTTCCCGAACCGGCGCAATCCATCGGCAATGGCGGCGATCGTTTCCCGACGCGAGACCATGCCGATCTTGACGGCCTTCACGTCGAGGTCGGAGAAGACGGCGTCCATCTGCGCCGACACGATTTCAGCGGAAACATCCTCGACGGCCGTCACACCCCTGGTGTTCTGGGCCGTGATCGCAGTGATGACGCTGGCGCCGTAAACGCCGAGCGCTGAAAACGTCTTGAGGTCCGCCTGAATACCGGCGCCGCCGCCCGAGTCCGAGCCGGCGATGCTGAGCGCAATCGCCGTCATGCGCAGTCCTCCTTCGCACGAGGGCAGATGATGATTGCGAGTAGTACGGCAATGGACGTCATCGATCGATCTCCAGACGAAACATCACGGAGATCCAGGAAAAGGCGATGAAAAGGCGAACTTGCCGCTGGCGGCCATCTTTCCGTTCCTACGCCGGCATGACCCGGATCAGGTTCAAGGGTCCGGCTCAACGCCATCTCAGCACCGTCTGGTGCTCCCCTCGGAATGCGCTATCTATGCGGCTGTAGCAGAGCGATGTCAACGCGCCCGCGCAAAGGCTTGTAAGACCTATCTTTTAGGCCAGCCGGCAAAAATATACCCGCAGATTGGCAAGCTATGATGCAGTCATTCCTTCTGCCGCCGTCAATCGCTCGTTTCCTCCTCGAAAACGGCGGCGATTGCGTTATTCTTAGCGGAATTTCGTCGTACAGGAGGGAACACGCCATGAGTCTGCGCATCAACGATACCGCCCCTGATTTCACCGCCGAGACAACGCAGGGCACGATCAATTTCCATGAATGGATCGGCGACGGCTGGGCTGTCCTCTTCTCCCATCCGAAGAACTTCACCCCCGTCTGCACGACGGAACTCGGCGCCATGGCAGGGATCGAGCCGGAGTTCCGCAAGCGCGGCGTCAAGATCATAGGCATCTCGGTCGATCCGGTCGAGAGCCACTCCAAGTGGAAGAACGACATCAAGGTCGCGACCGGCTTCGAGGTCGACTACCCGCTGATCGGCGACCGCGATCTGAAGGTGGCAAAGCTTTACGACATGCTGCCGGCCGGCGCCGGAGAGACGTCCGAGGGCCGCACCCCGGCTGACAATGCCACGGTGCGCTCGGTCTACGTCATCGGGCCCGACAAGAAGATCAAGCTGATCCTCACCTATCCGATGACCACCGGCCGCAACTTCAACGAGATACTGCGCGCCATCGACTCGATCCAGCTCACTGCCAAGCATCAGGTGGCAACGCCCGCCAACTGGCAGCAGGGCGAGGACGTCATCATCACGGCCGCCGTCTCCAACGAGGACGCCGTGCAGCGTTTCGGCTCTTTCGACACCGTGCTTCCCTATCTCCGGAAGACGAAGCAGCCAACGGCATAGCAAAACCCGCTGGCCAACAGTCAGTCGTAAGGGCGCGTCAATTCATCAAGGGTTGACGCGCCCTACCGCTTCTTCCTAATATTCTTGTTTAATACCCACAGGGCAGAACCATCCTGCCTCAATCCGCTTTGGCGGTGGAGATGATCTCCGCCAGAACCCCGTGCAGGGCGTCGCGATAGCCGTTGCGTGCCGAGGGGCCGCTTTCATCCGACGTCATGACCACCGTCAGGTTCAGGGACGGCACTATGTAGAGCATCTGGCCGCCATAGCCCCAAGCGTAATACACATCCTCGTCGCCGATCCGGCGCGTGAACCAGCCATATCCATAGCCGTCGCCGGTAAAACGGGAGGCGGTGCGCGGCCGCCAGGAAAGCTCGACCCAATCGGCCGGGACGACCTGCCGTCCGTCCGCGGTGCGGCCGCGATTGCGATAAAGCTCGCCGAAGGCAAGCAGCGACCGCGCGCTCATCGCCATCTGGTTGCCGCCGAGATAGATGCCCTGGGGATCCCGCTCCCAGGCACCGATCCGGAAACCCTCGACCGGATCGAGCCATTCGCGCGCAAGCGCCAGTGTCGGCTTGCCGCCGACCTTGGTCAGTATTGCCGAGAGCAGATGGGTCGAGGCGGTCGAATAAAGCATCCGCCCTCCGGGCTCGTCGTCGAATGGCTGTGCCAGTGCGAAACGAACCCAATTGCGGCTAGACACCCAGCGGCCGTAGTTCGGTCCGGACATCCGCCCCAATCCCGCCTGCATCGAAAGCAGGGTGCCGATGGTGATGTCGTTGATCCGGGGGTCGGCCTGCGACGGGAGGTCTTCCTTCAGGAGCGGGGCGATCTTCTGCTCCGGGCCGTCGAGCAGACCCTTGTCGATCGCGATGCCCACAAGTGCGGACACGATCGACTTCGACGCCGACTTGATGTTGGTCGACTCCGAGGGCGTGTGGCCGCGATAACCCTTCTCGGCGATCGTCTCACCGTCCCTGGCAACGACCACAGTCTTCAGCGGTTTCAACTCCTCCCTGGTCTCCAGTCTCGTCAGCAAGGTGGTGACGGACTGATCCTGCGCGGCTGCCGCCGAGTGGAAACCGAGAAGTGCAAGGAGCGTAATAACGAGCATAGTCATGCGTTCGACCTAGGGCGAACGGCACGACAAGTCATCAAGTGCATTCCAAGCTCACGACGATGTGACCTCGCCGAAAGGTCGGCTACATCGATGTTCCGGGGTTCATTCCCTCCAGATCGCAACATCGACGGGTTTTAGCGTGCGGCCTCCCACGTAGAACTCGGCCGAGGCGCCCGCGGGAACCTCCGCGGGGATCCGGCCGAAATTGAAGGCGAAACGGAGATTGCCACGGCGCGTCACGCGAAGATCGCCGAGGTCGGGCAGGCTTTCCAACCCAGCCCAGCCGAGCGCGTCGCCGATCACCTTGTCGAGCAATGCGCCGTTGGTCGCAACCGCCAGGTAGCGTGCCTTGTCGCTGCCGACGAGCGCCGGCGCGCCGTTACGATACTCCCCGTCGAAGCTTGCGATGACAGTTTCGCTCGTCCTGACCGTCTCGCGCCAACCGCCCGCCTCATAGGCCTCGTTGCCATAGAGAACAGTCTCGCTGTGAAACTCCGGCAGCGACTCGACCCGCGAGACGCTGATATCGATGAGCTTCGCCAGCGGTCCTGGTGGTAGTCCCTCGGGGATGTGCATGTCCCTCGTCTTGCTGCCGCTGCGCGCGCCGAAGACCACCTTGGCATCCGCTCGCGTGAGCCGCTCGACGAAGGCCTCCTCGGCGATCACGAGATCCGGGGCAAGGATCAGCTTGTATCCGGCGATATCGGAGTGCTGTCCTATGAAATCCACATCGACGCCGAGGCGGGCCACCGTCGAATACCAGTCGAGCGCAACCGCCGAAGCGGAATAGCTCCGCCCCTGCGGCAAGACGCGTGTGGCCCAGCGCGATTCGTAGTCGAGAACAATCGCGACCTGCGCCTTGCCACGCACCTCTCCCTCGGGCAGGCGCTTCATTTCAGCGACGACTTCGGCGACTTCAAGATAGCCCTGGTCCGCCTCGCTGTTTGGAAGAAGGAGGCCCGCGTGAAACTGTTCCTGCGCGAAAGGCGCCTGCCGCCAGCGGAAATAGGAGACCATGTCGACCCCATGGGCATAGGCGAGCCACGTCCAGAGCCGCACCATGCCGTCGGCGGGGGACTGGTTGTGCGCCGCCCAGTTCACCGGCCCCGGCTGCTGCTCCATGACCCAGACGCGGCCGCGGCCGACGGCGCGGTAGAGATCGTGGTTGAAGGCCGGCTGGTCGGGATCCCCGACCCGGAGATAATGCTCCTTGTCCTTCGCTGCGAGCCGTCCGTTAAGCAGGCCGCCCATCGGATAGACGTCCCAGGAGGCGATGTCGATGTCCTCGCCCACCCTGTAATGATCGAAATCGGTGTTCTGCGACATGAAGTTGTGCGTCACCGGTCGCCCGGGCGAAAGCGCCCGGATGATGTCGACCTGCGCCTTGTTGAAGCTCTTCACCTGATCGGAAGAGAAGCGGATGAAATCCACCCCGTGGGTGGGGCTCGGCTCCTCCACGAGATTGTTCGGCAGGTCGATTTCCTCGAAGCTATCGTAGCGCATCGACCAAAATGAGGTGCCCCAGGCGCGGTTCAGCTCATCGATCGAGCCGTAGCGTTCGGCCAGCCACAAGCGGAACGCCCCGACCGCCTCGGCGGAATAGCTGTAGATCGTGTCGTGGTCGCCATATTCATTGTCCGTCTGCCAGGCATGGACATAGATGTGTTCGCCATAGCGGCGCGCCATCGCCTCGGTGATGCGCGCCGCCTCGGAGCGGTAACGCCGACTCGAGAAGCAATAGTGGCGTCGCGCGCCGAATTTGCGCACCGCTCCGGTCGCGTCCACCGGCAGAATCTCGGGATAGCGGTTCACGAGCCATTTCGGCGGGGCCGCCGTCGGCGTGCCGAGGATGACCTTGAGGCCGGCCTTGCCCAGAACATCGATCGCCTCGTCCAGCCATTCCCAATGAAATTCGCCCGACCGCGGCTCTATTTTCGCCCAGGCGAACTCACCGATGCGAACCCAGGAGAGGCCGAGCTCGACCATTCGCCGGGCGTCCTCCGCCCATTTCCCGCGCGGCCATTGTTCCGGGTAGTAGCACACGCCGAGCTCAAGCCTGTCAGGCGTCCGTGCGTCGGAGTTGAAGTGATTGGGGCTAGTCAGCGGCATGTGCAAGGTAAAGTCCTTTGTCGTATTCCGATTGTCGGCGGAGAAACCGTCGCGGCAATTGCGATCCGGTCTGGCTGATGTAAACGTTTATATTGCGCGTCGGAGCGTTGCGGCATCTCGGCCGGTCATCGTTCCGGCCTCAGCCGGTCGTCCGAGCGCTCGATGAGATCCGGCATCAGGAGCGTCTGCAGGGCCTCGGGCGGCTCTCCCTCCATCCGCCGCAGGATGAACTTGCCGAGCAGCGCGCTCGGCTCGCCGATCGGCAGGTAGTAGCTCGTGATCGGCGGTGCGAAATACTGGCTGACGTTCAGGTCGTCGGTCGCATTGATGACCGCGTCACGCCCATGCACCAGCCCGCGCGCGTGGAAGCCGGAAAAGGCCCCGAGCGCGGTGGCTTCGTTGGCACAGATATAGGCGGTGGGCGGATCGGCAAGCGCAGACATGGTCACCACATTTTCCCGGCCGAATGCGGGCGTCAGCCGACCATGAGCGACGAGGGCGGGATCGTAGGGCAGGCCTGCCTTTTCGAGCGCTTTGCGGTAGCTTTCCAAACGGACGACGCCATAGGCGAACTGCTCTTTCGGATTGAGCAGCGCGATGCGCCTGTGGCCGCGCTCGATCAACCGCGCCATGGACAGGCGGATCATCTGCTCGTTGTCGGCATCCACATAGGCATGCGGCGCATTGTGGATGCTCATGCCGTAGGTCACGAAGGGGAACTCGGCTTCCTGCATCAAGCGGATCCGCTGATCGTCGGCGCGCGTGCCCGAGATGATGATGCCGTCCGCCTTCTTCATCGAAACGATCTGCCTGATCGTTTCCTGACTTTCCTCGAAGTCGCGCACGGCATAGAGCGAGACGCGATAGGGGCTTTCTTCCAGCGCCCAGGAAATACCGCTGAGGAGTTGCGCATATTCCACGCCCTCCCATTCGTTTTCCTTCGGGCCCGGCGCCGTCATGATGGCGGCAACCTGATAGGTCTTGCCGGTGCGCAGCTGCACGCCATGAAGATTGAGCTCGTAGCCCACGCGCTCGGCCGCATCGAGCACGACGGCCCTGGTCTCCGGGCGAACCTGCGGAGAATGCTTCAGGGCCTTGGAGACCGTCGCAATCGACAGTCCCGTTTCCCGCGCTATCGTCTTTATGGTCGGTCGCTGCATGACGGCTTCAACTCTTCACCGGTTTTCGTCGCGGAGGGATTGCGCCAGCAGCAGATAGACTGCGGACGTCCAGGCGAATGCCCGGTCCCGAAGGCCCCTGCCCGAGCGCGCGTCGAAGTTTTCGGCCATACCGTGTGCGTTGACAAGTGCGCAGAACTTCTGCGCGATTTCCCGCGCCAATGCATCCTTGCCCTGGCGGCGCAGTCCATCCCACAGGAGATAGGTCGTCGGCGCCCAGATGGGTCCGCGCCAGTAACCATCGTCCTCGTAAAAGGGACTCCGGGGGCTCTCCGTCGCCGGGCCCCAATCGGTGATGAACGCGCCTTCGACCAGCCGGGCGACGAGCTGGCGGCACATTGCTGCCGGCAAGCGGGAGCCCAGCAGCAGCGGCATGAACTGGATCAGGCTCTCGCCCGGAAGAATTCGTTCGGGATCGGCGGCAAGACGCGCGGCAAAAGTCTCGCCGGTCCAGAGCATGTCGACGAGGAGCGCTTGAAGTTCGTCGGCGATACGCAACCATCGGGCTGCTTTTCCCGGATCATCCTCCAGCAGGTTGGCAAGCGCCTCGCAGGCCAGGATGAGGAAGACCGGAAGGTCGGGTGACAGAACCGGGCCGCCTTCGGCAAAGAAGCTCGCATTATCCCAGCCGCTGTCATTGCCGTGGAAGTAGCTCGGCAACACATTGTCGCCGGCGCGGCCGTGGGTCAGCCAGTAGGAGACCTGCCTGCCGATCGCATCGCGCAGATAGGCTCGGCGTTCCGGCGTCAGGAAGGCGGGATTTTCGCGCGCCATGCAGGAGACGGCCCAGCCGTGAACGGGGGGCTTGGTGAAGGCGAAGAGCGCTTCGCGGTCGTTGACGTAGTCCGGCAGCAGGCCGGAAGCGTCCTGATGGTCGAAGATCGCTGCGAACTGGCCGAAGGCGAGCTCTTCGTCGAAGGCGGCGACGCCGAGTGCCGAAAAGGCATTGTCCCAGCTCCAGATGTTGATCATGCTGTTTTTCGACATGTAGATCGCCGGCCGCGTCAGCACGCATTCGGCCGGCACGGTATTCGCCCAAAGGAGATAGGCCGCGAGCCGTTGCGCTTCCTCCTGTCCGGGGACACCCGCCGGGATCGATCGATACCAGGCGCCGAACTCGGCTGTAACGGCTGCATGTGCCTCATCGAAGCTGCGGGGTCCTTCCGGCGGCGGGAGGGCGCGAAAGAAATCGACATTGCCCTCGAATGTCCCCTCGCCCGAAAGCGTAAAGGAAACATCGGTGGACCGGTCCCTGTCCCACTTGCCGGAAACGGCGAGTTCACCAAGACGGCACCGCGGAATGAATTTCACGTTCTCACCCGCTGCAACGAGGCACCATTCGCCGCCGGGCGTGCGGTAGACATAATCGTAGCGCGATCCTTCGACAAGGAAACGCACGCCGGCATTTTCGCCGCGAATGTGCAACCGCTCGCCGTCTCCGATGACGAAGCGGACGATGCCTTCGCCGGTCCGCGCCACAAGCTGATCCGGCGACAGTTGGAAGCGCGTCGCCGCCGGCCGGCCTTCCCCGTCCAGGAACTCGACACGGCACAGCCGTCCGAGCGAAGGACGCTCGTCGCCGCCGCTGACGCGTCTGAGGTAAAGCGCACGCTCGCCGTCACGACCGGGAACACGCATCGTCGACAGCGTCAGGAAGCGCCCCTTTCGGCTGAAAGGAACATGGTCGATATCGAACAGCATTGCCTATCCCTTCACCGAAGAACCGACGGCTCCATCCATGATATAGCGCTGCGCCAGGAAGAAGAGGGCGAGCGGCGGCAGACAGAGGATGACGGTGATCGCCGCGATCGAGGTGACGTCGATCTCATGCAGGCCCTTGAACATCGAAAGCCCGAGGGTGAGCGTGTACTTCGACTGATCGTTGAGGAAGATCAACGGCCCTAGATAGTCGTTCCACGCATTCATGAAATGGAAGGTACCGACCAGCACCAGGGCCGGCAGCATCAGAGGCAGATGGATGCGCCAGTAGATGTCGAAGCTGTTCGCTCCGTCCATGCGGGCTGCTTCGTCGATCTCCATCGGTATCGTCATGATGTATTGGCGAAGCAGGAAAACGAAGAAGGCGTCGGCGAAATAGGCGGGCACGATCAGGGGTTTGAGCGTGTTGATCCAGCCCAGCATGTTGAACTCCATGTAGAGCGGAATCATCTTCACGTCCCAGGGTATCATCATGGTCGCGAGCAGCAGCACGAACAGGGCGTCGCGTCCAGGAAACCGGAAGCGGGCGAAGCCGAAGGCGACGAGCGAACTCGAAAGAAGCTGGCCGATCGTCGAAAGGACGACGACGATCAGCGAGTTCGAGAGATAGGTGCCGAAGGGCTGCTTGCTCCAGGCGGCTGCAAAATTCTCCCAGTGCCACTCGGACGGCCAAAGGACCGGTGGGAACCGATATAGCTCCGCCGTGCTTTTGACCGCCGTCATGAAGGTCCAGTAGAACGGCGCGATGAACAGGGCCGACAGCAGGATCAGCGTCGCATAGAGGACGGTCTTACGCATCGCGGTCTCCATCGGCCGGCCGGACCTCGCCCTCGTAATAGACCCATGCGGCGGACCAGCGCATGACGACTAGGCTGAGCGTCAACACGATGACGAACATCACCCAGGAGCCGGCGGCGGCGTACCCCATGTCGAAATATTTGAAGGCGTTGTCATAGATGTACATGGCAAAGAAATAGGTGGAGCCGAGAGGGCCGCCCTTCGTCAGCAGAAGCGCTATCGTCAGCTGCTGGAATGCGGAGATGATCGAGGTGATGAAGGTGAAGATCAGCATCGGCCCGAGCATCGGCAGCGTGATGAACACCATCTGCGCCCAACCCGGAACCCCCGAGACGGTCGCGGCCTCGTAGAGCTCTTTCGGAATGGCCTTGAGACCGGTGAGAAGGATCAGCATCGTACCGCCGAGGCCCCAGAGGCTTGCGACGATGATGGCGACCAGCGCCAGGCTGGGATCGCCGAGCCAGTTCGGTCCATCGATGCCGACGAGCGAGAGCATGAAGTTCAACAGCCCGTATTCCCTGCTGTAGATCCAGCTCCAGATCGTCACAAGCGCAACGCCCGAGATTACGCTCGGCAAATAGAACACCGTGCGAAAGAAGCCGCTGGCGAAAGTCGCATGGTGCAGCAACAGCGCCAGCAGGAACGACATGACGATGTTGAACGGCACGTAGATCGCCGCGAACTTCACCGTGATCCAGAGGCTTTCCCGGAATTGCGGGTCCTCCATGAACATCGAACGGTAGTTGTCGAGTCCGACGAAGGTACGCTCGCCGACGACGGGCCAGTCGAAAAAGCTCATCGTCAGGGAGAAGCAGAGCGGGCCGAGGGTGAAGAAGAGGAACCCCAGTATCCATGGGGAGATGAACAGGAAGGGCGCAAGATGCCGCCCGGCATTCGCTCGTCTGCGCCGAACGACCTCCGCCTTCGGTCCCGTATGGGCAGCCATGTCCATCCCCCGCACTCCTTACTTCAGCAGGCGCTTGGAGCGCTTGACTGCATCGTCGAGATGGGCCTTGGCATTGCCCTGGTCGATCATCGTCGCCTCGATGGCGCGCGCCAGATTGTCCTGAATCTTGCCCCAGTTGGCGTTCTTCAGATAGGCGTGCCTTTCGGTGTTGGAGGTGGCGAGAATATCGAAGAAGGGCTTGTACACAGGGTCCTTCGTCATCCCTTTCGCCTCGGCCACGCTCTTGCGCACCGGCAGGTCGTTGACGCGCATCGCGACCGAGTCGGGCGAGGAGAAGAACTTCACGAATTCCCAGGCGAGGTCGGGATGGGCGGCGTCCTTGGCGATGGAGATCGCCGAGACGCCGAGTGCCGAATGGGCGGGACGGTCGCCGAATGTCGGCAGCGGCGCGACGCCATAGCTGAAGCCGGCGGCATCGATATCTGCCTTGTCCCACATGGCGCTCTGGAACATGGCGATCTTGCCGCCCTGGAACAGCGTGTCACCCCCCGTTTCGTCCCCGAGGTGCAGCGTCACGGCTTCCTCTTTCCTGGCCATGTCGGCGAACATGCCGAGCACGGCGGCGGCCGCGTCGCTATTCATGTAGCCATCGATCTCCTTGCCGTCGTCAGAGATGTATTTCGTGCCGTTCGACCAGAGGAACTGCTCGAAATCATAGGGGTCCGGCTTGGCGTCGACGGCGAACCCGTAGACCTTGCCGGCCTCGTCGCGGAACTTGGCTGCCTTTGCGCGCAGATCGTCCCAGGTCCAGCCCTCCTTCGGCTCTTCGACACCCGCCTTTGCGAACATTTCCTTGTTGTAGAAGACCACCTGGGTGGTGAATCCCGAGGGCATGCCGTAGGTCTTGCCCTCGATACGCGTCGTGTTCATCAGGCCTTCCGGAAAATCGTCCGGCTTGATCTCGGCCGAATCGCGCGCGATCAGCTCATCGAGCGGCATCAGCGACGTGTAGTATTGCGGGAAGTTCCACATATACATGACATCGGGCGGATTGCCCGCTCCGAAGGCGGCGACGAGCTTCTGGTCGTAGCCCTCGGCATAGGGCTCGACTTGAACCTTCACGCCGGGGTGCTTCTCTTCGAATTTTTTGGCGATCGCCTGCTGGATGGCAAGGCTCTCGCCCGTGTCCCAGGTCGCGAAACGCAAGACCTCCTCTGCGCGCGCAGTCGCCGCGCCGGCAACCGACAGTGCCAAAAGCGCTCCGATGATCGTCGTTTTCATATCAGGCATGTCTCTCCTCCAAAACCGGCGCACGCGCGCCCCTTGCCTTCTCGTTATCGATAAGTGCCTTCGTCTCCGGATCGAGCCGCCTCGCGATCGCCGTGCCTTCGGCATCGAACAGATGGCAGTGCTCGGGGGGAAGGCGGAGATGAACTTGATCTCGGCTCGCGACCGGATGGGTGCCGCGCACCACGGCGGTCAGATCACCACCGCCCTCGACACGGATATGAACGTGACTTTCCGTGCCGAGCCGCTCGACGAGCCTCACCGTGCCGGCGAGATGCGCCTCCTCCGGCGAGGTCAATTCGAGCTTGTCGGGGCGAATTCCGAGGGTGACCGGACGATCCCGGTTGAGCGACTCGGACGAACACGTATCGAGCGTCACCGGCCGCGATAAGCCGCCTCCGGCAAGCGTCACGCGGGTCGCAGCCTGCTCCGCGACACCCGCCGGCAGGAAGTTCATCCGCGGTGAACCGATGAAGCCGGCGACGAAGAGATTTGCCGGACGATAGAACAGTTCGAGCGGCGTGCCGAACTGGCTGACGCGTCCCTTGTCGAGCACCACGACCCGATCGGAGAGGGTCATAGCCTCCACCTGATCATGCGTCACATAGATCATCGTCACGCCGAGGCGTTCGTGCAGCGCCGCCAGTTCGACGCGCATCGTCACTCTTAAACCGGCATCGAGATTGGAGAGCGGCTCGTCTAGCAGGAAGAGCTTCGGCTCGCGCACGATCGCCCTGCCGATCGCCACACGCTGACGCTGGCCGCCGGAAAGCTGGCGGGGCTTGCGGTCCAGGAGCTCCGTGATCCTCAGAATTTCGGCCGCATTGTTGACACGCCGGTCGATCTCGTTTCGCTTCATACCGTTCAGCGCAAGGCCGAAGGAAAGGTTCTTGCGCACATTCATATGCGGATAGAGCGCGTAATTCTGGAAGACCATGGCGATGTCGCGCCTGGCGGACGGCAGATCGGTGATGTCGCGGTCGCCGAGTCGGATCGATCCCCCGTCGAGATTTTCAAGTCCGGCGATCGAGCGCAGGAGCGTGCTCTTGCCGCAGCCGGACGGCCCCAGAAAGCAGACGAACTCGCCGTCGGCGATCTCGAGATCGATGCCCCTCAAAATTTCATGGGAGCCGAAGGACTTGCGAAGATTGTCGATGCGAATTGTGGCCAAGCTCCCCTCCCGGCAGGCGGCTGATCAACCGCTTGCTCATCAGTTTGTTAAACGTTTTTATCGCCAATAAAAACGTTTAACTTTGTTGTAAAGACGAAAATTTCCATCAGGCGGCCTTTACCTGCGCCAGCACCGCGTCGAGGGCCCCGAGGAAACGGTCGCCATCGTCTGCGCTGAAGGGCGCAGGCGGCTTGATTTTCAGCACGTTGTGCTGCGGCCCCTCGCTCGACAGCAGGATGCGGTGTCTGTCCTTCATTTCGGCAATGACGAAGTCGAGCTCCGCTGCGGCCGGCTCAAGGGTATCGCGATCACGCACGAGCTCGATTCCGTTGAAGAGACCGTAACCGCGCACGTCGCCGATGATCGTATGGCGGCTGGCGAGTTCGCGCGCTCCATCCATCAGACGGTTTCCGACGACCGCACAATGGTGCATGAGGCGCTCATCGCGGATGATGTCGAGCACGGCGAGGCCGATCTCGGCCGATACCGGGTTTCCGCCGAACGTGTTGAAATATTCCATTCCGTTTGCAAAGGCCGCGGCAATCGCCTCGGTGGTCACCACCGCCGCCATCGGGTGGCCGTTGCCGATCGGCTTGCCCATGGTGACTATGTCGGGCACGACTCCTTGCGTTTCATGCGCCCACATATGACTGCCGACACGGCCGAACCCCACCTGGACCTCGTCAGCGAGGCACAACCCACCGGCCGCACGTACATGCGCATAGGCCCCTCTGAGATAGCCTTCCGGGAGCACCAGTTGACCGCCCGTGCCAAGGATGCCCTCGCTGAAGAAGAGCGCCGGTTTGCGCCCTTCCGCCGCCAGAGCATCGATCTGACGCTTCACGTCCTCGGCATATTTGCGCCCCACGTCTGTATCGCCATAGCGATAGCGTCCACGATAGAGGTCCGGCATTTCGGCGACCCGCACATGCGCCGGCCGCCCTTCCCCGCCCTTGCCCGCGAATTTATAGGGACTGACATCGATCAGGCTTGTCAGATGGCCGTGATAGGCGTGATCGACGGTAATGACGTCGCGGTTGCCGGTATAGGCGCGCGCCAGCCGGATCGCGAGATCGTTGGCCTCGCTGCCGGAATTGACGAAGAAGCAGACGTTCAGCGGATCAGGGAAGAGCGCAGCAAGCCGGCGCGAATATTCCACCAAACTGTCATGCAGATAGCGCGAATTGGTATTGAGCCGCGCCATCTGCATCTGCGCCGCCTTGACGACGCGCGGATGGCAATGGCCGACGTGGCAGACATTGTTGACCATGTCGAGCCAGCGCGTGCCCTCGTCATCGATCAGGTAGGCGCCCTCGCCGGCAACGATCTTGAGAGGCGCCGAGCCGTAGGCGATGCTTAGGGAGCGACCGATGCGGCGCTGGCGTTCGCGCACCAGGAACGCCTTGTCGCGCTCGACGATCACCGACGCCGGAACGGAAAGGCCGAGCACGACACTCGGATCGGGGCTGATCTCTCGCCAGACCTGCCACTGCTCTTTGACGCCGACGCCGTGCATGCGACCCTCGAGGCCGAGATAATCGGTGACGATCTGGAAATGCAGATGCGGAACCCACCCGCCGTTTTCGGCGCGATTCCCCATGGCCGCGAAAGCTTCGCCCCTGGCGACCGGCTGGCCGATCGACAGCCGTGAGGCGCTTTCACGGGAGAGATGTCCGTAGAGCGTCCAGAACGCGTCGCCCTCGCCCGTCCTATGTTCGAGCAGAATGGTCGGTCCGAAACCGTAAGGGACCGCGTCGTCATGGTAAAATGCGACCTTGCCGGCGAAGGGTGCATGCACCGGCTCGTTGGCGGGAGCGAAGAGATCGATGCCAAGATGAATCGTGCGGCGCAGGCTTGTAGTCGCCTGGTAAGCGTCACCCTTGTAGACCGCTCTGTCCTCTCCGTAGAGGCCAAGGCCGAAATCCGCCCCCTCCGCATGAATATGTGCTTCGATGCGCGCTTGCGCCACGTCCTTGTCGAGACCTGCCCAGGTCTCGGAGCTGTTCGTGGAAAAATCGAAGACGGCTGGCTTCGGTCTTGCGATGCCCGGCTTGATGACGCCCGAAAATTCATGAGCATTGCTCTCCAGCCACCGCACCACCCGCGCGGCCTTCGGAATCGGTGCAAAACCGCAGGCGTCGCGAAGGCGGGCGATGGCCAACGGCCGGTTCTCTTGCTCGAGGCGTCTCAGTTCCCGCCAGACGTCCTCCTGGCTGACGAGCAGATAGGTGTTCTCGGGGTTGTCGCGGATCTGCCTCGCCGCCATGCACATGCTGACGGCATAGCGGGTGCGCACGAGATCGAAGATCAGCTCGGCCTCCGTTTCGCCGAGCGGATTGACCCCGTGATAGCCGCCAGCCAGCCGCGCGATGGCGCCGATCGGATCCGGCGAACCGATCAGCGCATAGGCGGAAGCGACCGCCACTTCCACCACGCGATTGCTCTCGACCATATCGCCGAAGTCGAGCAGTCCGCTGACGCAGCCGTCGGCGCCGACGAGGACGTTATAGTCATTGGCATCATTATGGATGACCTGCCGGGGGCAAGCCTTAAGGCGCGGCAGCACCGTGGAGACGAAGTGCTCGAGGATCGCGCGAACCGCTCTGCGCTTCTCCATACCCTCGATCAGATCGACATTGGCGAGGTGCATCTCCGCCCGGGCTATATCCCAGGCGTACTCTCTCCTGGCCCCGGGATGAGAGAAACCGGCGAGGCTGCGGTCGAGCTTGCCGAGCAGCGCCCCAAGGGTCTCGACGCTGTTGCTCGAGCGGTTGGCGGCTCGTGCCCAGGTTTCCCCGGGCAGCCACGTCAGAAGACGTGCGACGCGCTCTCCGTTGAATTCGACGCGGGTGAACGAGGCGCCGGAGCGGCTCGGCAGGACCTTCGCGACAGGCAGCTCCGTCGCCTCGCGCGCGAGATGGTCGAGAACCGCGATCTGCATGTCGAGCTCCTCGGGCGCGCCGAGGGCATGCAGCTTCAGCAGGAACGCGCGACCGTCGCTCGCCTGAATGCGGAAATTGAGATCGTGCTCGCCGGGCAGCGCCAGGATTTCTCCCGCGATGCCGTATTCGGCGGCAAGCAGGGCCTCGATCGCTGCTATTCCCTGCACGTTCTTGAACTCGCTCGTCGTCATCGTTCCACTCGCTTCACCACGATACCGTTCTGCCGTCGAAGGCCCGGAAGCTGCCGCTCTCGGCGAGCCCGGTCCTGCCTACGATCGCCTTCAGGCCTGCGGCACTCTCCGCAACCGGCACACTCGCCTGAGGGCCGCCCATATCGGTTCTGACCCAGCCGGGGTGGAGCGACAGCACGGTGACACCGTGCGGGCGCAGATCCTGGGCGAGCTTGACCGTTGCCATGTTCAGCGCCGCTTTCGAACAACGATAGGCATAGTCTCCTTCGTCGTCGTCGAGCGTGCCCTCGGCAAGCGATCCTGCGCGGCTGCTGATATTGGCGACGATGCGATCGCCGCCAGCCAGGAGATTGCGGAGCAGCGCCCGCACGATCAGGATCGGCGCCAGGGCATTGACGCGCATCACCTCCAGGAAATCCTCGGGCTCCACGGTCGACAGTCCGCCTGTGTCGCCGCGGATTGCGGCATTGTTGATGAGGACATCGATCGGCCGCTCGCCGAGGCTTTCGGCAAGCGCCGCCATCGAGCTGGCGTCCGTGACGTCGAGTATCCGACGTTCGATGCCGGTTTCCCCATTCCCCGCCGAAGGTTGACGGCCGCAGGCGATCACCCGCCAGCCGGCGGCTGCATATTGCCGTCCAAGTTCCTGACCAAGGCCCCGCGATGCGCCGGTGATCAGCACCGTGCGCGCACCTTCTTCCCCTCTCCTATCGATGCTTGATGTCATATTTCCGCTCTATCATGTTGATGAGGCTCGCCGCCGCGAGCGTCAGGAAGATGTAGAAGATGGCTGCCGAGTTATAGGGCGCAAAGGGCAGGAAACTCGCCGACTGGAACTCGCGCATGCGCTGGGTGATGTCGCGGATCGACAGAATCGACAGGAGCGACGTGTCCTTGAGGATCGCGATCAGCTCGTTGCCGAGCGGTGGAATGATGATCCGGAACGCCTGCGGCAGGACCACCAGCCGCGCCGTCTGCCACCGGTTGAGCCCGATGCTGCGCGCCGCTTCGATCTGGCCGATCGGGATCGCATTGATGCCGGAGCGGAAGATTTCCGCCAGATAGGCGGAATAGGCGAGCGCCATGGCGACGATGCCGCGCATCAGGTTCGGCGGATCGAGCACGCCTTGTGTCGCATCCTTCAGCGCCCCGCTTAAGGGCAGGCCGACATAGAGTACGATCACCAGCATCGGAATGCCGCGGATCGTGTCGACGACGAACTCCGAGCCGATCGCCAGGGGATGACGCCGGTGCAGATAGCCGCCGAATGTGAGCAGACCGAGGATGATTGCCAGGACGGCGAAAGTGATGCCTGCAGCCCGGTCGCGATCGTTCAAGGCCGCCGTTTCCCAAAGGAGCGGCAAGCCCCCGGTTACGGCTGCCGCCGGCAGAAGCGCAGCCGTCACCTCGTTCTTTTCCATCGCCGCGACTGCCTCCGCCGGGCCAAGGAAGGTTCGCACCGCCGCCTCTTCACCGGGCGCGCCCGGATATTGGCCGAAACGCACCGCGCCTATGAGGCCGGACGGCGTGTTGCTGACGATCGCGACCCTGCCGTCGAGCCGCCCCGCAAGCACATAGGCCGTGCGAGGCTGCAACAGGAACCAGGCGGCGACGAGCGCCAGGCCGAGGGCCGCGAGCGCGAAGATGATGCTGGTGCGCGCCGTATAATGCAACTGAAGCAATCCGACCCAGATGAGGCCGATGATCGCGGCGAGAAGATAGGCGGCAATGGCTGCGCGAACCGTCGTCGCCACGCCGGCGGCAAAGGCGATATGCGCAAAGAAGAGGATGAACAGGAGCCCCGCACTGTTGACGAGGCCGATGCTTAACGCTCCCACCCGGCGCATGATGCTTTCCGGCGCGGATGCCCTGCCGGCACCGAAGAAAAGCATGAAGCCGAGCAGTGTCAGCGCGAAATAGGCCGGAAAAAGCACGGCCTCGATGCCGCGCAGGGTCATGTCCGCGGCGTCCGTGAGTTGCCGAGGGCTAAGCCCCTTCACAACGAGATCGGACGTGAAGGAATCGACGGCATTGGCGACGACCGACGCAAGGTAGGGGTGAACGGCGCCGCTCAGAAGCACGGTGGCCGCCGCAGCGAGATTGAGTACGGCGGCAGCGAGCGCCAGCCGCGGCCGCGGCGCCTTGGCTCGGGAAAAGACGAGAACGGCGACACCCGAGCCAAAGGCGACGAGCAGAGCAAGGAAACCCGGTACGAAGGCCGACGAGCCGTTCTCGACTCCGAGAATGGCTCTCAGCGAACGTTGGTAGTCTCCGGAGGAGGCGAAAAGATAGATGATGAACGGCAGCGCTGTCAGAATGATCAGATTGCTGGGCCGCACGCTTCTCAGGAACGACATTCATCCCTCCCGGGGATCCTGCGCAGAAATTCGGCCCCGGAGCGCAGACCGCTCCGGGGGTGCTCGGATGAGGTTACTTCACGCCCCAGTATTTGTTGACGAGCTGATCCAGCGTGCCGTCGTCGCGGATCATCTTCAGTCCTTCGTTGAAGGCGGCGACATTGGCATCGCCCTTGCGGAAGACGAGGCCGAGCGGATCGGATTCGAGGTCCCGGATCGCCACCACGAGTTCGCCGACGAACTCGCGTTCGTAAGCGGCAGCATTGGCCCCGTTGATGACGACGCCGTCGACATCTTTGTTCTTGAGCGCGATGATCGCGGCGCTGAAGCTATCATAGGCGACGACGTTTTCTTTGCCGACCACCCCCTCGGCGACCTGCGCATCCGTGGTGTTGGCCTGGGCGGAGAGCTTCTTGCCCTTCGACTTGAAGTCTTCCAGCGACACGCCCTGGTCCTCGACCCGCATCAGTACCGCCTGGCTGTTGACGATGTAGGGATCCGAGAAGTCCATGGCCTTCTTGCGTTCCTCGGTAATCGACACGCCCGAGGCAACGAGATCGAAGTTGCCCTGGTCGAGCGCTGCGAAGATGCCGTCCCAACCGGTGGTCACGAATTCCGCCTGACAATTGATCTTGGCGCAGATCGCATTCACCACATCGATATCGAAACCGACGATCTGGCCGGTCGCGGGATCGACGCTCTCCATCGGCGGCGAGGTCGTGTCCGAGCCGACCTTCAGCAGCTTCCCGCCGAGATCGGCGGCCGAGGCCCAGCCCGAGGCCAGAACCGCAACCGCAAGTGCAATCATCAGTTTTTTCATGTTGTTCTCCTCCGTTGTAAAAGTCGCTTCTCAAACGCTGTGAGGTAGCCGCCCGCCGAGACTGTCGGGCTGCCTCTCGATCAGCCTTGGCCTGAAAACCTGCTTCAACGTCCGCGCATCCTCCCCCGCCATGCGCCGCAGCAGGAACTCCCCGAGGGTTCGCCCGAGAACTTCGATGGGCTGATAGAAGGTCGTGATCGGCGGCGTGAAATAGGCGCTGACATTGATGTCATCATAGGCGACCACGTCGACATCGACGCCGATCCGCCGTCCACGCGAGCCCAGGCCCGAAAGCACGCCGAGCGTGGTCGACTCGTTGCTGCAGACGAAGGCCGTCGGCGGCCGCGCCGCGTCGAGAAGCCCGAGCGCGCTCTCGCGGCCGAAATGGGTAGAAAGGTCGCCTTCGGCGATCAGATCGTCGGACGGCGATAGGCCCGCCTCGCGAAAAGCCCGCAAGAAGCCGTCCACCCTGTCCTCGGCGTAGGAGAGATGCCGGAGCGGATTGACGAGCGCGATCCGCCGGTGTCCGCCGGCAATCAGCCGGGCGGTCGCCGCATGGGCCGCCCATTCGTTGTCGATGTCGACATGCGCGTAGTCGAGGGGCTTCCGACAGCGACCAAGAGAGACGAAGGGAAACCGGCTCTCGACCAGAAGATCGATGCGCGGGTCGTCCGCGCGTATGCCTGAGAATATCAGTCCGTCCGCCAGACCCTCATCGATGATCCGGCGCGCCACCTCGCAGCCGTCCTCCACATTGCGCACGACGTGGACCGACATGCGATAGTCGCTGCCTTCCAGCGCCTGACTGATGCCGCTGAGGATCTGGGTATATTCGACGCCGTCCCATTCATAGTCGCGCGCAGCCGTTACCGGCATGAGCACGGCAGCCTGGCAGGTCCGGCCGGTCCTCAGCGCCATGCCGCGGGCGTTGGCACGATAGCCGATCTCTGCAGCGGCGCGATGGATGAGCGCCTTCGTGGCCGGCGCAACCATGGGAGAGCCGTTGAGCGCCTTCGACACGGTCGCAATGGAATAGCCCGTAGCCTCGGCCAAAGCCTTGATCCCCGGCCGTGCGCGCGGCGACTGCGTGTTTTCCATGATCGGCCTCCCGACGAAAGCCGTATCAGCTGATAAAAACGATTTCAACGAAAAATATAAACGTTTTTATTCCGTGTTCGCATGAGTATATGCGGTTGGTGGATATGTCGGCGAGCGATTGAGGATAATGCCTGCGCCACGAGAAACGGCGCGCAGCAGGATGCCGAGAAACGAGCTCATGTCGATTACGACGACGCCGGCAAGCGAAAGCTCGTTTTCTTCGGTTTCTGTTCTCTACTTCTCGATCTTGCCGGCAAAATCCGCCGGGTTCTTGTATTTCACCGTTTGCAGATGCTCGCAGTAGAGCACCAGCTCGCCCTCGTTCTTGAAGACCTGGTAGCTGGCGCGGATGAGCCCAAGGTCTTTGTAGCGGGACGTTTTTTCCATGTTGGTGCGGATCGTGTAGATCGTGTCGCCTATGAAGACCGGCTTGATGAACCGCAGTTTGTCGTAGCCATAGGAAAAGGCGTTGACGCAGTTGGTAGCGACGAGGCCGAGACCGGCCGAGAACACGAAGGCGCCGGCAACGAGGCGACGGCCGAAGATGCCTTCCCGCTCCGCAAACATCTGGTCCTGGACATAAGGATGAATGTCGACGACCAGGGTATTGAAGAGATGGCTATCGCTCTCGCCGATCGTCCGGCGTAACGACCGGATGCGCTGACCGACGGGCCAACCCTCGTAGAACCAGTTTTCGGCGTTCCAGACCGGCAAAGCGGAATGGTCTTCCGGCATGTCGGCGGGACGTGTCGAAGAAACTCCGACGGTGGGCGTGAACTCATCCATGATCAGTACCTGCGTAAGAAGGCCGGGATTACCAGGGCCGTTTTCGACCTCTGCGCCACCGTGGCGCAGAGGTCGTATTTCGTCGCGCTATTGGACCGCCGTCGTCCCATAGACCAGGTTCGGCAGCCAAAGCGACAGCTGCGGGAACATGCTCAGCATGACGAGAATGACCATCATCATCGCCAGGTAGGGCAGCACCTCGCGGGCATAGGCCATCATCGGCACTTTCAGCACCATGGACGAGATGTACATCAATCCCCCGACCGGCGGCGTGATGCCGGCGATAGTCAGGTTCGTGATGAAGACGACGCCGAAATGCACGCGATCGATGCCCACGCCGTCGATGATCGGGATCAGCATCGGGGTCAGGATGATCAGCGCCGCCGACCCCTCGATCGCCGTGCCGATGACGATCAGCAGGACGTTGATGAGGAGCAGCATCAGGAGCGGATTGTCGGTGGCTTCGCCGAGCCAGCCGGACATGGCCTGCGGCACTTGCTCCCAGGCGAGATAGAAACCGAAGGCTGCCGCCGCGCAGATCATGATCATGACCACGGCCGAATCGCGCACGGCCTCGGCAAGAACCTCCGGGATCTGGCGGAAGGTGAATTCGCGGTAGCCGAACACGGCGACGAAGAGCACGTAGACGACCACCACCGCACCGGCTTCGGTGGTGGTGAAAAGACCGTATCGCGTACCGGCGAAGATCACCACCGGGATCGACAGCGCCCAGAGCCCGTCGATCAGCGCCCGGACGCCCTCCGCGCGGGTGGCACGCTCCTTGCGCAACGGCTTGTAACCACGCTTGCGGGCGATGAAATAGGTGGTGACCATGAGCCCGGTCGCCAGCACGAGGCCAGGTATGACACCCGCTGCGAAGAGCCGGCCGATGGACGTCTCCGCCAGAAAACCATAGACGATAAGGCCGATCGACGGCGGAATGAGGCTCGTGATGATGGCCGCCGACGATGTGATGACCGCGGCGAAGGCCCGGCTGTAGCCCCGTTGCGACATCTCGACGCCGAGCGTCTTGGCGAGCATCGCCGCATCGGCATTGGCAGATGCGGTAAGTCCGCCGAGCAAGGTGCCGAGCACGGTGCACATCTGCGCCAGCGCGCCCGTCATGTGGCCGACGAGCACGTCCGCAAGCGCCAATAGACGCCGCGTGATGCCCGAGGCGTTCATGATGCAGCCGGCAAGAACGAACAGCGGCAGCGCCAACAAGGACACGGATTGACTGCCTTCAGCCATTTCCTGCGCGAAATTGGCGAGCGGGATCATGTCCATATTGATTAGGAAGAAGGCGAACGCTCCGATCGCCATGGCCCAGGTGATCGGCGTCGACAGCAGAAACAGGACGACGACGAGAAGCGAGGGGCCGGCCAGATGGAATAGGGTCATATCAGCGATTCCAAATTGCGGTGCTGACGGGCGACCCAGGGCCTCTCGACGATCAGATGCTGGACGAACATCCCGGCGGAGGCGAGCGCCAGAGGCGCATAGGACAGGCTGCGCGACAGATCGAGTGCGATCGTATGCACATTGCGTGAGGTCCAGGCCTGCCAGGCGAAGAGGATGGTCATGACGATGAAGAAGAGCGCCAGCAGCAGATAGTTGAACCAGGCGACGGCTTTCCGCCAGCTGTCCGGGAGGGCCGCGACAAGCACGTCGATCGCCGCATGCGTGCCGAGACGGACGCCCGCGACGGCACCGAAGAAGACGAGATAGGCGAAGACCATCATCGCGAGTTCATAGGTCCAGGCGGCCGGCTGCGGAAAGACATAACGGCTGACGACCCCCCAGAGGATCGAGAAGACGATGACGAGGAGCGCCGCGACGCCGATTGCCTCATCGGCGCGGCGCAGGCTGAAGAGAGGAATTGTCTCCTCCGGCGAGCGTGAGCTTTCCATGATGCCTCGATTGTTAAGGGGCAATCCGAACTGGCGTCGATGCAGGCCCGTTTGCCATTCGGGGCGCGATCACGCCGGCGAAGACGCGGCCCCGCGGCAGCTGCGTCCAAGAGCGGGGTGAAGAAAAGTGTACGCGGTCTTCCGCCCACATCCCGCTCTAACTCTTCGAAACCGGCGTCTCCTACTCTGCCATCGCCTTCTGCACCTGATCATAGATGCCGGGCGTGATGTTCGGCACCTTCTCATAGGCAGCACGCGAGGCCTCGATGAATGACGGAATGTCGACATCCGTCACGATCTCCACGCCGGAGGCGGCGAGCTGCTTTGCATAGGCATCGTCCGTCTCCAGCGTCATCTGCGTCAGTTCCTTGGCAATCGTCTGCCCTTCCTCCAGGAGGATCTTCTGCAGGTCTTCGGGCAGGCTGTTGAAGAACTGGCTGGAGGCCACCCAGGCCGTGAACATGATCTGGTGGCCGGTCTTCGAAATGACCTTGCGGGTCTCGTTCAGCTTCGCCCCGGCGATAGAGCCGAAGGGACCCTCGGCCGCGTCGACGACTCCGGTCTGCAACGCATTGTAGACGTCTCCCCACGGCAATTCCGTCGGCCTTGCTCCGTAGTTGCCGAAGGTCGCCATCATGATCGGCGACGAGGGGACGCGAATGGTGACGCCGGCCAGGTCCGCGGGTGAGCGAACCGGCTTGTTGGCGATGATGTGACGGTAGCCGAACAGGCCGTTCGGCATGATGATCTTGATGCCCCGCGCCTCCAGCTTGCCGGAAAGGTCCTTGTAGAGATCCGAAGCGAAGAGACGGTCCGTCGCCGCCAGATCCGGATAGACGTAGGGGCCGGCGAGGATCGACAGATCCGGCACGAACTGGCCTAGCTGACCATAATCGGTGGCGCTGAGCAGGCTTGCGCCGCTCATCACCATCTCATTGACCTTTTTTTGCGCGCCGAGCTGATCGCCCGTCATGACGGTAATGGCGATGCGTCCGCCGGAGCGCTCACCGACACGCTCGGCATAGGTTTTCATGGCCTTGATGATCGGCTCGTTCGGATTCACCTGCGAGGTCGAGAAGCGCAGGCTGTATTCCTGCGCGTTGGCAATGCCGCAGAACGACAATGCAGCCACCGCGGCCGCAGCGATCAAGGTTTTCATGCTGTCCTCCCTATTCCCGGACTCCGCCTCCGGACTTCACAAGTTTGAATAATATATTCACAAATGAACGAATGGCGTCAAGCGATGAATCGGCGCTCGATGGCCTTCAATACAGAGAGAACCTCGACGGCTTTCACATCGCGACGGCTCAATTCGCGCGAACAATCTATTCCTAAATAAATTTTCGGACCGTCCGGATCTCGGAGAGCCCGGCAGTCGATCCATCCTCGGCCCGCGATCCTGGGCTCCTCCGCGCGTCATCCTTGACCAGGGTCACGCCGAGGATGACTGCGCTGGCACAAGAAAGGGCGCGGCGAGACCGGTGCACCAATCGGCTGATCATTGCGAACGGCACAAAATTTCATCACCGAGTGCAAACGGCTTACTTTTAAAGCAAACGGCTTACTTCGCGACAAAGGGCGTTTTCCGTCTTCTTCAGAGTTTTCAAGGCAATAGCCGAAGGGCGGAGATCTGGCACAGCATTTGCATTCCTACAACTGCTTCGGTCAATGGCGATTGAAGCGAGCTCAGGCGCCGCATACGCCTGCCGAAGACACCGACGTCGCAAGGTCTTTGCCTCCGTAAGGGTTTCCTCCCGGTCCCGGAGCGCAATTTCCGAGCGGCGTTTTTTTATGCCGGTTTCGGCCGGCCAAATCGAACCGACCTGAACTGCCGCGAAGCACTGCTCGAATTTTTCTATGAGCGCCCGCTTCGTAGAAGCTGCGGAGTGACCACATGACTGAAACTGCACGCGAGAAACTCGTCATCGTCGGCAACGGCATGGCTCCGGGCCGGATGCTGGAAGAGCTCTTCGAAAAGGCGCCCGGGCGTTATGCCGTAACGATCTTCAACGCCGAGCCGCGCGTCAACTACGACCGCATCATGCTCTCGCCGGTGCTATCCGGCGAGAAGGAGTATGAGGAGATCATCATCCATGGCGACGGATGGTACATCAAGCACGGCATCACCCTCTACAAGGGCCACAAGATCATTGCGATCGATCGCGACGCCAAGACCGTCACCTCCGACCACGGCGTCACGGAAAGCTATGACAAGCTGGTGATCGCCACCGGTTCGGTGCCCTTCATCATCCCCGTGCCGGGCAAGGAACTGCGCGGCGTCATCACCTATCGTGACCTGGACGACGTGCAGGCGATGCTGCTCGCGGCGCAATCTCGCGAAAAGGCCGTCGTCATCGGTGGCGGCCTGCTCGGGCTGGAGGCGGCAGCAGGTCTTCAGGCACGCGGCATGGACGTCACCGTTCTGCATGTCATGCCGACACTGATGGAACGCCAGCTCGATCCGGCCGCAGGCTACCTCCTGCAGAAGGCCGTCGAAGAG
The DNA here is from genome assembly GCF_056739175.1 of Ensifer sp. R1-3. NCBI lineage: Bacteria > Pseudomonadati > Pseudomonadota > Alphaproteobacteria > Hyphomicrobiales > Rhizobiaceae > Ensifer > Ensifer sp. R1-3. Next base: position 1,159,819 of record NZ_CP096516.1, read on the forward strand.
CGCGGCATCAAGGTCGTCACAAAGGCGAACACGAAGCGCATCCTCGGCGAGGAGAAGGTCGAGGGCATCGAACTCGACGATGGCCGGATCATTCCGGCGACGCTGGTCGTGATGGCCGTCGGTATCCGGCCGAATGCCGGTCTTGCCAAGGAAGCCGGGCTCGCCGTCAATCGCGGCATCGTCGTCGACGCCGGAATGCAGACGTCCGACGGGGACATCATGGCACTCGGCGAGTGTGCCGAAGTCGGTGGCATGGTCTACGGCCTCGTCGCGCCCCTTTACGAAATGGCGCGCGTCGCCGCCTCCCACCTCGCCGGCGACCGTCGCGCCGCCTTCGCGCATTCCGACACGCCGACGAAACTGAAGGTGACGGGCATCAACCTCTATTCGGTCGGCGACTTCGCCGATGCCGACGGACGCGAGGAGATCGTGCTGCGTGATGCCACTGCCGGCATCTACAAGCGGCTGGTACTGAAAGACAACCGCATCATCGGTACCGTGCTCTATGGGGACACCGCCGACGGTGCCTGGTTCAACGACCTTTTGAAGCGCGGGACGGACATCTCCGAAATGCGCGACACCCTTATCTTCGGCCAGGCCTATCAGGGGGGATCTCCGCTGGACCCTACGGCGGCCGTTGCAGCCTTGCCGGATGATGCGGAAATCTGCGGCTGCAACGGCGTGTGCAAGGGCAAGATCGTCGGAGCGATCACCTCCAAGGGCCTGACCTCGCTCGACGACGTGCGCGCCCACACCAAGGCTTCCGCCTCCTGCGGTTCCTGCACCGGCCTGGTCGAGCAGATCATGTCGCTGACGCTCGGCGACACCTACAATCCGGCTGCGGTGCAGCCGATGTGCAACTGCACCGATCTCGGCCATGACGACGTGCGGCGCCTGATCAAGGCGAAGAAGCTGAAATCCATTCCCGCCGTCATGCAGGAACTGGAATGGAAGACCTCCTGCGGCTGCGCGAAGTGTCGCCCCGCCCTCAATTATTACCTCGTCTGCGATTGGCCGGATGAATATGCCGACGATTACCAGTCGCGCTTCATCAACGAGCGTGTCCACGCCAATATCCAGAAGGACGGCACCTATTCCGTCGTACCCCGCATGTGGGGCGGCGTCACCAATTCGAAGGAACTTCGCGCCATCGCCGATGTCGTCGACAAGTTCAACGTGCCGCTGGTGAAGGTGACCGGCGGTCAGCGCATCGACCTGCTCGGCATCGAGAAGGAGGACCTGCCCGCCGTCTGGGCCGATCTCGGCCAGGCGGGCTTTGTTTCGGGTCAGGCCTACGCCAAGGGGCTCAGAACGGTGAAGACCTGCGTCGGCTCCGATTGGTGCCGCTTCGGCACGCAGGATTCGACCGGCCTCGGCATCCGCATCGAGAAATTCATGTGGGGCTCCTGGACGCCGGCCAAGCTGAAGATGGCCGTCTCCGGTTGCCCGCGCAATTGCGCGGAGGCGACCTGCAAGGACGTCGGCGTCATCTGCGTCGACTCCGGCTTCGAGATCCATTTCGCAGGTGCCGCCGGCCTCGACATCAAGGGCACCGAGGTTCTGGGTCTGGTCAGGACCGAGGACGAGGCGCTCGAACATATCGTCGCGCTGACGCAGATGTATCGCGAGCAGGCCCGCTACCTCGAGCGCATCTACAAATGGGCAAAGCGCGTCGGCCTCGACGAGATCCGCCGACAGATCATGGACGATGTGGAAAAGCGCAAGGCCTATTTCGACCGCTTCGTCTTCAGCCAGAAATTCGCCCAGGTCGACCCTTGGTCGGAACGGGTCTCCGGCAAGGACAAGCACGAGTTCCGGCCGATGGCGACGGTCGGCTTCAATCAGGCAGCGGAGTAATCGATGACGATGAACTGGATTGCAATTGGCGATATCAACGACATCCCGCTGCGCGGCGCCCGCTGCGTCAGGACGCCCACAGGCAAGATCGCGGTCTTCCGGACCGCCCATGACGAGGTCTTCGCTATCGAGGACCATTGCCCGCACAAGGGCGGCCCTCTTTCCCAGGGGATCGTGCACGGCACGGCCGTCACCTGCCCGCTGCACAATTGGGTGATCTCGCTCGAGACCGGCAAGGCGCTCGGTGCCGACGAGGGCGAGGTGCGCACGATCCCCATCCGCAACGACAATGGCGCATTGTTCGTCGCTCTCGAGAGCCTCGCACTGGCAGCGGCGGAATAAGAATGGCGCAAGAGGTCAAGACCACCTGTCCCTATTGCGGCGTGGGCTGCGGCGTCATTGCCCGTGTGGGGGATGACGGCGCAGTGAGCGTCAAGGGCGATCCGGAACATCCCGCCAATTTCGGCAGGCTCTGTTCGAAAGGGTCGGCGCTCGCCGAGACCCTCGATCTCGACGGCCGCCTCCTTCACCCGGAAATCGGCGGCCGTCGCGCAGGCTGGAGCGAGGCGCTCGATCTCGTTGCCGAACGCTTTTCGCGCAGTATCGCCGAGCACGGTCCCGATTCGGTTGCCTTCTACGTCTCGGGACAATTGCTGACGGAGGACTATTACATCGCCAACAAGTTGATGAAGGGTTTCATCGGCTCGGCGAATATCGACACCAATTCCCGGCTCTGCATGTCTTCCTCCGTCGCGGGCCACCGCCGGGCCTTCGGTTCCGACACGGTGCCGGGCGCTTACGAGGACCTGGAGCTCGCCGAACTCGTGGTGCTGACGGGCTCCAATCTGGCCTGGTGCCATCCGGTTCTCTATCAGCGTCTCTCCGCAGCCAAGGCAAACCGCCCGGAGATGAAGATCGTCGTCATCGACCCCCGGCGCACGATGACCGCGGACATCGCCGACATGCATCTGGCGATCGCGCCCGACGGAGACGTCGCCCTCTTCAACGGCCTGCTTGCCCATCTCGCCGCAAGCGGCGCGATCGACCGGAACTATATCTCGAATTACACGAGCGGCTTCGACGAGGCCGTCGCGGCCGCATCAAGGCTCGATCTTCCCGCACTTTCCACGGCGACCGGGCTGACTGTGGCGCAGCTTCGCGCCTTCTTCCGGCTCTTCGAAACGACCGAAAAGGTCGTGACCTGCTATAGTCAAGGCGTCAACCAGTCTGCCGCCGGGACCGACAAGGTCAATGCCATCATCAACTGCCATCTCGCGACCGGCCGCATCGGCCGGCCGGGCATGGGACCCTTCTCGCTGACCGGGCAGCCCAATGCGATGGGCGGGCGGGAGGTCGGGGGGCTGGCAAATATGCTTGCCGCCCATATGGACATCGAGAAATCGCTCCACCGGGATCAGGTACGGCGCTTCTGGGGCGCGCCCTCTGTGGCGAGCAAGCCCGGCCTCAAGGCGGTGGACATGTTCCGCGCGGTCGCAGACGGGCGCATCAAGGCGCTGTGGATCATGGCGACGAACCCGGTCGTCTCGATGCCCGACGCCGATGCCGTCGAAGCGGCGATCAAAGCCTGTCCCTTCGTGGTCGTCTCCGACATCGTGAGAGATACCGACACGGCCCGCCACGCCCACGTGCTCCTGCCCTCGCTCGGCTGGGGCGAGAAGGACGGTACGGTCACCAATTCCGAGCGCCGCATCTCGCGCCAGCGCCCCTTTCTCGCAGCCCCCGGCGAAGCGCGGCCCGACTGGTGGCAACTCGCCGAAGTCGGAAGGCGCATGGGCTTCGCCGCGGCCTTCACCCATGGTTCACCAGCCGTGATCTTCGCCGAGCATGCCGCGCTTTCGGGGTTCGAAAACGAAGGACGCCGCGATTTCGACATCAGCGCCCATGCGGAGATCGACGGCCCTGCCTATGACGGACTGAGGCCGTTTCAGTGGCCGCAGCCCCAGGGCAGCGCGCCGCAGAAGAAGCGGTTCTTTGCCGAGGGCGCATTCTATCATCCGGATGGCCGCGCGCGCCTCGTCGCGGTCGAGGTGCCACGGCCAAGAAGTGCTAACGATGCCTTCCCCTTCACGCTCAACACCGGCCGGGTGCGCGACCACTGGCATACCATGACGCGCACGGGCAAGAGCGCCCGGCTGTCGGGCCATCTCGCCGAGCCCTTCGTCGAGATTCATCCGCGTGACGCACAGGGCGCCGGCATCAGCGACGCCGACCTCGTCACCCTGGAAAGTCCGCACGGGGCGGCGATCGTCCGGGCGCTGGTCACCGACCGGCAGGCGGAAGGCAATCTCTTCGTGCCCATGCACTGGAACGACCAGTTCGCCTCCAAGGCGCGGATCGATGCGCTGGTGGCGCCGGTCACCGACCCGGTCTCCGGCCAGCCGGCGTCGAAGAACATGCCGGTCCGTGCGAGCCGCTTTGCGGCCGCCGCCTATGGCTTCGCGGTTTCGGCGCGTAAACCAAGGGAACTCGACGCCGCCTATTGGGCGCTCGCCAGGGCCGAGGGCGGGTGGCGGGTGGAACTCGCCTTCGCCGAAACGAATGCCGACTGGCTCGACTGGTGCCGGAAAACCTTTGCGATCGCCGCCGGGATCGAACCGATCGGCTATACGGACCGCACCTCCGGCGAGCTTCGCCTGGCCTTTTTCGAAGGGGACCGGCTGCTCGCTACCCTGTTCCTTTCTCCGCGGCCGGTCGCCGTCGCGCGCAGCTGGGCGGTATCGCAGCTCGCCGCTTCGCACCACAATCTCGCCAAGCGCTTCGCGGTAACCGCCGGCCGCCCGGGCGCCGACACGCCCGATCCGGGCGCGACCGTCTGCTCGTGCTTCAGCGTCGGCGTCAACCAGATCACTGCCGCCGTCCGCGACGGTTGCCACAGCGTCGAAGCGGTGGGCGAGAGGCTCAGCGCCGGCACCAATTGCGGCTCCTGCCGCGCCGAGATCAGGGGGATCATAAATGGCTGCCTCACCCTCGCTGCGGAGTGATCTGGCCCAAAAGCCTCAGCGCGTGACCGCACTCGCGACGCTGCCGCTCTTCTGGCCCCTGAACGGCAAACGGGCCGTCGTCGCCGGCGGCAGCGATGCGGCCGCGTGGAAGGCAGAGCTGCTGGCGGCCTGCGGCGCGGAAGTTCACGTCTACGCGCCACGTGCGTCGCTGAGCGATGTCTTCCTAGACCTCCTCGCCCGTGGGCCCGCGCATGAGCACGGCCGGCTCATTCACCACGACCAGGCGTGGCATGTGGGTGATTTTCGCGACGCGGCAATCGCCGTTGCCGATTGCGACGAGCAATCCGATGCAGAAGCATTCTTCCTGGCCGGGCGGAGCGCCGGCGTGCCCGTCAACGTCATCGACAAACCGGCCTTCTGTGCGTTCCAGTTCGGATCGATCGTGAACCGCTCGCCCGTGGTCGTCGCGATCTCGACCGACGGGGCGGCACCGATCCTGGCACAGGCGATCCGCCGGCGGATCGAAGCCCTGCTGCCGCCGGCACTCAAACATTGGGCGACGGTGGCGCAGGCGATCCGCGACCGCGTCAACGCGCGCCTGAAACCCGGTTCCGCGCGCCGCGCCTTCTGGGAGCGCTTCGTCGACCGGGTCTTTCTGGATGCACCGGAGGAGGGTGTAGAGACGCGGCTGATGGCGGAGGTGGATCGTCTGGTCACGCGCCCCTCCGCCATCGGCCGCGTCACCATCGTCGGCGCCGGACCCGGCGACGCGGAACTCCTCACCTTGAAGGCGGTTCGCGCCTTGCAAGCCGCCGACGTGATCCTCTTTGACGAATGGATCCCCGACGACGTCCTGGAACTGGCGCGCAGGGAGGCAAGGCGCGTCCCCGTCACGCCGAGCGCCAAGGGTCGAAGCAGAGACATCGCGGCCCTTGTCGGGGAAGGGAAGCGCGTTGTGCGCCTTCGATCCGGGAACCCGATGGCGCTTGCCGGTGCCGTCGAGGAGATCGCAGCGCTTGAAGGCCTTGGAGTTCCTGTCGAGATCGTGCCGGGCGTCGAGGCGGCACCTTGCCGTTCCGACGTGATCCAGGTGGCCTTCCGCCGGAGGGAGGTCTCGCAACCGGGCCTGCGCGCTGCCCATTGATGCAGACCGGGTGAACGCAACCGCTCAGGAGGCGGAGCCCGCGGAGCGGTTGGCGTTCCGCGATGCCTCCAGCCGATCGATGAACGGCCGTTGCGAAACACTTATCTTGCTGCGCGCCTCCTCGAGCGTGAACCATCCGGCGCGGTCGACCTCCGGGAAGACCTGCATCCTGCCGCTCCGCGGCGGCCACTCTGTCTCGAACACGTTGCTGCGCAGGCTGGCCACGTCGAATTCGCTCTCATGCGCATAGGCCGTGACGAGCTTGCCGCCCTTCTGGCGCTCCTCGCCGAGAAACTCCAAGGGGCCCGTTATCGCGATGCCGGTCTCCTCGAGGAACTCCCGGCGCGCAGCGGCTTCCGGCTCTTCATCGGCATCATACTCACCCTTCGGGATCGACCAGGCGCCGAGGTCCCTGTTCATCCAGAAAGGCCCGCCCGGATGGACGAGCAGAACGAGGAGGTTGCCCGCCTCGTATCGATAAAGCAGAACGCCCGCACTTTTCTTCGGCATTTTCGACCTGCCTGTTTGAAACTGCGCACTTGCGACGGAACCGCACTCAGTTTTCCTCATCCCGCTCTAAGGCGTGTTGAGATTCATAGGTGAAGGTCAAGCCGCTTATCGTCTCCCCCCTTGTGGGGGAGATGGCCGGCAGGCCAGAGGGGGTTGAACGCCAAACCCTGCATGCCGCCGAAGACGAATTTGCCGCGAGGATACCCTGCGGCATTCCGAAGATGCGGTCATTACGACTGCGTCAGTAGTCCTGATGGGAGCAGACCCCCTCTGGCCTGCCGGCCATCTCCCCCACAAGGGGGGAGAATATTTGCGGCGGGCTCTCGCTTCCACTTCTGCGTTCTGCCCGTGGCATCGTTTGGGCACGTGAAGTCAAAACCGCTTATCCGTGCTGCGGGTTGCCCGAATCTCAACAGGCCTTAAATCAAGATGTTTTTAGGTCGGGTCGACCTAAAAACATGAACGTGATCGATTCCAAAAAGTTGGACGGGATGCGGGCGGAAAACCGCACACACTTTTCCTCATCCCGCTCTAGGAGGAACCCTCCTTCTTCGTCGCCAGCATGTCGGCGATCTCCATCGGGAACGGGAAGATTATCGTCGAGTTCTTTTCGCCGGCGATGACATTCAAGGTGCTGAGATAGCGTAATTGCATCGCCTGCGGTTTCCGGGCGAGAATTTCGGCCGCTTCCAGCAGTTTCGCCGCGGCCTGCTGCTCGCCCTCGGCATTGATGACCTTGGCGCGCCTTTCGCGTTCGGCCTCGGCCTGGCGCGCGATCGCCCGGATCATCGATTCGTTGATGTCGACATGCTTGATCTCGACGGTAGCGACCTTGATGCCCCATGCATCGGTCTGCACGTCGAGGATCTTCTGAATGTCCTCGTTCAGACGGTCGCGCTCCGCCAGCATCTCGTCCAGATCGTGCTTGCCAAGTACTGATCTCAGCGTCGTCTGGGCGAGCTGGCTCGTCGCGGCCATGAAATCCTCGACCTGGATCGTCGATTTCTCCGCGTCGATGACCCGGAAATAGATCACTGCACTGACCCGAACCGAAACATTGTCGCGCGAGATCACGTCCTGGCTGGGCACGTCGAGAACACGGGTCCTGAGATCGACGCGCACCATCTGCTGCACATAGGGAAGGAGCAGGATCAGCCCCGGCCCCTTGACGCCGGTGAAACGGCCGAGCGTGAAGATCACGCCGCGTTCATATTCCCTGAGGATCCTGATCGCGTAGGCGACGACGATCAGCAGGAACAGGAGCGCGGCGGCAAAGGGCGCAAGATTTCCAAGCCAGGTCATGAGCGGTCTCCATCTCCTCCGGGCGCAGCGTTGCGCGCCACCTTGAGCGTGAGGCCCTCACGGCCGACGACCATCACGTCCTCTCCCGGGCCAAGAGATTCACTGCTGACGGCCCTCCACCGCTCGCCATGCGCGATCACGTAGCCGTCCGCTCCCGCCCAACTGTCGACCTTGCCGGAAATGCCGATCATCTCTTCCGCGCCGGTGGCGACCTTGTGCCGGCGGGACACAAGGGCGAGACGGGCGACCAGCAGACTGAAAGCCAGGCTGGCTATCGCAATACCGCTCAGTGCAGGCCAGGACACCTGCAGTCCGGGCATATCCGTATCGAAGAGAATGGCAGCGCCCAGCACCAGGGCAACGGTGCCGCCGAGGCCGAGCACGCCGAAAGACGGCGCATGCGCCTCCGCCACCAGCAGCCCCGCCCCGAGGAGGATGAGGCCGACGCCGGCATAGCTCACCGGCAGCACCGCAAGCGCGTAGAGACCGAGCAGGAGGCTTATGCCGCCGATTGTACCCGGCACCACTGTGCCGGGCGCGAGAAACTCGAAGATGAGCCCGTAGATTCCGACCATCATCAGGAGGAGTGCGACGTTCGGATTGGTGATCACCGACAGCAGGCGCGTCCGCCAGTCCGGCGGCAGATCCTCTATGGCGAGCCCGGACGTATCGAGCCGGACATCGGATTGGCCGATGCGGACGGCGCGGCCGTGGGCCTGCTTCAAGAGGTCGTCGACGCTGACGGCGGTGAAGTCGATGACCTGCTCGCGCGCGGCTGCGGCGGAGGAAAGGCTCGCGGCCTCGCGCACGGCCCGCTCCGCCCAGTCGACGTTGCGGTTGCGCAACTCCGCGAGGCCGCGGATATAGGCGACCGCATCGTTGATGAGTTTCGCTTCGCCGGCATTGGCCGGTTTGCGAGGCTCCGGCTTGTCCGGATCGCCAGGCTTTTCCTCGCCTTCCTGCTCGTCATTGCCAAACAATCCTCCGCCGATGGCGATCGGCGTCGCGGCGCCCAGATTCGTCCCCGGCGCCATGGCCGCAATGTGGCTGGCATAAAGGATATAGGTGCCGGCGCTTGCCGCCCGCGCTCCGCTGGGAGAGACGAAACTCGCGACCGGCACGGGAGAATCGAGGATGGCGCGTATGATGTCGCGCATCGACGTATCCAGTCCGCCGGGCGTGTCCATCTGCAGGACCACCAGCGCGGCGCCGCGATCCCTGGCCTGCTGAAGGCCGCGCGTCACATATTCTGCCGCGGCGGGGCTTATGGCGCCGTTGACGTGCAGGACGAGCGCCGTGCGCTCGGCTCCGGGCACCGGCGTGACAGGAAATGCGAAGGCCGACAGGAGACTGAACAACAGGATGAGGATGCGGGCCATTCGCCGTCGATACCTCACGGCTTCTCGTCTGCGGGCGCAGGCGGATAGCTGCAAACCACCTCGCCCGCTCCACCTTTCGTCGAAAATCAACGCATCCCAATATAGTGCAGAATCGCGGAAAGCGTAAGCGATGCCGCAGGCATGCTGCCGCAGAAGTTGCATCGGCGTTGCCGGGACGGGCGTCAGCCGGCCGGTGCCGCGGCCGAGTGCGGACGCGCGCCCCGGTGCACCCGGCGCGCCTGTGCCAGCGCGGCTATCTGCGCCGCCACGAAAATGGCGTGGTCGTTGACCTGCGGCAGGCCCATGAGTTCGCCAAAGGTGCCGCGGGCGAGAGGACCGGCGACGAAGAGGTCGTCCACCTCCCTGCCTTCGCTGTCGAGCGCCCTGCTGGTTTCGCTGCAGGCGAGGCCCAGTCCGACCGTGTCGGGGCGCAGATAGCCTGCGGCTCCGAGCGACTCCAGCCAGGACTGGCTTTGCAGGATCGACCGGTGCGCCGGGCCGGTGGTGATCACCACGGCGTCGAATTCCCCTTCTTCCGTTCCGGCGGCCCGCCGCCTCCGGAAAGTAACCGCGACATTCTTGCCGACGCGCGCAATATGAGCGATCGAACCGGCGAGGACGCGTATATCGCCGTCCCTCAGCCCCGCGCTCACGACCGCATCGATTTGCGGAGCCACACGAAAACGGTGCACATCCCAGAAAGGCCGCACGTGACGGACAAGCCGCCGCCGCTCGGTCATGGGCAGATTGCGCCAGATCTCACAGCCTTGTGCTCTGAGGGCATCGAGGACCGCATGCCATGTAAAGCCTTCCGCTTCCGCATCGAGGATCGTCCGGCGCACCTGGGAGAGCAACTTCGCTGCCGATCTCCAAGGCCGCGAGACGAAGTCGCCATAGGGGTCCTGCGCCCGGTCGGCATGTCCACGCGAACGCAGACCCCTGCGGGAAAAGGCGGTGATCGGCCCTTTGTGCCCGCGCCTGCGCAGAGTGGCGATCACGTCGGCGGAAGTCAGTCCCGTGCCGATGATCAGCACGCGGTCACCGGACCGGATCCTGTCGAGCGCATCCGGCTCGGTCGAATCCGGTACGTACCGTGGGTGCCCGGCGAGGACAGCGCCGATGCCCGCGGGCGCCTCCGGGGCCGGGTGCGTCGTCGCCACCACCAGCACGTCGGCGCGCCCTAGCGTCCCGCCCGCCCCGCGAACTGCCCAGGCCGCTCCCTGACGCTCGACGGCGATCACCCTCTCCCGATGGTGTGCGATGCGCCCGTGTTCCAGGAACGGCGCGATCGTCTCGGCGACATAGCGACCGAAGAGCTGCCGGGCGGGATAGAGATGGCCGTCGCGGGCAAGCGCCTCGGGATCGTCGCGCGGTTCGCCCCGAAGCTCGAGCCAGCGCATGAAATGTTCGGGATTGTCCGGATCGATGCTCATGCGCGCGGCCGGGACATTGACGCGATGCGCGGGCTCCGCGGTATCGTATGCAAGGCCGCATCCCAGCCGCTCCCGCGGCTCGAAGACGGCAATCTGCCAGCCATCCATGGCGCGATCCCGCGCCAGGTGCGTCGCGACCACGGCACCGGTGAAGCCGCCGCCGATGATTGCGACGGTCGGGCGCGTGCTGTAATGGTCGACGGCATCCATCATATCGAAGACCTGCTGCGCAGCGACGACCGTGCCGTCGTTGAGTCAACCGTGTGAATTTGCCTGGCCGCTACTGCCCACAGCGGTCCGGGTGATCGGCATTCGTCGACCACCAATCCGGCCGCCGAGGTAGCGTCTATCCGGCTTTCAGCGCCAGTCGCTTGCCTGTCGCGATAAGCCTTGCTGCCGCATAGGTCTGGGTGACGATCTCAGGTACGAGGTCGATGTCGGGCAGGCTCCCCAATCCGAGCGGACCGATCGCGAAGAGGTTCGGCGTGCGTGCACACGGGCTCAAGACTTCTCCCGTCGGACTGACCGCTATGCCGAGCTCGAGTTCATCGGGTTCGGCAAGCCCGCCCGCAAAAAGACTCCGGAGCAACGGCGTACCAAGGTCCGGGGCGGAACAGCGGCATTCGATCACCTGATCGGCCCTGAGCAGTTCCTCGGCATGCTGGCCCGCCCAGCGCACCATGATGCCTTCCGGCAGTCGCCGCCCCGCCCGCCCGCGGCGAAGCACGGTCCGCCCCTCGGCAAGTTCCTGCTGCAGCCGCGCGTGGACAGCCGCCGGGAGGCGGTTTCTGTGGCTGTCGTAGATGGCCCGCAGGTGACGGTTGAACTGCCGCTTTTCCTGCGCCGAGAGCGATTGCCAGAGCGAGCGCGCCCGCCGGCGCAGGCCGTTCATGGCAGACTGCCAGCTTTGCCCCTTCGCTTCGGCTTCGGCGCAGGCCTGACGCACGAACCGAACGATCCGGCGCAGGCCCTGCGGCATCGGATCGACGGGGAAACTCGGGGCTGCTGCGAGCTGCGTATGCGCCTGCGGCAGGAAGCCGTGGCGTGAAACGAGCGTGACTTTTCCCGCATAACCGTTATCGCGCATCTGGAAAAGCTGGTCGACCACGCGAATGCCGCTGCCGAGCAGGACCGCGTGGCGCGGGTCGACGAGGCGGCGCGTCCGCATAAGCGGTCGCTCCTCGTCAGAAACCTCGAGGTCGCGTGGATGCACGCCGAATCCCGTTGCAAGAATGACGATGTCGCATGCGTCATGTCCGCCGTCGCGCACAAGGCTGAAGCGACCACTTGCGAGTTTCCGCAAGCCTGTGACCTGCTCGTGGGAGAACCTCACGGTGATGTCGGAACGTCGGGCAAGCGCCTCGGAAAAGCGCTGATGCACGTAGTCGCTGAAGATGCCTTTCGGCACGAAAATCTGCCGAAAGCCCGGGATTGCCGCCGGAACGGCTGTTCGGAACTCATCATTGGCGCAAAGCCAGTCGTTGAAATCGTCGGGCTGGCCGGCCGCGACCGAGAGGTCGCGCACCCGGCTGTTGAGAATCTCGCAGCGCTGCGCCGCGGAAAAGGCCTGGCCGCCGCTGATCGATGGATGCGGGTCGTACATGGTGAGGTGGAAAGATCCCCGCATCGACTTCATCAGCGCGATCGCCATCATGATGCCGGAAAATCCACGGCCGACGATCGCAATCTCCGGCTTCGAGGACGAGGCGGCCGCCGCTGACCTGTCGGCAAACAATCCAAGAACGGTCATGTGAGCTCCTTTCGCGAGCTGGCTGTCGCTCCGTGATCTGGGCAACTCTTAAGCAGGACTTCGAGACACACAAAAGCTCTGGTGAATTTCACGGGGTCGTATACCGCTCGCCCGTCGGGATTTTCCGGATCGACGCGCCAGCCAAAGAACGCCTTGCGCCGCCTCCTTCCCGCTTCAAGCGAAATAATTCTCCGGCCGAATACCGCCTAGCGCGCGCAATGGCCGCTGCAGGACTTCCAGTTCTTGCATGTTGTACCCTCAAATCGACTCCGACGTAAGAAACATGCGGCAACGTTTCGGCCTATGGTGGTCATCCTTTTCGGAGTAATCTATAATTTTTATATTCTATTGCAAAGTTGGCCAACGGCAAGCTATTTTGTCGAGGGGACGGCAACGGCACGCCGTCGACACGCATACCCCGCTGTTTTGCAAGGGAATTTTCTTTCTCCAAAGCAATCACCCCTACCGAGCGCCCACCTGCGCGACCGCTTCCGGGAGGGGCTGGAAGAAAATAGCGTCTGCTCCATACTAGAGGGCGGCGGCAATGCTCCACGGAGGGACAAGGATGGGGAACATCTCGCAATTCGCCGGAAAGACCAAGCCGACGCCGCACCGCATCGAGAGCGAGGAAGAGGCCCTGGCGATTGCAAGGGAGTTGGCGCTCCGGTTCTCCGATCGCGCCAGCGAGCGCGACCTGGAGCGCGTCCTTCCTCACGACGAACTCGACCAGTTGGCCCAATCGGGACTGCTGGCTATCAGCATTCCATCGGAATACGAGGGCATCGATGTATCCAACGTCGTGCTTGCCGAGATAACGGCGATCCTGTCGGAGGCCGACAGCTCCATTGGTCAGATCCCGCAAGGCCACTTTTACGTTCTCGAGGCGCTGCGTCAGCATGCCACCGAAGAGCAGAAACAGTTCTTCTTCGGTCGCGCCATGGCAGGCGACCGCTTCGGCAGCGCACTTTCGGAAAGCGGCGACAAGATCATCGGCGACGACAAAACCCAGATTACCGGGAATGGCGCCGGCTACCGCATCAACGGCCGGAAGCAATATTGTACGGGCGTTCTCTTCGCCGACTGGCTCGCGATCTCCGCCCTCGACGCCGCCGACCGCATGACCATTTCGTTCGTTCCGCGCGCAGCGGAAGGCGTCCGCATCATCGACGACTGGGACAGTTTCGGACAGCGCGTCACCGGCAGCGGCACCGCGGTTCTTGAGAACGTTCATGTGGATCTCGGTTCTGTCGTGCCGCATCACCGCGGCTTCGAGCGACCGAATACGGTCCGTTCCGTCGGCCAGATCATCCATGCCGGCGTCGATCTCGGAATCGCGCGGGCGGCCTTCCGGGAGACCCTCGATCTCGTCCGAGACGCGGCAGCGGCCAAGGGCAGCGGCATGGAGCGGGCATCGGAGGATGCTTTGACGACCGCCAGGGTCGGCGAAGTCGCAATACGCCTCGAGGCGGCCACCGCGCTCATCGAGCATGCCGGTCGCAAGGTCGATACCGCTCAGGTCGATCCGACCGAGGAACACGCGGTCGAAGCCAGCCTCTCGGTTACCGCCGCCAAGGTCCTTGCCGCCGAGGCCGCACTGGAGGCAGCCAATGCGCTTTTCGATCTCGCCGGCTCCGCCTCTGCCAAAGTCGCGCTCAATCTCGACCGCTATTGGCGCAACGCCCGCGCCCACGCACTGCAGGACCCGGTGCGCTGGAAACATCACCTCGTCGGCAACTACCACCTCAAGGGCGTAAAGCCGCGCAGCGGGCTGCTGTGAGGACGAACGTTCGCGTTGAGGACTTCAAGGTGTGGACGTTAACCAATGTCTGCCGCGGGGGGACCGCATCCTCCGCCCTCGTCCCTGTGCTGTCATTGGGGTGAGAGCAGCGCCGCGTCTGCGGTGCGGAAGAGTGTTTTTTCAGCCCAAGGACTTGGGCGGGCTGGATACCTGTGACAGGCACAGGCATGAGGCGTTGGGGAGGAGTGGCGTTACACCGATGTAGCGGGTATGCAAGCCCGGCTTATAAGAGGTATCGAAGGGGCCGCGCTCAGCCCGCTTCGCTGAGAAGCGGGGCTACGGCGGCCTCTCTCTCGCTTGCTGCAAATTGCGCGAGCGTCATGTTGTCGAGGATGTCGGCCACGGCATCGCGCACGACGATCATCGAACGGCGCACGTGACAGGTTTCCGGGTCCGAACAGTCGTCGCAGACTTCATAGGCCGTGCGGCTCGCACAGCGGATCGGCGCCAGCGGCCCGTCGAGCGTCCGGATCACCTGACCGACGCGGATCTCGGATGCGGGCCGCGCCAGCGCGTAGCCGCCGCCCGGGCCTTTCTTCGAGCGAAGAAAGCCGGCATTCCTGAGTTCGAGCATGATCGTGTCGAGAAACTTCTTCGGCAAGTTGTTGCGAAGGGCGATTTCCGTGATGAAAGCCGTTTCGCCCGGCTGAAGCTGGGCAAGATCGACCATCGCCTTCAAACCGTACTTTCCTTTTTTTGTCAGCATGAGAACATCGCTTTCGAGAAGGATCGCGGCAAACGAGAAAAGCACGCGATCCTTATCGCGACCGCGACCCAGACACATCGATCCCGATCATGCGGATCGTCCAATTCTCGAGAGCCAAGTGCCGTTTCCCAGCCTGCCGAGCCAATCTGCCACGGCTCGCTTACTTCGGCATCCTAGGATTCAGTTATAGATCAAGCCTAAAGTGGCGGCAAGGAAATCAATTCACCTGCTACATAGATTTAGTCTAATCAGCGCCGCATATCGCATCAAAAAACGCCGCAGTGCGAAACGAATTGTGAGTTCTTCTGCTGCCGCCGGGCTCTCAGCGCCTTTTGCGCGCCTTCGACTCGAAGGGATTCTCCGACGCTCGGAAATGCACGCGGATCGGCACGCCCGGCAGGTCGAAGTCGTTTCGCAATCCGTTGATGAGGTATCGGGTGTAGGACTCCGGCACCGCCTCGGGGCGTGTGCAGGAAATCATGAAACCCGGTGGCCGCGCCTTGACCTGCGTCATGTATTTGAGCTTGAGGCGGCGGCCCGAGACGGCCGGCGGGGGATGCTGCACCTGCTGCGATTCCAGCCACCGGTTGAGGCGCGCCGTGGAAATGCGCCGGTTCCAGACCTTGTCCGTTTCGATGATGGCCTGCATGAGCCGGTCGAGGCCATAACCGGTGTGCCCGGAAATCGGCACTGCACGGATGCCGCGCGCCTGCGGCAACAGCCGCTCGGTCTTTTCGCGCAAGTCTACAAGCAGTGCCTGCCAGTTCTCGACGAGATCCCATTTGTTGAAGGCAAGCACGGCTGCACGCCCCTCGCGCAGCACCAGATCGACGATCTGCAGGTCTTGCTTCTCGAAAGGGACCGTGGCGTCGAAGACGATGACGACGGTCTCGGCGAAGCGGATCGCCCGCAACGCATCCGCAACCGAGAGCTTTTCGAGCTTCTCCTGAACCTTCGCCTTGCGGCGCATGCCGGCCGTATCGAACATCTTTATCGTGCGGCCGCGCCAGTCCCATTCGACGGAGATGGAGTCGCGGGTAATGCCCGCCTCCGGCCCCGTCAGCAGCCGGTCTTCGCCAAGGAACCGGTTGATCAGGGTCGACTTTCCGGCATTCGGCCGGCCGACGATCGCCACCCGGAGCGGCTTGGTTTCGTCATAGGCGGGCTCGACCTCTTCGTCCTCGGTACCTTCACCCGCAGCGGGGCGGATATCCACATTCGTCTCGGCAACGTCTTCCGCCGGCGGGAACGCCCTCTCCTCGCCGAGTGCGGCGACGATCGCGTCACGCAGATCGAGCATGCCCTGGCCGTGTTCGGCCGAGATCGGGCAGGGTTCGCCGAGCCCGAGCGTGAAGGCGTCGTAAAAGCCGCCTTCGGAGCCGCGGGCCTCGGACTTGTTGGCGACGACGACGACGGGCTTGCCCCGGCGGCGCAGCATTTCGGCGAGCGTTTGATCTGCCGGCGTCAGGCCGGCCTTGGCATCGACGACGAAGAGCGAGAGATCCGCCTCGTCGATGGCCGCCTCGGTCTGTGCCCACATCCGCCCTTGCAGGCTGTCGGGTGACGATTCCTCGAGACCGGCCGTATCGATTATGCGGAACTTGAGGTCGACCAGCTTCGCGTCACCCGGACGCCGGTCGCGGGTAACCCCCGGCGTATCGTCGACGAGCGCCAGCTTCTTGCCAACCAGGCGGTTGAACAAGGTGGACTTGCCGACATTGGGGCGCCCGATAATGGCGACGGTGAAGCTCATCTTGACATCCGTGCTAAAGCGCCTCGAGTTCAGTGGAATTCACGCGACGCGCTTTAAGTTTCTGTTTTTGTGCATGCCGCTATCCCAAAACCGCTAGGCACTTCGGGCGACATGGCTTCTAGCGTCAGGCCTTGCCCGTCGACGCGATCACATCCAGCAGCATCTGCGCCCGATTCATGATGCCGCGCGGGCTTTGCGCATCGTCGACGATCTGCTGGAACCAGCTCTTCGCCTTGGCATAGTCGCCGGCCTTGTAGGCCGAAAGGCCGAGCGCCTCGCGCGCCGAATGACGCATGGCATTCTGCGGAACGGCCAGTTGCTCGACCTCGGATGACACCTGCTCGTAGGTTCCCGCATCGATAAGCAGATAAGCCGCCCGCAGCCGAGCCGCATCGCGGAGTGCGGCCGGAATACGCGTATCCCTGCCGATCCCGGAGAACGCCGCGACTGCCGAGTCCGTTTCACCCTTTTGCGCCTGCAGCGTCGCGACGCGCAGCTGCGCCAGAACCGGATAGGATCCGTATCCGTCCTTCTCGAGCTCCGTCAGGGCGGCGAGCGCCTCGTCCGACTTGTTCTCCCGGGCAAGGTTGAGCGCCGCGAGGAAGGTGTCGCCCGATTGCGACGAGGAGGCCTCCTGCCAGTAATCGTATCCGACCTTGCCGACGGTGCCGAGCACGATCAGAACGGCAATCCCGATGATGATGCCGCCGAAGCGCGTCCAGACGGCCTTCATCTGGTCCGAACGAAGTTCGTCGTTGACCTCGCGGATAAAGCTGTCGTCCTGGTTTACCATGTCCCGTCCCGGCCACCCGGCCCTGATCTGAAGAAGTTGGCGCGTTCTACCCGATTTTACGCCTGATGTAAGGGGGAGATCGACATTTAGAGGACGACCGGCTGAACGCCTATCAGAAGCTCATGCAGCTTCCAGACGAAGAGCACAAAGGCGACGAGGCCGATAACGACCGCCAGGACGTCGTTGCGCGCCGATTTGAACACGGGAAGCACCTTCTCGCCCGCGCGCTCGCGCCGTTTCAGCGAGATGCGCAGGATCACCGCCCAGGCGAGAAAGGAACCGAAGAGCAGGACCGAGGACGTCTCGCCATTCGCAAGGAGGTGCGCCAGCGCCCATATCTTGATCGAGAGGACCTGCGGATGCTTCAGCGCGACGGCGATGCGGCCCGCCGGCAGGAAGCCGGCGGCAAGCACGATGAAGGCGACGAGCATCAGCAGAAGGGCGATATGGCGCAGGAATATCGGCGGATCGTAGAGCATGCCCGTTTCGCCACGCGCCTGACCGAAGCCGTAGATGATCAGACAGAGGCCGACGAGGCTGACGATCGTATAGAGCCCCATCCATGTGCCCTTGCCACGGCTGTCGATGATGCCGGCACGAAAGCCGGGCGCAACCACGCGGACGAGGTGCATGCCGAGAAATATGATGATGCCGAGAACGAGTATGGCCATGGGTCACCGCTTGTTCGAGATGTCGGACCGCTACAGCGCCGCGCTTTGCCGGTCCACCTAAACTACGCACTACCTTCGATAGCGCCTATTTTCCAGCCCAATCAAAGGATTGCCGCAATTTGCGGACAACTGCGACGAAACCAAACGTCACAGTTGAAACATGATTCGTATTTCTCTGGCTTTATCACTCGCTCTTTTTCCCGCTCTCGCCCTCGCCGATCCGCCGCCGGCACCCCCGTCGCCGAGCAGCAAACAGCTCGTCGTCATCTCCTTCGACGGCGCGCACGACAACGCGCTTTGGGAGAAAAGCCTTGCCATGGCAAGGCGAACGGGCGCGCATTTCACCTATTTCCTCTCCTGCACCTTCCTGATGACGAAGGCCGACGGGAAGCAGACCTACCGGGCGCCCGGACAGAAGCAGGGTCGTTCGAATGTCGGCTTCGCACAAAGCCGCGAAGAGATCGCGGTCCGCGTCGGCCACATCTGGCAGGCGCATCGCGAAGGTCACGACCTCGGCAGCCACGCCTGCGGCCATTTCGACGGCAAAGGCTGGAGCAAGGCCGATTGGGAGCGGGAGTTTTCCGCCTTCCGCGTGGCGCTCGCCGAAGCCTGGAAGAAAGCCGGCAAGCCGGAGGCCGAGCCGGAAGGCTGGGCCGATTTCGCGAAGAACGGCATCAAAGGCTTTCGCGCACCCTACCTGTCACTCAGCGACGGCCTGGTGCCTGCACTCGAGGCGTTCGGTTTCAGCTATGATGCTAGCCTCGTGACCAAAGGGCCCGGCTGGCCCAGCTTCGCCGGCGGTCTGCCGCGCTTCGGCCTGCCGCTCATTCCCGAAGGTCCTTCCCACCGGCCGGTTATCGGCATGGACTACAATCTCTTCGTCCGCCATTCGATGGGAGTCGAGAACAAACGCGACAGCGCCCGCTTCGAGGAGCGGACGCTTGCGGCGTTCCGCAATGCCTTCCGGAAGGAATATGAAGGCGAGCGGATCCCTCTTCAGCTCGGCTTCCACTTCGTCGAGATGAACGGCGGCGCCTATTGGCGGGCGCTCGATCGCTTTCTCTCGGAAACCTGCAGCAAGCCGGAGGTCGCCTGCGTCAGCTATGCCGACGCGTTGCCGATTATCGAGGCTGCGAGAAGGAAGGCGGATCGCTCCGCCTTCTGATGCCCGCCGCTACAGAGCGAGCTCTTCCTTACCGCCAGCGTCGATGAACTGCCGGTCGATTTCCGGCAGCGGCTCGTCGACCAATACCGACTCGAAGGCTTTAAGGCGTTTGTAGATCGACAGGAGCTCGACGATCGTCGTCCAGGAACCGACCAGGTATTGGAATGACTCCCGAACCTGCCCAAAAACGTTCAATACCTGATTCATGACGCCGAGCGTGAGTTTTCCCGCCACAATCGCCGGTATCAGCACGAGAGTGCCGAATATGTTGTCGGCCTGCAGGTAGAAAATGCGCGCGATATTGAAGTACATGTAATGGAAGTAGAGGCGGAAATAGTTGCGCCTGACATTGTCGAAAAGCTGCGCGAGCGTTATCGGATCGGCGCGGTCCTCATGATCCTCGCCATAGACGAGTTCCTTTCGGTATGCCGCTTCGACGCGCTGATTGCGAAATTCGAGGCCCGGAAGCTTGATACCTACCACGGCGAGGAAGACCGTTCCGAACAGCGACCAGGAGATGGCGGCCCAGACGAGCGCATGCGGTATTTCGCCGACGACCGGCAGCACGTTTACCTGCTCGGAAAACTTGAAGAGAACCGGGAGAAAGGCGATCAACGTCATAACTGAGCTCACCAGGCCGACGCCCAGCCTTTCCATCGTGCTGGAAAATCGCATCGTGTCTTCCTGTACACGCTGCGATGCGCCTTCGACTTGCCGCAGCCTCGGCCAATGCGAGACATAGTATTCGTTCATCGCGGTACGCCAGCGAAAGATGTAGTGGCTGACGAAGAAGAGGTTCAGCACGCCCACGGTCACAGCCAGAAAGGCAATGCCCGAGACGCCGATCATTCCAATGTAGAGTTGTTCGGCCGTGATCGGTGCCGTTCGCGCGAGCGCCTGCTGGATCATATCATAGAACGGGCCGTACCAGGCATTGAAGGCGACGCTGACCTGAACCGAAAAGTAGGTGTTGAAGATGATCAGCGCCGTGCCGAGGACCGACCAATACTGCCACCGATGCGGGCTGTAGGCGAACCAGAACGCGGCGAATAATCCTACGACCACCGCATAATAGATGTAGAACCAGAGAAAGGGTGCCGACCAGAAAACGGACACCCCGATGATAGGCTCCTGACCGGGCGGTAGCGGCGGCAAGCCGAGATAGGCGCCGATATCCCGTCCGCCGCCATACCATACGAGAACGGCAAGTAGGCTCCAGACGGCGGATGATATGAAAAACAGCTTCGGCTTGGGGAAAAAGGATTGGAACAAGGGACGGCACTCTCGTTTCGGGGAGGTCAAGGACTTGCCTCCTGATGCGCCGAAACTAGGGCAATTCACATTCCGCAACAATTACGGAATGCGAATGTTACTGTTATTTCATGCGGCTGCCGACGCTGCCTGCCCGGCTTAGTGAGAACCCGTCATCGTGCCAAAGCTTCATTTATCCTGCGCAATTCGGCGAGAACGACGATCCCGCAGATCATGAGAACGACGGCCGCGACCAAGGTCGGCAAAGCGTAGCTGCCGGTCCGCTCCGCGAGCCAGCCGGCGACCAGCGGCCCAAGGATCTGGCCGATCCCGAAGGCGGCGGTCATGAAGGCGAGTGCCCGGCGGGGGCTTTCGGGGGCGAGTTGCCGGCCGATCTGC
The DNA here is from genome assembly GCF_056739175.1 of Ensifer sp. R1-3. Classification (NCBI taxonomy): domain Bacteria; kingdom Pseudomonadati; phylum Pseudomonadota; class Alphaproteobacteria; order Hyphomicrobiales; family Rhizobiaceae; genus Ensifer; species Ensifer sp. R1-3. Next base: position 1,180,693 of record NZ_CP096516.1, read on the forward strand.
AGGCCATAGGCCGTGACCATCATGAAGGTGGCGCCCAGCATCAGCCCGCCGACGAGCGGCGCATAAGGCGAGGGCAAGGAGACCGTCAGCACGAGGCCGACCGCCTCGACCAGCAGGCCGATCGCATAGACGCCGGCCAGCTCGAAGCGCGGCACGGCGAAGCGCCAGAGATAGACCGACAGGGCGGCGCTGACTCCGGTGATCAGCCAGGCAAGGAACTCGACGCTGTGGCCGCCGCTTGCGTCGCGCGCCATGGCGACGAGGAAGGTGGCGGTGATCACGTAGCCGAAGCCGAAAAACCCATAGGTGAGCGTCATCGCCATGAGCGGCCGCGAACGGACGAGCGGCACCTCCGGTCGGCCGCCATTGGCGGCATGACGGCTCGCCGGCAGCAGCGCGGCGACCAGGACAGTGCCAGCCAGCGCAACCAGCGCGCCCACAGACCAGTCGGCCTGCGACATCGAAAGGCCCGCGACACCTGCGAGCGGCGCAACCCAGACGGCGATAGAGGAAAGCGCGATGCCGAAACCGACGCCGCCGAAATGCACCGACGGCACGTGCTCGGACCTGGCGGCGAGCCCCTGCCCCAGCACTATCCCCGAGATGAAGATCATCGCAAAGGCGCTCGCCAGACCCGCAAGAAAGCGGATGATGGAATAGGCGAGCACCGAGGATGTAAGTCCCATGGCGGCCAGCAGCAGGGTCGTCGCGACGAGTGCCGCGAGACCGACCCCGCGTTCGCGGCCGTGGGCCCAGCCATAGCCGGCAAGCACCGCGCCTGCGAGATATCCGATGAAATTCGCCGAGGCGACCAGACCTGCATCACCAGGCGAAAGGCCGGTGTCGGTCATCATCGCCGGCAGGATGGGCGTATAGGAGAACCGGCCGAAGCCCATGGCCACCGCCATGGCGACCGCACCGGCGATCGCGGTCGCTGCGAGACTTCCGCTCGAACCGCTGCCGGCGGTCTCGAAGCCGCTCGGCTCTGTCGAGTGCCTCGACCCTGGTTCGCTACGGTCCTGCCGTCTCTGGAGAGTGCTCATGCCCTCTTATTGCATCGCAGCAAGAGAGCGGCAAATCATTATAATTGAACGGTTCATTGATGGAATCGAACGATGCGCGCTGAGAAAAGCGGGAGCGGGTGTGATACCCCCCTCTGCCCTGCCGGGCATCTCCCCCTCAAGGGGGAGATCGGCAAGAGGCGATCACCCTGCCTTTAAAATAAGCTTAAACTTGTTGCGAGGCTGACGTTGACGCAGAGCGCTTCCACCATCTGATCTCCCCCTTGCGGGACCCTTGCGGGGGAGATCCCCGGCAGGGCAGAGGGGGTGAGACTTCCGTCGCACACTTCTCCTAAGTCGCCCTAACCCGGCAGCGTCACGACCAGCGGCCCGCTGCGGGTGACGACCACCGTGTGCTCATATTGGACAGTCGGTGCGCGCGGTTCGCTGTAGAGGGTCCAATCGTCGTCGCCGCCTTCGGCCCATTGCGCCCCCATCGACAGGAAGGGTTCGACCGTGAAAACCATGCCCTCGGTCATCCGCCGCCGCTCGGATGGGTCCGGCCAGGTTGCAATTTCGCTCGGTTCCTCGTGCAGCGACCGGCCGATGCCGTGGCTCGCCAGATTGGCGACGAGGGAATAGCGGTTCTTGCGCGCGAACTCGCCGATCGAATTTCCGATCGCGGCAAGCGACTGGCCCGGCTTGACCTGTTTCAGGCCCACCCACATCGCCCGCTTGCCGTCGCGGCAGAGCCGGTCGATCTCGGTCTTGACCGGCGGCACAGGAAAGGACGCCCCGGTATCGGCGAAGAGCCCGCCTTTTTCGGCCGAAACGTCGATATTGACGAGATCGCCCGGCTGGATCACCCGGCGGCCGGGTATGCCGTGGGCGATTTCCTCGTTGACGCTGATGCAGGTCGCGCCGGGAAAATCATAGCAAAGCTCGGGTGCCGAACGGGCGCCGGCCTCCGCCAGCACCTTGCGGCCGATCGCGTCGAGCTCGGCCGTGGTGATGCCGGGTTCCAGCGCCTCGCCCATCGCCTGGAGCGCATTGGCGCAAATGCGGCCGATTTCCTTCAGCCTTTCGAGGTCTTCGTCGTTGTTGAGGGTCATGGATGTCTCGCTTTCGCGGCCACATTTAGCGCTACGACGCCGCATATGCCAGTGGAGACGGAGGCGGCCGGCTTAAGAAGCGCGCTCCTCCGCCAGCATCTCGCGTACCAGAGGCGCGACCTTGGTGCCGTAAAGTTCGATGCCGTGCAGGATCCGGTCATGCGGCATCGGACCGATCGCCATCTGCAGCAGGAAGCGGTCGTTTCCGAAGAGCTTCCGATGCGCAACGATCTTCCTGGCAACCGTTTCCGGATCGCCAAGGAAGAGATTGCCCGTCGGGCTGATCGCCTGATCGAAGTGGGCGCGGTTGGTCGGCCCCCAGCCGCGTTCGCGTCCGATGCGGTTCATCACCTCGGCTTGCGGCCCATAGAATTGGTCTGCAGCTTCTTGCGTAGTATCGGCGATGAAGCCGTGGACGTTGATGCTCGTCTTCAGCTTCGACGGATCCTGCCCCGAGCGGCGCGCAGCTTCGCGGTAGAGCTGGAAGAGCGGCGCAAAGCGTGCCGGTTCGCCGCCGATGATAGCCAGCGCCATCGGCACACCGAGCGCGCCGGCACGCGCAACCGACTGCGGCGTGCCGCCGACCGCGATCCAGAGCGGCAGCGGGTCCTGCAGCGGGCGCGGATAAACGCCGCGATCGTTGATCGGAGATCTCAGCGCACCCGACCAGGTGACCCTTTCACTATCGCGCAGCGCCAAAAGCAGACCCAGCTTTTCGGAGAAAAGCTGGTCGTAATCGTCCAGCGACTGGCCGAAGAGCGGGAATGATTCGATGAAGGAGCCACGTCCCGCCATGATCTCGGCGCGTCCGTTCGACAGGAGGTCGAGGGTAGCGAATTGCTGGAAGACGCGGACCGGATCGTCGGAGCTCAACACCGTCACCGCGCTCGTCAGCCGGATGCGGCTGGTGCGCGCGGCAGCCGCCGCGAGGATCACCGCCGGTGCCGACGCCGCATAGTCCGGCCGGTGATGCTCGCCGAGGCCGAAAACGTCGAGGCCCACCTGATCGGCAAGCTCAATCTCCTCCAGGAGATCGGCGAGACGCCGGCGCCCCTCGGCTCCCTTGTCGGCTGCATTCGGATCGACGTCGGCGAATGTATAGAGTCCGAGTTCCATGGCTGGCTTCCTGCGAGATCTAACGTTGCGCTAGAGATAATCGGCGCAGGATCAGGCCGCAAATGCGCCTTTGGGAAACGCACTGTTTCCAGCCGACGTCCATCGGAGTCAGGCGCTCTTCGGCTTCCCTCGCGAACGAGTGCTTGTGCGTGCTGACGTATTCAGCTCCACCGCGGCACGAATGAGCGCGATGAACGCCTCTTCGTCGATCTCCTCGCCCTCATGAAAATCGATGGCACGCCGCGTATTGCCTTCCAGGCTCGAGTTGAAAAGGCCTGAAGGGTCTTCAAGCGAGGCGCCTTTGGCGAAGGTCGTCTTCACGGCCGCCTTATAGACTTCGCCGGTGCAGATTATCCCAGCGTGTTCCCACACGGGGACCCCTCTCCACTTCACTTCCTCGATCACTTCCGGGTCGGCCTGCCGGATGAGTTTCCGGATCCGGGCGAGCGTCTCGCCGCGCCAATCGTCAAGCGCATCGATTTTCGCATCGATCAGTTTGGAGGGAGACGCTCCTTCTCCGTTCGAACCGCTCGTCCTGTTGTCCATGGCCGTCACTTTCCTGATGGTTGTTGTCGCTCACATACGTTCGCCGGGCAATCGGCTGGCCTGCCTTACCCAGGCGGAGAATTGAGCTTCGTCGAGCTGGCCCTCGTAAATGTCGAGGTAACGTACTTCCGGATATTTGGACTTGCCGGCCGGGACAGGATCGAGCGCAGCGCCGCGGAAGAACGTCACCTTGATGTATTTGGTGAAGCAATGAAAGCTGAGGAACCAGGCATCGTCTTCGACGCCGTAGAAAGGCGAGTTCCACTTGACCGCCTTGTGCACGCCGGGAACGGCCTCCACAATCAGAGCATCTAGGCGGCGCCCGACATCGCTCTTCCAGCCCGGCATGGCCGTGATGTAGGCCTGCACGGGGCCATCGCCATAGCCCTTCGCGATCTGCGGGTTGCCGCCCGAGAGCAGGGTCGGCTGTCCCGAGGCCGGCTTTGCGGCCGCCTTCTTTGCAACATTCTCGCTCTTCACCGGGGTCTTGCTGGCCATCTCTTCACCTCATTGCGCCGCAGGCCTGCCGCTGCGCCACCTCGCGGCATAGGGTAGCACGAACATATAGATGCCGGTGAAAAGCAGCAGGAAGAGCGGGAGCAGCGGGGAATAGACCACCCATGCAGGAGGTTCTTCCAATCCCATGGCGGCGAAATTGGCGATGACGGTTACCGTGAAGACGATGGATAACCACCGGTGGATCTGACGTATCCAGGCGTTCCAATCCATTGAATGATCTCCCATTAACATGAAGCGAGCCAGCCCCGACCGGCCCGGCAGGCGGGTTTCAGCTCAAACCCGCGAGAACGCGCTCCAGATTTTCGAAGAACTGCTGCCATCCGGCCTTGGCGCCGCCATAGGCCTGCCGCTGATCCGGTCGGAATCCGACCTGCTCCATGCGCAACTGGGTTCCCGTGCTTGTCGGGACGAGGGTGAAGGTCACCACGCTCTTCAAGTCGTAAGCCGGATCCTCATGCGCGAAATTCCAGGCGTAGCTCAGTCTTTTGTTCGGCTCGACGACGAGCACCTCGCAGTCCAACACGCCACCCCACTCACCGCGCAGGTTGAAACGGTGCCCGACGACAGGACTGAAGTCGTTCTTCATCAGCCACTCCTCCATCAGGTGTGGTTGGGTGAGCGCGCGCCAGATCTTCTCCGGCGGATGAGCGATCTCCCGCTCGACGACGACGGAACGTGTTTCGTTCATTGGTCCATCCTTTTCAGTAGATCTTCGAGATCGTCGAAGCGGCTCTGCCAGAACCCGGCCATCTCACGCGTCCAGTCGACCAGCGGCGCGAGCGCACCGAGTTGCGCGCTATAATACGTGTGGCGGCCTTCGTGGCGGTCGCGCACCAATCCAGCCTGCTTCAGGACGCCGAGATGCTTGGAGACGACCGGCTGTGAGACACCGGCGCGAGCCGTCAGAGCCCCGACCGTCCTCTCCCCTTCGCGGCACAGCCGCTCGAAGAGAGCCCGCCGAGTCGGATCGGCAAGCGTTCTGAAGAGCATGTCGTGCGCGTCGGACATTTGGGACATATACCCGGTTGACTATGGGTTGATGTATAGCCAATCAGCTATGAATGAGTCAAGGGGAACTCGGGCGACGTGACGGCGCACAAAGGTCGCGGACGGCAGCACGCGCAGAGCGCGGGCTCCATATATTTCCATGGATATGGGTCCGGGCGTGTGTTTTCTTCCCTCATTCCTGCGCTTGTCACAGGAATGAGGATCGTTGGGAAGGCTTCTGCCGCAGCGCTGAAGCGCAACGTGGAAGGTTCAACACTCAGGCAGCAATCAACGTCCGCTTGACTGCGCTGCGCCAGCCCTTGAGCTTCACCTTGCGCGTGGCCTCGTCCATATGCGGCTCGAAGCGGCGGTCGCGGGCCCAGGACTTGGCGAACGCCTCCTGCTTTGGCCAGATGCCGGCTCGGCTGCCTGCAAGCCAGGCGACGCCGAGCGCGGTGGTTTCGAGAATGACCGGGCGGTCGACCGGAGCGTCGAGCAGGTCCGACAGGCGCTGCATCGTCCAGTCGGAGGCGACCATGCCGCCATCGACGCGCAGGACCGTATCATTGCCGTTGCGGCGCCAATCCTTGTGCATGGCCTCCAGCAGGTCGCGGGTCTGGTAGCAGACGGCCTCGAGTGCCGCCCGTGCGAACTCTGCCGGGCCGGTATTGCGCGTCATGCCGAAGATCGCGCCCCGCGCATCCGGATCCCAATGGGGCGCTCCGAGGCCGGTGAAGGCCGGCACCAGATAGACCTCCTGCGAGGGATCGGCGCTCTCGGCAAGCGAGCCTGTATCGGGCGCCGCCTTGATCACCTTGAGCCCGTCGCGCAGCCATTGCACGGCAGCACCGGCTACGAAGATCGAGCCTTCGAGCGCATAGGTCGTTTCACCGTCGAGGCGGTAGGCGATGGTGGTCAGAAGGCGGTTCTTCGAACGGACCATGTCCTTGCCGGTGTTGAGCAAGGCGAAGCAGCCCGTACCGTAGGTCGATTTCAGCATGCCCGGCTTGAAACAGGCCTGACCGATCGTTGCCGCCTGCTGGTCGCCGGCAACGCCGAGGATCGGGATCGCCGCGCCGAAGAGAGACGGATCCGTGACGCCGAAGTCGGCCGCGCAGTCCTTCACTTCCGGCAGCATCTCCTTCGGCACGCGCAGGACCTCGGTGAGCTCGTCGTCCCAGGCATTCTCGGCGATATTGTATAAGAGGGTACGCGAGGCATTCGTCGCGTCGGTGCAGAAGCACTCGCCGCCCGTCAACCGCCAGATCAGGAAGGTGTCGATAGTGCCGAAGCAGAGTTCGCCTTTGGCTGCGCGCACCTGCGCGCCCTTCACATTGGAAAGCAGCCAGTTGAGCTTCGTTCCCGAAAAATAGGGATCGAGCAGCAGACCGGTCTTCTTCACGAAGGTCTTTTCCAGTCCCTTCTTCTTGAGCTTGTCGCAGAAGGCGGCAGTGCGGCGGTCCTGCCAGACGATGGCATTGTGGATCGGCTTGCCGGTCTCGCGATCCCAGACGACAACCGTCTCCCGCTGGTTGGTGATGCCGATCGCGGCAATATCGTTCGCGGTGATGCCGGACTTCTCGATCGCTTCCTTGACCGTGCTGACGACCGTCTGCCAGATCTCCTCCGGATCGTGCTCCACCCAGCCTGACTTCGGAAAGTGCTGCTTGAACTCTTTCTGCCCGACGCCCGCGATTTTCTGGTTGCCGTCGAAAACGATCGCGCGCGTGGACGTCGTGCCCTGATCGATCGCGAGAATATATCCGCCCATATGCCCCTCCTCGGCACGCGATTGAAAGGACCGACCGGAATGCGAGCGGAAGCCCGCATACGCTTTCACTCCGCCCCTCTCGCCCTTCCTCGAGGGCGACATTCGAACGACTTCAATACGATAGAAAAACGAATGTCAAACGAAAACAAAACGCAACTTTTGCCAAGTGCTCCCGCGGACACTCACTCTGCTTTGCCGGGCGGAAAAACACAATTGTCACTGCCGCGCATTTGCGCGTAGGCTGACGCTGTTGCGTCGCAAAAGACCTGTGCGGCATCAGGACGGAGAGAGCGGGAATGACCAAGACTGCGGTGATAACGGGTTCCACGAGCGGCATCGGATTGGCGATCGCCCGGACCCTGGCGAAGACCGGTGCCAATATCGTCCTGAACGGCTTCGGTGCGCCGGACGAGATCAGGACCGTCACGGACGAAGTCGCAGGCCTGAGCTCCGGTACGGTGCTTCATCACCCGGCCGACATGACCAAGCCCTCCGAAATCGCCGACATGATGGCGATGGTTGCCGATCGCTTCGGCGGCGCCGATATCCTCGTCAACAATGCCGGCGTGCAGTTCGTTGAAAAGATCGAGGATTTTCCGGTCGAGCAATGGGACCGGATCATCGCCGTCAATCTCTCCTCCTCCTTTCACACCATTCGTGGCGCCATTCCGCCGATGAAGAAGAAGGGCTGGGGCCGGATCATCAATATCGCGTCCGCTCATGGCCTCGTGGCCTCCCCCTTCAAGTCCGCCTATGTCGCCGCCAAGCATGGTATCATGGGGTTGACGAAGACCGTGGCGCTGGAGGTGGCGGAGAGCGGTATCACCGTGAACTCGATCTGCCCCGGCTACGTTCTGACGCCGCTCGTCGAAAAGCAGATACCGGATCAGGCGAGAACGCGCGGCATCACCGAGGAACAGGTGATCAACGAGGTGATGCTCAAGGGACAGCCGACGAAAAAGTTCATCACCGTCGAACAGGTTGCCTCCCTGGCGCTCTATCTTGCAGGCGACGATGCCGCCCAGATCACCGGGACGCATGTTTCGATGGATGGCGGCTGGACGGCGCAGTAGCCGACGACTGAGGGAAAAGCCGGTTGAGGGACAAGGAAGTGGCATGGCACAGGCATCCGACAGCATCCGCTTCATCCTGAACGACTCCGAGATCGTCCTTTCCGACGTCGCGCCGACGTCGACGCTGCTCGATTTCCTGAGGCTGGAGCGCCGCCTCACCGGCACCAAGGAAGGCTGCGCGGAAGGCGACTGCGGCGCCTGCACGGTGCTCGTGGGCCGGCTCGCCGAGGATGCCAGCGGAGCGAAAAAACTCGTCTATGAAAGCGTCAACGCCTGCATCCGCTTCACAGGCTCGCTGAATGCCACCCATGTGGTGACGGTCGAGCACCTGGCTGCCGCAGACGGCACATTGCATCCGGTGCAGCAGGCACTGGTGGATTTTCATGGCTCCCAATGCGGCTTCTGCACTCCGGGGATCGTGATGTCGCTTTACGGGCTCTGGCTTGCCGATGAAAAACCGAGCCGCGCGGCGATAGAAAAGGCGCTGCAGGGCAATCTCTGTCGCTGCACCGGCTACGAACCGATCGTGCGCGCGGCGGAGGCTGCGGCCGCGGAGCGCCCGGCCGCTCTCTTCGACCCGGTCACCCGCACGCTGGAAGCGGTTACGGCGCGCCTTCATGCGATAGGGCAGACGGAGACGATCGTTGTCCGCAGCGGCGCGGACTGTCTGATCGTACCCGTCGACGCTGCGGACCTGGCAGGTGTTCTCGCTGATCATCCAGGCGCGACGATCGTCGCCGGCTGCACCGATGTCGGGCTCTGGGTGACGAAGCAGATGCGCCCGCTCAATCCGGTGGTCTTCATCAATGGCATTGCCGAACTGCAGCGGATCGAAAGCTCGACGGCCGGCCTGACGATCGGTGCAGGCGTGAGCTATACGGCGGCGCACGAGGCCCTGTCTTCAGCCTATCCGTCATTAGGCCGGCTGCTCGACCGCATCGGCGGCGACCAGGTGCGCAACATGGGCACGATCGGCGGCAATATCGCCAATGGCTCGCCGATCGGCGACAGCCCGCCGCCCCTGATCGTTCTCGGCGCGACGGTTACCCTGCGCTCGAAGGACGGCCAGCGGACGCTGCCGCTCGAGGATTTCTTCATCGCCTATGCCAAGCAGGATCGCAGGCCCGGTGAATTCGTCGAGAGCCTCTTCGTCCCGGCTCTGCCCGCGGACGAGCGCTTTGCCGCCTACAAGATCTCGAAGCGCCGCGACGAGGACATTTCCGCCCTGCTCGGCGCCTTCCGCATCTCGCTCGACGGTGACCGGGTGAAAACCGCACGGATAGCCTTCGGCGGTATGGCGGCAACTCCGAAGCGGGCGAAGACCGTCGAAGCAGCGCTGATCGGTCAGGCCTGGACGGAGGAGACGGTCCGTACTGCGCAGGCCGCCTTCGAGACCGACTATCAGCCGATCACCGACTGGCGGGCCACCGGCGCCTATCGCATGCTTGCGGCAAAAAACCTACTGAGGCGCTTCTTCCTCGAGAGCATCGGAGAGACGGTCCGGTTGCAGCGGTTCGAGGAAGTGGCATGAACGCCTGTCGCGATATTGGCGGATCGGAATTGCCCCTGACCGGTTGGCTTGCGGGGAGAGGGGACGAGTACGCCGCTTCCTTCCTCCCAGTCAACGAACGGGCTCGCAGAGAGGACGAGCGCGCACCGCTTATCCCTTCGCCCCGCCTGCGGGGAGGAGGTGCCGGCAGGCGGATGAGGGGCAAATTCCTCGTCAGGAGGCTCCGGCATGGATAAGTCCACCCTGGAAAGCCACGCCACAATCACCGGACCGATGCACGCACCGCTCCGTCACGACAGCGCCCACAAGCATGTGGCGGGCACCGCCGATTATATCGACGACATGCCGGAACCCGCCGGCACCCTGCATGGCGCGCTCGGCCTCACGGACCGGGCGCATGCGGAAATCCTGGAGATGGACCTCGCCGCCGTCGCCGCCGTGCCCGGCGTCGTCTGCGTGCTCACGGCCAGGGACATGCCGCATTCCAACGACATCAGCCCCACCCATCTGCACGACGAGCCGGTGCTTGCCGACGGGCGGGTGGAGTTCCATGGCCAGCCGGCCTTCGCGGTCATCGCCGAAACGCGCGACGTCGCCCGCCGCGCCGCGCGGCTCGCCAGGATGACCTATCGTGACTTCCTGCCGGCGATCGATATCATCGATGCCGTGGCAACCGGCGGCGAGCTGGTGACCCCGCCGCTGACGCTCGAGCGCGGCGACGCCGAAGGCGAGCTCGAGCGGGCGCCTCGCCGCATCCAGGGGCACATGCGAATCGGTGGCCAGGAGCACTTCTATCTGGAAGGCCATATCGCGCTCGCGATTCCCGGCGAGGATGACGAAATGACCGTCTGGGTATCAACGCAGCATCCGAGCGAAGTCCAGCGTATGGTCGCGCAGGTGCTCGGCGTTCCCTCCAACGCCGTCACGGTGAATGTCCGCCGCATGGGCGGCGGCTTCGGCGGCAAGGAAACGCAGGGCAACCAGTTTGCGGCACTCGCCGCCGTCGCCGCGCGCAAGCTTCGCCGCGCCGTCAAGTTCCGCCCGGACCGGGACGACGACATGACCGCCACCGGCAAGCGGCACGATTTCCTGGTAAATTACGATGTCGGCTTCGACGAGGAGGGACGCATCCGGGCGGTCCAGGCGAATTATGCCGCGCGATGCGGTTTCTCCGCCGATCTCTCCGGCCCGGTCACCGACCGCGCCCTTTTCCATGCGGACAACGCCTACTTCTATCCGCATGTGAAGCTCACCTCGCAACCGCTTAAGACCAATACGGTTTCCAACACCGCCTTTCGCGGCTTCGGCGGGCCGCAGGGCATGCTCGGCGGCGAGCGGATCATCGAGGAGATCGCTTACGCGCTCGGGAAGGACCCGCTCGAAATCCGCAAGCTGAACTTCTATGGCGACGCGCATTCCGGCCGCAACGTCACGCCTTATCACCAGAAGATCGAAGACAACATCATCGGCCGGATCGTCGATGAGCTGGAAGCGAGCGCCGACTATCAGGCGCGCCGGGCGGCGATCATCGAATTCAACAGGTCGAGCCGGGTGATCCGCAAGGGGATTGCATTGACGCCGGTGAAGTTCGGCATCTCCTTCACCCTCACCCACCTCAACCAGGCCGGCGCCCTCGTCCACATCTACACGGACGGCTCGGTCCACCTCAACCACGGCGGCACCGAGATGGGCCAGGGCGTCTATACGAAAGTGGCGCAGGTCCTTGCAGACAGTTTCCAGATCGACATCGACCGGGTGAAAATAACCGCGACGACGACCGGCAAGGTGCCGAATACGTCTGCGACAGCCGCCTCCTCCGGCTCCGACCTCAACGGCATGGCCGCCTTCGATGCCGCGCGTCAGATCAAGGAGCGGCTCGTCGCCTTTGCGGCCGAGCGTTGGCAGACGACGGCCGAAAACGTCACCTTCGTGGCCAATCATGTCCGGATCGGCGACGAGCTCGTGCCCTTTGCGCAGTTCGTGCAGGAGGCCTACGGCGCACGTGTCCAGCTCTCCGCCGCCGGCTTCTATGCGACGCCTGGCATCCATTGGGACCGGGCCGCCGGCCGCGGCACGCCCTTCTACTACTTTGCCTATGGCGCGGCCGTTTCCGAGGTCTCGATCGATACGCTGACAGGCGAATACCTGGTCGATCGCGTCGACGTGCTGCACGACGTCGGCCGTTCCCTCAACCCGGCGATCGATCTCGGCCAGATCGAGGGCGGCTTCGTTCAGGGCATGGGCTGGCTCACGACGGAAGAGCTCTGGTGGGATGAGAAGGGGCGCCTGAGGACGCATGCGCCCTCGACCTACAAGATACCCCTTGCCTCGGATCGGCCGAAGATCTTCAACGTGCGCCTGGCCGAATGGTCGGAAAACGCCGAAGAGACGATCGGCAGATCGAAGGCCGTGGGAGAGCCGCCCCTCATGCTGCCGATTTCGGTGGTCGAGGCCCTGTCGATGGCCGTCGCCAGCGTCGCCGGCTATCGCGAATGCCCCCGGCTCGATACCCCGGCAACGCCCGAACGTGTCCTGATGGCGGTGGAACGGCTTAGAGCTGGATGAGGAAAAGTGTGAGCGGTTTTCCGCCCGCATCCGGGCAAGGGCCCGTTGAGGACGGCAATCTCTCCTCACTCTCATCTCTGTGCTCGTCACAAAGATGAGAGCAGCGCCGCGTCTGCGGCGCGGGAGGAGTTCTTTCAGCCCAAGGACTTGGTCTGGCTGGATCCCTGTGACGAGCACAGGGATGAGGAGATCAAACAAGCCACGGCGGGTATCCCGAATCTCAATAGGCCTTGAACTGTAGCGAACGGTTCGAATGAACAGCCTCTCTACCGCAGCATGTCGTCGTCCTGCCGGGCCATGCGGCCGTCGAGTAACCCCAAGTCCTTTTTCATGTATTCGGATGTGGATTCAAGGTCGAGACTTAAGCTCCGGCCTCTTATGCGGCGCAGTGCCGAAGCGGCAAACCGGATGATCCCGTTCACTGGGGGAATCGGCTTTCTTTCAGTATATTCCAATGTATCGCAAGACATCTGAGCACCCTTGGCAAGCGGTGAAGTTGACTTGCAGCATGCCCCGATAGATGCTCGGATTCCAATCGAACATCCGTCTGTATGCATCAAGAGAACTTATCCATGAAGATGTCGAAGCAGTTCCCGCTGAATGCGCTGAGGGTCTTCGAAGCCGCAGCCCGGCTCGGCAGCTTCACCAAGGCCGGCAACGAGCTCGGCATGACCCAGACGGCCGTCAGCTACCAGATCAAACTCATCGAAGAGAGCGTCGGCGAGCCGCTGTTCCTGAGGCGTCCCCGCCAGATTGCACTGACCGAAGTCGGCCAACGTCTGGCGCCGAAGGTGACGGAAGCCTTCGAACTGATGCAGGAGGCGGTCGCCTCCGCGCGCGGCGATGCAGCGTCCACCCTGCTCATCAGTTCGACCGCGACCTTCGCCTCGCAATGGCTCGCCCGCCATATCGGCACGTTCCAACTCGCTCAGCCCAACATGGCCGTCCGGCTGTCGGCGAATGATGCAATGATCGATTTCAGCATAGAGGCAGTGGACGTGGCAATCCGGTCCGGGTTGGGCGTTTGGCCGGGTCTCGTCAGCCATCGACTGATGAAAGTAGAATTTACGCCAATGCTCAGTCCCGCGCTCGCCTCGACGATCGGCGGCGTGAATGAACCGCGGGACCTCCTGAAGCTCCGCATCATCGACCCTCAAGACCGCTGGTGGCCGCTGTGGTTTCGCGCTGCCGGCGTCCGCGACGCGGACCTCGACGGTCGGGTTCCGACACGGCTCGGCGCCCAGTCCTTCGAGGCAGGCGCCGCGATCGCCGGGCAAGGCGTTGCGATCCTCACTCCTCAATTCTATACCGATGACGTCGCGCTCGGTCGGCTTTATCAACCCTTCGATTTGCGCGGCAGCGATGGCCACGACTATTGGCTGGTCTATCCGCATGCCCGACGCAACGTCCCGAAGATCCGCAATTTTCGCGACTGGATTCTTTCAGAGTTCAATCAGGATTGCGGCGCCTAAGCCTGTAGCGTGGATTGCCGAGAACGCCCCTTTCCCGTTTCGGCTTTTTCTCGCAAGCTGCGTCAACGGAGAGAAAGAGGGGACCCGAATGTATGAATTCGCCATTGCCTGGGAATGGCTGGCCTTCGCCGTACGCTGGCTGCATGTCGTCACCGCCATCGCCTGGATCGGCTCGTCCTTCTATTTCATCGCGCTCGATCTCGGTCTCGTAAAACGCGACCATCTGCCCCCGGGCGCCTATGGCGAGGAATGGCAGGTCCATGGCGGGGGTTTCTATCACATCCAGAAATATCTGGTGGCGCCAGCCGCCATGCCGGAGCACCTCACCTGGTTCAAGTGGGAGTCCTACGCGACCTGGCTCTCGGGCTTCGCCATGCTCTGCATCGTCTATTATGGCGGCGCCGACCTCTTTCTCATAGACCGACATGTCCTGGACATTTCGGCGACGACCGCGATCCTGATCTCGCTTGCCTCGCTCGGTCTCGGCTGGGTCCTCTATGACCTTCTCTGCAAGTCACCGATCGGGAAAAGCACCTGGGGACTGATGGCGCTGCTCTATCTGGTACTGGTCGCCATGGCCTGGGGCTATACCCAGGTCTTCACCGGCCGCGCCGCCTTCCTGCATCTCGGCGCCTTCACTGCCACGATCATGTCGGCCAACGTCTTCCTGATCATCATCCCCAACCAGAAGATCGTCGTCGCCGACCTGATCGCCGGCCGCATGCCGGATCCAAGACTCGGCGCCCAGGCGAAGCAGCGCTCGCTGCACAACAACTACCTGACGCTGCCCGTCATCTTCTTCATGCTATCGAACCATTATCCGCTCGCCTTCGCGACGGCCTTCAACTGGATCATCGCAGCGCTCGTCTTCCTGATGGGCGTTACGATCCGTCATTGGTTCAACACCACGCATGCGCGCAAGGGCAGGCCCACCTGGACCTGGCTAGTCACCACGCTCCTGTTCATCCTGATCATGTGGCTCTCGACCGCGCCGAAAATACTGACGGGAGAAGAACGGGCCGACACGGCACCGGCCTTCCGGCGCTTTGCCGAAAACGCGCATTTTCCCGCAATCAAGGAGACGATCTCGACCCGCTGCAGCATGTGCCACGCGGCCGAGCCGGCCTATGAAGGAATTGTGCGGGCTCCGAACGGCGTCACGCTCGAAAGCGACGCCGAGATTGCTGCCCGCGCGCGGGAAATCTATATCCAGGCGGGGCGCAGCCATGCCATGCCGCCCGGCAACATAAGCGACATGACGGCGGAAGAGCGCAGGCTGGTGACGGCCTGGTTCGAAAGCGCCGTCGGGGAGACACGATGACATCCACCCTCATTCGCGGCCGCCTGCTGAGCTTCCATCGCGAACCTCAAGGTATCGACGACAGTGCTGCCTATGCTTACGAAAGCGACGGCGCGCTTCTCGTCGAGAACGGGGTGATCAGGGCATCCGGCTCCTATGCAGCGGTCAAGGCGGCAGCGCCTGAGGAGGTCCCCGAGATCGACCACCGCCCGCACCTGATCGTGCCAGGCCTCATCGACACGCATCTGCATTTTCCGCAGATGCAGGTGATGGCCTCCTACGCGGCCGATCTGCTCGAATGGCTGAACACCTACACCTTTCCCGAGGAATGCCGTTTCGTCGAGACGGCGCATGCGGAGCGGATCGCCCGCCATTTCTTCGACGAGATGATCCGCCACGGCACGACGACGGCGACGGCCTACTGTTCGGTGCACAAGACCTCCGCCGACGCCTTCTTCGCCGAGAGCCTGAAGCGCGGCATGTGCATGGTCGCAGGCAAGGTGATGATGGACCGCAATGCGCCGCAGGGCCTGCTCGACACTCCGGAGATGAGCTATGACGAGACCCGCGCCGTCATCGCCGACTGGCACGGCAAAGGCCGCAACCATGTGGCTATCACCCCCCGTTTCGCCATCACTTCCACGCCGGAGCAGATGGAGGTCGCGAAATCTCTCGTCGGCGAATTTCCCGACCTGCATGTGCAGACGCATCTCTCCGAGAACCGTGACGAAATCGCCTACACCTCGGAACTCTATCCGGAGGCGACCGACTATACCGACGTCTACGCCCGCTACGGGCTGCTGGGTCCGAAAAGCCTGTTCGGACATTGCATCCACCTCTCCGAGCGCGAGGCGGATGCGATGAGCGAGACCGGCTCGGTCGCCGTCTTCTGCCCGACGTCCAATCTCTTCCTCGGCTCCGGCCTTTTTCCCCTGCGGGCGCTCAAGCGCCGGCAAAAACCGGTGCGCGTTTCCGTCGCCTCGGACATCGGCGGCGGCACCAGCTACTCGATGCTGAAGACGCTCGACGAGGCCTACAAGATCCTGCAGTTGCAGGGCGAAAGGCTGAACCCCTTCGACAGCTTCTACATGATGACCCGCGGCAATGCCGAGGCGCTGTCTCTCGCCGACCGTATCGGCACGCTGGAGCCCGGCACCGATGCGGACATTGCGGTACTCGACATGGCGGCAACGCCTGCAATGGCGCTCAGAGCCGAAGTGGTCAATTCGCTGGCCGACGAACTCTTTCTCCTGCAGACGATGGGCGACGACCGCGCCGTCGTCGAGACCTACGTCGCCGGCAAGCCCTGCAAATCAACCCTTGGCGCAGCCTGAGCAGAGATGAAAACGAGAGGTAAGATTTTTTGACCTCTCGCTTTCTGCAACTATTACAAGCCCTCCGAAATCATGATAAGGGCTCGGCTGTCATTCACTCGATGAGGCCGATCCATGACGCAGATTCTCGAAATACGGGACCTGAAGGCCCTGGCCAGACGGCGCGTGCCGAAGCTTTTCTTCGATTATGCGGACAGCGGCGCATGGACGGAGGGAACCTACCGCGCCAACGAGGAGGATTTCGCCGGGATCAAGCTGCGCCAGCGGGTGCTGGTCGACATGTCCGACCGGTCGCTCGAAACGACGATGATCGGACAGAAGGTCTCGATGCCGGTCGCGCTCGCCCCCACCGGCCTGACGGGCATGCAGCATGCCGACGGCGAGATGCTGGCGGCTCAGGCGGCCGAGGCGTTCGGCGTCCCGTTCACGCTCTCGACCATGAGCATCTGCTCGATCGAGGACGTCGCCTCGGTGACGACGAAGCCGTTCTGGTTCCAGCTCTATGTCATGCGCGAGCGCGAGTTCGTGCTCGATCTGATCGACCGGGCCAAGGCCGCGAAGTGTTCCGCGCTCGTCCTGACGCTCGACCTGCAGATCCTCGGCCAGCGCCATAAGGACCTTCGCAACGGCCTGTCCGCGCCGCCGCGACTGACGCCGAAACACCTCTGGATGATGGCGACGCGGCCCGGCTGGTGCATGAAGATGCTCGGCACCAACCGCCGCACCTTCCGCAACATCGTCGGCCACGCCAAGAGCGTCGCCGACCTCTCCTCGCTTCAGGCCTGGACCAACGAGCAGTTCGACCCGCAGCTTTCCTGGAAGGACGTCGAGTGGATCAAGGAGCGCTGGGGCGGTCCGCTGATCCTCAAGGGCATTCTCGATCCGGAAGACGCAAAAATGGCGGAGAAGACCGGCGCCGACGCAATCATCGTCTCGAACCACGGCGGCCGCCAGCTCGATGGCGCGCATTCCTCGATCAGCATGCTGCCGCGCATCGTCGAGGCCGTCGGCGACCAGATCGAGGTACACCTCGACGGCGGCATTCGTTCCGGCCAGGACGTCCTGAAGGCGATCGCGCTCGGTGCGAAAGGCACCTATATCGGCCGCCCCTTCCTCTACGGCCTCGGCGCGCTCGGCAAGGAAGGCGTGACACTCGCGCTCGACATCATCCGCAAGGAGATGGACACGACCATGGCGCTCTGCGGCAAACGCCGCATCACCGAGGTCGGCCGCGACATCATCGCCGAGTAGCAGGTGCAGGAAGGGTGTAGCGGTTTTCCATCGGAAGTGCGTAGCTTCAAAGACTTAGAGCAGAACCGCACGATCAGCAAACGGGCAATATCATCAGAGAGCCTATGTCACCTGCCTTGACCTCGGCGAAGCCGGAGCCCCCTTCACCCGGGGCCGGTCGATGGCGTGACCCTCGAAAATCTCGGGTCCGAGCGCGGTAGCCGGTTACGGGCGATATTGGGCAGAGAGCCTTGGAGAATGGTCGACACTCATGCGTGCTCCAATGCGAATGTCGCTGTTGCCTCGTCGGTGACGAGGACATTGACCAGGCCGGCGCGAAGCACGCCAAGGACGACGTTGAATTTTTCGCTACCGGCCGCGATGCCGATAGCCTTTCCACTCGTCTTCAGATCGGAAAGCGAAAGGCCGATCGTGCGGGCATCCAATTCCGCGTCGACGATCTCGCCATTGACATCGATGAAACGGCCAAGGACATCGCCCACCGCACCTTTTGAAAGAAGCGTGGCCAGTTCGTCCTTCAAAATGTTGCCCGAGCGGACAAGGACCGATTCTTCGCTCAGGCTTCCGCAAGAAAAAATGAGAATTTGTGCCGAGCGCGCTTTGGTCAGAACATCGGCGACGATCCGGTCGCGTTCGAGCACCTCACGGGTGACGCGCTGGCCGACAATTGCCGGCACTGGCAGCGGCACAAGGCGGGCACCTGCCTTGCGTGCGAAGATCCCGGCGACATCGTTATGATACGTGACGCCGGAAATGGGTGCGACCGTTCCATTGATCTGTACGACCTCGCCGCCATCGCTCCATTGAAGCGGAAGCCAATGGGCAACGGCGCCCATCGTACGCCCCCAGGAAACGCCCACGGTTGCGCCATTGGATTTGATGGAAGCAATGTACTGGCCGGCGGCTTGAGCGACGGTGTCCAAACTCTGCGCCTGTTCGCCGTCGCTGGAAACCACGACGGAATCGTTCAGGTTGAAGGTTTGTTGCAAGGCGGTTTCCAGGTCGGGGCGGCGCGGCGAGCGTGGAATGATTTCGATGCGCACGATGCCGAGGTCGCGCGCCTCCTGCAGGAGACGGCTAACCTGCCAGCGGTTCAACCCGGTCTCAGCAGCGATTTCCGACTGATTCAGTTCCTGTTGGTAGGTCATGCGCGCAACCTTGACCATCAGGTGCTCGCGGCTTTCGTCCATCGGCAGGCGATTGCTGACGCGTTCGCTTTCGTCTTTCATACTCTCTCCGTCCGTGTGCTTTCGACGTTACCGGAAAGCCTATGGAAGACGGGCGTCAGGACATCCGTTGCTTCGCGGTAGTCGCCAAGCATAGCGAGATATTGTCTATGACGATTGAAATCAGGCGCTCTTTTCACGACAGGCGCGCGCAACGCATGCGCCGCGGTCGTCAGGTCTGGAAACAGTCCAAGCGCCACCGTACAGGCGACGGCGCCGCCATGCAGCGACAGGTTGTCATCGAGCGCAAGCTCCACGGGCTTACCTATTGCATCGATGGTTGCCTCGAGCCAGAGACGGTTTTTCATGATGCCGCCAGACATGACGATCCGGTCGATCGCCACCCCTTGCTTTTCCAGATCGAAGACGACATTGGCCGCCCCGAGTGCGACCGCAGTCACAGCAGCACGGTAGATGCTGGCCCGGTCGTGAGACAGCGACAAACCCAAAAAGGCGCCCCGCAGCCGTGCATCCCGGTAGGGTGTACGGTTGCCCATCCAATAATCCAGCGCCAGGAGCCCGGTGGAATCCGGCTCGATTGCGTCAGCGGCCGCGCAAAGTGATCGGAAGCCGGCATCATCAAGCCCGAAGATGGTGTTGCTCAGCCACTGAAGAATGGAACCAGCCGAGACCTGGCCGCCCTCGATCATTCGCAAGCCGGGCGTCAAGGCGTTGGGGTAAGGACCCCAGACCCCGCGGATATTACGCCCGTCATCCGGTACCTGCGTGAGGTGGACATTCGATGTCCCGCCGATGAACAGCATGGAGCCTGGCGTCACCGCGTCGGCACCGAATGTTCCCATATGCGCGTCTATGCCACCCTGCACCACGACAGGATTACCCGGAATGCCAAGCGTACGTGCCATCTCGGGAAGCATGGGAGCGACGACGTCCCCGATGTCCACAATTCGCTGCGGAAGCTTGGCACCAAGGTCCGGCACGCCGAGCAGAGCATAGAGATCCTCGCAGAATTTGCGGTTCCGGCTATCGTAGTTCCACTTGCATGTGGCATTCATCAGAGAGCCGGCCCATACACCGGTTAACCTGTGATTGACGAAATCCAGAGCCTCGCAAATGACTTCCGTGCGCGCCCAGAGGTCCGGCTTTCGGCGCGCGAACCACATGGCTTTCGGGACCAGCCACTCGACCGCATCCGAACCACCGCTGTCTGCGAGAATGGGGTGGTCCACGGTTTCAGTGAACGCGGCTTCGTCGGCCGCGCGTGCGTCCATCCAGAGGACGGCAGGGGCAATCGGCTTGCCAGACCGGTCGCAGAGTACAACCGTCGAGGCGAAGGTCGCTACACAAACCGCAGCGATATCGGGCGAACCCGCCTTTGCAACGACATCGGGGACGAGCGAGACGAGCGCGGTCATCCAGTCTTCAGGATTCTGCTCGGCGCGGTTGGGCGGAAGATGCTGCGTTTTGTAAGGCGCCTCGCCACGCGCAACGATGTGGTTCGTCTGCGTGTCGAAGATCGCTGCCCTCGCGCCGCCGGTTCCAAAATCCAGGCTGAGAACTGCGACCATCCCTAACCTTGCCTCCCTGTTTGCCCCACCGTCTCCCGAACGATCAGGGGCGGAACAGCACTTTCGAGAAGTGCAGGTCCTTCGCCGCGAAGCGCTGAAAGATACCAGGTAGCTCGGCAAGGTCGAGATCATGCGAGATCATGAATTCCCACTTCAGTTCCCCGGTCGCGAATTTTTGGACGGTTGTCGTCCACTGCGGGCCGGGAAAAGGCGCACCGAAACTGTTCCACGAGCCGTGCAGTGAAACTTCCTGACGCAGGAATCTCTGGAACGTCGCGTTCGACAGCTTCACATCGGGGACAGGTATCCCGATAAACGTGACATGTCCGCCCGGCGCAGCCAGCATGACGGCAGCGTTGATTGTCGAATCGATACCGACGGCCTCGATCACAAGATCGGCTCGTTCCTTGTTGTCGGCAAAATCGGCAGACAGGATGCATAGATCGGCGCCCGCCTGACGCGCCAAGGCGAGTTTCTCTTCCGTGACATCGACGGCGATCACCCTCGAGGCCCCCATGATGCGCATCCACTGAATCGCGAACAGACCGATCGGGCCGCACCCGACGACGGCCCCGGTCTGGCCGGCCGTTATACCGCCGGCCTTCCAGATGGCATGGAGAGCGATCGAGGCAGGGTCGGTCATGGCGATAGCCCTGGGATCGACGTGCTGCGGTGTCTTGATGAGATTTTCGACGGGGACGGCGACAAATTCCGCATAAGCGCCGTCGCGGCGGCTACCGAAGTAATCATAGTCGCGGCATCGGGAAAAATTGCCTGTCTTGCATTCTATGCATTGATTGCACGGCATCAGCGGCGCAATAGCGGTCAGCTCGCCGATTTCCCAGCCTTCGACGTTTTCACCGAGCGCATGGATATGGCCGGAAAACTCGTGGCCTGTGATGAGAGGCATCTTCCATGCGCCCTTGACCAGCATGCGGGGCAGATCCGACCCACACACGCCGACGGATGCGACGCGCAGCAGGACCTCTCCGGGGCCGGCCACCGGCTTTGGCCGCTTTTCAAGCCGTATATCGCCCGGGGCGTGGAGCACGATGGCGCGCATGGCGTCTCCTGTTAGCATCTGCGTCATTTGGTTACCTTTGCTAGGACAGCTGTCGTGACAATTAATCAAATGCGAGAATTTTCGCGACGTGGACCGGTCGAAGGGCGGCCTTCATGCCGCCCGTCTCATTAAGCTGGGCTCTGTAACTGTTACGTCGTTATCTGCCGGAGAATGATTTCATCGCTTCAGAGAGCCGGTGCTGTACTGCAACAGCATGGCAACGACGATGATCGCTCCCATATAAACCTGCTGGTGATAGCCGGGCACGCCCGCAAGGTTCATGATGTTGGTGATAATTCCCATGACCAAAGCGCCAAGCAGCGTGTTGATGACGCCGCCCTTCCCGCCCATCAGGCTCGCCCCGCCGATAACGACGGCGGCGATCACATTGAGTTCGGCCCCGATGCCGACCTGAGCAGAGCCGACGCCTGTGCGGCTCGCGGCGATGATACCTGCCAAACCGGCGAGCAAACCGGAGATCACATAGACGGCGACGATATAGCGCGGGACGGCGATACCGGAGAGTCGGACAGCCTCCTCGTTGGAACCGATTGCCGTAATGACGCGTCCGAACCGGGTGAAGTTGAGGACGACACCGCCGGCGATATAGATTGCGAACATCAAAATGACTGGTTGGGGAATGCCCAGCACGAAGCCGGAACCGAAACTGCTGAAAGCTGCGCCCGCATCGCTGAGCGGAATTGGTCGCCCCTCGGAAATGATCAGGGAAAGGCCGCGCGCGACTGCCATCATGGCAAGCGACATGACAAAGGACGGCAGCCTGAGATACGCGATGAAACCGCCCGTTACCAGGCCGCAGGCAGCGCCGCACAACAAGACAAGAAAAATGGTGGCCCCGGTGCCATAGCCTAACATCGCGCAGAAGTAGCCCGTGAGTACAGAACCCAGGGCCATGACCGATCCAACCGAAAGGTCAATGCCGCGCGTCAGGATGACGAACAGCATGCCGACGGCCATGATGCCGGCTGTCGAGGCAACCTGCCGCAATACGTTGAGGAGGTTGCCGCGAGTGAGAAAACTGTCCGACCACCAGGTCGCTACGGCGACGAGCACGAGAAAGATCGCCAGGGTCCCGAAACGCTGAACGATGGAGTGATAGTCGACAAAACCCTTCTGTTCCTGCGGCATCACTGTGTCTGTTGTGTGGGTCATACCTGGCTGCCTTGGTTGCTCGCTCTGGCTCCGCCCATCATCGACAGGCCAAGCAGATTTTCTTCCGAGTAGTTGCTGGGTGTCAGTTCGCCTCGGATCTGCCCCTGGCCCATTGCCAGAACGCGATCGCAAAGACCAAAGAGTTCCTGATGTTCTGAGGAAATCACCAGAACTGCCTTGCCGTCTTCGGCGAGCTTGTTGATCAGAGCATAGATTTCGGCCTTCGCGCCGACATCGACGCCGCGTGTGGGTTCGTCCAGAATGATAACGTCGCCACCGGCGTGAAACCATTTCGCCAGCACGACCTTCTGCTGATTGCCGCCCGACAGACTGGAAACCGGTGCATCGATACTGGAAGCCTTGAGCCGCAAGCTCTTGCCAAGTGCGGTGACGTCGGTGCGCTCCAAGGCTGGCTTGAGGAAGCCCAAGGCATTCACGACCGACGACATCCTGGCCATCGTTGCATTGACGCGGATCGGCTTGTCGATGACGACGCCGTGCTCCTTGCGGTCTTCCGGGACGAGCCCGATACCGGCCTTCACCGCGTCTCTGGGCGATTTGAGTTTGAGGGCCTTCCCTTTGAGGCTGATCGTGCCGCTGTCCAGCGGATCAGCGCCGAAAATCGCGCGTGCGACTTCCGTGCGGCCTGATCCGATCAGGCCTCCAAGCCCGACGATCTCGCCGGCGCGGACAGAAAAGCTGACATCGCGAACCATCCGGCCCGCATTGAGTTTTTTCACGTTGAGCAGTTCGGCGCCGATGGTGCGCTGCGAGCGCTCCGGGAACATGTTGGCGATTGGCCGGCCGACCATCATGCGAATGATATCGTCGATCTTGACGTCCGTCGTCGCGACTGTTCCGACCGTCTCCCCATCCTTCATTACTGTCATTCGATCCGCGATATCGAACACTTCATCGAGGCGATGCGAAATATAGACGATGCCGCCTCCACGATCGCGCAGGCCCCGGATGATCTGGTGCAGTTTCATCGCATCCTGAGCACCGAGCACTGCGGTCGGTTCGTCGAAGACGATGATCTTGATGTCCTGCGAAAGAGCCTTGGCGATCTCGACCACCTGCTGGTGGGCGACGGACAGGGTGCCGACAAGGCGCCCGGGATCGATATCGAAACCCAGACGGTCGATCAGCTGTTTTGCGCGTCTTCGCAGGCTGAATCGGGAAATAAGGGTCGGTAGCTCTCCGAGAAAAATGTTTTCTGCCACGCTGAGATCAGGGGCAAGGGCAAGCTCCTGGTGGATCACGACGATGCCAAGTGCGCGTGCGTCTCGAGGATCGCGAAGCTCGGTCCGCTTTCCATTAATGACGACCTCTCCCTGGCTGGGGATAATCTCGCCGCCCAGAACGCGCATAAGGGTGGATTTTCCAGCACCGTTCTCGCCGAGAAGGGCATGAACCTCCCCCGGCCGCACGTCGAAATTCACGGACCGAAGCGCGTGAATGCCCCCGAAGGACTTGGAAATTGATTTCAGATTGGCAAGTTCGGTCACCATGGCCCTCCTAACAATGGCTGCAGACAACGAGGCAGGAGCCCCGTTGTCCAGTCCGCGGCGGCTTTGCAGCCTCCTGGGAGGAGCAGATCAGAAAACGGCGTCGGCGCGATAATATTTGTCGACGTTTTCTTTGGTGATGACGGCCGGTGTCGTCAGATTGAGCTTCGGGAAGTCGGCTGGCAGTTCGCCGTTGACCGCTTTGAGCCCGACATCGACCGCGGTACGCGCGACCAGGTCCGGGTCGTTAAGCCCGGTTGCCCCGTATTTGCCTTCTTTGATCAGTGCCAATGCTTCCTTCTGGCCGTCCGCAGCGGCAAGCGCGAGAACATCTGTCTTGCCTTGTGCCTCGAGAGCCTTCATGGCGCCAAGCACCATCGAGTCGTTTTCGCCAAGAACGACATTGGCGTCCGGATGCGCAGTCAGGAGGTCTTCCATCGCGGCGAGGCCACCTTCATGGGCCCAGCCACCCCAGCCCTGGCCCACGACTTCGAAACTGACCTTGCCGTCGTTGACCAATTGGCCTTCGACAAGGCCCTTGAAAACGCCGAGGCGCCGATCGCGGCCCACTTCGTTACCCTTGTCGCCCGATAGAAGGATGATCTTCATCGGCTTGCCCTTCATGGCATTGGCAAGCCATTGGCCGACAAGCACACCGTTCTGGTCATTGGAAGAGCGAACCTGGGTGACGACGTTGGCCTTCGTGTTGATAGAGGAGTCCATGACGACGACCTTCACGCCAGCTGCCGTTGCAGCGTCTGCGGCCGCGACAAGGCCTTCCGGATCGCGCGGGTTGAGGATCAACAGATTAACGCCGCGCGCCACCATGTCTTCCACGTCCGCGATCTGTTTGGTCATGTCGTTCTGGCCGTCGGCGCTGGTAACTTCACAACCGGCCTTTTTGGCCTGATCTTCCGCTGCCGCCACCTGAGCGGCGAAATAAGGTGCGCCAAGCGTGTACATGGCGATGCCAACCTTGCAGTCGGCGGCGTTTGCGATGCCAGCGGAAGCAACGCTCGCCATGAGGGCCAACATGCATCCTGCGATTGATTTCTTCATGGGTAACTCCTCCGATTTCCATGAGACAGGAAGCGGTTTGGGCTTCCATTCCGTAGTTTAATTACAGGATTAGAGATTGGTCAAGCAAAATTAACCCCCATTTTTGATACTATACCACATAAGTGACAAATCGTGCGCTGCAACAAGGCGAGAATGCCCACGTTTCGCCTGCAGCAGGCGCTGGGACTTGCGCTCGCAATTTTATTTGGTAGTTTTGCTACGAAATAGAGAACAGGAGAAAAGTGTTGATATTGTTTGAGCCGGGAGTCTGTCAGGTCGATGTTGCAACAGGCCAGTTGAAGGGTGCGACGAACCGCTATGTCAAAACCTTCCGGGATCTTGCAGGGCTGTATCGGGACGAGAGCGCATATCAAGCGCTTATCGCAACCCGCGGTGATGATGTCGCCTATGAGGTTACGGACTACAAGCCATCGGCCAATGGGGGTGACATCATCATCGGCGTCACGCGCATGGAGCCTGGGAAGATCGGTGACGAGTATTTCATGACGCGGGGCCACATCCATGCGAGGCCCAATCGGCCGGAAATGTATTATGGCGAGGCTGGGGTAGGCGTGATGCTGCTGGAATCGCCCCATGGCGAGATTCGCACGATCGAGATGCGCGCGAGGACTATGTGCTATGTGCCACCCTTTTGGATCCATCGTTCTGTCAACGTCGGCCTGGAACCACTTGTAATGACATTTTCCTATCCCGCGGATGCCGCCGGTCAGGACTACGACGTCATTGCGAAGGCGGGGGGAATGCGGAGCCGTATTGTCGATGACGGGAACGGTGGATGGACCACAGTCGATAACGCCGGTTATTCAGGGAGACACCCATCGCTTGTAGAAGACATCATGTCGAGAGTTGACTGAAGACTGTCGGGGATCCTGTCTGGCGTTCCCCGTCACCGCTGGTTTGATCGCCTCATCCCTGTGCTCGTTGTCTAGCCCGGACACATGACTGACAGGTGTTCGGGGAGATGGCTGACACGTTCATAATGGCATGGGTTGGCTTCGAGAGGAGGTTGTCCATGCCGTGGAAAGAGGTGCCGGTCATGGGAGAGAGGCAGGAATTTGTGCGGCTGGCGCTGGTCCGCTGATCCTCAAGGGCATTCTCGATCCGGAAGACGCAAAAATGGCGGCGAAGACCGGCGCCGACGCAATCATCGTCTCGAACCACGGCGGCCGCCAGCTCGATGGCGCGCATTCCTCGATCAGCATGCTGCCGCGCATCGTCGAGGCCGTCGGCGACCAGATCGAGGTACACCTCGACGGCGGCATTCGTTCCGGCCAGGACGTCCTGAAGGCGATCGCGCTCGGTGCGAAAGGCACCTATATCGGCCGACCCTTCCTCTACGGCCTCGGCGCGCTCGGCAAGGAAGGCATGACACTCGCGCTCGACATCATCCGCAAGGAGATGGACACGACCATGGCGCTCTGCGGCAAACGCCGCATCACCGAGGTCGGCCGCGACATCATCGCCGAGTAGCAGGTGCAGGAAGCGTGTAGCGGTTTTCCATCGGAAGTGCGTAGCTTCAAAGACTTAGAGCGGAACCGCACGATCAGCAATTTGGCGAGAGAGTGAACATCCCTCGCAATAGGCCGTCTACTGCATGTTTCCTTTAATCCTATCCGATTAAAGGGCAAAAACATGCAGCAGATCAAAGTACTACAGCGACCTTTGCGCGTCTGATAAGACGCGCGGCGCTGTAGTGCTTGCCGCGAGTGCCGCATCGCGGGACGCTGAAGCCCGCGTGATCGAGAACGAGGTCCAATCGCTAAGGCAACCTATCCTGGAGAATAGATTTCCCCCCTCCGGGAGTTCTTATATTTTCCCTGCGTCACAACGCGCGAAAAACCAAAGCACCGCGACATTGCTCGCGACATTGGGGATCTCATGGGTAGCAGGACTGACAGTGTCGGCCATCACACGCGCATCCCCAATGATCCTGCGATTGTCGACGGGGTCATATGTGAGCAGCGTCAGTCAACGAGCGCGCAATCATGAGCGCGCCTTGCTCCTGCAATTCCCGCGAGAGCGAGGCAGATGATTCAGCCGACGCGACCGCAGACGGCGTGCGGGTTGCCGATCACACACCTGCAACCGAGATGTCGCGCGTTCTGCGGACAGCACCTATTCATCTCGCGGCGGATCCCTCCGGCGGTGCAATTGCTCATTGGAACCATGGCCCCCTGCATGACGTCGTCGAGCCCATGACCGACCACGTCGTCATGGCTTACAACGGCACGATACAGCGCATGGAACGACGGTCCGGAAGGTCGGTCGAGAGTGGCACGTTTCGTCGTGGGGTTGTGATAATCATCCCGGCTGGATCGAGCTCCCGCTGGGATATTCCGAAGCCGGTTGATGTCGTTCAGCTCTATCTCCCTCACACGACACTGACACGCATTGCCGAGGCAACCGATACTTTCACGCCGACCGATCTTCTGGAGCGAACGGCGCATCCGGACCCCATTACATCTCGGTTGCTCCTGAGCGCAGCCGATGTCCTGGAAGGCAATAGGGCACTGGATACACTTTTCAGGCAACAGCTAACTGATCTTCTGGCCACGCGCCTGCTGGCTGCACATACGGGCAAGGCGCCGAGCTACCAACCGGCGGTCGGCGGCCTGGCACCGAATGTGCTGCGCCGGGCCATCGAGCGATTGCGGTCCGACTCCGATGCGGACGTCTCCCTCGCCGCTCTCGCAGCTGATTCCGGGCTGTCACGTTTTCATTTCTGTCGCGCTTTCAAGGAAAGCACGGGGCTCTCACCGCACAACTGGCTGCGTCAATATCGGCTTGAGCAAGCCATAAACATGCTGCGCAATCCTGCAAATTCGGTCGCCTCGGTCGCAGCCTCTCTCGGTTATAACTCGCAAACAGCATTTGCAGCTGCGTTCCGCAAATTGACCGGCGAAACACCGACCGAGTGGCGGCGCAGCCACGGCTGACGGTTAAGTTCCTCTCGTCCTCGTTTCACATTCCGAAACAGCGCGTTTTTCTACGATTCAATCGGCTCGACCGCGTGACGACTATGCCCGCACGCCCGCGGGTATGGCTCGGCCGCATTCCCGTTTTTCCTGCGCCTCCAGTCTCAACCACTCTTTCGAAAGCTGACCGACAGGGACCGGCCTATGTGCGTCGGCGCGATCGCTTAACCGCAATTGCGCTTTAATGGCGCCAATCCCTCTGGCGCAGCCGCAGTTCTGCTCCGCTAAACCATCGTTGCGCCCATGCCAATTGATCCTGGCGAAACACGGGATGGTCTGGGCTCGGACTGCGGGTCGATCGCGGTGCGGCGACCTGGAGTGGCCAGCATGGCCGATTTTAGCCACTGCCCCTTCACTTCGATGGGCGGCGTAAAACAAATATGTGCAAAGGATCAGTGCAATGACCTCCATTACAACCAGCGACGGCGTTCAGATTTTCTACAAGGACTGGGGACCGAAGTCCGCGCAACCCATCGTCTTTCACCATGGCTGGCCGCTCAGCTCTGATGATTGGGATAATCAAATGCTCTTCTTCCTCGGCAGAGGCTTTCGCGTGATCGCTCACGATCGCCGCGGTCATGGCCGATCAAGCCAGGCGAGCGAGGGTCACGACATGGATCACTACGTTTCCGACGTCGCCGCACTGATCGACCACCTCGATCTTCGTAACGCGATCCATGTCGGTCACTCGACCGGCGGCGGTGAAGCCGCGCGGTATGTCGCGCGCTTTGGCAAGAACCGCGTTGCCAAACTCATTATGATTGCGGCGGTGCCGCCCTTGATGCTGAAGACCGCCGCCAATCCCGGCGGTCTTCCGCTCGAAGTATTCGACGGACTACGCAGCCAGTTGGCCGCCAATCGTTCGCAGTTCTATCGGGATTTTCCGAGTGGTCCATTCTACGGCTACAACCGCCCGGGTGCCGAACCTTCGCAAGCGGTCATCTCAAATTGGTGGCGTCAGGGCATGATGGGCGGCGCCAAAGCGCATTACGAAGGTATCAAGGCGTTCTCGGAGACGGATTTCACCGAAGACCTGAAGAGCATCTCCGTGCCGACGTTGGTGTTGCATGGCGATGACGACCAGATCGTTCCGATCGGCACCTCCTCTCCGTTATCGGCGAAGCTGATTAAGGCCGCGACACTGAAGATCTACGAGAAGCTGCCGCATGGGCTGTGCACGACCCATGCAGATATCGTCAACGCCGACATACTGGCCTTCGTCACGGCCTGAGCAACATCACACCAACCCGCGCGCCATCGATCGTCTCCCATCCGGAGCGGCAACGACGGCGCGCGCCCTTCGAAACCACAGGACACGGAGTAAACATTATGAGACTTGTGATTGTAGGCGCCGGTTTCGCCGGCATGTACGCCGCACTTTCCGCAGCCCGTCTGCGCGATATCGAAGGCGTCTCGCCCGAAGAGCTTGAAATCGCGCTGGTATCCCCGGAACCGACGCTTGTCATCCGCCCACGGCTTTACGAGCCGAGCCCCGAGACTCTGACGGCGCCTTTGCAGAATGTATTTGACGCCGTCGATGTCGCCTACGTGCAGGGTAGTGTTGAGGCGGTTGATACGAAGGCCGGCACCGTAGAGGTCGTCAACGCCGAGGGTGAACGAAAGACCCTTCAGTATCATCGCCTTGTGCTCGCCACCGGCAGCCGGTTGTTCCGTCCGAATATTCCGGGCCTCGCCGAATACGCCTTCAGCATCGACAATGTCGATGACGCCATTGCCCTCGATCGCCATCTCCACGAGCTTGCGAAGATGCCGGCCTCGGCCGCGCGTGACACCATCGTCGTTGCCGGCGCCGGCTTCACAGGTATCGAGGCGGCGACCGAGATGCCTTCGCGGCTGCGGACCCTATTCGACAAAACCGCCAATCCGCGCGTCATCATCATCGACCGCAGCAGCGCGGTCGCCCCTGACATGGGTGAAGGCGCTCGCCCGATCATTGAGGACGCGCTGCGCAGGCTCGGCGTAGAGACGCGGCTCAACGCCGGAGTTTCATCGCTCGACAAGTCCGGCGTCACGCTGAGTACTGGCGAGCATATCGAAACCATGACGGTGATCTGGGCGGCAGGCATGCGGGCCAATCCGGTCACCACTAAAATTCCCGGCGAACGTGACAAGTTCGACCGGCTGCTGGTCGACGGCTGCCTGCGTGTACCGTCCGTGCCAGGCGTCTTCGCCACCGGGGATGCCGCGCGCGCTGCTTGCGACGACTGCGGCAACTACGCACTGATGTCGTGCCAGCACGCCACACGCATGGGCGCCTTCGCGGGCAACAATGCCGCTGCCGAACTGTTAGGCGTACCGCCACGGCAATATCATCAGAAAGCCTATGTCACCTGCCTTGACCTCGGCGATGCCGGAGCCCTCTTCACCCGGGGCTGGGATCGCGAGGTGGAGATGGTCGGCGAAAAAGCGAAGGCGACGAAGCAGGAGATCAACACTGTCTGGATCTATCCGCCGAAGCCCGAGCGTGCCGCGGCGCTGGCTTCCGCCGATCCGGAGCGTGTGACGGACCTCTGATCGCTTCAAGGCACGAACTGCGCTCTGAGCAAGAGCGCAGTTTGCCACATCCGGCCTGCTCATGAGGCACCCCGTCAATTCACAGATAAGCTTCTGTCCCGGACCTTTGCGTGCACCACTGGCATCTCGATCCGTGGCATGCACGTACGACATCGCAGACAGGCCGGGGTTGGCGAAGAGATCGTCACGAAGTTACCCGCTCGAACCAGCAAGATTGGCGCGTTTGAGAGCCCGACAATCGCCAGACCGCCTTTTTGCAGGTTGCACCGATGCTCACCAAACAGGCCATCCGCAGTGCATTTGCCGCGACGGCCTCCCAACATCGGTGACCTGCGTAGTTCGGTTGGACTTCCTGCACTAAGGCCTGTTGAGATTCATCTGGAGTCTAAGACGGTTCCTGCGAGATGGATGATGGCGCTTCTCCTCGCCCTCATCTCTGTGCTTGTCACAGAGATCCAGCGGCGCCGCGTGGGCGGCGCGGGAAGAGGTCTTTCAGCCCCTGTGACGAGCACAGGGATGAGGAGATCAAACAAGCCGCGGCAGGAAATCCAAATCTCAACAGGCCTTAGAGCGGGATGAGGAAAGGTGTGTGCGGTCTTCCGCCCGCATCCCGCGCCGCAACTTCTTGGAACGATCACGTTCAATGTTTTTGGGTCGACCCGACCTAAAAACATCGTGATCTAGGGAAGGATGGCGCTTTCCACATGGCTAATATCCCGCCGAAATCTGCCTTGAATCCGATCTGCTCCCATTCGGGTATCAGTTTCAGTTTCCGGGATAACGCGACGTTGATGCACGATATGCCACTGCATCCAGATAGACAGCTGAGTCGCACGCGAGATAGCTATTTCAACGATCCCTCACGTCCATCCAGTGCGCCTGAATCCACAGTGGCTACGAACTTATGAGGCGGTGACCCGGACCGGCCGGGAGGAGAGCGTCGCCAGATATTGGCTGTCGGTCGGTGGAGGCATGAAAGCAAGGCTTTCAGCCGGTATAGCGAGCGAAAGCCCGTTTGCTTCGCATCGGTCATGAAGGAGGTCGACGATCTCATTCTTGGCAGGAGTTCGAATTGCGACGTTGTCTACGCGGAATTGAAGCTCGACTTCGATGGCGATGGCGTCGATTGCTTTCAGGGCGGCGACCGGCGGCGGGCTCTTATTGATCAGGACACTGGATTGCAGCGCAGACCGCATGATTTCCTCGACGACGCGCGGCCTTTGCGTTGCCGCGACGCGCACACGTAACGTGATCAGGTGCGTCTCGTCGGGGCGGCTGAGATTTGTCATGCCCTGCTTTGCCAAGACGCTGTTCGGCAGCACGACGACATTGTGCGTAGCGCTCAACAGGTTGGTGGAGCGCCAATTGGTTTCGATGACGCGGCCCTCGGTTCCGTCGGTCAACTCAATCCAGTCCCCTATCGCATAGGCTCTGCCGAGTGTCAGCGCGATGCCGGAGAAGACATCGCCGAGCGTATTTTGTAACGCAAGGCCGAAGATAACGGCGATGACACCCGACGTCGTGACCAAGGTGCCGACCGGCATGCCGAAGACGAAACCTACAACGGAAAGCGCCACACCAAGATAGATGGCGGCAATGGCCATATCCTGGATGAGGTGTGCTTCCCGCGGCCTTCGGTTCAACCTGACGTAGATCTGGATGAAACCGATGACGGCCCAGGCGAGATGGGCCCACCACAGGATTCTGGCCGATTTTGAAAGCAGCGCTCCAATGCCCTGCAAATGGACGGCATCAGGCCGATACGGAGCGATACCCCCAAGGTAAAGCACCACGCTCATGACGCTGAAGAACAGAATCTGGGCGATCAGACGGCCCGTCGGTCGGGTGCCGCCCTGGATGTGCCAGACGACGATCCCGGCAACCCCCAGAACGTTGACCAGGACAAGCGGTACCGAGTTGTCATCACCAAACATGGCACAAATCCCCGATTGTGGTTGAATCAAAGACGCGGCCGGGCGCCAACACTGGAGGCCCGGCCTGATAGTCTATTCCTTGATCGGGAAGGTCAGTTCCGTTTCAGCGGTATCGACCACAAAGACGGCGAGCAGCTTTGCCGGCTTGGTAGTGCTGGTGTTTTCGCTGACTCCGTGGCGATCGCCTGGCAATTCCGAAAAGCTTTCACCAGCGCTGTAAACTGTAACGGGACCGTCATTGACCTGGCTGCGGATGGCGCCCTCGAGAACGGTAGCGTAAATGAAGGCGGATACTGGATGTGTATGGCCCTCCGAAAAGCCGCCCGGAGCGTACTCGACGAGAACGCCCTTCACGCTCTTGCCAGGAACGTTCGGCAATTCATGCTCATAGACGAGCGTAACCTTCGCGCCCTCATCGCCACCTGACGAATCATGTGCGAGCGCCGTCCCTGATAGGAGAGCCGCCAACACGACGGCAAAATGCAATGTCTTGATCATGTCTTCCATCCTTTCGTGACTGGGGGCACCGGGCTGCCCAATAGACCGCCCGTGCGCCGATCGTTACTTTCTGGGTGTCGTCGCAAACCACTCATCGAAACCGATACGGCCGACGCGAGGGTGCTTGTCGGAGACGAGTGAACCCTCTTCCAGTTTTGTCCCAAAATACCGGGCATCCGGATCTGCGATGACGGTGCGGGAATCTCCGATCGCCTTGAGATAGCGCGCGGCAAAATCGCAAAGACGAGCGCGCTCGGGCCCGCAGATTTCGATGATGTCGTCAGCCGGCGCGGCAAGGGCCGCGTCCGTCACGAAATCGGCGACGTCTTCGGACGCTATCGGCTGCAACGAACCCGTCGACAGGCGAGCAGTGCCATTGACCGTGCCCGCCTGGGCGATACCGCCGAGAAACTCCATGAACTGTGTGGAGCGCACGATCGTATAGGGTATGCCGGCTGCCCGGATGATCTTTTCCTGAGCAATCTTGGCTCGAAGATAGCCGCTATCCGGCAGCCGATCTGCGCCGACGATGGAGAGGGCGACATGGTGCTTTACGCCGGCTGTCATTTCCGCCGCCATCAGATTCCTGCCCGCTTTCTGAAAGAATTCGAGCACGGCGTTGTCCTCGAAGGAGGGCGAGTTCGCGAGGTCGATAACCACCTCGGTATTCTTCAGTGCGTCCGCCAAGCCCTCGCCGGTGAGGGTGTTGACGCCGGTTTTCGGGGCAGCGGCAATGACCTCATGCCCTTTCTTGCGCAAGCGCTCTGCAGTCTTCGAACCGATCAGGCCGGTTCCGCCGATGATCACGATTTTCATGAGAGGCTCCATTTGCGAGGGCCCATACGGTGCGCGTCGCTCGATAGGTGAATTTGAGAAAGCCCGTTGACGCCAGGGATTGAAGGCCGTCCTGAACACGGCCTTCAAAGTTGCACGTTCTGGTTCGACCTCAATTCCACAAGCGGTCAGTAGTCCCAGAAGACCGGCACCCAACGAAAGGTGTCGCCATCGACCGCGACATGGCCGACGGAAGGAAACGGCATATGCGTTGCCACCAGCAGTTCACCGGTCGCCGCCAGCTCCTGCAAAAGCCGGACGCGGACGCGAGCTGCCTCCTCGGGGTCGTGTTCGAAACCGTTGTGCCAGTCGGGGTGGTCGAATCCGACCGCGAACACGGCGTCGCCGGCAAACATCAGACGGTCGTTGCCCGAAGCCACGCGGACCACGCTGTGTCCCGGGGTATGCCCGCCGGTACGAGACACGACCACGCCCGGCGCCACCTCACGCTCATCCTCGAACAGCCGCAGGTGGTTCTGATAATCTTTGGCGAACCGCTTGGCGGCCGCCCGAAGCGCGTCCGGGAACCCCTCCGGCATGACCGCGTGGGTGAAATCGGGCGACTCCCAGAATTTGACCTCGGCAGCGGCAACGTGGATCCGCAGGTCCGGATTCAGCTGCTCCTTCACCCCGTCGACCAGCAGTCCGCCAACGTGATCCATGTGCATGTGGGTCAGTACCACGTCGGTCACGGATGCGAGGTCGATGCCGGCGGCCGCCAGCCGCTTCATCAGCTGCCCAGCACGGGGTAAGTTCAAGTCGGGGTCGAGTCCCAGGCCAGCGTCGATGAGAATGGTCTGCTCGCCGCTACGGACCACGACGACGTTCAGCGCCCAGTCGAACGCGTCCTGCGGCAGAAACATGTCGCCCAACCACGCGGCACGGGCGGCCGGGTCGGCGTTATGGCCCAGCATCGCGGTTGGAAGCGGTAGCACCCCATCGCTGATCACCAGGACTTCAATCTCGCCGATTTGCACCGCGTAGCGTGACGGCACCAGCTCCTCGGGTGCGGGTCTGCCGACATATGAGGCGTTTTCCCGTTTCATGCTTGCCTCCTGAGTATTGCTGCTCATCTGGTTCATCTTTGAACGCTCCTCTGTTCTATGTCGTGGATGGCTTGCGCTTCCTGGGTGGAAGCGGGGTGAAAGTCGATCGCGACACACTCAATGCCGGTGTGTCCTCTAATGATCTATCGAAAGCGATCTGCGGCTGCGCCAGAACGATTGCTGCCGCTGTAGAGCTATTGCTGCTGACGCATCCGCATGCGGCGATCGCCCGGCGTCGCCGCTCGGTCGAATTCTCGTGCGCGATAAATGTCCGGCGATGATCATTGGGATCGTCATTTGCGCAGCGCTCTGCTGCTTCGCCGGCATTCGATTTCGACCATCGCTGAAAATCATCGCCCTGATGAGGCATCACTCGTCTGGCGAACTGGTGCTTGGCCTTTCCCATAGCCTTCGTGATCAACGTCGCGGGCCCATTGAGGCTCGGCGCTATTTCTCAAGGAGCGCCCAAACATGGATTGCCGCAAGTTGCGGCCGCACAGCCGCCAGACTAGGGTGCGCGCGCAACCGCCAGCACCCTCTCAAAGCTAATTCGCTCGAACGCTGGTGATCTTATGTTTCATTTGTTTTGTCGGAGCAGCCGATGATGCTCATCTGGCCGTATCGTCCCCACCCCCGGCATCTGGCTCTCTTTATCGTAGCCTACGTCCTGGGCTGCGGTTTTGCGCACGCCCTGGCAATCGTCCCTGGGACCGGGATCTCCTTTTGGGCTCCTAGCGGGCTCTTCATTGCCACGCTCGCTCTTGTCCAAAGGCAGAGCTGGCCGTGGTGGCTTCTGGCGGGATGTTTCGCCGAGGTGCTAAGCAATTTCCTGTGGTTCCACAGCCCGTTCCCTGCCGCCATGCTGATATATGTCGGCAATGCCCTAGAGGCAGTGATCGGTGCCTCGCTGGTCAATTGGGCCTTAAAGCGATCGATTCGATTGGAAACCTTGCGGGAGGTTCTCGCTTTCGTCGTTCTGGGTGCTGGAGTTGCACCGGTGGTGAGCGCCACCGTCGGAAGTGCGACACTCGCCTGGTTCGGCATATTATCGCAAACCTTCACCGGCGCCTGGCCGCTCTGGTGGATTGGAGACGCCACTGGTGTCTTGATCGTTGCACCGCTGGCATTTATCGTGATCCAGAACTGGCGCGACAAGACCGAGCTTTCGGCCGCCCGATTGGCAGAAGCCTGCGTTCTTGGGCTGATTTTTCTTGGAGTCGCCGCCCTTTCGCTCAGCGGCTACTTACCCTTTGCATACATCATCATGCCACCACTTCTTTGGGCCGCGGTGCGATTCGAGGTCAAGGGTGCGGTCGTCGTCCTGGTCCTCCTCACACTGATCACGGCGATATTCACGATATCCGGAACCAGTCCGTTTGCCGGCGACGACGAGACCCAGCGCCACAAGCAGTTCATGCTACAACTTTTCTTGGCAATTTCGGCATTTTCAGCGCTCATCGTCGCCGCCATATCCCGCCAGTATCAACTGGCATTGTCGAACCTGCAACAAAGCGTGGCTACTTTGCGGGAGAGGGAGCGGGAACTCTCTCAGATCGTGAACATGGTCCCAGTTCATATCCGGCGGCTGACCCCCGAAGGCGAGCCGACGTTCTTCAACAAGCGTCTTACTGATTTCTTCGGGCTTGACCTGCAACAGTTGGAAAAGCCGAATGCAAGCCGGCTGGTGACGGCCGTGCAGACCCTCGTCCATCCCGATGATGCCGATAGCTTGCTGCAAGCCGTTCGCCGGTCCCTGGCTACGGGCGAACCGTACTCCATAAAATATCGCATGCGGCGTGCGGACGGCGCCTATCGGTGGGTCGATGGCAGGGCCGAGCCTTTGCGGGATGACAGCGGAACCATCTTGCAATGGTTTGCAATCTCCATCGACATCGATGATGAGGTCCGAATGCAAGAGGCGCTCAAGCAGAGCGAGCGTCGCTACCGCGAACTCTTCCACTATATGCCGATCGGTCTTGCCCAGATAGATGCAGGCAAGCTTATCCCGATGTTCAAAGAAATGCGGGCACAGGGCGTCGTCAGTCTCGAAACTTACATGGACGAGAACCCCGAATTCCTCAGCCACGCGCTGGAAGCGCTGGAGGTCGAAGAGGTCAACCAGCATGTCATTGACATGTTCCGCGCAAATAGCCGGGAAGAAATGGGCGGCTCGATCACCCGCTACTGGCAGCCGGCCCTTGCCACCATCCGCCGCTCCATCGAAGCACGCTATCGCGGCGAAGAGGTCTTCCAGGAAGAAACCAGAGTGGCGCGGATGGACGGCAGCGTCATGGACGTCGTTTTCGCTATTGCCCAGCCCGGCGCCATTGCCGACAAGAGCCTCGTCGGCTTTATCGATATCACAGAGCGGAAGCGGGCCGAAGAGGCTCTGCGCGCACGCGAGCGGGAATTCTCGCAGCTCGTGAACATGGTTCCCAGCTATCTCTGGCGGTTGACGCCCGACGGTGTCCCGAACTTTCTAAATCAGCGACTGATCGATTTTCTGGGCCCGGACGTCGTTAACGCGAATGTTGAAGGCGTTCATCCTCTGGCTGCTATCATTGGCGCTGTCGTGCATCCGGACGACAAAACGCGCATGAGCAACGCGTTGTTTCACAGCGTTGCGACCGGCGAACGATTCTCCATGAAGTATCGACTGCGACGCGCCGACGGCGTCTATCGCTGGGTGGAGGGTAGCGCTGAGCCGATGCGCGATGAGGAGGGACGTATCCTCCAGTGGTACGGCCTCTCGCACGACATCGACGACATTATGCACGTGGAAGAAGCGCTGCGGAACAGCAAGCAGCAGCTGGAGCAGATGATTGAGGCAGTGCCCTTCAGCACCCTAAGCTTCGCGCCGACGGGCGAACTGACCTATGTCAGCAAGCGATATCAGGATCAGGCTGGCGCGCCGGGGGCGGAGATCAAGGATTTCGATGCACTGGCCCGGGAAGTGGCTCACCCCGACGATTTTCCAACAATGTTTGCACGGGCAACGCAAGGCTTTGCGACCGGCCAACCCTTCGTCAATCGGTTTCGCCGGCGCCTGAAGGACGGCAACTATCGCTGGATTGAGGCGCGCGCTCAGCCTTTGCGGCGTGCGGACGGCCCAATCGTACAGTGGTACTTTGCTTCAATCGACATCGAAGAGGAGATGCGCGCACAGGAGGCATTGCGCGAGAGGGAACGCTTCCTCTGGCAACTGGTGGAAACCCTGCCGGCCATGATCGATTGCGCTGCGCCAAACGGCGAGCCGGTCTATCGGAGCCAGCAGCTCCGTGATTTCCTTGGTTATGAGCTTGAAGAACTCGACGGCGGGGCGAAATCCCGACTGGATGCAACGCTCGATGCCGGCGTCCATCCGGATGACCTTGCGGGCGTCAAGGAGCAGTATGCGCGTTCGTTGGAAAGCGGAGAACCTTATCGCAGAAAACATCGTCTGCGGCGTTTCGATGGCGAATATCGCTGGATCGAGACGCGCGCGGCGCCGATGCGCGACGAGAAAGGCGCCATCGTGCAATGGAATGTTATTTGTCTGGATGTCGACCGAGAGGTTCGGATGCAGGAAGAATTGCGACTGGCACAGGAACGGCTTGCGCGCGCCGGCCAGGCAGCGAGCCTTGCCGAGCTGTCGGCTTCCATCGCACATGAAGTAAACCAACCCTTGGCGGCGATCGTCGCCAATTCGCACGCATGCTACCGATGGCTTTCGGCAGACCCCGTCAACATCGAACGCGCCAAGATCACGACCGAACGTGTCATCCGCGACGCCAAGTCAGCGGCGGACGTCGTCAGCCGGATTCGAGCCCTCTTCAAGCAGTCGGTGGAGAATAGAGGCATTCTGGTTCTTTCGGACGTTATCTCGGAAGCGTGTAGTCTGGTCGCCGCCGAAGCCTTGCGCCGTCGCATCCGGCTCAACATCGACGTGGAAACTAACCTTGCGCCGGTTACAGTCGACCGGATCCAGGTACAGCAGGTCCTCGTCAATCTCATTCGCAACGGCATGGAGGCAATGGATGCCGTTGACGACAACAAAACTGTCGATGTGCGCATGCATCAGGTGGACGACGAAGTGCGGATCGAGATAGGCGACAACGGAAACGGGGTCGCGTTTCCCGAGCGCATTTTCGAGCCCTTCTTCACGACAAAGGAAAATGGAATGGGCATGGGTCTCGCCATCAGTCGCTCGATCGTCGAAGCACACGGCGGACGTTTATGGGCGGAAAAAAACGAACCGCGCGGCGCGAGGTTCGTTTTCACCTTACCAAAGGTAGCGAAGGGGGCGACATGACAAGGGGGTATGTGCTTTCATTGCGACGACGCGGCAGCATCAAGGGGGCGCTCGGCGAACTCCTGGAGCGTACGATGCAGGAGGCATTCCCGACATGCACAAAACAAGACCGATGATCGCGGTTGTCGACGACGATCCAAGGCTGCTTGACTCGCTGGAAGAGCTTCTGGAATCCGCTGGATATACCGCCTGTTGCTTTGGTTCGGCCAGCGGCCTGCTCGATCACGGACTATCGAATCTGGACCTGCTCATAACCGACATCGGGATGCCCGGCATAAATGGCTTCGAACTTCGTGACCGGGTGAAGAGTGCGTGTCCGGAGTTGCCGGTATTCCTGACTACAGGACGTCACGAAATCGCTGACCAGGGTGGCGCCCAGAGCGTTAACGGCTTTTTCCGCAAACCCTTCGACGCTCCTGACCTGCTGGTCGCTGTTTGCAAGGCGTTGCGAAAATCGAGAGATAGAGGGTGACATGAGACTTAGCCAGTCGGCTGGAACATCAGCCCCCCTGTTATCACAACGCAAAAAAAGTTCAGCCGAATCAATTGTCGTCGTCGTCGATGACGACGCAGCCGTGCGCGAGGGTTTGTCCGAGTTGATCCTCTCGGCGGGCTTCCAGCCCGTCAGCTTCGCCTCGACGCAGGAACTGCTCAACGCCGTTGACATATTGGATGGCCCGGGCTGCCTGATTCTTGACGTCCACATGCCAGGAGAAAGCGGGCTCGATCTCCAGCACCATCTGGCCGAGCGCGGCATTGGCAAGCCCATCATTTTCCTGACCGGTCGCGGCGATATCCCGATGACGGTTCAAGCGATGAAGGATGGCGCGGTGGATTTCCTTACCAAGCCCGTGTCGGACCGGACGTTGCTCGATGCGGTCATAGCCGCTATCGCGTTGGATCAAACCCAGCGAGCGGAAGCGATCGTGGTCAAGCGCAATGTTGAACGTTTGAAGACACTGACGCGGCGCGAACGGGAAGTCCTACGCGAGGTGGTGACGCGCGGACGCCTCAACAAGCAAATCGCCTTCGACCTTGGCATCAGCGAGGTCACGGTCAAGCTGCACCGTGCCAACGTAATGCGTAAGATGGAGGTCCGTTCCATCGGCGAACTGATCAGGGTATGGGAAACCTTGCCCCCGACGGTGCGCGAGAGGGCGGAAGCAGGATTTTGACAACCCGACATCGGCTGCTCAGATAAAGGCGATGGCTTTTGCCTCTCGGGCGATAAAATCGCAGACGAGTTTTACACGCAACGGCACCGTGCCTCCAAAGGCGTGCAGGGCACTAAATGGAGCGCTGGGGAACGAAAAACCTGTCGCGAGTGCAACAAGCCTGCCTCCTTCCAGGTATTTCGCTACCAGACACCGCAAAAGATAGGCCGCTCCGAGCCCACTGAGCGCAGCCTGAATGAGTGCGGTTCCTGAGTCGCAATCGACGCGCCCCGAGGGTATGAAACTCCTCCCGTCCGGCAGACGCATTGGCTGAGTGATGCCGCCCAGCGCATAGCGCGCGAAGGGCAGAGTTGCCAGCGCTTCGGCGGTCGCAGGATTTCCCCAGGTTTTCAGAAAGGCCGGAGACCCGACAATCGTCATCGGTAGGTCAGCCAGGTGACGAACCATATAATCCCCCGGAGCGGAATTCCCGACGCGCAACGCGACATCGTAGTCCTCCCTGATCAGATCGACAAACCGGTCTGTCAGTCCGACTTCAATATGCAGGTTCGGATAGTCGGCTGCGAAACTTCCGAAGAGACGAGGCAGCAATAGGGGGGCCATTTCGTTCGGCATGCTGATGCGCAAGCGGCCGGAGGGTGCAATATCTGATCTGATCGCCTCTTCGCTTGCCCCCAAGTCCCGCAACAGCGGCGCAACGCGGTCGAAGAACAACTGACCATCCTGGGTAAGCATCAGGGCGCGCGTGGATCGCAGGAAGAGCCGGGTACCGATTTTCTTTTCCAGGCGTGCAACACCTTTCGACACCGCCGACGGTGTTGTTCCCAGGTCGCGGGCCGCAGCGCTGAACGATCCGGCCTCTACCGTCCGCACAAAAGCCATCAACCCGGAAATTTCGTTGAGAAGGTTCGGCAATTGCGCCTCCGCGGCACAGCTCATGTGCCCGCCCATGATCTAATTATCCCGGGCGGCGCCGTTTATCTAGTTTCTAGTCGAAAGGAGATAAACAATGCACCACCTCAAAGACAAGGTCGCCGTCATCACCGGCGGTAATAGCGGGATCGGCAAGGCAACTGCTCGTCTGTTCGCGGAAGAAGGGGCGAAGGTCATCATTACCGGACGGCGACGGGATGTTGTCGATCGCGCCGTGCAAGAAATCGGTCCGTCGGCCATCGGCTTCGTGGGCGACGCGGCCGACCTTGGCGACCATCGCAGGCTGGCGGACGCCGTGAAGAGCCGCTTCGGCGGGCTCGACATCTACATGGCCAATGCTGCGGTCATCAATCTCACTCCCTCCGCGGAGGTGACCCCGGAAGACTATGACCGGCATTTCGCAACCAATACGCGCGGCGTGTTTTTCGGCGTGCAGACGATCGCCCCTCTGATTCGCGACGGCGGAAGCATCATCGTTACAAGCTCGCTCGCGGCCACTAAGATTCTTCCGGATCACACCGTCTATGCCGGTTCAAAGGCAGCAACCGCCGCCTTTGCTAAAAACTGGGCACTCGAATTCAAGTCGCGCAGGATTCGCGTAAACATCCTGAGCCCGGGACCGGTCGAGACCGAAATCCTCGCCAAGTTGGGCGTATCGGAGGCCGAGCGGCCGGCTTTCGAAGACCGCATGGCTTCCTTGATCCCCGCGGGCCGGCTTGGCCGGCCGGAAGAGTTGGCGCGCGCCGCACTTTTCCTCGCCTCCGATGCGGGAAGCTTTGTCAATGGGGTCGAGCTTCATGTCGATGGCGGCATGACCCTGACTTGAGATGCAGCGCATGGAGCCTGCTCGCAGGAGCGATGCGTAGTCATGAGTTGCCTACAGACTCTAAGTACTTGCAGAGGCTTCGGGGGTCCTAGTCTTCATCCGTCATGTCTGCCAGCGTGCTTTTCCGCCGACGCGTTTTCAACTGCCGCGATAAGTGGAATAGCCGTAAGGCGAGAGCAGCAGCGGCACATGGTAGTGGCTGTCGGCATCTGCAATGCCGAAGCGCAGGGGAACGAGCTCGAGAAAGGCGGGATCCGGAACCTTCACGCCCGCGGACCTAAAATAGTCACCGGCGTGGAAGACCAGTTCGTAGGTCCCGGTCGCGAACCCGGCCCCCTCCATGAGCGGTCCATCGACACGGCCGTCGCTATTGGTATGGACCGTACGGATGAGGTGCCGCGCATCGCCTTCGAGCCGGTAGAGATCGATCTTCAGCCCGTGGGCGGGTCTGCCGAGCGCGGTGTCGAGAACGTGGGTCGTCAGGCGGCCTGACTTGCTCATGTATCTCCCTCTCGCAAGTCCTGTCATTGTGGAGGAAGCTAGCCTTCTCTTCCTTCGAGAAGCAACCCCTGTCCTACATCACGGGCCGCGCTGTCCGCAGAAAGCGGCGCTCGTTTCCGCCGGGTTCCTGCGCGAGGCTGACAGGAACACCATTGTCGAACGCGGAAAAGCGATATTACCGGCACGGTGACGACATTTGCCCTGACTCGGCTGGAACACCGTGCGCCCGGACCGGCGCCGGCGCTCCGGAACTTCTTCCGCTGGCGCCTAGCCGCCTTTATCGCGGCTGCGGCCTCCGGGTGCGCGCCATGAAAAGCTGAACGCTTTGACTAGAAATGGATTTCAGAGCTGGCGGCCGACATGCCTCTTTACGATTTACGACCCGCGCATATAGCGCACTTCCAGGAAAAGCCTTGTAACGGCTTTCCGTCCGGAAGTGCGCAGTTTTTAAATTCTTAGAGCGCTCAGTGTTTCCATGAAACTTTGAAAACCCTCTATTGAAGGTTGACACAACTGCTAAAAAAATAAATATAATTTGACAACCTACAGATGCAGAGCGATCAATGTGGCAGCTTCGCGACTTGCCGTTACCGGGAGCTAGATGAGCCGATGACCTGGTATCCTTTGCTTTCTGCTTTACTGGTTATTATATCTTTGACGTTATTATACTACATTATATAGACTATACAGGTTATCGATTTCGAACTGAGCTAGGCTGCTTATACATGCTCCAATAACTTATGTCGTTTTCTTTGGCGTCCTGGATTTCTTTACAAATCCGTGAGTAGGTCTTGCTCAACGCAATTCCTCGCTTGATGGATCGGGAATGACGAAAGCCTCGTCGTAGTGGAACTCTTCCAGGTTGTTGCCCGGCCCCTCGCGGTCGACAACGATGAACTCGCTGACGGCGCCCACTGACATCAGCGGATGATGCCAGACATTGCGGCCGTAGTTGACGCCCTGCCTGCCATCCGCAATGAAGACCCTCGGCCGGCCCGGCCGGTCGCCTTGATCCTCGGCGACTACAACCAGCCACGGCCGGTCCCGGAGCGGCGAAAAGCTCTGGCTGCCGAGCGGATGGCGCTCCATCATCGTCACGGAATAGGGAAATACCCGGGGCTGCCCGCGAAAGATGTTGATGATGACGCCGGCACCCTCTCCCGCCGCATCGACGCGTGCGAGCGCGTGAAACCGTTCGGTATTGCGGCCATTGATGAAGCGCATCGAGGCCGGGTCGGCCTCGATGACGCTGCCGAACGGCGCGAAAGCCTCCCTGGTCAGAGGCTCGATCGAAAGCATATGCGACATCAGCCTGCCGTTCCGGCTCTCTGCGCGTTGGCACGCGAAGGCCCGGACGCGAAACGTGGCGTCTCGGCCGCACAGACGGACAGATCAGGAATGGTGTCAGGCATTGTCGTCTCCCGGAAGCATGGATCGGAGCCGCAGGCGGGCGATCCGCTCCACCTCGGCACAGGCCGTTTCAAATTCCTCTTCCTTGGAATTGTCAATGCGCCTCTCGAAAGCGGCGAGGATGTCTTCCTTCGTCAGCCCCTTCACCGCGATGATGAAGGGAAAGCCGAATTTCTTGGTGTAGGTCGTGTTCAGCCCGGTGAAGCGCGAATGCTCTTCGGGGGAGAGCCGGTCGAGACCGGCAGACGCCTGCTCGGCTTTCGAATCGGCCGTGAGCTCGCCCGCCACCGCCAGCTTGCCTGCAAGATCAGGATGAGCCCGCAATACCCGAAGCCGTTCGGCCGGGGAAGCCGCGCGGAACGCGTTGCAGAGCGCCGAATGGACGTTGCCAGCGGTCAATCCGGAAGAAGCCGCGCGATCATAGGCGCGTTCCGCGACCCAGGGCGAGTGCTCGAAGATGCCGCCGAAGCGCCGGATGAAATCATCGCGCTCCGACATCAGCGGGTACCGTTGGGCTTGTGGTGTTCGTACCAGTGGCGCGCGATGTCGATGCGGTGCGGCACCCAGACCTTGTCGTGGGACATCACATAGTCGATGAACCGCGCAAGCGCCGCGGCGCGACCGGGCCGCCCGACCAGACGGCAGTGCAGGCCGATATTCATCATCTTCGGGCTGCCTTCCCTGCCCTCCGCATAGAGCACGTCGAACGTGTCCTTGAGATAGGTGAAGAACTGGTCGCCGGAATTGAAGCCCTGATTGGTCGCAAAGCGCATGTCGTTGGCGT
This sequence comes from Ensifer sp. R1-3, assembly GCF_056739175.1. Classification (NCBI taxonomy): domain Bacteria; kingdom Pseudomonadati; phylum Pseudomonadota; class Alphaproteobacteria; order Hyphomicrobiales; family Rhizobiaceae; genus Ensifer; species Ensifer sp. R1-3. The sequence goes on from NZ_CP096516.1 coordinate 1,225,571, forward strand.
CGAGCGTATAGGGAATGATAAGATGCGGATTGCTGGGCGTCGGTCCGGGGACCCAATAGGGAAGCTCGTCCGCGTAGGAATCGCAGGAATAGAGGAAACCGCCCTCCTCCAACACGAGCTTGAGCGTATTTGCCGAGGGCTTGCCCTGGTAGATGCCGAGCGGGCGCTCGCCGGTCAGTTCGGTGTGCAGCCGCACGACCTCGCGGATGTGCTGGCGCTCGATATCTTCCGGAACGTCCTTGTATTCGAGCCAGCGCAGGCCGTGGCTGGCGATCTCCCAACCGGCCTCCTTCATGGCGGCGACGGCTTCCGGATTGCGTGCCATGGCGAGCGTCACGCCATAGACCGTCAGCGTCACGCCCCGGCTCGTGAACATCCGCCACAACCGCCAGAAGCCGGCGCGGGCGCCATACTCGTAGATCGACTCCATATTGAGGTTGCGCTGTCCAGCCCATGGCTGAGCGCCGACGATCTCCGACAGCAGACACTCGGACGCTGGATCGCCGTCGAGAATGCAGCTTTCGCCGCCCTCCTCATAGTTCAGCACGAACTGCACGGCGATATTGGCGTCGCCCGGCCAACGCACCTCAGGCGGCCTGCGCCCGTAGCCGACGAGGTCGCGCGGATAGGAATTCTCGGACATGATTTCACCCTTCGACTTTTCCGGAACGGTAGCATCCCGCACCGGATTGTCGAGATGAGAAAAATGGCGATTCCGAGGTTACGGCCTGCCGGGGAGCGAGGCGGTCACCGCGACCGGCGGCGTGGCAAGAGTGTCCGTGCCGGGGCGCTGCCCGACCGAAAGTCCTGCCTTGGCCCGCGGGCGCGCGGAAATCTTTCCAAGCGGATGCTGCGAATGCACGCGCATCGGCGCTCCGGGCTCGTGCTCGATGAACAGGGCGAGGCTGCCGATCAGGAGCGGCTCGGTCAGCAGCGGTTCGAACAATCCGCGCAAGGGGGCCTCAACCCGCCGCCCCACATCGACGTTCACAGGGCCGGTCAGCGGCATGTGGAAACGATATTCGTCCATCACATGGGGATCGCCCCAGCGATGCAGGTTGGTGAATTGCGGAGCCGTGAGCCTGTCCGGGTCCGCCCGTTCGATATCGTCCTCACTCAGCGGAGCGCGAAAGCGGTCGAGCGCCTGCAGGACTCGGGCGGCGAGCAGATGCATCGACTGGCTGGGCACCTCTGGCATCAGCCCCCAGCACTGGCTGAGGCGCGCAACCTCCAGCCGCTCGATCTGGAACGGCGTCTCCCCGCTCGTGAAAAGCATCATGGCCTTGAGCAATTGCGCTTCGTCCATATCCGGCCTCAGGCGGAAGGGCGCCATGATCATTGCATGAAAGCCGAAGCGGCGTGGAACGGCCGTGTAAAAGGCCATCTCCGAAACGGCAAGGCCGGCAATCGACGGCAGTTCCACGGCCTCCCCGGAATAGACGCTGCGGCCGAGCCAGCTGGCAGCTGCCGCAGAAAGCGGGTCTCCCATCGGCGGGGTGAAACAGATCGCATAGCGCATGGCGCAAGCTCCGGAAGTCCGTGAAAGCGGAATAAGGAAACGTGCGCTCCGCCCGCATCCCGTTCGAGATCCAATGGCGGCGTGTTAAGTGATTTGCGTGACAGATTGACGAATTACGCAGGCCATAACGGGGTCGTGAAGCCAGCCTCGCCTATCGCAATGCCGCGATATGGTGCGCACATTGGAAAGTTTGGGGGAGCGCGCTGGCTGGACGGCCGGCAATCTCGTCGACCGCGGATCGCGCCAGAGCATGCGCCAGTCCAAAGCTCACCTTGAATCCGCCCGTCAACACGAAGACCCTTTCGTGATCGGGGTGACGGCCGACCATGGGTTCGCGCCCCGTAGATCTGGGGCGCAGGCCCGCCCAGCGCTCGACCACCGGGGCGCCGCGCAAAGCGGGCGCAAGAGCCGTTGCGCGGGCAAGCAGGGCATCGAGCTGGCCATCGGTGGAATAGGGTTCCTCGAACCGGTTCTCGCTCGTGCTGCCGACCGCCACCTGGCCGCTTTCATGCGGGACGACATAGAGCCCGTCGGCAAAGATGATGGGCAAAGCGGGATCGATATCGGCGCGAAGCAGCGCCGCCTGGCCTTTGACCGCACCGCCGCTCGGTGCCCGCAGCGGCTCGGTCAAACCGTCGATGAAGGAGAAGCTTTCGACGCCCGCGGCGAGGATCAGGCGATCGCAGGTCAAATCGCGCCCGTCCGCGAGTGAAATCCGGCCGCGCGCCGGATCGAGCGAGACGACTTCCGCCCCTTCCTCGAGCCGGACATGCGGAAATTGCTCCAATGCGGCCCGCAGCATCTCAAGCAGGCTGCGCGGCGCCAGCCGGGCGGCCAGCGTGTCATGGACGACACCGAAGGGCGCCGCATCGGCGGCCGGCCAACCGCCTGCATCGGCGTCGCGGACATGCCAATGGAACCGGCGTGCCGGAGTATGCCAATTCTGCGCCGCATCCTGCTCGCGACCAAGGGCGATCTCCCGCAGATGCGGCTTGCCAAGGGGCATGACACGGCCGCAGCGACGATAGCCTGCCGAGAGGCCGGTGGCTGTTTCAAGGGCGGCGATCTCGCCTTCGAGCGACACCAGGGCATCGAACTGGAACTGCTTCTTGTCGTTCCAGCGGTCGGGCATATGCGGCATGAGCGCGCCGAGGAGACCGCCGCTCGCGCCGGAACCGATCAGTCTGCGCTCGAGAAGCCGCGTCGTGAGGCCGGCGCGGGCAGCCATCACGGCGGCCCAGAGCCCCATGACGCCGCCGCCCACGATCAAAACTTCGCACATCGATTGACCTTCCCGGGCCGGAGAATTATCGGGTTCACCATGACAGGAACCGATCCCGGCCAGAGCCCTTCATCCTCGCGGCAAAACCTCGAATGGCACGAGGGCGATATGCCCTATTCGAAGGAATTTGGCGATCACTTTTATTGCCGCACCGACGGACGGCTCGAATGCGGCCACGTCTTTCTTGCCGGCAACCGGCTGCCGGAACGCTGGGAAGCGGGCGGCACATTCACGATCGGCGAACTCGGCTTCGGCACGGGGCTCAATTTCTGCGAAACCTGGCGCCAATGGAAACAGTCGCCGGCGGCGGGGAGCCTCCATTTCGTTTCCTTCGAGCGCTTTCCCATGCAAGCCGGCGAGATCGACCGGGCGCTGGCGCATTGGCCGGAAATCGACGAGGAGCGGCAGGCGCTCGTTGCCAATTGGCCCACGAACCCGGCCGGCCAGGTAGACATCGCCTTTACCGGGCAGGTACGGCTCACCGTCGTGATCGGCGCGGCGCTCGACGGCGTTTCAGCGTCCCGTCCGGACTTCGACGCCTGGTATCTCGACGGTTTCGCCCCCTCGCGCAATCCCGACATGTGGTCGGAAGAACTGATGCGGCTGGTGTTCGACAGGACCGTCTCAGGCGGCAGCTTCGCGACCTATGCGGCAGCCGGCTTCGTCCGCCGCAACCTGGCGGCCGCGGGCTTCACCGTCGAGCGCCGCCCCGGCTTTGCCGGCAAGCGTGAGATGCTGCGCGGCGACAAATCCTGATTTCCCGGATCCGGGTGGGCTTATCCCGGAAAGACCACGGACTTGACCGTCGCGATCAACTGATCGGTGGGGACGGCGACGCAATTGCGGTCGATTTCGGCAAGTGTCTTTTCCTTGACCTGGTGCGAGAGCAGCTTCCTCAGGTCGCCGAGCGTCCTGGGCGCCGCGCAGATCACGAGGTTCTCGAAGGCATGGTCGTGGGCATAGTGGTCGAGCTTCCCGGCGATCTCCATGGCGAAGCGATGCTGCTCCTCCCGTACGGGGTCGCTGCTATACTCCATCGCCGAGCGGCCGTGACCGACCGACGAATGGCTGCGTCCGGGCCTGTCGGCCATGATGTCCTGACGACGCTTGGTCTCGATTTGGAATGTCTCCTCCTCCGGCTGCTGCCTGCCATCCTTCAGCAGGTTGACGTCCTTCACGATGCGCGCCGTGTTTCCATCGGCTGTCAGTATCCAGATTCGGTTCCGCACTATTGTCTCCCCGTGTCGATGGCAGATAGGTTGGCGAGGCTCACGGACAGAACGGCTGAGGCCGCGTCAGGTTCCTTGCCGCCGAATATCTGCGCATTCCGTGTCGCCGTGGCCTGCTCGCATCACGAGCCCGTCAGCAGCCGGCAATCGGCGAGGCCAAGCGGCCAGATTGTACGCTCAGGCCCTTCTTCTGCAAGGGGAACATACATGACGCGCTGCTTCTTTGCCGGCTATCGCCGCGGAACTCGGCGCGTGGTCATGCCCTTTGGCGGGGACGATGTTTTGCGCCTGCCGGCGTGATAGACGGCGCTGCCTTCGCAGCTGCGAAAAGATGCGGCTTGACTTTCCGGCGCAAAACAACGATCTAAGGCCTGCGTCACCTTCCGGCCGCCGCGTGAGCGCGCCCTCGGCATCACTTCGAAGCCGTGAAGAAGGAAAAGCGCGAAACATCGCCGCCCTCCGCGGCAGCACAGGCGCCTGACGATTTTCTATTAACCCACAAGTTCCCAATTCACGCGGGGTTCTTGACGCCAGATGACACCGGAACCGCATCCTGCCGTTCCGGCGAGAGCGTTTGGCGCCCCGAAAGGTATATGCATTGTCCACTTTCAAAGAGCTTGGCCTCTCCGAGCACATCGTGGCGACACTCTCCGCCAATGGTTTCGAAAAGCCGACGCCCATCCAGGCTCAAGCCATTCCGCTGGTCCTGAAAGACCATGACCTCATCGGTCTTGCGCAGACGGGCACCGGCAAGACCGCTGCGTTCGGCCTGCCGATGATCGAAAAGCTCGTAGCCGATGGCAGACGTCCCGATCCGCGCAACATTCGCGCTCTCGTGCTCGCACCTACCCGTGAACTGGTGAACCAGATCGCGGCCAACCTGAAGCTTTTCGTAAAGAAGAGCCCGCTCAAGATCGGCCTCGTCGTCGGTGGCGTTTCGATCAACAAGCAGACCGAACAGCTCGCCCGTGGCGTCGACATTCTCGTCGCGACCCCCGGCCGCCTGCTCGACCTTGTTTCTCGCAAGGCGGTGACGCTGACACAGGCTCGCTACCTCGTTCTCGACGAGGCTGACCAGATGCTCGATCTCGGCTTCATCCACGACCTGCGCAAGATTTCCAAGCTGGTGCCGAAGAATCGTCAGACGCTGCTCTTCTCCGCAACCATGCCGAAGCTGATTGCCGAGCTTGCCGGCGAATATCTGACCGATCCGGTCAAGGTCGAAGTCTCGCCTCCGGGTAAGGCCGCCGACAAGGTCGAACAATATGTGCATTTCGTCCCCGGCAAGGACCTGAAGACGACGATCCTGAAGCAGACGCTGACTGCCAATCCCGATGGGCTGTCGCTGATTTTCAGCCGCACCAAGCATGGCGCCGAGAAGCTGATGAAGCATCTCGACCATGTCGGCTTCAAGGCCGCCTCGATCCATGGCAACAAGAGCCAGGGCCAGCGGGAGCGCGCGCTGAAGGCATTCCGCGACGGTGAGATCCGCGTGCTCGTGGCGACGGATGTGGCCGCTCGCGGGATCGACATTCCAGGCGTCACCCACGTCTACAACTACGACCTGCCGGAAGTGCCCGACGCCTATGTGCACCGTATCGGCCGCACGGCCCGTAACGGCCGCGACGGCATCGCGATCGCATTCTGTGCGCCGGACGAAATCCGCCTGCTGCGGGACATCGAAAAGCTGATGGGCATCCAGATCGCCGTCGCCAGCGGCGAAGCGCCCGCCGACCAGGCGCGCCCCTCCAAGGGACGTGGCGGTCGCGGCAACGGACAGCCTCGTGGTAACGGCCAGTCTCGCGGCAATGGCGCAGGGCAGCGCCAGGGCGGACCCCGCCGCGATCGGCCGCAGCGCCAGGCGGCAGCCGGCGGATTCGCCGGCGATGAACTGCTGCGCGACGAGCGCTCGCACGAGCGCCGCGACCAGCGTGCTGCCGGGCATGGACCGGCGGACGGACGGCCGGAAGGCCACCGCAATCACAAGGCGCAGAAGCACCATGGGCGGCCCGGACCGCAGCAGGCCGGCCGCCGTGGGAGCGAACAGTCAGGCGAACGCAACGGCGGCGGCAATCGACCGCAGCGTGCCGACGGTCGCGGCCATCAGCGCTAGATCACGATGCTTTTAGGTCGGGTCGACCTAAAAACATGAACGTGATCGGTTCCAAGAAGTTGAGACGCGGGATGCGGGCGGAAAACCGCACACACTTTTCCTCATCCCGCTCTAGAGCACTTCGAGGATAAGTGCGCAGCGTCAAAGACTTAGAGCGTTTGGTGTTTCATGCGCTGAACGCCCTTAGGCGCAATGACGTCGTGGAACGGCGGGTAGATGCCCGCCGTTTCGACACTGCCCTGCGTCACCTGCGCCAGTTAGCCTTTGGGTCTGACGGACTGATAGATCGCGCTGGTGCCGTCTCTCTTCACCGCGAACACGTCATAGGATGCGCGAGGGTCGTCCCCCATGCCCAACGATCCGACGGGCATGCCCGGGACCGCGATGCCGGCAATGTCCGGGCGCTCGGCGAGGAGCCTTTCCACGGCATCCAGCGGTACATGGCCTTCCACGTAATAGCCGCCGACGACAGCCGTATGGCAGCCTTGCATCTCATCCGGTATCGCATAGCGCTGCTTTACCGCAGACAGATCGTCGACGTCCTTTATGCCTACCGCAAAGCCGGCTCCCTTCATCGCCTCGGCCCATGCATGGCAGCAACCGCAATTTGGGTCCTTGTAGACGACCATTTCCCGGCCGGCCGCAAAGGCAGGCCCGATCGTCCAAGCCGACGCGGCCGCGGCCGCGGAAAACAGAAACTCTCTTCTTCTCATGGTTGCTCTCCTTTGAACATTGGTTGTGCGGCATTGAATTGACTGACTTTCTTCGGTGCACTCGACGAGGACAGCCGCCAGCCCTTCACCAAGCCGTAAACGGCCGGAATGACCACCAGGGTGAGGATCGTCGAGGATACCATTCCGCCGATCATCGGGACGGCGATCCGTTGCATGACCTCCGACCCGGACCCGGTGCTCCAAAGGATCGGCACAAGCCCCGCCATGATGGCGACGACGGTCATCATCTTCGGCCGGACCCGCTCGACCGCCCCCACCATGATGGCCTCCTGCAGATCGGAATGCGTCAGGGAACGCCCCTCGGCCGCGCAAGCCGCGCGCCGCTCCCGCAATAGCTGATCCAGATAGATCGAGGATTTTTCGCTCGCTGCCGGCGCCGGACCCTCCGCAACCGCCTCCAGCGGTTCGAAAGAGACATCCTCGCTTTGCCTGACCGCGACGAACGGGCGCCCGTCTGCCGTTTGCTTCGGCGCCGCCGAACATTCCGGCACCCCGTCCGGGTGCCGGTAGTAGATGATCTTGCCCGCCGGCTTTGCCGCAGGCGGCGTGGGTTCTCGTGCAGTTGCCCAAGGAAGAACTGTTGGGTAAGGCCGCCTGTCGGCTACGTAGCCTCCTCCGCCTGCCAGGACGAGGGAGCCGACCAGAACCAGGAATTTGAGCGTCTTCACGGGATCGCCTTCAGAAGGAGTTCACCCCGAACGGTTTCGGCCTCCCTTTGGAGCTTGGCCGCCAGTTTGAAGCGCCAGCCATCTTCCATGCCGAGATCGGTCCTGAACCGGTAAACTCCGGGCTCTGTCGAAGGCATCGCTTCGACGGCGGTCGTCATCGCCTCCATACCTTCCGGCGCCATGTCGAGCCGGGTCGCAAAAATGATCGCGCCGGAAACCGGCACTTTCGTCCTCTCGTCGATGAGACGGACGGCGACGATCGCTTCCGGTCCCTCGGCAATCTCGGGCTCGACGAGCTCGAACCGGTAGTCCGTAGCGGCGGCGTAGGCGTTCGTGAAGAAAAGCGCCAGGGCAAGGCAGGCGAGGCCTGCTCTCGGCATAAGACGGATCGCAGTCATGTGAACTCTCACCCGACGGGCCTGTCGGCCGCGTCCTTGGAAAACGTCGATGGTCGGACGCCCCACCTCTGTCGGGCGGAGCAGTTCCGTCGATTCGAAGAGTGAGATTCAGGCTTTGGGAGGCCGCGCCGGGGGGTCGATGGTGGCCGACGAAAGTTCGCTGTCCTGCAGGAGGGCGTGCGACGCGTCGCGCGCCTCGCGGTAGACGCTCCAGCCTTCCGCCCGGTCCGCGTGTGCAAGGATGCTGCCGGCGCAGACCAGCCCTAGGGGGCATGCGCTTCCGCAGTCGTTCTTTAGGGGCGGTTGCCGCGGGCAGCAGGACATGTCCTCGGAGACATCCGTGCTTGCCATGGCCGCCATTTGCATGTCCGACGAGGCCATCGCGCTCGTGGCCGCGCCGACACTCACGGGGCCGATCACGACCGCGAGCAAGACGAGCAGACACAGGAAGCGCCGGAGCGCGACGACGACGAACATGCGCGTAAGCTGGCACAGGTCGGCGTCCAATGGAAGCCGGTCACGGAAAGTTGCGACCGACGACACCGGACGGTGCGCGTTCAATTCTGCGAGTGCACCTCGCCATAGAGCTCGTCAAACCGCCGGCATTTCCTTTGCAGGCTCGCTCGCCGCTGTCCCCCCCGCGGCCTTTCGGTTGGTGAGATAGACCCCTGTCACGGCAATTACGGTGCCGATGATCATCGGCCAGGTCAGCGCTTCTCCGAAGAACAGCGCCGCCTCGCCGGCGGCAAGCGGCGGCACCAGATAGATGAGCGATGCCGCGCGCGATACCTGCCCGCGGCGAATGAGATAGAGCAGGAGCGCGATCGCTCCCATCGAGAGGCCCAGGACCGACCAGGCGAGCGCCGCGACAAGTTCGATATTCCAGGTGACCCGCAGGTCCTCGAGCATGAGCGCCAGGGGGATGGTGACGAGGAGCGCTCCCACATATTGCAGCGCTGCAATCGACCGGATGTCGCCAGTCTGCAAATAACGTTTCTGATAGAGCGTCCCGTAGGTGACGGCGGCCATGCCGAGAACGTTGACGGCCAGCGGCAGCAGGTGGATCGGCGTTGCGGCCGCGTCGATCGCCAGCATTTTCGGCGCAACCGCAAGCGCGATGCCGCAAAAGCCGAGGATAAGACCCAACTTCTGCTGACCCGCCAGCTTCTCGCCGATCAGCCAAGGCGCGACCGCAGCCGTCATCAGGGGCTGCAAGCCGGCAATGATGCCGGAGATCGCCGCGGGCACACCTTGCCCGATCGCCCACCATACGGCACCGAGATAGAGGCCGTGGAGGAAGATGCCGGACACGACGGCATGGCCGATCGCCGTGGCGGAGCGCGGCCACCGCGCACCGCTCAGGAGACAGAAGCCGATGAAGAGCAGAATGGCGAAGCTGTAGCGCAGCGCCAGGAAGGTCAGCGGATCGGCGAAGATGGCCGCATATTTTGCAACGACCCAGCCTGTCGACCAGAGCAGCACGAAGATGGCCGGGGCCAGGCGGGCGAGCATGAAATCTTTCCTGAGCGAATGGATTCACGACGATCCGCGCAGGATCGCCGCTGCCGCGATAGAGCGGCGATAGCGCCCCGTCAAAGGAATTTTTCTGATGGATAGCATCAGCGAATAGGAACCGCCGCTCCACAACCTGCTGAACGCGTCTCCTCGAATCCTAAGGGCCTAAAATCCGGGCATCAGCCCGTTTTTTCTGCGCAGCGGAAGCCCAGGCTGCGCGTGCCGCGGCCCCGGTTCTCACCCGGAACGCCGAATACGGCCGCATCCGGCCGCGCCGCCACCCGCCAAATTTCTTCGACGGCAAATGTGCACGCTTCTTGCATTGCACTCTGCGTTGTATTCAAATGGTCGAAAATAAGGGGACCAGCCTTTGGCATTTGACGAAATGATCAATGCGGACAGCAGCCCGCGCCAGCCATATTCGACTTATCATCAATGGTATGCCAGTCAGGACAGAAACCGGCTCATCGCGAAATCGAAGGAAGCCGAAAAGATTTTTCGTAAGACGGGCATCACCTTCGCAGTCTACGGACACGCGGATTCCTCCGAAAAACTGATCCCCTTCGATCTCATACCCCGCATCATCTCCGGGCGCGAATGGCGCCGGCTCGCCCAAGGCATCGAACAGCGCGTCATCGCGCTCAACGCCTTTCTCGACGACATCTACCACAAGCAGGAAATCATCCGCGCCGGGCGCATCCCGCGCGAACTGGTCGAGAAGAACGACACCTTCCTGCCGCAGATGATCGGCTTCCGGCCGCCGGGCGGCGTCTACACCCACATCGCAGGTACCGACATCGTACGCACTGGCGAAGACCAGTACTATGTGCTGGAGGACAATGCCCGCACGCCGTCCGGCGTCAGCTACATGCTGGAAAACCGGGAAACGATGATGCAGATGTTTCCGGAGCTGTTCCACCAGAACCGCGTGCGGCCGGTAGAGAACTATCCCAATCTGCTTCGCCAGAGCCTTTCCTCGCTCGCTCCGGCCGGCTGCGAGGGCAGGCCGCGCGTTGCCGTCCTCACGCCCGGGATCTACAACTCGGCTTTCTACGAGCACGCATTCCTGGCGGATATGATGGGCGTCGAACTGGTGGAGGGCTCGGACCTGCGCGTCATCGACGGCAGGGTAAAGATGCGCACGACACGCGGGTACGAGGCGATAGACGTGCTTTACCGGCGCGTCGACGACGATTTCCTAGACCCCCTCACCTTCCGCCCGGATTCCGCCCTCGGGATACCGGGGATCATGGATGTCTATCGCGCCGGCAATATCACCATCGCCAATGCCCCCGGCACCGGCATTTCCGACGACAAGGCGATCTATTCCTACATGCCGGAAATTGTCGAATTCTATACCGGCCGCAAACCCCTCCTCGAGAACGTGCCCACCTGGCGCTGCTCGGAACCAGAGAGTCTCAAATACGTGCTCGAACATCTCGCCGAGCTCGTCGTCAAGGAGGTTCACGGCTCCGGCGGCTACGGCATGCTCGTCGGCCCGACCGCGACAAAAAAGGAATGTGCAGCCTTCGCCGAGAAGCTCAAATCCCGTCCCGGCAACTACATTGCCCAGCCGACATTGTCGCTCTCGACGGTGCCCATCATGGTCAACAAGGGCATTGCGCCGCGCCACGTCGATCTGCGTCCCTATGTGCTCGTCTCCGACAAGGTTCAGATCATTCCGGGCGGCCTGACCCGCGTGGCCCTGAAAGAAGGCTCCCTGGTGGTGAATTCCAGCCAGGGCGGCGGGACCAAGGATACCTGGGTGCTGGAGGACTGAGGCCATGCTGGGAAGAACTGCAAACGGCCTCTACTGGATGTTCCGCTATATCGAGCGCGCGGAGAACAGCGCCCGCCTCATCGATGCCGGATTGCGCATGTCGCTCACGCGCAGCGAAGCGGCCGAGGACGACTGGGACGGGGTGCTGCAAAGCGCGGACGTGCGCGAACTCTATGATCAGGTCCATGAAGGATTGACGAGCGGCGACGCGATCGACTTCCTTCTGCGTGACCGCACCAACCCGTCAAGCGTGATGTCGTGCATCGAGGCCGGCCGCAACAACGCCCGCATGGTCCGCACGGCGCTCACGCGCGAGACATGGGAAGCGATCAACGAATGCTGGATCGAAATGAAGGGAAGCCTCGCCAGGAGGGCGAAGACGACCGACATGCCGGAGATCATCGACACGATTAAGCGGCGGGCCGGGCTTATCCGGGGCGCCTTCCACGGCACGATGCTCAGGAACGAGATATTCAACTTCTCTCGCATCGGCACCTTCATCGAGAGAGCCGACAACACCGCCCGCATCCTCGACGTCAAATATTACGTGCTTCTGCCGGCAGTCTCCGCGGTCGGATCGTCCATGGACAACGTCCAATGGGAGTCGATCCTGCGCTCGGTCTCCGCACACCGCTCCTATGGCTGGGTCTACGATGCCGAACTCAGGCCCGCAAATATCGCCGACTTCCTGATCGCAAACGGCCGCATGCCGCGCTCGCTGGCCTATTGCTACGACAAGCTCGTCTCCAATCTCGGTTATCTCGCGCGCGAATACGGCGAGCGGCACGCGGCCCACGAGACCGCCGAGCAGACGCTCGGCTTGCTGCGCAGCCAGTCGATCGCGGAAATTATGGATCAGGGGCTACACCAATATCTCAAGGAGTTCATCAACCAGAACAATCGCCTCGGCCGGGAAATCTCCGATGGTTACCGGTTCTATCAATGAGCTTCAGGGGGCGTAGATGTATCTGAAAATCAGCCACACGACCGAGTATCATTACGACGAACCGGTACAATACGCATTGCAGCGCCTGCGCCTCACGCCGGTAAATCTGCCGGGCCAGACCGTCCGGAACTGGAAGACGCTCGTGGACGGCGCCGCCATAGAAGTGAGCTATGACGACCAGTTCGGCAACCGCACGCATCTCGTCAGCGTCGACGCCGATCGGACGACCCTTTGCATAGAGGCGAAAGGCGAAGTCGAAACGGAAGACCGGGCCGGCGTATTCGGCGCTCACCAGTCCTATGTGCCGCTGTGGCTCTACGCCCGTGAAACCCCGCTCACCAAGCCGGGCAAGCGGATCCGCGAGCTCGCGAAAGCCGCCGGAGGCGCCACCGAACTCGAGCGCATGCACGCGCTGATGACGATCATTCACGAGACCGTACGCTACGAACAGGGTGAGACCCAGGTCGGGACCTCCGCCGAGGAGGCACTGGAGCGCGGCAAGGGCGTATGTCAGGATCATGCCCATATCCTGATCTCTGCCGCGCGGACCCTTGGCCTGCCCGCACGCTACGTCTCTGGCTACCTCATGATGGAGGACCATCCGCAGCAGACCGCAAGCCACGCCTGGGCCGACGTGCACATTACCGGCCTTGGCTGGGTGGGATTCGATCCCGCCAACAAGGTCTGCCCGGACGACCGCTATGTCCGCATCGCCTCGGGGCTATGCTACCGCGATGCCGCGCCGGTGTCGGGACTGGTGCACGGCACAGGCACCGAGACTCTGAAGGTGGCCGTGACGGTCGAGCAACAAGGGCAGAGCCAAGCTCAGAATTGAAGCGGAACTGGCCCGCGGTGTTATCGAAGAGGGGTTGGATCATTTCACCGTTTCAATGAAACCGTGAAATGATCCAGGTAAGTCTTCCGCTCCACTCAGCGCGATGCATTGGACTGCAGGATACGGCAGAGTGCGACCAATCCCCGGTCATAGCCGCCATTGACGACATCGCGGCAGCGCTTCAGCACCGTGCGCCGCTCGTTGGGGGACATGGCGTTGAAAGCTGCGATTGGAGTTTGGCCGGGGTTGCCTATTCCGCCCGCGCCGCCACCGGCACCCGGTCCGCCACCGCCGCCGCCGTTGTCAGGTCCACCTCCGCCGCCGCCCGAGCTGCCACCGCCAATCCCGAGGCCAACGTCCAGTCCGACTCCGCTTCCGCCGCCGGCATTCGCACTCACATTGGCGTTGAGACCGCGGCTGCCGCCGAGCGAGACGTCCGCATCGGCGTCGATGCCGTTGCCGCCGCCGACATTTGCGCTGACAGTGCTATTGAGGCCGCGGCTGCCGCCCGCACTTGCATTGGCATTGGCGTTGACGCCGCGGCTGCCGCCGACGGATGCTGTGGCCGAAGTGTTGACCCCGCGCGATCCTCCGACGGACGCATCGACATCGGCGCTGACACCTCTGGATCCGCCCAGCGATGCGCCGACATTGGCATTGACGCCCCTCGAACCTCCGAGCGACACCCCGACGTTCAGGCCACCATTGCCTCCGACGCTTTGTGCAAAGCCGGGGGTACTGGGAATAAAGGTCAGACTCGTTATGAGACCGACAGAGAGAACGAAGGCTTTCTTCCGCATGTTCACTTCCTCTTGCGACGGGGATGCGATTGCCCGATTGAGGAAAATTCCCAACACGCGAACAAGTTTCACGAACTGGCGTAGAGCATACAACTTTTCAAGGCGGGGCAGTATGCGACTGCCCCGTCTGGTGATGACGTCGCGGAGAGATTCCGTACCCGACGGCTCCCCGGGTTCACGGCATCAGTGGCTGTCGCGCTCGACCACCGATCCGCGCGCGCCGACTAGGAAGTCCAGATCGGCGCCGGCGTCAGCCTGCATCACGGTCTTGATATAGAGGCCGCCATAACCGCCCGTGGGCGGTTTTACCGGCGATACCCAGGCCGCACGGCGTCGTGCAAGTTCCTCGTCGGAGACATGGAGATGCAGCGTGCGATTCGGGATGTCGACCTCGATCAGGTCGCCATTCTCGACGAGCGCCAGGGGTCCGCCTTCCGCGGCTTCCGGCGCGGTATGAAGGATGACGGTGCCGTAGGCCGTACCCGACATGCGAGCATCCGAAATACGGATCATGTCGGTGATGCCCTTCTTCAGGACCTTCGGCGGCAGGCCCATATTGCCGACCTCGGCCATGCCCGGATAGCCTTTGGGGCCGCAATATTTCAGTACCATGATGCAGGTCTCGTCTATGTCGAGATCCTCACGGTTGATGCGTGCGTGATAGTCCTCAATGCTTTCGAATACGACCGCACGGCCCTTGTGCTGCATAAGGTGCGGCGAAGCGGCCGAAGGTTTCAGAACAGCACCGCGCGGCGCCAGATTGCCGCGCAGGACGGCGATGCCGCCCGATTTCGTCAGCGCCTTTTCCCGCGGCAGGATTACGTCCTCGTTGTAGTTCACGACGCCCTTGACGTCGTTCCAGATCGTGTCGCCGCTGACGGTGATGGCGTCATTGTGCAGGAGGCCCATCTCCGCGACCGCCTTAATCACGACCGGCAGACCGCCGGCATAATAGAACTCCTCCATCAGATATTTGCCGGAAGGCTGGAGGTTGACGATGGTCGGCACATCGCGGCCGAGTCTGTCCCAATCGTCCAGCGAAAGATCGACGCCGACACGGCCCGCAAGCGCGAGCAGATGCAGGACCGCATTGGTCGAGCCGCCGACGGCGCCGTTAACGCGGATGGCGTTTTCGAAGGCCTCCTTGATCAGGATATCGGAGGGCTTCAAGTCCTCCTTGACCATCTCGACAATGCGACGGCCGGTAAGCTGCGAAATCACCCGGCGGCGCGCATCGACCGCGGGAATGGCCGCATTGCCCGAAAGCGTCATGCCTAGCGCTTCGGCCATCGACGCCATGGTCGAGGCCGTGCCCATGGTCATACAGCTTCCCGCGGAACGGGCCATGCCCTGCTCGGCGTCCATGAACTCCTCAAGCGACATCTCGCCGGACTTCACCATTTCGGAAAACTGCCAGATCGCCGTGCCGGACCCGACGTCCTTGCCGCGCCACTTTCCATTGAGCATGGGGCCGCCGGAGACGACGATCGCCGGAATGTCGACGCTTGCCGCACCCATCAACAGGCTGGGCGTAGTCTTGTCGCAGCCGCCGAGCAGGACGACGCCATCGACCGGATTGCCGCGGATCGATTCCTCGACATCCATCGCCGCCAGGTTGCGGAACATCATCGCCGTCGGGCGTAGCGTGCTCTCACCGGTCGAGAAGACCGGGAATTCCACCGGGAAGCCTCCCGCCTCGTAAACCCCGCGCTTCACGCGCTCAGCGAGGTCGCGCAGATGCGCATTGCACGGCGTGAGTTCCGACCAGGTGTTACAGATGCCGATGATCGGCCGCCCGTCGAAGGTGTCGGCGGGAAGCCCCTGGTTCTTCATCCAGGAGCGATGCATGATGGCATTCTTGCCAGTACCGCCGAACCACTCCTGCGAACGGAGCTTGCGCGGCCACTCAGCTTTCTTCTTCATTTCTTCCTTCCTTGCGCCCTGCGCGGGCTGGACACGCCGGCTTTACGCCCTGTTTTCTTCAGGCAAGCGTGTAGGCTGTCTTGACGTTGGTGTAGAACTCTGCGGCGTATTTGCCCTGCTCACGAGGGCCGTAAGAGGAAGCCTTGCGGCCGCCAAACGGCACGTGGAAATCGACGCCCGCCGTCGGCAGGTTGACCATCACCATGCCGGCCTCGGCATTGCGCTTGAAATGCGTCGCATGCTTCAGGCTGGTGGTGGCGATGCCCGAAGACAGGCCGAACGGTGTGTCGTTGGCGACGGCGAGCGCCTCGTCGTAATCCTTGACGCGGATGACGGCCGCGACCGGCCCGAAGATTTCCTCGCGCGAGATGCGCATCTCGTTGGTCGCCTCGGTGAACAGCGCCGGCTGCAGATAGAAGCCGGGCGTGTCGCGCGAGATCACCTCGCCGCCGAAGGCGAGCTTGGCGCCCTCCTGCTTGCCGATGGCGATATAGTCGGTGTCCTGGTTGAGCTGGCTCTGATCGACCACCGGACCGATATGGGTGCCGGGCTTCAGCGCGTCGTCGACGACGAGACCCTTGATCCGCTCGCCCATGGCGGCGACGAACCGGTCATGGATGCCCTCGGTGACGATGATCCGCGACGAGGCGGTGCAGCGCTGGCCGGTCGAGAAGAAAGCTGAGTTGACCGCGGCTTCGACGGCGACGGACAGATCGGCATCGTCGAGCACCACGAACGGGTTCTTGCCGCCCATCTCCAGCTGGTACTTGCGGTTATGTTCGACCGAGGCGACGGCGACCCGCTTTCCGGTCGCGGTCGAGCCGGTGAAGGTGATCGCCTGGACGTCCGGACTGTCGAGCATCGCCTGGCCGACGACCGAGCCCTTGCCCATGACGAGGTTCAACACGCCCTTCGGCAGACCCGCCCGGTGGAGGATGTCGACGATCGCCCACGAACAGCCCGGAACCAGCTCGGCCGGCTTGAAGACAATGGTGTTGCCGTAGCAAAGCGCCGGGGCGAGCTTCCAGGCAGGAATGGCGATCGGGAAATTCCAAGGCGTGATGATGCCGACGACGCCGGCCGGCTCGCGGGTGATCTCGACGCCGATCCCCGGCCGGACCGACGGGACGACCTCACCCGCAAGACGCAGGGTCTCGCCGGCGAAGAACTCGAAGATCTGGCCGGCGCGGACCGTCTCGCCGATACCCTCGGCGAGCGTCTTGCCCTCTTCGCGCGAGAGAAGGCGTCCGAGCTCGTCCTTGCGCGCCAGGATCTCGTCGGCGGTCTTCTTCAGGATCGCATGGCGCTCGAGAATGCCGGAGCGCGACCACGCGGGAAAGGCGGCCTTTGCCGCCGCGATCGCGGCTTTCGCGTCTTCGGCGCTCGCGCGTGCATATTCTCCGACGACATCATCGGTGTTCGACGGATTAATGTTCGCAACGCCGTCTCCGCCGACCCATTCGCCGGCGATCAGGTTCTGGTGAAGTGTCATGGGCTTCAGCCTCCTTGTCTTCTTGCCGCAAGCGGCCGTGGTGGTTCACGGCCTCGGGCGTGCCATTGGAGATATGTCAGAGCTGATGGACAGCGACCTCTTCCTCCGCCGCGATCGCCAGCGGATTGCGCAGGGGCAGGCCGAATTCCTTGGCTTCGATTTCGAATACGTCTCCCTCCTCCGTGCGGATGCCGTCACCGAAAGAGAGCGTCGCCGTGCCGAACATGTGGACGTGGATGTCTCCCGGTGCGCGGAAGAGTCCGTATTTGAAATGGTGATATTCGAGATTGGCGAAGCTGTGCGACATGTTCGCCTCACCGGAAAGGAAAGGCTTCTCCCACAGCACCTTGCCGCCCCGAAGGATGCGCGATGCCCCGCGAATATCCTCGGGAGCCGCGCCGATGCGGATTTCCGGCCCGAAGCTCGCCTGCCTGAGCTTCGAATGTGCGAGCCACAGATAATTGACCCGCTCGGTCTTGTGATCTGAGAACTCGTTGGCAACCGCAAAGCCGAGCCGGAAGGGGACGCCCTTGTCGGAGATCACATAGATGCCGGCCATTTCGGGCTCCTCGCCGCCTTCCTCGGCGAAGGACGGAGACACGAGCGGCTCGCCCGGGGCCACAGCCGTGGTGCCGTTGCCC
This sequence comes from Ensifer sp. R1-3, assembly GCF_056739175.1. Classification (NCBI taxonomy): domain Bacteria; kingdom Pseudomonadati; phylum Pseudomonadota; class Alphaproteobacteria; order Hyphomicrobiales; family Rhizobiaceae; genus Ensifer; species Ensifer sp. R1-3. The sequence continues at coordinate 1,243,446 of NZ_CP096516.1, forward strand.
TTGTAGAACCATTCCGGCTGCACGCCTTTCTCACCGGACTTCGGCTTACCGCCCTCGAGCCCCATGCGGAACATCTTCATAGAGTCGGTCAGCGTTTCCTCGGTCGCTTCCGTCGCCTTCTTGTGCATCGCGTCCCGCGTTGCAGCGGAGCCAAGATGCGTGAGCCCGGTCCCCGTCAGATGCAGGTGGGCGGGATCGGGATGCGTGATCGGCGAAAGCAGCCGCCCCTGGGAATAGGCTTCCTCGAGATCGATCGTTTCGCCAAAGCCCTTGGCGTCGACGACGTCCCTGAGGCTCCGGCCGCTATTGGCCGCTTCCATCGCCAGAGCATAGACGCTCTCCGCTCCCCTGACGGCACGCGCCGTCTCGCCCGGGGCACGCACGGCGACGATAACCGAACCGTCTTCTTTCCTGACCTGAGAAATCAGCACGTTCTGTCCTTCCTGATGAATTGGCTTCCACGATGCCTTTCCTTGCGGAAAAGCAGCGCTTCGCCCGAGAGTGGCTCACGCCACCCAGTTACGGCAAACATGCCGCGTTTTTCTGTTGCGATCATCGGGGGCCGAGCGGAAGCCGGTCAGCCCTTGCCCTTGTTCTTGTTGTAGACGTCGAAGAACACGGCTGCGAGCAGCACGAGGCCCTTGATCAATTGCTGGTAGTCGATGCCGATGCCCATGATGGACATGCCGTTGTTCATGACGCCCATGATGAAAGCGCCGATCACCGCGCCGGTAATCTTGCCGACGCCACCCGAGGCGGACGCACCGCCGATGAAGCAGGCCGCGATCACGTCGAGCTCGAAGCCGACGCCGGCTTTCGGGGTCGCCGAGTTCAGACGGGCCGTGATGATCATGCCGGCAAGCGCCGCGAGCGCGCCCATGTTCACGAAGGCGTAGAAGGTCAGCCGTTCGGTATTGATGCCGGAGAGCTTGGTCGCCTTCTCGTTGCCGCCCATCGCGTATATCCGGCGGCCGATCGTCGAACGCGTGGTGACGAAGGTGTAGACGGCGATCAGCACGCCCATGACGACTAGGACGTTGGGCAGGCCCCGATAGGTCGAAAGCTGGAAGCCGAGGAACAGTGCCACCAGGCTGATGACCGCCATCTGGATCGCGAAGAAGACGAACGGCTCGTTCTCCGTGCCGTGCTGCTCGTTGATCCGGCGATTGCGAACCCCGGCAAAGATCGCATAGCCGACGAGCAACAGCACGGCGACCAGGGCGACCATGTTCTTGATCGTCTCCGGGCTCGGGCTGAGGAAGTAAAGAAAGTCGGGAACGAATCCGGTCGACAGTATCTGGAAGTCCTTCGGAAACGGTCCGATCGGACGGCCGCCGAGGACCACATAGGTCATTCCCCGGAACACCAGCATGCCGGCGAGCGTGACGATGAAGGAAGGGATCTTCTGATAGGCGACCCAGTAGCCCTGCGCCGCGCCCATGATACCGCCCACGATCAGGCAGGCGGGAATGACCACAAAGGCAGGCAAGCCCCATTTGACGAGCATGATCGCCGAAATCGCGCCGATGAAGGCCACGATGGAGCCGACCGACAGATCGATGTGCCCGGCAACGATGATCAGCAGCATGCCCAGTGCCATGATGACGATGAACGAGTTCTGCAGCACCAGGTTCGTGATGTTGACGGGCCTGAAGAGGACGCCGTTGGTGACGAACTGGAAGAACAGCATGATGATGACGAGCGCGACCAGCAGGCCGTATTCGCGAATGTTGTTCCTGAGGTAGTCACCGATCGACGGTTTGGTGGTTTCGGTGCTCGTATCGGCGACCATTAGTGTTTCTCCCCTGAACGCATGATGGCGCGCATGATCGATTCCTGGCTTGCTTCCTCCTTGGAAAGCTCGGCCACCATGCGCCCCTCGTTCATGACATAGATGCGATCGCAGGTCCCGAGCAGCTCCGGCATCTCCGACGAGATCATCAGGATGCCTTTGCCCTCGGCCGCGAGCTGGTTGATGATGGTGTAGATCTCATACTTCGCGCCGATGTCGATACCGCGCGTCGGCTCATCGAGTATGAGGACTTCGGGATTGGTGAACAGCCACTTGGACAGGACGACCTTCTGCTGGTTCCCGCCAGAGAGGTTGACCGTCTCCTGATAGATCGAATGGGAACGGATGCGGAGCTTCGAGCGATATTCGGCGGCGACCTTCCGTTCCTTGCGCTCGTCGATGACGCCGTTCGATGCGACCGCATGCAGATTGGCGAGCGTGGTGTTGTGCATGATGTTGTTGATCAGCACGAGGCCGAGCTGCTTGCGGTCCTCCGTTACATAGGCAAGACCTGCCTTGATGGCCTTGGGAATCGTGCTCACGTCCACCGGCCGGCCATGCATCGTCACCTCGCCGGTGATCTTGTGGCCCCAGGACTTGCCGAAAACGCTCATCGCCGTCTCGGTGCGGCCGGCGCCCATCAGCCCGGCGATGCCGACGACCTCGCCGGCGCGAACCTTGAAGCTGACGTCATGCAGGAACTGCCGGTCGCGGTGATGCTGATGGTAGACGTTCCAGTTCTTCACCTCGAGCAGCGTGTCACCGATCTTCGGTTCACGCGGCGGATAGCGGTCTTCCATGGCCCGGCCGACCATGCCGTTGATGATCCGGTCCTCGCTGATGTCTTCCTTGTGACAGTCGAGCGTCTCTACCGTTCCGCCATCGCGCAGGATGGTGATCTGGTCGGCAACCTTCTTAATCTCGTTGAGCTTGTGAGAGATGATGATCGACGTCATGCCCTGGCTGCGGAACTCCATGAGCAGCTTCAAAAGCGCGTCGGAGTCGTTTTCGTTGAGGGATGCGGTCGGCTCGTCGAGGATCAGCAGGCGGACTTTCTTCGAAAGCGCCTTGGCAATCTCCACCAGCTGCTGCTTGCCGACGCCGATGTCGGTGATCAGCGTCGCGGGGGACTCGTTCAGGCCCACTTTCTTCAGGAGCTCCTGGGTGCGGGCAAAGGTCTGCGGCCAGTGGATCACGCCCTTTTCGGCCACCTCGTTGCCGAGAAAGATGTTCTCGGCGATCGAAAGCAGCGGAACGAGCGCCAGTTCCTGATGGATGATGATGATGCCGAGCTCTTCGCTGTCCGAGATCGTGCTGAACTGGCGAAGCTCGCCGTCGTAATGGATCTCGCCCTCATAGGTGCCGGCCGGATAGACTCCGCTCAGCACCTTCATCAAGGTCGACTTGCCGGCGCCGTTTTCCCCGACAAGCGCGTGGATCTCGCCTTCGCGGACCTTGAACGAGACATTGTCCAGGGCCTTGACGCCCGGAAACGTCTTCGTAATGCCCCGCATTTCAAGAATGATGTTGTCCATACTCAGCCATTCCAGCTGCAGTCGGAGAGACTGCAGGCGCTCTCCCGTGCTGCGCGGTTGTTTCGACCGGCTCCGATACGAAATAAAACCACGCGGCGGGCCAAAGTGCTACAGCGACATTGCCACGAGACGCATGCCGCCTGGATTAAGAGGGTGCGCGAGCGTGTCGCGCACCCTCCCGGTTCGCCGCATCAGTTGTTGAGCTGATCTTCCGTGTAGTAGCCGGAACCGACGAGAACGTCCTTGGCGTTGGACTTGTCGACGGAAACGGGCTTCAGGAGGTAGGACGGAACGACCTTGACGCCGTTTTCATAGGTCTTCGTGTCGTTGACCTCCGGCTCCTTGCCATCCATGATCGCGTTGACCATGTTGACGGTGACCTTGGCCAGTTCACGGGTGTCCTTGAAGACCGTGGAATACTGTTCGCCGGCGAGGATCGACTTGACCGACGGCAGTTCGGCGTCCTGACCGGTGACGATCGGCATCGGCATGTCGCCGGAGCCGTAACCGACGCCCTTCAGAGCCGAGATGATGCCGATCGACAGACCGTCATAGGGCGACAGAACACCATCGACCTTCGCATCGGTATAGGCGGACGACAGAAGGTTTTCCATGCGGGCCTGAGCCACGGCGCCATCCCAGCGCAGCGTGCCGACCTGGTCCATGCCCATCTGGCCGGACTTGACGACGATTTTGCCGCTGTCGATCAGAGGTTGCAGGACGGACATCGCGCCGTCGTAGAAAAAGAAGGCGTTGTTGTCGTCCGGCGAGCCGCCGAAAAGTTCGACGTTCTTCGGCTCGGTGGCACTGTCGAGCTTCAGACCCTCGACGAGCGATGTCGCCTGCAGCACGCCGACCTGGAAGTTGTCGAAGGTGGCGTAGTAGTCGACATTGCCGGAATCGCGGATCAGGCGGTCGTAGGCGATGACCTTGACGCCGGCATCGGCAGCCTTCTGCAGGATGTCGGAGAGCGTCGTGCCGTCGATGGCGCCGATGACGAGGACCTTCGCGCCCTTGGTCACCATGTTCTCGATCTGCGCCAACTGGTTCGGAATGTCATCGTCGGCGAACTGCAGGTCCGGCGTATAGCCGGCCTCCTTGAACAGCTTCTCCATGGTCTCGCCGTCGGAAATCCAGCGCGTCGACGTCTTGGTGGGCATGGAGATGCCGACCATGCCCTTTTCCTGGGCGACTGCCGGCGCAGCGAAGCCGGCGACCGTGATCGCCGCAGCCGCGAGAAGCGAAGTAAAGAATTTCATCAGATCTCTCCCTGAGTGTTGAACCGGCAGGCGCGGGGCCTCCGTCTATGCGCAGCGACCACCGTCGCGGAGCGTGACCCCCCGGCGGTGGTTCAAGATAAAGGAAGCCCTCCCCGTCTTATCATACTCCCGCATGCGCTGGCGCATATGCTGGGAAACTGGAATCAATTGCCATAACTGTCAAATACAATATCGCTTTGCATGCATATCAAAATTGATATACCACTCTAAAAGAGTGTGATTTTTGAAACTCTTGAAAACGGAACCGAATGCGATGCTCGATGGCAGGCAGAATGCAGCCGGGCTCACAGGAGAAATGCTGGAAACGGGGCTTTTCCGCTCCGGATTGAAGATCAACCACTTGCGGCTCATCCTGGCGATCGACGACCATCGGCGCATCAGCGCCGCGGCCGATTCGCTCGGGATTTCGCAGCCGGCGGCATCGCGCATGCTCGCGGAGATCGAAGCGATCGTGAAGGCGCCGATCTGCGAGCGGGTGGCGCGCGGCGTCGAACTGACCCGCTACGGCGAGGCCCTGGCGCGCCGGGCCCGCACCATCTTCCTCGAGTTGCGCGAGGCTGCGCGCGAGATCAACGAGCTGAAGACCGGCAGCGGCGGATCGGTCTCGCTCGGATCGGTCACCGGCCCGGGACTCAATCTCGCAGTGCCGGCGATCCGCCAGGTGTCGACGGCCTATCCCGGCATCGAGATCAACGTGCAGATCGACAACAGCAACGTGCTGACGCGGGAGCTTCTGGCGGCGCGGCACGATTTCATCGTCGGGCGGATCCCCGACGACCTCAATCCGCGGCTGTTCAACCTGGTCGAAATCGGTTTCGAGGAGGTCTGCCTCATCGTCCGGGAGGGCCACCCGCTGTTGGACAAGGCGTCAGCCAGCGCCCACGACCTCCCGGCCTACGACTGGGTGTTCCAGCCGCCCGGTACACTGCTTCGACGCGCGGTCGAAGACAGTTTCGCTTCCGCCGGCGTCCGGCTTCCGGCAACGGTCATCAATACTTCATCGACCATCCTGACGCTGTCAATCGTGCGGAACACCAATGCGATCGCTCCGGTTGCGCTCGACGTCGCCAGGCTGGTGGCGGGCAACGGCACGGAAGCCGGCGAGATCCGGATTTTGCCGACCGAATTTCCGATCCGCATCAAACCCTATGGGCTGATCACGGCGGAAGGCCGGGCTCTCCCCCCGAGCGCAAAGCTGCTTTACGATCTGATCCTGAAGCAGAGCAGGGCGTGATCAGGTCCGCATAATCTTGATATCGCAAGATCCTGCCAACCAAGTGCCTGCCCGGAGAGACTTGATGTTCGGCATGTCGGTATTCCACTCGGTGCTCGAGCGCCTCAAGGCCGAGCAGGCCGAAGAGCTGACGAACGAGGCAAGGGGCGGATGGCGGGGCACCGTCATCGGCGCGGCGCCGGGCTTCATTGCCGAAAGCTCGGCCCACGCTTGGGCATCCCGCAGCGCCGTGGAACAGGCCTATCGCGCACTGGCGGCGGATGAGCGATCCGAACCTTTCTCCATGCCCGACTATCTCACGCGCACCAGCCTTGCGGAAGTCGCTTCCGAGCTCGCGCTCGGAGAAGCGGAAACCGCGCTGACGCTCGCGGCCAAGCGAAGGCGTTTCGCCGCCGCGAATCATCCCGACAGGCTGCCAGTGGAAGCGCGGGTCAATGCGACCTTGCGCATGAAGCTCGCCAACATGCTCATCGACGAGGCTTTGAGGCGAATCGAAAAGCCGACGGTGACTGGATAAGCGTCAGTTCGTGCCGTCGGTCGTGTCGCCGGTGGTTTCGCCTTTGCTCTGGCTCTCCTCCTTCGGCCGGTAAAAGACGAGGAGGGACGCGCCCGCATAGGCGGTCACGACCAGAAAGATCGTCCCCCACATCACCTGCCCCCCGTAGAACTCCACCGCCGTCCATACAGCGCAGAACAGGATGATCAGCAGCCGGATCCATAAGGGACGATAGAAGGGATGATCCGGATCGATGAATTTGATCATTCTGGTTCCTCTGGGGAGACTTGTGGCAAGTTCATCTACTGCATATTTCTGCAAATAGGTAGCAGGTACATCTTGTCGGTTCGATGCGTTCGGCCACTTTTGGAAAGTGCGCCGAGCGCATATTTTTTTGTATGTAGTCGGGTGCTGAAATGTCTTCTTCTGCGACAAGAGATTTGCGAGACGTGGTGGGGCCCTTCGTGGGGCCGCGCCTGAGTCTGTTGTGTCGCTCTATCACCAGGCGTTCGAGCTGTACGGCCCTTTGTGTCTCTGGTCGACAAAGGAGATGAAGTCCCCTTCCCTGTTGGATGTCATTGATGCAGCCTCGCGTCTTAAACGGGAGGGAAACATGGCCTCGCGAAGGTTCGCCGAACGGCTGGAAGTCCTGCCGTTCCTCGATGACAAGAAGCCCTGATCGCCTCTGAGTTGCTAGATCACAATCATAAAAAGGTTGGGTCGGTTTCCGGACGCATGGGTAGTTGCTACCCAGCTCCAGGCGGTTGACACTTGACGGCGCCAAGGCGATTGGAATAAATATTCCGTGTATTCACCAATTGGCCGTTTCATTCCAGTTCCTCCGCGGATGCCCCGCGACGCCTTCGCGCGATGAGCGTCAATCATCGTGTGCCAACCCGGTCGCAAACCGGAATTCAAGGACGACAGTGATGACAGTGAGATTTGGTCTTCTGGGCGCCGGGCGTATCGGCAAGGTTCATGCGAAAGCCGTCAGCGGCAATGCCGATGCCCGCCTTGTCGCGGTGGCGGATGCCTTTCCGGCCGCCGCGGAAGCGATCGCCGGCGCCTATGGATGCGAAGTCCGGACGATCGATGCGATCGAAGCTGCCGCCGACATCGACGCCGTGGTGATCTGCACGCCGACGGATACTCATGCCGATCTGATCGAGCGCTTCGCCCGTGCCGGCAAGGCAATCTTCTGCGAGAAGCCGATCGATCTCGACGCCGAGCGCGTCAGGGCCTGCCTGAAGGTCGTGTCCGACACCAAGGCCAAGCTGATGGTTGGCTTCAACCGCCGCTTCGACCCGCATTTCATGGCCGTGCGCAAGGCGATCGACGACGGGCGCATCGGCGAGGTCGAGATGGTGACGATCACCTCGCGCGATCCCGGTGCGCCGCCAGTCGACTACATCAAGCGTTCGGGCGGGATCTTCCGGGACATGACGATCCATGATTTCGACATGGCGCGTTTCCTCCTCGGCGAGGAGCCCGTTTCGGTCACCGCGACTGCGGCCGTGCTCATCGACAAGGCGATCGGCGACGCCGGCGACTATGACAGCGTCTCGGTCATCCTGCAGACGGCATCCGGCAAGCAGGCGATCATCTCGAACTCGCGCCGTGCCACCTATGGTTACGACCAGCGTATCGAGGTTCACGGCTCCAAGGGCGCCGTCGCCGCTGAAAACCAGCGCCCCGTTTCGATCGAGATCGCGACCGGCGATGGCTACACGCGCCCGCCGCTGCACGATTTCTTCATGACGCGCTATACGGAAGCCTACGCCAACGAGATCGAAAGCTTCATAGCCGCAATAGAAAAAGGCGCCGAGATCGCGCCGTCGGGCAACGACGGCCTTGCCGCGCTGGCGCTCGCCGATGCGGCGGTCCGCTCGGTTGCGGAAAAGCGCCAGATCAGCATCGCCTGACGGCCTGCTGCCTTATCGTGGAGAAAGGCCGGGCGCTGCCCGGCCTTTTTGTCTCATGACGAGTTAAGCCCCTATCCGATGCGGCATCGTGGAGGATGATGAGGCCGCGTCCACGCTCGGCGCCAGCCCGGGCCGGCCGGTCAGAAACCCCTGGATCTGCCGGCAACCCTCGTCGACGATGATCTGTCTCTGCCGCTCGGTCTCGACGCCTTCGGTGACGACGGGAAGGTTGAGACTGTGGCCGAGAGCGATGATCGCGCGAATTATGGCATGGGCTGCCGGATCCTTGTCGAGCGAGGCGGTGAAGCTGCAGTCGATCTTGAGCTTGTCGAATGGAAACGTCTGGAGATTGCTGAGCGAGGAGTGGCCGGTGCCGAAGTCGTCCATCACGATCCGGACGCCAAGGAGACGCAGCCGGACAAGAGTTGCGAGGACGTCGTCGCGGTTATGCATCAGCGCGGCTTCGGTGATCTCCAGTTCGAGCCGCCTCGGTTCCAGCCCGGTCCGCATCAGGATGGATTCGATCCGGTCGAAAAGGTTCGGGAGGAGGAATTGTACCGGTGAGACGTTGACCGAGACCGGCAGCGGCTCGTACCAACGCACCGCCTCACTGCAGGCCTCTTCCAGCACCCATTCACCGATCTGAATGATCGAGCCGCTCTCCTCGGCGATCGGAATGAACAAATTTGGCCCGACAAGACCGCGATCTGGATGGCGCCAGCGCAACAGCGCCTCGTAGCCGACGATCCTGTCGTCCCGCACGTCGACCAGCGGCTGATATTCGAGGAAGAGCTGCCCCCTGACGACCGCGTGCCTCAGATCGTTTTCGATCTGCCGGCGCGTGCGCACGGCTGCGTCCATCTCGGCGTCGAAGAAACACGCGATGCCCTTGCCGGTCTGCTTCGCCCGATAGAGTGCCGTATCGGCATTGCCGTAGAGCCGCTCGGCGGTGGTGCCGTCGCCCGGACAGATCGCTACGCCGATGCTGACGCCGACCGCCATCGGATCGCGCCGCGTATCCATCTCTTCCGAAAAGAGCTTGAGGATACGGTCCGCCAGTAGTCGTGCGGCTTCCGGCTGCGCCGCCCCGGTCTGGACGATGGCGAACTCGTCGCCGCCCAGCCGCGCGATCGTGTCGGCCTCTCCTGTCGCCGCCCGGAGGATATCGGCCACCTTCCTGAGAATACGGTCGCCTTCCCCATGGCCGAAAATGTCGTTCACGGCCTTGAAGCGATCGAGGTCGAGACACAGAACCGCCAGCGCGTCATCGTGGTGAACGGCGGCGGCCAAGGCCTGCCTCAGGCGGCGGTCGAAGGAGCTTCGATTGGAAAGATCCGTCAGCGCATCGTGGTGAGCGAGGTGTTCGATCGTCCGTTCGGCATCCTTGCGCGCCGTCAGATCCCGCACGAAGATCACGTCGCATTGCCGGCCCTTGTATTCGATCGTTCGGCAGAGCCTTTCGACGGGCACGTACCCGCCGTCCGCGTGAAGGAGCTCTCCCTCGCTTGCCCCCTCTCCGGCCCCGAGATCGTTCGAGCTCCGTCTTTCGGGCGCCTCGGCGAACAGCTCCCGCCGTTGCCTGCCGACGAGCTCGGCGGGCTTTCGACCACTGAGAGTGGCGAAGCGTTCGTTCACTTCGATGACTTCGCCGCCGCGAAGGATCACCATGCCCTCCAGCGAGGCATTGGCGAGCCCCTTGAGGTCCGTCAGGTGCCTGTCGACGAAGAGAGCGCCGAAGGCCATGAGAATGAGCGTGGTCGATGCGGCGATGACGCCGCCCGCCAGCCAGAACGGATCGAAGACGTGCGTTGCCGCGACGCTCGGGTCGGGGATCAGGACGACGCCGCTCATCGACGTGAAGTGCAGGACGCATATCGCGGCCACCAGGAGCAGGATGGATGCGGCGAGGCCGCGCACGCCGCGCAGCACCTGGAACGAATGCAGGGCGAGCGCGGCGATCAAGGTGCCGAGAAGAACGGCGGCGAAACTCGTTTCCGGATCGAATGCGACCCGTCCCTGGACCTCGATGGCGCGCATGCCGCTCACGTGCATGGCGGCAATTCCGAGCCCGAGCAGCAAACCGCCAACGGCCGGAGCATGGCGCGAGGTTCCAGCCAGACCGACCGAAAAGGCAACCCAGGACGCCGCGATCGCGACCGCGATGGAAAAGCTCGTGCCGCCGACACCGTAGGCGATGGGGATTCCCCCGTCATAGGCGAGCATCGCGATGAAATGCGTCGACCATACGCCGACGCCGCAGGCAAAGGCGCAGACCGCAATCCAGAGGTGCCGCTGACTGCCTGCGCTGCGCCGGGCGCGCTCGAGAAGCAGCATCGTCGCGACGCTGCCGGCAAGGCAGACGACCGCCGCCACCACGATCAGGCGCCAGTCATGATCATCGCGTATGCATGCAATCGCTGAAAACATCGCCGTCCCCCACGCCGAAGACAGCTTGGCAACGAGACTCTAAATAACCGTAAATTGAAAACTGCGCAGCACTCGCGTCAGCCGGAACTCTGCGACAGCGACCCGGCAGACCGGCCGCCTCACGGATGTCCCGCTGCTGCAATGTCGCCGTCGATCGCACCGAGGGCCCGATCGAGATGACCGTCGAAAACAAGCCGCTGCTCGTCCGGGACCACCCTTATCTGCGGCATGCCCTGCAGGCGGACCTGCAGCGAATGCGCGAGGCCCTCCTCCAATCCCTTCTCCAGAAGATCGAAATAGCGCGTGCCCGGCCCCGTCACGAAGATCGGCATCGGCTCGTAGAGACTGAGCATCCGCGAAATGCCGTTTCCGAGCGCCAAGCCGGCCTGGCGGAAGGCATAGCCGCCCATCCGATTCCCCTGGCGCGCGCTCGCGGCGATCTTGTCCACCTCCGAAAGCGGCACGAACTTCGCCGGTATCGTGTCGGAGGGCACCTCGAAGGCCGTGCGCAGGATCCCGTAGAAGCCCGCTGCCGCCTCGATGCAGCCATAGCTGCCGCAGCGGCAAAGCCCCGCGGACGCCTGATGCAGCATATGACCGAAATCCGGCGCCGAGACATCGAGCTCGCCGGGCTTGCCTCTTCTGGCGAGCCCAAGCCCGATGCTGTGACCGAGCGAGACGGCGGCAAGCGCATGGAAACCTCTCTCTCTTTCCTCTTCCCTTACCGCGAGGGCGTGCGCCACCAGCAGCGACTCGTTGCTCAGCATGATCCTCGCGCGCCAGGCGGGCCGGAGCAGTTCCACGAAGTCGAGTTGCTCCCTGCCGAAAACCGGCGACCAGATGAGCCGCGCGCCACCGCCGGCCACGAGCCCCTTGCTGCTGATCGAAATGGCAAGCACCTCGTCCTTCGAGATATTCGAGCGGACGAGCAGGCGTTCGAGCGCTGCTGCCAGAACCTCCCCGAAAGCGGCAGTGCCGCGAAGATCATGGCTGCGCGCATCCTCGAAACGGTCGAGCAGGATGCCGCCATAGTCCGCAAGCGAGTATTGCACGACGTCGGAGGAAATGCGCACGACGATCACGTAGCCGCAGCCGCGTCTCGGCTCGAAAAGAACCCGCGGGCGGCCGCGGCCGCCCTGAACGTGCTGCTCGGTCTTTGCGATGATCCCGGAGCGCTCCAGCTCAGCGGTGATGACGGAGATCGTCGCCGAGGCAAGACCCGTCTGAGCCGCAATCTCCGTATGGGAGAGCGAGCCTTTACGGCGGAGCGCCGCGAGAACGAGGGCGCTGTTCTGCTGACGCACAAGCTCGGTGCTGGATTTGGTCAGCATCGGTTCGCCTTGCAGCGCCGCGCGCCCGACGAGGCGCTCAAAGGGCGCTGCAGCTCTTCAAGGTGCCGCATGTTCAATCCCTGAACCGGTGCGATCAAGTGAAACATGCATTAGCGTTAGCGGGTCCCTCGAAGACATGCCCCTCCCAAAGCATCTGACGGCCGAGAAGACAAGGCGCATTCATGTTTTCCGTAGCGATTTCAACGCGCTGCGGGAATGATTCACACGCTTCGGCGGCCTTGTTGACAGCTTGCGGAAACTCTGACATTTATTTTCTCGACTGTCGAGAAAAAACGCGGCGACGCGATAGCGGCAGCATCTGGAGGCTCGTCGGGGATGCGTGCGGGAGGTTCGTGCGCGCGGCCGGGCCATTTGGGAGGATAGGATGAAATCCATTTTGAAGCTGATGGCGGGGGCTGCCATCATAGCGTCCATGCATTCCGCGGCGATCGCCAAGGATCTGGTCATCGGCGTTTCCTGGTCCAATTTCCAGGAAGAGCGCTGGAAGACCGACGAGGCCGCCATCAAGGCCGCGCTCGAAGCTTCGGGCGATAAGTATATCTCGGCCGACGCGCAGTCTTCCGCCGCCAAGCAGCTCACCGACATCGAGTCGCTGATCGCCCAGGGCGCCAACGCGCTCATCGTGCTTGCGCAGGACTCCGACGCAATCGGCCCGGCGATCGAGAAGGCAGCCGCCGAGGGGATTCCGGTCGTCGGCTATGATCGCCTCATCGAAAATCCCGACGCCTTTTACATCACGTTCGACAACAAGGAAGTCGGCCGCCTTCAGGCGCGCGAGGTATTCAAGCAGAAGCCGGAAGGCAACTTCGTTTTCATCAAGGGCTCCTCCGCCGATCCGAACGCCGATTTCCTCTTCTCCGGGCAGCTGGAAGTCCTGAAGGAGGCGATCGACGCGGGTAAGATCAAGAATGTCGGCGAAGCCTATACCGATGGCTGGAAGCCGGAGAACGCCCAGAAGAACATGGAGCAGTTCCTGACCGCCAACGACAATAAGGTCGATGCGGTCGTGGCCTCCAACGACGGCACGGCCGGCGGCGCGATCGCGGCACTCGACGCCCAGGGCCTTGCGGGCTCGGTTCCGGTTTCCGGCCAGGATGCCGACAAGGCTGCGCTGAACCGCGTGGCGCTCGGCACGCAGACGGTTTCGGTCTGGAAGGACTCCCGTGAGCTCGGAAAGAAGGCAGCCGAAATCGCCGTGGCGCTTGCCGGCGGCAAAACCATGGACGAAGTCGAAGGCGTGCAGACCTTCAACGGCGGGCCGAAGGGCGTCGCCATGAAGTCCGTCTTTCTCGCGCCGCTGGCGATCACCAAGGACAATCTGAACGTCGTCATCGACGCCGGCTGGATTTCCAAGGAAGAAGCCTGCCAGGGCGCCAAGAGCGACGTTGCTGCCTGCAAATAACCGCAACGAAATGGCCGATCTCTGGTCTTCAAGAGCGCCGCAACGCACACCGTTGCGGCGCTCTTGCAAGGTGCGAAGCGGATCGAACGACATCGACAGATAAGTGGGGGATGGCATGGCCATGGCCGACATCACAAAAGCCAACCAGACACGGGCCGATCAGAAACCGGGCGCGCAGGCCGGCCGCGCCCGCACGACGGACGAAAACCCGGTGAAACGCTTCTTCCGTGCCACCGAAATCGATACCCGGCTGCTCGGCATGGTCGGCGCGCTGATCATCATATGGCTCGGTTTCCAGGTGATGACCGGCGGACTGTTCGACGGCCTGTTCCTGAAACCGCGCAACCTGTGGAACCTGACCGTCCAGACCTCATCCGTCGCCGTCATGGCGACCGGCATGGTGCTGGTCATCGTCACCCGCAACATCGACCTCTCGGTTGGCTCCGTGCTCGGCTTCTGCGGCATGATCATGGGCGTCCTGCAGGCGCAGGTCCTGCCGCAATATCTCGGCCTCGGCCATCCCGCCACCTGGGCGATCACCCTTGCCTGCGGCATCGCGGTCGGCGGCGCCATCGGCGCGCTTCACGGATCGATCATCGCCTTCCTCAACGTTCCCGCTTTCATCGTGACGCTCGGCGGCCTGCTGGTCTGGCGCGGCGCAACCTGGTTCGTGACGAGCGGCCAGACGGTTGCGCCGATGGACGCCACCTTCCGTCTCATGGGCGGCGGCACCGAGGGCTCCATCGGCGCGACGGCAAGCTGGATCGTCGGCTTCCTCGCCTGTATCGCCATCGTCGGCGCCATTCTGAATTCGCGCAAGCAGCGCAAGCGCTTTGGCTTCCCGCTACGCCCTGTCTGGGCCGAGTATTTCCTGTCGATCCTCGGCTGCGCCCTGGTGCTTGGCGCAGTCGCCGTGGCCAACCATTATTACTGGCCGGTCAATATCGCCCGCAGATATGCCGATGCGAACGGCATCGCCTGGCCGGACGGAGGCCTGCAGATCTCGCACGGCATTGCCATTCCTGTCCTGGTCGCGATTGTCGTCGGCATCGTCATGACCTTCATCGCCACCCGCCTTCGCTTCGGCCGCTACGTCTTCGCACTCGGCGGCAACCCCGAAGCGGCCGAGCTCGCCGGCATCAAGACGCGCTGGGTCACCGTCAAGATCTTCACGCTGATGGGCGTGCTCTGCGCCATCGCAGCGGCCATCTCGACGGCGCGCCTCAACGCGGCGACCAATGCCCAGGGCGAGCTCGACGAGCTCTACACGATCGCGGCCGCAGTCATCGGCGGGACCTCGCTTGCCGGCGGCGTCGGCACCATTGCCGGCGCGATGATCGGCGCGCTCGTCATGCAATCCCTGCAGTCGGGCATGGTCCTTCTGGGGATCGATACGCCCTTCCAGCGGATCGTCGTCGGCGTCGTGCTCGTCACCGCCGTCTGGCTCGACACCGTCTACCGCGCCCGTGCAAAATAATCAGGAGTTCGAACATGACTGAACAACGCACTCCGCTCGTGGAAATGAAAAACATTTCCATCTCCTTCGGCGGCATCCACGCGGTGGACGATGCTTCCGTCGATCTCTACCCCGGCGAGGTGGTCGCCCTCCTCGGCCATAACGGTGCCGGCAAGTCCACGCTCATCAAGATTCTCTCCGGCGCCTACAAGCGCGATGCCGGCGAGATCCTGATCAACGGCGAGCCGGCCGAGATCAACAATCCGCGCGACGCCAAGAAATACGGCATCGAGACGATCTACCAGACGCTCGCCGTGGCCGACAATGTCGACGCCGCCGCCAATCTCTATCTCGGCCGCGAACTGCGCACCCCCTGGGGCACGCTCGACGACGTGGCGATGGAAGCCAAGGCCCGCGAAGTGATGGGCCGGCTCAACCCCAACTTCCAGCGCTTCAAGGAGCCGGTGAAGGCGCTTTCCGGCGGCCAGCGGCAATCGGTGGCGATCGCCCGCGCCATCCTCTTCGACGCCCGCATCCTGATCATGGACGAGCCGACCGCGGCGCTCGGGCCGCAGGAAACCGCGCAGGTGGGCGAGCTCATCAAGCAATTGAAGCGCGAGGGCATCGGCATCTTCCTGATCAGCCACGACATCCACGACGTCTTCGACCTCGCCGACCGCGTCTCCGTCATGAAAAACGGCCAGGTCGTCGGCCACGCCCGCACCGAGGACGTGACCAAGGACGAGGTGCTCGGCATGATCATCATGGGCAAGGTGCCCCCCAAGGCCATCCCCGGCCCCGGCGCCATGCAGATGGCGTGAGGCGACACGAACGCCCCCAATGCCGCGTCGACGGACGCGGCATTTTCTTCGCGCAAGCCGCTTCGCGCGGACACCAAACGCAAATTTCCGCTGCAAACTCAGTCAATCACCATTGAAGCGGCGCGCAAGCTAGGCTAAGAACCGCTCACAGCCTGCTTCGGCGGCCCTGCCGCCAAACGGATGCACCCGTAGCTCAGCTGGATAGAGTGTTGGATTCCGATTCCAAAGGTCACAGGTTCGAATCCTGTCGGGTGCGCCAAATATTGCCGGTCCAGTCTGGACACATAGGTTACGGTTTATTCCTGAGACATAGGTAACACTTTCGGCCCGAACGGTTTTGAAGTGGTTCCAGTCTGCATGTCTCGTCATCGAAATATCCCAGATCATACTGCATGAAGCTGGTGAGCCATATGTGGTCTTCGACCTGTTTGATTCCGACGGTCTGCCCGGCGAAGACCTGGCTTAAGTTGATCTTCTTGCGTTTGTAGCAGATGCGCCCGCATGTGGTGACGGCCACCGCCTGGTCGTGGAAAGGATAGCCCAGACTCGGCAGTCCGCGGTAGGGGCGCGGTGAAACGCTGTAGCACTCGGCTGGGCAGGCCATATTAGGGGCCTGATGGGGCCGTTCGATGTTGAATTCTTCGACGAAATCGTCGAAGCGGGCCTGCTGCTGCAGGAAATTGGCACCGGCCGGTTTGGTTGTCTCCAGCTTCAAGGCCGGATGCATGCGCTCATGGCGGCCGTTCTGCTGCGGATGGCCTGGTTTGATACGTTCAATGTCGATGCCAAGCCTGAGCCACCACACCGATAACCGGGAAAGATTGAACAGTGCATTGGGGCTGGCGAAGGGCACGCCGTTGTCGGTTCTGATCGCACGGGGTAAGCCGAACTCCTGGAAAACGCGCTCGAACACGGTGAAAGCGTAAACCTCCTTGGTGGTGTGAAGCGCCTCACAGGCCAGGAGGTAGCGGCTGGCGAAATCGGTGATCGTCAACGGATAGCAGTAGCGCTTGTCGGCGAGCATGAACTCATCCTTGTAATCGGCGCACCACAAGTCGTTCGCTCGACACGGTTGGGAGAATGGTGTTCCCTGTGCCCTGTTTCGCCGTCGCTTGCGGTGCTCGACCAGCCCGTTGCGGTCGAGCACCGCGTGCACGGTTGAGATCGCCGGCGTTTGCACGTCCGGGTAAAACCGCGCCAGTCGTTCCCTGATCTTCGGTGCGCCCCAATTCGGCTTCTCCTGCTTGGCACGCACAATCAGCTTCTCGATTTGGAATGGAAGCTGATTGGCGTGCCGGTAAGGACGCCGCGAGCGGTCGGTCAGTCCTTCCACCCCGCAGGCATTATAGCGGCTGATGACCTTGTGGCACCGGTCTTGCGGGAGATGCCGAACTGGCGGCAAAGCACCGCGATCTTCTCGCCATCCAGAACCCGCGCAACGAAATTTGAGACGTTCGTCCATGCGGTTGCACTCCTGCCAAGGCACCTTTGCTCTCCTCGCAAAGGCCGAAAGTGTAACCCATGTCTGCGGAATGAAATGTCCCCATCTCTTTTGGTCCGCCCACGAACGCAAACGATCAACGCGTTGCGGGGGCATCTGATGGAATTCGGCTTGGTCGTCGCGCAAGCGATGCAAAACGTTCCCCGCCTGGGCAATTGATCGGAACGCATCCGGACCTGCTAGGGACCGCCAGAAGCCTGAGCTTCGGACTGCTGCAGCACATCGAATCTCTGACGGATCAACGCCCTGGAGCAAGACTTGCGGGCCAGAGCTCGACAGGACGAGGTTGCCTCGCGCTTGACCACCATTCCAGGGATTGGTGCAATTTGCGCCACAGCAATGGAAGCCTTGGCACCCTCGGCGGCGGCCTTTCCAAGGGCCGTGATTTTGCGGCGTGGATCGGGCTTACGCCAAAACAGAACTCGTCCGGAGGCAAGGAGCGTCGGGAAAGACATCGAAAATGGGCAGCGAGATTTGCGGCGGCTGCTCATCATTGGAGGCACGACCGTCGTCCGTTGGGCGAGGCGACGCGGCGCGCCGGCTGGTACCTGGCCGGCAAGAATGATTCTGACGAAACCGCCAAAGCTAATTGCAGTCGCTCTGGCCAACAAATTGGCGCGTATCGCCTGGGCTCTCATGGCCCGCGGGGCGTCTACGAAGATCCGGCCCCTGGCCCTGCCTGATGCAGCAGCCAGAAGTCGCGAGACATCGGGAATGTGGTGAGGTCTAACGGCGATTATGGGCAATCGGTCAGAGAACGGGATTGGATAAACCAGCAGTGGGATGAGTGCTCAGAAGCACGTGTAGCCGATTGGGATCCGATCCACGAACTCCATAAAGGCCCGCGGCGCCTCGATCTCGCCACATGAGGCTGGACAAACGTCAGCGCCTGACCACATGCATGTACCGAGGTAAGTTTCCGCTTGCATCTTCCGTGGCGTCCACACACGTGCCCTTCACTTCGTAAGCCCAGTCCGACCCCTTCGGCGACTTGTCGACCAGCGTCGCAAGGCAGGGATCGACACGCGCCGGCATGGGATCGATTGGAGCGATTTCGCAAGCCTTCTTTGAGGATGCTTTGGCCATCTAACCATTAACACAGGAGCCGGAAAAAGCCGAACTGACTCTTTTGGCTGAGAGAACATATTAGGAACATTCGGCGGCGATGCGGGCGCCAGTCCAGGGGCGAAAGGCGCGCATCATGCGAACACTTGAAGATGAGATAGGAACCGCAATTGAAGTCGATCTTGCGGTAATGCCTTTGCACCAAAGGCGGGCCTTTGCCGGTCTCGACCAGTATCGCGGTCCCGTCGAGGTGCGCGGCGTCCACGAACTCGCTATGGGAGTTGCCGAATCCTTCGGGGTCTTTGCAATCTTCGATGTCGAGACGGTGTTGCGGTCTCCGGCAATCACGCCATTCGTTACGCAGACGCTCTACTCAATCCCGCTTGAACTGCGGCGGGCCGCCTGCGACCGCGACCGACTAAAAGCAGATAGCGCGCGCAAGGAGATGGCGCGGATAATCTCGGCCGCACTGCTGGCGTGAGCCATTGAAGCACGTCGGCGCTTCCTGCCATCCGAATTGGGAAGAGATTTTCGAGCAGCAGTTTGGCGCCGGCCGAGGAGGAGGATCAAGCGGATGAGTGACGAACATGGCGCGAACCCCGCTACGAGACCGGCCGCTAGGTCCATTGCTGCGAGCATCCTGGCTGCACGAGATGGGGTGGCTTTGGTTTCACCGTCGGCCGGTCGGAGCCGAGTTGGTTCTGCTTTGAGCATCGCCCCGAGTGGAAAATCGCGCAGATGCGGTCGAGCGGTCAGCGGTCAGATGCAGGCCAACGGCTATAGAGAAAGCTATATTGGTGAACATTAGCAACTGCTGTAGAATTACCGCAGACAAACGGAGGGTGAGCAATTGGAAGAGCTTCGAAAAGAGGGTTCGCCCGCCGAGGAAGATAGGCGCGAGTTTTTAAAGGCTTGCGGCCGCTTCGCGGCAGTCACCCCGCCTGCAGTGACCATGTTGCTGTCGACCAGCCTCACTTCTGATGCCATCGCAGCATCCGGCAGCGGCGCCTCCGGGGGAAAGGGCGGCGGCGGCGGGAATAGTGCAAAGGGCGGCAAGGGTGGAAATGGCACGAAGGGCGGTAAAGGAGGAAATAACGCCAAAGGGAAGGCCAAACCTGGTAAATAAATGCTGCAGGAAGCCTGGAACAAAGTCGCACGAGATGCGTTATTCGTGGCGCCGCGCATTCCGCGGCACCAGGTCCCCCAACCTGTTCAGAGTGCCCGCCACCATCCCCTGGTGCGGGCACTCACTCTTTTTGATATCTTCTACTTGCTCTGAAGGTAGTCCATCACCTTATCTCGGTTCGGCCCGGCTTCGCGGATCGCCTCAAGCGCCTTCTGCCGCGTCACCCTCGCCGTTCGCATGAGGTACGCGACCTCGTGCTCCTGTTCGGACACCAGCTCGCGGTCGCGGCCTCTCTTCTTCGGATTATCTGCCATGCTTTCCTCCATCAACATGGATAAAGGATAGGAGCCGACCGGCCGCCGGCAAGGACTGGAACCTCATGCCCGGTGACGTGTTCACCTGCCGAGGAGATGGACCATGGGCGGCAAAGAGAAGATGAAGCAGCTCATTTGGGACTGCCAGAAGGACATTGCCGCCGACCGGCCGCCGGAGAGCGGCATTTCAGAGCACGAGCTGCTACAGATGCTCATCGCCCGTCTCCATGGTCGCCAGGCGAAGGAAGCGCTGGGTGATGATTGAAGGTTGGGGCCCGGATGACGATGGTGGCGGCGACCGCGGTAGCCCCGTTCGTCAAGACCGAGAGATGGCCTGAGACAAATAGAGCTGCAGCGGGGGACTGCTGCAGCTCCGATCGCGACGTTTGCCGTCACATAGCTGGGGCGAATTGCCCTGTTCCATTCAAGGGAACCGCTTCGAACGTCGCTTGCGGATATTTTACTCTCAGCAGAAACGGAATCAAGGGAAAGCGCCTGATTGGTCAGTGCCGGTTGTAGCTTATCTCGCGCGCCGCTATCTGGAATTCCAACAGACTACCTCGCATCGAGATCCTCTGGTCGAGCTGCGGTTTCCCCAGAAGAGACGCCTTTGTTGTTCCATCGAAGTCGTTGAGACGCGTCTTCGATGTGGCCCGCGTGTCCGACCGGAACTCGACGAAGTCGTTCATAAAGATCCCGGCGACGAAAGCCGCCATAGTCGTGACCGCCCATATGATAGCTGTCACCAGAGACGTTCTGCTGGACGTTGAAATTGTGCCGGATGGTGAGGAAGCCGACTAGCAGGTGAAACGCGGTTGCAGCACGGCCGGCGCTCTTTGCCACCGCGTTACGGGTCGACCTCGTTCGTACACTCCGAAAAAGAGGTCGCCAGGCTGAACCGAGACGCAAAACTTCGGAATTCTCTTTTTGAGGCATTTCTTGCCCGAATGTGGCAGGCGCTTAACCACTTAACCAGAACGGCACACAAAGGTTCTTGAAGCCACCGCCCGTCGCCCGTAGCATTACAGACAAACCCATAAGGGGTTTGGGATGGCCCCCAGCCCTACACTCCATCTCGATGGAAGGCCCAGGCCCCTCGCCTCGGGCTTTTGTCTGCGGGCTAATCTGCTGGCTCGGTCACCCCTCGACTTTCGCTAGCAAGTATCCCAACAAGTGGTCTAGTCCACCTGTCCGAATTGTGCGCATTGTTTTTAAGCCTTAAAAGATCCGCTAGTCACTTTGAGCCTTCTCACGAATTACCGCTCCGCGAAATCTAGAGGGAAGAAATGATCCTCAATGGAACTAGCCTGTCTGACGTCATCCGTGGCTTTCTTAGCGACGACCAGATATGGGGATATGCAGGCGACGATTATCTCTACGGCGGCGTCGGCAATGACAGGATCTTTGGCGGAGATGGCAATGACTATATCGTCGGCGGCGTCGGCGATGACTATGCCGAGGGCGGCGAGGGTAACGATCGGCTCGACGGCGGCCTCGGGAACGATGCGTTCATGGGTGGAATAGGGAACGACATCTTTGACGGCGGGGAAGGCAACGACGTTCTCGATGGCGGCCATGGCCATGACCAGATGCTGGGCGGTCGGGGACACGACAAGATTTTTGGTGGCGCGGGAGAAGATTACATCGACGCAGACGAGGGCGACGACATTATTTTTGCTGGGTCCGGAGACGACGGCTTCAACAATCGGGTGAACCCCGCAACGGGCAAGCTGACGCAGCAGGCAGTAGGTGGTGGCGCCGGCAACGATACCATCTATGGCGAAGGGGGCAACGACGCTCTAAAGGGCCAATCCGGAAACGACCGGGTCTATGGCGGCATCGGCGACGACATCGTCGATGGCGGCAACGGAAACAACTATCTCGATGGCGGCGACGGCAACGATGTGTTGGATTCGGAGGGCGGAAGCGACGAAGCCCATGGTGGCAGCGGCAATGACAGAATCTCGGTGGGGGCCGGTAACGACCGGGCCTTTGGGGATGACGGAGATGACATCCTGACCAGCGGGGCCGGCGACGATTATCTGAGCGGCGGCATCCATCAGGATCGCCTTTTTGGCGGCACTGGCAATGACACACTGCGGGGTGACGCAGGCCGAGACGTTCTCTCAGGCGACGCGGGAAGCGACATACTCTGGGGCGGATCCGATTCCGACCGCTTTGTCTTCAAGGGCTTAGGGGCACTATCTGGCCAGGATACCGTCATGGATTTTCAGGATGGCCTGGACTTGCTTGCCATCGAGTCGCTCGGGGTCAAGCAGTACTCCAATTCCGGCGCCGCAGGTACGATCTACGCCTACGACGCCACCGGCGGCGACGTGCTGGTGAAGGGCTATAATTCTGCCGGGAACGCGTTCTCCATCCTGGTGGACGATCCCAACGGCAGTCTCACCGCTGCCAACTTCTCGAGGGCGGACTTCGTTTTCGCATAGGCCGGGGCGATGGACTAACTGCAGTCGGCAGTCCCATCCACCCGTACCGAGCATCGGCTGCGGATAGGTGCTGCACATCCCCGATCACCTCATATCCGAGCTGGTTAAGCTCGATGAGGAGCCGCGGCTTGCGTTTTAGGTCTGCAAGTCTCGTGTCCATGTCGGCCGAACCTTAGTCCGGCTCATCGATGGCAAAGGTTCTTAGGCGGAGCGCTGAGCGAAATCATCGAGGCATATTGGAGTTGTCACCCGGAGCGGCATTCTCGTCTGCCGCTCGTGTGAGTGATGCCTTAGAGCTCCCCGCGTCGTCCCTTCTGGGAAGCTCTGAGGTGCGCACGCTTTACAGGACTTTCAAGGATGCGAGACCGAGACGATCACAGCCTACCGGAAGAAGCGCATCCACTGACGAGAAACCCGCGCCAGACACTCCAAAGAGAACGATCCATATCGGCTGAAGTCGGTTGGCGTTAACCACGAACGCGATACCGCCCGCCTGAAAGCGTTGGAATATCTCGGCAGACGGTGGCTGTCACACCACTAGCAGTGCCGGCATTAACGCCGGAGCTGCGCGCCGTCCCGCTGACTGGCCTCGATCCGCTGCAGGGTCTCGCGCATCACACGCGTAACGATGGAAAAGCTGTTGAGCGTGTTCTCGACAGCCTTCATTGAGGTAGCCGCTTCGGCCGCCTGCTTCTCCACCGCCGATATTCGAAGCTCGTGATTATCGATCTACCGGAGGGAGACGTCCGTCAGGCGCTTGTCGAGGCCATCGATGGAATTTGCCTGCGAATCCTGATTGGCATTCACCCTCTGCCGTGTCGCGCGCCCCACGCTACGAGGCCGCAGCCAAAGCCGAATAGGATCACCAGCGTGTTGAGGTCATATTCAAACCTCCATTTCAGAGTTGTGACCATTTTTCCGGTTTCCTGTGTTTCGGCCAATGCCCTACATGGACGATAGCGATGCGAAATGGGCCGGCCGAAACGAACCGGCTTCTGACCTCTCGGAAATCGCGGCGCACCGCGCGGCTTAAGATTTGCTGGACTTTGCAGCGCAGCTCGCAGGCCTCGCCGAGGATCTCAAGGCTCTGAACGCAAGACCGATTGAGCCCATTTCGCTTTTGGTCGAAACCGAAAGATCAGGCTGACGCAAGCCTTCCTGGATGAATGTGTGGCTGTGGCTTCAGCTCCAAGACGCAGGGGGGATACCCTCTTCCTCCCCGTAAGGACGAGCCCGTTAACACTGATAGCTGAATCGGTGGAGGATCTGATCTGTGGTTTGCTTCTGGTTAGCAGCCGCCTCATTCATGGCGGCCAGAGGCTCGTTGCTAACCGCAGAAGGCGACGAGCCTCGCCCAATAAAAGCCGCACCTCGTATCATGCGTACCGCTAACCCGTGATCCTCGGCCCCGGATCGCGGGTCTTTTGTGTTTTGGAAAGCAAGCCCCTTCTCATCCCATCCCCGAACATGGGATGGGTTCGAGGACGACGGGATACATCGCCCGCCGCCTCGCTGGTGCTGCCTGCAGGGTTAGCCAAGCTTGCGACCACACCGACGTATGCGCCTGCATAAGAGGCCTTATCGCTGCCGGCGCCGCCATCGATCTATCTGCTTGGATGGAGGTGCCTCAAAATGGATTTTGGGCTGGCCGATTCTTCCCGATATCACCTGCATCGGGTCGCTATGGGCGCGGTACGCCCAATCGTTTCAATACGCCCTCCCCGGTCAGGCATCTTGTGCCAGGTGAAAAGCGCTTCGTCGGAAAGCGGATTGGCAAAACCCTGCTTGAGATCGACCATGATTTCCCAGATACCGCGCTCTTGCGGCTAAATATGTTGTCATCGAAATTTTGGCCAATCGGCCTGCTGCCCAGACAATGAGTTATTGGGCGCCTCTCTATAACTCATGAAACCAAAATAATATTTGAGTAATAGCAAGCCATTCTATCGCTCAGGTTCCCGGTGCGAGAGACCACCTCAGGTTGGCCCTGTCGGCATCCCAACGCGGGGATTAGTCTCCCGATCGCCGAATTCCTATTCGGCTCGCAGTGGAGCAACCGTCGAACGCAATTCGTTGATAAGGCTTCGCCCTGTTCGTGTTCTAACGGTCGAGATCCCAAACGTCCGGGTTTCGTGCGAAGTACTCGATCAGCAGTTCTACGAGGACCCGGACTTTGCGAGCGGGGTGCTGACCCGGCGGTCGGACGACATACGCGCCTGCCGAAGGTGGGGATAGCGTCTCATAATCGGAACAAGCGTGCCGGAGGCCACATATTCGTGTGTGATGCAATCGGGGAGCCAGGCGATGCCGAGTCCTGCCGCAACCAGAAGGAACAGCAAATTGCGTCCAGGCAACGTCGCCCACTGGCGCATGTCTCCCGTGAAACCCATTGCCGTCCATAGCGGCGGACAAAGGAGGTCTTGATGACCCTCGTAACGGACTTGATTCGCTTCTTCGTCCTCAAGACTCGGTCCTCGTTCTGATCGACCACCAGCCCTATCAGCTCACAAACGTGAACAGCCACGAACCGCAGATGCTGGTCAACAATGCGGCGGCTCTGGCGAAGGCTGCCAAGGCCTTCGCCGTGCCTACGATTCTGACGAGCGTGATCGCTGATCGGGGCGGCCGCATCTTCCCCCAGATCACTGACGTGTTTCCCGGCCAAGAGGTGATCGATCGGACGTTCATCCACACCTGGCAGGATGAGAAGGTCGTGGACGCGGTCAGGGCCACCGGCCGCAAGCAGCTCATCCTCGCGGGCCTGTGGATCGAGATATGCGTTGCGCCGGCGATCCAGGCGCTCGGCGAAGGTTGGGATGTGACGGTTGTCACCGATGCGTCCGGCGGCACTTCGGTCGAGGCCCACGAGGTCGCCATCCAGCGCATGATCATGGCTGGCGCGAACATGATGACCTGGCTGGCGGTGGCTGCGGAATGGCAGCGCGGCTGGCCCCGGACATGCCGCCGAGCCGCCGGCAGCGGCATCGCCTTCCTTTGGGAGCAGCAGCTGCTCAACACGCCGGTGCCAAAGGACGCGGGCTGATCTGAGCGGGGATGACGAGATTCTTGAACGACGCTTTGTGAGCCGATCGTTTGTCGAGCCTCGTCATCGCCATTCTGCTTCGCTCCGTATCTTTCAAGAGATTTGCCCCGTACCGGAACAAAGCGGAATGCGATTCGGTTGACTCCCCTGGATATGCAGGGAGTTAGCCATGGCAGTCTCGGCACGAGCCCAATGGAAGGGCTATCTCCGATTTGGTGAAGTCACTGCGCCGGTGGCGCTATATACCGCGACGTCGACCTCCGACCGGATCGCCTTCCACACGGTCAACCGCGAGACCGGAAACCGGGTGCGGCGCGAGTTCATTGACAGCGTCTCTGGCAAGCCGGTGGAAAAGGAAGATCAGGTCAAGGGCTACGAGATCGGCGACGAGCGATATGTGGTGCTCGAGCCGGAGGAAGTCGCCTCAGCCGTTCCGGAGAGCGACAAGACCTTGCGGGTCCAGGCATTCATTCCCTGCGACGAGGTCGAAAAGGTCTATTTCGACAAGCCCTATTATCTGACACCGGACAAGATGGGCACGGATGCCTTTGCCTTGCTTCGGGAAGGCATGCGCAAGAAGAAAGTCGCCGCAATCGCCCAAACGGTCCTCTTCCGGCGCATGCGCACCATTCTGCTTCGACCGCATGACAAGGGACTGATCGCTACGACCCTGAACTTCGACTACGAGGTCCGGAGCGCTAAGGAGGCCTTCAAGGAGATTCCGGACATCAAGATCGAGGGCGAGATGCTCGATCTCGCCAAGCACATCATCGGCATGAAGAAGGGCACTTTCTCGGCCGAAGAATTCGACGATCGCTACGAGGCCGCGCTCGCCGATCTGATCAAGGCCAAGCTCGAAGGCAAGTCGCTGCCGAAACGCGCACCGCCGAAAGTCTCGAAAGCCAATGACCTGCTCGAGGCGCTCCGCCAAAGCGCCGGGATGAAGAAGCCCCCGGCAGCCTCGAAGAAGCGCGCGGGCAAGGAAAGCGCGGCAAAGACCAAGGCGAAAACGGCTGCAAAGAGCGCGCCCGCCCAGCGCCGCCGCGCCAGCTAGGAAGGTGAACGATGGCGCCCCCACGCCCATACTGGAAAGGCTACCTGAAGCTCTCGCTCGTCACCTGCCCCGTCTCGATGATGCCGGCGACCAGCGAGTCCGAGAAGGTCCGCTTCCACACGCTCAACCGCAAGTCCAACAACCGCGTCGTGTCCAGGTATGTCGATGCGGTGACCGGCAAGGAGGTCGACGAAGACGACGAGGTGAAAGGTTACGAGCGCGGTGAAAACGATTTCCTCGTGATCGAGGACGAAGAGCTGGAGAGTGTCGCTCTCGAAAGTGCGAGGACGATCGACATCGAGAAATTCGTTCCGCGCGATACGATCGAATGGATCTGGCTGGAGAAGCCTCACTACCTTACGCCTTCGGACGAAGTCGGCCACGAAGCATTCAGCGTGATCCGCGACGCCATGGTAGCCGAGAAGGTCGCCGGCATTTCCCGGCTCGTGATCGGCCGCCGCGAACGAGCCGTGATGCTAGAACCGTGCGGCAAAGGCATCGTCGTATGGACCCTTCGCTATGGCGACGAGGTGCGCAAGCCGGAGAACTATTTCGCCGATATCGGCGATGGGGATAACGATCCGAAACTGATGAGCCTCGTCACCTCGCTGATCGAAGAGCGCAGCAAACCGTGGAATCCCAACATGGTCAGCGATCCCGTTCAGGAAAAGCTGCTCGAAATTATAGAAAGCAAGCGGAAGTCGGCGAAGAAGGTAGCCAAGCCGAAAGCCAAGGAGGGAGAGCCGGTCCACGCCGGGAACGTCATCGACCTCATGGCGGCGCTCAAGGGAAGCCTCGAGAAAAAGAAACCCGGGGGCAAGAAGTCTTAAGGAGGGATGGCGAGCGGCTTACGTGGAGCTACCCAGGTACCCCGCGGGTGGCAACATCGGTACATCCAACATTGCTAGGTCGTCGGCCAGGTTGGCCTGCGCCCTGTGGCGCGGTTTTGGAAAGTGTCGAATCTAGGAACTCCGACCTTCGAGCAGCTCCGCGTCTTTCTGGCGGTGGTCGATAGCGGAAGCGTTGCCGGGGCCGCGTGCAAGCTCAACCACGCCGTCTTGGTCATCACCTACGGTGTGGCCAATCTCAAATCGCAGCTGGACCTTGAACTATTCGAGCACGGGCACGCGCAAACCGCAACTCACGGCCGCCGGGCGGTCAAGGCCCTGCATGACGGGCTGGAAGTAGAAGTGGATATGGCCGTCGACGTCATGCTGCCGAGGAGCGGCTGGGAAAGGTGCTGCGAGCCTTCGCCGAAGCGCTCCGACTGCATGTCGAGGCGCTCGGGGCGGTGACCGCGGCAGTACTGGACCACAACGCCATCATCGGCATCTCCGGTCCCTTGGCGACCGGCGTTCGAGGCGTGAGTGCATCGCGGCGGGCTCCGTATCAATGGCCCCAGTGGCGGCACCCCATCACCCGCTCGGGCGCATGGAGCGGACCGCAGGCGGGGATTTTTTCGTGCACAGCCCGCGTCGGCTTGCGGATCTTGGCGTGAAGCAGCGCTGTTGCGCGAGGGAATCGGCCTGCGGAAACATGCCTCTCCCACTCATACAACCCGACCTGGCAAGTGGTGCGCTGCTCCGGCTTTCCATGCCGGACCACAAGGGGGGCATCTACCGTTTCGGCGGCATCTGGCGCCGGGATACCCCGCCGGGGCCGGCCGCGGCGTGCTGCTGAACCAGTTCCTGATGCTCGGAGCCGCGGACATCGAGGAAGCGGGACTTTCCGACATTTAGTAGAGCACTTCCAGGAAAATGTGTAACGGTTTTCCGTCCGGAAGTGCTTAGTTTTAAGGGTTGGAACAGGCTTGCGCGCCCAAGGGCGCCGAGCTCAGCAGATCGCTTGAGCCGGTGCGGCGGTATCCGGCGCGACCGCAGACGGAAGAGGTGCTTGGTGCTGGAAGGGTTGGTGGCCAGACGATGGGTGGTCGGACGATGACCAGGGCGGTGGAAACCCCCATTCCCCAAACAGCGAAATGGCGTGACCACACAACAGAGTTGCAGATGGACTGGCCAGGTCCGCCGCAGCTCCGATCGCGACGTGTTCTTTATCTGGCTGGGGCTTATTCGGCCTGGTCCATTCAAGGGAATCGCTTAGCTAGAACTTCGCTGAGATAAGTGGGACGCGCGTGATGCGTGCCGCCTTGGCAACCCCTCTTCACAGGTCTAGATTACCACTCGCGGCGAAGGGGGCCCTGATGACATCAAGCTTCAACGTGCATGATGCAGCCGGCTATGAGCAGCTTATGGGCCGCTGGAGCCGGAAGCTTGCGCCGAAATTCATAGACTTTGCCGGCGTCGCCGATGGCGAAAAGGTCTTGGATGTCGGCTGCGGCACCGGCAGTCTCACCTTCGCGCTCGCGGATGCCGCCAGGCTCAAAGAGATCGCCGCGATCGACTATTCAACCGTCTTCGTGGAGGAGGCGACCCGGCGCAACACCAATCCGCGCATAAAGATTAGAGAAGCGGATGCCTGCGCCCTGCCGTTCGAAGACAGGACGTTCGACCGCGCCTTCGCCCTTCTCGTGCTCCACTTCGTCCCCGAAGCGGGCAAGGCCGTGGCCGAGATGCGCCGCGTGGTGCGTCCGGGTGGCGTCGTCGCGGCGGCGGTGTGGGACCATCTCGGCGGAATGCCCGGTATGCGCATGATGGTCGACACAGTGGCGGCCCTCAGCGAAGGCGGGCGCCGACTTCGCACCCGCTACTGCTTCCAGCCGATGATGCAGCCAGGAGAAATGAAGCGGACATTCGTCGAGCAGGGTCTCGCGAACATTACGGAAAGCGAGCTGATGATCCGCATGGATTACGGGAACTTCGACGATTACTGGGCGCCCATTGGCGCCGGCGAAGGGCCGCTCGGAAAATATGTGGCAACGCTTGATGCGGAGGAGCGGGCGCGCACCGGTGCCGCCGTGCGCGACGCTTACGAGGCCGGCCGGCCCGACGGTCCGCGCTCCTTTGCGAACGTCGCCTGGGTCTGCCGGGGCACAGTTCCGTGATCGAGCCGCACGCTAACGCGTTCACTGACATTCTCAGCCGGTCCGCTTGGCCAGCATAGGCACACGACCTAATGCAGAACAGGCGGCGCTTCACGCCGGAACAGCGCGATCAGCGAGATACCGTGCTGCAAAAGAAGCTCCGCGGCCGGCAAATCCATCGTCGCGACGTCTTCGGCGCAACCGCTGATAATTCTGGCGAGACTGATCGAGTTTGCTGCAAACCGATCATCGCCGATTTCCTGTGCCTCGTCCGCGGTGGCTTCAAGTGCGTCCGCGACGAGGGTCATCAGGTTTGCGCGCTCGCGAGGCGTCATCTCATTCAGGGTCTTGGCAGAATCCCGCATTGCTGGCTCCTTTAGTCGTTAAGGCGGCCTCCGCAGGCGCGGCCGGTCGGCCGGGCGGACGTATGCCACGTTTATTGTTGGAGTCCGGGTCGAAGCTTTCATTGCATAGATCGGTATCAGGCACGGCGAATGCAAGGAATGGCTACTATGCGGCTACCGCATGCCGGGCTGCTACCGGCAACCACGCTCCGGATGATCCGTGAAGGTCACTGTCCACGTCTTCAGAGCGGGATGAGGAGAACTGCATGCGGTTTTCCGCCCGCGTGCCGCCCTGCTTATTAGAATCGATTACCTCCATGATTTTAGGCCGATCCGACTTGAAATCATAGTGATCTAAGCGGCCTATGTCCCTCCCCGCTCCAGCCACGCCTTCAGCGCAACCGCATTGTTGTGGGCCTCGTCGCGCGCCGCATAAAGCAGCGTCAGCGGCCCCTCACTCAACCGTTCGCGCAACTCCGCCACCGCCGCCCCCGCCGCCCCGCTCTCGAGCTCCTCCGCATAGGCGACGCAGAACGCATTCCAATCCTGCGGCTTCCCATGAAACCGCTTGCGCAGCGCGTCGCTGGGCGCAATGTCCTTGAGCCAGAGGTCGATGCCGGCCTTTTCCTTGGTGACGCCGCGCGGCCATAGCCGGTCGACGAGAATGCGCGTCCCGTCGGACGCCTCGGGCGCCTGGTAGACGCGCTTCAACTGGAGTGATGCCATAGGGTCCCCACGAGACGGGCCGGGGCGGCCGTAACCTTCCCCGGCGAGGAAAACTGCTTTCATCCAGCGTAGCGGAGCCTTCCTAATCGTGGAAGAATCCCTGTATCTCTTCCGGCGTGACCTTGCCGTCGCGGTTGATATCGACCTTGTCGAAAACCCGCTTGTGAATGGTGCTGATCTCCTCGAAGGAAAGAGCGCCGTCATTGTCCGCATCGGTGATGGCGAACATGATCTTCATCATCTGGCGGTGCATCGTCTGCCGGTGCATCATCATGTCCCGCATTCGGTCGCGGTGCCGCATCCGGTCGCCGCGCTTCCCGTCGCCGCGTACCATGTCCTCGCGCATCATGTCTTGCTGATCGCCTTGGGTGACGCTTCCAGCGCCCCCCTGATCGCCGGGTTGCAAGTCGGGTTCAATGGCCTGATCCTGGGCCGGCATTTCTCCTGCGGGCGGAATTGGAGCGGGGGCCTGCGCGGCGGCGGCCGTTGCGGCGCTGATGGCCATGGTGGCGGCAAGAGCCGTCACGGTCGGAAATTTCATCGGTGACATGTGAGCTCCTCCTCGAGTTGCACGTCGGGGTGCGGTAGCGGCTGCATTGTCCTTGCACGGCGCGGCGGCTTCGCCGCGGTGATGGAACAGCCGCCTCATCGCCTGCTAACCGCAAGGGCGTGGAGAGGTTCCGATACGCGCCGCCCTTCTTTCGGAGCCGGGCAAAAGCACCTTACACCTCAGTGCCATCACGAACGGCGCGCCAGGCGGCGATGATCGCCCCGGCGGCTACCTCGCCGGCGCGGTCGTCTGTCAGCCAGGAGATGACCGACATCCGCATCACCCTTCGGCCGCGCCAGACGGCGCCACCGGCGAACAGGATGCCGTCGGCCTGCAGCCGGGCGGTCGTCGCCTGGGTCAGCCGGTCGCCTTCCTCACCCGGCACTGCCGCTCCGAAGCGCACAAGGACCTGATTGAGGGCTACCTCGTTCAGGACGTTTATGCCGTCTTCGCGGCTCAGCCGCTGGGCGATGGCGCGGGCGACGCGGCAGTGCCGGTCGACCATGGCGGCAATGCCTTCGCGTCCCAGATGCTTGATCATCGCCCAGGTGGCAAAACCGCGGGCTCGGCGCGACAGTTCGGGCACGAAATGGCTCGGGTCCCGTTCACCTTCGGTGGTCGGCGGCAGGTAGCTCGCGGCGATCGTCATCGCCCGGCGATGCGCTTCCTGATCGCGGATGATGGCATATCCGCAGTCATAGGGCGTCTGCAGCCATTTGTGCCCATCGGTGGCCCAGGTGTGGGCTTCGTCGATCCCGTCGGTGAGCCCGCGCTTTCCGGGAGTGGCGCGCGCCCAGAGGCCGAAGGCGCCGTCGACATGAACCCAGGCGCCCAAACCCCGGGCAATCGGCATAATGCCGGCGAAGTCGTCGAGGGCACCGGTATTGATCTGTCCTGCCTGCAGTATCGCAATGCAGGGACCGGAGACCTGCGCCGCTGCCTCGGCGAAAGCCGGTCCGGTGATGCGACCCATGTCGTCGGTCCGGACGCGAAGGACGCGGTCGTGCCCGAAGCCGAGAAACTGCAGCGCCGAAAAGACCGTGGCATGCGCGTCGTCGCCGATCAGGACCGCGACCGGCGGCGCGCCGAAGAGGCCCTGCGCCTCGACATCCCATCCGGCCTGCCGCAGCACCTCTCCCCGCGCTGCGGCAAGGCAGATGAAATTGGCAAGCGTCGCCCCGGTCGCAAAACCGACGGAACTCTCCCGCGGCAGGTCGAGAAGATCGAGCAGCCAGTTGGCCGCGATCGCCTCGGCGGCGGCTGCGGCCGGCGCCGCGTGGTGGTTGCCGGCGTTCTGGCCCCAGGCGCTCGTCATCCAGTCGGCCGCAACCCCGACCGGATGCGAACCGCCGATGACCCAGCCGAAGAAGCGCGGCCCGGTCATCGCGTGAAGCCCCGGCTCCGCCTTGGCGGCAAGCTCGCCGATCACCTCGCTACCGGCGCTTCCCCGTTCCGGCAGAGTTTCACGAAAGGTCTCCAAGGCGGCGGGGTAGGATAGCTCCGGCCGCTGCGGCAGCTCCGCAATTTTCTCGCGGAAACGCGCGGCGTGTTCCGCCGCGCATTGAAGAATTTCGCGGGTCGTCTCCTCCTTCATGAACTGTCTCCAGGTGTTGCCTTACGAACGAGGCCGCCCGCTTCAGGCCGCCCCGCGTTCCTCTATCGGCCGGACGTTCTGGTTCATCCGGAAGAGATTGAGCGGGTCGTAATGCCGCTTGATCTCGACGAGCCGGCCATAGTTCGCGCCGTAGGCGGCCTCGACCCGGTCCATCTCGTCCTCAGGCATGAAATTGACGTAGGCCGTGCCGGCGGCATGGGGTTTTGCCGCCTCGAAGAGATGCCTCGCCCAGTCGATGCAGGCCCGGTCC
Source organism: Ensifer sp. R1-3 (assembly GCF_056739175.1). Lineage (NCBI taxonomy): Bacteria > Pseudomonadati > Pseudomonadota > Alphaproteobacteria > Hyphomicrobiales > Rhizobiaceae > Ensifer > Ensifer sp. R1-3. The sequence goes on from NZ_CP096516.1 coordinate 1,276,181, forward strand.
ATCGCCGGGTCCCGCCATCGGCCATGCACGTTCATGACGAAGTGCGAGTTGCGCTGCGGGAAAGCGGTTTCCTCGGGCGCGACGCGACCGGCGGCGCCGCCGACATGGGCGATGAATATCTCGCATTCCGGGCCCGGCAACTGCCGGATTGATTCGGTGAGAATCCCGATCGCCTGATCGGAAAGCTCCATGAAGTCGTGGCTCTTCCAGTAGTTGCGGGCACCCGGAGCGAGTAAGGGGTCGAAAGCCTGCTGCCAGCCGACGAAGGGATGCGGCGATACCACGTCGGCGATCGGGTTGCCGATCGCCCGCAGCCCCGCCATCGCCTTCTCGCCCGCTTCGAGATCGCCGCAATAGCACATGGCGAGCACGACGACCTCCTTGCCGTGCCATTCGGCCGGAAGGAAGGGCAGCGGCGGCGCCTGGCGCATCACCACCCAGCAGGTGAGTTCGTCCGGCGCATTTTCGAGCGCCTGCCTATATTGCTGAAGCACGCTTCCGGCTTCGGCAAAGGGATGGATGACGAGCCCGGAGAGCACCTCGGGGCCGAGTTCGTGCAGGCGGAATTCGAAGGCCGTCACGACCCCGAAATTGCCGCCGCCGCCCCTGATGGCCCAGAAAAGGTCGCGGTGTTCGGTGGGGCTCGCGCGCACCAGCTCGCCGTTCGCCGTGACCACATCGGCCGAAAGCAGGTTGTCGATCGTCAATCCGAATTTGCGCGTGATCCAGCCGAACCCGCCGCCGAGCGTCAGGCCGGCAATACCGGTCGTCGAGTTGATGCCGGTCGGCAATGCAAGACGGAAGGCCTGCGTCTCCATGTCCAGATCGGCAAGCGTCGCTCCCGGCTCGACCCAGGCCGTCTTCGTCGTCGCATCGACCCGAACCGACTTCATCGGCGTGAGATCGATTACCATGCCGCCGTCGCAGACCGCGTTGCCGGCGATGTTGTGACCGCCGCCGCGCACCGCGACGAGCAACTGGTTCTCCGCCGCGAAGCGCACCGCATTGACGACGTCGGCAGCTCCAGCGCATTGCACGATAAGCCCGGGCCTACGGTCGATCATGCCGTTCCAGATCGTGCGCGCCTCGTCATAGGCGGCGTCGGTCGCAACCAGGACGCGCCCGCGAAGGCGGGCGGTAAATGCCTCGATTGCCGCGGCGCTGACCATTGTTATTCCGCTTTGTAGATTGGTGAGGCACATGTCGTTCATGATTCGCTCCTCCCGCGGTGAACCATTGCCCCCAGCGGCGGGCATTCTGCGCCTTTGCCCTGCACCCGGCAAGCAGACCCGCGGTCGCCGTCCCTAGTCCTTTGGAGTTAGGTTGCAGGGCGCCGACACGGGTTCCCGCCACCGCCATTGTTGCAATCGCGGCTAAAATGCTCCAATGAACCGCCGGCGCGGCAATCCGCGAAATGGCGGTCGAAGGCAGTATGGAGAGGGAAAGTCGTGGGCATGAAGGTGGTCATTCTCGCCGGCGGATACGGCACCCGCATTTCGGAGGAGAGCCACCTCAGGCCGAAGCCTATGATCGAGATCGGCGGGCGCCCGATCCTCTGGCACATCATGAAGATCTACAGCCATTACGGCTTTTCGGATTTCGTTATCTGCCTCGGCTATCGCGGCTACATGATCAAGGAGTACTTCTCCAACTACGTTCTGCATTCCTCCGACGTCACCTTCGACATGGTGACGGGCGAAACAGCCTATCACACGAAGAGTGCCGAACCCTGGCGGGTGACGCTGGTCGATACGGGACCGGAATCCATGACCGGCGGCCGCCTGAAGCGTGTCGCCGGCTATCTCGGCGATACCTTCTGCCTGACCTATGGCGACGGCGTCGCCGATGTCGACGTTCGCGCGCTCACCGAATTCCATTTGCGTCACGGCCGCGAGGCGACGGTGACGAGCGTCGTGCCGCCGGGGCGCTATGGTGCGCTCGCCACCGAAGCCGGGCAGGTCATGAGCTTTACCGAAAAGCCGGCCGGCGACAACGGCCGTATCAATGGCGGCTTCTTCGTTCTCAATCGCTCCGTGCTCGACCGCATCGCGGGGGATGACGTCGCCTTCGAAAGCGCGCCGCTCGAGGGCCTGGCGCGCGACCGGCAGCTGATGGCATTCCCGCATGACGGTTTCTGGCGCCCGATGGACACGCTGCGCGACAAGACCCAGCTCGAGGAACTCTGGCAGCAAAACCGCGCGCCCTGGAAGATCTGGGCATGAGCCGTCTCCCTGATCCGGAATTCTGGGCGGGAAAGCGCGTCCTGCTAACCGGCCATACGGGCTTCAAGGGGAGCTGGGCGGCTGTATGGCTCAAAGAGATGGGCGCGCATGTGACCGGCTATGCCCTTCCGCCCGCCTCCCGGCCGTCGCTCCATGACTTGCTGCATCCGAGCGGAGCCCCGGGCGGGCAATTCGGCGATATACGCGACGGTGAAGCGCTGGCGACGATTGCACGGAAGAGCGAGCCGGAGATTGTCCTGCATATGGCGGCGCAGCCGCTGGTCCGCGAAAGCTATGCGGAGCCTGCCGAAACTTTCGACGTCAATGTCATGGGCACGGTCCGGCTGCTCGAAGCGGCCCGTGCGACGCCTTCCGTGAAAGCCGTTCTCGTTGTGACGACCGACAAGGTCTATCGCAACGACGAGAGCGGACGGCATTTCCGGGAGAGCGACACGCTCGGCGGGCACGACCCCTATTCGGGCTCCAAGGCAGCCTGCGAGCTTGCCGTCGCAACCTGGCGCAGCGCCTATCTTAAGGAGCGCGGCATTCGTGTCGCCACGGCGCGCGGCGGCAATGTGATCGGTGGCGGCGACTTTTCCGACGACCGGCTGGTGCCCGACGTCGTGCGCGCCGCCCTTTCCGGCACCCGGCTCAACATCCGAAGCCCGCTCGCGACGCGCCCCTGGCAGCACGTGCTCGATTGTCTCAACGGCTATTTTCTCTTCGCCGAGGCGCTCTTCAAGGGCGAAAGCGATGTCGACGCGCTGAATTTCGGCCCCTCGCCCTCCGAGCAGGCGATCCCCGTGCACGACGTGGCGAACGCGGTGCAGGCCGCGATGGGGCTCGACCCCGAATGGGACGACGTCTCGGCGCTCGAGCAACCGCGCGAGATGCGAACGCTCGGCCTTGATCCGGCTCTCGCCGGCGAGACCCTCGCCTGGCGCCCCCGCCTCGCCCAGAGCCAGGCGATCGAGTGGACCGCGCGCTGGTACGACGGCTGGCGTCGCGGCGAAGCTGCGCGTCAGCTCACGCTCGATCAGATAGAAGCATTCACGAAAGGCCTTTAACCCAAGATGTCCCACTCCTGCCGCTTCTGCTCGACCCCGCTTGAAACCGTTGTGGCCGACCTCGGGGCGACGCCCTGGTCCAACTCGTTTCTCGAACCGACCGAGGAGGCGATCGCCCGGGAGAAGGCTTTTCCGCTGAAGGTGATGGTCTGTTCCGAATGCCTGCTCGTCCAGACGACGGAGACGGTCCCGGCCGACGAAATCTTCAACGCCGACTACCACTATCTCTCGTCATTCTCGACGAGTTGGCTCGACCATGCGCGCCGTTATGCAGAGGCGATGGCCGAACGCTTCGCTCTCGACGGCCGCTCGCAGGTGGTGGAAGTCGCGTCGAATGACGGCTATCTGCTGCAGTATTTCGCCGCCGAGCGAATTCCGGTGCTCGGCGTCGAGCCGGCGGCCAATGCCGCGAGGATCGCCGAAGGCCGCAACGTGCCGACTCATGTCGCCTTCTTCGGCCGCGACACAGCCAACGCGCTCGTCGCCCGCGGCATCCGCGCCGATCTCACCGCCGCCAACAATGTGCTTGCGCATGTGCCGGATATCGCCGATTTCGTCAGCGGCTTTGCGATCCTCCTGAAGCCGGACGGCGTCGCTACCTTCGAGTTTCCGCACCTCCTGCGGCTGATCGAAGGCATCCAATTCGACACGATCTATCACGAGCACTATTCCTACCTGTCGCTCGCGGCCGTCGAACGTATCTTCGCCGCTTGCGGGCTGAAGGTCTTCGATGTCGAGGAACTGCCTACCCATGGCGGCTCGCTGCGCGTCTACGCCCAGCCGGTGACCGGAACGAGACCGGCGACCGAGACGCTCGCCGAAGTGCGGGCCGAGGAGGAAAGCGCCGGGCTCACGCAGATGCCCACCTACGCCGCCTTCGGCAAGCGCATCGCTTCGGTCTGCGATGGATTCCGCGCGTTTCTCGCGGACGCCAGAAGCGAAAACAAGCGCGTGGCGGCTTATGGCGCGGCGGCAAAGGGCAACACCTTCCTGAACGTCTGCGGGCTCACCGCGTCGGACATCGACTTCATCGTCGACCGCAACGATCTGAAGCAGGGCAAGCTCTCGCCCGGCAGCCACATTCCGATCTACGATCCCGCCAGGATCGAGGCCGTAAAACCCGACTATGTCGTCATCCTGCCCTGGAACCTGACCGACGAGATCGTCGCCGCCCACGCCTATATCCGCTCCTGGGGCGGCCGCTTCGTCGTCGCCATTCCGCAAGTGCGGGTGATCTGAGCCGGGCTGCCGCGCTGCACCTCATTCGCCCAGGCTGCCCGATCGCCTCCGGTATTCCGACGGGCTGCATCCCATCAGATCCTGGAACTGGGTCGACAGGTGAAAGGCCGAGCTAAATCCGAGCAAGGCGGCAATTTCCTTGATAGGCTTATCCGTATTGGTCAGGATGTCCTGTGTCCGCCGGATCCTGAGCGCCATCTGGTGCTGCTTGGGTGAGGCTCCCGTCTTCTCCTTGAATACCCTCCGGAAATAGGAATAGCTGACACCGAGTTCGCGGGCAATTTCCTCGAGCGGCATCTGGTCCGCACAGCGCTCCATCAAGAGCACGCGCGCCCTTTCGACCAGCCGGTCCGCAGGAGCAGCGGAGGCGCCTTCCTGCTGCTGTGAGAGTAGCGCCAGCAATTGCAGGCCGAGCGTTGATAGAACCGGCTGGTTTTTCAAACCGTCTTCGACAGCACGGTCGTGAATCTCATCGAAAATGGCGGCGAATTCCGGCCCCGAGGGCAAGACGGGGCGCGCGGGGTCGATTAGGCCGATCGCACGCGCAAAGTCGAATGCGGCGCTTCGGCATTCTATCCAGTTCTCCGTCCAGCCCAGTTCCGGATCCGGAGCAAACCGATGCCAGACGCCGGGGAACAGGAGAACGATCGATCCGCCTTCCACCAGTTGCGTTTTCCCGCGCCGTCCGAATTCGAACATGCCCCGCCCGTCCGCGATCAGGATCACCTGATAGGCCTGGAGGATCCTCCCTCTTTTCCAGTCGAAGTGGTGGTCATCGGGATGACGTATCGGCGGGTAGATCGAATGCGGAGGTATTTTCGTATGGCCGGTCGATACTGCCGTGCACCCCCAGGCCGAACACAGCCTGTTATCGGGCAGATAGAGGAAATAGTTCTCCGCCAAAGGCATCCCCTCAGGATCACTTTTTATATGCTTCTGATCATTTTTGCGGAAAAGACCATGATGTCAATCCGCATGGCCGATGCTAGGGTTTACCCGGGGATGCAAGTTTCGGCTGTCGGCAACGGAAGCCGCCATGGCCGCAGGGAGAGCGCGGTCCTCGGAGGAGATATGATGAACCGATCGCCGCACGGGGCAGCAGGCACGAGCCTGCTGCCGGAGCATGATCTTTGCCTTGCGGTTGCGGGGCGCTCATGACGGACCGCATCTTGAAGGTGGGCCTCTTCGGCATCGGTCTGTCCACTTACTGGCCCCAGTTTGAGGGCCTGGAGGATCGGCTCACAGGCTATGTCGGACAAATGGCCGAGAAATTGGCCCGACCCGACATCGAGGTGGTGAACCTGGGCCTCATCGACTCTGCCGAGGCGGCATACGACGCTGGTCACCGCTTTCGCGAGGCCGATGTCGATATCATATTCCTTCACGTCACTACCTATGCTCTGTCGTCCACCGTTCTGCCCGTGGTCCGGCGAGCCCGCGTGCCGGTGGTGATCCTCAATCTTCAGCCTGCGGCCGCGATCGACTACCACAGCTTCAATGCGCTCGGCGACAGGACCAAGATGACCGGTGACTGGCTCGCCCATTGCGGAGCCTGCCCGGTACCGGAAATCGCCAATGTGTTCCGGCGGTCGGGCATCGCGTTCCACCAGATCACGGGCATGCTCAACGGCGATCCGCATGTCGACCGGGAGATTGGCGACTGGATGGACGCGGCGCGGGTCGCCCATGTCATGGCACATAACCGCCTGGGCGTGATGGGCCGGTACTATAACGGCATGCTCGACATCTATTCCGACCTGACCGCCCAAGCGGCCGCCTTCGGAACCCACATCGAGATCGTCGAGATCGACGAGCTCGCCCGGCTCCGGCGCGAGGCGACCGAGGCGGAGGTCGAGCTTTGCCTCGAAAATATCCGGAGCGAGTTCGACATCCAGCCGGACTGCGATCCCGCCGAACTGCACCGGGCAGCGCATACGGCCGTGGCCCTGCGCAAGCTTGCCGAGCAGAAAAAGCTCGGCTCGCTCGCCTACTATTACGAATCGGTGGCGGGGCATGAATACGAGGATCTCATCGCATCGGTGATCGTCGGGTGCTCGCTTCTGACGGCGGCAGGCATTCCGGTCGCGGGCGAGTACGAGATCAAGAACGCCCAGGCGATGAAGATCATGGACACCTTCGGCGCGGGCGGATCCTTCACCGAATACTACGCCATGGACTTCAACGACGACGTCGTCCTCATGGGGCATGACGGACCGGGGCACATCAAGGTTTCGGAAGGCAGAACGAAGATACGTCCCCTCAAGGTTTATCACGGCAAGGTCGGCTCCGGCATCAGCGTCGAAATGTCCGTCAGGCATGGTCCCGTGACGCTTCTTTCCGTGATCGAGCGTGAGGGCCGGATCGTCCTCCTATGTGCGGAGGGACAATCCGTGCCTGGTCCGATTCTCGAGATCGGGAATACCAACAGCCGCTACAAGTTCGATGTCGGGGCGCGCCGTTTCGTGGAGGACTGGAACGCGCAGGGACCGGCGCATCACTGCGCCGTCGGCGTCGGTCACATCGCCCGCAAGATCGCAAAACTCGGCGAACTTCTCGGTCTGCAAGTGGTCCAGGTGTGCTGAACGGACAAATCCGGGAGAGCTGCAACTCGAGACCCGCGAGAAACCTATAGTCAAGAGGTGAGGAGGACCTGAAATGCCTGCAGAAAAATCAACGAACTTCATCCGAGCGCGGCGGCTGATCGGCCTGTTCTTTGCCGCCACCATGGGGCTGGCAAGCCCGATGGCGACCGCGGCGGAGATCAATCTGGACGCACCAGCCCCGACCTTTCCTCCCGAGATCGCCAAGTTTCAGGCGATCGAGCCCGGCAGCGCCGAAGGCCTGACAATCGGATTCACCCAGCTCATTCTCGGCGTCCCCTTCCCCGATGCACTTCAGGCCGGGATGGAGAAGGCTGCTGAAACGGCCGGCTTCAAGCTGGTCACCTGCGACTCCAAGCTCGACGCAGCGACGGCACTCAACTGCGCCCGCCAGTTCAAGACCCAGAATGTCGACGGCCTCGTCACCTTTCAGGCGGACGCCGCCGCTGCTGCCAACATCTGCGCCGAGGGCCCGCAGGTGCCGGTCATCGCCATCGACATCGAACAGAAACCTTGCGAAACGGCCTTCGTCGGTGCCGCCAATTCCTATGCCGGCGAGATCGTGGGCCACGAGCTGGGTATGCACTTCGCCAAAAACTTCAACTGCGAGCACGACGCCTTCGTCTCGCTGGAATCGACGGCCGTCGGCGTCGTCAACGACCAGCGCATGGGCGGCATCCGCAAGGCATTCGAAGCGGTGTGCGGGCCGGTACAGAACCTTCGCATCATCGACACCGGTGCCGGCGGGCAGGCCGATGCAGCGCAGCGCCAGTTCACTGACACGTTGACGGCTCTTCCCGGCGCCACCAAGGTCATCACGGTCGGCATCAACGAGGACGTCGTCATAGCCGCCCTTGCGGCGGCGCGCACCCAGGGTCGCAACCAGGACCTGTATCTCGGCGTCCAGAACTTTGACCCCGACAATTGCCAGATCTGGACTGCGTCGCATTTCATCGCGACTGCCGCCTATTTCCCGGAGCGGTATGCCGAGCTGATCGTTCCCAATCTGGTGAAGGCCATCAAGGGCGAGACGATCAACCAGCAGATTCTCGTTCCGCATGAACTGATCACGCCGGAGAACATCTCCAAGGTCTATCCGGAGTTTGCCTGCAAATGACGGCGGATTTCCTCGCCGTACGCGGCATCAGGAAATCGTTCGGCCAGATCGAGGTTCTCCATGGCGTGGACCTCGATCTGCCGGCAGGAACGATTACCGCCCTTCTGGGGGAGAACGGGGCCGGCAAGTCCACATTCGTGCGGATCCTGGCCGGAGACCACATGCCCGACGGCGGCACGATCTCTGTGGACGGCGCCGTTGCCTCCTTTCGCGGTGTGGGAGATGCGCGCGCGGCGGGAATCCGTTTGATCGCCCAGGAGATCGCCGATGCGCCGACGCTCTCGGTGGCGGAGAACATTCTGCTCGGTGCATGGCCGACGCGGGCCGGGCTCGTCGATTACCGGTCCATGCGCGAACTGGCACGACAGGCGCTGGAAATGCTTGGCACCGAACTTCCACTGGAGGCGAAGGTCGCCTCTCTGCGGTTGGGCGAACGGCAGATCATCGAGATCGCCCGCTCCACGATAGGCGCCTCGAAATGCATCATTTTCGACGAGGCGACCGCGGCCCTCTCGGACGCGGAGGCACGCAAACTCTTCCAGTTGATTCGGCGTCTTGCGGGACGCCGCGTCGCCATTCTCTACATCACCCACCGGCTCGACGAAGTGTTCGCGCTTGCCGACCGGGTGTGTGTCCTGCGCGACGGCGGCGTTTCCCTTGATAGCGCGGCGGGCGACGTCACTCAGGACCAGGTCATAGAGGCGATGGTGGGCCGCGCGGTCGCTTATGCGCGACATGCCGTACCGCCATCGACCGACGCTCCTCCGGTGCTGAAAGCAACCGGCCTGGGGTCTGCTTCCTTCTCAGACGTTTCCTTTGCGTTACGCCCGGGCGAGATCCTGGGCGTCTACGGTAAGGTCGGCTCGGGCGTTCAGGAATTGTCGAGTTCGCTGGTCGGCGCGCGCGCATTCGACGAAGGAACACTGTATGTGGAAGGCTCGCCGAGGCACTTCCGGCACCCGGCGGACGCGATTGCGGCTGGCATAGGCCATCTATCGGCGGATCGCGCGGCCGACGGCCTGCTTCGCACGATGACGCTTGCGGAAAATCTTTCAGCTCCCAGCTGGGGCCGCCTGGCCAGGCGCGGCTTCGTGAACCGCCGCAAGCTGCGCCAGGCCTATTGCCGCTGGCATCGCACGTTGCACATCAAGGCCGCCGCTTCCGGCGAACAACTGATCACGGAACTGTCCGGCGGCAACCAGCAGAAGGTTCTGCTAGGCCGGTGGCTTGAAGCCGGTTCGAAAATCCTCGTGCTGAGCGAACCGACACGCGGCGTCGACGTCGGCGCCCGCCAGGAAATTTACCGCGTGCTCGCCGGACTGGCTGCCAAGGGCCACGCCATCGTCGTCGCCACCTCGGATTACGAGGACATCACGGCCGTTGCCAGCCGCGCGCTGGTCATGGTGCGCGGACGGATGGTCGCTGAGATCCCGTACGAGCGCATTTCGACTGAAGCCCTGACTGAAGCCGCAGGAGGCGGTGTCCATGCCTGACAATCTTCAATCCGAGACCCTCCCCATGGCCGATCTGGAGCGCAACCGGAACAGGGCGGCAATCCGCAGGGCGCCGGAATCGGCCGCCCTGCTCGCATTCCTTGTTGCGGAGATCATCTTCTTCTCGCTGAGCTCACCCTACTTCCTGACCTGGGGAAACTGGGTCAATGTCTTCACCGCGCTTTCGATCACCGGCGTTCTTGCCGCGGGAGGCACAATGCTTCTGATTGCGGGCCAATTCGATCTGTCGGTCGGTAGCGGCGTCGCCTTCGTCGCCCTCGTGCTGGCCTTGACCATCGATAGCCTGGGGGTTCTGCCGGCCAGCGTGCTTGCGATGCTCGTCGGCGTCGGAATCGGCCTGATCAACGGCTTTCTGGTGACGAGGATCGGTGTCAACGCGCTCATCACAACGCTCGGGACGCTGGCCATCTTTCGCGGCCTCACGCAGTCCATCGGCGGCGGCAGGAATATCCCGATCGCCAATTTCGACTGGGCTATCTGGCGTCCCTTCCTGAACATTCCGCTCTCGGCGCTCGTCTTCCTGCTCGTTGCTATCATGGTCGGCATCGTGCTCAAACGCTCCGTCTTCGGCCGCTCGATCTATGCGATCGGCGCGAATGAAAACGCTGCCCGCCTCGTCGGCATCAGGACCAAGGGTGTGGTATTCGCGGGCTTTCTCCTCTCCGGCGCCTTCATCGGGCTCGGCGGTCTCATCAGCGCCTCGCAGCTCGGCTCGACATCCGGAACCACGGGTCTCGGATTGGAGCTTGCCGTCGTCACAGCAGTCATTCTCGGAGGTACCTCGCTGAAGGGCGGGACCGGCACCATGCTCGGTACCGTGATCGGATTGTTGATTGTCGGCGTTCTCAACAACGGCTTGACGCTGATGAACGTCAACTCGTCCTGGCAGCAGGCCGCCACGGGCTTACTTTTGATCCTGGCCGTGTCTTTCGATCAGCTCCGCCAGCGGCTCGTCGGCCGACGGTGAACATGATGCACACGCAATCGACGATCCGCCTGCTCGACAATATAGATGTCCCGATGCGCGATGGCGTGAGGCTGAAGACGGATATCTGGCTACCCGCGACGGAAGAGCCGTGCCCCGTTCTGCTGCAGCGAACGCCGTATCGTCGGGAGACGCCGTTCGGCTCCCAGTACATTTCAGCATTGGAGTTCCAGACGGCTCTAGGACGGGGCTATGCCGTCGTCGTGCAGGATACGCGAGGGCGTTACGGCTCGGAAGGCGATTTCACCCCCTTCCAGACCGAGGCGAGCGATGGGGCGGATACCATCGGCTGGCTTCGTATGCAGCCGTTCTGCAACGGCTCGGTTGCGATGTTCGGCGCCTCCTATGTCGGTGCGACGCAGATCCTCGCTCTTGCGGAAAACCCGGAAGGTCTGAAGGCGATAGCGCCGCAGCTGACTACAGCCCGCCACGGCGAAACCTGGATGTATCGCGGCGGAGCGGTGGAACTCGCCTTCATACTACTTTGGGTGATCGAATCCCTTGGTCCCGATCATCTGCAGCATCGTATCGCTTTCTTGCCGGCAGACATGCGCGAGCGTGCCCGGGCTTTGTTGCAGACGTTGCGGGAGAGCCCTCACGCCGCCTTCGAGCGTCTTCCGGTCCTCGATGACGCGATCATCGAGCTTGCACCATACCTCGCGGACTGGCTCGATTCGAAAGCGATCGCCGGCGAGCGCAACCGCGACCGTCTCGAATGGGTTGAGAAAAGTCGGGCGGCGCTGCTCGTGGTCGGCGGCTGGAACGACATCTTCGTGGAAGGGTCGATCGAGCTCTTCGAGAAGGCGAGATCGCGCTGGTCCCGAGGCGAGTACATGCCAGACCGCCTTATCATCGGTCCCTGGTCGCACGGCAACCCGACCGACTGGCAGGGCCGGGAGTGGCTGGGTTACGCTGCGTCCACCATCGATCTGCCGGAGGAAACCCTAAGGTTCTTCGACAGCGCTCTCGAGGACCGGGAACCGGCATCCCCCGTGGTCCGCTACTTCCGCTCCGGATCCAACACCTGGCACGCCGCGCCCGACTGGCCCCTTCCGGACAGCATTGAGGTGTCGCTCATTCTCGATTGCAGCCGGTTTTCGCTCGGCTCCACGCCTGCCGAACAGGCGAGCGCTTCCTTCATCTCCGACCCGTTGAAGCCGGTTCCCACTGCCGGTGGCGCCACTTTTCTGCCCGGCCTTTTGCTCGGCCGCAACTCCGGCCCGGTGGACCAGGCCGCGATCGAAGCGCGCGACGATGTCGTGATTTTCACCGGCCAGCCGCTGGGTGAAGATCTGGAGGTTACGGGACTAGTCAGAGCACGGCTCTGGGTATCGTCCTCAGCCGCAAGCTGTGACTGGACGGCACGGCTCTGCGAAGTCGGCGCGGATGGCGGAAGCTCCGGCATTGTGGACGGCATCCTGCGCTGGTCCCGTTCGAGACAAGCAGGAGGCGAACCACAAGAAGTCGCCGTGCGCCTCGGTCACATCAGCCGCCTGTTCCGCAAGGGATGCAGGCTCCGGCTGCAGATCGCCTCGTCGAACTTTCCACGCTTCGACCGCAATCCGCAGTCCGGCATCCCGCCGACCTTGGCGAGAGCCTCCGATTTCATCAGAGCAGAACAGCGCATCTTCTCGGGAGAGGCTTTCCCAAGCCGACTCATCCTGCCAGTGGTGACCACGAGCTTTGCGCAGGCGGAAACGCTGTCGGCAATGGGAAGGTAAGATACTTGCAGTCGCGGCGATCTCCCTCAAACGGGAAGCGGACCGATCAAAGCCTCTTCAGGAAGCCATCCGGCGCAACGGTCACCATCAACTTGTTCTGAACCGACCGGTCGATCTCGAACTCAGGATGCGACTTCAGATACTCATGCACGGCGGTCTTCGGATTGTCGCCCACGTCCCAGGGGCGGTCGTCGAAGAAACCCGCGGGCATGTCTTCGACCAGAGTGTCGAAGACCACGCAATAGCAGCCGGCCGTCACCAACGGCGCATAGGCTTCAAGTTCGGCGAGCACATGCGCATGGGTATGCATGGAATCGAGGCATACCATGACGCGGCTGTAGCCGGCCGACGCCTCGCGCACCTGCGCGACGATGTCCGGATCGATGGAAGATCCCTCAAACATCTGGATGCGGCTCGCCAACGGATGGCTCTCGATCGCCGCGCGGTTGTGGGGGCGGATGTCGATGTCGATGCCGATGACCTTGCGCTTGGACCGGCTGGGGTCGAATGAAACGCCCGCCTCGATCGCGTCGCACATGTCGAGCATCGCGAGCAGCGAGGCGCTCATGATCAGCGAGCCGCCATGCGCGATCCCCGTCTCGATCACCAGATCGGGCCGTGTCGCCCAGATCAACTCCTGCATCGCTACGATATCCTGCGGATATTGGATGATCGGGCGCCCCATCCAATCGAAATTATAGACGTAGCGCTTCGCCATAGAAGCCTCGCGCCACCGGTTCGAAAGCGCCTGGAAATCGCCGTCACGGCCATAGCCGTCGATCGCGGCCGCCCGCTCGGTGCGGAATTGTTCGATGGGGTCCATGTCAGATCCTGCTTCTTGTGGAGGGCCGCGGGTGGGAACCGGTATCCGGCTCTCCCTCGCCCAGGATTTCTGCGATGCGCTCTAGCACAGGTGCTGCAGCAAAAGCGAACTCGTCCTTCGACCTGTCGACAGAGATCGGTGCGAATGAAATCGTCGGCGCACCTTCGTCCACAGCTAGGGAGCATTTCGTCCGGGATTGGATGGCTGCGCACCACTCGGCGTGGCTCGTCTGACGCCCGCTTGCGACGTTGTAGACGGAATGGCGGCCCTCCTGCGCGATCCGCAAGAGGAGGTCCACGGCATCGTCGATCCAGATATAATCCTTGCTCGAATCGAGCGCGGTTTGGAGCTGGATAAGGCCGCTGCCTGCCTCACGGCACAGCGCGCCCAGGAACGTGTCCGACTTCGCCTCGCCGGGCCCGACGACGTTCGACAAGCGGGCGACCCGCACCTTCTCGCGGCCGGAGGCGAGGCAGATCGCTTCGCCCGTCAACTTGGAGAGATTGTAGAGATCCGAAGGATCGAGCGGCGAGGCCGACAGCCGGGCTTCCTCGCGCGTATCTTCGCTGCCGGCATAGACTCGAGTGGACGAGAGATAGAGAAAGGACGAAAACCCATTCTCCCGCAGGAGCTTCGCTGCGAGCGAGACATGCGCTTCGATGGTGTCAAACGGCCGGGTGCGGAAATCGGCCGTAAGGCCGATGGCATAGATGACATGGCCGAGGTCCTCGCCGGCCGCAGGCATAGCGGCGCGGGAAGGAACACGCACCTCGGCACCCCGGTTGCGCAATCGGCGGACGAGATTGCGCCCGATGAAACCGGAGCCGCCGAATACCGTGAACATCACGATCGCACCCCCAGGCGCCTCAGCGGATTGCCGCCGCAGACGGTGTAGGCTTCGACCTCGCCGCGCACGATGGACCCGGCGGCGATGACACAGCCCTTGCGCAACAGGGCGCCGTCCAGGATCACCGAATTCGCCCCGATCCAGACATCCTCCTCGACGAGGATGCCGCCGCGGCTCGGCAGGAAGCCCTGTTCCCGGATCAGGCGATCCCGGTCGCCATAGGCGTGATTGACCGGAGCGAAGGTACAATTGGCCGCGATCAAGACATTGTGGGCTATGCTTATCCCGTTGCCGGTGTAGAAGACGCAGCCGCTGTTGACATAACAGAAGCGGCCGATCGTGAGATCGCCGGTGCCGCCCACCGGTTTGACCTTGACGAAGCTGTCGATGACCGATGCTTCTCCGACGACGATCCGTGTGCCGCGCACGGAATCCTCGATATCGCAGAGCGGGCTGATCTTAGCCGAGGGATGCACCTCGATCATGATGACTCCGACATTCGAACTCCCGGATTTCGCCGGCACTAGCGACCTTTGCGCGTCTGATGAGACGCGCAAAGGTCGCTGTAGAGGGCTGTCTCAGTTCCTCTTTTCCAGTTAGCGCTTGCCGCGTCAACGCCGGATCGTGCAAGAAGCACCGGTTGAAATGTTCTCTCGGGGGCCTCATGTCGCGGTTCAGCCGTCTCTCCACGCCACTCGCGGGCCTGACTGTCATCGAGCGCAAGCAGATGGGTGACGAACGCGGCTTTTTCTCACGCTTCTTCTGCCGGGACGAATTGCGCGATTTCGGAGCTGACGGAACGATCTCGCAGATCAACCACACCCTGACGCGAGCGAAGGGCACGATCCGTGGCATGCACTTCCAGCGGCCGCCCCATGACGAGGCGAAGTTCGTCTCGTGCCTGGCCGGCGCCGTTTTCGACGTCGCCGTCGACATCAGGCCGGATTCACCCACCTATCTGCAATGGCACGGTGAAATCCTGAGCGGCGAGAATGCCCGCTCGATGATGATCCCCGGCGGGTTTGCCCATGGATTCCAGACGCTGAGCGAGAATTGCGAACTCGTCTACCTGCACGACAAGCCCTACGCGCCCGACGCGGAAGGCGGGCTCAATCCGCTCGACCCGCGGCTTGCCATTTCCTGGCCGCTCGAAGTGGCACAGATGTCCGAGCGCGATCGCGCCTTCGCTTTCATCTCCGCTTGAGGCCGCAGCCGAAGCGGCGGCCCTTCACCCGAAGGTGATGGAATCGTCGACGATGATGACCGGCCGGCCGCGGGAGCAGGCTTCGACCCGCGCCTCGACGCGGTAGACGGATTTCAGCATGTCGGCAGTGACGACCGTGTGCGTCGGGCCGCTTGCGACGACGGAGCCGCCGCTGATCACGATCGTGTCTTCGCAATAGCGCAGCGCATGATTGAGATCGTGCAGGGCGATCAGTACCGCCATGCCGGATTGAGCGGCGAGGCGCTTCATGAAGCCGAGCACCTCGATCTGGCGGAAGAGATCGAGCGCCGAGGTCGGCTCGTCCATCAGGAGAACCTCCGGCTTGCGCACGAGCGCCTGTGCGATCGAGACGAGCTGGCGCTGTCCCCCGGATAGCTCGCCAAGCCCGCGGAAGGCGAGATCGTTGATCTTGAGCGCCGCGAGCACGCGATCGATCTCCGCCAGTTCGCCGTCCTTCACCTTCCATCCCGATCCCTGCTTGGCAGAAAGCAGAACCGACTCGTAGACGGTCAGGACGGCATTGGCGCCGGTGTCCTGCGGCATGTAGCAGATCGCCTCAGCACCGTTGGCCGTGTCGGATAGGTGTACGAGGCCGGGGCCGGCGGCGAGGCCGGCGATCCGCTTGAACAGCGTCGACTTCCCGGCCGCGTTGGGGCCGATGACGGCGGTAAGATGCCCGCCTTTCAATGTCCCGGTATTGATGTCGGAAAGAACGACGCGCCGGCCATAGGTTGCACCGACATCCTTGAGAGCGAGGCTTACCATGCGCGCTTCCTGTTGGTGAAGATCAGCACGAAGAAGAAGGGGACGCCGACGAGCGCGGTGATGATGCCGATCGGCAGCACCGCACCGGGGATGAGCATCTTGCTGACGACCGAGGTGACGGAGAGCAGCAGTGCGCCGCAAAGCACCGAGGCCGGCAGGAAGAAGCGCTGGTCTTCGCCGACGAGCATACGGGCGATATGCGGCCCGACCAGTCCGACGAAACCGATCGTGCCGACGAAGGAAACCGGGATCGCCGCGAGCAGACTGACCGTCAGCATCGTTTCGAGCCTGAGCCGGCGGACATTGATGCCGAAGCTCGCCGCCTTATCCTCGCCGAGCCGCAGCGCGGTCAGCGCCCAGGCGCGCCTTGCGAAGACCGGCACCGCAACGAGCAGCACCGCGCCGGTGACCCAGACCTTCGGCCAGGTTGCCTTGGTGAGGCTCCCCATGGTCCAGAACACGACCGCCGCCAGCGCCTGTTCGGAGGCGAGATATTCGAGCAGCGACAGCGCTGCATTGAAGGTGAAGACGAGCGCGATACCGAGAAGGACGATCGTCTCGACGGTGACGCCGCGCATGGTGGAGGCGAAATGGATGAAGAGCGCCGCCACCATCGCCATCAGGAAGGCGTTGACCGGCACCATATATTGAACGGCGACCGGGAACACGGCGACGCCGGCGACGAGCCCGAGCGCTGCGCCGAAGCCGGCGGCGGCCGAAATGCCGAGCGTGAACGGGCTCGCCAGCGGATTGGCCAGGATCGTCTGCATTTGCGCACCCGCCAGAGACAGCGAGGCGCCGACCGTGACCGCCATCAGGGCGATCGGCATGCGTATATCCCAGATCACGACGCGGAGTTGATCGCTCACGGTCTCGGCATGAAACAGCGCCGTCAGGACGTCGGAAAGCGGATAGTTCGCAGGGCCGAGCGCCATGTCGACGGCAACGGAGACGAACAGCGCGGCAACGAGGCCCGAGAGCATGACGAGCCGGCGAAAGACGAGGGCGCGGTATCGTCCGCGCCCTTCGATGCCTGCGATTTCCTCGGCGACAGCAGCCATCATTCGCCTCCGCCGATGAGCGAGACGAAATGATCTGGCCGACAGGCGACCGGAAGGACTTTCCTCGGTATTCGCATTAGAACCTCGCGAACAGGGATCGGAGGGCTTTCGCCCTCCGATCCGGAGCCTTACCGGCTTGCATTCAGGGAGACGAAGTAGCCGCTCTTGTAAGGCAGCGGCAGGAAACGCTCGTGCAGTTCCTTGAACGTCGCCTCGGGATCGAGATCGCCGAAGAGGTCCGGGTGGAGCCACTTTGCCATCTGCTGAATGGCCACGAACTGATAGGGGTTGTTGTAGAACTGATGCCAGACGGCATGGACGTTGCCGTCCTTGACTGCCTTCACACCCGTGAAAGCCGGACGCTCGGTGAGACCTTCGAGCTTACGCTGCGCCTCCTTCTCGTCCGCGCCATAGCCGACGCCGACCCAGGCCCCGCCAGGCACATAACCTTCCCAGTTGCCGCCCGTGATAATGATCTGATCGGGATTGGATGCGATGACCTGCTCCGGATTGACGGTGCCGAAGGTGCCGGGAATGATGTCCTTCGCCATGTTCACGCCGCCCGCGAACTCGACCATCCTGCCGAAATTCTCGTTACCGAAGGACATGCAGCAGTCATCCGAATAACCGCCGGCGCGCTCCATGAAAACGAGCGGCTTCTTCGGGTTGGCCTTGGCGAGGGTATCGGTCACCTTGGCGATGCTGTCGGCACGGAACTTGATGAATTCCTCGGCCTTTTCCTCCTTGCCGAAGAGCTTGCCGATGAGGCGCATGCTCGGCTCGGTGTTCTCCATCGGCTTTTCGCGGAAATCGACATAGACGAGCGGGATACCGACCTTCTCGAGCTTCTCGATATAACCAGCCTCCTCCGTCGCCGTTTTGGCGTCGATATTCATCAGCATGACGTCGGGCTTCAGCGCGACCGCCTGTTCGATGTCGAAGGTTCCGTCCTTCATGCCGCCGAAGGTCGGCAGCTTGGCAATGTCAGGGTACTTCGCGAGATAGGCGGCGTAGGTTTCCGGGTCGGCCTTGGCGAGGTCGTCGCGCCAGCCGACGACGCGCTTGAACGGCTCGTCCTTGTCGAGAGCGCCGACGAAGTAAATCTGGCGCCCCTCTCCAAGGATCACATGCTCGACCGGCACGTTGACCTCGACCTCGCGACCGGTTACGTCCGTCACCTTGACGGTGTCGGCAAGCGCAATGCTTGAAATGAATAGGCAGAAACCCGCAGCGGCAGCGGCCACCTTGTTGAAAAACTTCATCGTTCCCTGCTCCATGGAAATTCGATGCCTTCTAATATTTCATGACTTTACCGGTCAACATATATCTTTTAGAACGCTTCCAAACAGACGAGACCGGGACCGAAAATGAGCGACGTGGCAACGCGGCCCAACTATGATCTTCGCGACGAAATCAAAGCCTATTGGTCGGAACGTGCGGCCACTTTCGATCTCTCTCCCGGCCACGAGGTTTTTTCCGAGGAGGAACGCGCCGCCTGGCATCGGCTCATCCTGCGCCATCTCGGCGAAGGAGCCGGCCGCTCGGCACTCGACCTTGCAAGCGGGACCGGGGTGGTCTCGCACCTTCTCGACGATCTCGGCTTCCGGGTGGCTGGCATGGACTGGTCCGAACCGATGCTCGAACGCGCACGGCAAAAGGCGAAGAGCCGCGGACGCGATATTTCCTTCCGCATGGGCGATGCGGAAAATACCATGGAGCCGGACGACCATTATGACGTGGTCGTCAACCGGCATCTGGTATGGACGCTCGTCGATCCGGCCGCGGCCTTCAGGGAGTGGCTTCGCGTGCTGAAACCTGGCGGCAGGGTGCTGATCGTCGATGGCGATTTCGTCAATGCGACCCGGCTCGAACGGTTCTTTTCGTCGCTCAACGTCTGGGGGCAGCGTGTCGGGCTCCTCAGACCCGACGCGCCGTCCCAGCCCCGGGAGATGCTGGAAACGCATCGAAGCATTCTTGCCCGCGTCCACTTCTCGCAAGGGGCGCGCGCCGAGGCCGTAGTCGGCCTGCTGCGGGCCGCCGGCTTCGCCGATATAACAGTCGATACCGATCTCGGAGAGATACATCGGATGCAGGCGAAGAATTGGAATCTGTTCAAGGGCCTCGCACGAAGAAGCCAGCACCGCTTTGCGATCCGCGCAAGCAAACCGGTGGCCTGATGCCGGCCTACTGAACGGGCTGCGTGGGCCATTAAAGCACTCTTGAGCTTCGACGTGTCGGTGCTCTGGATCACGTTCATGCTTTTCGGCCGAGCCGACCTGAAAGCATGAACGTGATCGATTCCAAGAAGTTGAGACGCGGGATGCGGGCGGAAAACCGCGCACATTTTTCCTCATCCCGCTCTATCTCTCCCGGAGGCTGCGCTGCCATCGTGGTTCAGCAGCTCGTGCCGACTCCACGTGAGTGGAGTCGCAATGGATAGGCCCGTACGATGTCGACAGATCTCAATCTCAATCTCCTGCGGTCGTTTTTCATGATCGCCGAAGAGCGAAGCCTCACGCGGGCAGCGGCCCGGCTCAACATGAGTCAGCCATCGGTCAGCCAGGCGCTGCAACGACTGGAGGAGCAGTTGGCCTGTCAGCTCGTCCTTCGCGGCAGCCGGAAGTTCGAGCTGACGGCCCGGGGGCAGAAAATCTACGAGGAATGCGGAGAGATCTTCCGAGCCGTCGAGCGTATCGGCCAGCTCACGCAGGAAAGGACCGCCGAAGAGTTCGGCGAGGTGCGCATCCAGATCATCTCGAACCTCGAGTCCCCGCTCATAAACGAAGCGCTGCGTCTCTACCATCAGCGCTTTCCCTCCGTAACCTGGGTGATGGAGGTCCAGAACAGCCAGGATACGGTCAAGCGGATCCAGACGGAGAAATGCGGAATAGGATTATGTCTCCTGTCGCGCCCCGTCTTCAGCCTGAATTGTCAGTTGCTGTTTCGCGAGGAATTCAGCGTCTATTGCGGCGCTGAGCATCCCCTCTTCGGCCGTAAGGAGGTGGAGAAGAGGGAACTGCGGCAGGAGTCATTTGTTTCCTTTACCTGCGCCACCGAAGGCATGGGCCTCGAGCCCATGGCGGTCCTCAGCCAAAGCCTCGGTCTCGGCGAACGGATCAGCGGGCAAAGCCCCAATCTCGAGGAAGTAAGACGCATGATCGTCGCCGGTCTCGGGATCGGAATTCTCCCGTTGACGGCGGTTCACGACGAAGTCGCGAGCGGACTTCTCTGGCCGCTCGAAATCAAGGGTTATCCGCTCGGCGCGGACGTGTTTTTGGTGACGCACCCGGAAGGCGACTATTCCCGCGCCGAGCAACATTTCATCGACCTGGTGCAGGAGCTGCGCTCGCTCTACCCGGAAATGCACTGAGCGCGCGTCCCGACGAAAAACCGTTATACACTTTTCCTGGAAGTGCTCCGATCAATCAGCGGTCGGCGCGCGCCACGACGGCATGCAACAGGACATTGAGGCCCGGCGCAAGATCGTCGCGGTCGCAGTCCTCCTCGTTGTTGTGCGTGATGCCGCCCTTGCAGGGCGTGAAGATCATTGCCGTCGGGCAATGTCGGGCGAGGAAATAGGCATCGTGCCCGGCCTGGGACTGGATGTCGCGCCAGTCATAGCCCATCCGGACCGCTTCCGCCCGGATTCCGTCCACCATCGCGTGATCGAAGATGTCCCCGCCCCAAAACCACTCGTCCTCTATGACCGCGTCGCAGCCGGCGCGGGCGGCGCTTTCGAAGACGGCACGGCGCATCTTTTCACCCATGACGCGCGCGGTCGCCGCATCGGGATGGCGAACGTCGCAGATCGCTTGGGCCGTGTCGGAGAGGATGCCCGGTTTGTTCGGCCACGCCGCCAGCCGGGCGCCGGTCGCCTTGCCGTCGCCGACGGCAAAATCCCAGCCGATGTCGTCCACGGCAGTCAGCCAGCGTGCGCCCGCGACCAGCGCATTGCGGCGCAGGTCCATCGGCGTCGGGCCGGTATGTGCCGTCTTGCCCGAAAAGCGCACCCGCATCCCGTAGCTCGGATATCCGCTCGTCACCACTCCGACATCGCGATTCTCGAGGTCGAGGATCGGCCCCTGCTCGATATGCAATTCGTAATAGGCATCGATCTCACCGGCACGACAGGGCTTGTTTCCGTTGTAACCGATGCGCTCGAGCTCGGCGCCGAAACGCGCTCCGTCGTCGGAGACGAGCTCTTTGACCCAGTCCCCGTCATAGGCCCCGACGAAGCAGCCGGATGCGACCATGGGCGGCGAGAAACGCGCTCCCTCTTCATTCGTCCAGTTGACGACGACGATCGGGCGGCGGGTGACATGACCGACGTCGTTCAGCGTACGGATCACCTCGAGTCCGGAGAGAACGCCGGCGATCCCATCGAAGCGACCACCGTTGATCTGGGTGTCAAGATGGCTGCCGATCAGCACCGGCGGCAGCGACGGATCGCTTCCTTCGCGCCGGCCGAAGATGTTGCCGAGTTCATCGATCTCGACGCACAGGCCCGCATCGCGACACCAGTTGACGAAGAGGTCGCGCATTCTGCGATCATCGTCCGTCAGCGTTAGGCGGGCGAGGCCGCCCGGCCGCCCCTGGCCGATTTCGGCGGAAGTCTCGATGGTCGACCAGAAGCGATCGATGTTGGCACGGGTGTTCGATGCGAACGACATGGTTCACCTTTCAAATGCAATTGCGGACGAAGCGGCTCACATTCCGAGCGACATCAGTGTCATCAGCCCCGGAAAGAGAACGAGGAGGAACATGATGAGCGCCATGACGCCGATGAACGGCAGCAGATAGCGGAAGGACGCCGACATCGGTATGCCACCGGTGCGGCACGCGGCCATCAGGTCGATGCCGAGTGGCGGTGTATTGGCGCCGATCGCCAGGTTGATGGTCAGCAGCACGCCGAAATAGACCGGGTCGATCTCGAAGACCCGCAGCACCGGCAGGAAAACGGGCGCCAGGATGAGAATGATG
Organism: Ensifer sp. R1-3; assembly: GCF_056739175.1. Taxonomy (NCBI): domain Bacteria; kingdom Pseudomonadati; phylum Pseudomonadota; class Alphaproteobacteria; order Hyphomicrobiales; family Rhizobiaceae; genus Ensifer; species Ensifer sp. R1-3. Next base: position 1,298,347 of record NZ_CP096516.1, read on the forward strand.
GCGATCGATTCCATGAACGTGCCGAGGACCAGGACCGCGACCATCATCAGCATGAGCGCGACTGTGGCGCTCTCGGTCGCGCCGGTGATGGCATTGACGACGAGCTGCGGAACCTGCTCGACCGTCAGGATCCAGCCGAAGACGGAGGCGGCCGCGATGACGATGAGGATGGAACCGGTCATTTCCGTCGTGTCGCGCAGGAGGCTGAAGACCTTGGCGAGCGTCAGCTGGCGATAGATGAGGGCCCCGACGAGCAGCGCATAGGCGACGCCGATGCCCGCCGCCTCCGTCGGCGTGAAGATGCCGAAGCGGATGCCGCCGACGATGATGACCGGCGCGAGCAGGGCAAGCACGGATTCGCGCAGCGCGGTGCCCAGCCGAGTCCAGCTGAACGGTTCTCCGCCCTTCCAACCGTTCTTGCGGGAAATCCACCACGCGACTACCATCAGCCCGAAACCGAGCAGGATGCCTGGACCGATGGAGTGGATGAAAAGCTGCCCGATCGACGTTCCGGTCGCCGTTCCGTAGACGATCAGGACTATGGACGGAGGAATGACCGTGCCAAGCGAACCGGCGCAGCCGAGACCAGCGGCGGAGAAACCCGGATGGTAGCCGCGCTCCTTCATGGCCGGCAGCAGCATGGAACCGATCGCCACCACGTCCGCGACACCCGATCCCGAGAGCGAGCCGAACATCATGCAGGCGGCAATCATCACGATAGCGAGACCACCCGTCCGCTGGCCCACGACTGCCGCGCAAAGATTGACGATCCTCGGGGCGAGCCCCCCATGCACCATGAGCAGGCCGGCGAGCAGGAAAAGCGGGATTGCCAGCAGCGTGAAGCTGTCGATCCCCGCCACCATGCGCTGCGCGACCACCATCAGCGGCAATACATCGCCGACCAGCAGATAAGCGACCGAGGAAAGCGCAAGCGCGATCGCGATCGGCGCATCGATCAGGAGCAAGAGAATGAAGACGGCAAAGAGGACGAGAAGGGCAAGGCTCATTTGCGCAGTTCCGCGGCAACGAGGGCAACGAAGGCGATGGCACCCGTGACCGGCAGCGCGAGATAGACGAGCCCCGCGGGCCAGCTTAGGACCGTGGTTTCATGCGACCATGTCAGCACCGTTATCTTCCATCCGGACCAGATGACGACGACCAGGAACAGCAGGGATGCCAGACGCGCGAGCACGGCCAGGAGGGAACGGAACCGGCCGGGCGCAACAAGCAGGTCCGTCAGGCCGGCGCAAAGATGCGTGTTGCGGACAAAGGCGGAAACCGCGCCGATGAACGTCACCCAAACCAATAGAAGACGCGGGATTTCCTCCGACCAGCGTGGTGTGAAGGAAAGGGCATAACGGCAAATGACGACGTAGACGATGATGGCGGTGAAGGTGGCGATGGCCAGGCCGCCCACCGCGCGGGCTACGTTGTCTATGGCATTGGAAATCCGCGGACGCGGTATCGATGCGTGTTGCATGGAAGCCTCGCTGGTGTGGACGGACGGACATGATCCGGCGATGGGAAACGTCCTGCCCGCAACCGGCGGGCAGGACGACCGCATTACTTGCGGTAGCTGTCCATGACTTCAAGCAGCTCGGGACCGAAGACGTCCTTCTCGCTTTCCCAGATCGGCTTCAGGGCGTCGACGAAAGCAGCCTTGTCCACCTCGTTGAACTGCATGCCTTTCGATTTCAGCTTCTCGATCAGCGCGACCTCGTTATCGGCAACCATCTGGCGCTGCGCGTTGCCCCACTTGACGGCCGCTTCCTTCACGATGGCCTGGTCCTCGGGGGAAACCTGCGCCCAGGTCATGCTCGACACGGTCAGGCATGCGGCCCCCCAGATGTGGCCGGTCATCGAAACGTATTTCTGTACTTCGTAGAACGACGAGGCATCGATGATCGAGAGCGGATTTTCCTGCGCGTCGAACACGCCCTGCTGCAGGGCCGAGTATAGCTCGCCGAAGGCCAGCGGCGCCGGCTGCGCGCCGAGACGTTCGAACGTCGCAAGCCGAACCTTGTCCGGCGTTACGCGGATCTTGATGCCGGCGAGATCGGCCGGCTTGACGATCGGGTGCTTGTTGTTGGTGATGTTGCGGAAGCCGTTTTCCCACCAGGCGAGAACCTCGATGCCTTTCGGCCGAAGCAGATCGGCAAGCGCCGTGCCGAGCTTGCCGTCGAGCGCGGCGAAGGCCTGCTCGCGACTGGTCCAGGCATAGGGCATCTCGATGATCCCGAACTTCGGCTCGACGAACTGGAAGGAGCCGCTGCCGATCAGGCCGCCCTGGATGGTGCCTATCTGCATGCCCTCGATGACTTCCTTCTCCGTGCCGAGTTGGCCGGAGGGGAAGATCTCGATCTTGACGCGGCCTTCCGTCTTCTCCGAGACCTCCTTGGCGAAGTCCGTCGAGGCCTTGTGCCAGCTATGGGTGTCGGCAAGCACATGGCCGAGACGGATCGTCGTTTCGGCCATGGCAGCAGAATGAGCGGAAAGGCCGACAATGCCAGCGATCACGGTGGCGGCAAGACCGCGTGAAATTTTCGAAATGCCCAGTTTCATAGCGCCCTCATTTGTTGCGTTTATTCTAGGCATATTAGGCGGGCATGATGCCCGCAACGCAAATAGCCTGACTCAATGGCAAACATTGAGTCCGCTTATGGGAGCGGCTGCGATTTCCTGTGAGAAACGACCGCATCATCCAACGGTCGCGATACATTCGATCTCGACATCGAAATGCGTCCAGGGCTTGATCGCCACGCAACTGCGGGCCGGAAAGCCGCCAGGAAAATACGCGCGATAAACCGCATTCATCTCCGCCGCCAAATCGTTATCGGTGATAAAGACGAGCGATTTGAAGACGTTGTCGAGCGAGGAGCCGGCATGGCGGAGCGTGAACGAAAGCGCGTCCATGCAGGCGCGCGCCTGGGTGGTCATGTCCCCCCTGACGATCTCGCCTGTCTTCAGGTCGATCGGCGGCATTCCGCACGTATAGAGAAAACCGCCAACGCGGGTCAACGCGGAGGTCGGCGCGCCCAGTCTTCGGATTGCTTCGGAAATCACGGGGATTTCAATGATTTCGTGCTTCATGTCGCATGACCCTTTATAACGGCGCAGATCGTACCCGGTCGTATGGGACACCGTTTGCGCCACGTTTCAACCGATGTATAGCCGTAGCGTATGTCGTGTTCCAAGCCCTGCATCTTGTTCTGCATGGCCCCCCGCGGCAGCCACAAAGCTGCCGCCTAATGGTCAGCAAATTGCCCCCTCGTCGCCGCACCGAGCACTTCCGAGGCGTACATGCTCCCCGAGTCGCTTGCGTCGTTTCGACGGCGGAGCGAATGAGCAAGGCGGTATTGCTGCCGATCAAGTCATGCACGTCATGGAGGACAGAACATGATTACTCGCTATACACTCGTTGCATCGCTGACCGTTGCAGCCTCCAGCTTAATGCTTCTCAGCCCGGCTTCGGCGCTCGAAATCGCGCAGGCGCAACAGGCGCAGCCGACACAGACCCAACCCGACGCCAGCGGCACGAGCGCCCCGATCAGCGACCAGAAGATCGAGGCCTTCGCAGTGGCATATCTTCAGGTCGACAAGGTAAGGCAGGAGTACTCCACGAAAATCGGGGCTACCACCGACGAGGCTGCGAAGGCAAAGCTGCAGAACGAAGCCAGTCAGGAAATGGTCAAGGCGGTAGAGACCGCGCCGAACATGTCGGTGGAGGAATATACGACGATCTTGAAGGCTGCGCAGAGTGATCCGGCGCTTGCCCAGAAGGTTCAGGAAAAGCTCCAGACTTCGACGCCGCAGCAGCCGCAGCAGCAATAAGCACGGTTCGACACCTTGAGCAGTTCCGAGAAGATCGCGTGACGGTCTTCTGCCGGAATTGCGCAATGTCAAAGACTTAGGTCGTTTCACCATTGAGTGAAACGATCTGAGCTCTTCAGCCGACGAGCCAGAACAGCGCCGCGGCAATCAGAACGAACAATCCCACAGCGGCAAGGAAACGCAGCGTGCCGGTGCTCGTATTGTCGCCGAGCACGCGATTCCAGTATTCGCCGCCAGTGGCGTCGTTCCCTTCGATGCCCGCTTCCGCAGGCGCATGCGTCGTCGCGACCTTTCCGTCGCCTGCACTGAAATTGCGCGGCTGCGGCTGTGGCGGGTCGGGGCGCGCCCGGTCCGCCTCGCCGAGATATGGCGCACCGCCTCCTGCATCGCCGGCATCGGCGACGTGATCGTCGGGCTCCGCACCACCGCCGGGAGCGAGACCAGTCCGGACCGGCATGCTTTCCTGTTTCCCCGCCATAGTTGGCCTCCCTTGTGCGAAATGAGAAAGGGGGCGCCATCGCGCCCCCACCCGTGCCGAAACGGCATATCGTTCAGCCGCTTCGATTGGACTGGTTGTGGGATCCACCGGGCTCGGTCACGCCCTTCAGGCCGGTGCCGGCCATTTGCGGTTGTTCACGGGCCGCGTCGGCGAGCGAGACTATCCCGACCAGCTGCTTGTGATGGTTCACGACGGGCAGCCGTCGAACCTGGATGTCGCCCATGTTGCGCGCGACATCGTCCACCTCATCGTCGTCGAAGCAATATTTCACGTCCGTGGTCATGATGTCGGCCACCCGTGCCTGAGGGTCCATACCATCGGCAACGCCGCGCACGACGATGTCTCTGTCCGTTATCATGCCGATCAGGCGGTCGTCGTCTCCGACCGGCATGAAGCCGATATCGTTTTCCGCCATCTGCCGCGCAACAGCCGTTATGGTGTCGTTGGGGCTTGCAAGATGAACGTCTCTTGTCATGATCTCCGATACACGCATTTGTTTTCTCCTTCACGTTTCATCGGCACGTTTCATCGGCGGCCCGGAAATGCTCAAGCCGCCGTGACGGCCGCTCAGCGCCCACCGTCCGGGCGAGCCGCCGGATTTCCTTCGGGCGAAGCGGGTGCCCCAGCCCCCGCCGCGGTCTGCTTTTCGCGCCGCCTGCTGCCGTTGGCCTGGACCTCGCTCTCCGGCGCGGAGCCGTCTCTCTGCGTTTCCTGTCCTGGCATTTCCGGTCCCTGCATTTCCGGTCCCTGCATTTCTCTGGCCGCCTGCTCCCAGTGGCGCTGATGCTGCCCGTCCGGCCGTCCCTCCTGCTCCCAGATCGCATAGGCTCTGCGCCTGATGAGCTCTTCCCGTTCGTTGTCCATATCCCTTAGCTCGTCCATGTCCCTTACCTCGCCGCTGGACTTCGTTGATGGCGAGTTTCAAACGGCGCGACCGTCCATTTGTTCCGCCCCCGGCTAGATCCGCGCGGGACCTTCATATGTGCTTTGGCGGCTCCGGATTTTCGTCCGGATTAGGGACCGGAATTTCATCCGGAAGGCGGTCTGGATCAGGCTCTTCGATCGGCGGTTCCGGATACCATGGCGGCAAGTCCGGCGGCGGCGGCGGCTCGGGTACTGGCACCGGCTGACGCGGGTTCGGCATTTTCGTCTCCCTTGAGCATGCGGGGGCGACACCCCTCTTTCGGGACAATCCCGACCGTGCGTGATTGTTCCGCCGCCGGCGCAGGGAACGGGGCGAAGCGCGGAACCCTTTGGGTCGATCGCGGGTTTGACCCAACATCAGCAAGAGCAAAAGCCAGGAGAGAGCCCATGCCCAGACATCCGGACTATGGCAGATACGATCCCTACGGCCGTCGCGATTGGGCCCGCCGCGACTGGGAGAACGAGCGCCACCGCGACCCTTACAACTATGGATCCGAGCGCCGCGGTCGGGCGCGCAGCCGCTTCGATGAGGATGTCGAGCCGCGTGGCGCCGACTACGAGAGCTCGATGTCGTGGCCGACCGGGAGCTACCGCGGCGGCGAAAGCGAACGCGAACGCTGGAGCGACGACGACTACGATCGCAGGGACCGCGAGCGTTATTTCAGGGATTATCACGGGCCCGGTTATGGCTATCGCGGCGAGGGCCGTTACCGCGGTTATGGAGGTTACGGCGAAACACGCGATTATCGCCGCGACCGCGATTTTCTCGACCGCGCCAGCGACGAGGTCGCTTCCTGGTTCGGTGACGAAGATGCCGAGCGCAGACGGGAGATGGACCGGCACCGGGGCAAGGGTCCGAAAGGCTACAGGCGCACCGACGGCCGCATCCAGGAAGATGTCAGCGACCGCCTGAGCGACGACGGCGCTCTCGACGCCTCCAACATCGAAGTGAGCGTGACGAACGGCGAAGTACAGCTCAACGGGTCGGTGAGCTCGAAATGGGCGAAACGCCGCGCCGAGGACTGTGCCGAAAACGTATCCGGGGTCACGAATGTACAAAACAATCTGCGCATAGAGACGGCGGATACCGGCACTGTCCAGCAGAACCCGAACCTCACCGATCTTAGTTGAGGCGATTGCGTGCGTGCGAGCCGAGGAGCGCCGCGTAAGCTTGCGCGGCGTCTTTGCCTAGATCAGCGGAAGGCGCGCGGAAAACCGCACACACTTTTCCTCATCCCGCTCTTAGCTAAGGACTATCGAGATACCGCGGCGGCTTGTTTGATTTCCTCATCCCTGTGCTCGTCACAGGGATCCAGCCAGACCAAGTCCTTGGGCTGAAACAACGCTTCCCGCGCCGCAGACGCGGCGCTGCCCTCATCTCTGTGACAAGCACAGAGATGAGAGCGAGGAGAAATTGCGCCCGGCTACCTTGTCCGCACCGCCCTACGCGTCGACAAAAGCAATCATCTTGAAGCAGCCGTCAAAACTCGAGATGAATCTCAACAGGCCTTAGCTGGAAGCTCGCCGCTCTTCTGCGACCGATTTTGCCTGCCGCGCCCTGGAGCGCGCCGAGCGCTGAAGAAAGCTCAGCAAGCGCTGTTCCTCCACACGCAGTACGCTGTCCAAGCGCCCGCGCGCCTGAAGCTGCCGTGCCGAGATCGAGGCCGACTTGTCGGCGAGAGCGAGCACATCGGGATGAATGTAGCTGCTCCGGCTGATGGCGGGGGTGTTGTGAAGAACGGACGCAGCCGCTTCGCTCATCTGTTTGATCGTCGGCCACTCGCCCTGTTCGATCGAAGTCCGGGCGGCCGTGAAAGCCGCGAGAGTGCCGCCCCAGGTCCGGAATGTCTTTGCAGAAACCGCTGTTCCGGCCACATCTGAAAGGTACCGGTTGAGCCGCCCGGAATCGACCGGCCGCAGGACGTCGTTTTCATCCTTCCAAACGAAAAGCTGTCTGCCCGGCAGATCCGCGATCTCTTCGAGCAACTGCTGCAATTTGGGGCGGCGGAGCAGGCGCTGGACGCGCTTGCCGCCCTTGCCGATGAATTTCAGCTCTATGAAGCCATCGCCCAGCCTGAGATGCCGCTTCAGCAGCGTCGTGGCACCATAGCTCCCATTGGCCTGCACATAAGCCTGGTTGCCGGTGCGCAGATGGGCTTCGTCCAGCAGGGCCACCAGCGCAGCGAGCACGGTTTGCATGTTTTCCACGTCGCCCTGCATGTGGCGGCGTATGGTGCGGCGTATCTTGGGCAATGCCTTGCCGAATTCCACCAGTTGCGCGAATTTGTCGGCGCTCCTGAGAGCCTGCCACTCGCTGTGATAGCGGTACTGTTTTCGTCCGCGCGCATCGTAGCCCGTGGCCTGCAGATGCCCCCGTTCTTCGAGGCAGATCCAGACGTTGTCATAGGCAGGCGGCAGGCCCAGCGCCGCTATGCGGCTTTTGATCGACGGATCGGTAACGATCGAGCCGTCCGGCATTCGGTAGACAAACCCCTTGCCGCGCCTTTGCCGCCGGATGCCCGGTTCGCTGTCGCTGACATAGACGAGTCCGGTTTCCTCGGGCACGAGACCGGCCGCCGCCAAGTGCCGCGGACCATCCGCAATCACGCAAGGCGGACATTCGAGCACGTCGACCGACGTTGCTCTAGCCATTGCCTCCCTCCTGCGGCACGAAGGCGACGACGCTCTGCGCCGGGATAGTGTCGCGAACCGCGCTGGCGCGCATGCCGAACGGTTCGTCGGCTGCCGTGTCGAGCACGCGTAGCCAGCGCCTGCTTCCATTTCCGTGGGGAAGGGCTATCTCGCAATCACCGCCGGCATTGAGCACTAGGACGATCTCGCCGGCCGGCGGAGCTTCGCCCTGCCCGACGCGGCAGATATAGGCGCAGATCAGGCGGAGCTCAGCGTCGTGCCACGCGTCCTCGTCCATCGGGCTGCCATCCGCCTTGTACCAGGCGATTTCGACCCGTCCATTCTCGTCGGGCTCTCCGTCGAGGAATCGTTCCTGCCGCAGGACAGGATGGTCCTTGCGGAAGGCGAGGAGCTTGCGGCAGAAATCCACGAAGCCATCGTCCGCTCCGCTCCAATCGAGCCAGCCGATCTCGTTATCCTGACAATAGGCGTTGTTGTTGCCCTGCTGGCTGTTTCCCAGCTCGTCGCCGCCGAGCACCATCGGCACGCCCTGGCTGATCATCAGGGTGGCGAGCATGGCCGCCCGCCGTCGTTTGCGCGCCTCGATGATCTCCCCGTTGTCGGTTGGGCCTTCTGCGCCCATGTTGTCGGAATGATTGTCGGAGTGACCGTCCCGGTTCTCCTCTCCGTTCGCCTCGTTGTGCTTTTCGCCGTAGGAGACCGTGTCCATCAGGGTGAAGCCGTCATGGGCGCTCACCAGGTTGATCGACGAGGTCGCGGCACGGTCCGAATGCCTGAACTGCACCGGTGAGCCGAGAATGCGCTCGGCAAGCACCGGAACCATGCCGCCGTCTCCCTTCCAGAAGCGCCGGACATCGTCGCGGAACCGGTCGTTCCATTCGCGGAACGGCGGCGGGAAGCCGCCGAGCTGATAGCCGCCCTCGCCGACGTCCCAGGGTTCGGCGATCAGCTTCACACCTGCCAGAATCGGATCCTGCCGGATCGCGTCGAAGAAGCCGCCTTCGCGATCGAACTCCATGTATTCGCGGCCGAGCGTGCTTGCGAGATCGAAGCGGAAGCCGTCGATATGCATCACGCCCACCCAGTAGCGCAGGCTGTCGAGGACCATCCGCAGCACCAGGGGATGGGCAACGTTGAGCGTGTTGCCGGTGCCCGTCGTGTCGTAGGTGTGGCGCGGCTTGTCCGGCGACTGGCGATAGTAGCTGAAATTGTCGAGCCCGCGGAAGCTCAAGGTCGGGCCGCGTTCCGAGCCCTCGGCCGTATGGTTGTAGACGACATCCATCAGAACCTCGATGCCGACGGAATGAAACCGCTTCACCATCGTCTTGAATTCGGTAAAGCGGTCGCCCTTGAGATAGCGCTCGTGGGGAGCAAAGAACCCGAGCGTCTGATATCCCCAATAGTTTCTGAGGTTCCGCTCCACCAGGTAGCGGTCGTCGAGGAAATATTGCACCGGCATCAATTCGATCGCCGAAACGCCGAGCTTCGTCAGGTGCTCGATGATCGGATCGCTCGCCATGCCGAGAAACGTGCCACGCAGGTCGTCCGGCACGCAGGGATGCGTCATGGTCATGCCGCGGACATGCGACTCGTAGATGATCGTTTCGGTCCAGGGGCGGCGGATCGCTTCTTCGCCCGCCCAGTCGAAAGTCGGGTCCTGAACGACGCCCTTCACCATGAAGGGGGCGCTGTCGCGCTCGTCAAAAGAAAGATCGCCCTCAGGGCTGCCGATCGTATAACCGAAGAGGGCATCGTCCCAGATGAGCTCACCCGCGACCAGCTTCGCGTAGGGATCGAGCAGCAGCTTGTTCGGATTGAAGCGGTGACCATTGTGCGGGTCGTAAGGTCCGTGGGCGCGGTAGCCATAGAGGGTGCCGGGACCGATACCCTCGATGTAACCGGACCAGATATCGCCCTCGCGCTTCGGCAGCGGCATGCGCGCCGTTTCCTCGCGCCCATCCTCGGAAAACAGGCAGAGCTCGATCTTCTCCGCATGGGCCGAGAAGACCGCAAAATGCGTCCCCTGGCCGGTGTATTCTGCACCGAGTTCAGGTTTCATGAAATCGAGTTCGGAAAAAGTCAGGTTCATTCAATCGCGCCCTCTACCGCCTTGCCCGGCAGCTTTGATGCAACGCAACGGGCAGGCATTTGTTCCTCTCCACGAACGGGTGCCGGGGGAACTTTCCCCGCCCTCGGCCAGTTCCTCGCCTTTCATCTCGAGGGACATATCGATGCCGGCAAGTTCGACGCGTGCACATTTCAGAAACAGCTGGGGCGCGAATTTCATCGACGGCGACACATGCCGGTTTCGTTTGTGGGCTCCCGACGAGCGGGGCGTCGATCTGGTTCTCGGCGGGGCCGCGCATAAGATGCAGTCGCTCGCCGGCGGCTGGTTCGAAATCACGCTCGAGGCGAAGGCGGGAGAGCGCTATTGCTTCCGCCTTGCCGACGGCACCGAGGTGGCCGATCCCGCCTCCTCGGCACAGGAGCGGGAAGCGTCGGGTACGTCGATCGTCGTCGATCACGCCGCCTATGAATGGCAGGCTTCCTCCTGGCGCGGCAGGCCCTGGGAGGAGGCGGTCATTTCCGAGTTGCATGTCGGCTGCTTCACGCCGGAGGGCACCTTCCGAGCTGCAATCGAGCGCTTGCCGCATCTGGCAGGGGCCGGAATCACCGCGATCGAGATCATGCCCGTCCCGCAATTCCCCGGTGTGCGGGGCTGGGGCTACGACGGCGTGCTGCACTATGCTCCGCACAATGCCTACGGCAAGCCGGATGACCTGAAGGCGCTCGTGGATGCGGCCCATTCGCTCGGTCTCACGGTCCTGCTCGATGTCGTCTACAACCACTTCGGGCCGGAGGGGAATTACCTTTCCCGCTATGCAAGCCGCTTCTTCAACAAGGACCGCCCGACACCGTGGGGCGCGTCGATCGCCTTCGAGGAGGAAGCGGTCCGGCGCTATTTCATCGAGAACGCGCTCTACTGGCTCGGGGATTTCCGTTTCGACGGATTGCGTCTCGATGCGACCGAACAGATCCGCGATACGACCAAGCCGCATTTTCTCGTCGCGCTGGAGCACGAGGTCCGGGAAGCGTTCGCCGAGCGGCAAATCCACCTGGTGCTGGAAGACGCGCACCGCCGCAGAAGCCTTCTGCAGCGCGACGCGAGCGGCGCGCGCATGCTCTTCGATGCGGCATGGAACGACGATCTTCACAATGCCCTCCACGTCGTGGCGACCGGCGAAACCAAGGGCCATTACCGCCTCTTCGCGGACGAGCCTTGGGGCAAGATCCGCAGCGCGCTGGCCGAAGGCTTCGCCGTGCCGGCAAAGGAAGACAATTTCTCTCCTGAGGGGAGCCGAGCCCGCGTGCCGCCGCAAGGCCGCGTGAATTTCCTGCAGAACCACGACCAGATCGGCAACCGCGCCTTCGGCGAGCGTCTCGCTTCGCTCCTCCAGGAGGACAGCCTGCGCGTGTTGGCGGCCATGCACATGCTGACGCCGCAAATCCCTCTCCTGTTCATGGGTGAGGAATACGGCGAGACGCAGCCCTTCTATTTTTTCTCCGACTACCAGGGGGAAATCGCCGCTGCTATCCGGCTGGGACGCCGGGACGAAGCCGAAAATTTCGGCGGCCTCCCAGAGGGCAAGACGATGGATGATCTGCCCGATCCGCTCGACCCGGATGTCTTTGCCGGTTCGAAGCTACGTTGGGATCGCGCGACAAGCCCTGCTGGCGAGCGGCATCTTGCCTATATGCGCGACCTCGCCGGTATAAGGCAGCGGCACATCGTACCGCTGATCGCCGGCACCGCCGTACCGGATTGCGGTGCATACGAAACCAAGGACGGCATCATCGCCGTCGACTGGCGGTTCGGGGAGGCTTGCCTGGAATTGCGCGTCAATCTTTTGCAGGAGACACACGCCGTTCCCGCAATACGCGGTCAGCCGATCTTCACGAGCGAAACGTCCGGAGGCGAGACCGTCAACGGCAGCGCGTTGGCCGGCCCTGGTATTGTCGTCGCCATTGCACGGTGACACGACACCGGCAGACAGTGGAACATGCCTTGAGCCTCACGGTTAGACATCGCGGCGAGAATGACGGGGGAGAGTCTTGAGGAACGATGCCGAAACAGCCTGCGAAACTTGGCCCGGCCCTTGCCGGCGAACACGCCGAGGCAACGACGATTGCCTCTCTGCGGCGGCAGGCGGAGAGGTGCGAGCGCTGCGACCTCTACAAGGACGCCACGCAACTGGTCTTCGGCGAGGGCCCGGTCGATGCCCGTGTCGTGCTCGTCGGCGAACAGCCCGGCGACCGCGAGGACCTTGCCGGGCGCCCGTTCGTCGGACCCGCCGGGCGCATCCTGGACGAGTGCCTGCACGAAGCCGGCATCGACCGGTCGGAATGCTATCTCACCAATGCCGTCAAACACTTCAAATTCGAACAGCGCGGCAAGCGCCGGCTGCATTCGCGGCCGAATGCCGGTGAGATTCAGGCCTGCGCCTGGTGGCTCGGCGCCGAACTCGATGAGCTCCGCCCCGAAATCGTCGTCGCGCTCGGGGCAACGGCGCTGATGTCCCTGCTCGGGCGAAGCGTGGGTGTCACCAGAAACCGCGGCGAACTTCTGACGGCCCCCGGGGGCTTCTCCGTGCTCGTGACTATCCACCCCTCCTATCTTCTGAGAATTCGAGGGAGATCCGACCCCGAAGCGGAACGCGCCCGGTTTGTCGGCGATCTCGCCAAGGTGGCCGCTCGCATCGGTTGACCGGTCAGGACTGCCGGTCGAGTTCCGGATAGTGGCGGAAGACGCAGGATTCGTTGAAGGCAAGCCGCCGCTCCGAGGCCATGTAGCTCAGAATTCTCGGCCGTTCACGAACGGCATCGTGCAAGGCGACCAGTCCGGGAATGTTTGTCTCATAGGCATCCATCGCCTTGGGAAAGGCATAGCGAAGTCCTTCGACCACCTGGAAAAGCGAAAGATCGACGTAGCTCAGCCGGTCCCCGACCATATGTTCCGGGCCGCTGGGATTCTGTGTGAGCACGCGTTCGAAATAGCCGAGAAACTTCGGCAGGCGCTCGGAGAGGAAATCGGCCGACCGCCTCAGCGCTTCAGGCTTCTGGTCCTCATAATAGAGCGACACGGCGATCGGATGGTGCGTGTCGTGAATCTCCGCGATGAAATCGGTGATCGTCAACTGCAGGCCATTGGTGAAGGTTCGAAGCCCCTCGTCCTCGGCAACAAGGCCGAGCCTCGGCCCGAGATAAAAAAGTATGTTGGCGACGTGGCTTATGACGAGGTCGCCATCGACGAGGAACGGGGGAGCGAAGGGAGCGGCGGCTCCACCGGGCATCTTCATCAGCTTCAGCATCTCATTCGTTCCGCCCGGCTGGCGGGCAATGTCGACGTAATCCGCGCCGGCCTCCTCCAGCGCAAGGCGCACGAATTCACCGCGGCCGGGAATGCCGTCCCAGTAATAGAGCTTGTATGGCATGAAAGGTCCCCTTCTTTGCCAGAATCAATCTTGGTTCGCGGCCGAAGTCTTTTCTGAGCACGATTGAAGGAAACATACAGCCGCGGAATTCGTTCCGGTTCGGCAGGGAAACAGAACATCCTGCGCCGAGGAGAATACCAATGAAAATCGAAGAGCTCATGTTCGCGGAAAGCGGCGGCGTACCGAACAACCCGCGCCTGCCGGTGCTGGTCTATCGTCAAGCGATCGACGTTACGGAAAATGGAGCCACACGGATAGAGGAACGCTTCCGGGCCAATGGTTGGCGGCCTGTGGCGCGACGGCGTCTTTGCCCATCACCATTACCATTGCGGTGCGCACGAGGTTCTCGGGATCGCGGAAGGCCGGGCACGGCTTATGATCGGAGGGCCGGACGGTCAGGAGATCGAGGTCGCAGCCGGCGACGTCATCCTCCTCCCCGCGGGTACGGGCCATCGCCGGAACGAGGCAAGCGTGGATTTCCTGGTCGTCGGCGGCTATCCGCCGGGTCAGGACGCCGGGATTCAGAGCGGCGCTGCGACCACGGATGACCTTAAGGCGATCGTCTCGGTCCCGCTGCCGAGCCTTGACCCCGTTCTCGGCGCAGAGGGACCTGCGGTCACGGTCTGGCAGTCCGCCATGCATGCGGAGCGCGGTCTCGGCGAAGGACAGGGCCTCTGATCGCTCGCCGCAATCGTCAGCGCAGCCAGACGGGGAGATCGGCGGCCGTGCGGCAGCCCGCTGCCCGCTCTTTCAGTCCCAGCTTCTCCCATGCGAATTTCTGGGCCGCGACCTGTGCCATTTCCTTGGTCTCGTAGATGTCCGGCAGCACATATGCCTTACGGCCACACGACAGGAGTGCCCTGTGGCTCAGCAGATCGTAGTGAAGTTCGAGGTAGTCTTCGGAATGCATGGAACCCTCCCAGGTGGCGAGAGGAAAACGGCGGCCGTCGCGGGAAGTTCCATGAAGCCCGCCGATTGCTGCGACGGGTAAGGGCCGCCGGCGGAACATAGACGTCGCTTCAGAGTTGATGACGCTTACGGGAGGTCAGTCATGAGCACGAACAAGCATGGAGAACCGCGCCCGGGGGCTGATGCGCGCCCGCTCGATCCCCCAAGCGTCGACGAGCCGATCGACGCATGGGAGCGAGATCGGAAGAGCGCGCCAGGGGTCGGAAACCAACTCGACGAACTGCGCGAGCGAATCGCCCGGCTTCAAGCCGAAATCGACGCCATCGCAACCGAGACCCACACGGCCGTGGGCACCGTGCCCGGAGCCGACAGGCTCGAAACAGCGAGAGACGTGGTTGCCGAAAAGCGCGACGCGATCAAGCGCCTGACGGCGCGTCTCGAAGAGATCGAGCGGACGCTTGGCGGCAGCGCCGCCTAGATCACGATGTTTTTAGGTCAGGTCGACCTAAAAACATGAACGTGATCGATTCCAATAGGTTAGAGCGGGATGCGGGCGGAAAACCGCACACACTTTTCCTCATCCCGCTCTAGTTTGCTCGATCTAAAACACGGTCATCCACACGCCGCGCCAGAAAAGCGAATTCGGGTCATCGAGGCGTTCGCAATCGTCCGTCGCAGGCCTCCTGATCTTTGCAGATGCCGGCTTGGGGGCGTTTGCGGGAGGGACAGGGCGCCCTTCGCGCTCCGTCGCGGGCTCCGGTTTTTTGATCGTAAGCATCGCGAGATCCTTTCCGCCGTAAAGGCGTTTCCGGCCTCAAGTGCTCTTCCGCTTCCTTCTCCCAGTTCCTTCTTCGGTTCAGTGCCGGTGAATGAATTTACAGAAGCGGCTGGGTTGCCCGTCGTCAGTCATGTCCTGATGGAGGAAAGCCAGGTTCTCCTCATCGAAGATCTTGAAGAACTCGTCCCAGGAAATTTTCTCCAGCGTGTCTTCCGGTTTGCCGAAATCAACGCGAAGGAGACCACCACCGTCTTCGGTCGCGCCCTTCACGCGCGCCGGCTGTCCTTTGCGGGCTTCTATCCAATTGCGGATTGTGTCGTGGTCGATCGTAGTCATCGCAGCGGTCATCGGAAACTCCATGAACTGGCATGCCGGCGGCGCCTCGAAGCGCCATCTTCAGCGGCAGGGAACGCGGTGTGCCCTCATCGCGCCCTAGCTGTGTAAATCGATCGCGCTGCTTATTGTTCCGCCTCAGCGCCGCGTGCGGTTGCTTGGCTCCGCCGCGGTTGCCTCGTCGTCGTGCGGTTCCAAGCCGAATATGCTGCGCCCGCCGAAACGCGCGGAGTCCCTGAATTCGCCCGCGACGATCTCCTTGAGGTCGGGGCCCGTGACGTAGCGCTCCAGCCGGCGCGACTGCTCGTCGAGCCGCTTCAGCGCCGCAAGCTCTTCCTCGCGCCCGAGGCGGCCCTTGCTGACCGCTGATTTCATGATCCTGATCGTCTCGTCATAGACTTTCAACGGCACCGGGAACGGATGGCGGTCCTTGCCGCCATGGGCGAGCGAAAAGCGGGCGGGGTCCGAGAACCTGCACGGCGTCCCGTGGACCACCTCCGCGACCATCGCCAGCGCCTTGACCGTCCGCGCGCCGACGCCTGGCACCAGCAGCAGGTCCTTGAAATCCTCCGGACCACGGTCGGCGGCGGCGGCGAAGTTGCCGTGAAGGCGCCGGAGATTGACGTCGCTTTCGCGCACGTCGTGATGGGCGGGCATGAAGAGATGCGGCAGCATCGGCTGTGCCGGCGCGGCCACAGGAGCCCCACGGGACTCGATCCGGGCGACCTCGCGCAGGAGCCCGTCGGGCCCGAGGGACTGGAGGAGATCGAGCTGCGCAGTCCGCGAGGCGGCGGCGCGGCGGTCGGCAAGATTGACGATCTCGCCCTGTTCTCTGCCTTCGATCGCGCTATGCGGCGCGTCGACGAAGCTTGTCAGGCCCTCCGAGAGCCAGTGATAGCGCCTCGCCTGCCGGCGGTCGCCGTTCATGCCCTGCTGGACGACCACCCACCTGGCATCGTCCGTGACGATGAAACCGTGCAGGTAGAGATCGAAGCCGTCCTGAACGGCGGCACTATCGACCTTGGCGACGAGGCGGCTCGCTTCTGCCAATGCGCCGCCATCGAAACCTACGCGATCGCCAATCGATATGAGTTCGCCCGGCGTCTTGCGGGAGTGCTGGCCGCGGCCGCCGCAGACATGAATGCCCAGCTCGCCGGCAAGCGGGGTCAGACCGCGTTTCAATGCACCGATGACGCTCGTGGTGATACCGGAGGAATGCCAGTCCATGCCCATGACGGCACCGAAGGACTGGAACCAGAACGGATGCGCAAGCCGCCTTAAAAACTCGTCGCGTCCGTAGTGATGAACGACCGCTTCGGTGACCAGCGCGCCGAGGCGCGTCATACGGTCGCCGAGCCATCGCGGTACGCGGCCGCCATGCAGCGGGAGATCCGCGTTGCCTGCTCTTTGAGCCATAGTGTTTCCGTTCGTCATCCCGGCCGACACGGCGCGTCGCCATCCGGCGCCGCGTCGATCCACTTAACATAGTGGAATTTGGAGCACGAAGCGAAAATCGCAGACATGAGGGCGCGTTGCACGCGACGAAAGCCTTGAGATCGAGTTGCGATCCTAAGACGACGACGCCGCGCATCGACGGCAATCCGCCAGCCGGAGGCGATGGGAGCACCACAGTGCGAGCGCGATGAGCCTTCGCACTGCAGCCCGCCTCCTCCGGCGGCCGCCTTCGATCACGACCCTCCGATATGCCGTCGCCTGCCTAGCCGACGAACATCTGGCGCAACCGAGCAAACAGGCCTGGCTGTTTCTCTACAAGCATTGCGCGGATGTGGCGGGCGGCCGTCGATGCGCTGACCGTCGCGCCGAAATGGCAATAGCAGATGACCTTATGTAATTGCTCGTCGCTCAGCTCGAAGAACCGCCTGGCTTCACCGTAGCTGTCGTTCTCCATCCCGGCGGTCCGGAGGACCGGATCCTCGAAGGCGACGGAGATCGGCGAACCGTCACCGCGCATGGCCGCGCGGACTCTCGCTGGCTGATACTCTGTCTCGTGCAGCGTCGAAAGGCGTCTGTGAGGATCCCGTTCCAGGAGCTCCGCCCAACGCTCAAGGCGCTCCTTGCGCGATAACGTCCGTCGCGGCAGGTCCTGCTTGACCTCGGCGACGCCCTGTAACTGCTCGATTGCTTGGTGCTTCATTGCGACCTCCTACTCTAACGATAGTTGGCCCCCCAATTTCCACCTCGTAGGCCTGATCAGCGTGACTCCAACCGGTCGGGAAGTCCAATCACGAAAATAGATCATGCCAAATTTGGCGCATGACGTTGCCCGCGGCGGCGGTCGTCACCCCTTGACGGCGCCGGACGTCAACCCCGCGACGATCTTGCGCTGGAAGATCAGGACGAGAACGAGCAGCGGCAGCGTCACCGTGACGGACGCGGCCATGATCTGGCCAAACGGATATTCATAGCGGCTGCTGCCTGTCAGAAGGCCGATCGCTACCGGAACCGTCCGGTTCTCGTCGGTCAGGATGAAGGTGAGCGCAAAGAGGAATTCGTTCCATGCAAGGATGAACGACAGCAGACCGGTGCTGGCAATCGCAGGCCCCATCAGCGGCAGCAGCACGTGGGTGAGGATGCGCAGGCGCGAACAGCCGTCGATGAGCGCCGCCTCCTCCAATTCGTTCGGCAGGTCACGGATGAAGCTCGTCAGGATCCATGTCGTGAAGGGCAAAGTGAGAATGAGATAGGAGACGATCAGCGCCGACGGCCGATTGTAGAGCCCGAGCCATCCGATCACCTCGAACATTCCCGAAAGCACCACCACTTGCGGAAAGACCGAGATCATGAGAACGGCGATCAGAACGATGCGGCCCGGCGGGAAATGCAGGCGGCCGAGCGCGTAAGCCGCAAGAATGCCGATGACGAGGGAGACCGCCGTACTGACAAGCGCGACCACGCCGGAATTGACGAGCGCGCCCATGAATACCGCATTGTCGAACAATTGCCTGTAGTTGCTGAAATCGAGCGCCGGCAGCAGAGTGAACTGGTAAAGCGCCTGCCCCGTCTTGGTCGAGGAGACGATCGCCCAATAATAGGGAAACAGCATGTAGACGAGGACGGCCGCCACGCCGGCATAGAGTCCGGCCGTCTTTACGCGGCGCAAGGTCCGGTAAGTCGCGTTCGAATAGCGCCTCGTGGTGACTGCGCTCACCGTCATCGATAGCCCCCTCAGCCTGTCGCCCGATCGAGGCGCAAAAGCCCGACGATGACGATAGCGATCAGTCCGATGATCATGAACACCCAGGTGGAAGCAGCGGCTCCAAGGCCGAGGTCCTGAAAGCTGATGATCTGGTCGCGCGCATAGATCGACATCGTCATCGTGTTTTCGTTGTTGGCCGCAAGCACGTAGCTCAGATCGAACATGCGGAGCGCGTCGAGCGTGCGGAAGAGTATCGCGACACCGATCGCCGGCGTCGCGAGCGGCAAGGTTATGGACCAGAAGCGTTTCCACTGCGGCACGCCGGAAACGTCGGCTGCCTCGTAGATTTCCTCGGGGATCAGTTGCAGGCCGGCGAGAATGAGGAGCACCATGAACGGCGTCGTCACCCAGACATCGATGAAGATCACCGTCCCGAGGATCAGCGAAGGATCGGCTGTCCATGCGACGCCCTTTTCGACGAGTCCCAACGCGACCAGGAGCTTGTTGATCAGGCCGAACTGATCGTTGAGCATCCATTCCCAGATCCGGGCCGAGACGACCATCGGCATCGCCCAGGGAATGAGGATCGCCGCCCGCACGATGCCGCGGCCGAGAAAAGCGCGGTGCAGGAGCAAGGCGATCGCAAGTCCGAGAAGCGTCTCCAACGCGACGGATACGAGCGTAAAGACGAGCGTGTTCCTGACCGCGCCCCAGAACACCGGATCTTCGGCGACTTCCACGAAGTTCTCGATACCCACGAATCCGTAGTCCGAAGGGGCGTCGAGATAAGCGTCGGTGAAGGAGAAGAAAATGCTGCGGGCAAGCGGCCATATCGCCACGGCCACCAGCGTCAGCAGCAACGGGAGCAGGAATATCCATGCGGTGCGGCGTTGCTGCCGCTCCATCCGGCGGGCGGCGTTCACGACGAGGCTCCGAGGACCAATGGAACGCTCGCGCCGTGATCGATGCGCCGGCCACCCTCTCCGAAGAGGTAGAGACTTTCCGGTTGCCAGCTCAGGCCGACGGGTTCCCCGGGGGCTATTTGCGGCGGACTTCCCGTCGAACGAACCGTCCAGACCAGCGTCTCGGTGAGCCGCACATAGCAGACATATTCATAGCCGAGGTCCTCCATGCGCTCGAAGGTTCCGCGGATCGCACCTTTCGTTTCGGCACCGACAAGCTTCAAAGCCTCCGGCCGCAAGCCGATTTCCGCAGGCCTTCCTTCGGCCGGGACGTACTCTGCGGCGTAGGCGAAGCCGCCGGCTCCCCTCAGAACCGCGGCGGCGGGGCCGGTCGCTTCGAGCGGGGCGAAATTCATTCTAGGGCTGCCGAGGAAGCCGGCAACGAAGCGATTTTCCGGCCGGTCGTAAAGCTCGCGCGGCCGCCCCACCTGCTCGATCTGCCCGTGGTTGAGAATGACGATCCGGTCGGCGAGCGTCATCGCTTCCGTCTGGTCGTGGGTGACATAGATCATCGTCGTCTTGACGTCGGCGTGCAGCTTGGCGATCTCGAAGCGCATTTCCATGCGCAGGTCCGCGTCGAGATTGGAAAGCGGCTCGTCGAAGAGGAAGACTTCCGGTTGGCCGACCAGCGCACGGCCGATCGCCACGCGTTGCCGCTGACCGCCGGAAAGCTGGCGCGGCCGACGCTCGAGCAGGTGACCTATCTTCAGCATGTCCGCGACCCTGGCGACACGGCGACGGATTTCATCCTTGCCGAGCCGCGCCGTTTCCAACGCAAAGCCGATGTTTCGCGCCACATTCATATGCGGGTAGAGCGCGTATGACTGGAAGACGAAGGCAAGTCCACGTTTGGACGCCGGCACGTCCGTCACCTGGTCGCCGCCGATAAACACGTCGCCACCGGAAACCGGCACGAGGCCGGCGATCAGTCGCAGAAGCGTCGACTTTCCGCAACCGGATGGGCCGACGAAGACGACGAACTCCCCGTCCTCGATCTCGAGATCGATGGAGCGGATCACGTCATAGGTGCCGAAGGTCTTGCTGACATTCTTCAGGGAGACCGAAGCCATTCCATTCCCTTCCAGGCCTTTCGCGGCAGCGCGTCCAACGCAGCCGGTTCGATGAGGCGCCCCCGGCCCGGCCGAGGGCGCAGCTCTCGTCATTTCGCCTTCACGTCTCGCTCGAGGCGGCGCTCGAGGTCGGCGAGCTCCTTGGCGACATCGTCCTTGCCGGAGATGATGTCGTGAACGGCCCGGTAGAAGGTGCGGGAAACACGGTTATAGTTCTTGCCTGTCGCAGCCGACGGACGTGCGACCGATTCCTCGAAGGCGGTCTTCGCCATGCCGAGGAACGGGATCTTCGCCAGCACATCGGCGTCCTCGTAGAGCGCCTCGACGGTCGGATTGTAGCCGCCTTCGATCGCACGCATCTTCTGGTCTTCCGCGCCGACCATATAGCGCAGCAGCTCCGCTGCAAGCTCCGGCTTCTTGGAATATTTTGAGACGCCGAGATAGGCCGTGCCGAGCGCGCCGCTCGACTTCTGCCCTTCCGCGCCGACGGGAAGCGCGCTCACTCCGACCTTACCAACGAGCTTGCCACCCTCCGCCTGCGACGTTCCCCAGACATAGGGCCAGTTGCGGTGGAATACGGCATTACCGCTCTCGAAGAGGGCGCGTGAGTTTTCCTCGTCATAGTTCAAGACCCCCTCGGGCGAGATCGTACCGATCCAGCCGCGGGCACGGGTGAGCGCCGCCTCCGTCTGCGGATTGTTGATCGTCACCTCACCGTCGCCGGAAAGAATGGTGCCGCCGCCAGCGGAAGCGATCCACTCCAGAGCATCGCAGGTCAGGCCTTCATAGCTCCTGCCCTGCCAGGAATAGCCCCAGATGTCCGGGCTGCCGGCCTTGCGCTCCGCGTCCTGGATCTCCTTGGCTGTCGCCGTCAGCTCGTCCCAGGTCTTCGGCGGCTGCTTGCCGTATTTCTCCAGAAGGTCCTTGCGATAGAACATGAGGCCCGTATCGATGTAGAAGGGCATCGACAGGAGCTTGCCGTCGAGGCGCGCCGCATCCGCGGCAGAGGCGAAATGCGCCGTCACCTCGTTCTCGGGTACGAGAGAGGTCAGATCGAGGAGATGATCCTTGAACATGCCGAGCCAGATGACGTCGATATAGAGGACGTCCATGTCGGACGACTGGGCCGCGAACAATTGCTGATAGATCGGAATGGCGTCGTCGAGGTTCTGCGGCATCCGGTTGAGCTTCACCTCGTGCCCGGTGTCTTTCGTCCATTTCTGGACGGCCTTCTCGCACAGTTCGTAGTCGGTCGCCGAACAGAACATCGACACGGTGTCCGCCTTTGCCGGAAAGGCCGATGCGACGGCAAAAACGGTCATGCCTGCGAGTGTTTTCAACATATGCTTCATGTTCGTTCCCTCATTTGTTCTCTTGTGAACGCAAGCTATATCGCGGCCTCCCGCCGCCGATATTTCGTCAGATCCACTTTGAAAGGCAGGTTGCGGCCGCCATATCCCGTCACCGCCAGCGAGCCGCAGATCACGCCGAGCTCGATCGCGCCGCCGATGTCGGGCTCGGTCAGAAGCCCGTGAACGAAGCCGGCGTTGAAACAGTCGCCTGCGCCCGTGGTATCGAAGACCTCGACGGCAAGCGCCGGCACACGGGTCGTCCGGCCCTTGGAGAAAGCAATTGCTCCATCCGCTCCGCACTTAACCACGACGGTCGGGCAGAAGCGGGCGATCGACGATAGCGCACGCTCCACTTCCTCCTCGCCCGTCAGCGCCTTCGCTTCCGATGCGTTCGGCAGAAAGACGTCGATCAGTCCCAGCATCTCCTCCATTCCGGGCGTCGAGAGACGATAGTCGACATGCTGGCAGTCGGAACATACGGTGATCCCGAGTTCGCGCGCGGCCTCGATCAGCCGCCGTCTTTCAGCGTCGAGCGAGAACCCCTGCAGAAGCAGTATGCGCGGCCTGATCCGCGCCAGATCCTCCGGCGTCGGCAAGGGATCCGGCTCTTCGGCATAGCTGATGAAGCCGCGGTCATGCACGAAAGAAAAGGCTGCACTCACGCGGCGCAGCGGCCTGTCGAGATGGATGAAGAGGCGATCGTCGATATTCTCGCGGCGGGCTTCCTCGAGGATCATGCGACTGAAGATATCGTTGCCGAACTGGCACCACCAGCCGGCACTCGTTCCAAGCCGCGCGAATGCCAGCGCCGTCGAATAGGCCGCACCCGGCACCCACTCGAATTCCTCCGCCCAGAGATCGGCGCTGATCTTCGGCACCTCCGGGAGGCCACGGAAGATCAGGTCGAAGTAGTATTCTCCGACCACCATCACGTCATGGCGCGAACCGGGGCCGGGGCCGTTCACGACCATTCCCCTGCGAATTCCGCGTGTGCCGCCAGATATTCATCGACCAGTGGCACGGCGCGCGAATAGGAAAGCACAAGAGGGTGAGCCATGAGCGCCTGGACCGCAAGATCGCGGCTGCGTTCCCTGATGGCCCGCACGGCCAGCCGTTCGTAGCGCTTCACATTGTGGACGATCTGCGACTGCGCTTCCGGCATCGCACCAATCTTCAGCGGCCGGATACCTTCCCCA
Organism: Ensifer sp. R1-3; assembly: GCF_056739175.1. Taxonomy (NCBI): domain Bacteria; kingdom Pseudomonadati; phylum Pseudomonadota; class Alphaproteobacteria; order Hyphomicrobiales; family Rhizobiaceae; genus Ensifer; species Ensifer sp. R1-3. Next base: position 1,321,502 of record NZ_CP096516.1, read on the forward strand.
TCGACCACGCAGCTCACCTCGACGACATCGTCGTCCCGCAAGCCTTCGATGGCGCCTTCGTTGCGGACGTTGAGACCGGTGTAGCAGGGTTTGCCGGTCTCAAGCGCATCGACCAGATTGAGCGCGACGCCGGCATAGCCCTCGCCCTCCTCTCCCGTCTGCGCGGCGGCAAGGCCTTCGACCAGCCGGTCGGCCTCTTCCATGCTGGGGGCGTCCGTCAGCGCATAATGCATATAGGTGGCGTTGCGACGCCGCTCGTAGGCGTAATAGGCGGCGAGCGCCGCCTCCGCGTCGGCATTCAAATCCATCACGCTAAGCCGGGTGATCAGCGCTGCGTTCAGGTCCTTGACCTCCTCGCCGCGCGTGCGCGCATCGGCCTTGAGCGCTTCGACCGCCTTCTCCGCATAATAGTAATAGTAGAGATATTCGTTGATCCAGTTGCGCTGGCTTCTGATGAGGCTCGCATCGAACATGCGCTGCGAGGTGGAGCGAAGAAAGCCGTCGTCATCGAGCAGAGGCTGAAGGACTTCCTTGCCGTCAATCGTCGCGCGCCTTGTAAAGGACAGATGATTGAGCCCATAGACCTCGCAGCGCACGTCGTTTTGCTGCACCTTGTGCCAGTGCGCCAGCGCCTCCTGCGCACCGTTCGCCCCATCACAGATGCCGACGGTGCGATGATAGCCTTCGTTCTGCAGGGCCTGAGTCACGAGTCCCGCCGGATTGGTGAAGTTGAACAGCCACGCATCGGGACTGACCTTCTTCAGGATCTCGGCATATTTCAGGATGACCGGAATGCTGCGAAGCGCCATCGCAAAGCCGCCCGGACCGGTGGTTTCCTGACCAAGCACCCCATGAGCAAGCGCAATGCGCTCGTCCTTGATACGCCCATCCTCGTTGCCGGGGCGAACCGTCGTGACGACATAGCGCGCGCCGTCGAGCGCGCGTTCGGCGTCCGCCGCCATGGTGATCCGGACCGGGGACTGCATGCGCCGCGCCAGTTCCTGGCTTATACAGCCGAAAAGCTCGAGTTTGCGCTCGTTGATGTCCTGCAGGCAGATCTCGGTCAGGCCGCTTCTCTCCGCGCGCCTGAGCGCCGAACCGACAAAAAGGGGTGTGCGGACTCCGCCGCCGCCGATCAAGGTCAGTTTCATTCTTTACTCCGCCGTTCCGATCGTGGTATCGCTACTGGATATAACCAGTTATGTCAATTCGAGACCGAGCCGTTTTCCCGGTTTCCACTGCCGATCGCCGGCGTAGCCAGCGGCGCCTGCCGGCGATCCGAAAGCGGCTTGGCCCTTGTCTTCGGTCGGGCAGGGTGCAATGCAAACGAACATCCGGAAACCGGCGGCTGAAACAAGAGAGCATGGCACGACAAGCAAACCTACCGGACGAAAGCCCGATCGATCGCAACCATCCGGATGCGCTTTACGCACAGCTGCGAAACCTTCTGAGAGGCATGATCGAGCGGCGCGAGCTGGCAGTGAACGATAAGCTCCCTTCCGAGCGGGAACTGGTGGCCGCCTACGGCGTCAGCCGCATCACCGTGCGCCAGGCGATCAAGGAACTCGAAAATCTCGGCTACCTGCAGACGCGGCCCGGAAAGGGCATCTACGTGACCGCGCCCGCCCCGTTTTACGAACTGGAAGTCGTTCGCAGCTTTACCCAGACGGCCCATGCAAACAATCGCAAGCCCGGCATGCGGCTCCTCAAGGCGGAGATTGTCCGGGCCGATACGGAGGTCGCAAGACCGCTTTCGCTGCCGACCGGCGCCGAAGTGGTCTTTTTGGAGAGGCTGCGCCTTCTCGACGATCTACCGGTGGTCGTGCAGCGGGATTGGTTCTCCGCCTCGCTCGCGCCCGGCATTCTCGACATCGACTGGACGGTCGAGAACAGGTCGCTTTACGGCGAATTCGAGAACCGCTACGGCATCGTACCCACGCGCGGACAATCGACCTTGAGCGCGAGGCTAGCATCCGACCTCGAGGCGTCCCTGCTCCAACTCGAGCGGCCGGCGGCCGTCCTGACGCTCGATCAGATCGCCTATGACAATCACAACCGTACCGTGAATATCAGCGCGGCAGCCTATCATCCGACCCGCTATCCGCTTTCGCTGAGGCAGTCGCACCGGCGCTTCTAGAGCACTTCAGAAACGTGTGTAGCGGTTTTTCCTCCGGAAGTGCGTAGTTCAAAGCGTTAGGGAGTTCCGGGAAACGTCTAATACCGCCCTCCCGCCAGCCTCAGTCTTCCCGGAAGGCATGCCGCATCTGGTCGGTAAGGGGTTTGGTCAGATAGGAGATTACCGTCCGGTCAGCGATCTTGATGAACACCTCGGCCGGCATGCCGGGATAGAGCGAAAGGCCCTTCAGCTTGGCGAGGCTCTCCGCTTTCGGCCGGATGCGCAGCGGGTAGTAGCTGGCGCCGGTGCGCTCGTCGGTGACGAGATCAGGAGCCACGGTCACGACTTCGGCTTCGACCTCCGGCGTGGTGCGCTGGTTGAAGGCGCTGAAGCGGATTTCGACCGACTGGCCGACACGGATCTGGTCGATGTCATGGGTCGCTACCTTCGCCTCGACCGTCAGGTCCTCGGCCTCGGGCACGACAAGCATCAGCGTTTCGCCCGGATTGATGACGCCGTTGACCGTATGGATCGCCAGTTGGTAAATGCGCCCGGAAAGCGGTGCGGTAATGTCGAGGCGGCGCAGCTGGTCGGTCGCGGCGGTGCGACGCTCCTCATATTCGGCGATCTTCGCCTCGACGTCCGTCAGTTCCTTCGATATCTCGCTGCGCCGGTCCTCGTCCAGCTGCAGGATCTGCAGGTCGATCTCGCTCGACTTGCCGCGGGCCTGAGCCCGGGCGGCGATGTGCCTGCCGCGTCCACCCTCCAGTTCCGCCCGCTGGCGTTTCAGCGTCGTGACCCGCTGCATCGGCACCAGCCCCTGGCCAAACAGCGAATCGACCCCGGTCAGTTCCTCCGCAATCAGCTTGAGCGCCTCCTCGATCGCGTTCAACTGTACCGTGAGCCCCTCGACCTCATCGGCGAGCTGCGCCTTTCTCGAATCGAGCTGTCCCTTCATGCCCGAGAGCGCCGACCGGCGGCTCGCAAAGAGCCGCTGTTCGCCCTCTATGAGCTTCGCCGCCGCCGTGCCGGGGATGAACTCGGCAAGATCCTCTTCGATCTCGAAGGATGCGGCGCCGATCCGCTCGGCCTGCAGCCGGGCGCGTCGGGCGTAGAACTGCGCCAGCGTGCTTTCGATGATCGCCAGATTGGCGCGCACAGTCGTACCGTCCAGGCGGATCAGCACCTGGCCCGCCTCGACGCGATCGCCCTCCTTGACCAGGAGTTCGCCGACGATGCCGCCGGTCAGATGCTGGACTTTCTTGACGTTGTCGTCGACGATCACGACACCGCCGGCAACGATGGCGCTCGACAGCTCCGTCGTTGCGGCCCAGCCGCCGACGCCGGCAACGAGAGCAAGCGCAAGGACCGAGACGCCGATCAAATGGCGGGAGAGCGACCGGCGTGCAGTCGGCTTATGCTGCTGGAGCCATCCTTTCATTGCTTCGCCTCCTGCCCCTCTGCAACGACTTTCAGGGCATTCTGTCGCTCCACCTGTTGCGGGCGAAGCACCTGGCCGAGAACTTGCTCCTTCGGCCCGAAGGCCTGCATGCGGCCCTCGTTCATCATCAGCACGAGATCGACGCTTGCAAGCGCACTGGGCCGATGGGCGACGACGATGACGATGCCGCCGCGGCTGCGCACGCTCATGATCGCTTCGCTGAGCGCCTGCTCGCCCTCCGCATCGAGATTGGAATTCGGCTCGTCGAGAACGACGAGGAAGGGGTCGCCGTAAAGGGCCCGCGCCAGAGCCACCCGTTGACGCTGGCCGGCCGACAGCGTCATGCCGCCATCGCCGATTTCGGTGTCATAGCCGTTCGGCAGGCGCAGGATCAGATCGTTGACACGCGCCGCCTTGGCGGCGGCGACGATCGCCTCCGATGTCGCATCTTCGGCAAAGCGGCAGATGTTCTGCGCGATCGTGCCGGCGAACAGTTCCACGTCCTGCGGCAGGTATCCGACATGTTTGCCGAGCGCGTCGCTGTCCCACTGATCGAGCGCCGCGCCGTCGAGCCGAACGGAACCGCGATAGGCGGGCCAGATGCCGAGGATGGCGCGCGCCAAAGACGATTTTCCCGAGGCACTCGGGCCGATCACGCCGACGGCGCCGCCTGCACGAACGGTGAAGTTCACATCAGACACGACGAGGCGCTGCGCCGCTGGCGGACCGCTTGCCAGCCCCTCGACCGTAAGGCGTTCGTGCGGGTCCGGAAGCTGGAGCGGCGCATCGGCTTCCGGCAGGGCTTTGAGCAATTCCTTGAGACGCTGCCAGCTCTGACGCGCGGCGACAAGACCGCGCCAGTTGCCGATCGCAAGTTCCACGGGTGCAAGAGCCCGGGCCGTCAGGATCGAGCCGGCGATGATGATGCCGGGCGAAGCCTCGCCCCGGATCACCAGAACGGCGCCGGCCGCCAAAACGCCGGATTGCAGCGCCATGCGGAAGACCTTCGATAACGCGCCGTAGCCGTTGCCGATGTCGGACGTACGCCGGTTCTCGTCGCGGAACTCCGTATTGCGGCGCTCCCACAGCGCGGTGAGCCGCGCGGACATGCCCATGGCATGCACTACTTCGGCATTGCGCTGGGAGGCCTGAGCGAAGACGTTGCGCAGCCCTCCGGCTTCGGACGCTTTCTTGGCAGGCGCCTGCGTGCCGCGGTTGGTGAGATAGGTGAGCAACGTCAGGATCAACCCGCCGATGATCGCGATCAATCCGATGACCGGGTGAAAGAGAAAACAAATCGCGATGTAGAAAGGTAGCCAGGGCAGGTCGAAGAGCGCCGCCGGACCGACACCCGACAAGAACGACCGGACCTGATCGAAGTCGCGCAGCGCCTGGAGGCCGTCTCCTTGCATTCTGAGCTTCAACGGGGCCTTCACGATGGCACGGTAAATGCGTCCGTTCAGGCTCTCATCGAGGGCGCCGGCGATGCGCACCAGCATCCGCCCGCGGATGAGCTCGAAGGCTCCCTGAAAGGCATAAAGCAACAGCGCGAGAAGAGAAAGCGCAATCAACGACGGAATGCTGCGGCTCGGCAGGATCCGATCGTAGACTTCGAGCATGAAGAACGAACCGGTGAGATAGAGAAGATTGACGAGCGCGCTGGCGACGCCGACGCCGATAAAGGCCGCCCGGCAATCGCGAAGCGCGGCGGCTGGATCGGCATTCCTGCCCTTGGATGTAGCCATGAACTCAGGCACCGGCTGATGTCTCGCTATAGGGTTTCAGGTGCATGTGGCCCCTTCTCTCTTGCTCCGCCGTCGAACACCGGAGACCGGTCATCCGCATCGACGCTTTTTGTCTCGCTGTCTGGATCGTGTCGGCTCATACGTCAAAAGCTCGCAAGGAAGAGTTGTTCCCCGAAATACAATGATGTACGCCAAACTTGCTTAATTGACTACCGGGCACTGCGAATCCCGCGCTTTGCCGCCGGCAGTCGGCGCCATCACTCCATCGAAGCAGCGGCCTCGGCCAGAGGGGCGGACTCGGTCGGAGTCGCAGGCACGTCCGCCGCTGCCAGAGGGCTTCCCTCGATGTTGCCGCCCCTTCCCCATGTCGCGGCAAGGCTCATCAGTTCCTCCATTTCCCGCCGGAGCCGATGCCATGCCAGGATGTCGTCCGCGTGCGTCGCATTCGTGCGCGGATCATAGAAGCGGTCTATGTCGTCGCCGGCGCTCCTGCGGGCGGCCTCAAGCCGCCCCTTCAAGGCGCTCGACTCCTCCTTCAGCGAAAAATACCGGCGCATTACCGCAATCAGGGCAAGATCGTTCGGACTGGCGTTCACAAGCATTCCTCCGCATAATTTCTTCAGCCCGACGGCGCAGGGGCACGCGGCCGGCAGGGCCGGCCCCAATTGCCCAAGACTTTGGCACTTTTCCGGCAAGACAGGAGAAAATGCGGCGTACGAAAAAGAACGACCCGGGCGGAATTTCCGCCGGGTCGTTCTTTGTCCTGATGAGGCCTTTCGGCCGGATGGATCCAGGGACCCGGGTTTGGCTCAGACCTCGACGCGTCTGCGCCCGCGCGTGTCGTCCTCGACCAGCTCCATTTCCCGCCTGTTGTGCCGGATCGAAGACCAGAGCGAAAGACCTATGAGGCCCGCCCCGCCGAGGCCGGTAATGACTTCGGGAATGTGGATCAGCGTCTGGAAGTACATGACCACGGAAAGGATCAGGATTGCGTAGAAGGCACCATGCTCCAGGTAACGGTATTCACTGAGCGTGCCCTTCTCGACCAGCATGATCGTCATTGAGCGGACATACATCGCCCCGATGCCGAGCCCGATGGCGATGATGAAAAGGTTCTGGGTCAGAGCGAAAGCGCCGATGACCCCGTCGAAGGAGAAGCTGGCGTCGAGCACTTCCAGATAAAGGAAAGCCCCGAAGCCCCCCTTCGCCGCAGCGCTCATCGTCTGCTGCGAGGCGTCGAGCAGACCGCCGACCACCTCGACCGCCAGGAAGGTGAGGAGGCCGTAAACGCAGGCATGAACGAAGACCACGGCTTCTTCCGCTTCGAGCAGCCTCGAAAAGCCGAGTATGAGCGCAAGCACGAAGGCAATTTCGACGCCCTTGATGGTCGCAAAGCGTGCCATCCGACTCTCCAGCCATGCGATCCAGTGCACGTCCTTCTCATGATCGAAGAAGTAGGTGAGACCGACCATCATCAGGAACGTACCGCCGAATGCGGCGATCGGCAGATGCGCCTCGTGCATGATCCGGGAATATTCCTCGGGCCGGGACGCAGCGAGGATCACGGCATCGATCGGACCGATACCCGCGGCGATGACCACGATCAGCAGCGGAAAGACGATGCGCATGCCGAAAACGGCGATGAGGATGCCCCAGGTCAGGAAGCGTTGCTGCCAGACTGGAGTCATGTCCTTGAGCTTGTTGGCATTGACGATGGCGTTGTCAAAGGACAACGAGATTTCCAGAACGGCAAGCACGGTGCAGATGAAGAACACCGTCATCATTCCGCCGATGGTGCCGGTCGACTGCCAGCCGAGCCATCCGCCAAGCAGAAGCCCGGCAGCCGTAACGATGAACGCCCATTTGAAATAACCGAGGGCGGTTGTCTGTGCGCTGGATCCGGTCATGTGCGAACCTCCCCTCCACGCGCTGTGGAAGCGTTGGCGAAAGGGAGATTTCCGGAGACAAAAAAACGCACAGCCGTATGGGCACATGCGTGAGGCATGAGATCAGTTTTCATGATAGCTATATCCGCCGGCGTGACTTGCTGGCGGTACCGACATCACGAGAGCGCCGTAAACTCTCGCCAGAGGGGCCCGGCACCAATGTTCATCCCGCATTCCGATGTCCAAGAGCGGGACGCCTCTTACTTAGCGATGCCGCGCCTTGCGTCAAGAGGCAGCCGCCTGCTTGCGGCGGAACCAAAAGCCCTTCTCCCAAGTTTCATTTCCAACCGGCAACAACCCGCGAGGCTAGGCGTCATGCATTGTTTCTGGTGGGATAAGAGTGTCGAATTGGAACTGGGAACCGAGGGCAAATATCGCGACGTGAAAAGCACGCGCGAGGCCGTAGAATGCCTGCTGCAGCGGTGGCCGCGCCGGGATGGACCGGCGCTGGCCGCAGCCAAGCGCGTATGCCTTCAGGCTCTGGATGGCAAGGTAAAGACCGAAAGAGCCCGCAGGGCCTTTATAAAGGCAGCAGAAGAGGCACATATTTCGATCCGCAGCCATTAGACCAAGACAATTTTAGGTTCAAACGCGTCGAAAGACGCGGTCGATCGAGTTTCGGAGTGGGACGCGGGAGGCGCCGTGCTGGCGGCTTCGGATTGGGCGAGGAAGAACGATGTACGAGATCCCATGGAGCAAGCCCGTCAATATCAACATGCTCGACGGCAGGTGCCGCACGGTTGTCGGCCCGCTCGACGCGATGCACTGCCTGCAAAGCGAATGGCCGGTGCGGGACGGCGCCTATTACGGCTGCGCCATACGCGCCTGCAATGCGGCGCTCAAGCGCAGAAAGAGGCCGGAAGACGCGCGGGCTGCCTTCATCGCCGCTTTGCGGGAGGCCTTTCTGACGGTCGTGCCTATGCAGGAGGAAGGTCATGGACCCCGGCCCCTGGAATGAATGCGTCCCCGTGCGGATGCCCGATGATCCGCAGATCCACATGGTGTCGAACACCCGTCAGGCGGTCGAGTTGCTGACGAAGCGCTGGCCGGTGAGCCACGGCCAGGCTTACCAGGCGGCAATCGACATCTGCATGGCGGTGCTCGAACGCGAATCCCCGGCTTATGTCGCGCGGGTGGCCTTCGTCGCTGCCGCGAAAGAGGCGCAGGTCAATATCGTAAGCTGACCCGTATTGAGCGGGAGGAGAACCGCATGCGTTTCCCGCACGCATGCGCACCGATTCAACCTGCCTACGGAGCGTTGCGCGGCCGACGGAGCTTGGCGTCGAATGGGAACTCTTCGCCTGCTTGCGTGTTGATCAGCGGATCAACAACGTGGGATACCCGATGCCAAAGGCCAATGGTTTCAGCAGGTTTGCAAGTACGGTGGCGGAATATTCCGGGCGCCCCGCCGTCTTTGTCCTCGCCCTTGTATCGATAGCCGTGTGGGGCCTCACAGGCCCGATCTTCGGTTTTTCCCAGACTTGGCAACTCGTCGTGAATACCGGCACGACGATCGTCACCTTCCTGATGGTCTTCGTCCTTCAGAACACGCAGAACCGGGACGGCCGGGCGCTTCAGGCGAAGCTCGACGAGCTCATTCTCACCAGCGCGGCTGAGAACAGTTATGTAGGCATCGAAAGGCTGGACGAGAAAGAGCTGAAACGCCTGGCCGAGATCCTCCAGCAGCACGCTCACGATAAAGACGATCACACGCTTCGGGAAAAGGTCTCAAGCGTTATCAGCCGGCGGCCGCCGACCCGGAGCTAGGCGTCGGAACCAAAACACGCCGCATCCGTTTGCCTGACGAATGGCGGGCAACCGCAGAACCCAATGCGGCATGGAAGCGCCGCAGCGAGCGAGGAGGTGCCCTATGCATCTTGTTGGTACACAGGTTATCCCCGAACAGGGCGGAAAAGCCGGCTTCACGGTTGAGTTCGTCGGCGAAGGCGGTGAGATCGTCTCGGTCTCGATGCGCGGCGACGCGGCCGCAAACCTCAACCGGCTCAACGCCATTGAAAAGGCGCAAGCCGTCATGCGTGAGCTCGCGAGCGCCGATTGCAGCACGATCGAGGACTCCCAGGAAACCTCGAAAATCCACCGCAGCGCACGCGGCGCGAAGGACACGGATGAAATGGAAAGGCAGCTCGACGAGGGCCTCGAGGACACATTCCCCGCCAGCGATCCGGTATCCGTTACGGTTTCCACTATCCCGACCGACGGCGCGAAGAACGGTCAGCCATGAACCAGCCGTCGCCCGTTGCCTTGATCACCGGTGCGGGGTCCGGCATCGGTCGAGCCACCGCGCTTGCGCTTGCGGCAGACGGCGTGACAGTCGGAGCACTAGGGCGCACCCGCACGGAGGTGGAGGAAGTTGCCGACGAGATCGTAGGTGCCGGCGGACAGGCCATTGCACTGGAGGCGGATGTCTCCGACGAGTTGCAGATGCGCAATGCAGTCAGGGATCTCGTGCTTAAGTTCGGCCATTTAGATATCGTCGTCGCGAATGCCGGCATCAACGGCGTCTGGGCGCCTATCGACGACCTGAAACCTTTCGAATGGGACGAGACGATCGCCGTCAACCTGCGCGGCACCTTTCTGACCTTGCATCTGACGGTTCCCTACCTGAAACAGCGAGGGGGCGGCGCCATCGTGGTCGTTTCGTCGATCAATGGCACCCGGACCTTCACGACACCGGGCGCCACGGCCTACACGGCTACGAAGGCGGCACAGGTTGCGATCGTTCAGCAATTGGCGCTGGAGCTCGGTAAGCACCACATTCGGGTCAACGCCGTTTGCCCCGGTGCGATCGAGACGAACATCAGCGACAACACCAAGCTGCGCCACGAAGAGGAAACGGCAATTCCCGTCGAATGGCCAAAGGGGCAGGTGCCTATTACCGACGGGCAACCGGGGCGGAGCGAAGACGTGGCGGAGCTCATCCGTTTCCTCGTCTCCGAGCGCGCGCGCCACGTGACCGGAAGTCCCGTTTGGATCGACGGCGGCCAAGGCCTGCTTCGATAACCCCTCCCGGCGTCAAGTTCCTGCGATGATTTGAGCGTTTTACTTTTGGGTTGGACAAAGACAGCTCTCTGTCTGCCGCGCTCCTATACGTTACATCGATCGGAGTTCCGTCGTGCCGACGCCTGTCACTTAACGAGTAAAAAAGCGCCGAGACGCGCTGCGGGCGGCCGGGTTGCGCCCCGTGCAAATATGGATTCCGGATAACCGCCGCCCAGGTTTTGCCGACGAGTGCCGGCGCCAGGCGGAGGCGGTCGCCGCGGCTGATGCTGCCGCCCGCGACCTGGATGCCTTCATTGACGCCGCTCTGTCCGATGATGCATGAAGCGTGGCGATCTCGTTACCATCGCCCTGCCGGTGGACTTCGGGAAGCCCCGGCCTGCCCCGATCATCCAGGCTGATTTGTTCGAGGACACCGGCACGGTGACTGTGCTGCTGGTGTCGGAAGCGTTGCTCGATGCCCCTCTGTTGTGGCCAACGGTACGACCGACGCCGGAGAGTGGGCTTGGTAACCGTCACAGATAATGATCGACAAGGCCATGTCGGTGAAACGAGAAAAACTCGGCCCGCCTTTCGGCCGGCTAGACGACGAAACGATGCTTTCCGTCGCTCGCTCGCCGCTTATTTGGTCTTGCCTGATATGCGTTTCCTTCGGGAGTGCGCTGTCAGAGCATTTCTTGCGAAAGAGCCATGGGGTTCGCGATCGTGACAAAGCGGGAATTCAACAAGCAAATCCGATCGGCATAGGGGGCGGCCGTTGTGACCGCGCCCCTGCCACACCACCCGGCATGCGGGTCCGCACCGGGCGGTTCGAAGAGTTGAGGTCAGGCGAGGCGGGGGATACGGAGGGCATCCATCCACCTGAGGGTTAGGACCGAATTGAGCAACATGCCGCTGTTGCGCCACCATCTGCGGCTGTTGACCGCGATCTGCCGTGCCACTTCGGGCTTGGCGCCCTTGGCAAGCAGGGCCTTGTAGGTGGTCTTGCCACGCTTCCAGTGCTTGAGCTGGATCGCGCGCACCCGGTGACGCATCCATTCCTCCAGCTCCTTGAAGAGCCTTGGAGTTTGTGCCAGCCGGAAGTAGGCTTTCCAACCCAGAACATAGACGCGCAGGCGCTCGGCCACTTCCGCCATGCTGCGCCCGCCCGAACGGCGGGTCAGTTGCCGGACGCGGCGCTTGAACGCCTTGAGCGGCTTGTCGGCCACCCTGCGCTTGACCGCGCCATCCCGGCCCCGCCAGAAGCTGAAGCCGAGGAACTTGCGGCCAAACACACTGGTAACCGCGCTCTTGCCCTCGTTGATCGTCAGGTGCAGCCGTCCGTAAAGCCGCCGCAGAAGCGCCATGACCCGTTCGCCCGCCTTGCGGCTGCCAACGTAAACGTTGCAGTCGTCCGCATAGCGCACGAAGCAATGGCCCCGGCGTTCCAGTTCCTTATCCACCTCATCGAGCAGCACATTGGCCAGAAGCGGCGACAGCGGCCCGCCTTGCGGCGTGCCCATCACCCGCTCCTGGACCACGCCATGGTCCATGATGCCGCTGTTCAGATAGGCCCGGATCCGGCGGATAACCCGCTTGTCCGATATCCGTTTGCTGAGGCGGTCGATCAGGATGTCGTGGTTGACCCGGTCGAAGAACTTCTCCAGGTCGACGTCCACGACAATCCGCCGGCCCGACTGCACGTATGACTGCGCCTCGAGGACAGCGTCATGCGCACTACGGCCCGGACGGAAGCCGTGGCTGTGCTCGCTGAAAGTGGGATCAAGGAGCGGCTGCAGCACTTGCAGCAGCGCCTGCTGGATCAAGCGATCCGTCACCGTCGGGATGCCGAGCTCGCGCTCGCCGCCATCCGGTTTCGGGATCGTCACCCGTCGCACCGGCATCGGCCGGTACGTTCCCGCCAGAACCCGTTCGCGGATGCCAGGCCACGACGTGCGCAGATGAGCCGCGGTCGCCTCGATGGACAGACCGTCCGCACCAGCCGCGCCCTTGTTGGCCTTCACCCGTTTCCAGGCTCTTTGCAGGTTCTCGCGCGCCAGGGCCGCTTCCAGCAGCCCCGGCCCTGTGCTCTGCGCGTCACAGCGCGGGCAGGTCGCTTCATCGCTGCCCGGTTCAGACAGGGCTTCACCCTGTCTCCCCCCGGACCGCCCCGCTCTCGCGGGCATCTGATGCCTGGCTTCCTGCATCGCTATGCCTCAAGCCCTCCTCTTCGTTCGGTCCTTCGCCGCGGATACGGCTACTACGACCTCTGCTGACTTCTCGCTCCGGCTCGACACCGTCGCCCTTTCAGGCGCAAGGCGAGATCTCCCCGGGTAAGAACGCATTCCTTCACCGCACCACCGCCGGATCTACGCCGCCGCCCCTTGGTCACGAGAGCTTCGCGGTTCATGGCCCGCTCGCCCTGGTCGGCACCGCCTCATATCCGGTTCTTGTTCATCGGCACGCGGTTTACGCTCCACGCTTCCTCCCCACGCTCGGTCACCCTCACGCAGTTGCGCTTCACTTCACTCGCTGTGACCAGCTCGTGGCGGGACTTCCACCCGCAGGAATGCGCCCATGCCGGGCGCACCACAGGAAAAGGCCCCGCCCGGGGTGGCGGGGCCCACTATTTTGTTCGTTATTATTGAGGAGCGCGTGGATCCGTAGGGGCTTTGCGGAGAGGGAACTTGTTCCACGCGATCCGACTGTCAAACCGTGCAGCGATGCGTTTGTTCCCTTAGATCACGATGTTTTTAGGTCGGTTCGACCTAAAAACATCGTGATCGATTCCAAGAAGTTGAGACGCGGGATGCGGGCGGAAAACGGCACACACTTTTCCTCATCCCGCTCTAGCACCGGATAAAGTCGTCCCGCCCGGATTTTTCCCGGACAATACCGCCGAAGAGGGGCAAGCGATCGCGGCGAATGAATCGTTAACCATCTAGCCGATAGAGGTGGCTGGTGATGAACGTAAGGTGATTCGATGGCAGTTGAGTTTGGTGAACGAACCATGGTCCGGGGCGGCGAAGTCGTCGCGTTTCCTCTGGCGGCACGCGCCAGCGATGTCGACCGCTGCGCGCGTGAACTCGACCGGATACATGGGGCCGCTGCAGTCCGCTACTGGAAAAGCGAATGCCGGAAGCTCGCCGAGCAGCTTTCCGCACTGGGTCTACGGGAGGACGAGATCCGAAACGAGGTCCTCGAGTTCCAGGCGGAAGTCCAGATCGCTATCGCCGGGCGCTATCAGGAGCCGGCGGCCCGGAACCGCTCCGATAGCCGCCCATGATCCTTTGATCATTCAGCAGTCTTTGTAACGCGGACCTGATCGATCACCCGGTCCAGCTGTGTACGCTGAACTGCGCTTCCTCGGCAGCCTTAATGAAGGCGGTGCGTGCGACATCGGGCTCGTCATCCCCGTCGATCACCCGCTCGCAGGCCGCGAAGGCATCGCGCTTTGCTTCTCCGTCGGCAATCGGCCAGTGATTTTTGAGGCAAAGAAAAGCGTCACGGGTGCTTTGTACCCGGAGGACACGGTTTTCACCTGCCTCCAGAATCACCGCTTCGCTCCAGAGACGATCCTGCGTCAGCATGTCGACATTCCTTCAAGCTGGGTATCGACGGGGGCAGGCCGGTTGATCCCCTCGAGAACGAGACCGCCTAGTTCCGGATTGGCCCGGCTGATGTCCCCAAGAGCCACGATGCCGGCCGCGTGTCGCTTCCCGTTGACGACGACGAGACGTCGGATTCGCAGGTCGTGCATCTTCTGGGCGGCAAGCAGGAGGCTGTCGTCCTCCTCGCAGGATTCGGCGGCGACCGTCATGAACTCGAACACGGCCGTCGAACTGGACAGCCCTTGTGCGACCACGGAGGTGACTATGTCCCGATCCGTGACGATCCCGAGGATCGTTCCGACACCCGGCGTTTCCACAGGCACCGCGCCAACCCCGGTCTCAGCCATTAGCCGGGCGACGGATTGCGCCGTATCGGTGGGCGAAACGGTGAAAACCTGTCGAGACATTACATCCCGAACACGGATCATCTTGTCCTCATAGCCGGCCATCGATGAGACTCCTCCCATTGATCGAGGCCGGAACTGCCACTTCATCTGCCGTCGACTTCTTGAGAGTGAGGTCGACCCGGTAAGGGACAATAACCTGAGGTTGCCAGGTATTCCGCCCAGATTTCTTCGGATTTGGATTTTCAGGCGGCCGGGCAAATTTCGGACGCTTCTGTTTCAGTCGAACGCGCACGATACGCTCCCTTCTCTTGCGTGGACATGCGGGGGCTGAAAACGCAGCCTTTTGGTTAACGCACGAAGGTAGAAGGGGTTCCGGTCTAATCGCCCGGGCGGCCGTCTCAGAGCGGCTCAGGATCCAGATCCGTCCGGGCCCTCGCATCCTGCAGGATGGAAGCGATTTCCGTCGTCATCGCGTTCTGCCTAGCAAAGGCTTCCGAGGGTACGACGCCGGGATCTTCCTCATGGTCCTGAACGATCGGGACATCTTCCAGGGCACGGTTGATCTCCGCCCAGACGTCCTTGTGGCGGTAAAGCGCGGATAGAACGGCAACAAGGATTTCTCTTTGCGCCACCAGCCGAAACTCGATTCTTTGATTTTCCATGGTGCCCCCAGAGGCTTGCGTGGCGGCGCCAACCGCCACGCTCGTGATTCAGGGGATAGGAGCCGCACGAAGCAGACTTGCGCATGCATGCTGCGCACCTACAGCGCCGCGTCTCCGTCAGACGCGCAAAGCTACTGCAAGACTTCCACGACCGTGTGCGTCTTCGGATTTACGACAACGCGCTTATCGTTGACGATGGCATAGGCAAAATCGGGCTGGTCCGGAATCGTGTGAATCTCCACCGTTTCGGGAATCGGTTGCCCGACCACGATCTCACCTTCGTAGGCGATAGAAGGCGTGTTCTGCTCCATTACATAGGTTCTTACTTCGCCCGGCAGGACGACCGTCGTCTGCGCGACGGCCGATGAGCCGATCAAAAGCAGGGCAGCAGTCATAGAGGCAATTCTCTTCATGGCGTTCTCCTTCCACTCAACTGGATGTCCCTAGACCACTCAAACTGGTGATGTCGCTTTTGGTTCCCGTGGGCGGGCGGCGGAGTTGCCGGCATATCTCCGCGTGAATGGCCGTACGATCAGGTGCCGGATTGATGCGCGCCCGGAAATATCCCCAGAGCCTCAGGAACCAAAGGGCCGGAAAGGCATTTCCTAACGTCACCTGGAGAAATCATCATAGGCAGAAGGGCAATATTCGACATGCCTGCTATCGGCGGTCACGCATCGCGACAATCACCGTTGCTTGAGGAGCAAGTCGTCGATCTGATTCCCGCTCTGCGGGCTTTCGCGCGTACGTTCACGTCAGCGTCGTTCGAGGCCGACGACCTCGTGCAGGAGACATTGCTCCGGGCGCTGAGAAGCATCGAGCAGTTCGAGCCCGGCACGAGTCTCAAGTCCTGGCTGTTCACGATCATGCGCAATGCGTTTCGCACGCAGTACAAGATTCGCACGCGGGAAAGCCCGGGGAGCACCAATTGCGCCGAATTGCCGATTCCAACCGCGCCGTCGCAGGAGTGGTCCGTCCTCAACGGCGAGCTACGCAGCGCGCTTGGGGCTCTTTCACCGGAGCACCGCGAAGTCCTCGTGCTCGTTGCCGGGTTCGGAATGAGCTATAAGGAAGCCGCTGACATATGCGACTGCGCGATCGGTACGATCAAGAGCCGGCTCAGCCGGGCACGCGACGAACTGACGGCGCAAATGCACGGAAATCCGCTGAACTGAGCGGACGAGCGGCTCTGTGCTGGCAAACCGGCTTCCGGTTAGCGCTTCCGATCGTCAAGGGCCTTTTGCAACTCCCGCGCCAGTTCGAGAAGTCGCTCCGGGACCGCTTCCTTGCGCATCTTCTGGACGAGCGACGCAATCCGCTCGTCAACGGCCTTTTCCGCGTCCGCATCCGCGGAAGCCCTGCTATCGTCCATTCGCCCGTCCTTAATCACGACCCGGATCCTGCTACAGAATATTGTTCCCGCTTAGCGCTGTAAATGATCAAAACGGCGGGCGTGAAAGGGCTACAGCCATGGTGAGCTGAAACATTCTTCCGACCGTGAGGGTAAACCGGAAACTTTATACCTCGGCCCGAATACCGTTTACCGACGCGTTCCGCAAGCGCACCGCGCTTTCAGCATGCGCGGTTACTTGTCCGAGACGTGTTCCTTCTTTCCCTTGCGCTTGGTCGAGGCCATTTCCTCGAGTTCCTTCTCGGTCATGGACTCTTCCATGCCCTTAGAGGCGCCCTTGAGTTCGCTCTTCTTCTTCTCGCCTCGTTTGGCGGCAAGGGCCGCGCCGGCGGCCTTCTGCTGCGCCTTCGACTTTGCAGGCATGGCTCCTTTCTCCTTTCGGTGCATGGCACTCACCGCAATGCACGGAACCAGTTCGCTCCCGCACCGCGCGTCGCTGCCGGAACCGGCGAGACTCGATTATGTTCCGCCGTTCGAGCGAGCTTTACGGTTCTGGTCGGCGGAAACAATGACGGAAGCTCGGGGGCACATGGCGGGACGGGAACGAAGGCGCTTCCGTCCCGATTTCCTTCGCTCTATTCGTTGTCGATCTCCAGTTTCTTGCTGAAGACCAGCGCGAGGATCGTGCAAAGGGCGCCGGAGAGAAGATAGTAGCCCGCGTAGGCGAGCCCGAAGCGGCTGGTCAGCCCTAGTGCCACCAGGGGCGCAAAGCCTGCGCCGATAAGCCACGACAGGTCCGAGGTGAGCGCCGCCCCCGTATAGCGGTAGGCCTTGCCGAAGCGCGACGCAACGGCTCCGGCGGCCTGGCCGAAGGAGAGGCCGAGGATCGTGAAACCGACGATCACGAAGACATCGCGACCAGTGGCGCCAGCCTGGAGCAGCATCGGGGCGACGAAGCTGAAGATCGCGATCAGGACCGCGCAAATTCCGAGGTGATTGCGCCGGCCGATACGATCGGCAATCAGCCCGGAAGCGATGATGGCGAGGATGCCGCAGACCGCGCCGAGGAACTGCACCATCAGGAACGAACTTGCGCCATGATCCGTGTAGATTTCCACCCAGCTGAGCGGAAACACAGTCACCAGATGGAAGAGAGCGAAGCTTGCAAGCGGGACGAAGGCGCCGACGAGAACGTTGCCTCCATTTGCCCTGAGCACTTCCGTGACCGGGGCCGCCTGAAGTTCGTGCAGGTCGAGCAGCGTTCCGAATTCCTTGGTCATGACGAGCCGCAGGCGCGTGAACAGCGCGACGACGTTGATCGCAAAGGCTACGAAGAACGGGTAGCGCCAACCCCAGGCGAGAAAGTCCGCTTCCGAAATCGAAACGAGAAAATAGGCGAAGAGGGCGCTGGCGAGCATGAAGCCGAGGGGCGCGCCCAGCTGCGGAATCATCGCGTACCAGCCGCGATGGTGCTGCGGCGCGTTCAGAGCGAGAAGCGAGGCGAGCCCGTCCCAGGCGCCGCCAAGCGCAAAACCCTGACCGAGACGAAAGACGGCAAGGAGCACGATGGACCAGGCGCCGAGCGTCGCATAGCCCGGCAGGAAGGCAATCGAGGCCGTCGAGCCTCCGAGAAGGAAAAGCGCGATCGTCAGCTTGACGCCTCGGCCGTAAGTCCGGTCGATGGCCATGAAGACCAGCGAACCGACCGGTCTTGCAACGAAGGCGAGCGAAAAAATGGCGAAGGAGTAGAGCGTCGCCGTCAGCCGATCGGGGGCGAAAGGAAAGAAGAGCTGCGGAAAGACGACCACCGAGGCTATGCCATAGACGAAGAAGTCGAAGAATTCCGCTGCCCGGCCGATGACGACGCCGATGGCGATATTGCCGGCGGATACGGGCGTGTCGTCGTGAATGCGCCGCGCGTCGCGCTCCATCGAAGAGGACGACGGTCCCAGGGACTGTTGCATTGCACTGCTCATCAAACGCCTCCCGCGCTCGCACGGGGGCTAAGAACATGCGGTGTTCCGCCGCACCCGCTCGTACTCTCAAGATGAGAGCGCAAGGCTCCCTTGGAGGGATCTTGACCAATCAACCGTTCATATCAAGGGGAGAAACGCGAAATAATGCGTTTCACGTCCTCACTATCTGCAAGCGGCGGAAGATGCTGCGTCGCAAAACGACTGCGGCGGATTGCTGCAGTGCGACCATCGACCTCATACCTTTCCCATCCACTCTACTTTAGTCGCAGGGCCGTCGAAACAAAATAGAGCTCCGAGCCGTGCCAGAACTGTTGAAGTTTTCCCGCCGCCTCGCCGTTTTGCCGCTTTTCCTCGTGATGGCGGGATGCGACATGGTGGTGATGTCGCCATCCGGCGATATCGCTGCGCAGCAACGCGATCTGATCGTCATATCGACGATCCTCATGCTGCTGATCATCGTCCCGGTCGTTTTCCTGACGCTTTTCTTCGCTTGGCGGTATCGGAGGTCCAACACGAGCGCCACCTACGATCCGGAGTGGCACCACTCGACGGCGCTCGAGGTGGTGATCTGGTCGGCACCGCTTGCGATCATCATCGCGCTCGGGGCGATTACCTGGATCAGCACGCACAAGCTCGACCCCTATCGACCGCTCGACCGGCTGGATGCGGAAAGGGCGATCCCCGCGGATGCCAGACCGCTCACCGTCGAGGTCGTGGCGCTCGACTGGAAATGGCTGTTCTTCTATCCCGACCTCGGGGTCGCGGCCGTCAACGAGCTCGCAGCGCCCGTCGACGTTCCGATCCATTTCAAGATCACCGCCTCCTCGGTGATGAACTCCTTCTATATTCCGGCCCTTGCCGGCCAGATCTATGCGATGCCGGGCATGGAAACAAAGCTCCACGCGGTGATCAACAAGCCGGGCGAATATGAAGGCTTCTCGGCCAATTACAGCGGCGACGGCTTTTCCCACATGCGCTTCAAGTTCCACGGGCTCGACCGGCAGGGCTTCGACGATTGGGTCGCGCGGGTGAAGGCGCAGGGAACCGCGCTCAACCGCGACGCCTATCTGAAGCTCGAAAAGCCGAGCGAAAGGGAGCCGGTCCGCTATTACGCCGCGGTCGAGGACGGCTTGTATCGGGCAATCCTCAATCTATGCGTCACACCCGGCAAGATGTGCATGGAGGAGATGATGCACATCGACATGATGGGGGGCGCCGGCAAGGAGAGCGCCGAGAACCGGGAAAAGCTGGAATACGACAACAGGCATTCCCTGGCGGAAGGAGCACCGGCCGCAACGCACCCGGCGACGGGCACACCCGCGCGCAGCCAGCAGGAGCCGCAGGGCACTGGCGCCGAGGAGCCGATGCAGCACGATATGCCCATGGGAGGACACGAGGGACACTCGATGCCGGGCATGAACCATCAGAGCGATCCGGCACCGCCGCAGCTCAACCATTGAACACGGCGCGTTGCGCTAACGATTGAACAGGTTTCCCATGTTCTCCGATCCAGATTTTCTGAAGCTCATCTTCGGCCGGCTTACCCTCGACGCGATCCCTTATCACGAGCCGATCCTCGTCGTGACCTTTCTCGCCGTCGCGCTCGGCGGCATCGCGCTGATCGGCCTCATCACTTATTACCGCTTCTGGGGGACGCTCTGGCGCGACTGGCTGACGAGCGTCGACCACAAGAAGATCGGCATCATGTACATCATTCTCGCGCTGGTGATGCTGCTGCGCGGATTCTCCGACGCGATCATGATGCGGCTGCAGCAGGCGATGGCCTTCGGCGGCTCGGAAGGTTACCTGCCGCCGCATCACTACGACCAGGTCTTCACGGCACACGGCGTCATCATGATCTTCTTCATGGCGATGCCCTTCGTGACGGGGCTGATGAACTTCGTCGTGCCGCTGCAGATCGGTGCGCGCGACGTCTCCTTCCCCTTCCTCAACAATTTCAGCTTCTGGATGACGACGGCCGGCGCGATCATCATCATGCTGTCGCTCTTCGTCGGCGAGTTCGCGCGGACCGGATGGCTTGCCTATCCGCCGCTGTCGGGCGCGGACTACAGCCCCGGCGTCGGGGTCGACTATTACATCTGGGGCCTGCAGATCGCCGGCATCGGAACGACGCTGTCGGGGATAAACCTCATCGCCACCATCGTGAAGATGCGCGCCCCCGGCATGACGATGATGAAGATGCCGGTCTTCACCTGGACGTCGCTCTGCACCAATGTGCTGATCGTCGCCACCTTCCCGGTGCTGACCGCGACGCTGGCGCTGCTTACGCTCGACCGTTATGCCGGCACGAACTTCTTCACCAACGACCTCGGCGGCAATCCGATGATGTATGTCAACCTCATCTGGATCTGGGGCCATCCGGAGGTCTACATCCTCATCCTGCCGGCCTTCGGCATTTTCTCGGAAGTCGTCGCGACCTTCTGCGGCAAGCGGCTCTTCGGCTATGCCTCGATGGTCTATGCCACGGTCGTCATCACCATCCTCTCCTACATCGTCTGGCTGCACCACTTCTTCACCATGGGCTCGGGTGCGAGCGTCAACGCCTTCTTCGGCATCACGACGATGATCATCTCGATCCCGACCGGAGCGAAGATGTTCAACTGGCTCTTCACCATGTATCGCGGCCGCATCCGCTACGAGGTGCCTATGCTGTGGACCATCGGTTTCATGGTGACCTTCGTCCTCGGCGGCATGACCGGCGTCCTGCTTGCCGTTCCGCCGGCCGATTTCGTCCTGCACAATTCGCTGTTCCTCATCGCCCACTTCCACAATGTCATCATCGGCGGCGTCGTCTTCGGGCTGATGGCAGGCGTCGTCTACTGGTTCCCGAAGGCCTTCGGATTCAGGCTCGATCCGTTCTGGGGCAAGATGTCCTTCTGGTTCTGGCTGACCGGCTTCTACTTCGCCTTCATGCCGCTCTACGTGCTCGGGCTCATGGGGGTCACGCGCCGCGTCAGCCAGTTCGAGGATCCCTCGCTGCAGATCTGGTTCGTCATCGCGGCCTTCGGCGCCTTCCTGATCGCGCTCGGCATCCTGTCGATGCTGATCCAGCTCGTCGTCAGCTTCGTGAGGCGCGAAGAGCTGCGCGACACGACCGGCGACCCCTGGGACGGGCGCACGCTCGAATGGTCGACCGCCTCGCCGCCACCGGATTACAACTTCGCCTTCACCCCGCTCGTCCACGATCAGGACTCCTGGTGGGATATGAAAAAGCGCGGCCACAGCCGGCCGCTTGTAGGCTTTAAGCCGATCCACATGCCGAAGAACACCGGCACAGGCGTCATCCTCGGAGCGATCAGCGTCGTCTTCGCCTTCGCCATGGTCTGGTACATGTGGTGGCTGGTGATCCTCTCCTTCGTCGCCATGGCGGCGATCGCCATCGGCCACACCTTCAATTATGACCGCGACTTCCACATTCCCGCAAACGTCGTCGCCGACACAGAGGGCAAGCGGACCGAAGCGCTTGCCGCCGAGGTGCAAGCATGACCGAGTTCCATACCGAACGCGCGCTCGATGAGGGACAGGCGCCGGCCTTCTACCTGACGGAGGAGCATCACCCCGAAGGGAGCACGATGCTCGGCTTCTGGCTCTATCTGATGAGCGACTGCCTGATCTTCGCGGTTCTCTTCGCCACCCATGCGGTTCTCGGCCGCAACTATGCCGCCGGCCCCTCGCCCGCCGATCTCTTCGACCTGCCGCTCGTCGCGGTGAACACGTCGATGCTGCTTTTCTCCTCGATCACCTACGGCTTCGCCATGCTGGCGATGGAACGTTACGATAAAAAAACGACGCTCGCCTGGATGGCCGTCACCGCGCTCTTCGGCATCGCCTTCGTCGGGCTCGAGCTCTACGAGTTCGCGCATCTGCTCCATGAGGGCGCCGGACCGCAGCGTAGCGCCTTCCTGTCGTCTTTCTTCACGCTCGTCGGCACGCACGGCCTGCACGTGACCGCCGGCATCGTCTGGATGTTCGTGCTCATGGCGCAAGTCGCAAAGCGCGGACTGATCCCGGAAAACAAGCGCCGCCTCATGTGCCTTTCGATGTTCTGGCACTTCCTCGACGTCGTCTGGATCGGCGTTTTTTCCTTCGTCTATCTGATGGGAGTTCTGGGATGAGTACGCACGCACCTTCGCACGAGGACGCTTTCGAGGCCCATCATGGCCACAGCCATGGTCACGACGCGGGACACGGAACGCTGAAGAGCTACATGACCGGCTTCGTCCTCTCCGTCATCCTGACCGCGATCCCCTTCTGGCTGGTGATGGCCGACGTTCTCGACAGCGCCGTCCTCACCGCCGCGATCATCATGGCCCTCGGCGCCCTCCAGATCGTCGTCCACATGATCTTCTTCCTGCACATGAACACGCGTTCCGAGGGCGGTTGGACGATGATGGCGCTGATCTTCACGATCCTTCTCGTCGCCATCGCGCTTTCCGGCTCGCTCTGGGTCATGCATCATCTGAACACGAACATGATGCCGATGAGCCCGGAAATGATGAAGAACATGCCGTGAATCGGGACTTCGCCCCTCTCCTCGGGTTTAACCCGAGGACTAACCCTCTCCCCGCATGCAGGGAGAAGGTGGCGGCAGCCGGATGAGGGGGCGCAAGCCTCGATCATATTGGTTCCGCTTCGAAGCAGGAACGTCATGAGCGACACCGAACTCACCTCCAGCCCGCACTCCCGGCTCTCGCTTGCGATCCTCAGCATCCTCGGCCTCCTGCTCATCGCGGCTTTTGCTGCGCTCGGCACGTGGCAGCTCAAGCGCCTCTCCTGGAAGCTCGACCTGATCGCCCGGGTCGAGGAGCGCGTCCACGCGGCACCCATGCCTGTGCCGCCCCGCAACGACTGGCCGAACGTCAACGCCGCGCGAGACGAATACCGGCACGTCGCTCTCCAGGGCCGCTTCCTCAACGATAAGGAAACGCTGGTCTATGCCGCAACCGAACGCGGCGCCGGCTATTGGGTTGTGACGCCCCTTGCAGCTGCCGATGGGACGACGGTGCTCGTGAACCGCGGCTTCGTACCGACGGAGAGGCGTGAGGCATCGACGCGGCGGGAAGGCCAGATCGAGGGCGAAGCGAAGGTCACCGGCCTCATGCGCATGGACGAGCCTGACGGCTCGCTCCTGCAGTCGAACAGGCCCGGGGAAAACCGTTGGTATTCGCGCGACGTGGGTGCGATCGCTGCGGCGCGTGGCCTCTCCGAGGTCGCGCCCTACTTCGTCGACGCGGATGCCAGCCCGAATCGCGGCGGGCTCCCCGTCGGCGGACTGACGCGCGTCGTCTTTCCCAACAAT
Source organism: Ensifer sp. R1-3 (assembly GCF_056739175.1). Taxonomy (NCBI): domain Bacteria; kingdom Pseudomonadati; phylum Pseudomonadota; class Alphaproteobacteria; order Hyphomicrobiales; family Rhizobiaceae; genus Ensifer; species Ensifer sp. R1-3. The sequence goes on from NZ_CP096516.1 coordinate 1,345,014, forward strand.
CACCTCGCTTATGCCGTCACCTGGTACGGTCTCGCGGCCATGACGGTGGGTATGCTGGTGATTTTGTGGAGGTCGGCGAGGAGATCGGTCCCGGCGCGGCGTAACGGCCGCGCCGGCGAAGACATCAATTCGCGGAGTTGAGGGTCATCGACGTGCCCGCGGCCGCGACGTTGAGACCGAGCTGGCCGGTGACGCTGACCGTCTGGAGGTGGATCGAGCCGGAGGTGCCGCCGACGAGGACATTGGCGCCCACACCCGCACCGAGCGTCGCCTCGGCGCTCGCGCCCTTATAGATACCGCTCAGAGAACCATGGTGGTAGCCTGCCGTCGGCGCGAACACGGCCCAGATCAACCGGCTGCGCATCGTGAAACCCACGTCGATCCCGAGTTTGCGAATTTCACCCGTGTAGCGATCCTCGATCACATCGCCGCCCAGCGACCGGAAGGCGCACTCGACCTCTTTGGACGAACCGAGCACGTAGCCGGCGCCGCCGCCGATGTCGCATTCCAGATAGCCGATCTTCACACCGCCGCGCGCGTCCTGCATCGCCGGCGGCGGCGCCGGCTCCTGATAGGTCAGATCGGCCGCATTGGCGCCCGCGGCGGCAAACGCGATCGTGACCGCGGAAAACGCCATGGCGAGAGTCTTCTTCATGCATCTTCTCCTTTTCGGCTCATCATCGGCAGAAACCCCGGCCGATCGTCCGAAACAAATTCAGTAATGTCAGCTGCACGGAAAGATTTCGTGCCGCTATGCCTGCCACTCAGGCGGGCTCACGTTTTCGTTGCATTGAGACAATTCGGAGGCAGGCTCGACAACATCTTGCTTTTGCGCAGAAGTGTTGCCTTTCGGCCAAAGCCTCAAGCGCGCCGCCTCGAACGGATCTGCCACGCGCATCAGCCCCCGTTCACGAGATTGAGGATGAGCTGGTGAACATTGCCGCCGTCGCTGAGCTCGGCCTTGTCGAAGTCGCGGCTCTTCTGTCTTTGCGCGCGGGAGATTTCGCCGAGCCGCTTCGTCATTTCGGATTTGATCTTGCGGCATTGGGGATCGTCGGCAACGGTGAGGCCCACGGTGGCGGCCTCGATGGCGCTCACCATCTCCTTGATGAAGTCGCCATGGACCAGTTCATGCTTTTTCACGCCGGCGATGAAGGTCTGCCAGTGCGTCTCGATCCCGGCCGGCAGCTTTCCGGCAAGCTCCGGCAGCGTATACGTGATGGTGAGCTTCGGCAGCGCCGACGCAAGCACGCAGGCCCCGTCTCGCTCCTCGTATTTCCGCCTCCAGGTGAGTTTGAAGCTCGTATGGGCGATCGCGCGCCCGAGGCCGCCCACCTGCGGTCCTCGTTCGCCGATGGAAGCGTAGAGCTCCGGTCCGGACTGCCCGGTGATCGCGTAGGTCTTGATCTTTTCGACCGCCTGCCATTCCGCCCGGGCAGCCGCCGGCGTCATGAGAACACAGGCCAACAGAAAACAAGTTCGACGGCCCGCCAAGCCAACCCCCACGAAAACCTTCATTGAATGCGGGCGCAACCTAACGGGGATGGGCACGGCTTTCAATCGTCCCGATCTGCCCCTACGCGGCTGCTGCCGGTCAGACGCTGCTCAACAGGAGGCTGGTCTCGCTGTTGGCGACGCCGTCGATCATCCGCACCTCGCGCAGGATCCGGTCGAATTCGGAGAGATTGGCCGCCCGTATGTTGGCGACCAGATCCCAGTTGCCGTTGGTGGTGTGCAGCGTAAAGATCTCGGGCATGCCGCGCAGTTTGCGAACCACCTGCGTCGTGGACTTCCCCACAACCTCGATCATCATCACCGCATGAACCGTGTTGACGTCGTAGTCTTCCCTGACGCGCACCGTGAACCCGAGAAGCGTCCCGGTCTCGAGCAGGCGGTCCAGGCGATTTTGCACAGTGCCGCGCGCCACGCCCAGCGCGTCGGAAAGTTTGGAAAGCGATGCCCGCCCATCAGCGCGCAGATGCGCAATGATCCGGCGGTCCAGATCATCCGGGGTGTATTTTGCAACTGCTGAATCGCCAACTCCTGTTCTGCTCATATTGCACAATCCGACTGGAAAAATTGCTCAGTTCGGTGCCGAAAATAGCACATCTTTGCGCTTTCGACCAGCGCGCTCAATCGCTACCCTGTCCTGGAATATAGCAAGCCGCCAAGAGGAACCTCCATGTTCTCCCCGCTCCCTTCAGCCAAGGCCATGGTGCCCTTCGTCAGCGTCGACAACATGATGCGCCTCGTTCATCACCTGGGCATCGAGACGGTTCTGGCAGAGCTCACGGACACCATCGAGGCGGATTTCCGCCGCTGGGAGAGCTTCGACAAGACCCCGCGCGTTGCCAGCCATTCGCGCGACGGCGTCATCGAACTGATGCCGACCTCCGACGGCATGGTCTACAGCTTCAAATATGTCAACGGCCACCCGAAGAACACCGCCGAGGGGCTGCAGACGGTGACCGCCTTCGGGCTGCTCGCCGAGGTTTCGACAGGCTATCCCGCGCTGCTTACCGAGATGACGATACTGACGGCGCTCAGAACCGCCGCAACCTCGGCGATGGCCGCACGGCACCTGGCACCGAAGGGTGCGCGCACGATGGCGATGATCGGCAACGGCGCCCAGGCCGAGTTCCAGGCGCTGGCGATGAAGGCCGTCTGCGGCATCGACACCATCCGGCTCTACGATATCGACCTTCGGGCAACGGAGAAGGCCGCCCGCAACCTCGACGGTTCCGGCCTCAAGATCCTGTCTTGCAGGTCCGCCCAGGAAGCGATCGAAGGCGCCGAGATCGTTACCACCTGTACGGCCGACAAGCAGTTCGCCACGATCCTCACCGACAACATGGTCGGCGCCGGGGTCCACATCAACGCAATCGGCGGCGATTGCCCCGGCAAAACGGAATTGCATCGCGATATCCTGAAGCGCTCGGACGTCTTCGTCGAATACCCGCCACAGACCCGCATCGAGGGTGAGATCCAGCAGATGGCGCCGGACTTTCCGGTCACCGAACTCTGGAAGGTCGTCACCGGCGAGGCGCAGGGCCGCCGCGATGCCCGCCAAATCACCCTCTTCGACAGCGTCGGCTTCGCCATCGAGGATTTCTCGGCGCTCCGCTACGTGCGAGCCCGCCTTCCCGGCACAGATTTCTACCAGAATCTCGACATGATCGCCGATCCCGACGATCCGCGCGACCTGTTCGGCATGTTGCTCAGGGCAAAAGAGAACGAAGAAACGATCTGAGCGCTTCCAGGAAGGGTTTTCCGTCCGGCCCGCCTCACCGCCCCTGCAGACGCGATATCGCCTTACGGGCATCTCCAACGAGGGGATGGCCGGGATGACGGCGGATGAAGCGTTCGTAGGCTTGCACGGTATTTTCCGCCCGTACTGCCTCGAATTCCGATCTCACGGCCCGCTCATAGTCGGGTGGCTTTTGCATTTCCGCTCCGCTTGGGCTTCATCGCGCCTTGCGCGGCAGGCGAAGACATTGCCAAAAATCCCAGGGCAAGCAACTGCACCGCTTTGCGAAATGTCACTGACCGCTCCAATCCTATCGATCTGGTTACATTAACAGTAGCCAGTGTCGGCGATAATTGCTAATCAGTCGACACAACAATAGCGGGAATCCTGAATGAGCGGTACCGGTAGGCCCCTTAAGTTCGCCAAAGCAACTGGAAACAGCGTTGTCGATTCGCTGCTGACGGGAGTTGCCTGGGCCGGAACGATTACCTATTCGTTTCCGACTTTGGCCAAAAGCTACGCCTACGGATTTGAAAAGTACTTCGGCTTTACCTCGGTATCGGCGACACAGAAAAATGCGGCCCTGTTCGCCATGGAGCAATCCTTCGGCCCGGCGGCCAATGACGGCTTTTCCGTCGAGGGCTTCACCAATGCCAGCTTCGCGCCGGGAAGTGCCGGCACCGCGACAATCCGCTTTGCGCAGACGGCGCTGGCGGAGACCTCCTATGCCTACCTTCCTGCGCTTCATGCGGCAGCAGGAGACATTTGGTTCGGCACAGCCTATGCCGGCACGGCGGAAACGACTATCGCAAACCGGTCGCCGGGAACTATGCATGGCACACGCACCTGCACGAACTCGGTCATGCGCTCGGGCTGAAGCACGGCCACGAGTCGGACGTCTACGGTGCCACACCGGCTCAGTACGATTCCATCGAATATTCCGTCCTGTCCTATAGGGCATATGTCGGTGCCGACACCGGCGGGAGTTATTCCTACGAGCAGTTCGGTGCACCGCAGACCTTCATGATGGGCGACATTGCCGCGCTGCAGGAGATGTACGGTGCCGACTTCACGACCAATAGCGGCAACACGGTCTACAAGTGGACGCCCGGCAGCGGCGCCACTTTCGTCAATGGAGCCGTCGGAATCTCGCCGGGCGCCAACCGCATCTTCGCAACCATATGGGACGGCGGCGGCAAGGACACCTACGATCTGACGGCCTATACGACCGCTCTCAAGGTCGATCTCAGGCCCGGCAAGGCTTCGACCTTCAGCATCGACCAACTCGCCTGGCTCGACGGCGGCCCGAACGGCGGCTTTGCCGCCGGAAACGTCTTCAATGCGCTGCTCTACCGTGGCGACACGCGCTCTCTGATCGAAAACGTCAAGGGCGGCTCGGCCGGCGACGCGATCACCGGCAATCAAGCCACCAATGTGCTGTGGGGTTATGCTGGCAACGACACGCTGAACGGCGATACGGGCAATGACGTGCTCTACGGCGGCTCCGGTTCCGACAGGCTCTACGGCGGAAAGGGCAACGACCAGATCTTCGGTGAGACCGGCAACGACCTGATTTACGCGGGCGCGGGGGCGGACCGTTTGAACGGGGGCAGTGGAACCGACAGCTTCGTGTTCAAGGCGCTCTCGGATTCGACCGCCGCAGCATCCGGACGCGACACTATCTTTGATTTTACGCCGAAATCCGACCGGATCGATCTTTCCGCGATTGATGCCAACACGTCGATCGCCGGCGATCAGGCGTTTCTCTTCGCCGGTACTGCCGGCTTCGGCGGCAAGAAGGGCGAGTTGCGTTACGTCCGGGATGTCTCCGACACCTACATCTACGGCGACGTGAACGGCGACAGGAAAGCGGACCTCGCCATACATCTGGATGACGCCGTCACGCTGCAGAAGGGCTACTTCGTCCTGTAGACCGCGCCGATTTGAGGTCGGATCGACCTCAAATCGTGAGCGCGCCTGCAACCGGCTCCGAAGAACTGCGGAAGCGTCCTACATGACTGATTTGCGGACACAATCTCCTTTCCAATTCGCCACCGTGCGGCTAGCATGAAAAACAGGAGCAATTTGAAGTTGCGCCGCTTGAATTGCGGCGTGACTTGAATCGAGGAAAGTGCTGAGATCCCACTCGGTCAATGCGGGTCCCACACAAGCCGTTCAGGGGAGCATTGCATGCGCGTTTCGAGAGTTCTGGCTGCGGCTCTTTCATGCGGGCTGCTCACGACCATCGGCATCGTCGCGGGAAACGCTTATGCACAGCAGCCCCCTCCAGCCGTCACCGTGGCGCCGGCCGCGATCATGGACCTGCGCGAAAGCGTGGATCTGACGGGCAAGGTCGTTGCTGTTCAGAAGGTCGACATCCGCGCCCGTGTGTCCGGCTTCCTCGAGAAGGTCAATTTCGAGGATGGGCAGAAGGTCTCGGCGGGAACGGTGCTTTATCAGGTGGAGGACGGTGCCTATCGCGCCGCCCTGCAGGAAATCGACGGTTCGATCGCGGCAGCGGAGGCTCAACGGGACCTCGCCGTTCTCGAACGTGACCGTGCCCAGCGGTTGATCGCCACCAATACGGTTGCGCAGGCGACGCTCGACACTGCGAACGCACAGGTGAAAAAGGCCGAGGCCGATATCCTGCGCCTCAAGGGCAGCAAGCAGAATGCCGAACTCAATCTTTCCTACACGAAGATCCTCGCGCCGTTCGATGGCGTCGTCGGCCTGACCACGGTCGATGTCGGCGCCCTCGTCGCGCCGGACAGTGGATCGCTGGTGACGCTGACGCGCCTCGACCCGATCTATGTCGAGTTTCCCGTCGCGACCTCTCTTTATTTCTCCTACCGCGAGCGCGTCGAAAAGGGTGAGATGTCGAGCGGCGCCAATGTCAGCATCACGCTTCCGAACGGCACCGACTACCCGGAGAAAGGCACGATAGACTTCGTCGCGAGCACGGTCTCGCAAGGGACCGACACCGTCACGGTTCGCGCCGAGTTTCCCAATCCCGGCGGGACCCTTCTCGACGGCACGCTCGTCAGGGTCGTTCTCGAGCAGTCCGATCCGCAGGACGTGCTCGCCGTACCACAGCAGGCGGTCCAGCGCGACCAGCAGGGCGCCTTCGTCATGGTGGTCGACGCCGATTCCAAGGTCGAGCTTCGCCGCGTCGACGTCAGCCGCTCCAGCCGCGGCCAAGCCGTCGTCGCCAAGGGGCTGAAGGAGGGCGAGAACGTCATAACGGAGGGCGTGGGCAAGGTGCGGCCGGGGATCGTGGTCGACGCTGTAGCCGCAACGACGACGGGTGGCTGAGCCGATGATCTCCGAAATCTTCATCGATCGCCCGCGCTTTGCCGCGGTCATTTCCATCGTGCTGACTCTCGCGGGGCTGATCGCCCTGACGAGACTGCCGATCGCGCAGTTTCCCGACATCGTCCCGCCGCAGGTCAGCGTCACGGCGAGCTATCCCGGCGCAGGCGCGGACGTGGTCGAGGCAACGGTCGCCCAGCCGCTCGAGAGCAAGGTCGTCGGCGTCGACAACATGCTCTACATGAAATCGACGAGCGGCGCCGACGGGACCTACTCTCTGACCGTCACCTTCGCCGTCGGCACCGATCCGGACATTGCCACCGTCAACGTACAGAACCGCGTCGCGCTCGCCGAGCCGGTGCTGCCGGCCGAAGTCAAGCAGAGCGGCGTCAGCGTCCAGAAGAGATCCTCCTCGCTGATGCAGGTGATCGCCATTCACGGCGAGAATGACGAATTCGACAATCTGTTCCTCTCGAACTACGCGACGATCAACGTGCTCGACACGATCAAGCGCGTGCCCGGCGTCGGCGATGCAACGCTGTTCGGCGCTCAGGACTATTCGATGCGGGTCGTCCTCGACATCGACCGGCTGACCAATCTGGGACTGACGCCGACGGACGTGATCAACGCATTGAAGACGCAGAACGTCCAGGCCGCGATCGGCCGCATCGGCGCCCAGCCGATGACGGACGACCCGCTGTTCCAGTTGAACATCCAGACGCAGGGGCGGCTGACCGACCCCGCCCAGTTCGAAGACGTCGTGCTCCGGGCCGAGCCGGACGGCTCGTTCGTCCGCATTCGCGACGTCGCGCGCGTCGAGCTGGGTTCGGTGAGCGCCGACTCCACCGCCCGCATCAACGGCAAGCCGGTCGCGATGATCGGGACCTATCAGGCGCCGGGCGCCAATGCGCTCGCCGCCACCGAGGGCGTGCAACAGGCGATGGACCGCCTCGCCGCGGCGTTCCCGGAGGGGCTCACCTATACGGTCTCCTACGACACGTCCGATTTCGTGCAGGCGAGCGTGGAGAATGTCGAGCATACGTTGTTCGAGGCCTTTGCTCTCGTCATCATCGTCGTCTTCCTCTTTCTAGGCAATTGGCGCGCCGCGCTGATCCCGCTCATCGCCGTTCCGGTGGCGCTCGTCGGCACCTTTGCCGTGATCCTGGCGATGGGCTTTTCGCTGAACACGGTCTCGCTTCTGGCGCTGGTGCTCGCGATCGGCATCGTCGTCGACGACGCGATCGTCGTCGTGGAAAATGTCGAGCGGGTGATGGAGGAAAATCCCGGCATGAGCGCGGCGCAGGCCGCGCGTCTGGCGATGGGCGAAATCACCGGGGCAATCGTCGCCATCACGCTCGTCCTGCTTTCGGTCTTCGTACCGGTTGCCTTCATTCCGGGCCTCAGCGGGCAGCTCTTCCAGCAATTCGCCGTCGCCGTCTCGGTATCGATGGTCATTTCCGCGATCAACGCGCTGACCCTCAGCCCGGCGCTTTGCGCAATCCTCCTGAAACCGCATCACGGCCCGAAACGCGGCATCCTGGGCTGGATCTCGCGCGGCATCGACCGCACCCGCAATGGCTATGCCCATGTCGCCGGAAGCATTGCGCGCAGAGCCATCATCGGCGTGATCCTCCTGGCGGTCGCCATCGGCGCCAGCGGCTGGCTGTTCCGGATCGTCCCCACGGGCTTCCTGCCGAGCGAGGATCAGGGCGCATTCTTTGCGGAGATCCGCCTTCCGGAAGGTGCCTCCTTCAACCGGACGGACGCCGTGGTGCGCGAGGTCGAAACCATGCTCGGCGGCATCGAGGGCGTGGCGAACGTCACCACCGTCACCGGCTACAGTTTCCTCGACGGCATCGCCAAATCGAGCAGTGCCTTCGCGATCGTCACGATGAAGCCCTTCGCCGAACGCCAGGACGAGTCCGCCTCGGTCAATGCCGCGATCGGCACCGTGATGGCCAAGGGCGCGGCAATTCGCAATGCCCAGGTCTTCGCCTTCAACCTGCCGCCCATCATCGGTCTCGGGACGGGGTCGGGCTTCGAATATCAGTTGCTCGACCTGCAGGGCCGGTCGCCGGCAGAGCTTGCCGCGACAGCGGGCGGGCTGATGGTCGCGGCCAATCAGAACCCACAGCTCGGACCCACCTTCAGCACCTATTCGGCGAGCTCGCCGCAGCTCTACCTCAATCTCGACCGCGATCGGCTGCAAGCGCTCGGGGTCTCTGTAAGCGATCTTTTCGCAACGCTGCAGGGCACGCTCGGATCCTATTACGTCAACGACTTCAATCTTTTCGGCCGAAGCTGGAAAGTCACGATGCAGGCGGCCGAAGCGGATCGCGATGCGGTCGACGACATCTCCCGGTTGCATGTACGCAACGCCGCGGGCGATATGGTCCCCGTGGCCTCGGTCGGGCGCGTGGACTACATCGTCGGGCCGCAGTCGATCGTGCGCTACAACAACTACCGCTCGATCACACTCAACGGGCAGCCGGCGCCCGGCATCTCCTCGGGTCAGGCGCTGGCCGCTATGGAACAGGTCTCCGCCGCGACTCTGCCGCCGGGCTACAGCTTCGAGTGGACGGGAACGGCGCTGCAGGAGCTCGAGGCCGCCGGCCAGACGACGGTGATCCTGGCGTTGGCCCTGCTCTTCGCCTATCTCTTCCTCGTGGCGCTTTACGAAAGCTGGACGATCCCCATACCGGTTCTGCTTTCGGTGTCCGTCGGGGTGGCTGGTGCTCTCGTGGCGGTGCTGGTTGCCGGTCTCTCCTTCGACATCTATGCCCAGATCGGCCTCGTCGTCTTGATCGCGCTCGCCTCAAAGAACGCGATCCTGATCGTCGAATTCGCAAAATTCCAACGGGAGAAAGGCGCGACCATCGTCGATGCCGCGGTCGAGGGCGCGCGCACCCGTTTCCGCGCGGTGATGATGACCAGCTTCGCCTTCATCGTCGGGCTGATCCCGCTCGTCACGGCCGATGGCGCCGGCATGCTCAGCCGCCGCGCGGTCGGCACGGGCGTTGCCGGCGGCATGCTCGCCGCTTCGCTCCTCGGGATCTTCATCATTCCGGCGCTCTATGTCGTGTTCCAGTGGCTGCGCGAGCGAGGCCACAAGCTCGCCGGCCTGTCCTCGCATGCGGCCGGCGAGGCGCCGCATGCTGCAACGGAGAGCGCTGAAAGTGTCAAGCCCGCCACCGGCCAGCAGGCGCAAACCGTCGGATAAGATCGGAACGTCCCCGACTGAACCTACATCTCCAAGAGGAAATAGGTGGTCGGCCCGTAGGGCGTGTCGTTCGAGAGACGGAAAGCAACGCGCCCGCTGCCGCTGTCTACCGGCGGATAAACGGTGCCGTCGAGGCCGACCGGCGACACGCTCCATCTGGCAGCGGTTCGCGACAGTTCGAGATCGACATAGCCCTTCCGAATTCTCACCGGCAGCGCGCCGAAATCCTCGATCACCTTCTCTTCGCTGTCGCGAAAGATCATGCCGGTGTTCTGCGCATCGGTTGCAAGGATCAGGAGCAGGCGCCGGCTTTCAGAAAGTTTGCCTTCCGGGTCGATGGCCGAAAGCGCCACGAGGCTGTTCCCCTCCGCCTGTCCGATGCGCATGAGACCGAGATCGATCGGCTCACGCAGAGAGGAGAAGGCAGCAGCTTCCGTAGCGGGCGTCGAAACGCGGAGCTGCCCTGCCCGGCGGTCGAGGAGGACCTGTCCCGTATCGCTCTCGTAAAATCCGCTTGCGATATCGGTGCGGTTTTCGGCCGCGAGCATGTGTTCGTCGCGGAGTGCGGCAAGGATCGTTCCGGCGTCCCGGTCGCGTGGTTGCGTGATACCGGTTTCTCCATCAAACCGGTCTGCCGGAAGCAAGCCAATGCGCCCGACCAGCGCCAGATCGGTCAATCGCTCCGGCTCACGGGCCTGCATGTCCTCGCCGAGATCCTCCTCGCCACGAACGGCGAAGGGGATCGTAATGGCGGAGGTCGCCACGTCGCCGCGGCGAAAGACGAGTGCGCCGAGCGTCTCGCCGGCGCGCGCCACGGGATCGAGCGCAATCGCATAGGGTAGCATCGCCTTCTTGTGCGGAAAGGGTTCGCCATAGGCGAGCGCAATCGGCCCGTGGCCGTGGCGGCAAAGCACGTCCCAGCCCTGGAGTGCAGCGTAGGCCGGCATTGTCAGCCCTGCCTCGTAGCGATAGCGGTTCCAGAAGAGATGGTCGTATTCGCTGACGATAAACGGCTTTCCGAGCCACCGCGCCGCGGCGATCATGCGCATGTAGTTGGCGCCGTCGGCAAGCGAACTCACCTGCGTCAGGGCGCTGCCCGGCGAATAGCCGCCGACCCAATCGTGATAGGTGTTCATCGTCACGGCGCCGAGATCGCGCCGGCTGAGTGCGGCCTGCACCGTCGGCCAATTATTGTAGGTGCTGATCAGGCCGCGATAACCGAGACCGCGCAGGACCTCGCTCATGCGTGCGGCAGAAGCGCGCTCGGTCTCGACGAAGAAGGCCTGAAGATCGCGCATGCGCGGACCGTCGGCGTAGCGGTTGGCGGGAAGCCTCACCGTTGCCGTTTCGACCCGCTCGTCGGCGCCGAGATCTCCCCAGGCACGCGCGAGCGTTTCCGTCGATCCGTAGCGGGCCGAAAGCCAGCGGTTAAAGGGTTTCGCCAACGCCTCGTCATAGGCGGGCCTTTCGGGCCGCTCATGCACGACGCTGTCGAATTCGATGCCGTTTTCATTGGCAAGGATCACCAGCGCGAGCGCGTCGTCACGGATGGTCGCCGTCCCCGTATAGGGATTGACGCTCGCGAGAAACTTCTCCTGCAGCTTGCTCCAGTGCGCAACGGCATCTTCGTCGAGATGCAGCCGGAGCTTGAGATCGCCGTTGGCGTCCCATCGGTCGTCATGGCCGCCATAGGAGCCGCGCGGGGACGAGAGCCCGTCGATGATCCAGTAGATGCCGTTGCGCTTCAGCGCCGCCAGCAGGTAATGGATGCGATCCAGCGTCTCCGGATCGAAATCGAAATCCTTCTGCCTGCCGAACATCAGGCTGGCATCGACAAAATGCAGCCGGGCGATGTTGTATCCGTGCATCGCAAGCTGGCGGGCATAGCGCTCGGCGCCGTCATGGTCCGGAAAACCGCCCGAAGCCGGGCTCCAGGCGAGCGACGCGCATAGCATTCTGACCGGCTGTTCCGGCGCCCTGGCAAAGGCCAGCCGGCCATCCGGACCTGCGACGAGGCGGCTATCCGCGTCGATCGAAGCGTTCGGCAGCAAGGACGAGAAATCGAGCGGACTGCCGGAGCGGACTTCGAGCGAGACCTCGCGAACCGGCACCCATTCGGAGGCACTTGTGGCCGGGGCAAGCCAGGTGCAAAGCAGCGCCGCCGCGAGCGATCGCCTCCTCATGCCGTCTTTCCGAGGGCCGGTTCACCGAGAGAGGATTCCCCGAGAGAGGGCTTTCCGAGGATCGTGCTTTCGATCGGCTCGGCAGGCAGCCGCCGGCTTCGCAGGAAGCCTACAGGAAGGGCCGCCGCATGGAAGAACCAGGCGACGACCGTATAGAGACCCATGCTGAGGCCGCCTTTTCGGAAGCTGACGGCAAGAACGGCGACCGCGAAACTCGCGCAGACGGCGGCGAGGGCCAGGAGTGTATCAGGCAGCAGCAGGATCAGGCCGAGACAGGCGAGCCACCAGAGATAGACGAGACCCCAGAGTTTCAGCTCCGGCAGTTCCTGCAGAAGCTGAAAGAAATAGGGCTTGCCGAGAGAAGCGCGCAGTAGCTCGCCGATCCCGTAGAGATATTTGGTCTTCCAGCGGCGAACGAGCAGCCGGTAGGAATTGACCGTGTGGCCGAAGTGCTGGACGAAACGGCGGTCGAGCCGGTAAAGCCTCCAGCCGGCACTTCTGAGGCGAATGCCGAGGTCGAATTCCTCGTAGCCGTGCAGGTTGCGGTCCGAGAGGTAACCGACGTCCTCGATGGCACTACGCCTGTAGAGCCCGCCGCCGTTCATGCGGTCGATCGGACCCGTCCGGTTCTCGGGCGCATTGCGGCTGACGCGGCGCGCGAATTCGAGATTCGAGATGTACATCTCCTCCACATGTCCGGTAACGCCCGCCATAGTCGGATGGTCGGCCAGGAAGCGGACGGCGTCTTTGAGGAAGGCAGCGTCGAGCAGCATGTCGCCGTCGATGAGACAGACGTAATCATGACGGGAATGCTGGAAGCCGAGCTGCGGGCCGATGCCGCAGCTCGGTCGCGCGGGCGGGGCGATCTGTGCGATGATGACGGGATATTGCGAGGCGATCTCGACCGTGCGGTCGCAGGAGCCGCTGTCGGCGATGATGACCTCGCCGCCCGTGTCCTGAAGCGCCGCAAGCGCGCTCTCGACGGTTGCGGCAATCCGCTTCTCTTCATTCAATGTCTTGATGATGATGGATATGGTCAAGAGAGCCCCCAAAATCGTGCAGCGAAAATCTATCCGCGGTAGTATGCGCTTCGGTTCATGCCCGCGATTTTCGGCTGGAACCGGGCAAAAGGCTGACAAGCAGCCAACCGGCGCCGACACCGCAGCCGGCCCCCGCCATTTTGACCGCAAGGTCTATCAACCGGGCATGGCGGTCGGCGGCGAGCATCTGCGTGAGTTCCAGCCCGATTGCCGCCGCGAGCATAGCCGCCAGAACGGCGAGCACGTGCCGGGGATAGGCGATCGCGAACATGAGACCCGTCAGCCCGAATGCCCCGAAACGTTCAATCTGCACCGAGCTGCCCATGTGCGGGCGCAGATCGAGCGGAGAGAGGGTCGAATAGGCAATGACGCCAAGAAGGAGCCACGCAAGAACGGATGCGATGCGCCTGACATTCATTTCGTCACGGCCCGGTAAACGTCTAGCGTCTTCAGTGCCACGCTCGACCAGCTATAGACGGCTTCGACGCGCTCGGTCTGCGCGAGCACCTCTTGTTCGTCGGGGGGATTGGCGATCTTTTCGGCGATGGCAGAGGAAAGCGCGTCGACGTTCCCCAGCGGAAAATAATCGCCGGCGGGCAGGCCGAGCTGCCGGTTGGCAACGATGTCGCTTGCCAGAACCGGGAGGCCATGGGCCATCGCCTCCAGAAGCGCGATCGGCATGCCTTCGTGGCTCGACGGCAGCACGAAGAGCGCCGCATTGCCGAAGAGTTCCGCCAGGCGATCGCCGGTCTGGAACCCCGTCAGGACGACGCCCGGCACGCGGCTGGCCAGCGCCCGTACCTCCTCTTCGTAGACGCCCGCGAATTCCGCACCGCCCGCAAGCACGAGATCGAATCCGCTATTTCCAAGTTTTGCATATGCCTGGATGAGATCGATCTGCCGCTTCTCCGGAACAAGCCGCGCCGCAAGCAGGATATAGCGCCGTCGCGTCAGACGGAATTCGCCGAGAATGCCGGTTTCGCTGCTGGAGCGCGAAACGGTGACGCCATTCGGCACCAAAGACACCGGTACGCGATAGCGTTCGCCCATCGTGTCGGCGATATCCCTGGAGATTGCGATGCGGCCTTGCGCGAGCCGCATGCCCATGCGTTCACCCGCTCGCAACATCCTTCTGGCGAAAGCCCCCCATTTCTGTCGGTCGTAGTCGTAGCCGTGGTGGGTCACGACGACGTTCAGGCGCATCAGCCGGGCGAGCGGTACCAGGAGCGCCGGGCCGACGGCATGGATGTGCAGGATATCCGGGCGCCGCAGCGCCGCATAGCATACACCGAGGAAGGTATGGACGATGGCCTCGAGCGCCATCATACGTGGAGACCACAGGGGAGTGACGCGAATTCCATTCCAGGAATGCGGCGCAGGAACCGCAAGATAGCGCCGGCGTCCGACCACCTCGACATCCCAACCATGCGCGATCAACCTGCCTGCGAGCATCTCCACGTGCTTTTCGACGCCGCCCTGAACGTTCGGAATGCCACGAAGCCCGAGCATCATCACGCGGCGGCGCTCGATCGGCAGTTCACGATAGACGCTTGCAGGCATGCTCGCGGTTGCGCCGCCCGGCATTGCCGGGGCATCCGGCCCTGCCGAAGGTCGATCTCGGGAAACTCCCGATGCTCTGCTCATGGTTGTTGCGCCCCAGCGATAACCCAATTCGCATCTTTTACGAGCAGAACACTTACCATCCCGGTAAGAAGGTCATTAGATTCGTAGAGGTCTGACCGAAAATCAGACGGCGATGGGTGGCGATTGCGAAATGGCCTGGACGGATGCATGCCTCCGTCATCCCTGTGCTTGTCACAGGGATCCAGCAGCGCCGCGTCTGTGGCGGGGGAAGAGTTCTTTCAGCCCAAGGACTTGGGCTGGCTGGATTCCGGTGAAGGGCACAGGGATGAGGATCGGATGAGAAGCCTCAGGCCGCGCCGATCGCCCCATAAAGATCGAGCGTCCTCTCGCGGTAGGCGGCGGCGGAGAATTCGCTCGCGACCCAGGACCGGGCGGCCGCCCCCATGCGGGCGCGTTCCGCGGGCGAAAGGGCGGCCATTTCGCGCAGGGCCCTGGCGAGGTCCCCGGCATCTCCTGGAGCCGCAAGCAGACCGGTCTCGCCTTCCTTGACCATTTCCGGAATCCCGCCGATCGCCGCGCCGATCACCGGGCGCTGGAGCGCGTAGGTTTCAAGCACGCTGATGGGGGCGTTTTCGTACCATTCCGACGGGAGCACGAGCGCGCGGGACTCGCCGATCAGCCTGTGCAGCTTCTCGCCCGAGAGATAGCCGGCGAAGGTCACGTCCGCCTTGAGCTCGGCCGCGAGGCTGCGAAGGGTCTGCTCCTCCGGACCGGTGCCGGCGATGACCAGCCGCTGGTTCGACAAAGCCGCCGCCCTGATCAGGGTCCCGAGGCCCTTTTCCGGCGCCAAGCGGCCGGCAAAGGCGAGATAATCGCCCTCCTGCCAATCACCGGAAAGAGCCGTGACATCGACGAAATTGGGGATGTGAACCATCTTCTCGCGGGGCCAGCCCCATTCGGCGAGCTTTTCCAGATAGAATCGGCTTGGCACGACCAGCCGGTCCACCTTGTCGCGGTAGAGCCCGAGCAAGCGGTGCAGCACCGTTTCGGCGAGCACCACCGCGCTCAGAGGGGCCGAACCCTTGACGCAGCGATGGCGCAGGACATTGTAGACCCTGCCGCCGCGGCAGTCCTCGCATACCCGGCCGTCCCGCAGCATCTTGTAGGAGGGGCAGGCGAGCTTCAGGTCGTGGACCGTCATCACCACCGGAATGCCGGCGGCTTTCAGGGTCGAGAAGATCGCCGGCGACAGGTGATGATAGACATTGTGCGCATGGGCGACCGAAGGGCGGGCGCGGTCGATGAGCCTGCCGAGATTGCGCTGCGCCTCGAGCGAATAGATGACGCTCGCCGCCTGGACGGCCTTGCGCAGGAGACCGGTGCGGCGGCCGTATTCTATCTCCGAAACGAAATAATCCGACCAGGGCGAGGATTCGTTGAGTTCGTGGTGCATGGCGAAGGGAACGATGTCCCAGCCGATCTCGCCGAACATGCTCATATGGTCGAAGAACACGGCCTCCGCTCCGCCGCGGCGGTAGAAATAGTTGTTGATCGCAAGAAGGCGCTTCCCGGTCACCAGAGCCTCCTTACCAACCGATCCGGTCAGCGGCGCTGTCGACCGGAAGGATGCAGCATCCCTTTTCGACGGCGTAGCGGACCAGATGATCGAAGGTGTCGGGGGTGCAGCCGTAGTTTGTGGGCTGCGCGGCGATATCGTGAGTGACGAAGATCAGCCAGCCGGGACGCTCGGCGACATCGTCTATCCAGCGCGTCAGCGCGCGCGCCCCATCCTCCGGCTGGCGGATCTCGACGCCTTTGAGCATCATCGGGTCGACGGTACCGCGGTTGATATCCTCGCCCCCTGCCCGGCAGGTTCGGTAGCGGCGGCGGAGCTCGGCCCGTGCCGACGGCCAGGCAGCGTTGTAGGGGAATGCAAAATTCGATGCCGCCGGCGAGACGCCGACGCCCTTCAGGTACTCGGCATTGCGGTCGAGATCGGCGCCGAGCCCGGCAATTTCGCGCAATCTTCGGTGGGCGAAGGTGTGACAGCCGATTTCGTGTCCGCGCGCGAGCAACTCGCTGCACCCTTCGGGCGTGATCAGGCTTCGATCCGGCTCCACCTGCCCGGCAAGCCCGCCCGCTATATAGAAGGTGCCGCGGACTCCATACTTCTCGAGGATGGCTGCGCCCGCGCCAAGCGCGCTGTCGGGGACATCGTCGAAGGTGAAGGAGACGAGCGGAACCTTCGTCTCCAACTCGCGCCGGGCTCCAGCCAGCTTCCAGATCGCCCGGTTCGCCAGCCTGTCGACAAGCGGACCGAACCCACTCAGCTTCTCAAGCATGCGCTACCCTCCCCTGGCGAGCGCGCGCGGGAGCAGCCGCCAGTTCCGCGCTCGACTGCAACGACAGTCCATAGAGTGCGACCATGAATGTGAACCACAGAAGGCTCCCCCCCTCGAAGAAGAGACTTTCGAGGCCGGCGTTGAAGATCGTGTAGAGCCATATGCGTACGAACAGCCTCGTCAGATGCGAATGCTCGCGCTCCGGAGCAATGCGGGCGATCTTTCTAAGCGGCAGGAAAAGGATCCAGATCAGGGTCAGGGCAAGGCCCGGGAAGCCCGTCATCAGGGCAATGTCGAGATAGGAATTGTGACCGTTGGCGGCAGCGACGGCCCAGGTCTCGACCGAGCCGCCGCTATAGACCAGTTCTTCCGTCTGCCAGAAGGCCTTGAAGCCATAGCCTGTGAGAGGCTGTTCGGCGAGCGCGCCGAAGGCGAAGCGCCAGATATCGGCGCGATTGGTAAAGGTCGCATCGATGCCGAGCCCGCTGATGAAATCGCCGAGCGGGGCGAAGACGGCGGAGCCCACCGCGAAGAGATTGAAAAGACCGACGCCACCGACGGCAATCGGGATACGAAGAAAGCGCACCTTCTCGAATATGAGCGCGAGCAGCAGAATGGCCGGCAGCATCGCGGTCGACGTCTTGCCCCCGGTGTTGACGAGGAAGACGAAAGACAGCGCGACGATGACGATCCCGGCAAATCTCGACCAGGTGTTCATGACGTAAAGGCCGATGAAGGCTGCGATCACCATGGCGGCCGCGGCGCTGTTCTTGTGGGGAAAGTGGCCGCGCCACAGGCCGGCATTCATCGGCTCGCGCAGTTCTGACGCCTGATGGATCGCGAGCTGCGGCTCGAAGACGATGCCGTAATAGGCGACGGCGAGCATGATGAGGATGCCGATGCCGAGCATCTTGGCGAAGTGGCGTTCCGAGGCGGGCAACAACAGGTAGACGCTGGCATTGACGGTGACCATGAACGCGAGGATCGCACCCTTGATGCCGAGCATCGGATGCGCCGAAACCAGCGAAACGAAGATGAACCAGGAAAAGAGGATCGCCAGCACGGCGCGCGGCTGCAGGATCGTTTCGCGCAAAGGGTGCACCAGGCCGTAGCCGAGCATGCCGGTGAAAAGCAGGAGCGAGATGATCTGGTTCAGCCGGTTGGAATTGCCGGCGGAAGGGTCCAGCACCGCCTCGCCTGTCAGATCCACGAAGGGATTGATGGAGATCCAGAAGAACAGGAAGATCGCCATGAAGAGCACGGTGCCGACACGCGCCTTCACCGCATTCGTCGGCTCGACCTCTCCGTAGCCCGCGCGATCCATCTCCCGGGCTCCTCAGGCGGCCACGTGGGTCTTGCCGCGAAGAAATTTCCAGAGGCCGAGGGCAAGTGCCGCGGCAATGCCGATTGCGAGACCCAGAAGGCCGCCGCCGATCAGCAGGATCAAGGTACGCGGGGGCCAGCTTCGCGCATTGGGCGGCAGGGCACGCGAGATGACGCGAATGTTCGTGGTGTCGATCTGCTGGCGTTCGGTGATCTGCTGCGCGCGTGCCAGATGGGTTTCGTAGATCGCCGCCTTGCTGCGCGCGTCGCGTTCGAGGTCACGAAGCTGCACCTGGGCCTGGTTATCGGTGAAGACGTTCGACTTTTCGTCATCCGCCTTGCCGCGGAGTGCATCGAGCGCCTTTTGCTCCCGGTCGAAGTCGGCCTTCGCGCGCTCCAGAATGCGGCGGGCTTCATCCTTCATCGCGGCTTCCAGCGTCGTGCGCTCCGAGCGCGCGGCAACGAGCCGCGGATGTCGCTCGCCATAGGTAAGCTGCATGGAGCCGATCTGCTGCTGCAAGGCGTTATACTGCTGGCGCAGATTGGTCATGTTCGCCGACTCGAACACCGAGGCGCTGGCGGTCTGGCCCTCGGCAACAGCCGCGCTCATCTGCCTGTAACGCGTTTCCGCCTGGATGAAGCGCTGCTGACCGTCGAGGACCTGTGTGTTGAGCTCGCTCGAAAGCTGGTTGCTGACGAGCTCGCCATTGGTGGATTGCAGACCGTTGTCGCGCCGGAAATCCTCGACCCTCTTCTCCGCTTCGGTGACGTTGCGCCGCAGCTCATCGAGTCGTTCATTCAGGTTTTGCGCTACCCGGCCGGCGCTCTCGGCGGCCGACTGGAAGAGTTCCGCCTCGAAAGCCTCGACGATCGCGTCCGAGAGGGCGATTGCCTTGGCCGGTTCCTCGCTCCACACCTTCAGGATCACGACGAAGGAGCGTTCCTCCCGGCGCGCCTCGACCCTCTCGGACAAGGCGCGCATCGCCGCCAATTCCTTGTCCGCCTCGGCGTCCCGCGGGGCGATGAGCGCCTTCAGCCAGTCGAGCAATGTCGGCCTGACGAATTCGGGGTCGTCCGCAAGCCGCATCTCGCCGATGACGCGTTGGAGGACGTTGCGCGAGGTCAGTATCCGGAGCTTGCTTTCGACTTCCAGCAATTGCGCGTCGCGCTGCGGATTGGTCGTAAAGACGTCGTCGCTGACGACGTTGAGATTGGAAGGGTCCACGACGAGGTCGGTATAGACCGTGTATCGCGGCGTAGCCGTCACCGCATAGGCGAAGGCGGCGGCAACCGAAAGGACGAGCGCGAGCACGATCCAGCGGGCGCCGTTGCGCAGCCACCCGATGAGGTCATTGACCCCGATGCTGCCCAGGAGGTGGAGTTGCGGGAAGAAATCCGCGACGGGGGAAGGCTGCTTCTCGAGAGCGCGCGCCTGATGGGCGGGGACGGGAATATCCACCACGGGGGCGGAGGTGCCATCCTCCGCCTCGGCGGGAGCCTCCTCGTTAGCAGCGGGCTCTTCCGTTACCGCGGGCCCGAGGTCGAGCAACGACCCTCCGCCCGAGCGAAGGCGCTGATGTCGCCTTTCAAGGCGTAATCCCAGTCCCTCGGGCTCGCTGCGCCGATACATCCGCTTTCCCCATCCCCTTGGAGCCACCAAGGTGCTTATTGCCGCATAAGCAATTCCCCGTGCAGATTTAGGGCCTGCAGGGTGAATATTCGGTTAAGCGGAGATGTTCGGGCGGTAACCTTTTGGGCAGGCCGAAGCTCCTCTACGGGTCCTGTATTCGTTTCCGCTGGGAACTTCGACCTGTTTTCACAGTTTCTGAAGAATGCCCGACCTGACCACCTATGCCGCGTTTCTGGGCGCCGTGCTTGCCTATCAATTATCCGGGGTCGGCCCGGACATGATGCTCGTCATCAGCCGCGGCATCGACCAGGGCCGCCAGGCTGCGCTTGCAACCGCTATCGGATGCGTCGCAGCGGGCATTGTCCAGATACCCTTGCTTGCCATGGGCCTCGCCACGGTCGTGGCTTCCTCGCCGCTCCTCTACAAGGCCATGCAATTTATCGGAGCAGCCTATCTGATCTATGTCGGGGTGCGTTTCTTGACGGCCGGCAGTAAGACCTTCCTGCGCGAAGCGGCAGGCCGCGCCACGTCGCCATCGCTTCTCGGCCCTTTCAGGCAGGGCATGATCTGCAATCTGACGAATCCGACGTCGCTTTCCTTTATGCTCGCGATCCTTCCGCAGTTTGTGGAGCCGTCCGCCGGATCGCCGGCCCTGCAATTCTTCATCCTCGGAGTGACGATGAAAGCTACCGGGCTGCTGGTCCTTGGTGCGGTGGCCCTCACCTCAGGCACATTCAGCAATTGGTTGTCGCACAGCAGTGCCTTTGTGGCGTGGCAGCAGCGCATTGCAGGCAGCATCATGGTCGCGCTTGGCATACGGCTGCTGCTTTCTCCAGTCGCGCCCGCCCTTCACCGATGATCAGTACCGGCTGGAGCACTTCCAGGTAAAGCGTATTTCCTCAAGAGCACTCTTGAATGTCGATCAGTTCCTGAACAGCTTGTTTTACCCGTACGCTGTCACCAGGTCCGAGCGGCAAAATCGGCCGCGGTGGCAAGGCCTGAAAGAGCCCCAGGATGCTCCCGATAGCGTACATCACGCGGAAACTGCCGAACTCCTTAAACAGGGCCCATAGCGGTTGGAATGCCATGTCGATCCGATGCGCTTCCGCGCGATCGCCCGCTTTCGCCGCCCGGGCGAGTTTCGATGCGGGTGCAGGCAAGAGACCGCCGACGACGCTGAACCACGCATCGGCACCCGACAGGAGCGCATCTGCTGCGCCCCAATCGCCGCTGTAGCCGATAGCAAAAGCTGCAGACGTCTTCGCACGCAGTCGAGCGATCTCACCCTCGAAATCGCCGTCGGCGGGCAACGGCATCTTCACCGCGGCAATATTCGGCACTTGCGAGAGCCGTACGATCAGTTCCTCGCTGAAGACGAACTTGGTCGTGCCCGGATTGTTGTAGATGCAGAGCGGCAGGCCGGATGCACTCGCTACGGCCACGAAGTGCTGGTAAACTTCCTCCTCGGTCAGAGGGGTGTAGGATACGGGAGCCAACAGTAGGCCATCGGCCCCAGCCTCCTCGGCGTCGCGCGCGAGTGCCTGAGCCTCATCGGTCCTGAGTGCGCCGACGCCGACGATGAGGGGAACTCTGCCTCCCACGCATTCGACAGCGATCTCCACTGCGCGTCGCCGTTCACCTCGCGAGAGAAATGCGTAAGCGCCGGTGCTGCCGAGCAATCCAATCGAGTCCGCGCGTGCCAGGCGGATACGCTCGAGCAGTCGCGACAGCGCCTCCTCGGAGATCTTGCCGTCCACATCGGCGGGTGTGGGCGGGAACGCTGACAGGCCTTCAAACAGAACCGCAGGTGCCATCGGTATTTCCCATCGACTGCGTCAGAAACAGGCCTCGCTCATACAGTCGCGAATGATCGACAACAAGACATGCAACCAAAAATCCGTCGGCAACCGGCTCCAGATCACTCGTAGGCGTGTCCTGCCGCGGCTGCAGTCAATGATTAAATTGCCATCAATGAAGAAAGGAAGCCGCATGGCGAGCATTACGATCCGCAACCTCGTTGACGGGCTTGAGAAGCGTCTGCGCGTTCGTGCCGCCGCGCATGGGCATTCAATGGAGGACGAAGCGCGGGACATCCTTCGCGCCGCGCTATCGACCGGCAAAAGCGGACGGGCCAACCTCGCGGCAGCAATCCGCTCCCGCATCGTGCCGCTCGGAGGCGTTGAGCTTGAGCTACCCGCCCGCGATGCCATCCGCGACCTACCGGATTTCTCCGGGTGATCATTCTCGACACCAATGTGTTCTGTCGGAGCTGCTGGCCCCGGCGCCCTCCGTCGCGGTAGAGACCTGGCTTGCCGAGCAACAAACCGCGGCTGTATTTACCACGACGGTAACGGGAAGCTGAACTTCTCTACGGCTTGCGGCTCATGCCCGACGGACGCCGACGGCAAGAGCTCGAGGCAGCGATTGTCCCGATCTTTCGTGAGGATCTTGCCGGGCGTATTCTACCGTTCGACAGCGAGGCGGCGGACGCTTTCGGTTCCATAGCCGCCCGGCGGCGTAAACTCGGTCGCCCGATCAGCCAGTTCGACGCGCAGATTGCCGCGATCGCCTGGTCTCGCGGTGCCTCCGTGGCAACCCGCAATGTCGCGGATTTCGCTGACACCGGTGTAACTATCATCAATCCCTGGGATCATCGGCCGTGAAATTTGTAAGCCCCGGCTAAAAATCCGTCAGCAGCCGGCTCCAGGTCTCGGAGGCGAGGCCGCCGATATAGATGTCGTTGCGCTCTGCCGCTTCCTTGAGGTCCGCATGGCGGGTCACCATGCAGAAGTAGCCGCGGTGCCGGAATGACAGCCATCGCTGGCGCGATATCGCGTTCATCAGGAACGGCTGTGCCATGCCGACCGCCACGGCATAGCCTTCCGCATCGAGCTGCAGGAACATCGCCGCGGCAACGTCACGTTCGCGCCCCTCTTCGCAGACGAGATTGAGCACGGTAGCCACGGCACCCTGCTTGCCGAAAAAAAGAAAGGCGCCGATCGTGCGGCCGTCCGCGAGAACGACTTTCCTGCATTGGAGCGTCCCGAGGCTCCGGTTCATCGAAGCGACGCACACGAGCCAATCGAATTCGGCTCGCGACCAGGTCGGGCGGATCGCAAAGCGTTCCAGCATCAGGCTCGCGCATTGGAGGAACCCCTCGACGCCCGCTGCCTCGATCCTGCATTCGCCCTCCGCCTTCGGCCGCATGGAGGGCCGCAACCGGCGCAGTGCACGGTCAACCAGCCTGAGAACGCCGACGACAACGCGCGAGCGCGCTATCGGGAAGTGACTGGCCGCAAGGAAAGCCGCGGCGGTCAAGGGCAGAAACGAACGCTGCCATTCGAGGCTCTGGATCGGCAGGACGATGCCACCTCCCGCAACCCAATGGTCGGCGCTGACCGGCGACGCATTGTCGGAGAAGCACATGTCCTGGCGAGACGCCCGCATGGTGCGCGCAAGACGCGCCGCTCCAACGGCTCCTGCTTTACCATCCGCCATGAAGGCACAGAGAAGACGGGCCATGGTCGGGCGGCCATTGACCATGAACGCCATCGGTACCGCGAGTATTGCGCTGTCTATGCCGGTCGCACCGTTTTCGTGCACGACGCTGCCGAGTTCGGGAGAATAGTGGGGGCTGCCGAAGAAGACGGTCTCGAGATAACGTCCAAGGTCATTCTCGGGCGCGTGGTCCTGCCTTCGGAAAATCCTGTTGAACAGCCGTCCGACCGCCGGAATGTCGCCGGGCGCCATGGCGCGCGTACCGCGGCGGTGCCCTGCACCGACCGGCACACTCTCGGATACGCGAATTTCATCCGCCTCCATCGTCATATGGCGCCCGCTCCAAAGGTGAGCGCAGCCTGGCGGCGGTCGCGCCGCACGAAGTGCAGGAGCACGCTCCAAGAGGCGACCACCATCGCGATTTCGATTGCGTAGAAGGACAGGAAAGTTCCCATCGGCGGGGCGTACCAGCTTGCCCATACGGCAAGGCCGGCGCCGGCGATGCTGCCGAGCCCCATGACGGTCGCGCGGGCGGCGTGTGCGCCGGAGGCACCAAGTGCCTCGACCGCGACCGACCACATCGCGAGCGGCACCACGACCCAGCATAGGATTCTGACGAAGCCGACCAACGAGAGATAGTCCTTGCCGAAAAGGTACGGCAGGACCGGCGCCAGAACGAAGACCGTGACGGCCGCAGCGAGGCTGATGACCGTGGCGGCAGCGAGCACCCGGCGTACGCGCTGCAGCGCCTGGTGAAGTCCCGCCGCCGTTGCCCTCGCCGAACCCGGGTAGATAAGCCGGTTTAGCGCTTCCACTGAAAGATAGCTGCTCTCCAGCATGCGGCGGGCGACACTGTAGCTCGCGACGACCTCGGCGGTGGTGACGAGGCTCAGGACAAGCAGGTCGGCATTCTGGCGGAGCGCGCGCAGGATGAATGGTATGCTGAAGTAAAGGCCTTGCGGGATTTCCTCCCGCACGATGCGGTAGCGCGGCGTACCAAGTCCCCGGATTGCCCGCATACACAAGAGCGCCACGAGGACATGGCACAGAAACTGCCACACCGCCCAGTATGCGACGCTGGTGACGCCGAAGGCGATGCAGGCAAGTGCCGCCGCAACCGCCCTCGCGGCCGCAAAACCGACGACGACCTTGTTCGCGGAGGCAAAATCCGTATGAGCGATATAGATCTGCTCGGTGAGCACGATGACCCGGACCAGCAGGATATTGGTGACGAGCATCAGCGTGATCACGGCGACATTCGTCACGGGGTCCGGCGAAAGGGTGAAGAAGAACGGCAGGACCACCGCTCCCAACAGGACCAGAGCTGCCCCGCTCGCCGCCGTCAGGATGACATTGTGTCCGAGCATCTGCGGATAGATCGCGCGGTCGCGCGCGGCCCGGCGCACCAGGCATTCCATCGCCCCGAGCCCACAGAGATGGACGGCTATGTTGGCGACTGCAGTAATTGCGACGAAAACGCTGAACTCGTGGACGCCGAGCCAGCGTGCAAGGATGGCAAAGGTAAGGAGTTGCGCCGCCGAACCGAGAACCAGACTGCCGCCGGAGGCGAGATAGGACACGACCATCGGCAGGAATGGTCTGTCGCCGCGCTGTTCCGTCACACCTTCCGGGGCCATCCGTTCTGCCTTGACAATCCGACTAAGGGTCGGCACCGGGCTGCGACCTGCACCCTCGCCGATTGAGGCGCACACTAGCGAGGATAAGTGATTGGCCGGTTAACATAAGCTTTGTGACGCCATGTGTTATCGGACGCCCTCCATTTCAGCTTCCGTTTACCTGCACGCGCTAGTGTGCGCCGGACGACATCCAATCCGATAACCGAAGGAGCCTTCGTGCTGCAGGGCGACAATCATCTTGACGGCCGGACCGAGGGTCGCTCGCCGCGGCTCGTACGATTCATGGGCGTCGACCTCGAACTCGCACCGGACGTGCTCGTGCCGAGGGAGGAGACGGAACTCCTTGGGCGGAACGCCGCAGCGATCCTGACCGAGCGCGCCGGACCGGCGACCGTGATCGACATGTGCTGCGGATCCGGAAATCTCGCTCTGGGGATCGCCGAGGAGGTACCGCTTGCGCGTGTCTGGGGTGCCGACCTCACCGACAGCACGGTCGCGCTTGCGCGGCGCAACGTCGATCGCCTTTCGCTTGGCGACCGCGTCGTCATCCGGCAGGGCGACCTGTTCGCCGCCCTCGCCGGAGAAGACCTCGAGGGCGCCGTCGACATGATCGTCTGCAACCCGCCCTATATCTCGACATCCCGCCTCGAAGGCGACAGCGCGCATCTTCTCGCGAGCGAGCCGCGGGAGGCGTTCGATGGCGGCCCCTACGGCATATCCATCCATCAGCGGCTGATCCGCGAGGCCGTCGCCTTCCTCAAGCCGGGCGGCTGGCTCCTCTTCGAGTTCGGAGAGGGACAGGATCGCCAAGCCACGGCGCTTCTCGCCCGAACGAAGGCCTATGAGGCAGTGACATTCGCGGAGGACTCGGCCGGAAAGCCGCGGGTCGCACTCGCGCGCAGGCTGGGAGGTGCAGCGGCAACCGCCGCGGCTGACGGGGCAAGCAGATGAGCGACATCCGTTCGCTCGCAGTCGAGGATATCCCGGCTGTCGCGCGGCTCTTCCAGAAGGTTTTCCGCAACAGCGCGGAGGAGCCGCCGCCTGCGTTCATCGAATATCTTCGGCAACTCTATATCGATGCCCCAGGCAACGACCCGGAAATCCGCCCGCTCGTGTACAGCAACGATGACGGCCGGATTTCCGGTTTCGTCGGAGCGAACACTCTGGCCATGACGTATCGCGGCAGGCCATTGCGCGCCGCGATCTGCGGCTCGCTGATGGTCGAAGGCCACGAAAGCGATCCGATGGCCGGCGCGCGGCTGCTGAAAGCGTTCCTTGCAGGACCGCAGGACCTTTCCTTCAGCGAAACGGCGAGCGAAGTTTCGACGCAGATGTGGACGAAGCTGCGTGGCGTCGTGCTTCCGCAATACAGCCTCGACTGGATACGCGTCATCCGGCCCGCATCCTTCGGCCTCGATCTCGTCGCGAGCCGGTTCGGCCCCGCTCGCGCACTCGGCCCGCTGGCTCATGCGTTCGACCGCCGTCATCGCGGCAAGTTGCGACGCGGCGAGTTGCGCTGGTCGGGCGTGCCCGACGCCGCCACCACACAGGGCCCGCTGCAGGTCGCCGACATCGACCGGCATGGCTTTGCCGAGCTCTTCGCACCCTTGACCCGGCAGTTTGCCGTGCAGCCGGCCTGGGCCGAGGGCCAGCTGGACCATATCCTCGAAGACGCGGAGAAGAAGCCGGAATTCGGCGCGCCGGTGCTTGCGGCCGTGAGGACGCGAAGTGGTGCTCCCGTCGGAGCGTTTTTCTACCACCTGCAGCCCGGCGGAACTGCCAGGGTTCTCCAGGTCCTCGCCCTGCCGGGACAGGCCGGTTCGATCCTCAACTGCCTGATAGAGCACGCGGCCGCGCGCGGCGCCGCTGCGGTTCGCGGTCGAACCCAGCCGGCGCTGCTTGAGGCCATGATGGGCCGCCGTATCGGCTTCGTCCATGCCGCCTCGACCGTCGTCCATTCCCGCGAGGAGGAACTCGTCGACGCCTTCCGTCATGCACAGGGTTTCATCAACGGGCTGGCGGGGGAACACTGGAGCCGGCTGATCGGCGGGACTTTCAACCGGATCTAGAGCGCTTCCAGAAATGTGCATAGCGGTCTTCCGCCCGGGAATGCGTCGTTCGAAATGCACTAGATCACGATGATTTTAGGCCGGCTCGACAGTCATCGACGTGATCGATTCTGGCGTTGCGCGTATGTAAGTCATCTTGCCGACAGCACCGCCCGAGGAAACGTATCGGAGGACTGCAATCTCTCCTCCTGTGCTTGTCACAGGAATGAGGAAATCAAGCAAACCGCGGCGGCTATCCGAATATCAACAGTCTCTAGACTTGAAGCTGCTCGGCAAGCGGCTTTTGATAGACGACGATCGGGGCGTGGTAGGGTACACGCTTGTAGAGATCGATGACGTCCTGGTTCACCAGCCGAACGCACCCCGACGAGACTGCCTTGCCGATCGACTTCCATTCCGGCGTGCCGTGCAGACGGTACAGCGTGTCCTGCCCGTTCTGGAAGATGTACAGCGCGCGGGCACCCAAGGGATTGTCGATGCCGGGGGCCATGCCTCCATTCGCGACGGAGTATTTTTCGAGTTCCGGCCGGCGGGCGATCATATCGGCCGGAGGCTTCCACCGAGGCCAGGGCTGGCGCCAGTGTATGATCCCTTCGCCCTGCCAGGCGAAGCCCTCGCGCCCAATGCCGACGCCGTAGCGCATCGCCGTTCCGCCAGGCTCGATGAGGTAAAGGAACCGCCCCGGCGTGTCTACGACCACCGTCCCCGCCGGTTCGCCGGTAGGGTCCGGCACCCGCTGGCGAAAGTATTTCGGATCCATCTCCCTATAGGGGACTACCGGAATAAAATGTCCGCCATCTTCGACGGCAGCATATCTGGCTTCCAGTTCGGCATCGCTCGCCAGCCCGATCGGGCGGCTCACCAGACGCGGCACGGGAGCGCGCTCCGCCTGCGGCGCAGAGGTCGAGCACCCCGCGACGGCTGCTGTTGCGGAGATCGCTCCCAGAAGAAGCGTGCGTCTTTGTAATTGGATTTTGCTAAACATCTCAAGCGAGTACGAAGAGGGAAACGGGGATCGCGTGTAGACGTGTAGCCGACTCGCGTGGATTGCCAAACTCACGGCCAATCACATATTCGATATCTGCAACCCCGCGCGGAGGGGTCGTCGGAGATTTAGACGTGACGAAGTCGGTGGCCTGTCCAACTGGAGCGGGCTGAGGAGAAGAGGTCGACTCGACCTAAGAGCATCGTGATCTAGGAATGCAGCTGCCGCGATCCCGCAGATCTCGGTTTGGCTGCCGGCAGCGGCGCCGGCTGGCCACAATAGACGGGGTACAGCGTCGGCTCGGACAGAAGGAAGCCCTGCACATGCGTTGCGCCGGCCTTTTTGACGGCTTCGAGCTGTCCGTAGGTCTCGATGCCCTCGATGATCACCGTCGGCGCGACGCATGAAGCGAGCCCTACCAAATGATGGAGGAACCCCTTGCCCTTGCCCACACCCTGGCCGCGGCCGATGAAGAATGCGTCCAGTTTCACGATGTCGACGGGAACGGACAACAGCGATTCCGGCGTCGAGTGACCCGTTCCGAAACTGTCCAAGGCGATTCTGTAGCCCAGTGCGCGTGCGCCTTCGATGAACTCCGCCGCCGTCGGCAGAGTGGCCAGCGGCAGGCACTCCGTTATTTCGAGAACAAGGCGCGAGGCCATTTCCCGATTTCGCGAAAGCAGGTCGTAAAGTTCCGACCAGGTGTTCTCGTCGAAAATATTGCCGGCCGAGATATCGCAACCCAACACGCCCGACGGATTGCAGTCGAGCCACTCGAATGCGAGACCGACCATGTATCGATCGAATGACGCAACACGTCCCGACGCTTCGAGAAAAGCAGTGAATTCCTCGCTCGTCCTGACCGCTCCGTCACGTTCTACGAGTCTGCCGAGGCACTCCGAATAGAGCACCTCGCCCGTATCGTCGACCGCATTGACCTGCTGCAGGGAAAAGCCTATCCGCCCCTCCCGCATCGCTTGGGTCACGGCGCCGGCGACACGGTCGAATCTTCTCAGATGTTCCATCCGGCGACGCGCCTCGTTCGGTCAGTTTTCGAGCGCGATGTCCTCATCAGGCGTCGTATCGAGAAGGTGCTCACGAATATCGTCTATCTTCCCGACGGGGGTTCCGACGCCGAGCGTTTCCTTGACGTCTTCCAGTGTTGCGTCCGTCACTTCGCCGCCATTCGTGAAGCTTGCAATCGCCTCGCGCAGCGCTTCATCGCTGAGAGCGGGATCGGTCGGGATGACGTCCGAGCCGAATTCGGCCTCGAACTCGGCATAGGCGATCGCATAGGCGGAGATTGCCGCCATCCGCGGGTCGTTCGAGTTCAGATAGGCGTGATAGTTCCGGCCGAGCGAGCTCAGCTTTGCCGCTTCGGCCTGCGAATTTTTAGGCTTCGGCGTCGGGACAGCCGTTTTCGTGGCCCTGGCCTTGACTACCTTGCCGGACTTGCCGGTGGCCGCACGTTCGGACTTCCTGCCGTGCTTGAACAGGTCCTGGAGGAAACGAGGCGTGCCCGCACGTTCGCCGCCCGATCTGCCCGAATCGGATCGAGCCTTCGCATGGCTTCCGCTATTGCCGTGGTTTCCGCTCTTGCCGTGGCCGCCGCCATTGCCGCCGCCGCTGCCGCCGCCGCTGCCCCCACCGTTGCCCCCACCGTTGCCATTGCCGCCCTTGGCGAAGGCGATGTCCGATATGCCGGGCGCAATGCCCGCCAGGGGCGCACCTGCAAGCGCAAGCGCAATAAGACCTCGTCCGACGAATTTGGAAACAGGCATGGGGGCCTCCTATCGAATGTCGCGGCCGTTGTTGCTCCGGCCGATTTTCTGCTTCAATTGATAAAGCGATAGCGTGCAACTGGCGCGGGTTCCACCGTCGCCGGACCAATGCGCCGGTTGATAGGACTTAGGTCCGTGGGCACGGTCGTCAAAAGTCCCAAGATGCGCTATGACCAAGGGGTAAGGGATGGCGCGCGTTGACCGGCCGGCCGGAGATGCTAATTTGTCGGTTGCAAAGAACGCAGCAGTGCCGGCGACGAATTGAGCGGGCCATCGTGAGATTTCTCGTGCACGTCGACGACCTCATCAGACGGTGGAACTCTCAGCCGCTGGCAAAGCAGTTCCTGATTATCGGTGGCTCGGTAGCCGCTGCGGCGATGCTTGTCGTCGGTGCCTTCGTGACGAGCCTCATAGAGGAAGCCGTGACGCGCAACTCCGCGGCAACCACGGCGCTCTATGTCGACAGCGTGATTGCGCCGCTCCTGCCCGACATGCAAACGACGCAGGTGCTCGACGACTCGGTGGCACGGGCGCTCGACGAAACGCTTGGGCAGGGCGCTTTGGGCGATCGGCTCGCGTCGTTCCGACTTTGGCGGGCGGACGGGACCGTTCTCTATTCGAGCGAAAAGGCCATGGTTGGTCAGAAGTACGAGCTGGGTCCGGAGCTGACGGCAGCATTCGACGGCGGCATGGTCGCTCGCTTCATGCCTCTCGACGAGGCCGACGGCGAGACGGAGCGCCTTTCGAACAGTCCTCTCCTGGAGATCTACAATCCCCTTCTCCAACCCTGGTCCGGTGAGGTGGTCGCCGTCTCGGAATTCCACGAGATTGCCGATGAATTCGAGCAGAGCCTCAATCGGGCGCGGCTTCACACGTGGATCGCCGTTGCCGGCTTCACGCTCGCCTTCTTCATCGCGCTTTCGGCCATCGTCTTGCGCGGCAGCAGAACGATCGAGAAACAGCGCCATGCGCTTGGGCAGCGCGTCGATGAGCTTTCGGCGCTGCTTGCGCAGAACGAGGCACTGCGTGCGCGCCTGCGCCAGGCATCCCAGCGTGCGACCGCGCTGAACGAAACCCTGTTGCGGCGGATCGGCGCCGACCTCCATGACGGACCGGCGCAGCTCGTGGCTTATGCTTCGCTTCGGCTGGACAGCAACAAACTTGTCAGCCCCTCGACGCCCGCCGAACTGCGCGAGCGTGAGATCGCCGCCATCAAGGGCAGCCTCGACGAGGCGATGAACGAGATCAGGACGCTGTGCAACGGGCTGGTGCTGCCGCAGATAGAGACTGCCAGCCTGAGGGAGATTCTGGAGCGTTGCGTTCGCGCCCATGAACAACGAACGGGAACGACCGTGGACTTGTCGATGAGCGACCCGCCCGAGCGCCTTTCCGCATCGGCGAAGATATGCATATACCGTTTCGTGCAGGAAGCACTTAACAACGCCTTTCGTCACGGCGGCGGCATCGCTCAGCGCGTGACGCAGAACACGAACGGTGACAAGATTACCGTCGAGGTTGCCGATGGCGGTCCGGGCTTCGACCCAAGCGAAGTACGGCCGACGAGCCTCGGCCTCGCGGGTCTTAAAGGCCGCGTCGAGAGCCTCGGCGGAACATTCGAGATCAACCCCAACGCGCCCGGCACCATCGTCCGGATGTCGCTCGGCCTCGAGGAAATGGAGCAGGCATGATGACGGGAATTCGAGTAGCCGTGGTCGATGACCACCCTCTGTTCAGGGAGGGTGTGACCCGGAGCCTGTCGGAGATCGACGGGTTCGAGATCGTCGCGGAAGGCGGGTCGCGGGACGAAGCGGTCGCGATTGCGCAAAGCCTCAACCCTGACGTCATGCTGCTCGACATCTCCATGCCGGGCGGCGGGCTGAACGCAGTTCCGGCGATCCTGAGCGTCGCGCCCTCGCAGAAGATCGTCATGCTGACCGTTTCCGAGGCGAATGACGACGTCGCGGCAGCCCTGAAGGAGGGCGCGAAGGGTTACATTCTCAAGGGCATCGGCGCGAGGGCGCTGGCGGAAGTCATTCGCACCGTCGCCTCAGGCGAGAGCTATGTCGCCCCCACCCTTTCCGCCAAGCTGCTGACGGGGCAGCTGGCCAATTCTGCACCGGCCAAGTCCAACCTCGTTGCCGAGCTGACGCGGCGCGAACAGGAGGTCCTGCACCTCGTCGCCTCGGGAATGAGCAACAAGCAGATTGCCCGAAAGCTCGATCTGCACGAGAAAACGGTGAAACATCACATGACGCAGATCATGGCGAAGCTCGACGTCGCCAACCGGACGGAGGCGGCCATGGTGCTGCGCGACGCGCTCGACTGGCGTCCGGTCAGTCAATGAAGGACAGAAGCCGTCTCCGGTCGGCCGAGGTTGCGCGCCGGTTGACGATCGTGCGCCCGCGCGAATCCTTCATGATGTAGCGGGCGCCTTCGATCACCTCGCTGATGCCGTCCCGGTGACGTACGCGCAGGATGGAGCCGCCGCCTTCCACGGACGTCGCTGCTCTTCCGCTTGCCCGGCCGGAATTCGAATTGCCGCCGCCTTTGCCGTTCGAGCCGCCGCCCCTGCCATTCCCGTTTCCGCCGCCTCGTCCGCCGCCGCCTCCTCCGCCGCCACGTCCGCCGCCGCTACCGCCTCCCTTGGCGAGAGCGGACTGCGGTTCCAGTTCGATGCCTGAGCCCGACAGCGCGATTTTGTAAGGCGATACGGCGACGGGAAGGCCGACCGAAACCCAGCACAGTGCTGCGAGAAAGTTTCGACGCGTGACCATCACGCTCCTCCTGAAGAGTTTTACCGGCCTGCGCCTGATCGCGGTCTCGCGAATGCATTGACGCTTTCACCGATCGTCGGCATCGCCGCCGACGCGACAACAGTCCACCGGGAAAGCCCAACATTCGCTTTCGCCAGCTGTTGCGCCATCTTTGTTCACGGTCTGGTCAGTGCGTCAACTGCAATCGAGGTGGTTCAGACGTTTCGCTTTCACGGGTCGGACGATCGTCCGATGCGATTCGGACCAAAGTCCGACGATGGGGCAAGGCGGCCAGGCGAAAGCGGCTCTGCAGCCTCTCGAATGAGAGGCTGCAGAAAAAGGTTATCCATCCGGTTGCCATTGCGCAACCTGCCGGGGCTCGGTGATGCTGCGATCCGGCGACGCGGGCCGGCTCAGGCCGCCCTCACGCCCGCCTTCATCGGGATCTCGATGTCGACTTCGAGCGTGGTGACGTGCTCGCCGCGTTCCATCGTGACGTTGACCTTGTCGCGGTCGACCTGGACATGCTTGGCGATAACGGCGAGAATTTCTTCCCGAAGCACCGCCACGAGATCCGACTGGCCGACCGACGCGCGCTCATGCGCCAGCAGCACCTGCAGGCGCTCGCGCGCCGTCGGCGCCGAGGTCTGCTTGCTGAAGAAACGGAAAATGCTCATGCTGCCCTCCGTCCGAATATCTTGCCCAGGAAGCCACGCTTCTCGCCGGGAATGGTCATCGGTACCGTTTCTCCCGCGAGGCGGCGCGCAGCATCCAGATAGGCACGCGCCGGAGCGCTGCTGCTGTCGGCGAGCGTCACCGGGGCACCGAGATTGGAAGCCTTGAGAACGTCCATGCTCTCGGGAACGATGCCGATGAGCGGGATGGAGAGTATCTCGAGGACGTCATCGACCTTGAGCATGTCGCCACGCTCGGCACGGACGGCATCGTAGCGTGTCAGCAGCAGGTGCTTCTCGACCCGCTCTCCGCGCTCTGCCCTTTCGGTCTTGGCATCGAGCAGGCCGATGATGCGGTCGGAGTCGCGAACGGAGGAGACTTCCGGATTGGTGACGATGACGGCGAGGTCGGCGTGGCGCATCGCGAGCGTCGCGCCGCGCTCTATCCCGGCCGGGCTGTCGCAAATGATCCAGTCGAAGTGTTTCCTGAGTTCTTCCATCACCCGCTCGACGCCCTCGGGGGTCAGGCTGTCCTTGTCGCGGGTCTGCGATGCCGGCAGCAGGAACAGGGTATCGAGGCGTTTGTCGCGGATCAGCGCCTGCGGCAGCTTCGCGTCGCCCTGGATCACGTTGACGAGGTCGTAGACGACCCGGCGCTCGGCGCCCATGACGAGGTCGAGATTGCGCAGCCCGACGTCGAAATCGACGACGACCGTTTTCTCGTTGCGCTGCGCCAGCGCCGCACCCAGTGCGGCGGTTGACGTCGTCTTGCCGACGCCGCCCTTTCCAGATGTAACTACAACTACTTTCGCCATCTTCCCGCTCCTGTTGTCAGAGCGGGATGAGGAAAACTGTGAGCGGTTTTCCGCCCGCATCCCCGCTCTAATCCGATAAATCCCGCCGGCAACCGGCTCAGTTAAGTCTTTCCGCCATGATCGAATCACCTTCCAGCCAGAGCTGGACCGACTGGCCGCGCAGATTGGGCGCCATGTCCTCGGCCGTCTTGTAGACGCCGTCGATTGCCAGCAATTCCGCTTCGAGCCGGCGGCAGAAAATGCGCGCAGACGCGTTTCCGACCGAGCCCGCCAGCGCCCGCCCTCGGAGCGTCCCGTAGATATGGACCGAACCTCCTGCGACGATCTCCGCGCCGGATGCGACAGAGCCGACCACCGTCACGTCGCCTTCCGGGA
Organism: Ensifer sp. R1-3; assembly: GCF_056739175.1. Classification (NCBI taxonomy): domain Bacteria; kingdom Pseudomonadati; phylum Pseudomonadota; class Alphaproteobacteria; order Hyphomicrobiales; family Rhizobiaceae; genus Ensifer; species Ensifer sp. R1-3. Next base: position 1,379,479 of record NZ_CP096516.1, read on the forward strand.
AGATGACCGACTGTCCGGACCGAACCGGTTCCCGGACGATGATCGATGCCGTCGCCCGCACCGGCTGAACCTCCTCCGGCGTAATCGGCGCAGCGGCCTTTCCCTTGCCGGCCTTCGGCGGATCGGCAGGATCGGCCTCAGGCACCTCGAAATCGGGCGCCGGCCGGCCGCCCTTCATGGCAGGCGGCATTCCCGGTTCGAAGAGCGAGGGACGTCCGCCTTCGATCCCCATCACCCTGACATTGCGCTGGCCGAGCTCGTCGAGCAGGCTCTTCAACTGTTTCCGGTCGATCTCGAGATCCGCCACGTCGAGCACCACCGGGCGCCCCAGGAAGAAGCCCGCCGAACGCGAAGCGAGGTCATCGAGCCGGCCAAGCCACCAGTCGAGCGGCAGTTCCGGGGAAAGCACCAGCGCCAGGAAGGAGCGGCCCTTGATGCGGATCGAGCGAGCGTCTGTTAGCACTTTGGTCATCTTCGTTAATTATTGGTTGCCAAGATGTAGGCGAGCCATGGTTAACAAATGGTTAACCGGGCCTCCTTCTTTGCCTGATCTTCGGTCCGTTTCGCCTCCGCATGACGTGGAGATTTCCGTGACGTGCGAGACCATCTGTCCGCAAAGAGACCCGACGGAACCGGCGACCAGTTCTAGGCAGCATGGTGACGATGGGAGCTTGCACAGGGCTGACGGCTGGGGGGAAGAGGGGCATCAAAAAGGGGAGAGGAAGTTTCGGTTCCTCTCTCCTTTTGCAGCAGGCCGACCACTGCAGGTCAATCCGGGCGCCCTGCCTTAGCCTGAATGAAGGCGCCTATGTCCCAGATGGGGACTTCCTCCTCCGCCTCCGGAAGGCCGATGTCTCGGCGCATCCGATTCGACAGATGGGTGATCTGGTTTTGCGCCTGACGGCGCCTCCAGGCGGCCGACATCAGCGCGCGTGCGGTCTTCCAGACGCCGAATTTCCGGTAAAGTTCATCGACCGTCGCCGCGAGGGGTTCGACAACTATAGCTTGTGGTTCACGCATGACTGTCCGTCCCGGCGCAGTGACGCAGCCAGGTCCTTTCGAGGATCAGAGACGTGCGGATGCGGAACGCAAAAATGCGAACAATCGCCCCGTCATCCGGTCACGTCAGGTAAAAAGGGGATCGCCAAATGGCGGAATTGCGGGCTTGAGAGCCTTGGATCAGTAGCGGCTGAAACCAGATGCGCTACGCATCGAAGGCGTGATAGCCGTTCCGCCGCAGAGGCGCACAAACACGAGATTGGAATCCATCTTACGCCTCCTCTGATTTGAATTGCGGATGAGGTGATCCTTGCACGAGACCGGCCGATCGGCAAGTACTCAATTTCGAATTGCAGCCACCGAGCGATTTCCGTTGCAGGAAAGCAACACTTTCCGATTGGAAGGCCGATCTCCGCCGCGAAGGCTCAAATCGATCGAGCGGCCGTGAGCGGCCCGCCGATCACCGCCCGCCGGCGGGTCGATCCACGCCGGTCGGTCCGCTGCGGAGAAGCGCATCGATCTCAGCCATTATTGCGGCCGGCAATGGCCCCAGCTGCATCGCCGCGAGATTCTCCCGGACCTGCGCCTCCGACTTGAAACCGGGTATGGGGAAGGTGCTGGGCGAACGGGCGAGAAGCCAACCCAGCGCGCCTTGAGCCAAGGTTCTGCCGCCCGTCTGGAGAAGCTCCCTGAGCTCTTCAAGGCGCCGGAGATAGTCGGCACGCGGCCGTCCGTCCTCGAAGAACCGCACCCAGCTGTGACCGGCCGCGCGGACGTCGTCGTCAGGCAGGCGCGTGTCAGGATTGAACTTGCCGGTCAGAAATCCCATCGCCAATGGCGACCGATTCAGGCTCGCAAGATCGGTGCTCTCGCACATCGCCAGCATATCGGGCCCGTTCGTGAAGACGTTGAGCTCCTGCTGAACCGCGACGAAATGCGGAAACTTCACCATCCGCTTCGCGCCGGCGGCGTTGTCCGTGCTCCAGCCCCAGAAACGGATGGCACCTGTCTCAGCGAGCTTTTCAAGTGTCTCGCCGGCAGCATCCGCCTGATCGTGCGACAGTTCGCCGACATGTATCTGATAGAGATCGATATGGCCGGTGCCCAAACGCTGGAGCGACGCCGTGCAGGCCTGCTCGATATAGGAAGGGCTGACATCCGTGCCGATCAGGGCACGTTTGGCACGGTCGTAGGTATATCCGAACTTGGTTGCGACGATTGCCTCGCCTCTTCGCCCCTTGAGGGCTCGGCCAATGACCTCCTCGCTATGACCGGTTCCATAAGCGTCGGCGGTGTCGATCAGCGATGCACCCATGTCGAGCCCGACATGGATTGCTCGGATCGACTGTTCGTCATCGACCTCTCCCCAGCCGTCCGCCTTCCCGTCGAGGGTGAAGAAGCCTCCGATCGCCCAACAGCCGAGGCCGATCGATCCGGCGGAGAGGCCGGAGCGACCCAATGGTCTGTGCCCGATCGCTGATACGTCGCTGGCAAGCATGATCATTCTTCCCTTTGTGGAACGATGCTCGCGCACTATGTCACCGCCCAAACGGCGCCCGGAAGTTCCGATTCTGCAGGGTGTTTTTCGCCGATGAAAAATCGGCCGGTGCGGCAATCCGGCCTCGGCAGCGCATCGAACCGGCAGAAAAGACAGTCAATTCAGCTGGTATGTTATTGCTTGGCGAGACTCATGTTACGCTAACGGCGCATCTCCGGTTGAACGCATGGCGGCCGCTTCTCTACTCGCCGTCGTGCAGTCAATCGAAGATGATCGTCAGCAGCGGAGAAAACACCATGAACCGCAACGTTATCATTGGCATTATCGTGCTCGCGATTATCATTCTCGCGGTCATATTCTTCATGCCAGGGACGGCTGAAACGCCCCCGGCGACTGAAACAACTCCCCCGGCGACGACGGAGCCCGCGCCCACAGAACCGGCACCGGCACCGACGACACCTGCGCCCTCTCAATAAAGCCGGCCGATCGCACGCCCCGTTTAGAGACGGGGCGTGCGATCGGATCCTTACTCGATCTCCTCGACCGGCTGCACCAGCTGCGGCCCGAGATGCAGGTAGCGCGTCGCCTTGCGCTTGGCGGCAATGTCGGCCCAGACGCGCTTGACCTGAGCCACGCCTAGATTCGCCGCGCGTCCGACCTCGTCGGCACTGAGTCCGTTGTTGAGGCCGAAGAGGCAGAGGTCCATGCGGTCATAAGGCAGGGAGAAATAGAACTCCTCCTGCGTCTGCTCGAGCGAATAGGTGTCGGTGGTCGGCGGCCGCCGCCGGATTTCCTCGGGAATGCCGAGATGTCCGGCGAGCGCATAGACCTGCGACTTGTAAAGGTGGGCGATCGGTTTGACGTCTGCGGCGCCATCGCCATTCTTGACGAAGAAGCCCTGGTCGTATTCCAGCCTGTTCGGCGTGCCGAGCACGGCGAAGTTCAGCCGGTCGGCATGGTAATATTCGATCTGCTTGCGGGTGCGCTGCTTCATATTCGTCGCGGCGACGATGCCGAGATAGACGGAAGGCGGCATGCGCAGCTTCGTCTGTTTGCCTTCGGGGTCCTGCACCACGAGCGAGGAAATGTTGTAGCCGTCGCCTTCGAGCGCATTGGCGATGACGATCTTCGACGCCCAGCCCGGGCCGTAATCGGGGACGAGTTCGCGAATGAAGGCATCGCGCCGCTGATAGCAGCCCATGGCATCGAGCGTCGGTCCGATGTCCTCGACCACCGCCTCGACACCGAACGTCTCGGCGACCAGCCGGCCGAGGCGCAGGCTTTCCGGGTCGGAATCGTTCTCCGGCATGAAGAGGCAGAAGACGTTCTTCGCACCGACGGCGCGCACGGCCAGTGCGACCGAGACGCTCGAATCGATGCCGCCGGAAAGGCCGAGTACGAGGCCGCGTTTGCGCAGGCTGCGCAACTGGGCCCGCAATCCGGCGACGATTCGGTCGGCCTCCGCAGCTTCGTCGATTTTCAGCGTGTCGGCCGAGAAGACGAGCCTGTTCTGGTCCGGTCGGATATTCATTCTGCGGGCTCCAATGTTTCGGCCGCAAGGCGGCGGCTGACTTTTCCTGTATCCGTCTTCGGCAATTCGGTGCGGAACTCGACGATCTTCGGCACCATGAAATCCTCGAGATGGCGGCTGCAATGACGGATGATGTCCTTCTCGGTCAGCGTCGGATCCGACAACACGACGAGAGCGCCGATCGCGGCCCCAAGCACCGGATCGGGAACACCGATGACCACGGCCTCGGCAATTCCCGGATGCGCGTGCAGCACGGTCTCGACCTCCTTGGGCGCCACCTTTTCGCCGCGCGTCTTGATGATGTCGTCCTTGCGGCCGACGAAATAGAGGAAACCCTCCTCGTCGGTACGGAACAGGTCACCGGTGTGAAGCACCTTTTCCCAGGGGTTGGGGCCGGGGCGGAGCATGCGCTCGGTCGCGGCGTCGTTGCGCCAGTAGCCCTGCATCACATGCGGGCCGCGAATGACCAGTTCGCCGGGTACACCGGGCGGTACCCGGTTTCCCTCGTCATCGACCACGAAGGCTTCGGTATTCGGTATCGCGATCCCGACGGAACCCGGGCGCCGGTCGAGCTCTTCCGGCGGCAGATAGGTGCAGCGCTTGCATTCCGTCAGCCCGTACATGGAATAGAGCCGGGCGCCCGGGAAAAGCTCCCTCAGGCGGGCGATATGCGCCGGCGGCAGTGCTGCCGCGGTGTTGGAGAGATAACGAAGGCTCGGCAGGAAGCCGGGTTCGAGATCACGCATCTGCAGGATCATCGCCGCCATGGTCGGCACCAGCGGGAAGCCGGTAACCCTTTCGGTCCTGATGCGGTCGAAGATCGCCTGCGGGAAGGCGAATGACTTTTCGAGCACGAGCGTCGCGCCGAGCCGGATCGCCATCAGCAGCTGATAGAGCCCGTAGTCGAAGGCGAGCGGCAGCACGTTCAGGATGATGTCGTCAGGCGTGTTGCGGAGATAGGTGGCGATCGACTCCGAGGCCGCATCGATATTGCGATGCGTCATCATCACGCCCTTGGGACGGCCGGTCGAGCCGGAGGTATAGATCAGCATGCCGAGGTCGACGTCGATGCCGCCGTGGCGGACGGGGGCGGGTGCAGCCGTCAGGCATTCCTCGAAGGAAGCGGCACCGTCCGGGATGCGGCCGCCCGGCGCGGCGGTCGAGGCGACGAATGGCGCATGGCCGGGAGCAAGCGCCAGCGCCTCGGCAACGACCGGCATCAGCTTGGCCTGTGTCAGGATAGCCGCCGCCTCGCAATCGGCGACGATATAGGCAAGCTTGTCCGCCTTGGTCGAAGCATTGATCGGGCTGAAGGTCGCTCCGGCCTTCAGGATCGCGAAGATCGCGGCGGCCGCCTCCCAGCAATTGTCCATGAAGACCAGAACCCGATCGTTCCGCTTCACGCCGTTTTCGGCAAGAGCGGCGGCGAGGCGGGTCGAAAGATCGTCGAGTTCGGCATAGCCGAGCCGCCGGCGATCGGTGACCAGCGCCGTCTTTGCCCCGTTGGCCGCGGCGTTCCTGATGAGGAATTGCTCGAACCGCATGATGGTGATGCCCCCGCCCTTCGCCGCTTACGCCGAGACCGGCACGGCGGCTTTCGCTTCGATGAAAGCCGAAATCCGCGCGAGCGAGTCGAGATTTTGCGGGACGATGTCGGCATCGGCCATCACGATCCCGAAACCGTCTTCGATGAAGGCCACCAGTTCCAGAACGCCGGTCGAATCGATGATGTCGTTCTCGATCAGCGAAGCGTCGTCCGCGAGTTCGTATGCGCTGTCGCCGAAGAGAAAGTTCTCGATGACGAATGCCTTGACCTTGTCCTTAATCGCTTGGGTCATTCCACTATCCTTTTTTTCCAAGGGTTTTACGCGGCCTCAGCCTTGCGAAGGCTGGTGCCGGTGAATGTCTGCAGCCAGAGTTGCGTCGACAGGACGCCGACGAAGGCCGCGTTGTCGCGAAAGCCCGAGGCGGGGCGCGACTGGCATTTCTCGTAGAGTTTCGTTACCGCTTTGGCGTTGAAGAGCCCGCCGGCGGCGACCGCGTCCTCGCTCATGGCGGAGCGCACATAATCGAGTTCGCCCGCGCCGCTGAAGGAGTGGCTGTCCGGAGCGCGATAGGGCTGCTTCGTCCGCCGGCCGATCGCCGGCGGCAGCAGGTCTTTCGTCGCCTCGCGCAGGATGTGCTTCTCGACGAGCCCTCTGAGTTTCATTTCCGGCGGCAGCTTTGCGGCGAATTCAACGAGGCGGTGGTCGAGGAACGGGAAACGGCCCTCGATCCCATGCGCCATCGCCATGCGGTCGCCCTGGCTCGAGAGAATATATCCGGGCAGCAGGAAGCGGCTTTCGAGATATTGGGCCTGATGCAGCGGATGCCAGCGGCCGAAGGCGGCGGGGAGCCGGCTGACCAATTCTTCCGCCGCGTCATAGCCCGTGAGTTCGGCGCGCAGGTCCGAGGAGAAGAACATCTTGGTTGCCGCCGTGCCCTTGAGGCGTGGCCGATGCGAAAAGAGCGGGTCGTCGAGGGCCACGTCGCCGGCGCCGAAAAAGGCGGCGAGATACTCGGCCGACTGCTGCTGCAGGCCTGGCAGATAGGGGTAAAGCTTGCGGAACAGATGCGGCCTGATCCGCGAGCCGGGTTGCCGGCCGCAGAAACGGCGGACGCGCGCTTCCTTGAAGATATCGTAACCGGCGAATACCTCGTCGGCGCCCTCGCCCGTCAGCACCACTTTCAGACCCGCCTCGCGCACCAGGCCGGACAATTTGTAGAGCGGCGCGGGCGCAGTGCGGATGATCGGCTTCTCGGTAAAGCGGATGACATCGGGAAAGTCCCTGGCGATGTCGCCGGCGCGGCATGCGACCGCGCGGTGTTCGGTTCCGAGCGCCGCTGCCATCTCCTCCTGGAATGCGCTTTCGTCATGCTCCGCGCTATCGAAGGTGACGGAGAAGGTGCGCAAGCCTTGGGACGTCATCCCGGCCGCCAGCGCCGAGATGATGGACGAATCGAGGCCTCCGGAAAGATAGGCGCCGACGGGCACATCGGCCCGCATGCGGATCCGCGTCGCGTCCGTCAGGAGCGCGCGCAATTCCTCCGCAGCGCGGCTTTCCTCCGCATAGGCTGGGCGCTCGTCCCGGTCCGGATAGTCGAGCTGCCAATAGGGCCTTGTCGTGGTGCCGTTCTGATCGGCGATCATCAGATGCCCGGGCTCGAGCTCGTGGATGTCACGGAAGGGCGTACGCGGCGCGATCGGCGCCCATAGGGTGAATATCTGGTCGAGCGCGATCGGGTCGATCTCTGCGGAGACCCCCGGAACTTCGAGGAGCGCCTTGACCTCGGATGCGAAATAGAGCGTGCCGCCTTTCAAAGTGTGGAAGAGTGGGCGCACACCCATGCGGTCGCGCGCGAGCATCATCCGGCGCCGGCGTGCGTCCCAGATCGCGAAGGCGAAATCGCCGTTGAGGAGAGAGAGACAGTCCTCGCCCATCTCTTCGTAAAGATGGAGGATTACCTCCGTATCGCTGGAGGTGCGGAACCGGCGGCCTCTGGCGCGCAGTTCGTCGCGCAACTCCACATAGTTGAAGATTTCGCCATTGAAGGCGATCGTCAGCTCGCCGCTCGGGTCGGACATCGGCTGCTGGCCGTCCCCGAGCCCCACAATCGACAGCCGAACATGACCGAGGCCCGCACCCGGCGCGGTGAAGATCCCACGCTCGTCCGGGCCGCGGTGGCCGATCGCGGCCGTCATCCTTTCGAGAAGGGGCTTACCGTCCCGTATTGAACCAAGGTACCCGCCGAATCCGCACATGCCTATTCGCTCTCACGCCCGCAATGACACCCTAAATATAGCCTGAATACCGGCGAGAATAGTTAATCAGCGGAGCTTTTTTCAATAATGGTAAATTGTCTTTCTTGGCCTCAATAATAATCGCCGCATCCTTGCGCCGCTTAATATTCGTATTTACTTTGATACGTTTTTACACTTATTTTACTAAAATTGGATCGGCGGACAAATCGTGCAGTCTTAACAGATCGATAACGGGACCGCGCGCCGACAGGTTCTTTCACACTGCAGGACTCGAGGTGTGGAACCGCGTAGTTTCCATTTTGTTAAGAAAAAGCGTCCAATCTTAACGTTTGAGCTGCACATCTCGGAGCACATGATGAGCTACGATTGGACCGGCGAGCGGACACGTCGGATGAAGATGATGAGATATGCGATCGCCATTGCGCTCGCCCTCGGGCTGATTGCCGGCGCGGCGTCTTGGACCCTGCAGACCATCTAAGCCGTATCGCATTCGGCTTGCCCGGCAGGGAAACGCCCCGATACATCTTTCCTAACTCGAATTGAGTAAGCGCTAAACCTTGACGCGAGCGCGCGCCAGGAGTGAAATCCGGGTTGAGGCGTATGCCTTGAGGCCGACCGCCGAATACGATTGAGGAGGCGGCCTCACCAGTTTCGAGGGGGCGATAGGTGGACCCCGCCGCATAACCGATCAGCAGCAGCGCGGGTTCACCTATCGGGTCGGTGCCGGCCAGTTCGACGCTATATTTTCACGATTTGCAAAATGGCGCGGGAACAAAGCAGTTCCTTGCGTGTTCTTCGACGCAGCCGCGTGGAGGGTCGAATGCAGAGAAAATTCATGCCGACGGACGTATTCCTGCGCCTCGAGAGGGAATGGCAGCACATGCGCCATGCAAAGCACAATCTCGAGATCGAGGCCGTTCCTGCGAACGATCAGCGCATCGACGGTATCAATGAACTGGAGCCCTCCGCGACCCCGCGGAACGCGCATAGGAGCTAGTCCGCTTCATCCCTCGAATTACGACGATTATTGCGTAGGTGCAAAAAGGTAGAGCGGATGCGGGCCCAAAGCTGCCCGCATCCGCTCTACCTGGAGGCGTGGAAGATATTCTGATGGTGTCTGTCGGGAACCGCGAATCCCGAACGTCCTTGGGCCGTACAGAATGTCCCCTTATCGAAGGAGATTTCTTCCATGCCCAAGATTATCTCCCATCTCTGGTTCCCGGAAAACGCGCGTGAGGCGGTCGACTTCTACGTATCGACGATCCCGAATTCCGCCATATCGGGCAGCACCACCGTGCCCGCCGAAACGCCCAGCGGCCCGCCGGGCAGCGTCACGGTGATCGAATTCAGGCTCGGCGACCAGAACTTCACCGCACTCGAAGCCGGTCCTCTCGATCCTTTCAACCACGCTTACTCGATCCAGGTCGCCTGCTCCAGCCAGGAAGAGCTCGACCGCATCTGGCACGCCTTCCTCGACAATGGCGGCCAAGCGGAGCACTGCGGCTGGCTGAAGGACCGCTGGGGCCTGTCCTGGCAGATCGTTCCCCGCGTCCTCGGCGAGATGATCTCGGATGCGAACCGCGAAAGAGCGAAGCGCGTGACGGAAGCCATGCTTGCCATGGTAAAGTTCGATATCGCCGCACTCGAGCGGGCTCACCGCAGTTAGCTTTACAGCACCGCGCTCACGAGTTCGTGGCTGCAGAGTAGCGCCGCAGGGGTTATTATCCCGCCCCGTGAGCCACAGGCTAGCGCGGGATGAGGAAAAGTGTGTGCGGTTTTCCGCCCGCATCCCGCGTCTCAACTTCTTGGAATCGATCATGTTCATGCTTTCAGGTCGACCTGACCCAAAAGCATCGTGATCTGGAGAGCTTCGGGCCGAAGGGAGCGAGCGATGACTTTCACGCGGCGCGCAGTCGTTCAGGGGCTAGGCATGGGTATGTCGCTGCCGCTTGTGCCGCGGGCGTGGGGCCAGGCTGCCGACCTCACGAAGCGGGTCATACCGAAGAGCGAAGAACCGCTGCCGCTCATCGGCCTCGGCACCTGGATCACGTTCAACGTCGGAGACGACCCTGTACTGATGGACGAATGTGCCGCCGTGATCGCTGCCTTCTTCGAAGGCGGCGGTCGCATGATCGATTCCTCGCCGATGTACGGATCGTCCCAGCCGACCATCGGCTACGGCCTCGGCAAGCTCGGATATCCGAAGCAGCTCTTCTCGGCGGAAAAGGTCTGGATATCGGACCCCGGCGAAGGCGCGGCCCAGATCGAAGCATCGAAGGACTACTGGGGCGTCAAAAAATTCGATCTCATGCAGGTTCACAATCTCGTCTCCTGGGAGGAGCACCTGCCCGCGCTCTTCGACATGAAGGCGGCAGGCCGGCTGCGCTATGTCGGCACCACCACCTCGGAGGGGCGCAGGCACCGGGAGATCGAGCAGATCATGGTGAGCCAGCCGATCGATTTCGTCCAGGTCACCTACAATATCCTCGACCGCGAGGTGGAGGAGCGCATCTTGCCGCTGGCGCAGGAGAAGGGCATTGCCGTGATCGTCAACCGGCCGTTCCGGCAGGGCGATCTGATCCGGCAGATTGAAGACGAACCGTTGCCGGACTGGATTGCGGAGACCGGCGCTCGCAGCTGGGCGCAGTTTCTCCTGAAGTTCATCATTTCGCATCCGGCGGTCACCTGCGCAATCCCGGCGACGACGCGCGTCGACCATGTACGGGAGAATCTGGAGGCCGCAAGAGGCATCCTGCCCGACGAGAAGCTGCGCCGCCGCATGGCCGCCTATGTGGAGGCGCTCTGAAGCATGACCCTGTCGCGGCGTGATACGGATTTGACGTGATGTCGGACTGGGCGACCTACAGGCTCGCGGATTTCCTCATGTTTTCGCCGCGCGTCTATTTTCGCCTCGTCGAACGCTACAATCAGGGACTCTGGCCGCTTCAGCTGGTCTTCGTCGCGGGCGCGCTTGCCATCCTTTTCGCCACCGCAACGGACGGACGGCGCGCCCGCGCCGCGGCCATGGCGACGCTGGCCCTGGCCTGGCTCTTCTGCGCGTGGCAATTTCTGTGGCTGCGTTACTCCACCATTAATTGGGCGATGTCCTATGCGACGGCGGCCTTCATGCTGCAGGCCGGTTTGCTGCTTGTCGCGATCCGGTGGACGCAACGCGGCGCATTGCCCGCGAACAGCCTGCGCCGGCGTGGCGGCATCGGCCTGATGGTCTTCGGCTCGCTCGGCTATCCTTTCGGCCCGCTGCTTGCCGGCCGCGCGCCCGCCTCGGCCGAGTCCTTCGGTGCAATGCCGGATCCGACCGTTGCCGTGACGCTCGGCGCCCTCGTGGCGCTCATGCCGCAGAAGCTCTGGCTGCTTCTGCCCATTCCGGTCCTCTGGTGCGCCTTCAGCGCCCTCACCCTGCTGGCCCTGGAGGATGCGGGCGCCTGGGCGCCATTCGCGGTGATCCTCGTGACATTTGCCCTCCTCCTCGTCAGACGATGAGGGAAACTCACTCCTTCACCGCTCCCGTCATCGACGACACGTAATAATCGACGAAGAAGGAGTAGAGAATGACCACGGGCAGCGAACCGAACAGTGCGCCCGCCATCAGCGCGCCCCATTCGAAGACGTCGCCGCGCACCAGTTCCGTCAGCACGCCGACCGGTACGGTCTTGTTCTCCGAGGACTGGATGAATGTCAGCGCGTAGATGAACTCGTTCCACGAGAGCGTGAAGGCGAAGATGCCGGCCGATATCAGGCCCGGCACCGCGAGCGGCAGGATGATCTTCACCAGAATCTGCCAGCGCGTGGCTCCGTCCACCAGCGCGCTTTCTTCGAGTTCGAAGGGGATCGAGCGGAAATAGCCCATCAGGAGCCAGGTGCAGAACGGTATGAGGAACGTCGGATAGGTGAAGATCAGCGCCAGCTTGGAATCGTAGATGCCGAACTTGAAGACGATGAAGGCGAGCGGGATGAACAGGATCGACGGCGGCACCAAATAGGCGAGGAAGATCAGCAGCCCGACGGGCCGCGCGCCGGTGAAGCGCACCCGCTCGATCGCATAGGCCGCGAAAACCGATGCGGCAAGCGACAGGATGGTCGAGCCTACGGCCACCAGCATCGTGTTCCAGAGCCAGCCCGGATAGGAGGTCTCGAAGAGCAGATATTTGATGTGGTCGAGCGTCGGACGGACCACCCAGAAGGGGCTATAATTGTTGTAGTCGGTCAACTGCGCATTCGGCTTCACCGCCGTGATCGCCATCCAGTAGAACGGGAAGAGCAATACGAAGACGAAGACCGCCATCGGCAGGTAAAGCACCACGATCCGCCGCGGCAGGCGGTTCAGATAGCTCATGCCCTCGGCCGTGTCGGTGAGGACCTCGTCGTCGGTTCGTGTGGTCGTGTTCATTTTTGTCCTCCCGCTCAATCCTGGCCGCCCTGCTGCCATTTGCGGCGTTGCAGGCCGAAGAAGCTGAACATGATGGCGGCGAGCAGGAAGGGGATCATGGCGACGGCGATCGCCGCCCCCTCCCCGAGCTGCCCGCCCGGAATGCCGCGCTGGAACGAGAGCGTCGCCATCAGATGGGTTGCGTTGACCGGCCCGCCCTTGGTCAGCACGTAGATCAGCTGGAAATCGGTGAAGGTGAAGAGCACCGAGAAGGTCATGACGACCGCGATGATCGGGGTCAGCATCGGCAGGGTGACATAGCGGAAACGCTGCCAGCTGGTGGCGCCATCGAGCGAGGCTGCCTCCTGCAGCGAAGCCGGGATCGTCTGCAGGCCGGCGAGAAGCGAGATCGCCACGAAGGGAATGCCGCGCCAGACATTGGCGGCAATGACGGAAGCGCGCGCGTTGTTCGGGTCGCCCAGGAAGTTGATCGGCCCGTCGATGATGCCGAGCTGCATCAGCGACCAGGAGATGATGGAAAACTGCGAATCGTAGATCCACCAGAAGGCGAGCGCCGAAAGCACCGTCGGCACGACCCAGGGCAGGAGCACGATCGCGCGGAAGAAGGATTTGAAAGGCAGGTTTTCGTTCAGCAGCAGCGCCAGCCACAGCCCGAGCACGAATTTCAGGATCGACGCCACGAAGGTGTAGAGCAGCGTGTTGTAGACCGACAGCCAGAAGACCGAATCCCGGGCCAGAAACTCGTAATTCTCGATCCCGATGAAGACGCCGTCGCGGCCGATGCGGGTGTCGGTGAAGCCGAGCCAGACGCCCAGCCCGAGCGGATAGGTCAGAAAGCAGATCAGAAAGACGGCTGCCGGCAGCATGAACAGGAAGCCGAGCACATTGTTGTTCTGCATCAGCGAAGCCGTGGTGGATGGCTTTCCGGACGGCGTTATGGAGGACATCGGGCTTCTCCGGCTGGAGGAACGGGTCTCGAGGCATTTGCCGGCAGCGTTTGCTGCCGGCTTTGAGGCGGCCCTACTGCATGTTTCCTTTAATCCTATCCGATTAAAGGACAAAAACATGCAGCAGATCAAAGTGCTACAGCGACCTTTGCGCGTCTGATAAGACGCGCGGCGCTGTAGGCAGCGGCTGGATCAGACCCGATAATAGCGGTTCGCCCGCCGCTCGGCCTCGATGACAGCGTCTTCCGGCGTCGCCTGGCCGGTGACGGCACTGGCGAACATGTCGACCAGGACGTAGTCGGCCATGACGCCTGCCGAGGCATAGCCGAGCGGTCCGGCATAGCCGTTCGGCCGCAGCGTCTCCGAGGCGCGCGCATAGGGTGCGTGGATCGGGTCCGAAGTCCACACCGGGTTGTCGGCAAAGGCCTTCAGCGGCTGGCAGCAATAGGCGCTCGACCCCTCGATCCAGGCGTTCATCTGGTCGGCTTCCATCATGAACTTGAGATAGGCCTTGGCGGCTTCGGGATACTTGCTGTGCTTGAACAGCAGGATCGAGCTCGTCTGGTGGAGTTCGACGCTCTGGCCGACCGGACCGACCGGGAAGTTGGTCGTGCGGATGTCGGCTGCAAGCTCCGCAAGGGCCGCGTCCTTCTTGGCCGCATAGTAGAGCGACACGCCGTTTGCCGTCAGCGATACCTGCCCCGCAAGGAAGGCGCGGTTGTTGTTGATGTCGAGCCAGCTTTCGGTACCCGGGATGAACGTCTCGTATAGCGACTTCGCGTAATTGACCGCAGCGAGCGTTTCCGGGCTGTTGATCGTGACCTTGCCGCTCTCGTCGACCATCTTGCCGCCATGGCTCCACAGAAGCCAATGGGCGTAGTTGTTGCCGTCGCCGACCGCTTTTCCATGGGGGAAACCGGCCGGGGTTCCCTTGGCTTTGAGAGCCTTGCAGAGTTCGAGAAAGCCGGCCGTGTCCTTCGGGAATTCACTGAAGCCGGCCGCCTTCATGTGGCTCTCGCGGTAGCAGACGGCGTTGCCGATCGCGGCCAGCGGCATGGCGATGAACTGCCCGTCGCGGCTCGCATAGCCCTTCAGGCCGTCGTACCATCCACCATATTTGTTGCCGAGATAGTCGGCGAGCTCCGTCAGGTCGACGAGCTTGTCCGGATATTGATGTGCGTCGTCGAACCAGCACATCACCATATCAGGGCCGGAGCCGACATTGGCGGCAACCGCCGCCTTCGGCCGGATGTCCTCCCAGCTTTCCTTGTCGATGCGGACTTCGACGCCCGTCGCCTCCGTGAACTTCTTGGTATTGGCGATCCAGGCGTCTTCATCGCCCTTGACGAAGGGCGTCCATCTGAGAAGCCTGAGGCTTGCCCCCTCCTCCGGCTTGTAGCTCGGCTCGGCCTGCGCGAAGGACGGGCGGATGCCCAGACCCGCAACGCCGGCGAGTGCGGCGGAGGTTGCGAGAAAATCACGTCTCTTTATCGGCATGCTACTCCTCCTCAAAAAGCGGGAGCGTCTTTCTCCGCATTCACCGTCCCGCTTGGCGAATGCGGCTTGAGCGATGCCGGCCACTGCCTGGCATCTTTATTGGCCCACGAAGGCTCCTCCCTTCGTCAGCGACGTCAGGCGACCAGCCGCCGTCCGGTTCCGGCGTCGAACAAGTGCACATGCGCGGCATCGATTGCGAGATGGATCGTTTCGCCGGGCTTGGCATTCACCCTCTCGCGGAAAACACAGGTCACATCGTGGCCGCCGAGCCTTGCGATCAACTGCGTCTCGTAGCCGGTCGGCTCGATCACCGCGATTTCGGCCGGCAGCCCGTTCGGATCGAGAGCCATGTATTCGGGCCTCAGTCCGTAGACGAGATCGCGCCCCTGGGCGGCTGCCGCCGGCCGCGCCACGGGCAGAGCCGTTCCGTCGGCCGTGAGGAAGACACTCGGATCGGCCGGATCGAGGCGGCCCTTGAGCATGTTCATCGCAGGCGAGCCTATGAAACCGGCCACGAAGAGATTGGCGGGGTTGTCGTAGAGCTCGAGCGGTGCGCCGATCTGCTCGACGATGCCGTCATGCATGACGACGATCTTGTCGGCCATGGTCATCGCCTCGATCTGGTCATGCGTCACGTAGACGGTCGTGGTCTTCAGCCGCTGGTGCAGTTCCTTGATCTCGGCGCGCATGGCGACGCGCAGCTTGGCATCGAGATTGGAAAGTGGTTCGTCGAAGAGAAACACCTGCGGGTCGCGCACGATCGCCCGCCCCATGGCGACGCGCTGGCGCTGACCGCCGGAAAGCTGACGCGGATAGCGGTCCAGCAGCTTCGAAAGGCCAAGAATTTCGGCCGCCACACCGACGCGTTTGTCGATTTCGGATTTCGGTCTCGCTGCCAGCATCAGCGAGAAGGCCATGTTGTCGGCGACCGTCATATGCGGATAGAGCGCATAATTCTGGAACACCATGGCGATGTCGCGGTCCTTCGGCGGCAAGCGGTTGACCACCTGGTTGCCGATGCGGATTTCGCCCGCGGTGATGTTTTCGAGGCCCGCCAGCATCCGAAGCAAGGTGGATTTGCCGCAACCGGAAGGGCCGACGAGAATGACGAACTCGCCATCCTCGATCTCGATGTTCACGCCCTTGATGACAGGGAAAGCACCGAAGGACTTCCGGACATCGACAAAATCCACGCCTGCCATTTGCGTTCCTCCCAGAACTGATCTTTATCCTTGCGTCCGCCCAAATCATCGTTTGCGCGACCGCGCCAGGCTGAAAACCTCTTTTTATCCGCGGCCGACCAGCGGCATCCTGGTCGCCATCACGGTCATCGTGAGAACATTGGCCGAGAGCGGCAGGCTCGCCATGTAGACGACCGCCTCGGCGATGTGCTCGATCGGTATCGTCGGCTCCGCCGCAACCTCGCCATTGGCCTGCAGCACGCCGGTGCTCATCCTCGCGGTCATGTCGGTCGCGGCATTGCCGATGTCGATCTGGCCACAGGCGATGTCGTGCATCCGGCCATCGAGCGCCGTCGATTTCGTGAGGCCGGTAATGGCGTGCTTGGTCGCGGTATAGGGCGCCGAATTGGGCCGCGGCGTCTGCGCGGAAATCGAGCCGTTGTTGATGATCCGGCCCCCTCGCGGCGTCTGCGCCTTCATCATCCGGAAGGCATGTTGCGTGCACAGAAAGGCGCCCGTCAGGTTCGCCGCGACGATACCGTTCCACTGTTCGAAGGTCACCTCTTCGAGGGGCACGGGCGGCACGTTCGAGCCGGCATTGTTGACGAGGAGGTCCAGCCGGGCGAATTCCGCCCGGACGGCGGCGAAGAGAGCCGCGACCTGATCCGGATCGCCGACATCGCAGACGACCGCGCGGACGATATTGCCGGTCCGCCCGCCGATTTCGCCGGCCGCAGCGTCGAGTACATCCGGACGGCGGCCGGTAATGACGACGCTGTAGCCTTCCGCACTCAAGGCCTGGGCGATGCCGCGGCCGACACCGGTCCCGCCGCCCGTGACCAGCGCGATCCTGCCCTCGCCCGATCCCTTCCCTTGCGCCATCTCAGACCCTTCCTCCGAGTTCGTCTTCGATATGGATCCGGATGATCTCGTCGAAGTTGCTCTCGGCCGTGAAGCCGAGTTCCCGCGCACGGCGGGCATCGAAGTCGGTCGCCCAGCCGGAGACGATCGTCTGGATCACCGGATCCGGCTCGCGTCGGATGAGGCTTACGGCCTTCTGGCCGGCAATGCGGGCGAGCGCCTCGATCTCCTCGCCGACCAGCGCCGAGAGCCCCGGCATGGTGAGGTTGCGCCGCGGCCCGATGACACCCGTGTCCATTCGCGCCGCATGGATGAAGAAGACCACGGCCGAGCGCGGGCTCGCGAACCAATGCCGGACTTTCTCGTCCACCGGCAGGATAGCTTCCTGGCCGACGAGCGGCTCGCGCAGGATGTTGGAAAAGAAGCCGGATGCGGCCTTGTTCGGCTTTCCGGGCCGGATGCAGATGGTCGGCAGCCGAATGCCGATACCGTCGAAGAAGCCGCGGCGGGTATAATCGGCGAGCAGCAGTTCGCAGATAGCCTTTTGCGTCCCGTAGCTGGTCAGCGGCGTGGTGAAGAACTCGTCGCCGATCTTTTCCGGAAACGGCTGGCCAAAGACGGCGATAGAGGAGGCGAAGAGGACGCGCGGGAGGTAGCGCTCACGTTGTCCCTCGCGGCGGATCGCCTCGAAGAGCGCGCGTGTGCCGTCGAGATTGACGAGGTAGCCTTTGTCGAAATCGGCCTCCGCCTCTCCCGAGACGATCGCCGCGAGATGGATGATCACGTCCGGCCGCGACGAGATCAGGCGCTCTGCGCTGCCCTCGGTGGACAGGTCGATCGCAAGCGTCGTCGCAAGCGACGAAAACGCCGGCGGCAGGGGCGGCTCCACCACGTCCGCCAATGTCAGGCTGGCGATCTCGCGTCCTAGAGAACCGGGCTCCGCGGCCAGCCTTTCGACCAGCTTCCGGCCGATCATGCCGGCGGCACCTATGACCATTACATGCATTTTCGGCGAACCTCCTCCTGTTCAGCCACCCGGTCAGTCCTGGCTCAGCTCGACTTTCTGTTCCTTCCGTTTGCCTCCTCGTCCGCCAGCAGAGCCTTCGTCGTTTCATAGATCCGGATCAGATGATGGTGAAAGGCGGCGACGACGGCCGCCCGGTCATGCCGCCTCAAGGCGGCAACGATGTCGCTGTGATCCTTGTAGCTCGCTTCGATTGCTCCCGGCCGTGACATGGCGCTGCGCCGGTAGTCCATCATATAGGTGTAAAGGTCTGTGACGAAATCGGAGAGCAGCGGATTGCCGCAGGCCCGGTAGATCGCCACATGGAACTCGCGGTCGCAGATCAGAAAGCGCATCGCGTCGTCGCCGCAGATCTTCTGCGCGTCGAGAAGGCTGTCAAGCTTGCGCAGCGCCTCTTCATCGATGTTTTCGGCCGCGTCGCCGACCACCTTCAGCTCGATGTGAAGCCTTGCGGCGTGAACGTCCTCGAGATCGTAGCTGTCGATCGCGTTCGGGGAAGCGATCGTCACTGTGACATGGCTCAGATCGACATTCCCGACGCGCGTTCGGCTTCCTTGCGACACCTCGACCACACCGCGCGCCGCCAGCGTCTGGATTGCCCCGCGCACCGTCTCGCGGCTCACATGGAGCACGCTCGCAAGCTCGCGCTCGCCCGGCAGCACATCGCCCGGCCTCAGCATGTTGGTCGCAACCAGCACCATAAGCTTGTCGGCAATGAGGTCGCGCGCGGTACGGCGCTCGAGGCTCTTCCCGACTTTAGGCATATGCGTGAGGATTGGACTTCCGTTCACCGCGGCGCCTCCAACTGATCCACTGGTTGGTCCAGCAGATCAGTATGACAAATAGAGTGCCTATAGGAGGGCGCGGTCAAGAGAGGTTCGTTGCGGCAGCGCACCAAAAATGCACGGCGCTTGTTGTGCGCCGCGGTGGGTTGGGAGACGCTCGGCCGCCCCTCATCCGCCTGCCGGCACCTTCTCCCCGCAGGCGGGGAGAAGGGACAAGCGGCGCCAACTGAAGGTTGTGTGCGTCAAGTTCTGCAAAATTGGGCGGTCATGCGTGCTGGTCATGCGGCTTGACGGAGTGCGAGTTTCTTGTGCTCTCGCAGGTCGTCCATGTTGATGTAGCGATTGGCCTCCATCCAGTTTTCGTGGGTTTCGACGGCGAGCGCGCGGACGAGGCGTAGGCAGCTCTCGGTATTGGGAAAGATGCGCACGACGTAGGTTCTGCGGCGGATTTCCTCGTTGAGGCGTTCCAGCATGTTGGTGCTCTTGAGGTGCTTGTGATGCTGGCGCGGCAGACGAAAGAAGGTCAGCGTCTGCTCGATGGTTTCCTCAACCCAGGAGGTCAGGCGCGGATAGCGGACCGACCATTTTCCCAGCCACGCGGCGAGATCGGCCTTCGCCTCATCAAGGTCGCGGCGATCATAGAGCCATCGAAGCTCCTGCAGGCAATCGTCGCCATGTTTGCGCGGCAGGTGATCGAGGGCGTTCCTGAGGAAATGCACGTAACAGCGCTGCCAGGCAGCTTCCGGGATCACCTCGCCAATTGCCGCGACGAGACCGGCATGGTCGTCGGAGACCACCAGTTCGACGCCCTTCAAACCGCGCCCTTTCAGCCTGACGAGGAAGTCCTTCCAGGCGGAACGGCTTTCACGGCCGGCCATCTCGACCGACAGGATCTGCCGCCGTCCGTCCCAGTCGATGCCGACAGCGATCAACACCGCCTGGCTCATCACCACACCGGCCTCGCGCACCTTCTCATAACGGGCATCGAGGATCAGGTAGGCAAACGGCTCTTCAAGCGGGCGCTCGGCAAAGGCCTTCAGGCTCTCGTCCAGCCGCTTGTTGATCGCCGAGATCGATGACGCCGAGAAGGCATGGCCGCACAGCTCCTCGGTGATCGCCTTGACCTTCCGCGTCGACACCCCTTGCACATACATCTCCGCCAAGGTTGCCACCAGCGCCCGCTCGGAGCGCTGATAGCGTTCGAACAATTCGGTGGAGAAGTGCCCCGAGCGATCCTGCGGCACCCGCAGCTCGAGCTTGCCCACCCGCGTGATCAGCGTGCGGCCATAGTGGCCCGAACGGTAGCCGAGCCGCTCCGGCGTGCGCTCGCCTTTCGCAGCTCCCAGCGCCTCGTCCATCTCCGCTTCCAGCACCTCCTGCATCACCGTGCGGATCACCTCGCGCAGCCCATCGGGGTTCGAAAGCAAAATGTCTTTGACGGCGGCGCTGGCTGTCTTACCTTCAGTCTTGGTCATGGTGGCGTTCCTTCCAGGGAATCAGGTGACGTCAACATCACCAGCCTGCCATGACCGCCTCTCTCAGTGAATTTGCAGAACCTTCAGCACACTACCCAACTGAACCCCGCATTCACCGCCCGCCCGAGGGAGCGAGCGGGCGCGGCATATCCCTTCTCCCCGCCTGCGGGGAGAAGGTGGCGGCAGCCGGTTGAGGGGCAATCCCGACCGAGCGGGGTTGAGGCGGTTGGGTTCCCGAGGGATCCCTTTCATGAGCAGTACCCGCCGCACCGGCGCGCAAGAGATATGTGCATGCCGTAGCGTTTTTGACGGGGAGAAGGGACTCGCGGGTTCGTCATTGCAACCAATATCGCCGGCGCTTTCCAGGGGCACGTCCCCTCTCCCCGCGCGCGGGGAGAGGGCTAGGGTGAGGGGCAAAATAGAGGCACTCTAACTCTATCCGTGATCATGCCCTTCATGGTCGCCGAGCGACGGCAGGTCGAGATTGAACGTTTCGACAAGATCGACGACTTGCTGCGGGCTAAGGTAGCGGGGATTGAGGTTGCGCAGCAGCAGGTAGAGCTTGGCTGTCTCCTCCAGTTCCTCCGTCGCAAAGACCGCTGCCTCCAGACTGTCGCCGGCAACGACCGGACCGTGATTGGAGAGCAGCACGGAGGAATATCTGCCCGCAAGCCCGCGGATCGCATCGGCGACGGCCGGGTCTCCGGGGCGGTAATAGGGCACGAGCGCCGTCTCCCCGGCCCGCATGAGGTAATAGGGCGTCATCGGCGGAAGGGCCGCCCGCGGATCGATCTCCGGCAACATCGTCAGCGCGACCGCGTGGGTCGAATGGAGATGCACGATCGCACGGGCGCTGCCGCGCGTTTCGTAGAGGGCGGAATGAAGGGGAATCTCCTTCGTCGGCTTGTCGCCCGAGACGAGCCGGCCGCCGGCATCGAGCCGCGAAATGCGCGCGGGGTCGAGGAAGCCGAGCGAGGCGTTGGTGGGCGTCACCAGCCAGCCGCCGTCTTCGAGTCTCATCGATATGTTTCCGGAAGAGCCGGGTGTCAGGCCCCGCTCGAAGAGGGACCGGCCGTAGCGGCAGATTTCTTCGCGAAGACGCGTTTCTGACATTGGTGGTCCTTTCCGTTCAGGCTGTAGCGCCTTCGATAAGTTCAAATCCAAGATCGGCGACGTGGGACGGGTGATCGTTGATGACCAACTCAGCCGCCAGCTTTCCCGTCGCGACGCGAGGCGTACGAATGGTCGTCAGAGGTTGCGGCGTGGCCTGGCCGATATCGAGGCCGTTGTGGCCGAAAAGGGCGAGCCTGGTGGGAACGGGAATGGTGCGTGCAAGACAATGAAAATATCCGCCGAGCGCCATGTCGTCGTTCGAGAAATAGACCGCATCGAGCCCCGGAGCCCTTCGAAGAAGCTGCTCGAGTCCCGCCCGCCCGCTCCCGACCGAAGAAGCGCCCGCCCGGATTTCCCGATCCACGAGGGGGACGCCGGCCAGGTTCAGCGCTTCACGAAAGCCCTCGAAGCGTTTGCCGGCGCGCGTGTCTCGGCCGAGATCGTGGCCGACATAGCCGATCCGGCGATAACCTCGCTTCAACAGGAATTCGGCGCTTGCGCGACCCGCCTCGCGATTGGAAAAGCCGACCGCCAGGTCTATGGCGGTCCCGTCGATGTCGAGCAGTTCGACGACACGACAGCCGCTCGCCCGCAGCATCTTGAGCGTGCCCTCCGTATGCTCGAAGCCGGCAAGCATCACCGCCGTGGGCCGCCAGGCGAGCATGGCGGCGACAAGGGCCTCCTCGCGCTCCGGCTCATAGTCCGTCACGGAAAAGACGGCCTGATAGCGATTTTCCTCCAGAACGGCGCCTGCACCCCGCAGCACGTCCGGGAACACGATGTTGGTGAGCGACGGGATGACGAAGGCGACGAGGCGGGACCCGGCCGAGGCCAGGGTGCCGGCGATCCGGTTCGGGACGTAGCCAAGCCGCTCGACCGCATCCAACACGCGCTCCCGGGCCTTGCCGGAGAACGAGCCGTGATTGCGCAGCACGCGGGAAACGGTGCTCTCGCCCACACCCGCGGCTTCCGCCACCTCTGCAAGCGTTACGGTCGTCTGCTGCTTGAAGTCCGTCGTCACTTCGCGCCTGTTCCAGTTTGACGTGGCCGTTCAGGGGTCTGATCGCCTTCATAGGCGGAAATTTTTGGCAGCGCTACCAATTTTGGTTGGCAGCGCTGCCAAAGCTCACTAGAACGGGTGCCCTGGCAACTGGAGGAGACGAAATGGCATCGAAGATCGCAGTGCTCGGGCTCGGCTCGATGGGCTTCGGTATGGCGTGCTCGATGAAAAGCGCGGGCCTCGACGTCTTGGGCTACGACGTTGCCCCGCCCGCAGTGGAGCGTTTCGTCGCCGAGGGCGGTCGCGGAGCGGGAACGCCAGGCGAGGCCGTGACGGGCGCCGACATCATCGTTTCGGTCGTCGTGAGCGGCGCGCAGACCGAAGCCGTTCTGTTCGGTCCAAATGGCGTCGCAGGCGCCATGAAGCCCGGTGCCGCCTTCATATCGTCTGCGACCATGGATCCGGCGATCGCGCGCGACCTGGCGCAGCGGCTCGAAGCACTCGGGCTTCACTATCTCGACGCGCCGATCTCAGGCGGCGCCGCAAAGGCGGCTAAGGGCGAACTGACGATCATGGCTTCCGGTTCGCCGCAGGCCTTCGCAGCCGCCCGACCGGCCCTCGACGCCATGGCCGCCAAGGTCTACGAACTCGGCGGGACCGCCGGGACCGGCGCCGCCTTCAAGATGATCAACCAGCTTCTCGCCGGCGTGCACATTGCGGCCGCCTGCGAAGCGATCGCCTTCGCGGCCAAACAGGGGCTGGACCTCGACAAAGTATACGAGGTGATCACCGCTTCGGCCGGCAATTCCTGGATGTTCGAAAACCGCATCCCGCATGTGCTCGCGGGAGATTACGCCCCGCTGAGCGCCATCGAGATTTTCGTGAAGGACCTCGGCATCGTCCAGGATATGGCGCGCGCGGAGCGCTATCCGGTGCCGCTCGTGGCGGCCGCACTGCAGATGTATCTTGCAGCCTCGGGCGCAGGCATGGGGCGCGACGACGACTCCTCCCTCGCGCGGCTCTACGCCCAGCTCTCCGGGGCCACGCTGCCCGGCACGAATAATCCATAAGGAAGACGCGCATGCCCGTTTTTGCCGCCAATCTGACGATGATGTTCACCGAGTTGCCGTTCCTCGACCGCTTCGACGCGGCCGCCGACGCCGGGTTCGCAGCCGTCGAGTATCTTTTTCCCTACGAGGTGCCGCCGGAAGCGATCGCCGAACGGCTTGCCCGCAACAGTCTCGAGCAGGCACTGTTCAACCTGCCGCCGGGCGATTGGGCAGCCGGCGAACGCGGCATCGCCGCCCTGCCCGGCCGCTTCGATGCGTTGAAATCGGATGTCGACAAGGCGCTCGACTACGCGGCCGCGACCGGCGCCAAGCGCCTGCACCTGATGGCAGGTCTTGCTGATCCGCGCGACCGCGAGGCCGCATCCTGCTACCGCCGCTCGGTCGCCTGTACCGCCGAGCGCCTGGCCGACGAGGGCATCGATCTCCTCATCGAACCGATCAACGGCCGCAACATGCCGGGATATTTCCTCAACGATTTCGGGACCGCCGAGCGGCTCATCGCCGAGCTCGCGCTCCCCAACCTCAAGCTGCAATTCGACATCTATCACCGGCAGATCCTGCACGGCGACGTCGCAATGGCACTCCGCCACCTTATGCCGGTCACCGGCCATATCCAGATCGCCAGCGTGCCCTCGCGGCACGAGCCGGATGGCGAGGAGTTGAACTATCACTACCTCTTTGAAGAAATCGACCGGCTCGGCTATGGCGGCTTCGTCGGCTGCGAATACAACCCGCGCGGCCAGACGCTCGACGGCCTCGGCTGGTTCAAACCCTTTCGACGGAGCTGACCCATGACAATCCTCCTCGGATCGATCGCCGACGACTACACGGGCGCCTCCGATCTCGCCAACACGCTGACGAAGAACGGGCTTCGCACCGTGCAGACGGTCGGCATTCCCGATCCGTCGCTCGCCCTTCCCGACGTCGATGCAGTGGTCGTTTCCCTGAAGATCCGCTCGGTCGCAGCGAAGGACGCCGTGGCCGCCGCCCTCGCGGCCGAAAGCTGGCTGCGTGGCCGCGGCGCCGGCCATGTGCTCTACAAGATCTGCTCTACCTTCGATTCGACGGATCTCGGTAATATCGGGCCGGTGACCGAAGCGCTTCTGAGCGTCTCGGGCGGCCACATCGCCCTCGTCACGCCGGCCTTTCCGGAAACGGGACGCACCGTCTATCTCGGCCATCTTTTCGTCAACGGCCAGCCGCTCGACGAAAGCCCGTTGAAAGACCATCCCCTCAACCCGATGCGGGATGCCAACCTGGCAAGGGTGCTCACCCGCCAATCGCGCGGCAAGGTCGGCCTCATCGACCTGCCGACCGTGACGGACGGAGCCGATGCGGTAAGGGCGCGGCTCGATCGGTTACGCGCCGAAGGTGCCGCCGCGGCGATCGCGGATGCGGTCTTCGAACGCGATCTCGAAACGCTCGGAAAGGCAGCGCTCGAAATGCCCGTTTCGACCGGCGCGTCGGGCCTCGGCCTCGGCCTCGCCCGCGCGCTTCTACGCTCCGGCCGGGCTTCGGCAAGCGACGGGGAAAACGAAGCCATCCGCCCCGTCGGCGGTCTTGCCGCGGTGGTCGCAGGCAGTTGTTCGGCGGCAACGCTGAAGCAGCTCGATGCGGCGGAACTGCATATGCCGGTGCTGCGGCTCGACACGGAAAAGCTCCTCGCCGGATCGGACGAGATTTCCGCAGCGATTGCCTGGGCCGGGGAACGGATTGGCGAGGGCCCGGTGGCCATCGCCGCGAGCGCCGCACCTGAGGTCGTTTCGCGTTTGCAGGCGCGATACGGGCGAGAGGCATCCGGGCACGCGGTCGAGACGGCAACCGCCGCGATCGCGGGCGAACTGGTCGAGCGCGGCGTGAGACGCCTCGTCGTCGCCGGCGGAGAGACCTCCGGCGCAACCGTCGACAGGCTCGGCATCCCGGCTTTCCTGATCGGTCCGGAGATCGCCCCCGGCGTCCCTCTGCTGAGGACGATCGGCACTGGCGGAAACGACATGTTGCTGACGCTGAAATCGGGCAATTTCGGCGGCGAGGATTTCTTCGCCACGGCGCTGTCGATGATGCGATGAGAGGTAAGGCGGGCGGTCCCTCGTATCCGCCGCCCGCCCGCTGCACGCTTCCTCAAATCGGACCGAGGAGAGCATGCAGACTTTGCGTTTGCCGCAGCGCGTCCGCGCTAGGGCTCTTAAAGGCCGTTGTCCTTCAGGATCTGCGCGGCGTTTTCCTTGGTCACCTTCATCGTGTCGAGCGTGACGGTCTTTTCGACCTTTTCCCCCTTCAGGAACTTCACCGCCTGGCGCAGACCCTCCGCTCCCGGCGTCGCATAGAGGAAGGTCGCGGTCAGTTCGCCGTTGTTGACCCAGGTCACGCCTTCGTTCGGGAGCGCATCGATGCCGATGAACTTCATTTCCTTCTCACGGCCTGCGTCCTTCGCCGCCAGATAGGCGCCATAGGCCATCGGATCGTTGTGGCCGTATACGAGGTCGATCTTCTCGTTGTTGCGCAGCGCCGTCGCCATGATGTTGTAGGCCTGGTCCTGCTTCCAGTCGCCGGATTGCTGATCGAGCAGGTTCTTGATGCCGGGCTCCTTGTCGGTGAACTCGTGAAAGCCGTCGTGGCGGTCATGCGCCGGCTGGGTACCCATGCCGCCCCATATCTCGACGATATTGCCTTCAGCCTTGCCCTTGCCGCCGAGAAGCTCGACCGCATACTCGCCGGCCGCGCGGCCGATCAGTTTGTTGTCGCCGCCGACGAACTGGGTGTACTGGTCGGTCTCGACATTGCGGTCGAGAACGAAGACCGGGATCTTGGCATCGATCGCCTGCTGCACCACGCCGGTGAGCCCTGCGGACTCTTTCGGCGATACGAGCAATGCGTCCACCTCCTGGCGAATGAGGTTCTCGACGTCGGCCACCTGCTTTTCCGTCCTGTCCTCACCGTCGGTTATGATCAGCTCGACATCCGGATGCTTTGCCGCCTCGGCAATGATGTCCTTGTTGAACTGCGCGCGCCACGGCTCGATCGTCGTCGCCTGGCTGAAGCCGATGCGAAACTTCTTGTCCTGGGCCAGGGCGTCGTCCGCCGGCATGAGCGCGGTCGTCGCGGCGAGCACGGCGGCGACCGCCGTCAGTTTCAGGATGTCACGGCGTTTCATTTCTTCTTTCCTCCCATTGTTATGGACAACGTCTCTCTCGACGTCCGCTCCTCCACGGACGTGTCTCCTTGAGCCGGGCGCCGGCTTGCGCCCGGCAGCCGCAACTGCGCGAGAAGATCGTAGGCATTGCGCTCCTGAACGAGCACGGTGCCGATGATGATCACGCCCTTCAGCACCAGCTGAAGATTGGAATTGATGTTGTGGAGCTGCAGGATGTTGGAGAGCAGGCCGAAGATCAGGACGCCGCAGAACGTCCCGGCAAGGCTCCCGCGTCCTCCCATCAGGCTCGTCCCGCCGATGACCACTGCCGCGATCGCATCCAGTTCGAGGCCCGCGCCGGCGTCCGGCTTGCCCTGGCGGTACTGCGCCACATAGAGCACCGCGGCGATGCCCGCGAGGAGACCCGATACCGCATAGGTGACGATCTTCACCCGGCCCGCATTGATGCCGGAAAGGCGCGCCGCCTCCTCGTTTCCGCCGATGGCGTAGACATAGCGGCCGAAAGGCGTGAAGCGCAGCACCGCGCCGTAGAGAAGAATCGCGACGATGAAGAATATGCCGGGCATCGGCACGATGCCGAAGACTAGCTGCCGCAGCATATCGAAGTCGGCGGTGGCATTGCTGCCGGTATAGACCGGCAGAACGGCGTTGTTCTGCCCGGCGGTGAGCCGGGCGATGCCGAGCGCCGTGACCATCATGGCAAGCGTGACGATGAATGGCTGCAACCGTCCGACCACGATGATCACGCCGTTGACTGCGCCGAACATGAGGCCGACCGCCGGCGCAACGAGCAGAACGCCGAGCACGCCGAATTTCGTCTGCATCTGAGGCAAGAGGAAGCTCAGAACCAGGGCACAGAGAACGATGCCGGCTGCGGCAGGCAGAACGGTACCGCGTGTCCGGTCAAGCTGGATGTCGCGGATATGCGTCACGCCCGCACGGGATTTCTCGATATTCAGGAAGACGAAGCGTACGGCCGCCGCACCGACGACCAGGACGGCAAGTCCGACGGCCGGCAGCCCCAGATAGAGGGCGGCCGTGTCCCCCGGAACGGTCAAGAGCATCGCGCAGACGACGGTGCAGATCGCCATCAGCGAGCCGACAGAAAGGTCTATGCCGCCGGTCAGAATGACGGCCGTCATGCCGGTGGCGATCAGCCCGGTGGTCGATACCTGCCGCAACACGTCGAGGAGATTGCCGGAGGAGAGAAAGATGTTCCTGCCCGATGACGTCAGCGGTGAGGACAGGACTCCGATCAGGAAAATGGCGATCAGCCCCCAATAGAGTTTCGTGCGCGAGAGAGCCTTCAGGAAATTCATGCAACCGCCCTTCCGCGCGCGCTCCTCGGTGCGGCGAGCTGCATGATGCGCTCCTCGCTCGCCTCCTCCCGGGAGATGAGTCCGGTCTGCCGCCCCTCGGCCATCACCAGAATGCGGTCAGCGAGGAGCAGAAGCTCCGGCAATTCGGAACTGACCACCACGATCGCCAGCCCGTCGCCGGCGAGCTTGAAGATGAGATCATAGATCTCGCGCTTCGCACCGACGTCGATGCCGCGCGTCGGCTCATCGAGAAGAAGGACACGCGGACCGGTCGCCAGCCACTTGCCGATGACGACCTTCTGCTGGTTGCCGCCGGAGAGGGTTCCGGCCGCCTGACCGGCCCCGGCGCAGCGAACGCCGAGCGCATCGACCGCCCCTTTCGCAAGCGCACGCTCGCCTTCGAAGGAGCGCAGGCCGAATCGTGCGAGCCTTCCAACAAGCGGCAGGGCCACATTGTCTCTGATCGATTCATGAAGATGCAGCCCCTTCGCCTTGCGGTCCTCCGTCACCAGAGCAAAACCGAGGCGGCGAGCATCGCGTGGCGAACGGATATTGACGGCGATGCCGTCCAGCCGGATTTCGCCGCCGCGAAGGCCTTCATTCGATGCAAAGATCGTCTCCAGGATTTCCGTGCGCCCCGCGCCGAGCAAGCCGCCGATGCCGAGGATTTCGCCGGCGCGAACGTCGAAGCTCACCCCCTTCAGCACGTCGCGCCAGCCATGGCGTCCGGATACGGCAAGCGACAGGTCCCTGACCGAAAGGACGGGCTCGCCGCCGCCTTTGCCCCGGTCGCGCCGGTGCGCGTCGAGGAGGTTGCGGCCCACCATTGCGGCGATGATCGTATTCTCGTCCAGTCCGGCCATCGGCCGGGCCCACACATGGCGGCCATCGCGGAAGACGGTGACCCGGTCGCTGAGCTGCATGACCTCGTCGATCCGGTGCGAAATATAGATGATGCCGACGCCGTCGGCTGCAAGTTGCCGCATGATCTTGAAGAGGCGCCGACACTCGCCCGGCGAAAGGGCCGAGGTCGGCTCGTCCATGATCAGAATGCGCGCTTCCACGGACAGGGCCTTCGCGATCTCGACGAGCTGTTGTTCGCCGACCCGCAATTGCCCCACACGCGCCTCCGGGTCGAGTTCGATTCCGAGGCGGTTCAACAGCCCTCGTGCGGCCTCCAGGCTCGCCTTGCGATCCACGAAAAGACCGGCGATCACCCGTTCGCGGCCGAGGAAGATGTTGTCGGCGACACCGAGTTCGGGGACGAGGTTGAGTTCCTGATGGATGATGGCGATCCCGGCAGCCTCGGCATCGCGCACATTGGAGAAGCGGACGGTTTCTCCATCTACACGGACGGCGCCCTCGTAGTCCGTGTAGACACCGGACAGGACCTTCATCAGCGTCGACTTGCCGGCGCCGTTCTCGCCCATGAGCGCGTGGATTTCGCCCGCGCGCAGTTCGAAGCGCACATCCTTGAGCGCCGCGACGCCGCCGAACGACTTCGAGATCGCTTCGGCCGCCAGAATTGGCCGGTCGGATTCAGTGGTGACCGAATCACGGGGGATAGCATCGCGCATGATATTGGCAGCCTCCCTACCGCCGACATCTGACGCTCTATTCGCCTATTTCCCGCAGCCTATTCTAAACGTTTCGACACTGTCAAGCGGGGCGCTCCGGCCTGCATTGCGTAATTTCAGCGATTCAAATACAGTTTAGCGAGCAAATCATCAAAACGTTTCGGGCGAGATGCAGCAGCGACGAAATTCAAGAAAGTCCGGTGCACCGACCATGCTCGACGTCGCCAAGGCGGCGCATGTCTCCGTGGCGACGGTCTCGGCCGTGATCAACGGTTCGGCCCCGGTCAGTCCGGAATTGCGCAACCGCATCGAGCAGGCGATCGGCCTCATAGGCTACAAGCGCAACGCCATCGCCCGCAGCCTCAAGCTCGGCACGACCCGCACCGTAGGCCTGATGGTTGCCGATATCACCAATCCGTTCTTCACCGATGTCGTGGCCGTCATCCAGGACGTGCTGCATCGGGCCGGCTACGCCGTGATGCTCTGCTGCAACGACGAGGACGTCGCCCTGCAGGACGAGCAGATCGCCCTGTTGATCGACCGGAGCGTGGACGGCCTGATCATCGCGCCCGCCGGAGACGACGAGACGCTGAAACGCATGATCGCGAGCGCCAATCTTCCGACCGTGCTGATCGACCGGCTTTGCGACGGCATCGACACCGATGCGGTCGTGCTCGACAATCGCCGCGCGGTTCAGGACGCAACCATCTATATGCTCGGCCTCGGCCATCGGCGCATCGGCTATATTTCCGGCTCCCTCGACACGTCCACTGGACGGGAGCGTCTTGCCGGCTATCGGGCAGCGTTGGAGGCGGCGGGGCTCCCCTGCGAGGAGGACCTGATCCGGATCGGCAATTTTCGGGAGAAGGACGCCTATACCGCCGCGCTCCAGCTGCTGACGAGTCCCGAGCGTCCAACGGCGATTTTCTCTGCCAACAATCTGATGGTCATCGGGGTGATGAAGGCGATCCGGGATATCGGCCTTCACTGCCCGGACGACGTTTCGGTCGCAAGCTTCGACGATTTTCCCTGGGCGGACGTCTTCCAGCCGCATCTGACGACGATCGCCCAGCCGGTCCAGGCGATCGGCGAACAGGCCGCACAGCTCGTGCTCGACCGCCTTTCCGGCGCCAGCCCGGAAGCGCCGCGAAGGCTCGTCCTCCAGGGAAGACTGGTAATCCGCGACTCCTGCCGGCCGGTCGGCAGCCTGGCGCCGCGCGCGATCGCCTGACCTAGTTTCCCAGAAGCCCCGGTGTCGGGACTTCAGTCGTCGTGCAAGGCGCGAGCGATCGGCGGGCCGAGACTCAAGTCGCGGAACCTTGCCGCAAAGCCTGCGCGCTCCGGAGAGCAGGCAGTGACACCGACCTCGGCATCGGCGGCGGAAAAGGGACAGAGCCGCGCCATCTGCCAGCGTTCCTCGCCAAAGCGGAATTGCACCCGCACCGCATCCCCATGCCGCGTCAGCCGCACCTCCAGCGGGTCCGAAGGCGCCTTTGCGTGCAACGGGATGACCGACCAGTCCGATACTCCCCGCGTCACGACCACGCTGAAATGCATCAGCCCGTCGGTATATTCGATACCGCATTTGATCCAGTTCTGCTCGTCGACCCGCAGCATCAGACCGGCCTGATCGTAAAGCTGCTCATACTGACCGACGATCGTCGCCGAGGCGGTGAAATCGCCAGAAACCGGACGAAGATAGGCATGTCCGCTATCGCGCACGAAGCCGTAGAAGGTTTCGCGCCAGAAGTCCGTATTGCCGTCGGTCTTGAGCGACAGATCGCGTTCGTCGCCCTCCCAGCTTGCCGGCTCGTTCAACCAGCGATACGCGCTTGCCATTCAGTCCCTCCATCCATCCCACTGTTTAATTGCTCGGCAGTTGTCGCGCACCCCACTCGCTCTTCGGGATCGCCTTGCCGATCGCGAAGCTGAAGGAAGTGACCGATGTCGTCTCGGGGCTCACTTCGCATTTGAAGTCGATGGCGTACCATGTCGACCGGCTGCGGAAGGCGCCGCCATCGGCGTTCAGTCCCGTTTCCGAGATGAAGCCCCCGGAAGGGCCGAAGGGAACGAGCATGTCCGGAAATGCACCGGGCATTTCGCGCCGCACCTGCTCGAGCGCCTCGATGCTGCAGAGCTGTACGATCCGCTTTTTCGGCGGCAGCCTGCCGATCGCCTGTTTCACGCGCGGGTCCGACAGGGCGTTTTCAGAATAGAGTTCCTTCGCCTGGACGAGCTGGCTCGCCTCGCGCTCGGCCTTCGCCTCGGGTGGCTGCGTCGGCTCCGCCCTTGCTTCCTCCAGAACCGGTTTCTCCTGGGGAACAGCTGCAGCCGGCGGCGCGGCTGCAGCGTCGGCCGCCTCGTTCGCTGCGCTCCGGGCATCGACGCGCAATTCCGCAAGCGCTGTCCTGCTTTCCGCCGGCTTTTCGCTGGCGGTATTCTCCGTCTTTGCCGGGGCGGGCCGCGAGGCCTCCGGCGTCTCGCTCGGCGTTTCGGTCTTCTTCGGCGCGGCCGGAGGCAACTCGGGCTGAGGAGGCTTTTCCTTTTCGGCCGGCGCTGCCGCCGACTCGAACGCCTCAGGCTGAGGGCGCGCCTGCTCGCTCTTGGCCGCGTTCGGCTTTTGCTCGGGCTTTTCCGCACTCTTCGGCTGCGGAACGAGCTCGACGCTGACGCTTTGTTCCTTTGCCGGCGCAGACAAATCCGGCAGCCGAACCAGCAGCAGAAAGGCGAGCGCCAGGTGCAGGGCGAGCGAGGTCGGCATGCCCCAACCGGTTTCTCCCCACATTTTCCTGGCGAAGTGCTGCATTGCTCAAAGGTCACGGACTCGGAAGCACCGAACCTAAGAGTTCGAGCGCCCCGCAACAAGTGCGGGACGCGCGTCGGTCAAGCGTATTCGACCTGATAAGGCTTTTCGAAGAAATGCTCCTCGAGATTACATCCGCTGCCGCCGCGGTCAATGACGACGAATTCGGAGGTCGAACGAAGCGGCGTCAGAATTCCGTGCCAGACATTTTGCGCGATGTTGACCCCCTGGCCCGGCCCGGTCTCGAAGGCGATCGGCTCGCCGGGCTCCCCGCCTTCGTCGGGCGCCACGACCACGAGGAAGGGATTTCCCGTCAGCGGGATGAAGGCCTGGCTTCCGAGCGGATGCCGTTCCACCATCTTCAGCGTCAATGGGATGTCATAGGGTTCGCCCTTCAAGAGGCTGACCAGCGTTCGGGCTTCCGGGCCGCTCGTCTCCACCCTCGCAAGGTCGTGATAGCGGATGCATTTGCCGGCGTTGATCGGAAAGCTCTTCGCGTCGTCAGGCTCGATGACATCGCCGAAGGGTGCGAACTCGCTGTGCGAAAGCGGGCGGATCGGTAGAGGTATCATGGTCTTTCCTCCCTGGTGGACCAATTGTCTTTGGGCGCCGGCACCGATCACTGGATCAGCACCGCCCTGAAATCATTGACGTTCGTGCCGGTCGGGCCCGGCTTGAAAAGGTCTCCAAGCGCATCGAAGGCCGCCCAGCTGTCGTTTTTGTGAAGCAGCGCAGCGGCATCCAGGCGCCGCGCCAGCAGGCGGGCGATCGTCGTATGATCGGCGAAGGCGCCGGCATTGTCCTCGGATCCGTCGATGCCGTCGGTGTCCGCAGCGAGCGCCGAGATCCCGCCGATGCCGTCTATGCCGAGCGCCAGCGACAGCAGGAACTCGCTGTTGCGCCCGCCGCGTCCTTCGCCCCGGACCGTCACCGTCGTTTCGCCGCCCGAGAGCAGGAGGGCGGGCTTCGGAAAGGGCCGGCCGCGCAGCGCCGTCTCGCGCGCAATCGCCGCATGAACAAGCCCCACGTCGCGCGCCTCCCCTTCGATCGCATCGGAAAGAATGACGGCCTCGATACCCGCGGCCCGGGCCCTGGACGCCGCGGCCTCCAGCGAGACGCCTGCCGAAGCGATCAGCTGCACCTCGTTGCGGGCAAAACGCGGATCGGAAGGTCTCGGCGCATCCGCAGCAGCGCTTGCCAGCCAGCGCATGACCTTTTCCGGCAAAGCGAGACGATAGCGCGCGACGATCTTCAGGGCGTCCTCGCGGCTGGCTGCGTCGGCGATCGTCGGGCCGGATGCGACCAGCGCCGCGTCGTCGCCGGGAATATCGGAGACGACGAGGGAGACGACCCTGGCCGGATGGGCCGCAGCGGCCAGGCGGCCGCCCTTGATCAAGGAAACGTGCTTGCGTACCGCGTTCATCGCGCTGATCGGCGCGCCTGACGCGAGAAGCGCCCGATTGACGGCAATTTCATCCTCGAGCGAAAGCGCCGGTGGCGGTGCGGGCAGGAGCGCCGAACCACCGCCGCAGATCAGCGCCACGACCAGGTCGTCCCCGGTCAGGCCGCTGACCGCCGCGAGGAGCCGCTTCGACGCCTTCAGCCCGCCCTCGTCCGGCAAGGGATGGGAGGCTTCGAGCACCTCGATATTCTTGCAATGCGCACCGAAGCCGTAGCGCGTGACGACCACGCCGCTGAGCGGCCCCTCCCAGACGGATTCGAGCGCCCGGGCCATCTGAGCAGCGCCCTTGCCGGCTCCGATGACGACCGTGCGCCCCTTCGGCCGCTCCGGCAGATTTGCGGCGATGACTCGTTCCGGATCAGCGGCGGACACGGCAGAGGCGAACAGGCTCTCCAGGAATTGACGCGGGTTGGCGATGGCGGCCATTGTTCCTCCCGTTTGAGAAATGCGCGGGCGGCGGCTCCTCCTTCCGCCGCCCGGATGCATGATCTCCACGGCGGATGAGGCCGCCGGCCGATCATGCGCGTCCTCGATCGCGACTTATGCGACCTCGTGGTTCGCCATCCGCTCGAGCGCCCGCACGAGCCCGGAATGGTCGAGCCCGCTGTCGCCATTGGCGGCGCAATTGTTGAAGAGTTCCTGGGTGGCCGCCGTGTTCGGCAGCGAGATGCCGAGGCTTTTCGCTCCCTGCAGCGCGAGATTCAGGTCTTTCTGGTGCAGCGAGATGCGGAAGCCCGGCTCGAAGGTACGCTTGATCATCCGATCGCCATGGACTTCGAGGATGCGCGACGATGCAAAGCCGCCCATCAGTGCCTCACGGACGCGGGCCGGATCGGCTCCTGCCTTGGACGCGAAGACCAGCGCCTCGGAGACTGCCTCGATGGTCAGCGCCACGATGATCTGGTTTGCGACCTTGGTGACCTGGCCGTCGCCGCAATCGCCGACGAGCGTGATGTTCTTTCCCATCAGCTTGAAGAGCGGCAGGGCGCGTTCGAAGGAGCTCGGCTTGCCGCCGGCCATGATGCTGAGAGAGGCGTTCTTGGCGCCGACCTCGCCTCCGGAAACCGGCGCGTCGATATATTCGGCACCGGTTTCACGGACCTTCTTGGCGAACTCCTTCGTCTCGATCGGCGAGATGGAGCTCATGTCGATGACGAGCTTGCCCTCGCCTAGGCCGTAGTAGACGCCATTCTCACCGAACAGGACGTCCTTCACTTCCGGCGTATCCGGTAGCATGAGGATGATCGTGTCGACCGTCTCCGCGAGCGCCTTAGGCGTTTCGACGATTTCCAGCCCGTTCTCGACGAGCTCCTGGCGCGGCGGGATGACGAATTTCGACGTGATGATCTCGTGGCCGGCATCCTGAAGGTGGCGCGCCATCGGCGTGCCCATGATACCCAGTCCAATGAAACCGATAGATGCCATCGTGCTTAGCTCCTGATTTGGATGATGTCTGCGGATTGTTTGCGCTGGCGCTCGGTGCCGAGCCACCCAAGTCCTTCCGCCGTTGTCGTCAGCGGCTTGTATTCGCACCCGATCCAGCCGTCGTAGCCGCCGGCTTCCAATGCGTCGAAGACGAAGGGGTAGTTGATCTCGCCGGTCCCCGGCTCGTTGCGTCCGGGATTGTCGGCAAGCTGTATGTGCGCGATCTTTTCGCGGTAGCGCCTGTAGGTGCCGACGAGTTCGCCCTCGGTGCGCTGCTGGTGGTAGAGGTCGTACTGGATGAAGAGGTTATCGCTCCCGACCTCCTCGATGATCGACGACGCCTGCCCGACCGTGTTGAGATAAAAGCCGGGGATATCGAAGCGGTTGATCGGTTCGATCAGAAGGCGGATGCCGCACTTGCCGAGTTCGGCCGCCGCAAGCTTCAGATTGGCGACGAGGGTCGTGCGCAGCACGCTGTCGGGTACACCGTCCGGGGCAATCCCCACGAGGCAATTGACCTGGCGGCAGCCGAGCGCAGTCGCATAGTCGATGGCCGTTGCGACCCCCTTGCGGAATTCGTCGATCCGATCCGGCAGGATCGCGATGCCCCGTTCGCCGCCGGCCCAGTCGCCGGCCGGCAGGTTGTGCAGCACTTGCGTCAGGCCGTGGCGGTCGAGTTCGCCGCGCAGCGCCGTCTTATCGAAGTCGTAGGGAAAGAGATATTCAACGCCTTCGAAACCCGCCCTGGCGGCCAGTGCGAAACGGTCGAGAAACGGCGCCTCGTTGAACAGCATCGTCAGGTTCGCAGCAAATCTCGGCATGCGATCACTCCTCTGTGGTAAGCGGGATGCGGGCGGAACCGCGTAGGACGTTCTTCAATCGAGAAGGGCGGCAATCGCGGTCGGGGCATCCTCGCCGCGCTCGGCGAGTTCCTCGAACTCGACGACCGCGTTGATGTCCGCGCCCATGGCGATGTTGGTGACGCGCTCCAGGATGAACTCGATGACGACGGGCACCTGGTGCTCTTCCATCAGCGCCTGCGCCCGGTCGAAGGCGTCGGCGAATTCATTCGGGCTCCTGACACGGATCGCCTTGCAGCCGAGCCCCTCGGCAACCGCCACGTGGTCGACCCCGTAACCCTTCTCCGCGTCGCCGTCGGCATTGATGTTTTCAAAGGCCAGACTGACCTCGAAATCCATGTTGAAGCCGCGTTGGGCCTGACGGATAAGCCCGAGATAGGAATTGTTCACGACGACATGCAGGTAAGGCAGCTTGTGCTGGGCGCCGACCGCGAGTTCCTCGATCAGGAACTGGAAATCGTAATCGCCGGAAAGAGCAACGATCTGCCGGTTCGGATCGGCGGCCCGCACGCCGAGTGCTGCCGGCAGGGTCCAGCCGAGCGGACCGGCCTGGCCGCAATTGATCCAGTTGCGCGGCTTGTAGACGTGTAGGAATTGCGCGCCGGCAATCTGGCTCAAGCCGATG
Organism: Ensifer sp. R1-3; assembly: GCF_056739175.1. Lineage (NCBI taxonomy): Bacteria > Pseudomonadati > Pseudomonadota > Alphaproteobacteria > Hyphomicrobiales > Rhizobiaceae > Ensifer > Ensifer sp. R1-3. The sequence goes on from NZ_CP096516.1 coordinate 1,415,895, forward strand.
GTCGAGACGTAGCAGGTGTCGCGGCCGAAAATCTTGTTCATCTCCTCGTAGACGCGCTGGGGTTTCAGCGGGGTCTGATCGAAATGGGTCTTGCGCAGCATCGACCGCTTGCGCTCGCGGCACTCCTCGGCCCAGGCCGACCAGTCGCGCAGCTTGCCGGCCGTCTTCCATTCGGTCGCGACGTCGAGGAAGAGCTTGAGCGCGGCACCCGCGTCGGAGACGATGCCGAAATCGGGTGCGAAGACCCGGCCGATCTGCGTCGGCTCGATATCGACATGGATGAACTTGCGGCCTTCCGTATAGGTCGGGATGTTGCCGGTGTGGCGGTTTGCCCAGCGATTGCCGATGCCGAAGACGAAATCGGAGGCGAGCAGCGTCGCATTGCCGTAACGATGCGAGGTCTGCAGGCCGCACATGCCCGCCATCAGCGGGTGGTCGTCCGGGATGACGCCCCAGCCCATCAGCGTCGGAACGACCGGAACGCCGGTGATCTCGGCGAATTCGGTAAGGAGATCGGAGGCGTCCGCATTGATGATGCCGCCGCCGGCGACGATCAGCGGCCTTTCTGCCTCGTTGAGCATGGCGAGCGCCTTTTCGGCCTGCGCACGGGTGGCGGCAGGCTTGTAGGCGGAAAGGGGCTCATAGGTTTCCGGATCGAATTCGATCTCGGCAAGCTGGACGTCGACCGGCAGGTCGATGAGGACCGGCCCGGGCCGACCCGAGCGCATCAGGTGGAAGGCCTTCTGGAAGACGAAGGGGACCAGCGCCGGCTCCATGACGGTGGCCGCCCATTTGGTGACCGGCGCCGCGATCTTCGCAATGTCGACCGCCTGGAAGTCCTCCTTGTCGAGACGCGCACGCGGCGCCTGCCCGGTGATGCAGAGGATCGGGATCGAGTCCGCGGATGCCGAATAGAGGCCGGTGATCATGTCCGTGCCGGCCGGCCCGGAGGTTCCTATGCAGACACCGATATTGCCGTGCCTGGCGCGGGTGTAGCCCTCCGCCATGTGCGAAGCGCCTTCGACGTGGCGAGCGAGTATGTGACGGATCGATCCGCGCGCCCTCAGGGCCGAGTAGAATGGATTGATCGCCGCGCCGGGTACGCCGAAGGCGCAATCGATCCCTTCTTTTTCCAGAACATAAACCGCTGCATCGACTGCGCGCATCTTGGCCATGGGAACTCCTCCTGTTTGAATGGAAGGTAAATCCATTCCGCGTCCATTTCAACGCATTTATGGAAATCATTCCCATTGTATGGAAATAAAGATTTTCAACAAATAGGAGAAAATCGGATGCAATGGCTGTAGAGCATGATCTCAGGCGGCAACTGATTTGGAGACTGGCATGGAGGCGAACGGCAAGGGGAAGAGGGGGCGCAAGGCGGGAGAGAACGCCGCGCCGGCTTCCGTTCAGGTGCTGGACAGGAGCCTGTCCCTGCTGGCGATCATCGCCGAAGGCGACGGCTCGACCTTGACCGCACTTTCGGAGCGGTCAGGCATGGCGCCTTCGACCGTGCACCGGCTGCTGACGTCGCTCGCCCAGCACGGGATGGTGGCGAACGACGCGGAGGCCGGCACGTGGACCGTCGGCGTCAAGGCGTTCGAGATCGGCAACGCCTTCCTGCGCTTTCGCAAGCTCGGCACGATCAGCCGTCCGTTCCTGAAGCGGCTCATGGACGAAAGCGGCGAGACGGCGAATATCGGCATAGAGGAAGACGGCGACGTGGTTTTCATCTCCCAGGTCGAAAGCCACGCGCCGATGCGCGCCTTCTTCCGTCCCGGGCGGCGGGGGCCGATCCACGCTTCCGGCATCGGCAAGGCCATTCTTTCGACCTGGTCCGATACGGAGATCGCCAAGACCCTGAGCGGCAGAACGCTCGCGTGCTTTACCGGGCGGACGCTCGCCACGCTGCCGGACCTGATCCGCAACGTTCAGGAGATCCGCTTTCGCGGCTGGTCGGTCGATGACGAAGAGCACACGCTCGGCATGCGCTGCATCGCCGCCCCGCTCTTCAACGAGTACGGTGAGGCGATCGGCGGCATCTCCATCTCCGGCCCCACCGTCCGCATCGACGACGAGAGACTCGGCGTCCTCGGCCCCGCCGTGCGCCGCATGGCGGACGAGTTGACGCGCGCGATCGGCGGGCACAGGCCGGAAGAAGGCTGAAGGCGCTTCGCATCCAGCTACTCTTGTGTGCTGTGCTTCGAAGTCCGTATCCGCGGCGCGCCCTCATCCGGCTTGCCGGCGACCTTCTCCCCGCAAGCGGGGCGAAGGGGACTCGCGGACCTTCACCTATCCCACCTCGGCATCGATCCCGTTATCCGGCGAGCCTTGCGCTGCCTCCAGAAAGGCAGCGATGACGGGTCCGGGGTTCGGCCGGCTGATGACGTACACGTCGGCTTCCGGCGCCGGCTCGGCGAGCGGCCGGTAGACGACGCCCGGCCGCGAAAGAGTGCTGATGCATTCCGGGACGAGTGCCACGCCGAGCCCCGCGGCAACGAGGCTGGTGAGGGAATAGGATTCCACCACCTCGTTCGTGATATCAGGTACGAACCCCGCCGCCACGCAGCAATCATGCAGGTAGCGGGCAAAGCGGGAGTCCGCGAGCCTCAGAAAGACGAAGTTTTCCTTTCGCAGATCACCGAGCTCGATCGTCTCTGAACCCGCCATGCGATGGTGTTCGGGCAGGGCCACGCCCACCTTCTCGTGCCAGGCGACATGCGCAACGAGGTCCGGATTGTTTCGAGGCCGGCGCACGAAACTGAGGTCGGTGCGATGGGAAAGCAAGGCCGCCTCCTGCGCCTCGGGGTCCATTTCATGGATACGGACGAACACGCCGGGCCATGCACCCCGGAACCGCGCGATCAGGTTGGACAACGGCCCCAGCAGCACCGAGCCGGTCGTCGCTATGTTCAGCGTTCCTACCTGCCCGGAACCGATGGCGCGCGCCTGCTGAACCGCGTGCTCGACCTGACCGAGAATCATCCGGGCATGTTCGAGAAAGTTGGCGCCCGCCTCGGTCAGCTCGACATTGCGGCTGGAACGCTCGAACAGCCGCGTGCCGACTTCCGCTTCCAGATCCCTGATCTGCTGGCTCAACGGCGGCTGGGAGATGTTGAGGCCCCTGGCGGCTGCCGTAAAACTTGCGGCATCGGCAACCGCAACGAAATAGCGCAGGTGACGTAGCTCCATGGCATAGCCCTATCGATACATTGTTACTCTGGATCGAGTTGAACAATATATTGGACGTATCGCGGAGCAAGCCGGTAAAGTCGTTGCAGAGAGGCGGAGGCACCGTCTCCGCCACGCATCTCGATGGGACACACATGCAGAAGAACTACTATTTTCCGGTAGGCGGCCATCCTCCTCAGACCAACCTGCTTTCCGACCGCGCCATCTTCACCGAGGCCTATGCGATCATTCCAAAGGGCGTCATGCGCGACATCGTGACGAGCTACCTGCCCTTCTGGACGAATACACGGCTCTGGGTACTGTCGCGCCCGCTTTCCGGCTTCGCCGAGACCTTCTCGCAATATATCATGGAGGTCGGCCCTTCCGGCGGCAGCAACCGGCCGGAGACGGATCCCCGCGCCGAAGCCGTGCTGTTCGTGGTGGACGGCGAGTTCCATCTGACGCTCGGCGATGAGACGCATCTGATGCAGTCCGGCGGCTATGCCTTCATCCCGCCCGGCACCGAATGGAGCCTCAGAAACGAATCCGGTGCGCCGACGCGATTCCACTGGATCCGCAAGGCTTATGAGAAGGTCGACGGGGTTCCCATTCCCGAACCGATCGTTACCAACGAACGCGACATCCCCCCCTCGCCCATGCCGGAAACGGATGGGCGCTGGGCCACCACCCGCTTCGTCGATCCTTCCGACATGCGCCACGACATGCATGTCACGATCGTGACCTTCGAGCCCGGCGGCGTCATCCCGTTCATGGAAACCCATGTGATGGAACACGGACTCTATGTGCTCGAAGGCAAGGCCGTTTACCGACTCAACAACGACTGGGTGGAGGTGGAAGCCGGAGACTATATGTGGCTCAGGGCCTTCTGCCCGCAGGCCTGCTATGCCGGCGGACCGGGCAAATTCCGCTACCTGCTCTACAAGGACGTGAACCGCCATATGACGCTCGGCAATCCGGGCAGACTCGCCTGATATTGCAGCCTGCCGTGATCCGCCATAGCTTGGGCGCATGGCGACGCCTAAGCTGGAGGCCTACCGCAAGAAGCGGGATTTTTCGAAGACGCCGGAGCCGGTCGGAAATCTGACCGCCGGCGGCAATCGCTTCGTCGTGCACAAACACCATGCGACCGCCGACCACTACGATTTGCGGCTTGAGGTCGACGGCGTGCTGAAAAGCTGGGCGGTGCCGAAAGGTCCGTCGCTCAATCCGGCCGACAAGCGGCTGGCGGTGGAGACGGAGGACCATCCCCTCGACTATATCGACTTCGAGGGCGTGATCCCCGAAGGCGAATATGGCGGCGGTCCGATGATCGTCTGGGACAAGGGCGTCTGGGCGCCGATGGGCGATGTCGACGACGACCTGCGCAAGGGCGCCTTCAAGTTCCGCCTGGCAGGGGAGAAACTCAACGGCGGATGGATGCTGGCCCGTCTGAAGCGTCGCCCGGGAGAGGAGGACCAGCGCAACTGGCTCCTTTTCAAGGAGCGCGATTCGGCCGCCGACACATCGATCGATATCCTTGCCGCCCGGCCGGAAAGCGTCAAATCCGGCCGGCGGATCGAGGAACTGGTGGAGAAGCCGAAGGCCCCGCCAAAGCCGGTCAAGCTCAATCCCGGCGCGCTTGCCGGTGCGGTCAAGGCCGCACAACCCGAACGCATCGAACCTCAACTCGCAACACAGACGATTCTCCCCCCGGAAGCCGAAAAGGACTCGAAAAAGCCCGAGCGCTGGCTGCACGAGATCAAGTTCGACGGCTATCGCACCATGGCCCACGTGGCGGACGGAAAGGTGCGCCTCGTCACCCGCGGCGGGCTCGACTGGACGAAGCGCTACGGAGACCTGCCGGAGGCTTTCCGGCGGCTGCCGTGCCGCGATGTGATCATCGACGGCGAGATCGTCGTGCTGGACGAGACGGGGGTCAGCCGCTTCGCGCTGCTGCAGGATGCGCTTTCCACCGGCGCCGGCAACAGCCTCGTCTTCTACGCCTTCGACCTCCTGCATCTCAACGGCTGGAACCTTTTCGACGTCCCGCTCGAAAAGCGCAAGGCACTGTTGAAGCAATTGCTTGCAGGGCAGGTCTCAAGCCGCTCGGCGATCCAGTTCAGCGATCATGTGCTGGGTGAAGGGCGCGCGCTTTACGACCGGGCCTCCGAGATGGGCCTGGAAGGGATCGTCTCCAAACGCATCTCGGCACCCTACCGAAGCGGCCGGTCGAAGACCTGGACCAAGACGAAGGCTTTGAAGGCGGAGGATTTCGTGATCGTCGGCTACACCGTTTCGGAGGCGGCCGAGGGCATTGCGTCGCTTGCACTCGGAGAGTGGGCCGACGGCGAGCTGGAATATCGCGGCAAGGTTGGAACCGGCTTCGACGCGCAGATGCTCAAGGAGTTGCTCGCAAGGCTCGAACCCTTGCGCGCCGGCGCCGCAAAGCTCGAGGGAGCGCCGAGGGAGATCATCTGGGTGCGGCCCTTGCTCCGGGCGCATATCCACTACGGCAACCGGACGACCGATAACGTCCTGCGTCACGCCGTCTTCAAGGGGCTCCGCGACGTCGAGCTGTCGACGCCGGTTTCCATGTCGAGAAAGCGCCTGATCTCGGACGCGGACCTCGCCGGCATAACGATTACCAACCCGACCCGGCGGCTCTTCGGCAAATCCGGCCCGACCAAGCTCGACCTTGCCGTCTATTACGCGATGATCGGCGACTTCATGCTGCCGCATATTCTCGGCCGTCCCGTTTCGCTGGTACGCTGCCCGACCGGCCGGACGCAGGATTGCTTCTTCCAGCGCCACCCTTTTACCGGCATGCCGCCTTCGGTCGCGACGTTCCAGGCAACCAACTCGGAAGGCGAGGCGAAAACCTACCTGTCGGTCGAGGACGCGAGAGGATACCTGGCGCTGGCGCAGTTCGGCGTCGTCGAATTCCACAATTGGGGGACGACGCGCAAGCTGCTCGGCAAGCCGGATCGCGTCGTCTTCGATCTCGATCCCGGCGAGGGCATCGCCTGGCGCGAGGTGGTCGAGGCCGCGATCCACATCAAGGCCGAACTCGAGGCGCTCGCGCTGGTACCCTTCGTAAAGACATCTGGCGGCAGGGGAGTGCACGTCGTCGTACCGGTCGTGCCGAAGCTCGACTGGAAGAAATTCCATCAGGCGACGAGCGCGCTCGCGACCCGTCTCGCGGCCACCGCTCCCGCCACCTTCACCACCACCATGGGCAAGGACAACCGCATAAGGCGCATTTTCATCGACTTCCATCGCAACGCCCGCAGCCATACCTGGGCGGCCCCCTATTCGCTGCGCGCCCGCACCAATCTGCCAGCCTCCACCCCGCTCAGCTGGGCGGATCTGGAGACTATCGACGCTCCGGCGGATTTGAACTATTCTTCGCTGCCGGGCCTTCTGGCCACGTCCGGCGATCCCTGGGCCGATATCGACGACTCCGCGAGGGATCTGCCTATACTGTAGTCGTTGAGGCGCGGGATGCAGGCGGAAACCGCATGCACTTTCCTCATCCCGCTCTGGCAGATGTGATCGTAGTGCCGCGTAGGGAGAAAACCATGGCACCCAGGGCAAGTTGGAAGGGCTATATCAGACTGAGTCTCGTGAGCTGTCCGGTGAGGCTTTACCCCGCCACCAGCGCAAGCGAGCGCATTTCCTTCAATCAGCTTCACAAGGACACCCATAACCGGATCAACATGAAGCCCGTCGATCCGGAGCTCGGCCTCGTCGAGCGTTCGGACCTCGTGAAGGGCTACGAATACGAAGACAAGAAATACATCATCATCGAGGATTCGGATCTGGAAAGCGTCCGGATCGAATCCAATCACACGATGAACATCGAGGCTTTCGTCGACGCCGGTTCCGTTGACGTCATCTATCAGGACGCCCCTTATTACCTGGCGCCCGACGGGGCCATGGCCGAGGAAACCTTCGTCGTCCTGCGTGAAGCTCTGCGCCGAAGCGGGAAACTCGCGATCGCCCGTCTCGTGCTGTCCAGCCGCGAACGGGTGGTGACCATCGGTCCGCGCGAGACCGGAATGTTCGTCTGCACCTTGCGCAATCCCAACGAGGTGCGCGGCACGGCGGATTATTTCGGCAACATTCCGGTCGGCAAACCGGATCCCGAGATGCTGCAGCTTGCCGAAGCGCTCATCGAGCAGAAGACGACCACCTTCGATCCGAAGCAGTACGAGGACCGCTACGAGGTCGCGCTGATGCAGATGATCCGCGAGAAGCTCAAGGGTCACAAGCCGATCATTGCGCAGGCGCCCGAACGCGGCAACGTCGTCAATCTCATGGATGCCCTGAAGGCGAGCCTTTCCCAGGCCAAGCCGCCCGCTCGGAGCAAGCCCAAGGCGGAGCCCGCAGCAAAGGAGCCCGCTGCCAAAGCCGCGGCGGCGAAACGCGTAACTGCTAAACCCGCGGCCAAGAAGAAAGCCTGATGGCGCTTGCCGGTCGGACATTCGGTATCGTGGGCGCGCTCGCCGCCTTTCCGCGGCGGCTGGCGGCTCGCGAGGTCGAGCGCCAGGGCGGGCACCTCAGGCGCGGTGTCAACAGGCAGACGAAGTTCGTGGTCTTCGGGCGCGGGCTGCTCGCAAAGGCGTCCGAAGCAGAGATCGAGGCTCGCTTCGACAGCGAAAGCGGGCAGCGTCGGCGCGTGCTCAGCGAAAACGGCTTCCTCCGCCTGCTCGGACTGGCGAGCGCCCCGGAAACATCGGCGCTTACGCGGCAATCGCTCGTCGACCAGTCCGGGCTCTCCCCTCGCCACCTCGATCTTCTGTCGTTGTTCGACGCTTTCGAGCATGACGGCGAGCCCTATTCTTTCCGCGATCTGATCCTCGCCAGAAAATATGCGGGACTGATGGCCAGCGGCGCCGGCTGGGGCGCGATCGCGCGCTCGGTCCACCGCTCCGGAAACGTCGCCTCCCTCACCGCGCTCTCGCTGCACCACGAAGGCAAGGATACGATCTATGCGCGACGCGCCGAGGGCTTGAGCGAGCTCGACGGTCAATTGCTGCTCGACGTCGGCTCTCCCGACGAGGAGGCGCTCGAAGATCTCTTCGCTCAGGCCGAAGCGGCCGAAGAGGCGGGGGAATACGACCAGGCGGCCGCGTTCTACCAGCGCTATCTCGCCATCGACCGCACCGACGAGGTTGCAGCGTTCAACCGGGCCAACTGCCTCAGAGCCGCCGGGCGGGAGGCCGAAGCGGCGCATGACTATGCCCGCGCCATAAAGCTCGATCCTTGCTTCGTCGAAGCCTGGTTCAATCTTGCCGGGCTGATGGGCGAACGTGGGCGCACGGACACGGCCAGGCGGCATCTGAGGAGAGCGATCGAAATCGATGGCGATTACGCCGATGCCATCTTCAACCTGGCGAAGCTGGAGTTCGATGCCGGCAATCTCGCCGAAGCCCGCCGCTGGTGGATGCGTTACCTCGCGCTCGATCAGCATTCCGAATGGGCACGCGCCGCCGAGCGCGGCGTGCAGTTCGTGAACCTTCATCTCCTCTCCAGAACGGCTGGCTGACATGAGCGGAAAATTCCTGTTCGACGGGCCGGGCGATGCGCCCGTCACCATTCTCCTCGCGCATGGAGCCGGCGCGCCGATGGATTCGACTTCGATGACGGCGGCCGCCATGGCGCTTGCAGGGGTGGGTTTTCGCGTCGCCCGCTTCGAGTTCGGCTATATGGCAGCCCGGCGCACTGCCGACGGGCGCAAGCCCCCGCCCCGCGCGGAAACGCTCAATCCGGAGTATCGGGCGGCCATTGCCGAGCTCGGCGCCCAAGGCACCCTCGTGATCGGCGGCAAGTCCATGGGCGGTCGCGTCGCCAGCATGGTCGCCGACGACCTTCATGTCGAGGGCAAGATCGCCGGGCTCCTTTGCCTCGGCTATCCCTTCCATCCCCCCGGAAAACCGGACCAGTTGCGCACCCGACATCTTACCGATCTCAAGACGCCTGCACTGATCTGTCAGGGGACCCGCGACGAATTCGGCACCCGCGACGAGGTTTCGCGATACGCCTTGTCCGACAGGATCGAACTTCTCTGGCTGGAGGACGGCGACCACGACCTCAAGCCGCGCAAGACAGTCTCGGGCTTCTCGACCGCAGATCACCTGAAGACGCTGGCCGAGGCGGTTGCGCGATGGGCGGATCGCCTCGCGCCTTGAGCTCCTCATGAAGATCGCGACCTTCAACATCAACGGCGTGAACAAGCGGCTCGACATCCTCTTGACCTGGCTCGGTACGGCCGAGCCGGACGTGGTCTGCCTGCAGGAGCTCAAGGCGACTGACGGACAGTTTCCGAGAGCCGCGATCGAGGCGGCGGGTTACGGTGCCGTCTGGCGGGGCCAGGCCGCCTGGAACGGCGTTGCCATTCTCGCCCGCGATCGTGAGCCGGTGCTCACGCGAACCGGGTTGCCCGGCGATTCCTCGGATACGCAGAGCCGCTACATCGAAGCTGCGGTGAACGGCATCCTGATTGCGTCGCTCTATGCGCCCAACGGCAATCCGCAGCCCGGGCCGAAATTCGACTACAAGCTCGCCTGGCACCTGCGCTTCAACCAGCATGCCGCCGCGCTGCTCGAGACGGGTGTGCCGGTGGTGCTCGCCGGCGACTACAACATCGTTCCGGAACCGCGCGACATCTATCCGACCCGCTCCTACGACGACAACGCCCTCGTCCAGCCGGAAAGCCGCGCAGCCTTCCGGAGCCTTGTCGATCAGGGCTGGCTCGACGCACTGCGCAAGATCCACCCGAAAGAGCAGCTCTTCACTTTCTGGGACTACCGCCGCAACCGCTGGCAGCGCGACGCCGGCCTTCGCCTCGACCACATTCTCCTGAGCCGCAAGCTCCGGCGCCGCCTGACCGGCGCCGGCATCGACCGGGAGATCCGTGCGCTTGAAGGGTCGAGCGACCATGCGCCGGTATGGGTGTCGATGCGGGATTAGTTCCTGCACGTTTCGCTGGCAGGCGACCGGACGGCCAGCTTCCTCCACCGGCGTGCCTTGCGTTTCTTCCACCAGATGATGACGCCGGTGGCGGATAGCATGGCGACCAGCGCGCCCATCAAGGTCATGGAGACCTTGAACGGAAGACCCCACACGGCTGCCATGTGCAGGGCAGTCAGCCAAGTCGTGACGGTATCGCCGGCCGCTTGCCCGGTGGGCAGGTAGATTCCGAGAAATGCGCCGCTGTCGCCATGGAAAGCGAGACGCGTATTCCCGCCTTCACGGAACTCACCCGCGTCACAACTCGATGTCACGATGTCACGATGTAGGTGTAAACCGCGCCGAGGGTCGTACCCCGCCCAGTCTTCCCTTTCTACGGCAGATCCGCGTGCCTTGCGTGCTCGGCGACAAGTCGCCGCGCCACGGCGAGCGCCTCCTTGCGATCGATCAGCGGCTCGTAGCGCGGCTCGGCGAGCCTGGGAACATGTTCCCGGAAGCGAGTGGCCGCCTGCGTCGGCAGGGGCGCCTTCGTCACCGGATTATAGACTTCTTTTAGATTGAAAGAGACCGAAGACCAGGCCAGCACGAACAGCATGGCCCAAACCCAAAGCCCGCCTGCGCGGTGGAGATCGAAGCTGGACTTGTGCGGCCCGCCATAAATCCGCAGCCGCCACGCCTTGCCCCATTGCCGCCGGAAGTTCTTGGCCCGCGGTGTCATGTTTAATGACTGAAATTGCTCGCCTTAGCGTCCGAACGACTAGTCAAGGCGTGCGGGACTCCCCAAATCTGCATTCGCACTTTCTTGGCAAGACGTTGCTATTTTACCACAAACCAGGCGATCAACCACTAGCGGAAGCTCTCGCCGCAACAGCCTTCGCTGGATTCAGCTGCAGGAAATGTTCGCCTCAAAGGCAGCTGGTGATGCCACCGTCGACATAGAGTATGTGACCGGTGACGAAGCTCGATGCGGCCGATGCCAGGAACACGGCGGCCCCTGCCAGCTCGCCGGTATCGCCCCAGCGGCCAAGCGGCGTTCTCTGCTCGAGCCATGTCGAGAACTTCTCGTCCGAAACCAGCGCACTGTTCAGTTCCGTCTTGAAGTAGCCTGGCGCAAGCCCGTTGACGCGGATGCCGTATCGGCCCCAGTCGAGCGCCATGCCTTTGGTCAGCATTTTGAGCCCGCCTTTAGACGCGGCGTAGGGCGCAATCGAGGGACGTGCGAGTTCGCTCTGGACCGAACAGATATTGATTATCGTCCCCTCGCGGCGTTCGATCATCCCCTGAACGACCGCCTGGCCGACAAGGAAAGCACTCGTCAAATTGGTTTCGATGACGCGCCTGAAGGCGTCTTCCGGGAATTCGTGAAGCGGCGTGCGGTGCTGTATTCCCGCATTGTTGACCAGAATGTCGATACGGCCTCGCTCGGTGAGAATATCGGCCACCGCTCGGCCGATCTCGGCCGACTTGGTGACGTCGAAGGCCGAGGTTCCAACGGTGAAGCCGTGCTCTTCGAGTTCCGCACGCGCACCGGCAAGGCGCGCCTCGTCGCGACCGTTGAGGATAACTGACGCCCCCGCCTCGCAAAGAGCGTGCGCCATGGTGAGGCCGAGCCCGCCGCTCGATCCGGTAATCAGGGCGACCCGGCCGCTCAGATCGAAAAGCGCGGGAAGACCGCTTGTCCGCGGCGCGGGGTTTGAGGCGCCATCCATCATGTCTCGGGCTCCTTGGACGGGCGTGCCACTCGGCACGGCGGGCATGGCGGAGCTTTGGCTTCGCCACCCACCCGGAACATAAGAGAAAACAGGGCTGTGGTACAGTTCCTGACCGGCGGTCGAGGTGGGATCAGCGTCCCATCCAGCCGCCGTCCACGGTGAGGATCGTGCCCGAGACGTAATCGGATGCCGCCGAGGCCAGAAAGACCGCCGGGCCGGCAAAGTCCTCGGGGCCGGCCCCAGCGGCCCGCGGGATGCGCGCGAGAATGGATTCGGCGCGGCTCGGATCGTTGCGCGAGGCCTCGGTATTGTCGGTGGCGATGTAGCCCGGGGACAATGGCATTGACCTGAATGTTCCGGGCTGCCCATTCGTGGCGAAAGCCTTGGCGAGCTGGCCGACCCCGCCCTTCGAGGCCGCGTAGTCCGGCACGGTGATGTTCCCTGGAAGGTCAGGAGCGAGGCGGTGAAGATCACCTTCCCGCCCTTCCCGCGGGCGATCATGCCGCGGCCCACTGCCTGGGTCAGCAGAACTGCGCCGTAAGATTGGTTTCGATCACCTCGTCCCACCAGGCCCGCATGGGTGCCGACGGCGACCCGATGGCGGCGCTCGATGCGCGCATGCGCGTGCGGGTGATAGAGGGCTTGCGCGTGGCCGACATGTCGGCCGTCCCCGACATCAATGCCGGCAACACCAATGCTCCCGCCACGATGCTGGGCAACCGCTGCGCCGGTTTCATTCTGGGAACGGCGTAAGAACGCAGCGCCTCGTCACGCCTCTGAGCCGTTTTCAGGAGCGTCTCGAGCATTACGACAGGGTCGGCCAATGAGGGCGTTCATGTTCCCGGTGGATGCAATCGCGTGTCCAGCGCAAATGACTCTTGGAATTTGAGGGCATAGGCGGCCGGCGCGGCGCCCCCGAGAAAGACCAGGTTCCAGCTATGCGGCGAGACCGCGCTCGGGATTGCGACGAACCGATGGCGTCGAAGCAGATCATCCCCATAGGCTTGCTGTCCCGCGCCGGGAATGCCCGGCCGTGCCCAGTTGGGATTAGGCACGCTTTTCGGATCGACGACATAGACATCGCCGGCGTCCGCGATGGCTGCGGCCGTCATTGTATGCGCCACCATGTCCAGCGCCCGAAAACCCTTATGAACCGCGACCTCAAGGATCGCCGTCGCAGGGTCGAGTGAGCAGTAGACCGCACGACCCCCTTACTGTTCCAGCGGCCGCCCACTCGGTAGGCGCCTTCTCCGCTATCCCATGTCGGTGCGTGGACGGCTTGGTCGAGCCGCCAAGCCACCAACTCGGTCCCGCCGAGCGCAACCGGCAGAAGGGTCATGCATAGATGCCGTATTCGAGGCGGTCGAGATGATCCTCGACCAGCTCGACGCCGGGCGGCGTCCCGAGAAGATCAATCGGGCGGCGTTGGTCTAGTCCGACCGCCGGACGCTCCAGCCATTGTTCGGCTTCCGCCTGCGATCCAAAAATATCCGTCGCCTTTGCGAGTATTTCCGCAAACTTCCACGCGCGACCACTCTGCTCCTGGCTAAGCGGCTTGTTGGGTGTCTCCTTGCGCCGCTGCCACGTGCGCAAACTCATACCTACTGCCTTTTCGAGCGACTCGGTCTTGCCGATGAAGACGAGATTCCCGACAAGGTGATCCAGTGCCGATGCCGGCAGACCACGCAAGAGAAGCTCGTGCGCGTCGAGCGCATTGGTCAGGTGATGCGCCAGAACACGCGAACCGCCGAGTAAGGTCTCGATTTTTTGCAGCTCACCACCGCCTGCCGCTGGTGTCGGTGCTTTTGCCGCGAGAGCCATAATTTTTCTCCTACGTCATCTGTCGCTCAAAATATGCACACCTGTCGCGACCGGTTTCAAGGGTTTCGGAGGACAGGCGGCTTTTTTGCCTATCTGCGAGCCTCAGTCCCTGTGTCTGTCGTCGCCGAGGAAGGTCCTGGCGATTTCGGAAACGAGCTCCGGGAGGACCCTGAACGCGTAGGGTTCATGGACGCGCTCGAACTTCTGGTGGAACTCCCGTCCCCAAGGTCCGAGATTGACGGTCGGAAAACGCAGCGCGTTTTCGGATGGCCGATCGACCAGACGTGAGATCGGGGTGTTGTCCGAAACGACCTGGCTGCCGCTGGCGGCAAGCCCGAGGAAACTCATGTCGGAGATTCCGTAAAAATGCGGCTTCCAGATGAGGCTTCGCGCGGGATCGTTGCCAAGACCGGCACGCGCCTTCTCGATCGCCTGATGAAGGGAGCGGTCGTTTCCTTCCGCCAGGCGCAGATGGCTGGGCGGATAATGCAATCCCGAGAAGCCGATGACGATGGCGGGGCCGGAAAGGCGCGCGATACCGACGAGCCACTCAGTAAGTTGCCGCGTAGCGACGAGCGGGTTGTCGCTCTGGGCGAATTCCCTTTCCTTCTCGGCATAGAATGCGTCGAAGCCGTGCCCGAAAACGCGTGCAGCCGCCGCCCGCAATTCCTGGAACGACAGAAGGCGCGGCTTGGCTGGTAGGCCGCCCGCACTTCTGCCGACGAGCTTGCCGTATTCCGCCGACTGTGCCGCAAACGTCTCGATGGCCTCGTTCGCGCCGGTCAGCACCTCCTCTCGGAAGCGCTCAAAGAGTGCGTCCGCCGTCATCGAATGGTAGAGCCAGTTGAAAGCTATCCAGAAGCGCTCCGGCGTCGTCACTTCGTAACCGTCGCGCAGATCCTTCGCCTCGAGGCAGATCGGCGGCGGCGAGATGTCGTTGTCGTCGCGATCCGCCAGGGAAGCATTCCCTTCCAGGCGTGCCAGGATCCCGGCCGCCATGGCCTGTGCGCTCACCCCTTCGAAGGGGTAGCTCGCATGAGAGCTGCAGCCGATCACCAGGGCAAAGGGTAGGAGCTTGCCGATCGTGCCGGCGTAAACGGCCCGCCCTTCGCTGCCGTCGCCCTGATCCGAGGTCACGTCGAGGTTGATGCCCCCGGCTATTTCGATGTCGAAATCCCTGACCAAGCCGGGCAACGCGTCCCGGAGCGATCGCATTCCCCGGCTTTCCCGTTCCTCGTCGGGGGTGGCGACCAGCATGAGATTGCCCTGTCGGTCCGTGTCGGCCGCGAATTGTTCGAGACAGGCTATGGCCACGGCGAGTCCGCTCTTCATGTCGAGCAGGCCGCGGCCAGGGAGGAAGTCGCCACTCGCCAGGTCCTGCAGGGCCCGCTCTTCCTGTTCGGATCGGCCGGTTCGCGCCGACAGGCTTTCGATGAGTGCATCCTTGAGCGCCAGGCTGTCGCATGCCAGCGCCTTGAGCTCGTGATAGTTGTCGGTCGACACGGTGTCGAAGTGGCCGGCCATGACCAGTGTTCGCTTGCCCGTGCCGCGAACGAGCGCAACGACATTGCGGGTCAGCGGTTCGCCGTGACTTGCAAGGAGGCCCAGGTCCTGCGGATGCTCCCGAAAATAGGGGAGTTCGCCGAGAAGCCCATGGAGGCGATCCGCGAAGGATGCTTCGCCCGGCGTGCCGGTTTCACTGGGCCAGGACGTCATGCGCAGAGCGAATTGCCGGACGCGCTCGCTGTCGATCCGGCTTCCAGCGCGAGAGACAGTCTCTTCTTGTGCATTCGTCATCGCAATTCTCCGTCTTCAGTTCGACAGGTGCTTTCGAAGGAACCCACGCGTTCGTCTTCACCAACGGTGTGTGGGCCATGATTGCGTCGGAACTGAACGAGCTGATCTCGACGATACGGGTAACTGACGGTGTCTCGAAAAGCGAGACGTTTATGATGCGGGGACGCGCTTGATCGGAAGGGTGTGGTCACCCGACGGCTTGGCCGCCACGCCGGCGCGGCCTTTTTCAGCACGCGCTTTTGCATATCGCGAGAGGCCGATCTTGATGCCGACCAGCACGGGGGCGGCGATGACGAAGAGGAGGCCGATCGCGTTGAATGCGGTGTCGAAGGCGATCACGGTGGACTGACCTGCCACGGCCCGGCCGAGAAGACTGGCCGCCCCGCGGCTCGCGGCAGCCGCGTCCATCCCTTTTGCCGTTAGCAGGGCAGCGGTGGTCGTCAGCCGATCGGCGACGGCGGGAGCTCCTGCGGTGACGTTGGCGCCGAGGACCGCGAGATTGTGGGAGACGTTGTGCTCGATCAGGGTCTGGAGTGCGCTGACCCCTATGAGACCGCCGAGCTGGCGGCCGGTATTGAAGAGACCGATACCGGAGGCGAGATTTCGGCTGTTGAGATTGCTGAAGGCGATCAGGGTGATCGACAGGAACAGGAAGCCAAGGCCGGCGCCGCGCAAAAGGATCGCTGCCATCATGTCGCCCGCACCGCTTTCGCTGGTCGACCCGGACAGCATCCACATCGCCGCCATGATCATCAGGATGCCGAAGGGCACGGTGGCGACCGGAGGAACACGGCGGAGCTGCATGAGAAAGGCGGCGATGAGGAGCGCGCCGATGAAAAGTGCCCCGCTCGGCAGCAGGAGCTGCCCGGCGTCTGTCGGCGTGAAGGCAAGGACGGACACGGCAAAGGACGGGATCAGGAACGCGCTCCCGAACAATGCGGCGCCGGCGACGAAACTGACGATGAAGGCGAAGCAGAAATCCTCCGTTTCGAACAGGGTGAAGTCGAACAGGCCCTGTCCTTTGGCGAGCACCTGCTGACCGAGAAAGGCCAGAAGCGTGGCTGTACCGATCACTGCCAGCCACAGGATTCGCGGCTCCTCGAACCAGTCCCACCGGCTGCCCTGGCTGAAGACGTAGGTGAAGCAGAAAAGCGCAATGGAAATCAGGGAGAAGCCGATCCAGTCAAACGGCCGCCGCGCGGCTCGTGCGGGCATCGGGGCATCCGCGATCAGCAGAAGCCCGGCAGCCACCAGCGCCAGCGGAACGATGCTGAAGAAGATCCATGTCCAGGACTGGCTATCGAGCAACCAGCCCTGAAGCGCCGGGGCAATCGTCGCGGGAGCGACGACGGACCCCATCGCGAACAGGGCCTGGAGGATCGGCTGACGGGACCGCGGAAAGGCGAGAAAGATGATCGCCTGGCCGCCGACGAGCAGGGTGCCGCCGCAAAAGCCCTGAATCATTCGAAGAGCGACGAGGAGGTCCAGCCGGGCCGTTATGGCGGCAATGCCGCATGCCATGCCCATGGTCAGGGTCGAGCCGACGATCAGGCTGCGCGGATCGAAGCGGCTCATCAGCCAGGAGGCGGCCATGAACCCGATAAGCTTGAAAGCGGTGTAGCCGACATCCAACCAGGCGAACTCGTCGGGCGTCGCATATGTGTCGCCGATGATATCGCCGCGCCCGAGCGAGAGCACGGTGCTGGCGATCGCCTCGGTCAGCGTCGCAAGCACTATGCCGGCGACGAGAAGGCCCCCTGCCATGGATATGTCGCGGCCCGGCGTGACGGTGGGGATAGTCATGAACCGCTCTCCAGATCGATCTCGACACGCGCTGACAGGCCCGGCAGGAGGCGGCCCGACAGCGGATTGCCGGCGAACCGGATCTTCACCGGAACGCGCTGGACGACGCGGACGAAGTTGCCCGTGGCGTTGTCTGCGGGCAGCAGGCTGAAGGCAGAGCCGCTGCCGGGTGAAAAACTGTCCACCACGCCTTCAAGCGCTCCCCTCGGGTAACCATCGATGGTGATGCTGGCGCGCTGACCGGGCCGGATATGTTCGAGCTGGGTTTCCTTGAAATTCGCGACGATCCATACATTGTCGAGCGGAACGATATCGAGCAGGGAAGCGCCCGGCGCAACGAGCCGGCCGACGCGCACCTGCCGGTTGCCGATGACGCCGCCGACGGGGGCGCGCACCACGGTGCTCTCCAGATCAATCCCGGCGAGGTCGCGCGCGGCCTCCGCCTGTGCCACCGCAGCGACGGCGGCTTCGCGCTGCGCGGCAAGCACGGCGATGCGCTGCTGCTGCGCCTCCACCGTTGCGGAAGCCGCCAACACGTTCGCCTCGGCCCTCGATTTCGCCGCGTCGCTTTCGTCGACATGGGCCTGGCTGATCGTGTTGCTGCGGATAAGCTCGCGGCGGCGGTCAGAGGCCTTGGCCGCCAGGTTCAACTCGGCCACGACCGAACGTCGCTGCGCTTCGGCCTGGCGGATCAGGGCATGCTGAAGCGCCATCTCCGCATCGACGTTGGTCAGCCGTGCCTCTGCCGCTTCGACATTGGCCACCGCTTGCGCAAGCTTTGCGCGGTAGTCCCGATCGTCGATCCGGAAGAGCACGTCGCCCGCCCGTACCGCTTGGTTGTCCTCGACTTCGATAGCCGTGACGTAGCCTGCGACCTTTGGGGCAAGCGAGGTAACATCCCCGCGGACATAGGCGTTGTCGGTCGACGCCGCACCGCTCTCGCGGGCCCAGGTCCACCCGGCAACGACGACGACGACCGCCCCCAGGCACAGCGCCAGGCCGATCATCTTTTTCCTGTTGGGTCGCGCCACGGCGACACCGTTCCCGGACCTTGCGCCGGTGATGATGGCGACCTTCTCCTCCAGCGATTCCATCTTCTCAATTCCTGTTGGGCGTCGATTGCCGCAGCCCTGCCGCAGGGATCTGCGCCAGGGCTGCCGCGCTGATGAGCGTCTAGCCGTCACTCCCCGACCGGCGTGGTCAGTTCCGTTTCGTCAGTGTCCAGAACGAACACCGCCAGCAGCCGTGCAGGTTCCGTGTCGCTGGCGTTCGCACTTACTTCATGTTGCGAGCCTGGATCTTCGTAGAAGTTTTCGCCGACCTGATAGACCTTTTCCGGGGAGCCGTTGACGCTGCTGCGGATCGCGCCTTCGAGCACCGTCGCATAGATGAAGGCAGACTTCGGATGCGTGTGGGCGGGCGAACCGCCGCCGGGTCCGTATTCGACAAGGACGCCCCTCATGCTTTTGCCGGGCACGTTCGGAAGGGCGTGGTCGAATACGACGGTCACCTTGCCGGCAGGCCGGTCGCCGGCCGAGGCTGCAGTGAACGAGAGTGCTGCAAGAGCAACGGCCGAGAGGAATCGCGTGAACATTTCAGTTCTCCTTTGAGAGTGCTTTGGTGTGGCGCGGCCCGGTGCCGGGTCGCCTTTTCGATTGTTCGCGGGAGCCTCAGCCCGCGGCTTGCCGGCCGAGCCAGTCCTCGAAGCGGATCGCGCCGAGGCGCGGGTTCTTGCCGGGGGTCAGCGATTGATCGTCAAGCACGGCGCCGAAGTAGCGCGCGTGGACATCGGGCAGGACCTTGCGCGGGTCCTCAGTCGACCGCAGGAAGCGCCTGACCAGTTCATCGAGCGGTATCGCCTCGGGACCGGCGACCTCGAGCGTGCCGTTGACCGGCGGTGCGACCGCGACCTCGGCGAGCGCCGCCGCCACGTCGTCGGAGGCGATCGGCTGGATCAGCGCCGGCGACAGGCGGATCTCGTCGCCGACGGCCGCCGCCTGGGCAATGCCGCCGACGAACTCGAAGAATTGCGTGGCACGCAGGATGGTGTAGGGAATGCCGGATGCCTTGATGAGGTTTTCCTGCGCGACCTTCGCACGGAAATACCCGTTGCCGGGAAGACGTTCGCTGCCGACGATCGACAGGGCCACGTGGTGGCGGACGCCGGCGGCGGCTTCAGCAGCCAGCAGGTTGCGGCCCGACGTCTCGAAGAAATCGAGAACGGCCTTGTCCTCCCACACCGGCGCGTTCGCCACGTCGACGACGACATCCGCGCCGTCCAGCGCCCCCGCGAGGCCCTCGCGGGTGATGGTGTTCACGCCCGTATTGGGGGCGGCTGCGAGCACATCGTGGCCGCGCTCGCGAAGGTTCTGCACAAGTTTCGATCCGATGAGGCCGGTGCCTCCGATAACGACGATCTTCATCGCTTGTCTCCGCTTCTCTCGACTGCAACCATTGCCGTCGGTCTGAACGGAGAGTGCCTGCGCGCGTCAGGGAAGTCCCTGTGGCGGGCTTGAATTGCCCTTCAAGGAAGCTTGGAATTCCGTCCAAAGGAGCGGTTGTTCGACCGGCATGCCTTGCTGCCGGCGGTGCAGCCAGTTACGCGATGCCGTGCTATCAGATATTATTCGCCAGTTGCCCGGATAGCGAGCGCGGCCGGCCAGGGGATGCCGAAGTGCGATTCATGTTTGGAGACTACGTGCTCGACCAGGAGCGCCGGGAACTCACCCGGCGCGGACAGGTCGTGTCCGTCGGACCGCAGGTCTTCGACCTCCTGCTGCATCTGGTCGGCACCCGCGACCGTGTCGTCAGCAAGGACGAGTTGCTCCAGGCGGTGTGGGGCGGCCGCATCGTCTCGGAATCGACGATCACCAGCCACATCAATGCGGTTCGCAAAGCCATCGGCGACACCGGCGGGGAGCAGCGCCTGATCCGGACGGTCGCCCGCAAGGGCTTCCGCTTCGTCGGCGACATCAGGATCGGCGGGATCGGAGAAGTCCGACAGCCCGTCGGGCCAGGCGCCGCGTTACAGGCCTCCGGCGGATCGGGAGAAACAGCCTCCGCGCTCGTCCTTCCGGACAAACCCTCCATCACCGTCCTGCCTTTTCAGAATCTCAGCGGTGATCCGGAGCAGGAATATTTCGCAGACGGCATCGTGGAGGACATCATCACGGCCCTCTCGCGCATCCGCTGGCTGTTCGTCATCGCCCGCAATTCGAGTTTTAGGTATAAAGGCCGGGCGGTGGAGGTGAAGGACGTCGGTAGGGAGCTTGGCGTGCGCTATGTGCTGGAAGGCAGCGTGCGCAAATCCGGAAACAGGGTGCGCATAACCGGGCAGCTCATCGACGCGACGACGGGGACGCATCTCTGGGCGGAGCGCTTCGAGGGCACCCTGGACGACATTTTCGAGCTGCAGGACCGGATGGCGGAAAGCGTCGTCGGCGCTATCGCACCTCAGGTCGAGCGGGCGGAAATGGAGCGCGCCAAGCGCAAGCCGACGGAAAGCCTCGACGCCCACGACTATTATCTGCGTGGAATGGCAAAACTGCACAGCGGAACCCATGAAGCAATCGAGGCGGCACTGCCCTTGTTCTATCGGGCGATCGAGCTCGATCAGGAATTTGCGTCTGCCTATGCCGGGGCCGCCTGGTGTTACTTCTGGCGCAAGTTGAATGGCTGGATGGTCGATCGGGCCGAGGAGATAGCCGAGGGCGCGCGCCTGGCGCGGCGGGCAGTGGAACTTGGCCGGGACGATGCGGTAGCGCTGACAAGAAGCGGTCACGCGCTCGGACATCTCGTCGGCGACCTGGACGGCGGCATTGCGCTCATCGACCGGGCACGGCTGCTCAACCCCAACTTCGCCCCCGCCTGGTTCCTCGGCGGCTTCCTGCGCGTTTTCCGCGGTGAACCGGAGAGTGCGATCGAGCATATCGAGCACGCCGCACGTCTGAGCCCCCTGGACCAGGAAATGTTCCGGATGCAGGCCGGAACGGCACTCGCGCATTTCTTCGCCGGTCGCTTCGACTCCGCCCTGGTCTGGGCGGAAAAGGCGCTGGGAAACCTGCCCAGCCTGCTCGTCGCGGTCGCCCTGGTGGCGGCGAGCCACGCGCTTGCCGGGCGGACGGAGGAAGCGCGAAAGACGATGCAGCGCCTGCGGGCGCTCGACCCGTCATTGCGCGTGTCCACCCTTCGGGACTGGCTGCCGATTCATCGCCCGGAAGACCTCGCCCGATTTGCGGACGGACTGCGGCTGGCCGGATTGCCCGAGTGATCGGATGCGGGGGAAAGCCGCTAGACACACCGTTTCTGGAAATGCTTACATCTACCCTTCGTATGTGCCGACGATCTCCGCCTCGCCGATGAGATGCTTGCAGGCCCTCTCCCAGGCTTCTGCCGCGCCCACGTCGTCGGGGATCGAAAGGTTGGCCGCGTCGAGGGCGGCAAGCCTGAACCGGTAACGGTGCACGCCTGTTCCGGAAGGCGGCTGCGGCCCGTCGTAACGGGCGTTTCCGAAATCGTTTCTGATGAACTTGATCCCACGTTCGGGTCCGGTATCGACCGCTTGCGGAAGCTCGGTCCAGCTGCCGGGAATGTTGATGATCGAGCAGTGGCGGAACAAACCGCTCACCGCATCGGGATCCTCGACGATCAACGCGAAGCTCTGCGTTGCCTCGGGCGTCCCCGTCCATTTCAGCGGCGGGAACAGGTTCTCGCCGAAGCGGGTATATTTCTGCGGTATCGGCTGGCCATCGGCGAATACGGGACTGATCAGACTGAAGGTCATCAGTTGCCTCCTTCCATGTACGAGCAAATGCCGCAGCGATCTTTGAATGTCCCACGGGACGCACAGGCGCGGCTGCTACGAAAGCGAGAGCGCGGGGGCATTGCCCCATCGGCGCGTCCTCGCGCGAATAGGAGAACCAAGAGCCGCGACTTGTGTTCCCGAAGGCGGCAGGCGCCGCGAATCCCAGCCGCACGAACAGCGCGCGATAGGCAGATAAAATTTCATCGGATGGCGGGAACTTTGTTGCTCATGATTGTGTTGATGGAGGGCACATCGGCGGCGAGTGGGCCGGTCGCATTCAACACGTTTCCCGGAACATGAACGATGCAGATACTGTCTGTCACGGCCGAAATTTTTCCGCTCGTCAAGACCGGGGGCCTGGCAGATGTAGCGGGATCGCTCCCCAAGGCACTCAGGGCCCACGGCATCCACACGCGCAGCTTCGTTCCGGGTTACCCCGGCGTCATGCGCGCGCTCAGCGACGCGACCCCGGTCGCCGAGTTTGAAAGCCTGTTCGGCGAACGCGCCACTCTCATCGCGGCGCGGGCTCACGGGCTGGATCTCTTCGTGCTCGATGCGCCGGCCTTCTATGACAGGCAAGGGGCCCTCTACGTAGACAGGCATGGCCGGGATTATGCGGACAACTGGAAACGCTTCGCCGCCTTCTCGCTGGTCGCATCGCAAATCGCGCGCGGGCTCGTTCCCAACTGGCGGCCGCACATCATTCACGCACATGACTGGCACGCGGCGATGAGCCTCCTCTATCTGAAGTACGCCGGCGACGACACCATTCCTCGCGTCCTAACCGTGCACAACCTTGCGTTCCAGGGGCAATTCCCGGCCCACTACTTCCCCGAGCTCGGCCTCCCGGCGGAAGCATATTCGATCGACGGCGTCGAATATTACGGCGATATCGGGTTCCTCAAGGGCGGCCTGCAGGCAGCCGATGCGATCACGGTCGTCAGCCCCACCTATGCGCGGGAAATCATGTCCCCGGCCTTCGGCATGGGGCTGGAAGGCGTGATGAACGAACGGCATGCGGATGTCGTGGGCATCGTCAACGGCATAGACCTGGAAGTATGGGATCCATCCTCAGATCCCTGCATCGAGCATCACTATTCGGCGCGCGTGCCGCTGCGCCGCCTGCCCAACCGGCAGGTGCTGCTCCGGCATTTCGGCCTGCCGGACACCTGCGGACCGATCTTCGCCAGCGTCAACCGGTTGACATGGCAGAAGGGCATGGACCTTCTCGCTGCGACCGCCGGCGAGATTGTCAAGAATGGCGGCACCCTGATCATCCATGGGCAAGGCGAGGAGAAGCTGGAAGCCGCATTCATGGATCTCATGCGACATTTCCCGCAAAACATCAGTGTAAGCATCGGTTATGACGAGCACCTCGCCCACAGGATTCATGCCGGCGCGGATGCAATGCTCGTTCCGTCCCGGTTCGAGCCCTGCGGCCTCACGCAGCTTTACGCGCTGCGCTACGGCTGCGTACCGGTCGTCGCCCGCACGGGCGGCCTGTCGGAGACCATCATCGATGCCAACGATGCCGCGCTCCATGCCCATGTCGCGACGGGCATACAGTTTGCGCCCATCGACGAGGACGGACTACGCCATGCACTGCGCCGCACCTTCCGGCTCTACCGGCTGCGACGCGTCTGGGAGGGACTTCGCCGCCAGGGCATGAAAACCGACTGCTCGTGGCATCGCAGTGCGGCCCGCTATGCGGACCTTTACAGCGAACTCCTCAATCCCGACATGCGCCTGGTCGGCAGCGCTTGACCTGGAAACTCCAGGAAAAGTGCGCAGCGGTTTTCCGTCCGGAATTTCGAAAGCAAAAGGGCTGGGCATTCAGGGGAAAGCGGAAATGCTCCAGCATGCGCCGGCGCCGTCCCTCGCCTTTCCCGGAATTCCGCAATTTCGCAAATTGCTATCATTCGCAAAGGTGATGAATTGATAAGCAGTGCGGCATGGATTGCGCCGCCCGAATATGCGAATGGCTGCGCAGGTTGCCGCGCCGGATTCTCTGAAATCCGTGCCTCGCGACCGGAAACGTTCCGCGGGACCGCGGACCCGCTCTGAAGGAATTCGCATCCATGGCCGTCGACAGCGTCCCCGGCAACCTTTCCCGTGAAAACGGCGCCGCCCGCGCCGGCGTGGTCGTTATGCTCCTCGGCATGTTGATGTTCTCAGTGAACGACGTCATGGGGAAGTGGCTCGTCGCCACCTACTCGGTCGGCCAGGTGGTGCTTATCCGCAGCATCGCCGCTGCCCTTCTGCTCGCGCCCTTCCTGTGGGTAAGCGGCCCGAAAAAACTCTTCACTCTCGAGCGGCCCGGCCTTCAGCTTGCCCGCGTCGTCGCCTCGACCGCGGAGGTGGTCGCGTTCTATTTCGCCGTCGTCTACCTGCCGCTGGCTGACGTCATGACCTATTGGCTGGCGGCGCCGATCTATGTCGCGGCCGTTTCGCCGCTGGTGCTGAAGGAACCTGTCGGCTGGCGGCGCTGGACGGCGATCGGCATCGGCTTCGTCGGCGTCGTCGTCGCGCTCGAGCCGTCGTCACAGGCCTTCACGCTGCCGGCCGTCATCTCGATTCTCGGCAGCATGACCTTCGCCTTCATGATGATTTCCGGGCGTTCGCTGCGCGGCACTCCGGATACGACGCTCGCCTTCTGGCAGATTGTCGGCGCCGCGGTCGCCGGCCTCGTCTGGGCACCCTTCGACTGGACACCCCTCAAACCACTCGACACGGCGCTCATCTGCCTGCTCGGCGCCGTAGCAATGATCGCCCATGTCCTCGTCAACCGGGCGCTGAAGCTCGCCGATGCCGCGACGGTGGCCCCGTTGCAGTATACGCTACTCTTCTGGGCAATCTTCTTCGGCTGGCTGATCTTCGGCGATACGCCGCGGCTGTCGATGGTGATCGGCGCCGCCCTCATCGTCGCCTCCGGTCTCTTCATCTTCTTCCGCGAACAGCAACTGAAAAGGCAGGGGCGGCTAAAGGGCTAATCCCGGGCACGACTTCCACACTTCATCAACGCTAAGAATATCGATTATCGCGCCTATCGATTTCGCTTATGTAACGTCTGCCCCTACAGTTCCCTGGAAGCGCCGAACAAAGGCGCAACCGAGGGGAAAGAACATGCGAAAGCTCATTCTGGCGCTGGCACTCGCCGGCACTGCACTGTCTTCTTCCGCCGTTGCTGCGGAGAAGCTGAAGATCGGAACCGAGGGTGCCTATCCGCCCTTCAACTTCGTCGATTCCAGCGGCAAGATCGGCGGTTTCGACGTGGAAATCGGTCTCGCGCTCTGCGAGCGCATGAAGGTCGAGTGCGAAGTCGTCGCCCAGGATTGGGACGGCATCATTCCGGGCCTGCTTGCCAAGAAGTACGACATGATTATCGCCTCGATGTTCATTACCGAGGAGCGCAAGAAGCAGGTGGCTTTCACCAATCCCTATTACCTGGCCGCGATGACGCATGCGGCACCGAAGGGTGCCGGCATCAGCGCCTTCAGCAACGAGGCGCTCCAGGGCAAGGTGATCGGCGCCCAATCCGGCACGACCCAGGCCGACTATATCGCCGCCGTCTACCCGGATGCCGAGATCAAGCTCTATCCCACCCAGGACGAAGCCAATCTCGACATGGTCAACGGTAGGCTCGACCTGCAGGTCGGCGACATGCTGCCGCTGCTCGATTGGGTTACCAAGAATGACGACGGCAAGGGTTGCTGCGAGCTCGTCGGCGAGCCGATCACCGACAAAAAATTCGTCGGCGACGGCGTCGGTATTGCTGTCCGGCAGGAGGACAACGAAATGCGCGAGAAGCTGAACAAGGCGCTTGATGAGATCCGCGCCGACGGGACCTACAAGAAGATCAACGACAAGTATTTCACCATTGACGTCTATACGATGAAGTGACGGCGCATGCCTCTCATCCGGCCTGCCGGCAGGCCGGATGAGAGGCAAAATCTATTTTTTTCCCGAGAAGGCAAAGACGTCGACCGGCTCATCAAGCCCCCGCAAGGCATAGGAACCCAGATTTTCCATCTGCCCTGCACAGCCTGCCTTTTCGACGAAGGCTCTTGAGAGCAGAACCGGACGCTTCAGCTCCTTCGTAAGGGTTTCGAGACGCGAGGCGATGTTGACCGCCGGTCCGATCACCGTGAAGTCCAGACGCCGGCGCGAACCGATATTGCCATACATCACATCGCCGACATGGACGCCGATGCCGTAGCCGAGCGGATCGTGGCCCTTGCGCAGGTTCTCCTCATTGAGAACGGCAAGAGCGGCCTGCGCCTCGCCGATGGCTCCGAGAAGCTGACTGCAGGCACAGGGATTGCTGAGCGGAAAGATCGCCAGCAGCCCGTCGCCCATGAATTTCAGGATCTCCCCGCCGTGCCGCTCGATCGGTTCCGACATGGCGTCGAAATAGCCGTTGAGGAGTTCGATGACGTCGTCCCTGGGCCATAGGTCGGACAGCTTCGTGAAGTCGCGCAGATCGCAGATGAGGATCGCCGCGCCTACCGTCACGCCGCTGCCGCGTGTGGTCGCTCCGGCCAGGATCTGCTCGCTCGCATGCGGCCCGACATAGGTCTCGAGAAGCGTGCGGGCGAAGCGGTTCTTCAGCCGGATTTCACTGACAAGCGCCAGGGCCGGCAGAATATCCTTCAGGAAGGCGAGATCATCGGAGCTGAATCCGCCCGGCCTGTCGCTCGCAAAGGTGACCGCGTGCCGCTTGCCGAGCGTATGGAGCAGGGGCCAGATGATGTACTCGGTCAGTCCCTCCGCGCGCAGTTCATCATAGAGCGGGTAATCCGGACCCGCCGATGTCGGGTCGTCAAGGCGTCTGCGCACTTCCTCCGCCCCCTCGTTGAAATCGCGCAAGGGGCTGCTCAGATATTGCGTGGTGTCCTCGACGCCGTAGGCATAGGTATCAAGCTCCGCCTCCGCCAGACCCTTTCGCCATAGAATCCGTGCACCGATCCACTGCGGGTGGTGAATTCTGAAATGCAGGGTGGCGCGGGCGACGGGCACGCCGGCCTCCACCAGCTTGTCGCACATCTCCACGAAGATGTTGTCGATAAAGCGTTCGCCGCGCGTCTCGATGACGAGCCAGTCGATGATCCGGCGCCGCCGCGCCGGCCATGTCCCCTCGCTTTCGCCGGGCAAAGGCGGCTGTGGCTGTGTCGGAGACTGAACTGCGACGTTCGCCTCGCTCGGATTCGTGGTGGCCATTTCAAAACCCCAGGGATTGCTGCGCGGGCTCCGGCGGAGCGACCTTGACGCCTTCCATTTCGAGCATTCCGAGCTTCGTGGAAGAACCGCCCGGCGCCGAGAAACCGCCGATCTTGCCGCCGGCTGCGAGAACCCGATGGCACGGGATGATCAGTGCCACGGGATTCTTCGCCATCGCTTGGCCGACATCCCGGGCCGCCTCCGGGCCTGCGCCGAGCTCCTTCGCAAGGGCGCCGTAGGTCGTCGTGCTGCCCCACGGGATCTTTCGCGCGGCCTGATAGATCTTCTCGAAAAAGGCGCCCTGTCCCTGCAGATCGAGATCGAAGCGGGAAAAATCCGTCTCCCTTCCCTCGAAATAGTCCTTCACCGCCGCGACCGCTTCGGCAACCCGCGGCGGCGGCTCGTGCGGCGCTCCGTCCGGCAAACGCCGCAGAAGCAGTCGCTCGGTGGATTCGGCGCTTCGCGTCGGCAGCTGGAAGCGCGTGATGCCGGCATCGCTCCAGGCGATGCCGCAGAAACCGCGTGCGGTTTCGAAAATATGGTAATGGTTCATGAGTTCGCTCTCCTCCAGCACCGCATGCGCGACTGAGGCACGCCGAGTTGCTGTAGCGCTTCGAATTCCTTCATGGAGAATCGTGCGCCCGGGCCTTCAATTCAACCCGTTTTCCCTAGGGGAGACCTAAAAAAGACGATCTCATTTTCGTCATTCATGCCTTGGCGCTCGCCGGATCTCTTGCGAGGATGCGGATAACTCGAACTGACCGGTGCATCGCTTGACCTCAGATGTCGATTTCTTCGCGCGTAGCGCCGTCCAGGTGGCGGCTGATCTGATCGGCGCCGATTTCACCGTTTCCGGTGTCGGCGGCACGATAGTCGAGACGGAGGCCTACCTGCCTGACGACGCGGCGTCGCATAGTTTCGCCGGCACCACGGCGCGCAATCGCGCCATGTTCGGTCCGCCGGCGCATGCCTACGTCTATCTCTCCTACGGCCTGCACTGGTGCCTGAATTTCGTCTGCCTGCCAGGCAGCGCCGTACTGATCCGCGCGATCGAACCGCGATGGGGCATAGACACGATGCGGGCGAGACGTGGCGTCCGTGAAGAGAGGCTATTGTGTTCCGGACCGGGACGTGTCGGACAGGCGCTGGCGATCAGCCGGGAGCTGGACGGATTGCCTCTCGGAGAGGATCCGTTCCGCCTCACCCTGCCCTCCACGAAACCGCCGCTCGCCGCCGGCATCCGCGTCGGCATAACCAAGGCGGTAGAACAGCCCTGGCGGTTCGGGCTGGCCGGCTCATCCTTTGTGAGCCGCAAGTTCTGATGCAGCTTCGCCGGTCGGGTGAAGCCGCTCTTCGGTTCCGTTCAAGTTGACACGGAGACCCGCTTCTGTCCTTAAGCTACACCCCGCGCGTCTGATCGGACGCGCAAATATCGCTGTAGCACTTTGATCTTCTGCATGTCGTTGTCCTTCGATCGGGTAGAATTAAAGGACAAATGCATCGATGCTTCGATCAGAGCTGATCGTAAGTGGATGAGTTGATGACATCACGATGGGCCTGGTTGTTTTCGCAGGTCATGCGGCGAATCTGGTTTCCAGCCACGCTTTTCTCCATTCTTGCGATTATAACTGCACTCATCGCAATTTTCCTTGGCCCATTCCGAGAGACCTTCCGAACCGGATAGGAGCGGACGCAGTCGACATAGACGAATTCTCGAAAAAGCGCTCGCAGGTTTTCGCCCGCATCCCGCTCGAATTCTCTAGGATCGTGGATACCAGTCGTTCAATGACCATAACATGCATCAGAGGAGGCAATTAGATGACGAAATCGAACATAGGCTTCATCGGGCTCGGATTGATGGGCCAGGGCATGGCGGCAAATATCCTGAAAAAGGGTTGGCCGCTCCAGGTGATGGCGCATCGCAACCGGGCGCCGGTGGAGATGCTCGTGGCCGAGGGCGCACGCGAAGCCAAGACGCCGCGTGAGATGGCGGAGCAATGCGACGTCATCGTCCTCTGCGTTACCGGCTCGCCGGAAGTCCTTTCGGTCATCGGCGGCCCGGATGGCATCGCGAGTGCGGGCAGGCCGGTCACCATCGTCGACTGTTCCACATCCGATCCCTCCGTCACGACGAAGCTTGCAGCCGATCTCGCGGGAAGCGGCCTTACGCTCATCGATGCGCCGCTCAGCCGTACGCCGGCCGATGCCGCCGCGGGCACGCTCGATGTCATGGTCGGCGGCTCGGAGTCAGACGTGCAGCGCGTGTGGCCGGTACTCGAATGTTTCGCCGGTCGGATCATCCACACGGGGCCGACCGGCTCCGGTCACACGATGAAACTGCTCAACAACTTCCTATCGATGGGCTACGCGGCGCTCTATTCCGAAGCGCTGATGCTCGGACGCAAGGCCGGACTGACGCCCGAGGTCTTCGACAGCGTCATTCGCGGCGGCCGGATGGATTGCCCTTTCTATCAGACCTTCTTCCGCTGGGTCTTGGAACGCGACCCGAATGCCCACAAATTCGCGATCCGCAACGGCTTCAAGGACATGAGCTATCTTGCCGGCTACGCCATTGCCGCCGGCGTCGCCAATCCCGTCGGGGCAGCCGTCCGGAACTCATTTGCACAGGCGGTCGGCGCGGGCCGCGGCGAGGATTACGTGCCTATGCTGTCGGATTTCATCGCCGAGGCGAACGGTCTCGAGTGAACGCAACGGCGAGCGCCTTTTGCCGGGCGGTCTGACAGAATTCCGTCAGCGGTGAAATGCAATCTTGCAGGGATGCAACATTGCCACTGGTCTGCGGCTTTGACTGAGTCCCGCGGAATGGTGAATGTGACTGCGGCCGAAAATGGAACAAACGTTCCGGTGTCGCCGCATCTCAGCACCATTCCCCGAGGAGACATCCGACATGACCGCCCTCCCCTTCGCCCTCAACCATATGGCCGCGCCCGCCCTCCCGGTCGACGCGTTCTTCTCGCTTGCGAAATCGCTCGGCATCTCCATGGTCGAAATCCGCAACGACCTCGCCGGCAACGCCATTGCCGACGGGACGCCTCCGGAGGAGGTGAAAGCCCTTGCGGAGAAGCACGGGCTGACGATCGTCTCGATCAACGCCTTGCAGCGCTTCAACGAATGGAACGAGCAACGGGCAGACGAAGCGCGCGAGCTCATCTCCTATGCACGCGATTGCGGCGCGAAGGCGCTGGTGCTGGTGCCCGTCAATGACGGCAGCGGCAAAGAGGACGGCGTCCGACAAAGCAATCTTCGGCAGGCGCTCGGCGCGCTGAAGCCGATGCTCGACGCGGCCGGCATCACCGGCCTCGTCGAGCCGCTCGGCTTCGAAGCCTGCTCGCTGCGCTCGAAGGCGGAGGCCGCCGAAGCGATCCGGGCAGTTTCCGGTGAACGGAGCTTCCGCCTGGTGCACGACACGTTCCACCATCACCTTGCTGGCGAAGACCAGTTTTTTCCGGATCTCACCGGCCTCGTGCACATCTCCGGCGTCATCGACGCAAACCTGGCCGTCTCGGACATGCGCGATCCGCATCGCGTTCTCGTCGACGCCGCCGACAGGCTGGACAATCAAGGCCAGACTCGCCGGCTGCAGGATCAAGGCTATGCTGGGCCCTTCTCATTCGAGCCCTTTGCCCCTTCCGTGCACGAACTTGCCGACCCGGCAGACGCCCTGCGCGAGAGCATGGACTACCTCCGGTTACGGAGCTGACCGCCACCAGCAGTGGAAAGAGCGGGAATCCAAACCGGCGCGCCCACGCGCTCTTGACGGCGCCCAGATAAAATGGAATACATATTCCGTAATATCAAAACTCTGGTTTGTTTGTTCCGTTTTGATTGGAGGTGCAGCGGGAGTGCCGCTTCCGGTCGAAGACTGGACGCGATTTCGGGAAGAAGATCGCGTTCCCGGCTGAAGAAGGTGTGGCCGGCACCAAGTGGAGGAGAAGAACAATGAAGAAATTTTTCCTGGGCACTGCGATGGCCGTCTTGATGTCGACGGCCGCGCATGCGGAGACTATCGGCGTGTCGATGGCGCTCTTTGACGACAACTTCCTGACGGTGCTGCGCAGCGGGATGCAGGAATATGCAAAGACGCTCGACGGCGTCGAGCTGCAGGTCGAAGACGCGCAGAACGACGTCGCGAAACAGCAGAGTCAGATCCAGAACTTCATCGCCGCGGGGGTCGATGCCATCATCGTCAACCCGGTCGACACCGATGCGACTGCCGCCATGTCGAAGATCGCTGCGGATGCCGGCATTCCGCTGGTCTATGTCAACCGCGAGCCGGTGAACGTCGATACGCTTCCGGACAAGCAGGCCTTCGTGGCGTCGAACGAACAGGAATCCGGCACGCTGCAGACCAAGGAAATCTGTAAGATGCTGGGCGGCAAGGGCAAGGCCGTGGTCATGATGGGCGAGCTCTCCAACCAGGCTGCCCGCATGCGCACCAAGGACATCCACGACGTGATCGCGACCGAGGAATGCAAGGGCATCGAGATCGTCGAGGAGCAGACCGCGAACTGGTCGCGCACCCAGGGCTCGGATCTCATGACGAACTGGCTTTCCGCCGGCCTCGAATTCGACGCCGTCATCTCCAACAACGACGAAATGGCGATCGGCGCAATCCAGGCGCTG
The DNA here is from genome assembly GCF_056739175.1 of Ensifer sp. R1-3. Taxonomy (NCBI): domain Bacteria; kingdom Pseudomonadati; phylum Pseudomonadota; class Alphaproteobacteria; order Hyphomicrobiales; family Rhizobiaceae; genus Ensifer; species Ensifer sp. R1-3. The sequence continues at coordinate 1,447,836 of NZ_CP096516.1, forward strand.
AAAGCGGCCGGGCGCTCGATGGACTCCGTCGTCATCGGCGGCATCGACGCGACACAGGATGCGCTCGCCGCCATGGCGGCCGGCGATCTCGATGTGACGGTGTTCCAGAATGCCGCCGGCCAGGGCAAGGGCTCAGTCGATGCCGCCCTTAAGCTCGCCAAGGGCGAGCCGGTTGAAAAGAAGGTCTACATTCCCTTCGAGCTCGTCACGAAGGATAACCTGGCGCAATATCAGACGAAGAACTGATCGTTCGCTGCATGGGGCGCGGCAAAGCCGCACCCCCGCTTACAAAGAGTCATGGGGCGCGGTCATCCCGCGCTCCCTTTGAGGGCCGCGCATCTTATCGGCCGAGCCTGCAAGGCCGAAAGGGGAGGCATGTTCCGCACGCCGCGTGGACATTCCGGTTGAACCGGAACATGGGAGGCTACCAGAATGACACTCAGTCCCACGACAATGGCAGCCGTGCGCGCCAGCGGCGCCGTTCCGAAATCCGAATACCTTCTGACTGCCGAGGGCGTTCGCAAGCAGTTTCCGGGTGTCGTTGCGCTCGACGACGTGGAGTTCAAGCTGAAGCGCGGCACCGTGCATGCGCTCATGGGCGAGAACGGAGCCGGCAAGTCGACCTTGATGAAGATCCTCGCCGGGATCTATTATCCCGACCAGGGCGAGGTGAAACTCAGGGGCGCCGGCATCCGGCTGAAGTCGCCACTCGACGCACTCGAGAACGGCATCGCCATGATCCATCAGGAACTGAACCTGATGCCTTTCATGACCGTCGCCGAGAACATCTGGATCCGCCGGGAACCCAAGAACCGTTTCGGTTTCGTCGATCATGGCGAAATGCGCCGCATGACGGCAAAGCTCTTCGAGCGGCTCAAGATCGATCTCGATCCGGAGATCGAGGTCCGTCACCTCTCGGTCGCCAACCGCCAGATGGTCGAGATCGCCAAGGCGGTCTCCTACGAGTCCGACGTGCTGATCATGGACGAGCCCACCTCGGCGCTCACCGAGCGCGAGGTCGCGCATTTATTCGAGATCATCCGTGACCTGCGCTCGCAGGGTATCGGCATCGTCTACATCACCCACAAGATGAACGAGCTGTTCGAGATCGCCGACGAGTTCTCGGTGTTCCGCGACGGCAAATATATCGGCACCCACCTCTCGAACGAGGTCACCCGCGACGACATCATCCGCATGATGGTCGGACGTGAAATCACCCAGATGTTCCCGAAGGAGGAGGTGCCGATCGGCGACGTGGTGCTGTCGGTGAAGAACCTGACGCTCAACGGCGTCTTCCGCGACGTCTCCTTCGATGTGCGCGCCGGCGAGATCCTCGGCGTTGCCGGCCTCGTCGGATCCGGCCGCTCCAACGTCGCCGAGACGCTCTTCGGGGTCACGCCGGCGAGCTCGGGCACGATCGCGATCGACGGGAAAGAGGTCGTGATCGACAGCGCCAACAAGGCGATCCGTCACCGGATGGCGTTTCTCACCGAGGATCGCAAGGACACCGGCTGTCTGCTCATCCTCGACATTCTCGAAAACATGCAGATCGCCGTGCTGCAGGACAAATTCGTCAAGCGCGGCTTCGTCAGCGAGAGGGAAGTCACTGCCGCCTGCGAGGAGATGAGCCGCAAGCTTCGGGTCAAGACGCCGAACCTGCAGGAGCGCGTCGAGAATCTCTCGGGCGGCAACCAGCAGAAGGTGCTGATCGGCCGCTGGCTGCTCACCAATCCGCGCATCCTGATCCTCGACGAGCCGACGCGCGGCATCGATGTTGGCGCCAAGGCCGAAATCCACCGCCTGGTGACCGAACTTGCCCGCAACGGTGTCGCGGTCATCATGATCTCGTCGGAAATGCCGGAAGTGCTCGGGATGAGCGACCGGATCATGGTGATGCACGAGGGCCGGGTCACCGGCATTCTCGACAGGGCGGAAGCCACCCAAATCAAGGTCATGGAGCTTGCGGCGCGATAGGGCGGGATGAGGAAAAGTGTAAGGTTTTCCGCCCGCATTCCGCTCTGACCTTTGGAACCGATCAAGGCGAACTGCCGACCGCAGGGAGGAAAGAAGATGAATACCAATGTCGCAGCACAGGGCACGGGCTCGTCCCTCGCCCGCTCGAGACGGCGCATGCCGCCCGAGCTCAACATCTTTCTGGTGCTGATCGGTATCGCGCTCGTCTACGAGGTTCTCGGCTGGCTCTTCGTCGGCCAGAGCTTTCTGATGAATTCGCAGCGCCTGACGATCATGATCCTGCAGGTGTCGGTGATCGGCATCATCGCCGTCGGCGTCACGCAGGTCATCATCACGGGCGGCATCGACCTCTCGTCAGGCTCGGTCGTCGGCATGACCGCGATGATCTCGGCGAGCGTCGCGCAGGCCTCCACCTGGCCGCGGGCGCTCTATCCGTCACTGACCGACCTTCCGGCCATCGTACCGATCGGCCTTGGTGTCGGGATCGGTCTGCTCGCCGGCTTCATCAACGGCCAGCTCATCGCCAGGACCAAGATCCCGCCCTTCATCGCCACGCTCGGCATGATGGTGTCGGCCCGCGGTGTCTCCAAGTGGTACACGAAGGGTCAGCCGGTCTCGGGTCTCACCGAGCAATTCAACTTCATCGGCACGGGCATCTGGCCGGTGATCGTCTTCCTCGTCGTGGCGCTGATATTCCACATCGCGCTGCGCTACACCCGCTACGGCAAATTCACCTACGCGATCGGCGCCAATGTCCAGGCCGCGCGCGTCTCCGGCATCAATGTCGAAGCCCATCTGGTGAAGGTCTATGCGATCGCCGGCATGCTTGCGGGCCTCGCAGGCGTGGTCACCGCCGCCCGCGCCCAGACGGCGCAGGCCGGCATGGGCGTCATGTACGAACTCGACGCGATCGCCGCGACCGTCATCGGCGGCACGTCGCTCACAGGCGGCGTCGGCCGTGTCACCGGTACGGTGATCGGCACGGTGATCCTTGGCGTGATGACGTCAGGCTTCACCTTCCTCCGGGTCGACGCCTACTACCAGGAGATCGTCAAGGGCATCATCATCGTCGCTGCTGTCGTTGTCGACGTCTATCGCCAGAAAGGCCGGAAAAAGACGTAAACATACTGCTCCTCCAAGCAAAATTATCGGCCGGTGATGAAGGAATTCATCCCGGCTTTTTTCTTTCCTCGCCAACGCTTTGAGCCGTGATATTCTCGTGAATGACATATGCTCGTCTTGCAACGCAGCCCCTTCGACTCTGGGCTGGCTCGTAGGTCGCCGATAGACTATATGGCAGCATGCAAAACTATCGGAGAATTACCATGTCGTCGCAGCGCCAGCTTGCGAAGCACAGCCGGCCCGGGTTCATGTTCCAGCTCTGGAGCGCGATGCTAAGCGTCCATACCCGCGAAGCGGCCTCCCTCTTCCGGTACCGCGTGCGATAAACCACTTACGGTAAGGTGCCTGACTGTCTTCCGTCCGGAGCGCTTATTTTCAAAGTGAGACTTAGCTCGCGAGAACCAGCCCTCCGTAGCGACTGATTTCGTTTTCGATTTCAGCGACCAGCGTATCTAGCGCGGAATTTCTCACCTTTCGGGCGCGGCGGGCGACATATGCCAAAGCAGGCGGCGTGGGCAAGCGTTCGGTGACGATCTGCATTTCGGGGCGCAGATGACGCCCGCTCAGAAGTGCTACACCCATGGCCGAAGTGACCGCGGCAACGATACCAGCAGCGCTTGCACATTCGAATACGGTTTCAAGAACCACTCCGCCGTCCTGTCCGATGTCGAGCGCCCATCTTCGATAGAAACATTCGTCGTCGAAGGACAGGAAGGGAATCGGGCCCTGCTGCGGCAGTGACAGCTGCGGGTGCTTGACCCAATGGAGCTCCTCCCGGAACAGAACGACGTCGGTCGGCCGGACTTCATGAGCGAAAACCTGCAGGATCGCGGCGTCTAGCTCCCCCCGCTCCAGCATCGCTCGCAGGACTAGACTCATGCGGACTTTGGTGCGGACGGCGACATTCGGATGCAGTCGGCGAAATCTCCCCAATATCCGCGCGAGGTCGCTGCACGCCGTGTCTTCGGTCAAACCGAGCGCGATGCGTCCTTCAAGTGACGCTTTCGATAAGCTCAGAAGCGCTTCGTCATGCAAGCCGAGGATTTTCCCGGCATAATCCAGCAAATCCTCTCCGGCTGCGGTAAACATCGCTCCGCCCGGGCTCCGGCCGAGCAGGTCACAATCGAGGCTCGTCTCGAGCCGTTTGATCTTGTGGCTGACGGCAGACTGCGACAGGCCCAGGGCCTCGGCCGCGCGGGTTATCCCGCCGTGACGCCGGATCGCCCACAAGGCGCGCAGCGCATCGATTTCCAAACGTCGGCCGTTGAACTCTTTCATTGCGGTCCCAGTCATGAAAATTGCGAAGACGATGCGGCTTAAGCTGCCATTTGGCAAGAACGCATTAGCGTTGCGGCCAAACTGTCATGCGGTGATCGAAATTTGTCATGTGCAAACGGAACCTCCGTTGCCTATGGCTGAGTGGCAAACCACATGACCTGAGAACGCGATGACCCACCAGCCCATCTCGCTATCCGCTCCAAGACATCACCGTCTCCTTTGGCCGATGATGGCAACGCTCCTGGTCGTCGGCTGGAGCTCCGGTTTCGTCGGCATTCGCTATGCCAGCGAAGAGGCAGGTGTCATGCTGGTTCTGTTCTGGCGCACTCTTCTATCGGGAGTGATCCTGCTGCCTTTCGCACTGACCATCGGTCCGCTGTTGCGGATGCGTGGGATTGCGGAGCAGATGCTGTTCGGTGTGATGTCCGTATTTTTGTACCTTGGTGGCTTTGCACTTGCCATCGAGCAGCGGGTGCCGACGGGGCTGGTCGCCCTCATCTCCGACCTCTTACCGTTGGCGATTGCCGCCCTGTCGCAACCCGTTTTAGGTGAACGCCTGAGCGCGCGACAATGGTTTGGGACGGCGATTGCGGTTTTCGGCGTGCTGATCGTCTCGTTCGACAGCCTCAGTTTCGGTGCGGCCGCCCCCTTGTGGGCATATGGGTTGACAGTCGGTTCGATGCTGGTTTTTGCCCTTGCCTCGGTTCTACACAAGCGGCGGCGAACCCAGAACATGCCCGTGCACCAGAGCCTTTGCATCCACACCCTGACCGGTTCGGTGCTGTTCGGGCTGTGCGCCATGATGCAAGGCGATCTCGCCCCGCCCCTTACGCGCGCTTTCGCCGTGGGAATGGTGTGGCTGGTGCTGATCGCAACCTTTGCCGCCTATTCGATCTATTACACGAGCCTGCGCCTCTTCCCGGTGGCTCAGGTTAGCGCAGCGATCTACCTCAGTCCGCCTGTTACCATGCTCTGGGCTTGGGCTCTGTTTTCCGAACCGTTGACTGCGGCCACCTTCATAGGCCTGACGGTGACGCTGGTGGGCGTCTGGATGACGTCGCGCAGCTGAGACCGTCCGGAGATCCTGAGCCTGCACCTCCAGAAGGTAAGATAGACCTTCGGGAACGGTTCATTGTTTCAGTGAACGGTGCAGGCCTCTAAGCCCACCGAGGAGACGGCGCCGAAACGGAATTGCGCACCACCAGATCGGGCCTCAGGAAGATTTCCGTTTCGGCGGGGCGCCGGTCGGAGAGAAGCTCCAGCAGAAGCGCCATGGCGTGTTTGCCGATCAGGGTGCGCGGCTGACGGATCGTGGTCAGGGCCGGCGTCATGAATGTCGCCTGAGGCACGTCGTCGAAGCCTGTCACCGAGAAATCGCGCGGTATGTCATAGCCGCGTGCCTTCAGCCCGATCATCACTCCGAGTGCCGTCTGATCGTTGACGCACATGAATGCCGTCGGCAGCGTGTCGCGAACGAAGAGCCGCTCGACGGCAGCCCTGCCGCTCTCGAGCGTGCCATCGCCCTCCTGGACCAGCCTAAGTTCCGCCGGCACCCCCGCCGCATCGAGGCCCGCATCATAGCCGGAGCGGCGCCGCTTATAGGCAAGACGGGTTCGCGAATCGCCGATGAAAGCGATCTTGCGATGGCCTTCGGCGATGAGGAGATCGACCACCTTGCGGGCGCCCTCGACATCGTCGACACCCACATAGGGTATGCCGCCGTTGAAGACGGGCTCGAAGATGCCGACGCTCGGCGGCAGCCGCGCCGCTATCGTCTCGTGGCCGAAGGGCAGGATGCCGGTAAAGAGGATCAGACCCGCCGCCTGGTTGGAGTTAAGAAACTTCAGATATTCGACCGCGCGCTGGGCGTCGTTCTGGGTATGGCCGATCAGCACGCCGTAGCCGTGCGACCGTGCCTCGTTTTCGAGGCCGACCAGAATACTAGAAAAGTTCGGATCGCCGATATCAGGAGCGACGACCAGGATCATGTTCGAGCGGCCGAGGCGCAGGCTGCGTGCCATGGCATTGGTGGTGTAACCGGTGATCGCGATCGCCTGGTTGACCTTCAGCCGCGTGGATTTCGCAACCTTCTCCGGGTTGTGGATTGCCCGCGATACCGTCGCGATCGAAACTTCAGCGATCCTAGCGACGTCTTCGATGGTTGCGGGCGTGGAATCCGACACTGCGCTCTGCCTTGCGTCTCCCTACTGCATGTTTCCCCAGATCCCGATTCAAGGATAAAACAAGCAGCCAATTCAATCTGCTGCGGCCTTTGCGTGTCCGATAAGAACGCGCGGCGCTGTACACGGCGGGACACTACACACACCGCGGGCAACGTCAAAGGCGACCGGGCAAATTCCTGTGTATGTCTTTATGTAAACCTTTACATCGAGAGTGTAAAGGTTTACATGACGTCCGTTGGCGGTCGGGAGCCGCAAGGGGGAAATCGATGAATCCGGAGACGGTCGACGCCGCGCGCGTCGTGCTGGAGGCACGGCGGATCAGCAAGTCGTTCAGCGGCGTGCAGGTGCTCTTCAGTGTCAATTTCGAGCTTCGCGCCGGCGAAATCCACGCCCTGATGGGCGAGAACGGCGCCGGCAAGTCGACGCTCGTCAAGATTCTCTCAGGTTTCGAGCAGCCGTCCTCGGGCGAGGTCCTGCTCGACGGCCAGCCGGTAACGCTTCCTGCTAACGGTGCGGCCGAAGCGCTGGGCATCGTCATCATCCACCAGGAATTCAATCTTGCCGAACACCTGACTGTTGCCGAAAGCCTGTTTCTCGGTCGCGAGGTGACGCGTTTCGGCGTGCTCGACCGCAAGTATATGCGCGCGGAGACGCGCCGGGTTCTCGATCTGCTTGGCTGTCATGTGGACGCGAACGCGCTGATCGGCAGTCTTTCCATTGCCGAAAAGCAGATGGTCGAGATCGCCAAGGCCATCAGCCGCGACGCGCGGATCGTCTTCATGGACGAGCCCACGGCCGTTCTATCCCGCGAGGAGACCAACTTCCTTTTCCGGCAGGTCCGCAAGCTGCGCGACCGGGGCACGAGCTTCGTCTTCGTGTCGCACAAGCTCGACGAAGTCATCGAACTGACCGACCGCGTGACGGTACTGCGCGACGGGCAGTGGGTGAAGACTGCCGCGACTTCGATGCTCGACGGCGAGTCGATCGCGCAGCTCATGGTCGGCCGCGAAATGTCGAGCCTCTTTCCCGCCAAGAAAGAGCCGAACGTCGACGAAGAGGTCGTGCTGCGTGTCGACGCCGTCTCGACCGACTATGTCCAGGACGCCCGCTTCGAGGTGCGCAAAGGCGAAATCCTCGGCTTTTCGGGTATGATCGGCTCCGGCCGCACCGAACTCATGGAGGCGGTCGCCGGCCTCAGGCCCCGCCTGTCGGGCGAGGTGACGATCCGTGGAGAGACCGTGCCCTCCGGCGACGTGCACGCGGCCAACCGGCGCGGTCTTGCCTACATGACCAAGGACCGCAAGGCGAAGGGCCTGCTGCTCAATTCCGGCATGACCGCGAACCTGACCTTGCAGTCGCTCGGCCGGCATGCCCGCATCGGCTATCTCAGCCCGGCGAGCGAGGCGGCTGCGCTCAAAAGAGCCCGCCGCCGCTTCGACATCCGCGTGCGCGACGGCAACGTCGTCGCCAGGCGCATGTCCGGCGGCAACCAGCAGAAGCTGCTGCTCGCCAAGGTGATGGAAACGGAACCGGACATCATCATCATCGACGAGCCGACACGCGGCATCGACGTCGGCACCAAGCAGCAGATCTATCATTTCATCTCGGCGCTCGCGCGCGACGGCCGCTCGATCATCGTCGTCTCTTCCGAAATGCCTGAGGTCATCGGGCTTTGCACCAGGGTCGCGGTGATGCGCGAGGGACGCATCGTCGGCATGCTCGAAGGAGACGAGATCTCCGAGCAGGAGATCATGCGCTACGCAGCCGGGCTGAAGAAAATGGCTGCGGCCTGACCGGCTTGGACGCGCGGCGAAGGCAGGCACAGGAAAAGGAATTCCCCCGGGCTCCGGGGCGGGAGGTTGATCTGGACATGAGCGTGAACGAGGAAAGCATCCAAAGCACAACACACCGCCGGACCTGGCGGGACGTCGATCTCAGGGCCGTGGCGCCGTTTGCCGCGCTTGCACTGCTGTTGATCGTCGGTGCCATGGTCAACCCCAACTTCATCAGTCTCAACAACCTCGCCAACGTCGCCACCCGCAGCGCCTTCATCGCCATCATCGCGGTGGGCGCCACCTTCGTCATTTCCGCAGGCGACCTCGACCTTTCCGTCGGCTCGATGGTCGCCTTCGTCGCAAGCCTGATGATCCTGTTCATGAATTCCGGCGTGATCGCCGATCCGGCACTGATGCTCACGGCCGCGGTCCTTTTTGCGGTCGTCGCCGGTAGCGTCTGCGGGCTCGCCAACGGGCTGATCACCACGGTCGGCAGAATCGAGCCCTTCATCGCGACGCTCGGCACGATGGGCATCTATCGCGGCCTTACCACCTGGCTGTCGCAAGGCGGCGCCATCACCCTGCGCGAGCCGGAATTACAGGAGCTCTATCGCCCGGCCTATTTCGGCAGCATTCTCGGCATGCCGGTGCCGATCGCGATTATCCTCGCGGTCACCGCCGTCGCCGCCTTCATCCTTTATCGCACGCGTTACGGCCGGCACGTGGTCGCGGTCGGCTCCAACAGCGACGTGGCCCGTTATTCCGGCATCGCCGTCAACCGCGTGCGCACCATCGCCTTCGTCATCCAGGGACTCTGCGTCGCCGTCGCCGTGCTGCTCTACGTGCCGCGCCTCGGCTCCACCTCGGCCACGACCGGCATCCTCTGGGAACTGCAGGCCATCACCGCCGTAGTCGTCGGCGGAACGGCGCTCAAGGGCGGCGCGGGCCGCGTCTGGGGCACGATCTGCGGTGCCTTCATTCTCGAATTGGTCGGAAACATCATGCTCTTGTCGAACTTCATCAGCGAATACCTGATCGGCGCGATGCAAGGTGCGATCATCATCATCGCGATGCTTGTCCAGCGCTCGCTGGTACGCAAATCGTGACCAGGCCGGATCTAGGGCGATCCGGCCACATCAACCACGACCTAGAATTATTGGGAGGAAGACGCATGCGAAAGGGATTAATGGGCTTTGCCGCCGTCGCGATGATGGCACTGACGAGTGCAGCCCATGCACAAGACAAGAACGTCACGATCGGCGTGTCAATCCCGGCGGCCGACCATGGCTGGACCGCCGGTGTCGTGTTCCATGCCGAGCGCGTTGCCAAGCTGCTCATGGAACAGCATCCGGGCCTCAACGTCATCGTCAAGACCTCGCCGGACCCGGCGAGCCAGGCCAACGCCGTGCAGGACCTCGAAACGCAGGGGATCGACGCCCTCGTGATCCTGCCGACCGACCCCGATCCGCTGGTCAACGCCATCAAGGAAGTCAAGGGCAAGGGCACCTTCGTTGCCTTGGTGGACCGCGCGCCCTCGACCAACGACAACAGCGTGCGGGACCTCTATGTCGCCGGTAACAACCCGGCACTCGGCCAGGTCGCCGGCGAATACATCAAGGCCACAACTCCGGAAGCCAAGGTGGTCGTCATTCGCGGCCTGCCGATCCCGATCGACCAGCAGCGTCAGGACGGCTTCGACAAGGGCATCGCCGGCTCCAAGGTCGAAATCCTGGACCGCCAATACGGCAACTGGAATCGCGATGACGCCTTTAAGGTTATGCAAGACTACCTGACCAAGTATCCGCAGATCGACGTCGTTTGGTGCCAGGATGACGACATGGCCGTCGGCGTGCTGCAGGCGATCGACCAGGCCAAGCGCACCGACATCCAGTATGTGGTCGCCGGAGCCGGTTCGAAGGACATGATCAAAAAGGTCATGGACGGCGACAAGATGATCCCGGTCGACGTGCTCTATCCGCCGGCAATGGTCGGCACCGCACTTGAAATGACCGTTGCCAACTTCTACGGCCAGGTCCCGGTTCGCGGCACCTACACGATCGATGCGACGCTGGTGACCAAGGAAAACGCCAAGGACTTCTATTTCCCCGACTCGCCGTTCTGATCGGACGCCGGAGCTAGTGAAGATACGGCCTGCCTGAGGCTTTCCTCGGGCGGGCCGTTTGATGGCCTTTATACAACGGGCTACCCCCTCTGCCCTGCCGGGCATCTCCCGCGCAAGGGCCCCGCAAGGGGGGAGATTGACAAGGGGCGAACTCCCGCTCCCTCGATGTACCTTCGTTTCGGCGCGTGCTGGCTTAACTCGAGGCACCGCTTTGCTTCTGGCCGATCTCCCCCCTTGCGGCAGGGGAATCGCATATAGCGAATAAGTGGTTGTTTTGTTGCGGCAAATCGATTCATGAAGTCCTCCGCTGCCTTGGAGGTCTCGATGAGTAGATTTGCCGCTTGCTTTGAAGATTTGCCAGATCCGCGCGGTCGCAATGCGCGCCATCCGTTGACGTCGATCCTGTTCATTGCCGTTGCGGCGATTGTCTGCGGTGCGGAAAGCTGTACCGATATGGCCGATTTCGGTGTCGCCAAGAAAAAATGGCTGAAGACAATCGTGCCGCTGCCCTATGGCATTCCCAGCCATGACACCTTCTCCACAGTCTTCCGCCATCTCGATCCGGATGCCTTTGACGCGGCCTCTCGCCGTCTCACGGCGAGCTTTGCGCAGGGTCTCGAAGGGGTGGTAGCGATCGATGGCAAGGCGGTGCGCGGTGCCTACCGGCGCGCCGCCAAGGCCACCCCACTCCACCTCGTCAATGTCTGGGCTGCCGGTCCCGGTCTGGTCATTGGCCAAAAGCTCGCGCCGGGCCGCAATGAGGTGCAAGGGGCTCTCGACGCGCTCGCGCTGCTGGCACTGGAGGGCTCTATCGTCACCGCCGATGCCCTGCATTGCCGGCCCGACACCGCCCGCGCCATCCTCGCCGCCGGCGGCGATTATGCTCTGGCACTGAAGGCCAACCAGCCCGGCCTCTTGGCCCAGGCGCTCGCCCGCATCGAGGACGCCGACCACGTCGAGAGCATCCAGATTGCAGCCGAGACTGCCCATGACCGCATCGAGACACGCCGCGCCAGCGTTGTGGCTGCCGGCGATATCAACTTTCCGGGCCTGCAGGCCATCGGCTGCGTCGAGACCACAAGCCGTCATACCAACGGCCATTTGACCAGCCATGTCCGCTACTTCCTGCTCTCCACCACCATGTCGCCGAGCGCGCTGATCGAGGTTGTAAGAACCCATTGGCAAATCGAAAACAACCTGCATTGGGTTCTGGATGTCCACTTCCGCGAGGACGCCGCCAGAAACCGCAAGGACAACGGCCCGCAGAACATTGCGTTCTTGCGCAAGATCGCTCTCAACCTCTTGCGATCGCACCCCGACAAGGCCTCCATCCGCCGGAAAATTAAAAAGGCGGGCTGGGATGACGAATTCCTCACTTCTCTTATCGCTCATATGCGATAGCCCTGCCCCTTGCGGGGAGATGCCCGGCAGGGCAGAGGGAGTGCCCGTGGGCACTCCCGCCGCCGACCCGATATGCCGCGCCACCGCTCACCCCGCCGGAAACGACGCCACCACCTTTAACCCGCGACCGCCGTCACCCTCCTCCAGCCGCATGGTCCCGCCGTAAAGCGCGGCGATTTCCTCGACGATCGGCAGGCCGAGTCCGGTACCGGGGGCTTCCTCGCCGCCGCGCCGGAAACGCTTGAGCGCCGCCTCGCGCAGCTCCGGCGGAATGCCCGGGCCGTTATCCTCCACTTCCAGCAGGACCGAGTGGTCTCGGCTCTCGACGCGCACGGTCACCTCCGCCCCGCGGCCGGCATAAAGCAACGCATTGCCGATGAGGTTCTTCAGGAGTTCGCCGACAAGCAGAGGCTCGGCGCGGATCCAGTGCTCGCCCTCGCCGGCAAAGCCGAGGTCGATGCCGGCTTCGCCCGCCGCCGGCACGTGGTCCGCCGTCACGGCGCGGGCAAGCCCGCCGAGCTCGACCCGCTCCAATCCCCGTGCCTCGTCTCTGCCCGCGGCATCGATCTTCGCCATCAGCAGCAGTTGAGCGAGAATGCGCTCGGCATTGGCGACGGCTTCGTCCGCCTTCATCGCCGCCGCCCGGGTTTCTTCGATCGTCGTCGCCCGCTGCGCAAGCGCAAGCTGCGTGCGGATGATCGCGAGCGGAGTCCTGAGCTGATGGCTGGCATTGCCGGTGAAGTGCCGCAGCGCATCGAGGGCCGATTGCAGGCGGACCATGAAAGAGTTCACGGTATCGACGAGCCCCTGGACTTCGTTCGGCACCTGCTCGCGGATCGGATGCAGATCGTCCGGACTGCGCTCCGCGATCGCATCGCCAAGCCGATAGAGCGGCCTCAAGGAAAAGGTGACGGCGACCCAGACGATCATCGCCGCGCCGGCGATCATCAGCCCAAGGCGCAGGGCCGAGCGGATGATGATGGTCTGCGCGAGCTGGCGCCGGGCGATCGTCGTCTCGGCGACGGTGACGACGAAGGGAACGGAATTGACCCCGGTCGAGGCGGAGCGTCTGAGTGCTGCGACGCGGATAGGTTCGCCGCGAAAGACGGCATCTGCGAAGCTCGTCCATTGACCGGTGCTTTCGGAGAGCGAAGGCAGGGTCTGATAACCGGTGATGAACTCGCCGGGCGGGCCGTCCACCCGATAAAACACCCGGTCCTGCGCCGCGGATGTCAGCATCTCGAGCGCGACATAGGGGATATCGACCTGCAACGAGCCGTCTTCGGCCACGACCACGCGCTCGGCGATCGCCAACGCCGATCCGGCAAGCACGCGGTCCGAGACGGCATTCGCCGTCTTGATGGCTTCCCGGTAGGTATCCGCCAGTGCGACGACGCCGATCACCGCTGTCGAGATCAGGAGCCAGCCGAGCAGCCTGCGCCGCAGCGAATAGACGACCTTTCTCATTCCGGGGACGGCCTTCATTCGGGACCGGCCGTCTTGTCGAGATAATACCCGATGCCGCGGGCGGTGCGGACGGTCAACCCGAAGGGCGCCAGCCGCTTGCGCAGCCGGCTCACATATTGCTCGATCGCATTGGGACTCAGATCGTCGTCCAGGCCCGTCAGCGATTGCACGATCGCGTCCTTGGCGACGACCTTTCCGGCGCGCATGAACAAAAGCTCGAGAAGACCGAGTTCGCGCGCCGGAATTTCGATCGGCATGCCTGCCGAGGAGAAACTCCGCGAGGTGAGGTCGAGCGAGACATTGCCATAGCTGACGACGGAGGCTCGCAACCCCGCCTGCCGGCGCAACAGGACCCGCACCCGCGCCTCGAACTCGCCGATATCGAAAGGCTTGATCAAATAATCGTCGGCGCCGAGGTCGAGTCCCTTGACCCTCTCCTCGGGCGTGCCGCGCGCCGTCAGGATGAGAACCGCCGCGCGGTTTTGGCGTGCCCGCATGGCACGCAGCACGTCCAGTCCATCCATCTCCGGCAGATTCAAATCGAGGATCACCAGATCGAAGCTTTCGGCCGCGGCAACCGCATGCGCAGACGCCCCGTCGCTCACGACGTCGACGGCATAGCCGCTGCCCCGCAGAAGCGTCGAAAGACCCTCCGCCAGGGCCCGATTGTCCTCAACCAGCAAGATACGCAATATCGCCTCTCCCCGGGATCACTCTATCGGTCGCGAGCTTGCTTGTGAACGGCAGCGCTCTCAGGCATTGTGAATTCATGCGGTTCTTGATTTCTTTCGGTTTTTTGTTCCTGTCGGGCGCGCTCGCCGAGGCCGCGCCCACGTTCTTCCCGGCGCTCTCCGGTGACGGCGCCGCACCGGTCCTGACCGTCTATTCCTCGCTCGACGAACCCTTGGCGAGACCGATGATCGACGGCTTCCAGAAGGCCAATCCGGATGTCGCGGTCCGCTACGAGGACATGCTGACCGGCGAGATCTACGACAGGATCGTCAAGGAGACCGATGCCGGCGAGAAGACCGCCGATTTCGCCTTTTCCTCCGCCATGGACCTGCAGGTCAAGCTCAGCAATGACGGTTATGCGCAACGCAGCGACCTGCCGATGAGCGGACTCTGGCCGGCCTGGGCGAACTGGCGCAACACGGCTTACGCGCTCACCTTCGAGCCGGCCGTCTTCGTCTACCACAAGCCGAGCTTCAGGAACGAGCGGCCGCCGGCCACGCGGGCCGAATTCGTCGACTATCTCAAACGGAAGGGAAACGCCGTCTTCGGCCGCATCGGCACCTACGATATCGAACGCTCCGGAGTCGGCTTCCTCTTCATGTCGCGCGACCAGGAGCAATTTGGCGACATCTGGACGGTGATCCGCACGATGGGGGCGGCCGGAGTGAAGCTTTATTCGACCAGTCAGGCAATCCTGGAGAGGATTTCGGACGGGCGCTTCGTGCTCGGGTACAACATCCTCGGTTCCTATGCGGCCGACTGGGCATCGCGGCATCCGGATGTCGGCATCATACTCCCGAAGGACTATACGGTGGTCATGTCGCGCATCGGGCTGGTGCCGCAGGCGGCAGCCGCCCCGGAACTCGGCCGCCGCTATCTCGAATTCTTCATGTCGAAGGAGGGCCAGACGATCATGGCACGCGAGTTGCAGATCCCGGCGGTCAGTCCCGAAGTCGTCGGCGAGAACACCGCGAACACCATGAGGGAAATGCTCGGAGGTCAGTTGAAACCCGTACCGGTCAGTCCCGGACTGATGGTCTATCTTGACCAGGTCAAGCGGGCGAGGCTGATTGCCCGCTGGAACGAGATGCTGCGCCTGCAGTGAACAATAGGCAGGCAAACAAGTCATTTACGCGAAGCGGACTTGATGTCAGGTTAATGTCAGCTTTCTATGTTGCTTAAGGTCGCCGGCGAACCGTGGAGGCGGACCGCCGGCAGCGTATCGGGAGGATTCACCAGTCCGGTCTAAGGTCGCCGTCGATGTCGACCAGCCGCTTCTCCCCTTCGCGAACGATAATCAACGTGCGCGTGACGAAGCGCGCCTCACGGAGGACCGACCTTGAAACACTTCTTCCTCGCATCCATTCTCGCCGGCGCAATTGCTCTGCCGGCCTATGCCGCCGACTACACGATCATCGCGCCGGCCAATCCCGGCGGCGGCTGGGACCAGACCGCCCGCTCGCTGCAGACCGTCATGCAGCAGGAGGGCATTTCCGGCAACGTGCAGGTCCAGAACGTTCCGGGCGCCGGCGGCACGATCGGCCTTGCCCAGTTCGCCAGCCAGCAGAAGGGCAACCCGAACGCGCTCCTCGTCGGCGGTTACGTGATGGTCGGCGCCATACTCACCAACAACTCGCCGGTTACCCTCAAGGACGTGACGCCGATCGCGCGGCTTACGGGCGAATACGAGGCGATCGTCGTTCCCGCCGCCTCCGAGATCCAGACGATGAAAGACCTCGTCGAGGCGCTGAAGAAGGATCCGGGCGCGGTTTCCTGGGCAGGCGGCTCGGCCGGCGGCACCGACCACATCGCGGTCGGCCTGATCGCCAAGGCCGCCGGTGTCGATCCGACCAAGATCAACTACATCGCCTATTCCGGCGGCGGCGAGGCGCTTGCCGCGATCCTCGGCAACCAGGTAACCGCCGGCATTTCCGGTTACGGTGAATTCGAGTCCCAGGTGAAGGCCGGAACGCTCCGCCTGCTCGCCGTCTCCAGCGCCGAGCGCCTCGAGGGTATCGACGCGCCGACGCTGAAGGAATCCGGCGTCGACGTTGTCGTCGAAAACTGGCGCATGGTCGCCGCTGCCCCGGGCCTCACGGAAGAACAGAAGGCCGCAGTCTCCGCCGACATCGAGAAGCTTGCCAAATCCGCAGGCTGGCAGGAAGTGCTGAAGACCAAAGGCTGGCAGGACACCTATCTCGCCGGCGCCGCCTTCGACGAGCAGCTCGCCAAGGACATTTCCGCCACGGAAACCGTCCTGAAGGACATCGGACTGGTCAAATGAACAAGGGCAACAACCCTTCCGCCGACACGCGCCGCCCCGACCGGGCGGCGCTGGTCATCGCCGCCGTTCTGGCAGCAATCGCCGGTGTGATCTTCTGGGACGTGTCGCGCCTGAGCGGCCTTGCCGGCTACTCGCAAGTCGGGCCAATGACAGTGCCCTATGCGATCGCCTGCTGTCTCATCGCGCTTGCGGTCTGGACGGCGGTCGAAGCCTGGCGGGGCGACTTTCCCGAACGTGAGCACCAGCGCGCGGGTCCGGTTGTCTGGATCGTCGCCGGGCTTGCGGCGCAGATGCTGCTCTTGAACACGCTCGGCTTCTCGATCGCGACCGGTATTCTCTTCGCCCTCACGGCCCGCGGCTTCGGCAAACGCAAATTATGGCTGACCGTGCCGATCGGCATCGTGTTCAGTTTCATCGTCTGGGCTATCTTCGCCAAGCTCCTGCAATTGTCGCTGCCCGCAGGGCCGCTTGAACGCCTGTTCTTCTAGAGCGGAATGAGAAAAAGTGCGTGCGGTCTGCCGCCCGCGTCCCGCTCTTAACCTATCAGATCGATCACGTTCATGATTTTAGGTCGATCCTAGCGCCGTGATCTAAAGAGGCCGACGACATGGGTACTTTCGATTTCCTGTTGCAGGGGCTGCTGGTCGCTGCCCAGCCGATGAACCTTCTCTACGCACTCATCGGCGTAACGCTCGGCACCGCCGTGGGCGTGCTGCCCGGCATCGGCCCCGCATTGACCGTCGCACTGCTCCTGCCGGTCACCTATCAGCTCGATCCGGCCGGGTCGCTCATCATGTTCGCCGGCATCTATTATGGCGGCATGTATGGGGGTTCGACCACGTCGATCCTGCTCAACACCCCCGGCGAAAGCGCCTCGATCGTCACCGCGCTCGAGGGCAACAAGATGGCGCGCGCCGGCCGCGGCGGTCCGGCGCTTGCCACGGCAGCCATCGGCTCCTTCGTCGCCGGCCTCATCGCCACGCTCGGATTGGCCTTTATTGCGCCCTACATCGTCAAGCTGGCGCTCGTCTTCGGCCCGCGCGAATATTTCGCGCTGATGGTGCTCGCCTTCGTCACCGTCTCCTCCGCTTTCGGCGACTCGACGCTTCGGGGGCTCACCTCGCTCTTCATCGGCCTGACCCTTGCCTGTATCGGCATCGACCAGCTGACCGGCCAGGCGCGCCTCTCCTTCGGCGTGCCCGACCTCCTCGACGGCATCGAGGTGACGACTCTCGCCGTCGCCATGTTCGCGATCGGCGAGACGCTGTTCATCGCCGCGCAAGGCGACCGCGGCCCGGACAAGGTGGAAGCGGTCAGGGGCTCGGTCTGGATGAGCGCCACGGATTGGGCGCGCTCCTGGAAGCCGTGGCTGCGCGGCACCTTCATCGGCTTTCCCATCGGCGCCATGCCGGCCGGGGGCGCCGAGATCGGCACTTTCCTCTCCTATGCAGCGGAGAAGCGACTGACCAAACATCCGGAGGAATTCGGCAACGGCGCCATCGAAGGCGTGGCTGGCCCGGAAGCCGCCAACAACGCATCCGCTGCGGGGACGTTGGTGCCGCTCCTGACGCTCGGCCTGCCGACCACGGCGACGGCTGCGATCATGCTCGCCGGTTTCCAGCAATACGGGCTGCAGCCGGGACCGCTGCTTTTCGCCACCAATCCCCAGCTGGTCTGGGGTCTGATCGCCAGCCTCCTCATCGCCAATTTCATGCTGCTCGTCCTCAACCTGCCCCTGATCGGGCTCTGGGTGAAGCTATTGACGATCCCGAAGCCTTGGCTCTACGCGGGCATCCTGCTCTTCGCGACGCTCGGCACCATCGGCGCCAATCCGTCGGTCTTCGAGCTCGGCATGCTGCTGGCCTTCGGCCTTCTGGGCTACGTCATGCGCGTCTTCGGCTATCCGATCGCGCCGGTGGTCGTCGGGCTGATCCTCGGGCCGCTCGCCGAGCAGCAGCTCCGCAGGGCACTCTCGATCAGCCAGGGCGACATCACCGTGCTCTTCACGTCGCCGATCGCGGCCGTGCTCCTGGTGATCGCCGCGCTCGCGCTGGTCGTGCCGCTGATCCTGAGGGCCCGCGGCCGCGGCGAAGTGCTCGCACAACTCGCCGCCAGCGAAGACTGAGCGGCTTCTCACGATTTGGCAGGTCGGTTACCGCCGTTCGGGCCTGCTTTCGCTGCATGGCTGGGCTGAGGTTCTGTGCATTGCAAAACAACCCTGCCGGGCCCATCTTTTGCTCATCGAATAGAAAACGAAAGCGAGCAAGAGATGACCAGCAAGAACCGCATGGGCTTCATCGGCCGCGCCTTCGCCGTGCTCGGCGCCGCAACCGCTGCTGCCGCCGCCGTTGAAGGCCATCGCCGTCCCAAAGCACAGGATCTCCGCACCCTCGGCATCGATCCGGCAGCCTTCCCGGACAACCGCCGGGGCTGACCTGCCGGGCGTCCAAGCCCCAAGCCGGAACAGGATCGCGTCGCCATAAGGCGACGCCCCCTCCGCTTGGGAACTGCGACCGTCAGCCGAACGGCTTCAGCTTCAACCGGCTGCGATGATCCTCCGGCCCGTTACGCCCGGCCGGGCACACTCCGCGGAAATACGACTTCTGCCACTTTTCCCGTACCGCATCGGAGTTCGGATCGTTCAGCCCCCTATTGAAGCTGTTCCGGCTGCCCGACCACGCTTTATACTCGCCTTCGAGCTCCGGATTTTCCGACAGTTTGCGCATTTCCGGCGTGACGGCCTCGAGCCCGCCGCGCGAAACAGGAAAGATGTGACAGATCGGCTCGCCCGCTTCGAAAGGGGCGCCTAGTGCCCTGCCCGGGTGAACCGCCAGTTCATGGTGAATGTGTAGGGCGACCAATCCGTCTCGATGATACCGTCAGCGCTGCGATGCCGTCCTTCGGCCTGTTCAACGGTCCCGTCACGAATAGGTCGGTTCCGCTGTCCGTCTTGAACAGGCAGGGCATGTGAAAGGTCAGCGTACCGCTTCCGAAGTGGCTGACGGCCGGCGCATGCGTGCCCGGATCCGGTCGGTTGCGAACGGCATTCTCCCGTTCGCCCCGTCCCACACCGCGGAAAACCGGCCGCATTCAGAATTTCCCACCCATGCGCATTCGCGATATTAAAGGGCGGGCAGCGATAGGCAAAGCGCTGGTTTGTCCCGTTCATCCACTCCCGCTCCAGGGGAGCGGGGCGGATGGTCATCTCATGTCCGTCGATCACATAGGCCCCGGTCCGAGCACCCATCCATTGTCGAACCTGAACGGGTAACCCGCCTCGACGGAAAAGGCGACAGAGTTCCCGGATGTGTCGGCCCCGATGCCCCGGTCGGAGCTCAAACCCCCATCGAGCCATGAGTACATTCCTATACTGTCCACATACCAGCCGTCCTCGCCGATATGGGTCCAATAGGCGCCGATCGAACTCGCATGGAGGTCGATCGAGCCCACCTCGAACTGCAGTCTCCCGAGAGTATTGCCTCCGTTCGAGCCCGAAGTGCCGGTATAGGCATCGTACAGCCCAACACGATCCTGGCTTCCGTCGTCGTGCAGGGCGCCGATCAGGTCCTGACCGGCTTGAAGTCCCCATAGCTCTCCCGAGAAGGAATGGGAATTCGCAAATAAAAATGGCGCCGGCAAACTGGCCGGCGCCACGAAGATTTTACGGTCCCGCGCGCTTTAAGGTCACGCGGACGTCCGGCAAGAAATCAAGCGACCTTGGCAACCGCCGTCGGCACGCTCGAGATCGTCTTCAGGATGACCGAAGCGATCTGGTAGGGGTCGCCCTGGGAGTTCGGGCGGCGATCTTCGAGATAGCCGCGATAGCCGTTGTTGACGAAGCTGTGCGGAACGCGAATGGAGGCGCCGCGGTCGGCCACGCCGTAGCTGAACTTGTCCCACGGCGCCGTCTCGTGCTTGCCGGTCAGGCGCAAGTGGTTGTCCGGGCCATAGACGTTGATGTGGTCGTGCAGGTTCTTCTCGAAGGCTGCCATCAGCGCTTCGAAATAGTCCTTGCCGCCGACTTCGCGCAGATAGGCAGTCGAGAAGTTGGCGTGCATGCCGGAGCCGTTCCAGTCCGTGTCGCCGAGCGGCTTGCAGTGGAACTCGACGTCGATGCCGTATTTCTCCGTTAGGCGCAGCAGAAGGTAGCGCGCCAGCCAGACTTCATCGGCAGCCTTCTTGGAACCCTTGCCGAAGACCTGGAATTCCCATTGGCCCTTGGCCACTTCGGCGTTGATGCCTTCGTGGTTGATGCCCGCGGCCAGGCAGATGTCGAGATGCTCTTCGACGATCTGGCGCGCGATGTCGCCGACATTCTTGTAGCCCACGCCGGTGTAGTACGGGCCCTGCGGCGCCGGATAGCCCTGCTCCGGGAAGCCCAGCGGGCGGCCGTTCTTGTAGAAGAAGTATTCCTGCTCGAAGCCGAACCAGGCGCTTTCATCGTCGAGAACCGTTGCACGGGTATTCGACGGATGCGGCGTCTTGCCGTCCGGCATCATGACCTCGCACATGACCAATGCGCCATTCGTGCGGACCGGATCGGGATAGACGGCAACCGGCTTCAGGACGCAATCGGAGCTGCGCCCTTCGGCCTGCTGCGTCGAGCTGCCGTCGAAGCCCCAGAGCGGAAGCTGCTCGAGCGTCGGAAACGCGTCGAATTCCTTGATCTGCGTCTTCCCGCGGAGATTTGGGACGGGCGTGTAGCCATCGAGCCAGATGTACTCGAGCTTATACTTGGTCATTAGCGAATCTCTCTAACGTGGTGCTGCATGGTTTGAGCAAATCCTGCCGGGTTCAGCGCTACACACGCCCAACCGCCAGGGATCGATTACCCTGAAGCATCAAGCGTGCCAGTTGGGCGGCTGGAGAGACTCTTTTTTCGGCTTAAGGCACCGCGGCGACGCGAATCGGCGGGGACGCACCCCGCGGACGCAGCCGGAAAGAATCGTCGGCATTGCTGCGCAAAGCCCGGCATTTCTCCGCGGTTCGGGGCCGGCCTGGGTAGAAAAACATGCAGCAATTCAAATCGATACCGCGGTCTCCTCGCTTCCGGAAAGGTGGCTGGAGGCGCCTCTCCTGCGCATCCTTTTCGGCGTCCGCGGCCTGAAAATTCCTGCCCAAAAATTATTGAGCAGGCGCCGCTGCCTAAAAAATCGCACTCGCGGCCGTTGCATCAGTAAATGCGTCGGAGAATGCTCGCAATTCCGGCACGGAATTGAACGAAATTTCGGCAATTCGCGTAAATCATGTGCAAATCCCGCCTGGTTGCACTATGTTTCTCCCAGAACTCACGGGAGACCAGAGCATGGCCACAAGTCTTTACGGCAAGTCTGCGACGATCCTGAAGTTTCCGGCCGCTGTGTCGCGGAAGGCCGAGGAGCGGCGTTCCGAAGCCCAGCGCAAACTGGATCTCGCACCGTCGGACGTGTGCGCCGCCGTCGATGGCTGCTGGTATCACGAAGAAGCCCTGAGCGACGAAACAAAGCACTGAGCGGGGCGGTTATTCCCGCTCACCGTCGCCCGCCGACCTCGTCGATGTGGTGCAGCATGTCGGCCGGGTCGTCGAAAATGCGGTAGGCACCGGCTTGCCGCAGTTCCTCATGTCCGTAGCCTCCGCTCAGCAAGCCGATGGCCAAGGCACGGCAGCGCACCGCCGCCAGCATGTCCCAGATACTGTCGCCGACCACCACTGCCGTCTCGATCGGAGCGCCCAGCTGTTCGGCGGCGGCGAGAAAGAGATCCGGATCGGGCTTGGCATATTTGACGACGTCTCGTGTCACGACCGGCACTACGGCCGGATCGACGCCGAGAGCGGCGAGATTGACGGCGGCGGTCTCCATCCGCCCGCTCGTGGCGATCGCATAGGAGATCTTCGCATCGGTGAGCCAGGTTAGAAGCTCGCGCGCGCCGGGCAACGGTCTTATACTGTCCGCCTGCCGCCTGTAGGCCTCGGCGTGGCGCTGACGCAATCGCGCAACCCTGTCACCGCTGATTTCCATGTTCGTTTCGCGCAGGAGCTGGTCGGTGAAGAGGCCGCCGCTCATGCCGATCTTGCGATGGATGCGCCAGACCGAAAGGTCGATCCCTTCTGCGTCGAGGGCTTCCTTCCAGGCAAGCACGTGCTGGTAGACGCTGTCGACGAGTGTGCCGTCCAGATCGAACAGGAAGACGGGTTCGATGCGCATGCTCTTTCTCCCGGTAACGGCCTTCGCGCGTCCGATCGGACGCGGGCCATGGCGCCGTCACCTGCCGAAATATGGGTCAGGTTTCGCAGCCGAACAGACAGCCTGCCTACTTTTCCTTTGTGAACCTTGATCGCGTCTGCGTGCAAGTGCAACTATCCCATCGCATGGCGGATGGTTCTCGAAATCCGGGTGAGGAAAGCCGGCCGCGAGGAAGCGACGAGCTTCCATGAAAGGACCGCCTGCGCCATGCGCCGCGGTAGCAGCCCGACGGAGACGAACCAGGCTGCCAGCATGGCACGACGGCGCAGCGAGACGTTCATCTGCATGCTGGCGACGGCACCGTGAGCGGCGAGGCCGAGCCTCGAATCCGCAGCCACCGGATGGCGCCCGCCGTCCACGCAGAGGGATGCAAGACGCTCCTCCAGATGCACCGGATCGCGCAGGTTCGCTTTGGGCGAAACCGATAGACCGACATCGGCCGCCTGTTCGTTGAGGGCATGCAGCCGGTGAAAATCGTGCTCCACCCTCCAGCGCGCCCTCTGCCCGAGTTTTTCGGCGAAGACGGAATGATTGCTGCCGTGCATCCGGTAGGCGCCGAGGCAGGCTTCGAGCGACGTCACCTTTCCGTAGAGCGGGGCGAGCGTGACAAGGTAGCCGTCGGCACCCTGCCGGAACTCGGCTTCCGGAACCGGCATGATGACATCGAGAGCCGAGCGTGCAAAGGCCAGTCCGCTGGTGACCGTCGTCTGGTATCGTGCGCGGCGCGCCAGTTGCGGCGTTACGTCACCGGAGTCGAACGGGACCTCCGGAGGCGGGAAGATGTCCTTGACGCGCAGGTCCTCGTCCACGAGGTGCAGCCGGAACTGCATCTGGGCCGTGTCGTCGCTCCATTGAGCAAGCAATTCGGAAACGGCCGCCGGGTAAAGATAGTCGTCGGCGTCGAGGAAGAGAACGATCGCCCCACGACTTGCCGCAAAGCCGGTGTTGAAAGCAGCTGCGTGACCGCCATTTTCCTCCCGCAGGCGGGCCTTGATCCGCCCGCCGTAGGACGCGATCACCTCCGCCGACCCGTCGGTCGACGCATCGTCTACGACGATGACTTCGACCTTCGCGTAGTCCTGGTCGAGGGCACTGTCGATCGCGCGGCTCAGGAACCGCGCATAATTGTAATTCGCAATGATGATGGAGACAGGAAGATGGTCTCGGATGGAATGCATCGCAGTGAACCTCGCTTTTCGGCTTTGGTCGCGGCGAACCTTCTCATGCAGGTCCTTGAGGGTGATGCCCGTCCCGAAAGCACAGCCTCTCGGGCTGCGGTGAAGACAACGGCGCAGTTGCGCCGGGGCGGGCGGCGAAGATCGTGCTCGATCATGCGTGAGCCTCCCCAGTTTTGTGGCATTTGAGTGACCGCCGCAGCGGCGGCACGCCGTTCTGCAGCCTTACCGTGCCGATGATCGAGTTTATGCCCTGATAGGCAGCAAAGTGACCTCGGTTGACGCGCCTCCGGCGGCTGATATACCAGCTTTACAGCCAAAATGACGCAGGGAGGAAGCCGCGTGGATGCCAGACACCCCAAATACGTGACGGTGATTGCCACGCGATTCACGGCGCGAGGCGCAACATTGCAGCCCGCGAACGCGATGCCGGTCGCAGGCACAGGACAAGCAGGCACAGGACAAGCAGGTCCCGGAAAAGGATGGGCCTTCTGATGCGGCTTTCGAGAAAGACGATCGACCGCCTGCCGCGCACCGTCAAAAGGCCCCATTACGACCTCGGGACAGTCACCGTCGGCATCGTCCACCTCGGCATCGGTGCCTTTCATCGCGCGCACCAGGCCGTCTACACCGATGGGCTGCTCTCCGAGGATCCGTCCTGGGGCATCTGCGGCGTCTCGCTGCGCAGCCCGGAGACGCGCGACGCGCTTCATCCGCAGGACGGGCTCTACACCCTCGCCGTCCAGGACGGCGAAGGCTCCGACCTCAGCGTGGTCGGCAGTGTCGTCGAGCTCCTTTGCGCGCCGGACGACCCGGAAGCCGTCCTTCGCCGCATGGCGGATCCCGGCACACGGATCGTGTCGCTGACGATCACCGAGAAGGGCTATTGCCATAACCCGGCAACCGGCACGCTCGACGAAGGCCACCCGGACATCGTCCACGACCTCGCAAACCCCGCGCGGCCGCGATCTGCGATCGGCTTCATCGTCGAGGCGATTTCGCGCCGCGTCAGCGCCGGTATCGCACCCTTCACGCTGCTCTCCTGCGATAATCTTCCGGGGAATGGCCATGTCCTGAAGCGTATCGTCACGCAGTTCGCGGAAGCGCGCGAACCCGCCCTCGCCGCCGTCGTCCGCAACGTCGCGTCGCCTTCGACCATGGTGGATCGCATCGTTCCGGCCACCACCGACAGCGACCGGAGCGCGGTCGCCTCGGCAATGGGGGTCGAAGATGCTTGGCCGATCATGACCGAACCCTTCCGGCAATGGGTGATCGAGGAGGATTTCCCGCTCGGCCGCCCGGCCTGGGAAAAGGCGGGAGCGCTCTTCGTCCAAGACGTCTCCGCCTTCGAGTTCATGAAGCTCCGGCTTCTGAACGGAAGCCATTCCACCCTCGCCTACCTCGGCTATCTCGCCGGTGCCGAGACCGTGGCGGACGCCATGGCACTTCCGGGCATGGAAGCGTTGGTCGAAGGGTTGATGCGCCACGAGGTGAGCCCCACCCTTCCGCAACTGCCCGGCTTCGACCTTCCGGCCTATCGGGCCGAACTCCTTCAGCGCTTTCGCAATCCGGCGCTTCGCCACCGCACCTGGCAGATCGCCATGGACGGTTCGCAGAAGCTGCCGCAGCGCCTCCTCGGCTCGATCCGCGACCGCTTGCAGGCAGGGGCCGGCTATGACCGGCTGGCGCTCGGGGTTGCCGCCTGGATGCGCTATGCGCGCGGCCTGGACGAGGCGGGCCGTCCCATCGACGTGCGCGATCCGCATGCTGCCCGGATCGCCGCGCTTGTGCAGGGAATTGACGAGCCGGATCGCATCGTCGATGCCTTTCTGACGATGACGGACGTCTTCGGCACGGATCTTCCGGCGAGCGCCCCATTTCGCGCCGCGCTGATCAAGGCGCTGGATGGACTCCTGCGGATCGGGGCGGCGGCAACGCTGCGAAGCTTTCGGCGGTAAGGGCAAGCGAAGGAAGGCCATGTTCGATCTCAGCGGCAAGACAGCTCTGGTTACCGGCGGCGGACGCGGCCTCGGCCTGGAGATGGCGAAGGCGCTTGCCGGGGCCGGCGCCTGGACGGTGATCAACGGCCGCAGCGGCCAAGGTCTTGAAGAGGCACGCAAGCGGCTCCAAGGCGACGGCATCGAGATCGGGATTGCGGCCGGCGACATAACCCGCGACGCCCCGGCGATTATCGCCGCCGCAGTCGAAAAGACGGGCGGGCTCGACATTCTCATCCACGCGGTCGGCGAACGCGACCGCCGCGGGACGGAAGCGATGGAACCGCACGAATTTGCGGCTCTGTTGAACACCGACCTGACCGCGGCCTACGCCGTGGCAAAGACCGCCCTTCCCTATCTCAGGCGTTCCGCGGCCGGGCGGCTGATCTTCGTGACCTCGATCGCCGCCTTTGCGGCGCGGGCCGGCGATCCCGCCTATACGGCGGCGAAGGGCGGGCTCGCCGCATTGACGCGCTCGCTCGCGGTCGAACTCGGCGCCGACAATCTCACCGTCAACGCGATCGCGCCCGGCTGGTTTGCAACCGAGACCAATGCGCATCTCGCAGCCGATCCGGCGCTCAAAGCCTTCGTCGACATCCGCATTCCGCTGAAGCGCTGGGGGCGGCCGGAGGAGATCGCCCCCGCCGCCGTCTTCCTAGCCTCGCCGGCCGCGAGCTTCGTCAACGGAATCACGCTCACCGTTGACGGCGGGATGACCGTGCAGATGTGAGCACGGTGCGTGCCGGCAACCGGGGGAGCCCTACCCCTCTTTCGCCTCCTCGTTCCCCCTGAGCAGGTGGATCAGCGCCGAGAAATCCTCTGCCCCGTGGCCGAGCTTCTCGAAGAGGCTGTAAAGCTGCGTCGCCTGTGCACCCATCGGCGTCGCCGCGCCGCTGGCGCTGGCGGCCTGCTGCGAGAGTTTCAGGTCTTTCAGCATGAGGCTCGCGGCGAACCCCGGTTTGTAGCCGCCATTGGCAGGCGAGGTCGGAACCGGGCCGGGCACCGGGCAATAGGTCGTCAGCGACCAGCACTGGCCCGACGAGGTAGAGGCCACGTCGAAGAGCGCCTGATGCGAGAGGCCGAGCCGTTCGGCGAGCACGAAGGCCTCGCAGACCGCCGCCATGGAAACGCCGAGAATCATGTTGTTGCAGATCTTCGCCGCCTGGCCGGCGCCGGCGTCGCCGCAATGGACGATCTTCTTGCCCATGGCTTCGAGCAGGTGCTTGCCGCGCGAGAAGGCGCCCTCGCTCCCTCCGACCATGAAGGTCAGCGTAGCGGCCGCCGCGCCCGCCGTGCCGCCGGAAACCGGCGCGTCGAGCGAAGGGCAGCCGGCCTTTTCGGCAAAGCCGTGCACCTTGCGCGCGCTTTCGACATCAATCGTAGAACTGTCGATCAGAAGCGTGCCGGGATCGACGAAGCCGAGCAGTTCGTCCCACACGTAAAGGACATGCGCGCTCGCCGGCAGCATGGTGATGACGCATTCCATCTCACGCACGGCCTGGGCGATCGAGCCGGCGACCGAGACGCCCGTCTTGGCGGCGGCATTGCGCGAGGCTTCCGACAGGTCGAAGCCGGTTACCGCGTGGCCCGCCTTCACCAGATTGGCGGCCATCGGTCCGCCCATGTTGCCAAGCCCGATAAAGGCGATCTTCGTCATCGTGCCTCTCCTCCTCAACTGAATCCTGTCGCCAACTGCCCGCGCCTTATTCCTTCCCGGCGAAGAGCGGCGCGCCGTCATTCCTCCCGAAACGGGCGAGCAGCTCGGGGGTAACTTCCGAAAGCCCGACCGACCATTTCGGATTCCGGTCCTTGTCGATCACCGCGGCCCTGACGCCCTCGTAGAAATCCGGATTGGAAAGCATGCCGAGGGTCGCGGCATATTCCCGCTCGAGGCATTCGTTGAGCGTTGCGCTGGAGCGCCCTGCCCTTAAGAGCGACAGCGTCAGCTTGAGGCTGATCGCCGATCGGGTCTTCAGGAGTTCGAGCGTCTCGCGCGCGAAATCCGACTCGTCCTTCTCCAGCGCCGCGAAGATCTCCTCCACGGCATTGAAGGCGAAGCAACGGTCGATGACGAACAGGTGGTCCAGCAGGGCCGATGCCGGGGGCTCGCTCGAAACGGCGCGGATCGCCGCCGAAACGTCATCGGCGGTGGCCGAACCGGAAAGCGAGGAGAGCGCGCCGAGGAGCTCGCCAATCATCTCGGAGGGAACGAAACTGTCGGCGAGCCGCGCATGGATGACCGCCGCCGCACCGATATCGCGGCCCGTCAGCCCGAGATAGGTACCGAACTCGCCGGGCGCGCGCGGCAGGAGCCAGGTCGCGCCGACATCGGTGAAATAGCCGATCCCCGTTTCCGGCATGGCAAAGCGCGTCCTCTCGGTCACGACCCGATGGCTGCCATGGGAGGAAACGCCGACGCCGCCGCCCATCACGATCCCGTCCATGATCGCGATATAGGGCTTGGAGTAGGCTGAAATTCGGCTGTTGACGATGAACTCCTCGCGCCAGAACTGCGCACCTTCCCCAGGCCGCTCGCGGCCGCTTTCGTATATCATCCGGATGTCGCCGCCGGCGCAGAGGCCCCGTTCGCCCTCGCCCGTGACAAGCACTGCGGCAATCTCCGGGTCGCGCTCGAATTCGGTCAGCGCCGCAGCGATCGCGCGGATCATCGTGCGATTGAGGCTATTCAGTGCGCGCGGACGGTTGAGCCGCAGCCTGCCGATCGCGCCCTGGCGCTCGACAATGACCTCCGGAAGCGTGGTCTGCATCTCCATCGAAAATCCTTCCTATTTCCGTCCCATGATCGCACGCGACACGATCAGCCGCATGATCTCGTTGGTACCTTCGAGTATCTGGTGCACCCTCAGGTCGCGGACAATCTTCTCGACGCCGTAGTCGGCGAGATAGCCGTAGCCGCCATGCAATTGCAGTGCGTCATTGGCGACAGAAAAGCAGCGATCTGTGACAAAACGTTTGGCCATGGCGCAGAGCTTCGTCGCCTCCGGGTCCGCCGCATCGAGGGCGCAGGCCGCCCGCCAGAGGAAGGTCCGGGCGATTTCCAGATCCGTCGCCATGTCGGCGAGGCGGAACTGCAGCGCCTGGAATTCGCCGATCGCCTTCCCGAAGGCCCGGCGTTCCTGGACATAGGCGAGCGCTTTGTCGAAAGCGGATTGCGCGCCGCCGAGCGAGGCGGCGGCGATACTGAGCCTTCCGCCATCGAGGCCGGCCATGGCGATCCTGAAGCCCTCGCCCTCGGCCCCCAGGCGGTTCTCGACGGAAACGCGAACATTGTCGAGCATCACCGCCCGCGTGGGCTGGGCATGCCAGCCCATCTTCTTCTCATTGGCGCCGAAGGTGAGCCCCGGAGCGTCCTTCTCGACGACAAATGCGGAGATCCCCTTCGGCCCCTCCTCGCCCGTGCGAGCCATGACGATATAAAGGCCGGACTCGCCGGCACCGGAAATGAACTGTTTCTGGCCGGTAAGCAGATAGGCGTCACCCTCGCGCACCGCCCTTGTCTTGAGCGCGGCCGCGTCCGAGCCGGAGCCGGGCTCCGTCAGACAATAGCTCGCCAGAACGTCCATCGTGAGAAGCGGCGGAAGCAGGCGCCGGCGCTGCTCATCCGTGCCGTAGCGGTCGATCATGCCCGCGCACATGTTGTGGATCGAAACGAAGGAGGCGATCGCGGGGCAGCCGGTCGCGAGCGCCTCGATGATCATTGCCGCGTCGAGGCGGGTAAGTCCCGTTCCGCCGACGTCGTCGCGGATATAGATCCCCGCCATTCCGAGCGCAGCCGCCGCGCGCAAAGTCTCCACCGGAAAATGCTTCTGCTGGTCCCAGTCGACGGCGTGGGGCGCGATCTCGTCCCGCGCAAAATCGAGCGCCATCGTGCGGATGGCCTCCTGCTCCTCCGACAGGCGAAAATCCATATGCATGTCCTCCCTGACCCGCATAGTGATGGTGTATGGCCTAGTTACAATAAATGCCGTACAGGCACAGGCGTAAATTCTCACAGTATCTGTTCAAAAACGAACAGAGCGGGAGTTCAGCTCTCACTCAGACGATACGGCAGAGCGCCGCGCATGTCATGATCGACGATCAGCTTACGCTTGAGCGGCGGCACCGCACGGCTCGCGCATCTGGTGCGCTCGCAGATGCGGCAGGAAATTCCGATCGGATCGTAGGCGGCGCGGTTGCCGAGGTCCATGTCGTCCGCATAGACGAAGGCGTCGGCGTAGGAGATTTCACAGCCGAGCGCCAAGGCGTAACGGGGATGGGCGGCGCGGTAGCCGCCGCCGCCTTTGGTGATCTGGGTCGCAAGACAGAGATAGCGCACGCCATCCGGCGTCTCCGCAAGCTGGCGGATGATCCGGCCGGGCGTCTCGAAGGCCTGGTGCACGTTCCAGAGCGGACAGGCCGCACCGAAACGGGCGAATTGCAGCTTGGCGGCGCTGTGGCGCTTGGTGATGTTGCCGGCCCGGTCGATCCGCGCGAAGAAGATCGGAATGCCTTTCTGCCCAGGCCGCTGCAGCGTCGAAAGCCGATGACAGACCTGCTCCAGCGAGGCACCGAAACGGGCTGCAAGAAGCTCCACGTCGTGGCGCAGATCGCGCGCGGCTTTCAGGAACGGCTGATAGGGCAGGATCAGCGCGCCGGCGAAATAGTTCTGGAGGCCGATTCGACAGATTTCATAGGCTTCCTCGGTGCGGAAGCCGGCGCTTCCCGCGACACGGTCGATCTCCTCGCGGGCGTGCATCTGGGCGATCTGCAATGCGAGCTGGAAGTCGCGCGTCGCCGCCGGCGCGTAAGGATTGAGCGTGAGTAGGCGGGCGCGGGGATCGAAACGGCGGATCGCCTCGTCGCCCGCTGCCCCGCGCACGACACGTATCCCGTGGCGCGCTTCCAGATAGGTGGCGAGGGCCGCGTGGTTGTCGCCATCGCCGAGACCGAGCTCACCCGCGAGCGTCTCGGCAAGCGTATCGATCTCGTGGATGTAGTTGTCGACGAAGTGGAAGAAGTCGCGCACCTCTTCATAGGGCGTCGTCTCGACGAAGGAAGCGCCGCGGCCGATCGTGTCGTCGATGCTGGCGAGCTGCTCGCTGTTGCGCCGATAGGCCTGGTGGCAGGAGATCAGCGCATGGGCGAGCCCCGGCGCATTCTGGGCGACGAGCTTCAGCTCCTGCAGGCTCGGCGAATAGGTCTCGAACAAGGGATCGCTCAGCGCCTCCGACAGCGCCGAGAGAAGCCGGTCGCTTTCGCCGGAAGAAAGCTCGGCGATGTCGATCTGGAACTTCTCCGCGAGTGCCAGCAGCACCGCCGCCGATACGGGACGCTGATTGTTCTCGATCTGGTTGAGATAGCTCGTGGAGATGCCGATGCGCTCGGCGAACTGCCCCTGCGTCAGCCGCTTGCCATCCCTCAGATCCCTGACCTTGCGGCCGATATAAAGCTTGCCGATCGCCATGCTCGCAGCCCGTTTCGCAATTTTGCAATTTGCGCTTCGCAATATTGTATGTTTCACCTTTGCACATGATCGGCCGTTTTTCCATCCGCCCTTCGGCGCTATTGCGAAGGTCGGCAAGCCTCTGCACAATCAGCAAAAAACGGGAGGAGAGCGATGCGCGCGGTACTTGAACAGGTGGAAGCCCGACGGGCCGAGGCGCGGGCGGGGGGCGGCGAACGCCGCATCGCTGCGCAGCACGGCAAGGGCAAGCTGACGGCGCGCGAGCGCATCGACGTGCTTCTGGACGAGGGCTCCTTCGAAGAATACGACATGTATGTGACGCATCGCAGCGTCGATTTCGGCATGGCTGGCCAGAAGATCCCCGGCGACGGCGTCGTCACCGGCTGGGGCACGATCAACGGCCGCCAGGTCTATGTCTTCAGCCAGGACTTCACGGTCCTCGGCGGCTCGCTTTCCGAGACGCATGCCCAGAAGATCTGCAAGATCATGGACATGGCCGCGCGCAACGGTGCGCCGGTGATCGGCCTCAACGATTCCGGCGGCGCCCGCATCCAGGAGGGTGTCGCCTCGCTCGCCGGCTATGCCGAGGTCTTCCGCCGCAATGCCGAGGTTTCGGGCGTCATTCCGCAGATCTCGGTGATCATGGGCCCCTGCGCCGGCGGCGCCGTCTATTCGCCGGCGATGACCGACTTTATCTTCATGGTGCGCGACAGTTCCTACATGTTCGTGACCGGTCCCGACGTCGTGAAGACGGTCACCAATGAGATCGTCACCGCGGAAGAGCTCGGCGGCGCCCGCACGCACACGACGAAATCCTCCGTCGCCGACGGCGCCTACGAAAACGACATCGAGGCCCTCGAGCATGTGCGCCTGCTCTTCGATTTCCTGCCGCTCAACAACCGCGAGAAGCCGCCGGTCCGGCCCTTCCATGACGATCCGGGACGCCTAGAGATGCGCCTCGACAGCCTGATCCCGGACAGTGCCGCCAAGCCATACGACATGAAGGAATTGATCCTCGCCATCGCCGACGAGGCCGATTTCTTCGAACTGCAGGCAAGCTTCGCCCGCAACATCATCACCGGCTTCATCCGCATCGAGGGCCAGACGGTCGGCGTCGTCGCCAACCAGCCGATCGTTCTCGCCGGCTGCCTCGACATCGACTCCTCGCGCAAGGCCGCGCGTTTCGTCCGCTTCTGCGACGCCTTTTCTATGCCGATCCTGACGCTGGTCGACGTGCCCGGCTTCCTGCCCGGCACCGCCCAGGAATATGGCGGCGTCATCAAGCACGGCGCCAAGCTGCTCTTCGCCTATAGCCAGGCGACGGTCCCCATGGTGACGCTGATCACGCGCAAGGCCTATGGCGGCGCCTATGACGTCATGGCGTCCAAACACATCGGAGCCGACGTGAACTACGCCTGGCCGACGGCTGAGATCGCCGTGATGGGCGCCAAGGGCGCGACCGAGATTCTCTACCGTTCCGAACTCGGCGATCCCGCGAAGATCGCGGCCCGGACGAAAGAATACGAAGAGCGCTTCGCCAATCCCTTCGTCGCCGCCGAGCGAGGCTTCATAGACGAGGTGATCATGCCGCACTCCTCCCGCCGTCGCATCGCCCGCGCGTTCGCCTCCTTGCGCAACAAGCAGGTCGAGACCCGCTGGCGCAAGCACGACACCATCCCGCTTTGACGGGAGAACCCGATGGGACACATGTTCAAAAAGATCCTCATCGCCAATCGTGGTGAAATCGCGTGCCGCGTCATCCGCACCGCGAAGGCTCTCGGCATTCCGACCGTCGCCGTCTATTCGGATGCCGACCGCGACGCCATGCATGTGCGCATGGCGGACGAGGCCGTCCATATCGGCCCATCCCCATCCAGCCAATCCTACATCGTCATCGAGAATATCCTCGCGGCGATCCGCAGGACCGGGGCCGATGCCGTTCACCCCGGCTACGGCTTCCTCTCCGAAAACGCCGCCTTCGCCGAGGCTCTCGAGAAGGATGGCGTGACCTTCATCGGCCCGCCGGTCCGGGCGATCGAGGCGATGGGGGACAAGATCACCTCCAAGAAGCTCGCCGCCGAAGCGGGCGTTTTCACCGTTCCCGGCCATATGGGGCTGATCGAGGATGCGGACGAGGCCGCGCGCATCGCCGCTGAGATCGGCTTTCCGGTGATGATCAAGGCTTCCGCCGGCGGCGGCGGCAAGGGCATGCGGATCGCCTGGAACGAGCGGGAGGCACGCGAGGGTTTCCAGTCGTCCAGGAACGAGGCGAAGAGCTCCTTCGGCGACGATCGCATCTTCATCGAGAAATTCGTGACCGAGCCCCGCCACATCGAGATTCAGGTGCTCGGCGACAAGCATGGCAATATCCTCTATCTCGGCGAGCGCGAATGCTCGATCCAGCGGCGGAACCAGAAGGTCATCGAGGAGGCGCCCTCGCCCTTTCTCGACGAGAAGACGCGCCGCGCCATGGGCGAGCAGGCGGTCGCCCTGGCAAAGGCCGTCGGCTATCACTCGGCCGGCACCGTCGAATTCATCGTGGACGCCGGCCGCAACTTCTACTTTCTCGAGATGAACACCCGGCTTCAGGTCGAGCATCCCGTGACGGAACTCGTCACCGGCCTCGATCTGGTCGAGCAGATGATCCGCGTCGCGGCCGGCGCGAAATTGGCTTTCGCCCAGAAAGACGTGAAGCTCGACGGCTGGGCGATCGAAAGCAGGCTCTATGCGGAAGACCCCTACCGCAATTTCCTCCCGTCGATCGGCCGGCTGACGCGCTATCGCCCGCCCGAGGAAGGCACGCAGGCGGACGGCACCGTCATCCGCAACGACACAGGCGTCTTCGAAGGCGGCGAGATCTCGATGTATTACGATCCGATGATCGCCAAGCTCTGCACCTGGGGACCGGACCGGCTGACGGCGGTCCGGGCGATGGCGGACGCGCTCGACGCATTCGAGGTCGAGGGCATCGGTCACAACCTGCCCTTCCTCGCAGCCGTGATGCAGCAGGAGCGTTTCCATGAGGGGCGGCTGACCACCGCTTATATCGCCGAGGAATTTGCCGGCGGTTTCCACGGGGTGGCGCTGGACGATGCATCCGCACGCAAGCTCGCCGCCGTCGCGGCGACGGTCAACCAGACGCTCCAGGAGCGCGCCAGCCGCATTTCGGGCACCATCGGCAACCACCGCCGGGTCGTCGGCCATGAATGGGTGACGAGTCTCGATGGTCACGAAATTCAGGTCACATGCGAGGTTTCCGCCGACGGCACCTATGTCCGCTTTGCCGACGGGACATCCGTTTCCGTCGCAACCGACTGGGCGCCCGGCCGCACCCGCGCCGCCTTCAACATCGACAATCAGCCCATGAGCGTGAAGGTCGAGCTCGCCGGCCCGGGCATAAGGCTGCGCTGGCGCGGGATCGACGTCGTTGCACGGGTCAGAAGCCCGCGCATTGCCGAACTCGCCCGGCTGATGCCGAAGAAGCTGCCGCCGGACACCTCGAAGATGCTGCTCTGCCCGATGCCCGGGGTGGTGACATCGATCACGGTCAAGGCCGGCGAAACGGTCGAGGCCGGACAGGCGATCGCCGTCGTCGAGGCGATGAAGATGGAGAATATTCTGCGGGCGGAAAAGCGTGCGATCGTGAAGCGCGTGGCGATCGAAGCCGGCGCGAGCCTGGCGGTGGACGAGTTGATCATGGAGTTCGAGTGATGGGAGGAACTGGGCGCGTCGCCTTTCCGACTTGCCCCTCTCCTCGGGCTTAACCCGAGGACTAACCCTCTCCCCGCATGCGGGGAGAGGGGACTTCGTCAGCGCGGCAGACCCCTTCTCCCCGCTTGCGGGGAGAAGGTCCCGGCAGGGGGATGAGGGGCTGGCGCCCGGAACCGGCAGCAGGATGAGCGGCCCACCATCGCACGGAAGCTTGGAGTGGAACCAATGACCGAAAAGACCATCAAGGACTGGGAAGACCTCGCCGAGAAGGAACTCAGGGGCTCCCCCGAAAGCCTCGTCTGGCACACGCCCGAGGGCATCGACGTCAAGCCGCTCTATACGAGCGACGACATGTCCGGCATCGGCCATCTGAACTCGCTCCCCGGCTTCGAACCGTTCGTGCGCGGCCCGCGCGCCACCATGTATGCCGGGCGGCCCTGGACTGTCAGGCAATATGCCGGCTTCTCGACGGCCGAGGCGTCCAACGCCTTCTATCGCAGGAACCTCGCCGCCGGCCAGCAGGGCGTTTCGGTCGCCTTCGATCTCGCCACGCACCGCGGCTATGACAGCGACCACCCGCGCGTCCAAGGGGATGTCGGCAAGGCCGGGGTCGCGATCGACTCGGTGGAGGACATGAAGATCCTCTTCGACGGCATCCCGCTCGACAGGATTTCCGTCTCGATGACCATGAACGGCGCGGTGATCCCGATCCTCGCCTCCTTCATCGTTGCCGGCGAGGAACAGGGCGTCAGCCGCGACAAGCTCTCCGGGACCATTCAGAACGACATCCTCAAGGAGTTCATGGTCCGCAACACCTACATCTATCCGCCGGAACCCTCGATGCGGATCGTCGCCGATATCATCGAATATACGGCGAAGGAGATGCCGAAGTTCAATTCGATCTCGATCTCCGGCTATCACATGCAGGAGGCCGGCGCGACGCTCGTGCAGGAACTCGCCTTCACCCTCGCCGACGGGCGCGAATATGTGCGTGCAGCACTCGCCAAGGGGCTCAACGTCGACGATTTCGCCGGCCGGCTCTCCTTCTTCTTCGCGATCGGCATGAACTTCTTCATGGAGGCGGCGAAGCTGCGCGCCGCGCGGCTCCTCTGGACGCGGATCATGCAGGAGTTCAAGCCCGAGAAGGCGTCCTCGCTGATGCTGCGGACCCATTGCCAGACGTCGGGCGTCTCGCTCCAGGAACAGGACCCCTACAACAACATCGTCCGCACCGCCTTCGAGGCGATGTCGGCAGTGCTCGGCGGCACGCAATCGCTGCACACCAATTCCTTCGACGAGGCGATGGCGCTTCCGACGGATTTCTCCGCCCGCATCGCCCGCAACACGCAATTGATCCTGCAGCACGAGACCGGCGTGACGAAGGTCGTCGATCCGCTTGCCGGCTCCTATTACGTCGAAAGCCTGACGAACGAGCTTGCCGAAAAGGCCTGGGGCCTGATCGAGGAAGTGGAGGCGCTGGGCGGCATGACGAAGGCAGTCAATGCCGGCCTGCCGAAGCGGCTGATCGAGGAGGCCGCGACCCGGCGCCAGGCGGCCGTCGACCGCGCCGAGGAGGTCATCGTCGGCGTCAACAAATACCGGCTCGAGAACGAGCAACCGATCGACATTCTCCAGATCGACAACGCCGCGGTTCGGACGGCACAGGTCAAGCGCATCGAGGAGACCAGGCGGCGCCGGGACTCGCAGAAGATGAAGCAAGCGCTGGACGCGCTGGCCGATGTGGCGCGCAGCGGCAAGGGCAATCTGCTCGCCGCCGCGGTCGAGGCTGCCCGGGCGCGCGCCACTGTCGGTGAAATCACCGACGCCATGCGCGAGGCTTTCGGCGATTACACCGCCATTCCGGAAGTCGTCACCGATATCTACGGCAAGGCCTATGAAGGCGATCCGGAACTCGGCGTTCTCGCCGGGCGGCTCGGCGAAGCGACGAAGCGCCTCGGCCACAAGCCGAAGATCATGGTAGCCAAGCTCGGCCAGGACGGGCACGACCGCGGCGCCAAGGTGATCGCATCCGCCTTCGGCGATATCGGCTTCGATGTCGTCGCGGGCCCCTTGTTCCAGACGCCGGAGGAAGCTGCCGATCTGGCGCTCGCCGAAGAGGTCACCGTTATCGGCGTTTCATCGCTTGCCGCCGGGCACAGGACGCTGATGCCGCAACTTGCCGAGGCACTGAAGAAGCGCGGCGGCGAGGACATCATCGTCGTCTGCGGCGGTGTCATCCCCCGGCAGGACTATGATTATCTGATGGAGAACGGCGTCGCCGCCGTCTTCGGACCCGGCACCCAGGTGCTCGACGCGGCGCGCGCCGTGCTGGACCTGATCGAAGGCAAGCGGCGAAACGTGTAAACCGGCCGAGTTCAAGTCTCGATCCGGAGCTTCATCCGGTCGGCTGCAAAGCGCGTTCGCGAATATTCGACCGGGCGGCCTTCTAGATCGGCGTTGACCGATTGCGTCTCCATGACGATCGCCCCCGGCGATAGTTTCAGAAGCGAGAGTTCCTCTGCCTCCGCGTGCCGCGCGACGATCTCCGTCGAGACCCGGACGTAGTCGTCGAGCCCATGCGCGGCAAAGGCCTTGGTGACCGAGCCGAGCTGCGCATATTCCTCCGCCATCCTCGCAAAGCGCTCGGCGGGGTAGTAGCTGACCGCCGTCGAAAGCGGCCGCCCGTCGCCGCTGCTGACGGTGCTGAGCTCGATGAGAGGGGTGCCTGGGGGAACGCCAAGCGCAGTGGCGATTTCGCCGCTTGCCGGCACTTGGGCGTGCCCCAGGAGCTCGGTTCCGATTTCTCTCACCTGGCGGCCGAGACCCTGCGAGAAGCGAGTGCGCCGCGAGATCGGATAGCTCACGCGATCCTTGCGCTCGATCATCGTGCCGCGCCCCTGCACCGCGCGCACCAGACCTTCTTCCGCGAGTGCGGCCAGCGCGCTGCGGACGGTGTGG
This sequence comes from Ensifer sp. R1-3, assembly GCF_056739175.1. NCBI lineage: Bacteria > Pseudomonadati > Pseudomonadota > Alphaproteobacteria > Hyphomicrobiales > Rhizobiaceae > Ensifer > Ensifer sp. R1-3. The sequence goes on from NZ_CP096516.1 coordinate 1,485,703, forward strand.
CGATTGACGCCGAATTCCGCCGCAAGGGCCGTCTCCGGCGGCACCATGCCGGTGGCGTCATAGTCGCCATTGCTGATCGCGAGCCGTATCCTGTCGGCAATCTGCCGCCATAGCGCCACGCCCATCTGCCGTTCGACGACCTTCGCCACCATCTTCTTCGCCCCGCTTCTTCGCCGCCAGTTTCTTAGCAAATGTCACAAGCCTGTCATTTGCGAAGGTTATGGAAAGGTATAAGATGTATAGTTGTCTAGATCAATAGACATTTTGGAGTGAGATGATGGACGCAGCGAAGACAAGTGACGATGCAGGCGTCGCTCAGCGCCGGGAAGGCATGCGGCTGCTGGCGCGCGCGACGCTCGGCGAACTTTCCTTGGCCTGGGACGCGATCGACGACAAGCCGGAGGTCGCGCCGGTGCGCGGTCCGGAAACCGGGCTCGTCATGGTGCGCGGCAAGATCGGCGGCGGCGGCGATCCTTTCAATCTCGGCGAGGCCACCGTTTCACGCGCCACCGTGCGGCTTTCGACCGGCGAGGTCGGCCATGGGCAGCTGCTCGGCACCGACAAGGCACGCGCCCGCCTTGCCGCGATCTTCGACGCGCTTTTTCAGAGCGCTGCGCATCGCGCAAGCGTCGAGGCGCTGCACGAGCAGGTGGCCGCTCGTCTCGATGCGGAAGACCGTCGCAAGGCCGAGGAAACGGCCGCGACCCGCGTCGACTTCTTCACCATGGTCCGCGGAGAGGATTGATGACCGCCCAATCGCAAATCTATAGCGGCGCCTTCGCCGATCCCGTCTTCGAGGCGCAGTCCGTGTTCCGCAGCCTGATGGACTGCTTCGCCCGCCCGGGCATCATCGGCCGGCTGTCCACTGCTGCAGCCCCGCCGGCGCCACTCGGAGAGGCAAGCGGAGCTGTCGCGCTCACGCTCTGCGACCATGACACGCCGGTCTGGCTATCGCCGGCGCTCTCCAAATCCTCGGCGCCGAAGTGGATCGCGTTTCACACCGGCGCCGGCGTCACCGACACGAAGGACGAGGCCCGCTTTGCCTTCTTCGAGAAGGGCGCGGCCGTGCCGGGCTTCGACCAGTTCGCCCTCGGCACCCAGGAATATCCCGACCGTTCCACCACGCTCGTCGTCGAGGTGGAAGCGCTCGAAGGCGGGCAGCCGCTCATCGGTCGGGGACCGGGAATCAAGAACGGGATCGTCATCGCACCGAAGGGTCTGCCCGACGTGTTCCTCGACCTCTGGGCCGCCAACCGGGCGATCTTTCCGCGCGGCATCGATCTCGTCCTGACGGCGCGCGAGGCAGTGCTCTGCCTGCCGCGCACCACCAAACTCGAGCGGGAGTAAGCGCATGTATGTAGCCGTCAAGGGCGGAGAAGCCGCCATTGCCAATGCTCACCGGCTGCTGGCCGACCGCCGGCGCGGCGACCGGGCGCTGCCCGCGATCACCATAGATCAGGTCGTCGAGCAGCTCGGGCTCGCGGTCGACCGCGTGATGGCCGAGGCCTCGCTTTACGACCGTGCGCTTGCGGCGCTTGCCGTGCGCCAGGCGCGCGGAGACATGATCGAGGCGATCTTCATCCTGCGCGCCTACCGCACCACCCTGCCGCGCTTCGGCTATTGCGAACCGGTCGACACCGCGAAAATGAAGGTCGAGCGGCGCGTCTCGGCGACCTACAAGGATCTGCCCGGCGGCCAGCTTCTCGGCCCCACCTTCGACTATACGCACCGCCTTCTCGACCCGTCGCTGATCGGCGAAGAACCGGTCGATGAGCCGGTGCTCAAGGAGCCGGGCGAACATGTCATGCGCGTCTCCGACATTCTCGACGGCGAAGGCCTGATCGAGGGCGACGGCAAGATGCCGGAAGGCCACGTGGCGGGCGACCTCACGCGCGAGCCGATGGAATTTCCGATGGCGCGCGATCTCCGCCTGCAGGCGCTTGCCCGTGGCGACGAAGGATTCCTGCTGGCGCTCGCCTACTCCACGCAGCGCGGCTATGGCCGCACGCACCCCTTCGTCGGCGAGGTCAGGATCGGCGAGGTCGAGGTCGAACTGGAGCTGCCGGAGCTGGGCTTTGCCGTTTCGCTTGGGGTCATCCGCGTTACCGAATGCCAGATGGTCAACCAGTTCAAGGGCTCGTCCAGGCAGCCGCCGCAATTCACCCGCGGCTACGGGCTCGTCTTCGGCCAGAGCGAGCGCAAGGCGATGTCGATGTCGCTGGTCGACCGGGCGCTCCGGACCGACGAATTCGACGAGGACATCGTCGCTCCCGCCCAGGATCAGGAATTCGTCATCTCGCATGCCGACAACGTCCAGGCGACCGGCTTCGTCGAGCACCTGAAGCTGCCGCATTACGTCGACTTCCAGGCCGAGCTCGACCTGGTCAGGCGCATGCGCCGGGAACACGACGCCGCCCAGGCCGGCGGCAAGGACGGCATGAAGGAGGCCGCCGAATGAACGACCTCGCAACTTACAACTTCGCCTATCTGGACGAGCAGACGAAGCGGATGATCCGCCGCGCGATCCTGAAGGCGATCGCCATTCCCGGCTATCAGGTGCCCTTCGCCTCGCGCGAAATGCCCATGCCCTATGGCTGGGGTACCGGCGGCGTGCAGGTGACCGCCTCCATCCTCGGGCCCGACGACGTGCTCAAGGTGATCGACCAGGGCGCCGACGACACGACGAACGCCGTTTCGATCCGCGCCTTCTTCCAGAAGGTCGCCGACGTCGCCGTCACCACGAGGACGACGGAGGCGACGATCATCCAGACGCGCCACCGCATTCCCGAGGAGCAACTGCGAGAGGGGCAGACGCTCGTCTACCAGGTGCCCATTCCGGAACCCCTGCGCTTCCTCGAGCCGCGCGAAACCGAGACGCGCAAGATGCATGCGCTGGAAGAATACGGGCTCATGCATGTGAAGCTCTACGAGGACATCGCCCGCAACGGCCATATCGCCACGACCTACGCCTATCCGGTAAAGGTCGAGGGCCGTTACGTGATGGACCCCTCGCCGACGCCGAAATTCGACAATCCGAAGATGCATATGTCGGAGGCCCTCCAGCTCTTCGGCGCCGGCCGGGAGAAGCGCATCTATGCGGTGCCGCCCTATACCGAGGTCGTCAGCCTCGATTTCGAGGATCACCCCTTCGAGGTCCAGAAATTCGACAAGCCCTGCGCCCTTTGCGGCGCCGAGAACGTCTATCTCGACGAGGTGGTGCTCGACGACAAGGGCGGGCGCATGTTCGTCTGCTCCGACACCGATCATTGCGAGGATCGCCGGGCGCACGGCCATGCCGGCGCCATGCTCGCCCCCGCCGCGAAAGAAAGCCAGGAGGCTGCAGAATGAGCGCCGTGCCGCTTCTGAAAGTCAGTGACGTTTCGAAATTCTATGGAAGCCGCATCGGCTGCCGCAACGTCTCCTTCGAGCTCTATCCGGGCGAGGTGCTCGCCATCGTCGGGGAATCCGGATCGGGCAAGACCACGCTGCTCTCCTGCCTCTCGACCCGGCTGATGCCGACATCCGGCATCGTCGAATATCACATGCGCGACGGCCAATACCGGGACCTCGCGCGCATGAGCGAGGCCGAGCGGCGCTTTCTGATGCGCACCGATTGGGGCTTCGTTCACCAGAACCCGGCGGACGGGCTGAGGATGACGGTTTCGGCCGGCGCCAATGTCGGCGAGCGTTTGATGGCGGTCGGGGACCGGCACTACGGCAATATACGCGCGGCGGCAGGCGACTGGCTGAGGCGCGTGGAAATCGAAGAGGACCGGATCGACGATCAGCCGCGCGCCTTCTCCGGCGGCATGCGCCAGCGCCTGCAGATCGCCCGCAATCTGGTCACCTCGCCCCGCCTCGTCTTCATGGACGAGCCGACCGGCGGCCTCGACGTCTCGGTGCAGGCACGCCTGCTCGATCTCGTTCGCGGGCTCGTCCACGACCTCGGCCTTGCGGCGGTCATCGTCACCCACGACCTCGCCGTGGCACGCCTCCTTTCGCATCGGATGATGGTGATGAAGGACGGCGCCGTCATCGAGCAGGGTCTGACCGACCGGGTGCTCGACGATCCGCGCGAGCCCTACACGCAGCTCCTCGTTTCCTCGATTCTTCAGGTGTGACGCATTGACAATGCGCAACGGAAAGTAAAGACCATGCCAACTCCCCTCGTTGTCTCGGAAGTCGCGAAAAGCTTCACCATGCACCTTCGCGACGGCGTGCGCCTGCCGGTGGTCGCGAATGTCTCCTTCTCGGTGAAGGCCGGCGAATGCGTCGTGCTCGGCGGCCCCTCCGGCGTCGGCAAGAGCTCGATCCTCAAGATGCTCTACGGAAATTACGGCGTCGACGAAGGCCAGATCCTGGTGGAACATGACGGCCGCCTGGTGAACCTCGCGACGGCCGAGCCGCGCACCGTGCTCGAGGTGCGCCGCACGACGCTCGGCTATGTCAGCCAGTTTCTGCGTGTCGTGCCGCGCGTCTCCGCCCTCGACATCGTCGCCGAGCCCTTGCAGGCACGCGGTGTGGCGGCGACGGAAGCGCGGGAGCGCGCGGCCGAGCTGCTTTCGAGGCTCAACCTGCCGAGGGAACTCTGGGCTCTGCCGCCGGCCACCTTCTCCGGCGGCGAGCAGCAGCGGGTCAACATCGCCCGCGGTTTCATCACCGACCACAAGATCCTGCTCCTCGACGAACCGACGGCGTCGCTCGACGCGAAGAACCGCGCCGTGGTGGTGGAAATGATCGCCGGGAAGAAGGCGGCCGGCACGGCGCTGATCGGCATTTTCCATGACGAGGAGGTGCGCGAGGCGGTCGCCGATCGCATCATCGACGTCTCGGAATTCTCGCCGAGGAAATACGCCGCATGAGCCAGAAACTCGGCCTCGAACCCACCATCCATCCGACTGCGAGCGTCGTGAACTCGACCCTCGGCCGCTACACCGAAGTCCAGGAACGCTCGCGCCTCGACGAGGTCGAGTTCGGCGACTATTCCTACATCATGCAGGACGGTTCGATCTGGTGCGCGACGGTCGGCAAATTCGTCAACATCGCCGCGGCCGTGCGCATCAATGCCACCAACCACCCGACTTGGCGGGCGACGCTGCATCATTTCACCTATCGCGCACCTATGTACTGGGACGATGCGGAGCCCGACCACGATCTCTTCGCCTGGCGGCGGCAGAACCGGGTGACGATCGGCCACGACGTCTGGATCGGCCACGGCGCTACGGTCCTGCCCGGCGTGAGCGTCGGCAACGGAGCCGTGATCGGCGCCGGCGCCGTCGTCTCCAAGGACGTCGCGCCCTACACGATCGTCGGCGGGGTCCCTGCGAAACTCATCCGCGACCGCTTCACGGCCAGGATCGGCGAAGCCATGGACCGGCTCGCCTGGTGGGATTGGGATCACGCCAAGCTGCGCCACGCGCTGGACGATTTCCGGGAACTGACGGCGGAGGAGTTTCTTGTGCGGTATAGTTAGGCGCCGCGCATATGATACCCCTCATCCCGCTGCCGCGACCTTCTCCCCGTTTCGACGGGGAGAAGGGACAAGCCGCAGACCCTTAAGTCCCCTCTCCCCGCAGGCGGGGAGAGGGCTAGGGTGAGGGGCAAATCCGCCGCCGCAAGCGTATCAACCCGCCGCAGCTTCCCTCAAAAACGCACCCGCGACCCGTGCCACCAGCGCCAGCGAGACCGCACCCGCATCCGGGTGGCCGATGCTCTTTTCGGCCAGCGGCCGCGCCCGGCCGAGTTTCGGGGTCAGCGCGGAGGTCGCATCGGCGGCCTCTTGTGCGGCCTTGGCCGCCGCATCCCAGGCTTCGACAAGCGGCCTGCCGGCGGCGGATTCCCTTTCCAGCGTCTCCACGAAAGGCACCAGCGCGTCGACCAGCGTCTTGTCGCCCACGCGCGCGCGGCCGAGGCGCGTGACGCCGTCGAGTGCGAGGCGGGAGCCCTTCACGATCGCCGCGTCGCTCACCTTATCCTCATCGCTGAGGGCATTGCTCCAGGAGCGCAGAGCCAGGCCCCAGATGGCGCCCGAGGTGCCGCCGGCGCGGTCCGCCCAGGCGTCGCCCGCGGCAGCAAGTACGCTTGCAGCCCCTGCCCCCGCCACGACCGCGGTCTGTGCTGCGTCGAATGCGGCGGCAGAACCGCGGCGCATGCCCTGGCCGTGATCGCCGTCGCCGGCAAAGGCGTCGATGCGGCCGAGCTCCTCTTCCGCCTCCTTGAGCGCCTCGGCAATATTGCCGATCAGCCGGGCGATGCATTTGCCGCTTTCCTTCGAGGCGTCCGATGCAGGGCCGAAAGACTGCGGTCCGTCGGCGTCTACGATCTCGTCGGTCGCCGGTTCGGCGGCAATGATCACGCCCTTGCGCAGCACCGGCGCATCCGTGGGCGCGCGCCAGAGCGCCTCCAGCTCTTCGTCCAGCCAGAGAAGGGTGAGCGAGCAGCCCTGCATGTCGAGGCTGGTGACGAATTCGCCGCATTCGGGGTCGACGATTTCAAGACCCGCGTCATTGAGCTGTCTGGCGACCGCCGTCCAGAGCACGAAGAGTTCTTCATATTTGGTCGAGCCGAGGCCGTTCAGCACGGCGGCCACCTTCCTGGAGCCCTCGGGGCGCTCGGCAAGAAGCTTGCCGGTAAGGAGCTTTGCGAGATCGCTCGCCGTCGCGATCGTCTCCTCGCTGACGCCCGGTTCGCCGTGAATGCCGAGCCCGAGCGCCATCTGGCCCTTCGGCACGGTGAAGAGCGGGCCGGCAGCACCCGGAAGCGTGCAGCCGCCGAAGGCGACGCCGAAGGATACCGTCCGATCATTGGCATGACGCGCGAGCCGTTCGACCTCGTCGAGCGACTTGCCGGCTTCGGCTGCCGCGCCGGCAATCTTGAAGACGACGAGGTCGCCGGCAATCCCGCGGCGCTTGGCAGACGTTTCCGCGGGCGCACTCGCCACGTCGTCGGTCACCGGCAGGATGCGCACGTCGATGCCTTCGGAGCGAAGCCGTTCGGCAGCAACCCCGAAATTCAGGACGTCGCCGGCGTAATTGCCGAAGCCGAGAAGCACTCCGCCGCCCTGGTCGGCATGGCGGCAGACGCGGGCTACCGCGGCAGTCGAGGGCGAGGCAAAGACATCGCCGGCGACCGCCGCGTCGGCGAGCCCCGGCCCGACATAACCGGCAAAGGCCGGGTAATGTCCCGAGCCGCCGCCGACCACGACGGCGACCTTGCCCTTCGGCACCTTGGTCGAGCGCACGACGCCGCCCTTCACCAGGCGGACGTTGCGCTGATAGATCGCTGCGAAACCGGCGAGTGCGGTCGTGGCGAAATCTTCCGGAGCGTCAAAGATCGTGGTCATCGCTTCAATGTCCCCTTCAATGTCCTTCTTGTCGAGGCAGGATACGCCTCAGATAGTCGCGATTGGCGGCGCTGACGGAAAGGCCGTCACCGCCGTAATGCTCGCAGAGGAAGGGACTGTCGAAGCCATGCGCCAGCGCCATGCGAATTGCCGCCCGATAGTTGATCAGGCCGAATTCGAGCGGGGCCGGATGGGTGACGATGACGCCCGATGCCGGATCTTCCGTGCGGTTGTAGTTCTTGACGTGCCAGTATTTGGCAAAAGGCGCAACCTTCGCCATCATTTCCTGCCAATGTTCCACGGGCCGGTGCAGGCGGATGAGATTGCCGAGATCGGCATTGATGCCGACATTGGCGAGGCCGACCTCCGTAACGAAGCGCACGGAACTGTCAGCCGTGCCCAGATAGGTGTCCTCGTACATCTCCAGCGAAACTTCGATGCCGAGTTCTTCGGCATGGCGGCCGAGTTCGCGAACACGCGAAACCGCCAACTGCCAGGTTCCCGCGTCGTCGGGGTTCTTCACGCCGTCGACCGTCCAGAACCAGAGCACTTTCTTCTGCGCCTCCGTCAGCGGGCCGAAGAAGCCGAAGGACACGGAACCGGCGCCTACGGCGGCGGCCGCCTCGATGACCCGGTGTCCATAGGCGAGGTATTCCTCGCCATGTTCCGGGTCTATGAGGCTGCGCCGCGAGGTGGAGATCGCCGGTATCGTGAGGCCGAGAGACCGGGTCAGACCCACGAATTCATCGAGCCTTTCCGCCGAAAGATCCGCCAGCCGTATCCAGCTGTCAGTCGGGTCCAGTTCCGTGAAGCCGGCATCGACCACGTCGGCGAGCGTCGCCGCCCACTCCTCGACCGGCTGGTCCTGCACCGATCGGCCGTCCGGCAGAAGGTTGGGGTACTGGATCATCGCGGCCGCAATCGGCCAGTTGTCACGGTTCCATTTGCGCGGCGCCATGGCGGACTCCTCGGGATTGAATTGGAACTAGGGGTACCGGACGAGGCAGCCGGTCAGGCCGCCGCGTTGCCGTCGCCGCTCGAAGCGGCAACCTCGTTCTTGCGCTTGCGCAATGTGCCGATCAGCCAGAAGAAGAGCGGCGACAGAAGCAGCGCAAGGGCGACGGCCATCAGGGCGGAGACAAGGCCGTTCGACCAGAAGATGTCGAGGCTGCCGCCCGACATCAGCATCGACTGGCGGAAGGCGTCTTCCGCCTTGTCGCCGAGCACCATGGCGAGAACCAGCGGCGCCAGCGGGTAGTCGAGCTTCTTGAACACATAGCCGAGGAGACCGAAGCCGATCACCATGAAGATGTCCGAGACGGAGTTCGCGACCTGGTAGGCCCCCGAGAAGATCACCGCGACGATGATCGGTCCGATGATCGAGAACGGCACGCGCAGGATCGAGGCGTAAAGCGGCACCGTCGCGATCACGAGGAAGACGGCGACGACATTGCCGAGATACATGGAGGCGATCAGACCCCAGACGAAGTCCGGGCGATCGGTGAAGAGCATCGGGCCGGGCGTCAGGCCCCAGATCATCAACCCGCCCATCATCACCGCGGCGGTGGCGGAACCCGGGACGCCGAGCGCCAGCATCGGCAGCAGGGCCGATGTGCCGGCGGAATGGTCGGCCGTCTCCGGCGCGACGATGCCGCGCGGATCGCCCTTGCCGAACATCGACTTGTCGCGCGCCGAGCGCCGGGCGACGCCATAGCTCATGAAGGAGGCGGCGGTCGGGCCGGCCGGCGTGATCCCCATCCAGATGCCGATGATCGTCGAGCGGGCGATCGTCAGCCAGTAGCGCGGGATCTCGATCAGCGTCCTGCCGATCTCGGAGAGACGCACCCGAGCCTTGATGCCTTCGAAGCGCAGCCCCTCTTCCGTCGTCAGCAGGAGTTCGCCGATGCCGAAGAGTCCCATGACGGCAATCAGGAAGCTCACGCCCTTGATCAGTTCGGGAATGTCGAAGGTGAGCCTCAGATTGCCGGATATCGTATCCATGCCGATCGAGGCGAGCGCAAAGCCGAGCATCATCGAGACGAGCGTCTTGAAGGGCGACTGCGCGCCCATCGAGATGAAGCTCGCAAAGGCGAGGAAGTAGACGGCGAAATATTCGGGCGAGGAGAATTTGAGTGCAAAGTTCGCCACCCAGCCCGAAAGCAGCGTGATCATGACGACGCCGGCAAGCGCGCCGAGGCCGGCCGAAACGAAGGCGAGCGTGAGCGCCCGGCTCGCATGGCCGGCTCTCGCCATGGGATAGCCGTCGAATGTCGTGGCGACCGAGGAGGGCTCGCCCGGAATGTTGAAGAGGATCGACGTGGTCGAGCCGCCGAAAAGCGCGCCCCAATACATGCAGGACAGGAGGATGATCGCCGAGATCGGGTCCATGGAGAAGGTCAGCGGCAGGAGCAGCGACACACCGTTCGGCGCACCGAGGCCCGGCAGCACGCCGACGAGGATGCCGAGCGTCACGCCGACGATCATCAGCAGGATGTGGTTCCAGCTGAGGATGTGGCCGAAGCCATCGATCAGAAGACCGATATTTTCCATGTCATTCCTCCCGCAAGCACTGCACCCTTGCGGGTCAGTAGATTCCGAACCAGGCCTCGACCGGTCCCTTCAGCAGCGGAACCTGGAAGCCGATTTCGAAAACGATGAAAAAGAAGATCGAGACCCCGAGTCCTGCGGGGATCGCGATCCACCATTTGTAGCGCCCCTGGAAGAGCATCGTCGCGGCGATGTAGAGCGCCGTTCCGACATAGAGCCCCAGCCAGGCGGAAACGGCGGCGAAGGCCGCAACCGGTAGCAGGAAAGAGGCGACCACTCTGGCGCGGGCGCCGTCGAGGAAGACCTCGCCCGTACCGCGATGCTTGAAAAATGCGTGCCCGATATTGGCGAGGCTGCCGAGAACGATGAGCAGGCCGATATAGAAGGGGAAATAGCCTGCATCCGGACCCATATCTGTCCAGCCCGCACCGATGTCGAGGGAGCCGTAGCAGACAGCGATGCCGAAGGCACCGGTCAGCGCGGCGACGCCGAGTTCCACCGCAAAGCGGCTGACCCCATTCGCACTTTTCTCACTCATGATCGTGACCTTTCCGAGCAGAGAATGGGCGTTCGAGAGGCCGAGGATGGATGCGGTTCTGCCCGCATCCTCTTCCCTGGGTCCCAAGCGCCCATCGACCGGTACTTAGTTGGCGAGCCAGCCTTCGCGCTTCAGCACTTCGCCGACCGTCGCGCCATCCTTTTCGATGACGGCTTTGAGTTCGTCGCCGGTCACATAGCCGGGAGACTGCGAGCTGTCGGCGAGATATTTCGCCCATTCCGGCGTCTCGGAAACCTTGCGCAGGACATCCGCATAGAACTGGACGACCTCAGGTTCGACGCCGGCCGGCAGCCAGACGGTGCGCGGCATCGAGTAGTTTTCGATCGGAATGCCGGCTTCCTTGCAGGTGGGGATATCGCTCCAGGCCTTGTCGCCGGCGACCTTGGCGTCGCTCGTGAACTTCGCGCTCTTGAAGACGCAGAGTGGCTTGATCATGCCGGCCTGCCATTGACCGAGGTTCTCGCTCGGATTGTTGACATTGGCGTCGAGGTGCTCGCCGGCAAGCTGAACGGCCGCCTCGCCGCCGCTCTTGAAGGGGATGTAGTTGATCTTGGCGCCGGTTGCGTCGTTGATCATCGAGGTCAGGATCTGGTCGGCGTCCTTGGACTGGCTGCCGCCGATCTTCAGGCCGCCTTCCTTCGCCTTGGCGACGAAATCGGCAGCCGTCGCGTAGTCCGCCTTGCCATTGACCCAAAGCACGAACTCGTCGGATGCGAGCGAGGCGACCGGCGTCAGGTCCTCGGACGTATAGGGCACCTTGGCGCGGACCGGCAGCAGGTAGGCATTGTTGGTGCCGAAGGCGAGCTTGTAGGGATCGCCCTTGTAGCCAGCCGTGTAGACAAAGCCTTCCGCGCCGCCGGCGCTGCCCTTGTTGGTGACGACGACCGGTGCCTTCATCAGCTCGTACTTGCCGATGATCGCCTGGATGGTGCGCGCGAAGATATCGGTGCCGCCGCCGGGGCCGGCGGTGACGACGAATTCGACCGGGCGGTTCGGCTCGAAGGCCGATGCCGGCGCGGCCAGGCCGAAAGCGGCGGCCGCGATTACTGCGATGGAGACGGATTTTTTCATGCGTGGTCCTCCCGTTGAGTTGGATTGCGGCGCGAGACCTCCCCTCACGCCGGTATTCATCGAAAGCGCGCGAATTCAGGCAGCCGCCGAAAGCGCCCTCTTTTTCTTCGCCATGCGGGCTGCAAGCAGGATCGCCTCGCGTGTTGCGCCTATATCGGCGATACCCTTGCCGGCGATGTCGTAGGCGGTGCCGTGGGCGGGCGTGCAGAGCGGGAACGGCAGTCCGCCCATCATCGTCACACCCTTGTCGAAGCCGATGATCTTCATGGCGATCTGACCCTGGTCGTGATACATGGTCATCACCGCGTTGAAGCCTTCCTTCAGTGCCCGGAGGAAGACCGTATCGGCAGGGAACGGCCCCTCGACATTAAAGCCGAGCGCCCTGGCCTTCTCGACCGCAGGCTCGATGATGTCGATCTCTTCCATGCCGAAGCTGCCGCCGTCGCCGGCATGCGGATTGAGTCCCGCAACCGCGATCTTCGCCTCCTCGTAGCCGGCATCCTTGAGGCAGGCCTGCGTCAGTTTGAGTTCGGCAAGGATCGCCTCCACCGACAGGTGGGATGCCACGTCCTTGAGCGGGATATGCGACGTCACCCGCGCGTTCCACACCTTTTCGAGAACATTGAATTCACGAACCTTTCCGGTGAAGGACAGCACGTCGGCGACGAAGCGGATCTCGTCGTCATAGCCGGGATAGGCAAAGCGCATCGCCTTCTTGTTGAAGGGCGTGAAGCAGACGGCATCGGCCTTGCCCGCATGGGCGAGTTCGAGCGCGGTGCGGAAATTGCGTGTGGCGAAGGTGCCGCCGGCCAGCGTCGCCTCGCCGCGCACCACATCGGCCGGATCGAGATGGGCGAGATCCACGAAGACGTGGCGGGCGGTGCCGGCGTTGTCGAGCGCATCGAGCGAAGCGGCTTCCAGATCCAGCGTGACGCCGGCCACCCGGGCGCCCTCGTCGAGGATGCGGCGATCGCCGATGGCGATGATGTGCGCCGCGTCGCGGATGTCGGAAAGGGCCAGCAGCCGCGCCGTCAGTTCCGGGCTGATTCCCGCGGGGTCGCCCATGGCCAGCGCAATCACAGGGCGCCGCTCCTTCGTTCCGTCCGCTCCTGATGTCGTCATTCGAGATGTCCTCCGCTTCATGCTTCGATGTCTCATACGTCATTCAAAATTCTGCATCAAGTCTTTTGTATTCTGTATGCAGCATTTTCTGTTGACGACGTCAGGGGCAGTCTCCATGCTTGAATGAACGGCGCTGATTCAATCGCGCATACTCAAGGGGAAGGGCCGCGCGGCGGTCCGAAGCTCAGACGAGAAAAATGAACGAAATCAAATCACTGGAGCAGCGGCCCATAGGCGGCCCGGGACCCATCCGGCGCACCGCACTGCACGACACGCTGGTCAGCCATCTGCGCGACATGATCATCGAGGGCGACCTTCCGCCAGGAACCCGTCTGCACGAGGGGCAATTGGGCGAGCAGCTCGGCGTATCGCGCACGCCGCTGCGCGAGGCGATCAAGTATCTTGCGAGCGAAGGCCTGGTGGAGCTCGTCCCGAGCCGCGGCGCCGTCGTCAAGCGCTTCAGCGCCAAGGACGTCCGGGACATGCTCACCGTGCTGCAGACCCTGGAGGAGCTCGCAGGCAGGCTTGCCTGCGAGGCCGCGACGGATGCGGAGATCGCCGAAGTGCGGGCGCTACACGACGAAATGGTGCGCCGCTACGAGGCGGGCGACCGGATGCAATATTACAAGCTCAACCAGGACATCCACTCCGCCATCGCCCGGCTTTCGGGCAATGCTGCCCTGGCCGACATGCATGCCATGCTGCAGACGCGGCTGAAGCGCATCCGCTTCATCGGCCATGAAGGCCCGGAGAAATGGGCCGCAGCGGTCGCCGAACATCAGGAAATGATCGCCGCTCTGGAAGCGCGCGACAAAGCCAGGCTATCGGAAGTGCTGGGGCTTCATCTGACGAGGGCCTGGGAGCGGGTGCGCGACGCGGTTTAGGGCGGACGCGAGGCAAAATAACCCCCTCTGACAGGCCAGAGGGGGGTATCACCCTCCGCGCCGATCACTTCACCGCCAGCAGACAGATATAGGAAAGCACCGTTACGAGCAGCCCGTGGAAGGCGAAGCTGACGCAGCGGTATTTGCCGCAGGCGATCGCCGCGAGCGCGTCTGCGTTCTCGGCGTATTGACGGAAGAGAAAGTCCTGATCGCCGGCCCCCGCTGCCCGCATGAAACCTTCCCGATGACGGGACCAGGCGCCCCAGAACAGCGTCGTCGAGGTTGCGCTCTTCCTGGGCAGGACCACGAGAATCGCCGAAACGATCGAGAAGATCGATGCAAGCGCCAGCATAGCCGAGAATACCATCGTGACGGTGCTGCCCTCCGCATAGCGCTGCCAGGCAAAGACGCTCCGCCCTTCTTGCGAAGTGACCAGAAAGGCGAACATGAAAGTGAAGATATAAGCCGCCTTCTGATCGGACGTCTTTATCTGATCGGCAAAGACGTCGTTGATCTTCCTGATGTGGTCGTAATAGGCCCCCAGCGCCGCATCCGGCCCGGCTCCTTCACTTGGAGGATCGAGCCTGTACAGATTTCCCCCTGATTCCATCCGCCACTCCCCTCTATTTCGTCTCCTCTTTATTACACTCCACCAGTAAAGAGATACGCCCAAAACTGGGCTCTTGACTTTTCCTCCCTATAAATCCACTGGATTCACTATAGCGAGGGGTATTTCGGGAATGCGGGGAAGAAGAACGGGGGCATTGCTTGCCGCGGTGACGCTTTTTGCGCCCTTGTGGGCGCTTGCCGAGCCGGTTCCGCGCCCGTCACCCGCGGCCGGCTCCGTCATTGCCCGCAAATCCGGCGAGGAGGTGCGCTTCGTCGACGTTTCCAACTGGCGGGTCGTCGACCTCTCCCAGGACCTGCTTCCCGGCGACGTGCTGCGCACCAACGCAACGGGCGCGCTGGCCGTCCTCTTCAGAGATCACACGCAGATAAGGCTGGGGCGCAACACCGCGCTGCGCGTCAAGCAGATCGGGGCGGGCGACACGAATCTCGGGCTGGAATCGGGTACGATCTGGGCCCGCGCCGAGCGTGGCGGCGAGGGCCTGGTCATCGATACGCCGGCTGCAGCCGCCGCCATCCGCGGCACCGATTGGACGCTGACGGTAGGCACCGACGGAAAGACCTCGCTCGTGGTCCTCGAAGGGGTCGTCGAACTCAGCAATGCCTATGGCAGCGTGACGGTGAAGCAGGGCGAAGGCGCCGTTGCCGCGATCGGCAGCGCGCCGGCGAAGATCGTGATCGTTACGCCGAAGGACCGCGAGCAGATGCTCTTTCATCTGTCGCTCCGCAATGCCTTCGTCTGGATGCCGGCCACGCCCTTCAGCGTTCCCGAGATGCGCCGCGAGCGTGCGCGCATCGAGGCCTCGCCGGCAGCATCCCGCCCGGCCGAGGAATGGCTGACGCTTGCCGAGATTTATCTTTCCCTGAATGGCCGCGACAAGGCTCAGGCCGCGCTCGCGGAAGCCGCGAGCCGGGGCCTGACCCGCTCCCAGGCGGCACGTGCCGACCTCGTCAAGGCATTGATCGCCGGTTCTTCGAACCGCTACGAAGAGGCGGCGCGTCTGTTCGCCAGGGCCGAACGCGGCCTCGACCCGAGCCGCCGCACGATCGCGGCCTATGGCGGCTATTTTGCGCGCGGGCTCGCCGATCCTGCCCGCGTGGAGGAGCCGCCGCGCAACGCAAGCGGCCGCTATGCGGGCATGGCCCGGGCCTGGACTGCCGGCTTCCGGGAAGACATCCCCGCAGCGATCGCGGTGATCAAGAAGGCCGAGCAGCAATATCCCGACGACCCGACCCTGCCCGCGGCACGCGCGCAGCTCGCCCTCCTGCTGGATGACCGCGACGAGCTTCGCGACGGCGTCGAGCGGGCGCTATCGATCGATCCGGACGACCCGACTGCGCTCGAGGCGCGCGCCCACTACCGCTATCACATCGACAACGATCTCGAGGGCGCCCTTGCGGATCTCGAAAGGGCGCTGAAAACCGCTCCGGGCTCCTCCTCCATCTGGAATTCCCTCGGACTGGTCCAGGGCGCGCGCGGCGACAACCGTGCCGCCGAGGCTGCCTTCAAGCAGGCGATTGCGCTCGATCCGCTCGATCCCGTCTCCCACGCAAACCTCGCAATACAATACATGGACGAGATGCGGATGGCCGAGGCTAAGCGCGAGATCGACACCGCGCTTTCCGTCGATCCCTCCTTCGACGTGGCGCTGGTGGCACGCGGCCGCTATCACATGCAGAACGGCGAGGCCGACAAGGCGGTCGAAGACCTGCTCGCCGGCTCGACGGCCAATCCGGCCTACTCGAACGCACAGCTCCTGCTCGCGGCCGCGCATTACGAGAAGGGCGACCGCATTCCGGCAGCTCAGGCGCTCGACAATGCCGACAGGCTCGACCCGAACGATCCCGTCGTGGCGACGGTCAGAACCGCGATCGCGATCGACGCCTACGACGCCGACGCGGCCATTCGCAACGCTCAGGAAGCGCTGCGCCGCACCCGCGCCAAGGGCGGCGACACGGCGGCACTCGGCGCCAACCAGGAACAAGGATCGACGCTCAACGACGCCTTCCGCCTGCAGGGATTGGATGCCTGGGGCCAATATTACGGCGACGCCGTCTTCGATCCCTTCACCGGTGCCAGCTATGTCGACCAGGCGGTCCGCGGCAGCGTCAATCCCTTCTTCAACGCCTACGATTTCGCCGCCAACGCCGTCACGAACACCGTCAATACCGCAAGCTTCTCCGCTCTCATCCAGGGGCTTCTGATCGAGCCTCACATGCTCGCCAGCCGCGAGCGGACGGTCAACCTGCTGCGTTCGCCTTTCTTCGAGACGGAGCTCGGCGGCGGGTTCATCGCCAATGAGGATCATACCGGATGGGTCGGGGAAGCTGCGGTTCGCGGATTTACCGTTTCGCCGTTCCCGATCAGCGTCTACGGGACATTTCAGTGGGAGGAGCCGCGGGATGCGGTTGAATCCGGAGGCGCGCGCCTCGAACGTGACCTGCGGATAATCGGAGGCAACGGCTACGTTACGGCCAGTCCGACGCCCGATGACCGCATTGTAGCCTTCGCGAACTATTCCGATGTCGAGGAGACCCAGCAATTTCTGCCTGTTCCGCCTGACCTAGAGATAGGGGACGAGTCTTCCGGCATCATTTCCGGGCTCGCATGGAGCCATACATTCGGATACCGCAACGTCGTAAACGCCGCGCTCTTCTTCAAAGAACTTCGCACCGTCGATAGTCTTGCTGTTCGGGATGCTACCGGCACAGGAAACCTCGAGATAGAGGCAAAGGAGCGAACCTATATTGCCGCCATGAGCCACATGTATGGCGATGGAGATCTAACGTGGCGCTACGGCCTGGAGGGAGGGAAAATGCGGTCGGATAACAGGGTGGCGTTCACCTCCGTTCCGCCGCCGCCTGTGCAACCATCGCCTATCTTCGATTCTGACACGTACGCCGTGGCTAAAGCCTATATCGACGGCCTGTACGAAATCACCCCCGACCTTAAAGTCGAAGGCGCTCTCTTCGCCCGCTATATCGAGGATGTAAACGACAACGATATCCGGCTCGAACCGAAGCTCGGGATCGCCTGGGCACCGGCTGAAGGCCATTGGCTGCGCGCGGCTCTCCAGCGCGAAGGCTATAATTTCGGCTCTGCTACGCTTGCGCCGGTCGGCATCGTCGGGCTGCAGCCCAACCAGTTCCTGATCGGCACGGAAGGCTATGCCGACACTCTGGCCTTGCGCTGGGATGCCGAATGGAGCGACTGGCTCTTCACCGCTGTCGACTACCAGCACCAGGAAATCCGCGACGGTTCGATTGCCACCCCAGTTACCAGCCCCTTCCTCCCACTGACGGATTTCCACTTCGACAAGGGCCGTCTCGACCGCGTGGCAGTGACCGCTAACATGGCGCTCGGTCATGGATTCGGCCTGTCGGCGACGGTGGCCCGGATCGAAAGCGAGGATCTCTCGGCCGGCGCCGGCGGCGATCTACCCTTTCTGCCCGAATATTCAGGCCAGGTGGCACTCACCTTCGTCAACACAGCCAATGTCAAAACGACCGTTGCCGCGAACTATGTCGGCGAGCGTACCGACGGCACCACGACACTCGACGACTTCTGGACGCTCGACGCCGCCCTGCAATGGGAGCCCTTCGACAAGCGGTTCGAGGTGGAACTCGCCGGCTTCAATCTGCTCGATGAGGAATTCGACATCCGGGACGGGCTGCCCGGCTGGGGTCCCACGGTCAAGGGCACCGTCAAAGTGCGGTTCTGATGAAGACCTCTCGCCAGCTTCGCCTTTCCTCCCGGCGGGCAAAGCTTGCCGTCCTGGCGGCCTTGGTGGCCGCCCTCGTCTCGCTTGTCTCGCTGACCGGTTCCTGGTCGCTCGTCGACCTGCGCGCCTACGACTATCTCTCGATCCTCGGCCGGCCAAGCCTTCCGGAAGACGGCCCCGTTATCGTCGCGATCGACGAACCGTCTATGGCCGAGATCGGCAGCCAGTGGCCCTGGCCGCGCGCCCTGCACGCCCGGCTGATCCAGGCGCTGAGAGCCGCCGGCGCCAGGGCGATCGCACTCGACGTGATCTTCGCCGAACCGGCCGCCGCGCCGGAGAACGATCAGGCGCTTGCCGAAGTCCTCGGGTCCGATGTGGTGCTTGCCGGCGACGAGACGCTGATCCGGACACCGCAGGCAGAGCAGTTCGTCCGGACCGAGCCTCTTCCCGTCTTTCTGGAGCGGGGCGCCAAGGTGGGCATCGCCTCGGTCGACCTCAGCGGCGACGGCACGCTCAGGCAGATTCCCTCCTATCCGGACGGCTTGGCCGTGACGCTCGCAACCGTCGCCGGTGCGGAGCCTGCCCATCCGCCGAGACGAGCCCTGATGCAGACCTTCGGCCCGGCGCGCACCTACCCGACCGTTTCCTATTATCAGGCGCTCGACCCCGAAAGTTTCCTTCCGGAAGAAACGTTCCGCGACCGGGTTGTCATCGTGGGCCTGAGCCTGCAGAACGCCCCGACCATCTCGGGCGGTGGCATCGATGCCTTCGCCACCTCCGACACGGTCTTTTCCCGCGGTCTCGTCGCCGGCGCCGAGATCCACGCTACCATCTACGACAATCTCGTGCACCGGCTGTTCGTCAAGCGGACGGGAGCGGCGGTCGCCATCGCCGCCATCGTCCTCGCCAGCCTTGCCGCAGCCCTTGCCGTCCTCGGGTCGACAAGCTGGAAGACGCTCGGTTACGGCGCCCTCGCCCTTATTCTGATCTTTCTTGCAAGCTACGGCCTGATGCGCCTCGGCCATGTGTTCGTCTCGCCGCTCGCACCGGCACTTGCTTTTCTCGGCGTGGCAGTCGGGCAGGCCGGCCTCGACTATGCGGAAGAAAGGCGCCGCCGCCGCGCGATCACCCGTGCCTTCTCGCAATATCTCTCGCCAGCGCTCGTCGAGCGGCTGGCGAGAGACCCCTCGCAATTGAAGCTCGGCGGCGAAAGACGGACGCTCACGGTACTCTTCTGCGACGTTCGCGGCTTTACCACCATATCGGAGGACATGAAGGACGATCCGGAGGGACTGACGACGCTCATCAACCGGCTCCTGACCCCTCTTTCGGAGGCGGTGCTCAACCGGCGCGGCACGATCGACAAATATATCGGCGACTGCCTGATGGCCTTCTGGAACGCGCCGCTCGACGATCCGGACCATGCCGTCCATGCCGTTCAGGCGGCGCGCGACATGCTCACCGCCCTCGGCGATCTCAACGCGGAGCTGGAAGCCGAGGCGAAAGCGGCGGGACGTCCGCCGAAGACGCTGAGGATCGGCATCGGCATCAACACGGGCGAATGCGTCGTCGGCAATATGGGCTCGGCCCGCCGCTTCGATTATTCGGCACTGGGCGACGCGGTCAATCTCGCCTCCCGCCTTGAAGGTGCCTCCAAGGACTACGGCGTGCCGCTGCTCCTCGGCGAGCGTACGGCAACACTTGCCGCCCGGAAATTTGCGGTTGCCGAGCTCGACCGCATCACGGTCAAGGGACGCAGCGCGGTCTCCCCCGTCTTCACCCTGGCCGACGGCGCTTCGGAACCGGCGCTCGAACGCCACCGCGCCTACCTCGCCCGGAAATACAGCGGCGAGATCGCTGCCGATGACGGCTTGTTCGATGAACTCAAGGCGGCGCTGCCGCCGCTCGCGCGCTATTACGAGCGTGAGCGGGAACGGCTGCTGAAATAGCGGAAGGCGCGCGCCTCATCCGCCTGCCGCACCTTCTCCCCGCGCGCAAGGAGAAGGGAATATGCCGCAACGCCTCTTCCTTAGATCGGGGCAGGAGCTAGCCGCGTGGAAGGCGGATGAGGGGGCAAATCACGGGCTCGGCGCTCAATGCAGCCCGCCAACCCCCAGCAGCCGCTCGACCGTAGCGTGCTCCTTCGCCAGCGCCTCCGGCGTTCCGCTCCAGGCGAGCCTGCCGCGCTCGAGGATGATCACCCGGTCGGCGAAATCGAGTGCGCTCTGGATGCGCTGTTCAACGAGCAGGATGGTCATGTCGCCGGCCTTCGCGAGCTCGGCGAAAGCCTTCATCAGCTCTTCGCAGATGACCGGCGCCAGACCTTCGAGCGGCTCGTCGAGAAGCAGGACCGAGGGCCGGCCGAGGATCGAGCGGGCGGTAGACAACATCTGCTGCTCGCCGCCGGAAAGCTGCGAGCCGAGGTTTCGGCGCCGCTCGTAGAGGCGCGGAAACATCTCATAGGCCTCGCTCAGCGCCGTCTTCGGCCGGCCCTTGAGGCCGACGAAGAGATTTTCCTCGACCGTCAGCGACGGGAAGACGCAGCGCGCCTGCGGCACGAAACCGAGGCCTTTCAGCGCGCGTGATACGCTCGGCAGCGCGGTCACGTCGGCATCGCCGATGCGGATGCGCCCGTCATAGCGCCGCGTCTGGCCGGCGAGCGTAGCGAGCAGCGTCGTCTTGCCCATGCCGTTACGCCCGAGAACCGCAAGCCGCGCGCCGGCAGGCACCGAAAAGGAAATCCCTTCCAGCACCCGCGTCGGCCCATAGCCGGCGGAGAGATTGTCGACCTCAAGCGGCGCTGCCGGCATCGGCATAGCTCCCGAGATAGGCTTCGCGCACACGCGGATCTTTGGTGACGTCGGCTGGAGAGCCGTCGAAGATGACCGTGCCGACAGCAAGCACGATCACGCGCTTGGCGAAGCGGAAGACGAGATCCATGTCGTGCTCGATCATCAGCACGGCGAGGTCATCGGGAAGATCGGCGAGCGCCTGCTCGATGCGGCCCGAGTCGCTCTGCGGCACGCCGGCTGCCGGCTCGTCGAGCAGCAGCACCCTCGGTTTGAGCGCCAGGGCCACCGCGATCTCCAGCAGCCGCTGCTGGCCGTAGGCGATCTCGCGCACCGGCCGGTGCGCGAGATCGCGCAGGCCAAGCTTGCCGAGCAGGCTACCGGCCTCCGCCATCACCCCGGGCATCGCCAGGAAATTGCCGAACATGCGCCCCGCCCGGCCGTCGCGCTGCAGGATCGCGAGCGCCACGTGCTCGGCGGGCGTCATGTCCTGGAAAAGGCGCGTCACCTGGAACGAACGCACGAGTCCGCGGCGGACGCGGCCGATCGCGTCGACGTTGGTGACGGTTTCGCCGCCGATCCGTACCTCTCCGGCGTCCGGCTTCAGATTGCCGGTGACGAGATTGACGAAGGTCGTCTTGCCGGCACCGTTCGGGCCGATCAACGCGACGCGGTCGCCCGGTGCCATGGAAAGGCTGACATCGTTGGTGACGGCGAGACCGCCGAAGGAACGCTTGAGATTTCTGACTTCGAATATGGCGCTCATCGGCCCACCCCACGTCGCTGCGCGATGATCTCTGCGGCCGTGCCGTAAAGCCCTTTCGGCGCAAAGAGCACGACCGCGATCAACAGGGCCCCGACCATGGTCAGCCAATGGAACGGGTTGGCCGCCGAGACGAGGTCTTCGAAGAACATGAAGACGATCGTGCCGGTAAGCGCCCCGAAGAGCGAGCCGGTACCGCCGAGAACAAGCATGACCAGGCTTTCGGCCGAGAGCGTGAAGGAGAGACTGTCGAGACCGACGACCTGCGTCGAGACGGCGTTGAGCGCCCCGCCAACGCCGGCGACCGCGCCGGAAATCACATACATCTTGAGGAGGGCGATCGTCGGCGACGCGCCCATCGCCCGAATGCGGATCGGGTCCTCCCTGATGCCGCGGCAAAGCATGCCGAAGGGCGAGCGCACGACGAGGCGCAGGAGCACGAAGACGATTGCGAGCAGCACGACGCCGAAGACATAGGCCGTGCGGCCCCAGAGGTCGAAGGCGAAAAGGCCGATGAGCGGATCGGGCGCGATGCCGGCCAATCCGTCGCTTCCCCCCGTCCAGGGCGAGGCCTTGTTGGCGAATTCATGGAACAGATGGATGAGGGCGATCGAGAGCACCAGCTGCGGGAGACCGTGCGCCCGAAGGATCACGACTCCGCAGGCGAGCCCCGCCAGCGCACCGCCGAGAATGCCGGCGGCGAGCATGAGGAGCGGATCGGTGATGCCGAAATGCACGGCCGCGATACCGGCGGCATAGGCGCCGCTGCCGAACAGCGCGGCATGGCCGAGGGTCGCGACGCCGCAATAGCCGGTGACGAGATCGAGCGAGAGTACCAGCAGCGCGATCGCGGTGATGCGGGTGAGCAGCGCCAGATTGTTCGGAAAGAAGAGATAGCCGATCCCGGCCAGCACGAGGATCACCGCGAGGCCCGCAAGATCGCGGCCGAGCCCCCGCCTGCCCGCAGAAAGTGCCGTGGCTGCTTCGTTCATCGTTGCCATGGTCACCTACTTCATCCTCCCGGCAAGGCCGCGCGGAAAGACGCAGACAATGGCGATGACGGCGAGATAGAAGAAGAACTCTCCGAACTCCGGCACCAGATAGCGTCCGGTGGTATCGATGCCGCCAAGCAGGAGACAGGCGGCAAGCGCACCCGGGATCGACCCCGCACCGCCGACGGAAACGACCACCAGGAAGGTGACCATGTATCTGAGCGCATAATAGGGCTCGACCGGCAGCAGTTCCGCGCCGACGACGCCGCCGAACGCGGCAAGGCCCACGGCAACGGCGAAACTCACGGCATAGACGACCTCCGTGCGCACTCCGAGTGCTGCCGCCATCGCCGCATTGTCGACGGCGGCCCTGAGTTTTACCCCGAAGGCCGTCTTCTCGATGGCAAACCAGAGGGCTCCGGCAACGGCGAGGCCGCAGACGATCGCGAAGATCCGGTGCACGGCGATCGAACGGAAGCCGAGATCGGCGGAGCCCTCAAGGCTCGGCGGCAGCGGGATCGTCTTGAGAGTCGGGCCGAAGACGTAGTTGGCAATGCCGATGATGCAGAAGGTGATGCCGATCGTCATCAGCACCTGAGTCAGCTCCGGCTGACCGTAGATGCGGCGGTAGAGTAGGCGCTCGATCGGGATGGCGATGACGATCGTGCCGAAGACCGCGATCAGCACCGCGGCGCCGTAGCCGAGCCCGAGATCACGCGCCGCATAGGATGCGATATAGCCGCCGATCATCGCAAAGGCGCCGTGGGCAAGATTGACGACGCGCATGAGGCCGAGCGTGACCGAAAGGCCGATCGAGATCACGAACAGCACCATGCCATAGGCGAGCGCATCGACGGCTATGCTGAAGATGGTTTGCATGAGCGCATCCTAACGCTGTGGCAAGGCTTCACCCTCGATCCTCATTCCGGAAGGCTTCCGCCAAATCAACGATGCAGCCGTCGCATACAGCGGGCCGCCGATCATTTCACCGCGGCTAAACCCGGATCGCCCTGTTTCTCGAAGGTCTGGATCTCCTTGTTGTAATAGGTGCCGTCATCGGCCTTGGCGACTTCGCGCAGATAGATGTTCTGGGTGATATGGCGCGATTCGGGGTCGATCGAGACCGGTCCGCGGGGGCTTGTCCAGGAGAGCCCCTTCACGGCGTCGACCGCCTTCTGGGCATCCTGCTCGCCGCCTGTCGCCTCGATCATCTTGTAGATGACATGCATGCCGTCATAGGCCCCGACCGCGGGGAAGGAAAGCTCGGCCGGATTGCCGATCGCCTTGCCGACCGCCTCGACGAATGCCTTGTTTTCCGGTGAGTCATGCGAAACGGCATAGTGAAAGGTCGTCTGCAGGCCGAGCGCGGCGTCGCCCAGCGCCGGCAGGTCGGATTCCTGGGTGAGGTCGCCCGGCGCGAAGAACTTGATGCCGCCGTCCTTCAGGCCGTTCTCGTTGAACGCCTTGACGAAGCCGAGCGTCGTCGGGCCGGACGGCAGGAAGGCGAAGACACCCTCGGCACCGGAATCCTTAATGCGCTGCATGATCGGCGAGAAATCGTTGGTCGAGAGCGGCATGCGGATCGCCTCGACGATCTCGCCGCCCGCCGCCTCGAAGCCGGCCTTGAATGCCTTCTCCGCATCGACACCCGGGCCGTAATCGCTGACCACGGAGATGATCTTCGAGACGCCAGCGTCCTTCGCCACCTTGGCGATCGGCGTGGATGTCTGCCAAAGCGTGAAGGAGGTGCGCACCACGAGCGGGCTCTTGGTGACGATCGCCGACGTGGCGGCATTCATGATCACCAGCGGCACGTTCGCCTGCTCTAGCAGCGGCGTGACGGCCATCGCGTCGGGCGTGAAATAGAAGCCGGCGAGATATTGCACGCCTTCCTTTACCACCAGCTCCTGCGCCAGCGCTTTGGACTGGGCCGGGTCCGCCTGCGGCACGTCGCGGTAGATGATCTCGATGTCGTCGTCGCCGACCTTGGCGCCGTTCACCGCCATATAGGCGTCGATGCCCGCCTTGAAGTTCTTGCCCTGCAGCGCAAAGGGACCGGAAAACGGCCCGACGACTCCGACCTTGATCGTATCCGCCTGCGCCGCGACGCTCGTTGCCAGAGCCGCGAGCGCGGCCAGAATGATCCTTCTCATATTTCCTCCCCCCGCGACGTCCGCTACTCCCGGCCGGCATCGCTTTCTTTTACATCAATCGCAATCGACAGCGGGCAGTCTGCCATGTCAAACGGTGATGCAAAAATGAAATATGGGCGGAAATCCATAATCCCCCGGTTATTGTTTTGTGCGGGGATTATGGAGGAAGCGCGCGGGCCCTAGTAGAGTCCGAATTCCCGAAGCAGCTCCTGCCTGTAGCGCACGAAGCGTGCGCCGCTGCGATCGCGCGGCCGGGGCAAGTCGATGTCGATCGCTCTCGGCGCTCCGTCCTTTTGCTTCGGCAGTATCAGGACACGATCCGCCAGATAGATGGCCTCCTCGAGGTCGTGCGTGACCAGAACCATCGTCACGTTCTCCTCCCGCCAGATGCGCTCGAGCTCCTGCTGCATCGTCAGTTTCGTCATCGCATCGAGAGCGCCCATCGGCTCGTCGAGCAGCAGGATCTCGGGCTTTACCGTCAGCGCTCGCGCAAGCCCGACGCGCTGCGCCATTCCACCCGATAGCTGTTTCGGATAGGCATCCTGGAAATCGGCAAGGCCGACAAGCGAGATGTAGTGACGTGCACGCTGCTCGGCGCGTCCGGAATCCTCGCCTCGGACCTTCAGGCCGAAGGCCACATTGCCGAGGACCGTCAGCCATGGAAGCAGCCGCGGCTCCTGGAAGATGACCGCGCGCTCTCTGCCCACACCGGCAACCGGCCGGCCGTCGATCAATACCCGGCCCGCATCGGCCGTCTCGAGACCCGCAAGAACCCGCAGCAATGTCGTCTTGCCCGATCCGCTTGCGCCCACGATTGCAAGGCATTCCCCGGACCGGATGTCCAGATTGAGGTTCCTTAGGACGCTGAGCGGCCGTCCGTTGATCTGGAAGGATTTCGAGAGATCGCGCAGCGCCACCTCCCCTCTGCTCAGGCTTCTGACTTCAGCCATTTTCACCACCTCAATTCGCCGCGGCGGACGTCGCGTTTGGCCGGAACAGAAGATCGGAAGCCTTGTATTTGCCCTGCGGCAGGCTGCCCTCGCGCTCGAGAACGCCGATCCAGAAATCCAGATCGCGCTCGGTCGCTTGCGCGCCCTTCCGCAGGCCGAACCCCGTCCAATGCCTGGCGAGATCGCCGTTTTCGCCGCGCTCGGTCAGAATACGGGCCAGCACGGCCCGCGCTTCTTCCGGATGCTCGCGTGACCAGTCGGCGGCGCGCGCGGACTGTTCTACGAAGTTTCTGGCGGCCACCGGATTCTTCTC
This sequence comes from Ensifer sp. R1-3, assembly GCF_056739175.1. Taxonomy (NCBI): domain Bacteria; kingdom Pseudomonadati; phylum Pseudomonadota; class Alphaproteobacteria; order Hyphomicrobiales; family Rhizobiaceae; genus Ensifer; species Ensifer sp. R1-3. Next base: position 1,511,537 of record NZ_CP096516.1, read on the forward strand.
CACGAAATCCCGCCTGAGAACCGCAAAACCGCCTGCAATTTCGCCGAGCACATCCGTGTCGTCGAAGACCGCGCGCACCCCGCCGTGATCGACGATCTGGCCGTTGAAGGTCGCCTGCCAGTATCCCACGGCGGCGATGTCGACCTGGTTCGACCGGAGCGTCTGTTCGAGCTGCGGCCCGGGCACGACGACGAGGTTCGCTGCGTTTTCGGGCAAGCCCTTGCCGTGCAGCGCCTCGCGTACCGCATAGTCGAGATGCGCCCCGAGCGTATTCACCGCGATCGTCTTACCTGCGATATCCTCGATGGTCCTGATCGGGCTGTCGTCGAGCACGTAGAAGATGCTCTTGACCTGCTCGTTGATTCCGTTGGTCGGAAAGGCCGCGACGAAATCGTTTCCGCCGGCGATCGAGTTGATGACGGCTGCGGTCGCCGCCGAGCCGATGTCGACGCTGCCGGAGGCAAGCGCGAACAGCGATGCGGGCCCGCCTCCCGCATAACCGACATTCTCGAGCTTGATGCCGAGGTCGTCGAAATAGCCGAGCTCATAGGCGAGTTCGTGCGGCGATAGGCTGCCCTGGCTCGCAAGGAACCGCAGCGTCACCGGTTCCGGAGCTTCTGCTGCCGCAAGGCTGGAAAGACCGATCGAGAACAGGCTGCCGAATGCGAGGGCGCGAATGGAAATCGTCATGTGTCACCTTTTCCGTGATCTGGAAGTTTCGAATGTTGAGGCCGTTTTGCCGCAACTCCGGATGGAAAGCCGCTGCACACTTTTCCTGGAATTGCTCTAGTTCGAGGCGTCGCTCCAGCGGCAGAGGCGGCGCTGCGCAAAGACCAGCGCGTAGTTGGAGACGAGCCCGAGCCCGGCCAGAATGAAGATCGCCGCGAACATCAGGGGAATCTGGAAATTGTACTGGGCGTTCATGACCTGGAAGCCGATGCCCTTGTTGGCGCCGATCATCTCGGATGCGATGAGCAGCAGCAGGGCAGTCGTTGCACTCAAGCGCAGGCCGACGAAAATCGAAGGAACGGCGCCCGGGAGAACCACGCGACGGAACACAGTGAGACGCGACGCGCCATAGACCCGCGCCATCTCGATCAGCTTCGAATCCACTTCCTTGACCCCGCTGATGGTGCTCAGGAGCAGCGGAAAGAGCGTCGCCCAGAAGATGACGAAGACTTTCGAGGCCTCGCCGAGTCCGAGTAGCAGGATGAAAACCGGATAGAGAGCGAGCGCCGACGTCTGGCGGAAAAGCTGGAGGACGGGATCGAGTGCGTTCTCGATCGCACGCACCTGCCCCATCAAGAGGCCGAGCGGTATAGCCAGAACCACCGCGCCTACGAAGGCGGTGCCGGAACGCTGAAGACTGATCGCGATATCGTCGAGCAATGCCCCACCGGAAATTCCCGTCCAAAGGGCGGAAAGGATGGCACCGACGGACGGAAACACGGCCGGGTTGATCCAGCCGGCGGTGCTGGCCGCCTGCCAGAGCGCAAGAAAGGCGATGAGCAGTCCGTAGCGCGACAGCCAGCTGCCGGCGGCGGCGCCTGACCGGCGGAGATACTCGTCCGCTTTTGCGCTGACGCTGCCGCCTTCGTGGATGATCGACCTGTCGAGTTCCTGCAAGCTCATTTTCGTGTCTCCCTCCTACTCGGCCGCCTGGACGGTGGCGCGCGCCAAAGTCCACGGGTTCGCCGGACGGGGAAGACCGAGATTTTCCCGCAGCGTCCGCCCCTCATAGGCGGTGCGGAACAGGCCGCGTCTCTGCAGTATTGGGATGACCAGATCGACGAAATCGTCGAGCGCGCCCGGAAGCCATGGCGGCAGGATGTTGAAACCGTCGGCGGCTTCGCTCAGGAACCACTCCTCGAGCTGATCGGCGACCTGCTCGGCGCTGCCGACGACGGTGTAGTGACCGCGTGCGGTCGCGATCCACTGATAGAGCTGGCGGATGGTGAAGCCATGCTCATCCGCGATCTTCCGGATCAGCGCCTGCCGGCTTTTCATCCCCTCTGTCTCATTGCTGACGGGCAAGGGCCCATCGAGCGGATATCCCGTCAGGTCGAGCGTGCCGCCGGTCAGGCCATTCAACAGCGCCACGCCGTCCTCCGGCACGATCAGCGCATTCAGCTCTTCATACTTGGAGCGCGCCTCCTCTTCGGTCCGGCCGACGAAGGGGGCCACCCCCGGCATGATCAGAACATGTTCGGGGTTGCGGCCGGCGCGCTTCACCCGTGCCTTGATGTCACGGTAGAATTCCTGCGCCGAAGCGAGGTTCTGATGGGCGGTGAAGATCACCTCGGCGCTGACCGCCGCAAGCCTGCGTCCGTCCTCGGATTGCCCCGCCTGCACCACGACCGGGTGCCCCTGTACGGGACGCGGCGCGTTCAGCGGTCCTTTGACGCTGAAATGCTTGCCCTTGTGGTCGATGTCGTGAACCCGGCCGGCGTCGAAGAAGCGGCCGGTCGCCTTGTCACGGATGAAGGCATCATCTTCCCAGCTGTCCCACAGAGCCTTGACGGTTTCGACGTGCTCGTGCGCGCGCTCGTAGCGGTCGGCGTGGCTCGGCTGGGTTTCTCTGTTGAAGTTGCGTGCCGTCTCGTCGCCGGCGGAGGTGACCACGTTCCAGCCTGCCCGCCCGTTTGAAAGTAGGTCGAGCGAGGCGAACTTGCGGGCGAGCGTGTAGGGTTCCTCATAGGTCGTCGACGCCGTGGCGATGAAGCCCAGATGGGTCGTCAGCGGCGCGAGTGCTGCAAAGAGGGTGACAGGCTCGAAACCGGCGATCTTCGCATTGCCGCCTTCGCGGCCGCCGAGCCCGACGGAGAGGTTGTCGGCGAGAAAATAGGCGTCGAACAGACCGCGCTCCGCGGTCTCGGCGAGCCTTCTGTGGAATTCGAAGTTCGTGGCACCGTCTGCCGGAGCGTCCGGATGCCTCCAGGCGGCAATATGCTGGCCGCCGCCGGGGAGAAAGGCTCCAAGCTTGATCTGTCTGGTCATTGCTGCCTCCGTTGGATTTGCTTCACCGGCCGGCGTCACTTCGCTTCGATTGCCGACGCAAACCGGGTTGGTGTGGTTGAATTTGCGGCTAGGCCGCCAAGCTTGCCCTGGCGGCGCGCGCGAGCGCCTGCGTTGCCTCGCCGACCGCCCTGCCGACGCGGGCATGGATCGCCTCCGAGGCGAGAGCGCCGTCGGCAAAGTCCTTGTCGGAGGCGTAGATCGCGGTCGGCATCGCCAACGCCTCGAAGAAGCCGAACAGTGGCCGCAGCTGATGCTCCACCATCAGCGAGTGGCGTTCCCCGCCCCCGGTCGCGGCGAGGATGACGGGCTTGCCGCGGAGCGAGGAGGGATCGAGCAGATCGAAGACGTGCTTGAAGAGGCCGGTATAGCTTCCCTTGAAGGTCGGCGACGCGACCACCAGGATGTCGGCTGCAAGGATCTGGCCGACGACATAGCGCGCCTCCGGCGCGAGTTCGTCGAGCCTTCTCGCAGGGAGCAGGGACGCCCCGAAATCCTCGATATCGAAGGTCTGCGCCGACGCGCCGGCATCGACCGCCAGCCGGTGGACGATATGGTCCACGAATGCGCGTGTCCTGGACGGACGCGTGATATTGCCTGAAATACCCACCACTCGTGTCTGCGGCATCGCTTTAGCTCCCCGTGAGATCCATGCTTCGGTGGTATTCATCAAATTCTATAATCTTAGTAGACTAAAGGAACGCCATTCTATTCCCGATACGCGAACAAGAAGACTTTGCTTTGGGGGCGTCCCTCGGGGAACAAAGCACCGGCCGCGGTGTTACCGCCAGACAAGTGCAAGACCGCCATGCATCTGCCCGACGCAACCTACCGTCTCCAGTTCCGCAACGGGATGGACTTCGCAAAAGCCGTGGAGTTGATCCCGCACCTCGTCGGGCTCGGCATATCTCACCTCTACGCCTCGCCCCTTTTCACCGCGGTCCGTGGGTCGGCCCATGGCTACGACATCGTCGACTATAACGAGATCGACCCGGCCCTGGGCGGCTACGATGGATTTGTGCGGCTCGCTCATGCGCTGAGGGCCGAAGGACTCGGTCTCGTTCTGGACATCGTCCCGAACCACATGGCCGCGCATCTCGAGAATGACTGGTGGCACAGCGTGATCGAATGGGGCCGCCTTAGCGAATTTGCCGACTATTTCGACATCGACTCGCGGGAGCCGCTCACGCTCCCCTTCCTCGGAAAGTCGTTTGAGGAAGAGGTCGCAGCCGGCAATCTGCGCCTTGCATACGACCACGAGCACCGCTGCCTGGCGCTTCGATATTACGAGGCTCTCTATCCGCTCAATCCCGCCAGCTATGCGGCGATCCCGCGCAACGGCAATGCCGCGCTCGAAAGGATCGCGGCTGTCGCCGGCACGGCCGAACGGAAAACCGCCGCACAGTTCCACGCGGAAATCGCCTCTGTCGTCGCGACGCCGTCGATCGCGGCCGAGCTCGACCAATGTCTCGACCGGTTCTCCGCGGACACACTGCAGTTCGACCGGCTGCATCGAATGCAATCCTGGCGGCTGATGAGCTGGCAGACGGCCCGGGACAAGCTCAGCTACCGACGGTTTTTCGAGGTCGCCGGCCTCATCGGCATGCGCGTCGAAGATGAAGCGGTCTTCACGCATACCCACCGGCTCGCGCTCGCCCTCGTCCGGGAAGGCCTGATCGATGGGCTCAGGATCGACCACATCGACGGCCTGGCAGATCCTAAGGGCTATCTCGATCGGCTCCGCCGGGAGGCCGGCGACGGCACCTATATCATCGTCGAAAAAATACTCGGCGAGAACGAAACGCTGCCGTCCGACTGGCCGGTCGAGGGGGCCACCGGCTACGAGTTCATATCGGCCCTCGCGGATCTTCTTTCCGACGACACTCCGTCTTCGTGGCTTTCAAGCGAGGAAAGGCGATCCGCGGCCGAAGAGGCGGTCACGGGATGCAAGCTTCAGGTCCTCGGCCGCAATTTCAATACGGAAGTCCGGCGGCTGACCGGACTGGCCGCTCGCTTCACAGGCGATGGGACTCCGGATCAGAACGTGCGGACCGGTGAGGCCATTCGCCAGCTGGTGGCGGCACTGCCCGTCTATCGGACCTATGTCGGCGACCAGGAGGCCGGAGCGCGCGACAGCCGCATCCTCGACGGGATGGCAGCGAAGGCAGCGGCGCGCGCGCCCGGCGCCGGCGCCGAGATCGCAGCGATCGTTTCCGCACTCAGGGCGCCGGTCGACTCGGCGGACGGCAAGCTGCGGTCCGAATTCCGCACGCGGTTTCAGCAGTTGAGCGGCGCAGTCATGGCCAAGGCGGTCGAGGACACCTTCTTCTATCGGAGAGGCGATTATCTCGCGGCGAACGAGGTGGGTGCCTCCCCCTTCTGGACGCCCGGCGGCGTCGGCCGCTTTCATGCGATGATGCAGGATCGCGCAAGCCAGATGCCGCACGGCCTTTCGGCTACCTCCACGCACGACACCAAGCGGGGGGAGGATGCGCGCGCCCGGCTCCACGTCGTCAGCGAGGCACCGGACGTCTGGGCTGCAGCGGTGGACCGCTGGCACGGGATGAATGCGGAAAGCATGGGCCGACTCCCGGCCGGCGAGGAACCGGACGCTCCGGTCGAGCAATTTCTCTATCAGAGCCTGCTCGGCGTCTGGCCGGTCGCGCCCCTTGGTGACGAAGGCGACCTGATTTCCCTGCACGAGCGCATGGTCGATTTCGCCGTGAAGGCGCTGCGGGAGGCAAAGCTCAGGACGAGCTGGGACGATCCGAACGAGCGCTATGAAGCAGCGATCAAGGCCTTTCTCGGCGATCTCCTGGATTGGCATAACCGGTCTTTCCTCGGCGATTTCGAGAAAACGGCCGGACCGTTCATCCATGCCGGCCTGATCAACAGCCTCTCGCAAACGCTGGTGAAGCTCACCGCGCCCGGCATTCCCGATATCTATCAGGGCAGCGAACGCATAGACCTTTCCCTCGTCGATCCCGACAACCGCCGCGGCTTTTCACCGCGCGGCTCGCTTTCCCAGCTACCGCAAGCGCCGACGATCGGCGATTTCGAGGACTGCAAGCAGAGGCTGATCTCAATAGGCCTGAACTATCGCCGGGGGCGCGGCGCGGATTGTCTTGCGGGAGGCGAATACCGCGCAGTGCGCGTCGAAGGTCCGGGTGCCCGCCACGCAGCCGCTTTCATGCGTCGCAGCAGGGATGGCTTTGCGCTCACAGTCGTCCCGCGGCTTGTCTTCGGCCAGACGCCAGACGGTCGCCTGTCCATCCGTCCGGAACTGTGGCGAAACACCTTCCTCGCCTGGCCCGAGGACTGCCAATTCAAGCCCATGTGCAATCTCCTGACCGGCGGCGTCACCGAGCCTCGGCCTCTTCTTGCCGTGGCGGACGTTCTACGGGACTTCCCCGTCGCCTTGCTGGTCGAGGCGTGAGCACGGATCAACCTCACACCCGCCCTAGCCGCCGGACATTGCCGGCGAGCTCGGCGGCGAGCCTCAATGCGGCCGCCGTCGCGCCGACCATCTGCGGCAGGATCAGCCATTCGAGCGTCCAGGCGGAGCCCGAGCGCTCCTGCTCGTGCACCAGCGACTGGTGGATGGCGGAAACCTGCGTCGCGTTGAAGCGGGCGAGTGTCACCAGCACCTCCGCGGCGACCGGGTTCTGCTTGTGCGGCATGGCCGAGGAGCCGCCGCCGCCGGCAAGCACGATCTCGTCTCCCGCCTGCGCCATCAGCGCCACGTCCTGACCGAACTTGCCGAGGCTGCCGGTGACGAGCGACAGGAGGTGGGCGAAATCGGCGATCGGCAGGCGCTGGCTGTGCCATTGCGGGCAGTCGACCAGCGCGAGTTCCTCCGCCAGCGTCGCACGGACGATGTCGGCCTTGCCCTTGAGCTTTTCGAGCGTGCCGGCGGCTCCTCCGAACTGCACCGCGAAAATGTCCGTGCCCGTGGTATCCAGCCTGTCCTGATGGTCGAGCAGCGGCTCGATCCAGCTCCGCAGGCGGTCGGCCACCGTAATCGCGATCGCCGGCTGCATTCGCGTATGGGCGGTCAGCGCACGCTCGCCCCAGTGCCGCCCGCAAGCTTCGAGCGCCGTCACGACGTCGCCGACCCGGCCGGAGAAAAGTTCCGCGATCGCCTTCAGCCTCAGCATGAGGCTGGTATCGACCACGTCCTGGCTGGTGGCTCCGAAATGGACATGTTCCGCCGCCTCTTCGCCGACCGCCCGGCGCAATTGCCGCACGAGCTCGGGAACGACGACACCGTCGATGGCAGTTGCCCGGCGCATGGCGCCGACGTCCGGAGAGAAGCCACGGCATGCCTCGGCAATGCGATTGGCGGCCGCTTCGGGGATGACGCCGTGGCGCGCCTCGGCACGCGCAAGCGCCGCCTCGAAGGCCAGCATGGCGCGAACATCGGCGACGACGGAGAATTCCGCCGCCACCGCCTCGTCTCCGAGAAGGCCGGAAAGATAGGGGTGATCGAAGGCCGAATAGGTCATGCCGCATCTCCAGCTCTCGCTCCCTTCGGTTCGAAGGGAGCCTCACACGCATGCGGCAACGCGGGGGCGGGCTGCCGAACGATCAAATATCCAGGAAGACCGTTTCCTTCTCGCCCTGGAGATGAATGTCGAAGACATAATTAGGCGCCTGACCCGCCGCGACAAGCGTCTCGGCCCGGTGGCGGTGCTCGATGCGGGCAAGCAGCGGATCTTCGGCGTTCGCCGCCGCCTCGTCTGGGAAATACATGCGCGTGTGGAGGCCGATATTGATGCCGCGCGCGACGATCCAGATGCTGATATGCGGGGCCATCAGCCGGCCGTCGCGGAATGGAACGCGGCCCGGCTTCACCGTCTCGAAAGTGAAGACGCCGCCCTCGTCGCTCGTCGGCGAGCGTCCCCAGCCGGTAAAGTTCGGGTCCGCCGTACCGCGCAGCTCCGACGGGGAATTGTAGAGCCCGGCTGCGTCCGCCTGCCAGATTTCGAGAAGTGCGTCCCTGAGGGGCATTCCGGCGCCGTCGATGACGCGACCGGTCACGGTGATGCGCTGACCGAGCGTCTTGTCGTTGACCATCGAAGCGCCGAGGTCGCCCTCATATACGCCGCCGATGCCGCAGAAATTCGGCGTCAAGCCGATATGGACATAGGGTCCGGCCGTCTGCGACGCGGTTTCCTTGAGGGTGCTGAGATCCTGAACCATCGGTGCGTCCTCAATTCCCTTCCGGCCGGTTTTCGAAGAAGGTCGAGCGGCGGCCACGCAGCACGATGTCGAACCTGTAGGCGCGCGCATCCATCGGCACGGTGTTGCCCCAGTCGAGAGCCGCGATCAGCTGCTCGATCGCCCGGCGGTCAGGGACCGTGCCGACGATCGGACATTTCCAGATCATCGGATCGCCTTCGAAATACATCTGCGTGATCAGGCGCTGGGCGAAACCGTGGCCGAAGACCGAGAAATGGATATGGGCGGGCCGCCAGTCGTTGACCCCGTTCGGCCATGGATAGGCGCCGGGCCTGACCGTACGGAACCAGTAACGGCCTTCCTCGTCGGTGATCGTTCTGCCGCAACCGCCGAAATTCGGGTCCAGCGGCGCGAGATAGCTTTCCTTCTTGTGACGGTAGCGTCCGCCGGCATTCGCCTGCCAGAACTCGACGAGCACGCCATGAACCGGATGGCCGCGTTCGTCGAGGACGCGGCCATGGACGATGATGCGTTCGCCGATCGCACTTTCACCGGGACTGGCGAAGTTATGGATCAGGTCGTTGTCGAGCTCGCCCAACATCGAATGGCCGAAGACCGGTCCGGTGATCTCCGATATCGTGCCGTCGAGCGACAGCAGCGCCTTCTGCGGCGAACGCAGCACGGAGGTCTTGTAGCCGGGCGCGAAGGCCGGCGGGTGCCAGGCGCGGTCGCGGGCAAAAAAGGCGCCCGTTTCGGGCTTGCCGTTCCGTCTGCCATTTTGATTGTCGGGCATCGTCCTTCTCCCTCGCCTATCGAGCAACCGTGCCGGCATCCATTTCCGCGAACACCTGCTTGACGATCTTGATCGCGTGATTGGCCGCCGGAACGCCTGCATAGATGGCGACATGCAGCAGTGCCTCGCAAATATCCTCGCGCGTCGCCCCGGTATTGGCCGTGGCGCGGACATGCATGGCCACCTCCTCGTCCTGTCCGAGGGCGGCAAGCAGGGCGATGGTGACGATCGACCGCTCCCGCTTCGTCCAGCCGGCACGCGACCAGACATGCCCCCATGCCGCCTCGGTGATCAGCTCCTGGAAAGGACGGTCGAAATCGGTCGACGCCGCCTCCGCCCGGTCGACGTGATTGTCGCCTAGAACGGCGCGGCGCGTCGCCATTCCCTGTCGGTAGCGCCCGGAAGGCGCGAGGGCATCGCTCATGGTTTGCCTCCAGACAACACGGATCGGAAGAAGCGTCTCAGCACCGACGACAAGGCTTCCGGCTGCTCGACGCAGGGTATATGTCCCGCCCCGCGGATCACTTCGAAGCGCGCGCCCGGTATGAGATCGGCCGTCGAGCGGACCAGATCGGGCGGCGTCGAACCGTCCTGGTCGCCGACGACGCAGAGCACCGGAACCGCGATCCTGCCTGCGGCTTCCGTGAAATCGGCGTCGCGGATGGCGGCGCAGGTGCCGACGTAGCCCGGCACCGGCTGGCGGACCAGCATGTTGCGGTAGCCGGTGAAGGCGAGGTTTTCGGGCCGCCGAAAGGCCGGGGTGAACCAGCGTTCGAGCACGCCATCGGCGACCGCCTCGATGCCGTGCGCCTCGATCGCCGTGATGCGGGCGTCCCAGAACTCGACGGTGCCGATCTTGTGGGCGGTGCCGGAAAGCACGAGCGCGCGCACGAGGTCGGGGCGGCGGCCGTAGAGCGATTGCGCGATGAGACCGCCCACCGAAAGTCCGCAAACAATCGCCTGTTTCACGGCGAGGCGATCGAGGAGTCCGGCGAGATCGGTCGCATGGTCCTCGATGGAATAGGGAACCTGGCCGATATCGGACAGCCCATGGCCACGCTTGTCATAGAGCACGATGGCAAAATCGCCGGCCAGCCGGAGGACGACATCGCGCCAGATACGGAAATCCGTGCCGAGCGAGTTGATGAAGACGAGCGCGGGCTTTTCCGTGACCGCGCCAACCACGCGATAGTGAATCGTGACGTCGTTGATGCGGGTGAATTGCACGGCAGTTCTCCTCCGTCGTCAGAATTGGATGTTTCATCCGGTTAGGTAAAATGATATTTCGTGGCTTTCCCTTAACCAGGAGGTTATACGATCCGTGATCGACGCTCGCGTTAAGTTTCGCCATCTGCAGACATTTGTCGAGGTCGCACGCCAGAAGAGCGTGGTGAAGGCGGCCGAACTCCTGCATGTCACGCAACCGGCGGTCACCAAGACGATCCGGGAACTCGAAGAGGTTCTGGGCGTCGCGGTTTTCGAGCGCGAGGGGCGTGGCATCAAGATCACGCGCTACGGCGAGGTCTTTCTGCGCCATGCTGGCGCCGCGCTGACGGCGCTGCGCCAAGGCCTCGATTCCGTCTCGCAGGAGCGGTCCGGCGAAGGCCCGCCGATCCGCGTCGGTGCGCTTCCGACCGTTTCGACCCGCATCATGCCGCGCGCCATCGCGCTCTTCCTGAAAGAGAAGACCGGCGCACGCATCAAGATCGTCACCGGTGAAAACGCAGTGCTTCTCGAACAATTGCGCATCGGCGATCTCGACCTCGTCGTCGGCAGGCTCGCCGCTCCGGACAAGATGACCGGATTTTCGTTCGAGCATCTCTACTCGGAACAGGTGGTCTTCGCGGTGCGGGCCGGGCATCCGCTCATCTCCGGCAGGCAGTCTTTATTCGCGCATCTGAGCGACTATCCGGTGCTGATGCCTACCCGCGCCTCGATCATCCGCCCCTTCGTCGAGCATTTCCTGATCGCCAACGGCATTGCCGGCCTGCCGAACCAGATCGAGACCGTTTCCGACTCCTTCGGCCGGGCCTTCGTACGCTCCAGCGACGCCATCTGGATCATATCGGCGGGCGTCGTCGCCACGGATATCGCGGATGGCGTATTGGCGGCGCTGCCGGTCGACACGAGCGAGACGAGGGGACCCGTCGGGCTTACCATGCGCACCGACGCGATCCCGTCGCTGCCGCTCTCGATCCTGATGCAGACGCTGCGTGAAGCGGCGGGGACGGCGATGGCTGCGGAAGCAAAGAGGACGGCCTAGCACTGGGGTTATCGAACCCCCTCTGGCCTGCCGGGCATCTCCCCCACAAGGGGAGACGACTCGCGGGAAGAACCTAAAGGGCCGGCATCCCGGCGGGCCTAAGCGAGCGTTTCTGGGCGGCGATGCGGAAGGGCGCGTTGGCTGCGCCGTAGCCGCGATAACCGGCGCGCCGCTCGACAATTTCGAAGAAGAAGCCTTCTCCATAGGTCGGGCCGTAGATCTGGAAATACTCGCCATCCTCATCGCGGTCATAGAGGATGCTCTCATCCCTGAGCCGGTCGACGAAGTCAGGTTCGAGCCCGAACCGCACCTCGATGTCGTCGTAATAGTTGCGCGAGATTGCCAATGGGCGAAAGCCGCTGCGGAGCATATGGTCGGCGGCTGCAAAGATATCGTCGGTGCGGAAGGCCACATGCTGGACACCCGAGCCAAAGCTCTCTGCGATGAAGTGGCCTGCCAGCGTGCGGTGGTTGTCCGCTCCGTTCAACGTCAGCCGAAGCGTCCCGCTCGCATTCTCAACGACCTGGCTGCGGATCAGACCGGCGGGATCGACGATATCGACCTCTGCCAATTTGTCGGCATCGAGGATAGACGTGTAGAAGAGCAGCCAGCTCGGGAGCTCCTCCGCCTGCATGGATTGCGCCACATGGTCGATGGCGAGGAGCGGCGATGCGCCTTGGGGCGTCGCCCCCGACCAGACGAACTCGCGCGACCAGACGTCGTCGGCCTCGTCCAGGAAATAGATCAACCCGCCGCCAATGCCGCGGATTGCGGCCATCGCCCCCTCGCCTTCGTTCGCCTCGGGCAGAAATATTTCGGCGCCGAGCGCGCGAGAGCGTTCGATGGCGGCGGAGGCATCGGGTACTTTCAGGCCGACCGCATAGGCCGATGCCCCGTGCACCAGGTAGCTCGAATGAGCGAAGCCCTGCTGCTCGGTGTTGATGACAATGTTTACGCCTCCATGATCGCGACCCTGGCGCCATAGCGTCACCGATTTCTCGCGATGAGAGGCGACGGCGTGAAAACCCATGGTTCCCAGAAGCGAGCCGAGCGTCTCCGCCTCCGCCCGATCGGCGGTGAATTCCACGAATTCGACGCCCAGCACCTCCACCCGGTCGGGCATCGCCAGCGCGCCCTTCGCCACCGGCTCGCGCCGCCTGACCCGATCCATCAGATAGACCAGCGAACGATGCCCGTCCTCGGCGATCGCCCTGGGTGATCCGCCCCGGAACTGGTCGTTGAAGATTTCGAGCGACAGGGCGCCGTCATAGCCGGTCGCGGCGACAGCCTGCATGAAATCGACGACGGGAAGATCGCCTTCGCCGGGCATGTTGCGGAAATGGCGGCTGAGATAAAGCAGATCCATCTCGATCCGCGGCGCGTCCGCGAGCTGAACGATGAAGATGCGGTCCCCCGGAATGGAGCGGATCGACCGCAGGTCGATATTGCGCGACAGGGTGTGGAAACTGTCGAGGATCAGCCCGATATTCGGGTGGTCCGCCCGCCGCACGATTTCCCAAGCATCCCGATGATCGTTGACATGTCGGCCCCAGGCAAGCGCCTCGTAGCCGACGCGCAAGCCGCGCCTGGCCGCCCTCTCGCCCAGCTCCCGCAGATCGTCGGCAGCGCGGTCGATGCCGCCCAATGCGAGCGGGGAAACGCTGGAACAGACGAGCATCAGTTCCGTTCCAAGCTCCTGCATCACGTCGAACTTGCGCTCCGCCCGGTCGAAAGCACGCGACCGGTGCGGTTCCGGCAGACCTTCGAAATCGCGGAACGGCTGAAAAAGCGTCACCTCCAGCCCGTGATCGCGGACCATGCGGCCGACCTCCGCCGGCGAACCGTCGAAGGTCAGGAAATCGTTCTCGAATATCTCCACGCCATCGCAGCCTGACGCAGCGACGGCGGCGAGCTTCTCCGAAAGAGTGCCGCTGATCGAAACGGTCGCGATCGAGGTCTTCATGCCGATCTCCTCTCGCTGGCCTCGTCCTTTGCCGGGTGTTAGGGCCGGCTTGCTTCCGGAAAAGGCGTAGCGTCGAAGGCTCGATAATGGTCACTTCTTACCTATACCGCAAATACCGTTTTTTCCGTCCTCCATACCGTTTTGTTATGCATCTCGGCCGCCACGCGAACGGCCGGTCGAGTCGTCCATGACGCGGCGCAGCGTCGTCACCAACCGCTCGGCATAGCTGGACAGCGCGGCGTCGGCGCGATAGGCGACATAGGTCTGGAACTCCGTGTCCTCGCTGATCGGAATGACGGCCAGTCCCTGGTCGGCCATACCGCCCACGGTGAAGGCGTCGATGACCGCGATGCCCAGATTCCGCTTGACCAGCGCACAAACCGTCGTGCCGAAACGCGCCCTGATCGGGGTACGATATTCGAGCTTCTCCCTCTCGAATATGCCCGCCATTATCGCCCCGTAGGGATCGCGCGGGTCGATACCGATGAGCGGATGCTCGGCGATCTCGCGGGCGGAAATCCTGGACCGCCCGGCAATCGGATGCTCCCTGGCGGCGATGCAGACGAGGTGCCCTTTGGACAGGGGCTCGAAAGTGATCGAAGGATGGGTGAGATGATAGCTCATCGCGACCAGCTCTCCCTTGCCGAGCAACAGGTAATCGATCGCCTCCTCTATCCTCAGAATATCGAAATTGATGCGGATGTCCGGATAACGCCGCATGAGCCCGGCGATGGCTTGCGGCATCATCGCATTCGCAATGCTCGGCACCGAGCCGAGCGCGAGTTCCACACCTCGTCCGCGCTCCAGTTGGCCGATGGAGGATTGCAGGTCGTCGACCTTGCGATGAACTTCCTGGAGCTGGGCGAAAATGTCGCGCGCTTCGTCGGTCGGCACGTAACGGCCGGCCCTCTTGACGAAGAGCTTTATCCCCAGCGCGCTTTCGATATGCTTCATAGTCCGGCTGACGCCCGGCTGGGCGACATTCATCAGACGCGCCGCGCCGGCGATGGTGCCGGCGATCATCACCGCCCGGATCACTTCGATCTGGCGTAGCGTAAGCCCCATCGCACCCTCCCTGGCAGCTGCCTCACCGGCGACAGTCGAGCAGAGCCGGTATCCCCGCGCAAGTAGCGTCCAGGAAGGTTTGCGCGCGGCCTCAAAACGGCAACCCCACGTAATTCTCCGCGAGCGCGGTCGCCGCCGCGCGCGAATGGGTGAGATAGTCGAGTTCCGCCTCCTGGATTCTCTGGTCGAAGTCGCTGGTCTCCGGAAAGCGGTGCAGCATTGTCGTCATCCACCACGAGAAGCGCACCGCCTTCCAGACACGGGCGAGCGCGCGGGCCGAATAGGCGTCGATGCCGGCATTCGAGCGGTCCTGATAGTGTTCGAGCAATCCCTCGAACAGATAGTGCACGTCGCTCGCCGCGAGGTTCAGGCCCTTGGCGCCGGTCGGCGGAACGATATGGGCGGCGTCACCCGCCAGGAACAGCCGATTGAACCGCATCGGCTCGGCGACGAAGGAGCGGAGCGGCGCGATGGACTTCTCGAAGGAGGGCCCCGTGACCACGCGCTCGGCGTGATGGGCGGGCAGGCGGCGGCGCAATTCGTCCCAGAAGCGCTGATCGTCCCAGTCCTCGATCTTCTCCTCGAGCGGACACTGGATGTAATAGCGGCTGCGCGTGTGCGAGCGCATCGAGCAGAGCGCGAAGCCGCGCGGGTGGTTGGCATAGACCAGTTCGTGGTCGACCGGCGGCACGTCGGCAAGGATGCCGAGCCAGCCGAAGGGGTAGATCTTCTCGAAATTGCGGATGGCCTTTTCCGGCAGGGAACGTCGGCTGACACCGTGAAAGCCGTCGCAGCCGGCAATGAAGTCGCAGTCGATGCGCTGCGCGATCCCGTCCTTCTCATAGGCGACATGCGGCGTCCGCCCGTCGAAATCCCGCGGCATCACGTTCGCCGCTTCGTAAATCGAGAGCGCCCCGACCCGTTCGCGATGGTCCATCAGGTCGCGGGTGAGTTCCGTCTGCCCGTAGATCATCACCCGCCTTCCGCCGGTCAGGCCAAAGAGGTCGATGCGATGGTCGCGCCCGTCGAAGGCGAGCGAGAAGCCGTCATGCGGCAGGCCCTCGGCATGCATGCGGGCGCCGCAGCCCGCCTCCTCCATCAGCCGCACCGTGCCTTGCTCCAGAACGCCGGCGCGCACACGGCCGAGAATGTGAGCTTTGGTCGCGCGATCGAGGATAACATTGGCGATCCCCGCTTCCGTCAGCAATTGCCCGAGCAGGAGCCCCGAAGGCCCGGAGCCGATGATGACGACCTGAGTGCGCATGATTGTCCTCCCACTTCCCCCAGGAAATTGCAGCTGTCCCGCCGGAATCGGCACGCGAATTCTTACAGATATCGTACATCGCTGGCGGCTCGGCTGTAGCGCTTTGATCTGCTGCATGCTTTTTTCCGTCAATCGCGATACGATCAAAGAAAACATGCAGGAGAGAGCAGTCGTGGCCGACGAAACACAGGCGCCGGAAACCAAGCTGACTTCCACGAAGCGCCGCTGGGCGGCCGACGGCAAGTTTCTCACCGGCCGCATTGCCCGTCCTGAGACGGACCGCCTGCCGCCCGGTCAGCATCTCGTCAGGGACTGGCCGGTTCTCGATCTCGGGCAGCAGCCGCACCTGACCCACGAGACGTGGCGGCTCGACGTCACCGGCCTCGTCGAGAACCCGCTCTCGCTCGACTGGAACGCCTTCCAGGCGCTGCCTCAGAGCGACAGCCTGTCGGACATCCACTGCGTGACGACCTGGTCGCGCTACGACAACAATTGGCGTGGTGTATCCACGCGCGACCTCCTCGATCGCGTCATGCCGAAGCCCGAGGCCGCCTATGTCATGCTGACGAGCTTTGACGGCTACACCACCAACCTGCCGCTCGCCGATTTTGCCGCCGAGGACGCGATCCTCGCGACTGCCTGGGAAGGCGCGCCGATCACGCGGGCCCATGGTGGGCCGATGCGCCTGGTGGTCCCGCATCTCTATTTCTGGAAAAGCGCCAAATGGCTGCAGCGCATCGATTTCCGCGCGGCCGATTCGGCAGGCTTCTGGGAGCGGAACGGCTACCACATGCGCGGCGACCCGTGGCTGGAGGAGCGCTATTCCGGCGATTGACGCTGGAGCGGGATGAGGAAAAGTGTGTGCGGTTTTCCGCCCGGAATTTCGGAAAGAAGAGAGTTTCCGCGATTCGGAGAAAAGCGGAAATGCTCTAACGCTCCGTCTTCGACTGTAACTCGTAATTTTTGATGCTACAGTCCCCGGTTGAGGGGACGGTAACGCCCCGCGCCGAACTTGAAGCCAACATTCCTGTCCGGGAGGAAAGCATGCGCAGTCCCTGCCTGAAATCCCTATCCATTACCCTGATCGTCGCGCTTAGTACGTTCGCACCGCGGCAGGGCCTGGCGGCCTCGCCGGAGCCGGTCAAGGCAGAGCACGGCATGGTCGTGACCGCCCAGCATCTTGCATCCGACATCGGCGTCGAGGTCCTGAAGAAGGGCGGCAATGCGATCGATGCGGCGGTTGCGGTCGGCTATGCCCTCGCCGTCGTCTACCCTACCGCCGGCAACATCGGCGGCGGCGGCTTCATGACCATCCGCTTCAAGGACGGCAAGACGACCTTCCTCGATTTTCGCGAGCGCGCGCCTCTCGCCGCCACCAAGACCATGTATCTCGACGACAAGGGCGATCTCGTCGAGGGATTGAGCACCGAAGGCTATCTCGCCGTCGGCGTGCCCGGACCGGTCATGGGTTTCGAGTTCGCGCGCAGCCGTTACGGCACCAAGCCGCTGAAGGAACTGATCGATCCGGCGATCGAGCTCGCGCGAGAAGGCTTCGTGCTCCAACAGGGCGATATCGAGTCTTTCGACGGCGAGACCGAGCGGCTCGCCAGGGATCCGGCTGCCGCCGCGATCTTCCTGAAGCCGGACGGCAAGCCTTTTGCAGCCGGTGAACGGCTGGTCCAGACCGATCTTGCCGCTTCGCTTTCGAGCATCGCCGAAAAAGGCACGGACGCCTTCTACAAGGGTGCGATCGCCGACGCGATCGTCAAGGCGAGCGCGGATAAGGGCGGCATTCTCGCCAAGGAGGATTTCGAACGCTATCAGGTCCGCGAGCACGAGCCGGTCAAGTGCAACTACCGCGGCTATGACATCGTCTCCTCGCCGCCGCCATCGTCAGGCGGATTGATCATCTGCGAGATCCTCAACATCCTCGAAGGCTATCCGCTCTCCTATCTCGGTTATGGCTCTGCCGAGACGGTGCATGCGATGATCGAGGCGATGCGCCACGCCTATGTGGATCGCAACACCGCGCTCGGCGATCCGGCCTTCGTCGAGAACCCGGTCGCAAAGCTCGTCGACAAGAGCTACGCGAAAGAAATCCGCGCCAAGATCGACCCCTTCAAGGCCGGCGTTTCCCAGGAGCTGATGCCGGCGGGCTTTACCGAAAGCAAGGAGACGACCCATTATTCCATCATCGACGACGAGGGGAATGCGGTCGCGGTGACCTACACGCTGAACGGCTCCTTCGGCGCGGGCGTCGTCGCGCCCGGCACGGGTATTCTCCTCAACAACGAGATGGACGATTTCACCGCCAAGCCGGGAACCCCCAATCTCTATGGACTCGTGCAGGGCGAGGCGAATGCGATCGAGCCCGGCAAGACGCCGCTTTCATCGATGAGCCCGACGATCATCTCCAGGGACGGCAAGCCGTTCATGGTGATCGGCAGCCCCGGCGGCGCCCGCATCATCACCATCACGCTGGAAGCGATCATCAACGTGATCGACCACGGCATGAACATTCAGGAGGCCGTCGACGCGCCGCGAGTCCACCATCAGTGGCTTCCGGACAAGGTCTTCATGGAGCCCTATGCTCTTTCGCCCGATACGCGCAAACTGCTTTCCGCCATGGGCCATGACGTTCAGGTCGACGAGAACTGGATGATCTGGGGCCAGGCAGCGGGCATCCTCGTCGGCGGCGAGAACGTCGCCGAGATCGAGGCTGGCGGCGGCGCCCGCTACAACGGCGCCGTCGACAGCCGCATCGGCGCAGGTGCTGCGCGCGGATATTGACGGGCGATGGCTAGAGCGGGATGAGGAAAAGTGCGTGCGGTTTTCCGCCCGCATCCGGCGCTAACCCATTGAATCCATCACGTTCATGATTCTAGGCCGACTCGAGCCAGAATCATCGTGATCTAGCGAAACACAAGCCGCAACGCGGCTTGTGTTTCCCTGAGCAGCGGCAGAAAGCGCTCGGCCATCTCGCGGGCCGGCACGTGGGCGGCAGATGCGCCGATGTTCAGGGCCGCGAGCACCTGCCCGCGATCATTGGCGACCGGTACCGCGATCGAGCAGAGGCCGAGCTCCAGTTCCTGGTCGATGATCGCATAGCCCTCGTCGCGAACCCGCCGCAATTCCGTCAAAAGCTCTTCCGGATCGGTTCGCGTCAGCGGTGTGTTCGCCTTCAATTCGGAACGTCCGAGAATGTCGCGTGCCTCGGCCTCGGGCAGTGCGGCAAGCAACACCCGCCCCATCGAGGCGCAGTAGGCGGGAAGACGCGAGCCGGGCGTCAGGTTGATCGACATCACCCGCCGCTGCGACGCGCGTGCCACATAGACGATCTCGGTGCCGTCGAGCACCGAGGCGGAGGCGCTCTGCCCGGCCTTTTCCGCGAGCTGGTCCAGGTAAGGCTGGACGATAGTCGGCAGCGGCGTCGCCGAAAGATAGGCATGGCCGAGCCTCAGGGTCTTCGGTGAGAGCGTGAAGAACTTGCCGTCGTAATCGGCGTAACCAAGCTGCGAAAGCGTCAGCAGAGATCGCCTGACGGTCGCCCGGTCGAGCCCGGTGATCTTCGCGGCATCGGCAATCGAAAGCCGCGGCTGCGCCTCGCCGAAGGCTTCGATCACCTTCAAACCGCGTGCAAAACCGCTGACGAAATCCGTTTCACGCATTGTGCCTCCTGCCGGTCTCTGGCCATCGTTTTTGTGCGTTATACGAACAAATGTCAAATACCGCACGAAGTAAATTGACGCTTGCGAAGAACAGGCGCTTATTCGGCTCGAACATCACCGGAGGAAAACGATGGCGCGGATAATGTCTCTCGCCGAGGCGGTAGAGGAGAATGTCAGAGACGGCGATACGGTTGCGATGGAAGGCTTCACGCACCTGATCCCCTACGCCGCGGGGCACGAGGTGATTCGCCAGGGCCGGAAGGACCTGTTCCTCGTGCGCATGACGCCCGACATCCTCTACGACCAGCTGATCGGAGTCGGTGCGGCACGGGGCATGAAGTTCTCCTGGGGTGGCAATCCCGGCGTCGGCTCGCTGCACCGCTTTCGCGATGCGGTCGAGAACCAATGGCCGCGACCGCTCGAGATCGAGGAGCATTCGCATGCCGCCATGGCCAATGCCTATGAGGCGGGTGCCGCGAACCTGCCTTTTGCGGCCTTCCGCGGCTATATCGGCGCCGACCTGCCTAAGGTGAACCTCAATATCAGAAGCGTGACCTGTCCCTTCACCGGCGAGGTGCTCGCCGCGGTGCCTGCAATCCGCCCGGACGTGACGATCATCCATGCCCAGCGTGCCGACCGCAACGGCAACGTCCTGATCGAGGGGATCGTCGGCGTGCAGAAGGAAGCGGTGCTCGCCGCCAGGCGCTCGATCGTGACGGTCGAGGAGATCGTCGACGAACTCTCACCGCCCTCGCCCAATTCGGTGGTGCTGCCGGGCTGGGCGGTGACTGCCGTCGCGCATGTGCCGGGGGGCGCCTTCCCGTCCTATGCGCATGGTTACTATCCCCGCTCCAACGCCTTCTACATCCGTTGGGACGAGATTGCCCGCGACCGGGAGACGTTCACCGCATGGATCAGGGAGAACGTCCTTGCCGCAAAACCCGAGGACTTCGCCCGCCACGCCGCGAAGACCGCGGCCAAGGTTGCTTGAGGGGAAGACGAAAATGACTCATTTCACCCCCACCGAGATGATGACGGTCGCCGCGGCGCGCGCGCTTTCCAACGACGACGTCTGCTTCGTCGGCATCGGCGCGCCGTCAGCAGCCTGCAATGTGGCGCGGCTGACGAATGCGCCGGATATCACGCTGATCTATGAGAGCGGAACCGTCGGCACCAAGCCCGACGTGCTGCCGCTCTCGATCGGCGACGGAGAGCTCTGCGATACCGCGCTCTTCACCGTCTCGGTGCCGGAAATGTTCCGCTACTGGCTCCAGGGAGGCCGGATAACCACGGGCTTCCTCGGCGGCGCGCAGATCGATCGTTTCGCCAATCTCAATACGACCGTCGTTGGCCCCTATGACCATCCCAAGGTGCGCCTGCCGGGAGGCGGCGGTGCGCCGGAAATCGCCTCCAATTGCGGCCGCATCTTCATCACCATGGCGCTGACGAAGCGCGGCTTCGTGCAGAGGCTGCCCTTCGTCACCTCCATGGGACACGGCGAAGGCGGCAATCATCGGGAGCGGCTCGGACTGACGACCAGCGGCCCGACCCGGGTCATCACGGATCTCTGCATTCTGGAGCCGGATCCGGAGACGAAGGAACTGACCGTCGTTTCCACGCACCCCGGCGTCGCTCGGGATCAGATCGCCGGAAATTGCGGCTGGCCGATCAAATTCGCGGAGACCGTCATCGAAACACCGGCACCGACCGAGACCGAGCTGGTCGTTCTGCGCGACATCAACGCCCGCACCAAAAAAGCCCATAAGGCCGCGGGAAAGGAGGCAGCATGATGCGCGAAGCCTATATCTGCGACTATATCCGCACCCCGATCGGCCGCTTCGGCGGCTCGCTCGCTTCGGTGCGCGCCGACGACCTCGGCGCCATACCGCTGAAGGCGCTGATAGACCGCAACAGGTCGGTCGACTGGGAAGCGGTCGATGACGTGATCTTCGGCTGCGCCAACCAGGCGGGCGAGGACAACCGCAACGTCGCACGCATGTCGCTGCTGCTTGCGGGGCTGCCCGTCGCCGTTCCCGGCACGACGATCAACCGGCTCTGCGGATCCGGAATGGACGCGGTGATTGCGGCCGCGCGGGCGATCAAATGCGGCGAGGCCGAGCTGATGATAGCCGGCGGCGTCGAATCCATGTCGCGGGCGCCTTTCGTGCTGCCGAAGGCCGAGAGCGCCTTTTCGCGCAACGCCGAAATTTACGACACGACGATCGGCTGGCGCTTCGTCAATCCGCTGATGAAGGCGCAATATGGCGTCGACTCGATGCCGGAGACCGGCGAGAACGTCGCCGAAGACTACAAGGTCTCGCGCGAGGACCAGGACGCCTTCGCCCTGCGCAGCCAGGCAAAGGCCGCGGCCGCCCAGGCGAACGGCCGCCTTGCGAGCGAGATCGTCGCCGTCACCATCGCCCAAAGGAAGGGTGGCCCGGTCGTCATCGACCGCGACGAGCATCCGCGCGCCACGACGATCGAGGCGCTCGCCGGGCTCAAGACACCCTTCCGGGAGGGCGGCACCGTCACCGCCGGCAACGCTTCGGGCGTCAACGACGGCGCTGCGGCGCTCATCATCGCCTCCGAGGAGGTTGCCAGAAAGCATGGGCTGCGACCCATGGCCCGCATCCTCGGGGGCGCTTCGGCCGGCGTGCCGCCGCGCATCATGGGCATGGGACCGGTGCCCGCCTCGCAGAGGCTCATGACGCGGATCGGCGCGACGCAAGATCGGTTCGACGTCATCGAGCTCAACGAGGCTTTTGCCAGCCAGGGGCTTGCGGTCCTGCGCGCGCTGGGAATCGCCGACGACGATCCCCGCGTCAACCGGAACGGCGGCGCCATCGCGCTCGGCCATCCGCTCGGCATGTCGGGTGCGCGCATCACCGGAACGGCAGCGCTGGAGCTTGCCGAAACGGGTGGCCGCACCTCGCTCTCCACCATGTGCATCGGCGTCGGCCAGGGCATCGCGGTGGCGCTGGAGCGGGTGTAAGGCGGCGATGCTTTCCCCTCCCCAACCCCTCGCCACAACGGCCACAACGGGGAGGGGCTTACGTGCGGCACCGTTTCCGGCTCTGCGTCGAGGTCTCCCGAGGCGAAACGTCGAAACTGGCAGGCCATTGCCGCGGGCACCGAGCCCCTCGCCCTTGTGGGAGGGGTTGGGGAGGAGTTCTGCAGTGCCCGAGATCATCCGCTACCGTGTAATGCGAAATCCCGCCAGCGCTTCGACGGAAGAAGCCTCCTCGCTCGCGACATCGGCGACGGAAGCGCCGGGCGGTCCTTTCCAGAAATGGTCAAGCATTCTGCTGACGGCCCCGTCCGGCCCGGCGATGAGGGCGGTCACCGAGCCGTCGTTCTCGTTGCGAACCCAGCCGTCAAGGCCGAGCCTTTCGGCCTCCTCGCGTGTCCAGTCGCGAAAGCACACGCCCTGTACCCGTCCGGTAATCCTGACCAGAGCGGCCCTGCGGTCCTTCGTCATGACGTTGCCCTCCTTTCCCTTTCGAATCTGGCGCATATGGCGGCTAAGGCAAGCGTCTTCCTGACGCTGCCGATGCCCGACCTCGGGCATTTCTTTATCAGCCGGAAAAAATTTCATTTTCGGTCTTGAAGATGCTGCACTGCAGCATTATTATATAACTGTCGATGGAACACTCCTCCTCCCAGTTCCATCGCGGGATCGGCAACCCTCCTCCTCCCAGTTGCCGGTCAGGATCGAAAGCCCGGCGCACCTCCTCCCGCGCCGGGTTTTCTCTTTCAGCCGAGGCATTGAGCCGGCGGCGATCCCGAATTCCGTTATCCTTACAAGACAACACCGCGGTAAGATCCGAAACTTGGCCGGCACATAGCTGGGAACATTTCCGGAGCTAGGGCATCCAATATCCGAGAAGGAGCCCGACCATGCCTACCGCTGAAACCGACCTTTGCCTGAATGCGCCGCCACCTGCGCAGGACCTCGCCCGTTTCCGCGCGATCATGCA
Source organism: Ensifer sp. R1-3 (assembly GCF_056739175.1). Lineage (NCBI taxonomy): Bacteria > Pseudomonadati > Pseudomonadota > Alphaproteobacteria > Hyphomicrobiales > Rhizobiaceae > Ensifer > Ensifer sp. R1-3. Next base: position 1,534,726 of record NZ_CP096516.1, read on the forward strand.
GGCGCACAACCGCAAGCTCTACCGGATCGCCCGCAGCATCCTGCGCAACGACAGCGATGCGGAAGACGTGCTGCAGGAGGCATATGTCCGGGCCTTCACGCGCTTTGAGGATTTTCGCGGCGATGCGGCGATCACGACCTGGCTCGCCCGCATCGTCATCAACGAGGCGCTCGGCCGCCTGCGGAAAAGACGGCGACAGATGAGACTGGCCAAGTACATGCGGCAGTCGCAAGAGGCGGAGATCATCGCCTTTCCCCTCAATTCAGGCATCAGCGATCCGGAAAAGACGATGGCACAGCGACAAATCCTCGACCTCGTCGAAAGGCTGACGGACGATCTCCCGGACACCTACCGCACCGTATTCGTGCTGCGCGTCATCGAAGGGCTCGACAACGAAGAGGCGGCCGCCCTGCTTGGCCTCAAACCGGAAACGGCACGCACAAGGCTGCACCGGGCGCGCCGCATCCTGAAAGAGCAGCTGGAGCGGCAGATCGGCCCGGTTCTGCTCGATGCCTTTCCTTTCGCGGGAAAGCGTTGCGAGCGTCTGACCGAGGCGGTTCTTGCCCGCATCTCGCCTCGGCCCCCGGAACCGGACGGAAAATAGCGGGAACGTTTCCAGCCGCGAAGCATCCAAAGCATGTCGTTCAAACCAGGCTTTGATCTTCGAGGAAAGGAACATCCCATGACTATCAAACTGACGAGCGCAGCGGCCGCAATCGCCCTCCTCTTCAGCACCGGCGGGGCACTCGGCAACGACAAGCCGACCGACCCGCAAATCGCCCACATCGCCTACACTGCCGGCGTGCTCGACGTCGAAGCCGCCAAACAGGCAATCGCGACGTCGAAGAACAAGACCGTCGTCGAATTCGCCGAAAGCATGCTGCGCGACCACGAGTCGGTGAACAAGCAAGCCCTCGATCTCGTCAAGAAGCTCAACGTCACGCCCGAAGACAACGACACGAGCAAATCCCTCTCGCAAGCGGCCGAGGCGAAACGCCAGGAGCTGGCGAAGCTCAAGGGCGGGGAATTCGACAAGGCCTATATCGAACACGAGGTCGCCTACCACAAGGAGGTCAACGGCGCGCTGGAAACGCTGCTGATCCCGTCGGCTCAGAATGCCGAACTCAAATCGCTGCTCGAGACCGGACTGAAGCTGTTCCAGGGACATCAGCAGCATGCCGAGCACGTCGCGGCCGAATTGAAGTGAGCGCGGCGATGTTCATAACGCGAGCGGCAATTGTCTTATTGTCGGTGGGAGCGGCGGCCGCCGCCGCTCCTTCGCAGGCGGAAACCATCCAGGTGGCGATCGATCGCCTCGTCTACCTGCCCGCGGAGATCGAGGCGAAGGTGGGCGACGAGGTCGAGTGGATCAACAGGGATGCGCTCGTCCACACGGCGACCGTCGAAGGCGGCGCGGACGTGCTTCTGCCGGCGAACAAATCCGGCCGGCTGGTGCTTCAGGAAGCGGGCAGCTTCGATTATATCTGCCGCTACCACCCGAACATGAAGGGCCACATCACCGTGCGGCCGTGATCCGCAGCTCCCTCTCGCCCGCAGGCCGGAGGGAGCAGAAGCGATGATAACTCAGTCCAGATCGTCGCTTTCCGGCTTCGGCGGATTGTCGCGGTTGCCGTAGATGATCTCGCGCTTGCCGACATGGTTCGCCGGACCGACGAGACCGTCCTTCTCCATCCGTTCGACCAGCGAGGCGGCGCGGTTGTAGCCGATGCCGAGGCGGCGCTGGATGTAGGAGGTCGAGCACTTCTTGTCCCGCAGCACCACTTTCACCGCCTGATCGTAGAGCTCGTTGCCGTCTTCGGCGGCGATCGCGCTCTTGTCGAACACTGCGCCCTGATCCTCCTCGACCTCTTCCTCCTCTTCGTCCGCGGTCACCGTCTCGAGATATTCCGGACGCCCCTGCGTCTTCAGATGTGCGACCACATGTTCGACTTCCTGATCGGAAACAAACGGACCGTGGACGCGGGCGATGCGGCCGCCGCCGGCCATGTGCAGCATGTCGCCCTGGCCGAGGAGCTGTTCGGCCCCCTGCTCGCCGAGGATGGTGCGGCTGTCGATCTTGGAGGTCACCTGGAAGGAGATGCGGGTCGGGAAGTTCGCCTTGATCGTGCCGGTGATGACGTCGACCGAGGGACGCTGGGTCGCCATGATCAGGTGGATGCCTGCCGCACGCGCCATCTGCGCAAGCCGCTGGATCGCCCCTTCGATCTCCTTGCCGGCGACCATCATCAGGTCGGCCATCTCGTCGACGATGACGACGATATAGGGCATCGGCGAAAGGTCCATTTCCTGCTGCTCGAAGAGCGGCTCGCCGGTGCCCTTCTCGAAGCCGGTCTGCACCGTCGCGAGGATCGGCGCGCCCTTCTCGCGCGCGGCCGCCGCACGCTGGTTGTAGCCGTCGATGTTGCGCACACCGAGCCGCGACATCTTGCGATAGCGGTCCTCCATCTCGCGCACCGCCCATTTGAGGGCCATCACCGCTTTCTTCGGATCGGTGACGACGGGCGTCAGCAGATGCGGGATGCCGTCATAGACGGAGAGTTCGAGCATCTTCGGATCGACCATGATGAGCCGGCATTCTTCCGGCTTCAGCCGGTAGAGCAACGACAGGATCATGGTGTTGATCGCCACCGACTTGCCTGAGCCGGTTGTGCCGGCGACGAGCAGATGCGGCATCTTTGCGAGTTCGGCGATCACCGGCTCGCCGCCGATCGTCTTGCCGAGGCAGAGCGCCAGCTTGCAGCCGGTCTTCTGGAAATCGCCGGATTCGATCAGCTCGCGGAAATAGACGGTTTCGCGCGTCGCGTTCGGCAGCTCGATGCCGATGACGTTGCGGCCGGGCACGACAGCGACGCGGGCAGAGAGCGCCGACATCGAGCGGGCGATATCGTCGGCCAAGCCGATGACGCGGGAGGATTTGACGCCCGGCGCGGGCTCGAATTCGTAAAGCGTGACGACAGGGCCGGGGCGGACATGGATGATCTCGCCCTTGACACCGAAATCCTCGAGCACGCTTTCGAGCAATCCGGCATTCTGCTCGAGCTGCTCCTGCGTCATGAAGAAACCCTGGCCTTGCGGCGGTTCCTGCAGGAGCTCCTTCGACGGAAATTCGTAGGCGTCGCCACCCTGCAGCGGCTCGATGGCGCCGATCGGCGGCAGAGACGGCGACGAACGCTGTATCACGGCCGGCATGGTGATCGCCGCCCTGGTCACCGGCGCTTCGGGAGCCGGTTCGCTTGCGGGCACGATGGCAGGCTCGGCGAGCGCCGGGGCCGGTGTTTCGACGAACTGGTGGGCCGGAAGGGCGGCAGCCTCCGCGGCGGCCGGCTCAGCGGCGATATCCTGCGGCGCGGCCGTAACCGGTTCGGCAGTGGCGGGCTCGGGCCGCCGGCATTCCACCACCCGGAACAGCGAGCTTATCGCCGTGGGCGGCTGCGGCCGGATCTCGACAGGCATTGCAGCAACGATCTTCGGTGGCGAGACCTTCGGCGCGGCTGCGATCGGCGCGGGAATGCGCGCGGCTTCCTTCACAGGTTCCGTGACAGTCGGCGGAACAGCCGCGACTTCGAGCGGCATGAACTCGAAAAACGCAAAATCGGAAAGATAGGCCAGGCGCGCGTCTGCCTGATGGGGCACGTCCTCCTCCACTGCGGCACTCTCGGGCGCAAGATTCGCGACGGGCAGTGCATGCGGAACCACAGGCACTTCGTCCGTTACCGGCAGGGCTGTCGTTTCAGAAGTGGCGGGCCCTTCCTCCGCCACGGCCACGCTTTCGGTGATTGCCGGCTTGGTGACGCTCGCTTCCGGCGCCTGCGAGCGTGCAGCGCTCCAGGAGGGCAGTTGCTGCGTCAGCACACGGAGGAGCTCGGACGGACTGTAGGACGGCAGTTCCGTTTCGACCACGGACGGAGCGGGCTCGGCCGGCACCACGTCCATCACCGTTTCGGCATCGGACGCTTCCGCCGCGGCTTCGTCGGCCTCAATCCGGCTTTCTTCGGGCGCCGGCGGGTGACGCTTCATGAGTTCGCGCTCGGGCGTACGCGTGAAGCGCACATTCGGCGACAGGAAGAAGTGGCTCTCCCAGCCCGGCTCGCCGGATAGGCCGGTGATCTCGGCAAGCGTGGGAAGCGGATCGCGCGTAGAGACGGTAACCTCGGCAGGAGCATAGGCGGAGCCGTGACCGTAGAGGCGCGCGGCGCGGCCTGCATATCCTGTCTCCTCGTCACGATGGCCGGGCGCGCGCCGCGGCGCTTCCGGTGCCTCGAACAGATGGTCGTGAGCGGCCGCCTCAGGCGCCGCCGGAACATGCGCGGCACCTTGCGCAGCCGGATGCGGGTCCTCGTAATCATCCGCGTGATTTGCGTCGTACAAAGCTGCAGGCGAGAAATTTGTCCGGGGAATGCGCATGGCCTGAAAACTCGAAATTCATCATCGAAGGGGCTGCCCTAGGGAATAGGAAATGAAGGTTAACAACTTACTTCCGGGAGCTCGCCGGAAGGGCGCCGGGCCGCTTCGAAAACCCTCCCAAGTACCGTCCCATGCTCGCGGCGCAAGGCTTTCCCGCGCTTTGGCGATGCAATTCCCTTCCGTTCAATTTCTGTTTCAGTTGTGGAAAATTTCCGATCCGCGGGCTGTGCATTTACAATCATGGAGCAGCGAGCGCTTGCCGCCGTTCCGAAGGCTCGGAGCGGGTACGCGTTCGCGATCAGGCCACAGTGAAGAAAGGCACGTCACATGAGCGACAATCCCGCACTTCAAAGCTCCTTGGCCCTCATCGGCCGCCTGCTTCTCGCCGCCATGTTTATTCTTTCCGGTTTCGGAAAACTGGGCGATCCATCTGGCACGATCGGCTACATCGCGTCGGCGGGGCTGCCCCTGCCTCCGGTCGCCTATGCGGTTGCTCTTGCCGTGGAGATCGGCGCAGGCATCCTCCTCGTCCTCGGCTACCGGGCACGGTGGGTGGCGCTGATCCTTGCAGCCTTCACCCTGGCCTCGGCGATCGGCTTTCACACAGACTTCGCCGACCAGAACCAGATGATCCACTTCATGAAGAATCTGGCGATCACCGGCGGCTTCCTTCAGATCGCAGCCTTCGGCGCGGGTGCCTTCAGCCTTGACGGTTGGACCGTCCGCGCCAACCGAGAAATGAGTTGACGCGAATCAGAGGATGAATCATTCCTCTAACGGAATAGACCGCATATTCCGCATTTCGGCGTAGCTAAACGATTGTTCTGTCAGGAAATGCGTCAGGCGCATCCGCACGGCGGCGGGGCGCCATGCGGGCACGAGGAGATTTGACCATGGATATGATGACGGCAGCGGCGGCGACGACGGCAGGCGCGACCGGCGGGGCATCGCGCAGACCGGCAGACGAGGCGATCGCCGCCGACGCGCGGGCGCTTTCCGAACAGCTGAAAGCGATGCGAGACCGGCTCTTTGCACCGACAGCGATGAAGACGCTCCGGAGCTTCACCTCCGGCGAGGCCGCCAAGCTCATCGGCGTTTCCGACGGATACTTGCGACAGCTTTCGCTCGCTGGCGAGGGGCCGCAGCCCGACACCGGCGCCGGCGGACGACGCTCCTATTCGCTTTCCGATATCAACGCGCTGCGCCGGCATCTGGCCGAACAGGCGATCGCCAAAGGCAATGGCGCCAAGGCGCGCGGTTATCTCAAATGGCGCGATGCCGCGAGAAGCGAGCATCTGCAGGTGATCTCGGTCACCAACTTCAAGGGCGGCTCCGGCAAGACGACCTCATCGGTCCATCTCGCACAATATCTCGCTCTGACCGGGCACCGGGTGCTTGCGGTCGACCTCGACCCGCAGGCCTCGCTTTCGGCGCTGTTCGGCTACCAGCCGGAACTGGACCTGACCGGCAACGACACGCTCTATGGCGCAATCCGTTACGACGCCGAGGCGCGCCCGCTGAAGGACATCATCCGCAAGACCTATTTCGACGGGCTCGACCTGGTGCCGGGCAACCTCGAACTGCAGGAGTTCGAACACACGACGCCGCAGGCGCTCAGTGCGCGGCAGAGCGGCGCCGATGCCGGGCCGCTCTTCTTCGCCCGGGTGCAGGCGGCGCTCGCAAGCGTCGCCGACGACTACGACGTCGTCGTCATCGACTGCCCGCCGCAGCTCGGCTACCTGACGCTTTCGGCGCTCTGCGCTTCGACGTCGGTCATCGTCACCGTGCATCCGCAAATGCTCGACGTCGCATCGATGAACCAGTTCCTCTACATGACCTCGGACCTGCTCAGCGTCGTGCGCGACGCCGGCGGCGAGCTCAATTTCGATTTCCTGCGCTATCTCGTCACCCGCTTCGAGCCGAATGACGGACCGCAGGCGCAGATCGTCGGCTTCATGCGCTCGCTCTTCGGCGACCGGGTGCTGACCTCCGCCATGGTAAAGTCGACCGCGATCTCGGATGCGGGTCTCACCAAGCAGACGCTCTACGAGGTGGGCCGGGAGAATTTCACCCGCGCGACCTATGACCGGGCGATCGAGTCGCTGAACGCCGTCAACGGCGAGATCGAGGCTCTCATTCACGCGGCATGGGGGCGCTGAGTCATGGCTGGCAATAACCGGAAAAACGAATTGCGGGCACTGTTTTCCGCGGGTGCGCCTGCCGCCGATCCGCAAACCCCCGCCGAAACGGCGTCGGGCGAGTTGACACCTGTCAACGCCAGGCCGGCCGCTCCGCTCGATGCGCCCCGTGCGGCTTCCGGCGCAGTGAAGGCCATGGGGCTCTCTCTCGGCAGCATCACGCGCGAGGCCGAGGAAGCACGGGTGCTCAGGGAAGCGTTGACCCAGGGCGAACGCGTCGTTTCGCTCGATCCGGCGCTGGTCGAAAGCTCCTTCGTCGAGGATCGGCTGACCGACGGCGAGATAGACGATGCGGATTTCCTCGCGCTCGTCGAGAGCATTCGCGAGAACGGCCAGCAATCGCCGATCCTCGTTCGCCCGCACCCGGAAAAGCAGGGCCATTACCAGACCGCCTACGGCCACCGGCGCCTGAAGGCGGTGCGCCGGCTCGAGCTCCAGGTAAAGGCGATCGTCCGGACGCTGACAGATGCCGAGCTCGTGCTTGCGCAAGGCAAGGAAAATGCCGAGCGGCGCAACCTTTCCTTCATCGAACGTGCGCTTTTCGCCGCTGCGCTCGTAGCGCGCGGCTTCGACCGCAAGGTGATCGGCGATGCGCTTGCGGTGCAGAAGAGCGAACTTTCGCGCCTCCTGCAGGTGGCGGACGGTGTGCCGCACGAAGTCGCCCGCGCCATCGGCCCGGCGCCGAAGGCCGGACGCGAGCGCTGGATGGCGATCGGGACGCTGCTTGAAAGGCAAGAGGCGCGCGCCCGAGCCCAAGACGAGATCGCTTCGCCACGCTTCCGCGCCGTCGATTCAGACCAACGCTTTCAGCTCGTCTTCAATCGCCTGTCGCAAAGCGACAAGCCGGAACCGGAAAGGCCGGAGGAACTGAAGGACGCGGCAGGGCGGGTCTTCGCTCGGCTGAAGCGTGATGGGAAGGCGCCGAGGATCGAGTTCCTCCCGGGCACCCATCCGGCCGTCGTCCAGGAAGCCGTGTCGATGCTCGCCAAGTGGCATGCAGCCTTCGTGGAGAATCAGAAGCCTTAGAGCGACACAGCTCGGCCGCAGCGATGCCCATATGGGCATCGCCACGGTCGTGAGCGATGTCTTCATAGGCCGGCTGGTCGAGATCCCGCCGAATCCGGCGACGGCGAGGGAACGGAATGCATCGGATGGCTGAAGCGCTCGGCAAAGGCCTCGATGGAGCCGCGCCCGAAGCGTCTCAAGCGCCGCCGCACCAGAATGGACATGACCCGGGCGGCGGTCGAGAAGGTCATCGCGTCCAGCGGTCCGGCGCCGCTCCAGGGCTTCGTCAACCGGTCGGTGACTATGCCGATCATATTGGCCGGCATGAGGTCCGTGCAGGGTCTCATCCATTCGAAAACGGCACTGACCGGAAGCACCTTGTCCTCGAAGGAAACGATGGGTTCGGGCATGCCCTCCTCCCAGTCGTCATAGGCTTCGAGGGCATCCTTGAAGAGTGTCTGGAGCGTAATGGGGGCGTGCCCTTCATGAAGGGCGGGCAGGAAATTCGTCATTAGGGTCTCCTCCGATTGGATAGGCCGGAAACGCGAAATGGCCAATTCTGTCAGTGAGATGTGATTGCGAAACTCGCCACGGCACCATGCTTCGTCCAGAGACATGGAACGCGCCGTGACACTTTGGACTGCTGCATGGGCTAACCCTTCGACCGGTTCCGGTCGAAGAATCATGCAGGAGCAATCATCGAACATGCATGTGCAGTATGGGTCAAAGCGCTTGAGCGGGCAAATGCAATCCACAAAAGAAGTGGATTTTTCTGTCGCCCGGAGGCGCCCCTGAGATCGGGCTTCCGGCCCAAGTCATTGACTTTACCCGCTGTTTCCGGGTCTGTGGAAAACCGCGCGCAGGCTCGCCATGGGGCTTCAAACGGTTAGATGCCGGCGCGCTTGCGGGGTGTCGAGCGTCTCCGGCGGGCCCTCGTGCACGAAAGCTCCACGGTCCATGATATAGACATGGTCGGCAAGCTCGCGGCAGAAATCGAGATATTGCTCCACGAGCAGGATCGCCATACCGGTCGAATCCCGCAAATATTTGATCGCGCGGCCGATGTCCTTGATGATCGACGGCTGGATGCCCTCGGTCGGCTCGTCCAGCACCAGTATTTTCGGGCGCGTCACGAGAGCGCGAGCGATCGCGAGCTGCTGCTGCTGGCCGCCCGAAAGGTCGCCGCCCCTCCGGCCGAGCATCGTCTGAAGTACCGGAAACAGACTGAAGATATCGTCGGGGATCGAGCGTTGAGCCCGCCTCAGCGGAGCGAAGCCGGTTTCGAGATTTTCCTTCACCGTCAGCAGGGGAAAGATCTCGCGGCCCTGGGGCACGTAGCCGACGCCCTGCTTGGCGCGCCGGAAGGGCGCCAAGCCGTCGAGCGGCACGCCGTTGAAAGAGATCGTGCCGCTCGTCACCGGATGCTGGCCGGTGACGGCCCTGAGCAGGCTCGACTTGCCGACGCCGTTGCGGCCGAGAACGCAGGTGATCTTGCCCATTTCCGCCTTGAACGAGACGTCGCGGAGCGCCTGGGCGGCGCCGTAATGCAGGCTGACGTTTTCGACGTTCAGCATCGCTTCAATTCCTCCCGCTCATCGGCCGAGATAGTTCTCGATCACCTTCGGATCGTTGCTGACGAAATCGATCGATCCTTCCGCCAGCACCGAGCCTTCCGCAAGGCAGGTGACCTTGACGCCGAGATCGCGGATGAAGCCCATGTCGTGCTCGACGACGACCACCGAGCGCGTCCTGGCGATTTCCTTCAGGAGGATCGCCGTTTCCGCCGTCTCCGCATCGGTCATGCCGGCCACCGGCTCGTCCACGAGCAGGAGTTCCGGCTCCTGCGCGAGCAGCATGCCGATCTCCAGCCATTGCTTCTGGCCATGCGAGAGATTGGCGGCGAGATCGTCGCGGCGCGCCGTGAGCCGCACCGTCGAAAGGATCTCCTCGATGCGGTTCTTGTCCTCTCTCGTCAGCCGATAGAACAGGGTCGCGAAGACGCCGCGGCTGCGGTTCAGCGCCAGCTCCAGATTGTCCCAGACCGTATGGTTTTCGAAGACGGTCGGCTTCTGGAACTTGCGGCCGATGCCGAGCTCGGCGATTGCCGCTTCGTCTTTCTTGGTGAGGTCGATGTCGCCCTTGAAGAAGACCTCGCCCTCGTCCGGCCGCGTCTTGCCGGTGATGATGTCCATCATCGTCGTCTTGCCGGCGCCATTGGGGCCGATGATCGCGCGCAGTTCCCCCGGCTCTACGACGAAGGAGAGCGAGTTCAGCGCCTTGAAGCCATCGAAGGAGACGGAGACCCCATCGAGATAGAGCAGGTTCCTGGGTTTCTTCCCGGTCATGGCGATCACTCCGCGGCCACCGTTTCGGCGTCCGCAAGGCTCGCCGCTTTTTCGCTCTCGCTTTCCTTCCGGGCCGCCGCGTGTGATGCGCGCCGGCTTGCGAGATAGTTCTGCGCCGTGCCGACCACGCCCTTCGGCAGGAAAAGCGTGACGAGGACGAAGAGCCCGCCGAGCGCAAAGAGCCAGAATTCGGGGAAGGCGGCGGTGAAGATGCTTTTTCCGCCGTTGACGAGGATCGCGCCGACGATCGGACCGATCAGCGTGCCGCGCCCGCCGACGGCCGTCCATATGACCACCTCGATCGAATTGGCGGGGGCGAACTCGCCCGGATTGATGATGCCGACCTGCGGCACGTAGAGCGCGCCGGCGACGCCCGCCATCGTTGCCGAGACCGTGAAGGCGAAGAGCTTCATGTGCTCGACGCGATAGCCGAGAAAGCGTGTGCGGCTTTCCGCGTCGCGCAGCGCCACCAGCACCTTGCCGAATTTCGAGCGGACGATGCCCGAGGTGACGACGAGCGAAACGGCAAGCGCCAGCGCGGAGGCTGCAAAGAGTGCCGCACGCGTTCCGTCGGCCTGGATGTTGAAGCCGAGGATGTCCTTGAAATCGGTGAGCCCGTTATTGCCGCCGAAGCCCATGTCGTTGCGGAAAAAGGCGAGCAGCAGCGCATAGGTCATCGCCTGGGTGATGATCGAGAGATAGACCCCGTTGACGCGCGAGCGGAAGGCGAGCCAGCCGAAGACGAAGGCAAGCAGGCCCGGCACCAGCACCACCATCAGCGCTGCGAACCAGAACATGTCGAAGCCGTACCAGAACCAGGGCAGCTCCTTCCAGTTGAGAAAGACCATGAAGTCCGGCAGCAGCGGATTGCCGTAGGAGCCGCGTGCGCCGATCTGGCGCATCAGATACATGCCCATGGCGTAGCCGCCGAGCGCGAAGAAGGCCGCATGCCCCAGCGAGAGGATGCCGCAGAAACCCCAGACAAGATCGAGCGCCAGAGCCAAGAGCGCATAGGTCAGGTACTTGCCGAAGAGCGAGACCAGATAGGTCGGCACATGCAGCGGGTGTTCCGGCGCGGTCAGGAGGTTGAGCGCGGGAACGATAACGGCCAGCGCCAGCAGGATCGCGACAGCGACGACGATCGTCCGATCCAGCGATTTGACGAGAAACGAGGTGATCATGCTTCCACCGCCCGGCCCTTGAGTGCGAAGAGCCCGCGCGGCCGCTTCTGGATGAAGAGGATGATCAGCACGAGCACGAGGATCTTGCCGAGCACGGCGCCGGCATAGGGCTCCAGGAACTTGTTGAGGATGCCGAGCGAGAAGGCGCCGACAAGCGTGCCCCAGAGATTGCCGACGCCGCCGAAGACCACGACCATGAAGCTGTCGATTATGTAGCCCTGCCCGAGATTCGGCGAGACGTTGTCGATCTGCGAAAGGGCCACACCCGCAATGCCGGCGATGCCGGAGCCGAGCGCGAAGGTCAGCGCATCGACCCAGGGCGTGCGGATGCCCATGGAAGAGGCCATGCGCCGGTTCTGCGTTACCGCGCGCATCTGCAGGCCCATCGGCGTCTTCTTGAGCAGAAAGAGAAGTGCCGCAAACACGGCAAGCGCAAAGACGATGATCCAGAGACGGTTCCAGGTGATCGCCAGTCCGCCGAGCTCGAAGGCGCCGGACATCCAGGACGGATTGCCGACCTCACGGTTGGTGGGGCCGAAGATCGTCCGCACCGTCTGCTGGAGGATGAGCGATATGCCCCAGGTGGCAAGCAGCGTTTCGAGCGGGCGCCCGTAGAGAAAGCGGATGACGCCGCGTTCCAGTGCGAGGCCCACGGCGCCTGTAACAAGAAAGGCGAGCGGCAGCGCGATCGCCAAGGACCACTCGAAAAGATGAGGAAAGGAGGTGCGCACGACATCTTGAACGAGGAAGGTCGTATAGGCCCCGAGCATCACCATCTCGCCATGCGCCATGTTGATGATGCCCATGACGCCGAAGGTGATGGCGAGACCGATCGCCGCCAAGAGCAGCACCGAGCCGAGCGACAGGCCGTACCATATGTTCTGGCCCGCATTCCAGAAGGCTTGCGCCTGTTCGATGCTGGCGAGCGCCGCCTCGATGTCCGGCTTCAGGCTTTCGTCGGCAGAGCCGAGCGCGGCAGAAAGGATCGGCAGCGCCTCGCGGCCGCCGTTTTCCTCCAGCAGCCGCACCGCCTCCTTCTTCTCCTCGACCGGCCGGTCGGAGAGAAGCAGCATCGTGGCGCGCGCCTGTTCGAGAACCGCACGAACGGCTCCATCCTTCTCGGCAGCCAGCGCATTCTCGATAGCGCCGAGCGCGTCGGCATCGGGCGATTGCAGCACCGACTGCGCGGCCCTGAGGCGCTGATTGCGATCGGGGCTGAGGAGCGTCAGGCTGCCGAGGGCGGTGCGCACGGCGCGCCGCACGCTGTTGTTCACCCTGATCTTCGAAAGTGCCGCCTTCGGCGCTTCGCCGGCGCTGTCGCCGGAGATCGGATCCGTAAGGGCCAGGTTCGAACCGTTCTCCTTCGTCAGGAAGACCTGGCCGTCCGCCTTGCGCGCATAGAGCTCGCCTTCGCCGAGCGCCTCGAGGATGGCGACGACTTCGGGCTTTCCGGTCTTCGCCAGTGCCGCGATATGCTCGTCCATCTCGGACAGCTTCGCCTCGCCGAGCGCGTTCACCAGATCGCGCAGTCCCTCTTCCGCGCGAAGCCCCGGAGCCATCGCAACGAAAAGGAACAGGGCAGCCAGCACGGTTGGGATGATGCGGTACATTCGTCTCTCGCCTTGCAGGCCTCCGTCCGACGGGAAGCATTCGGACGGAGGGGATTTCGAGCTAGCGGTTCGTCATGAAAAGCGGCGTTTGGGGGAGTGGCCCGACCCGGGCCGCTCCCTGAGCAAGTCTTTCGTCATGAAATCAGGAACCCTTGCCGCCGCACTTGCCCGTGGCCACATTGAAGTTGCCGCAGGACATGGGCGCGCGCCAATCGGAGATCAGGTCCTTCGAGTCCGGCAGGTAGTCCGACCATTCGTCGCCGACGACGAGGCCGGGCGTTTCCCATACCGTTTCGAACTGGCCGTCGGACTGGATCTCGCCGATCAGCACGGGCTTGGTGATGTGGTGGTTCGGCATCATCGTCGAATAGCCGCCCGAAAGGTTCGGTACCGAGACCCCGATCATGGCGTCGAGCACGGCATCGGTATCGGTGGTGCCGGCCTTCTCGACTGCCTTCAGCCACATGTTGAAGCCGATGTAATGGGCTTCCATCGGGTCGTTGGTGACCCGCTTGTCGTTCTTGGTATAGGCCTGCCAGGTCTCGATGAACTCCGCATTGGCCGGGTTGTCGACCGACTGGAAGTAGTTCCAGGCAGCGAGATGCCCGACGAGCGGCCCGGTATCGAGGCCGGCTAGTTCCTCCTCGCCCACCGAGAAGGCGACGACCGGGATGTCCTCGGCCTTGATGCCCTGGTTGGCAAGTTCCTTGTAGAACGGCACGTTGGCGTCGCCGTTGATGGTCGAGACGACCGCGGTCTTCTTGCCGGCCGAGCCGAACTTCTGGATGTCCGAGACGATCGTCTGCCAGTCGGAATGGCCGAAAGGCGTGTAATTGATCATGATGTCCTCGGGCGCGACACCCTTGGAGATCAGGTAGGCCTCGAGGATCTTGTTGGTCGTGCGCGGATAGACGTAATCGGTGCCGGCGAGCACCCAGCGCTCGACCTCCTCGTTCTCCATCAGATAGTCGACGGCCGGGATGGCCTGCTGATTGGGAGCGGCCCCCGTATAGAAGACGTTGCGCTGGCTTTCCTCGCCCTCGTACTGGACCGGATAGAAGAGGATCGAATTCAGCTCCTCGAAGACCGGCAGCACGGATTTGCGCGATACCGACGTCCAGCAGCCGAAGACGGCGGAAACCTTGTCGACGGAGACGAGCTCGCGCGCCTTTTCGGCAAAGAGCGGCCAGTCCGAGGCCGGGTCGACGACGACGGCTTCTAGCTTCTTGCCGAGCAGGCCGCCCTTCTTGTTCTGCTCCTCGATCAGCATGAGCATGGCGTCCTTGAGCGTCGTTTCGGAGATCGCCATGGTGCCGGAAAGCGAATGCAGGATGCCGACCTTGATCGTTTCGTCGGCCGCAAAGGCGCCGTTGAACGCCGTCGTAGAAAGGACGGCAGCGAGAAATGCGCCGGTGACGCGTGCCCTGATAGTCATCTGATTGAACCCCCTTGTTCTGATCGCCGCAACGCAAGTGGCCGTTCTCCATGGCCGTTGCTCGGGGGATAATCGGGCAGCCGCGCTGCACTGCACATACGTCATTCTACGTAGGCGGCGGGGGGAAGAAGGAAGCTTGGGCTTCTGCCCGGAGTTTTCTGCCGCGGATCCAAGTCGCTACCGCGGCAGACGCGAAGGAGCGGTACGGCTCCTCACAAATAGGACGTCACCGCGGGTGACCGATCCCATGCATCATGGCGCCCGTCCTCATAGACGATCGGGGCATTCGCCAGCTCCTCGTCGGTCGCGTCGTCGAGACAGGCGATATTCACCGCATGAAACGGCCCGCCCATGATCTCGAAATCGGCGCTGCCAAGGGGGTGGACGCCGCAGTGCCGGCAGAACATGTGGCGGATCATGCGCTCGCCGAAGCGGTACTCCGCCAAGGCTTCCTCGCCGGAAAGCAGGGAGAAATCCTCGGGCGCGACGAACACCTTCCAGAATCGCGTCTTCAGGCAGGAGGAACAGTTGCAGCGGAAGGTCGTCGTCCACCACACGCCCGGCCGCGGCGCTTCGGATCGCTTTCCCTCCGGCGCAAGATCGAGATTTGCGGAAAAACGCACCGCGCCGCAATGGCAGCTCCCGTGATAGGTCTTCTTCATTGCATTTCCTCCTTCCGGGCAGCGACATAGGAAACCAGCCGGTCCATGCACTCGCTCCATCCTTCCGCATGCGAATCGCGGCTCTCGGCGCTCGTGAACGGCGCCTGGTGGAAGGTGAGACGCGTGCCGCCCGCCACATCATCGAGGGTGACCGTGATCAGCGTGTCGATGGCGCCCTCCTCCTCCCAGGCGAAGCTGAGGACGATACGGCTCGGGGCCACGATCTCGCGATAGATGCCGTGCGCCCAGTAGTCCTGGCCCTCCGGCGAGCGGATGCAGCCGCGCCAGGCGCCGCCTTCACGGAAATCGGTGGTGATCGCGGGCACGGTGAAGCCCTTCGGGCCCCACCAGCGTGCCAGGTGTTCGGGTGTCGTCCAGACCTTGAAGACGAGGTTGGCGGGCGCGTCGAAGACGCGCGTGATGGTAAGCGCGTTCTCTTCCTTCAGAGACGGGGCATTCATGATCTTCTCCCTTGCGGTCGGGCGAACCCGGTTCAGTCTTGATCCGATTTCTCGTTGCGCTGCAGTTTATGAAGATAGCTGTCGAGCCGGTCGAAACTGCCCTCCCAGAAATGGCGGTAGCGTTCGACCCAGTCGGCGATTTCCTTCAACGGCGCCGCCTCCAGCCGGCAGGGCCGCCATTGGGCGTTACGGCCCCTGGATATCAGCCCCGCGCGTTCCAATACCTTCAGATGCTTGGAGACCGCCGGCAGGCTCATCTCGAATGGAGCTGCAAGTTCGTTCACCGTCGCCTCGCCGGCGGCAAGGCGCGCAACGATGGCACGGCGGGTCGGGTCGGCCAGTGCCGACAGGGCGCTGCTGAGTTGATCCATTGCTGCTTAACCTATCGGTTAATTAACTTGATGGTTTATTGCAGCAGCGGCGCGTTCTGTCAAGAGCTGAAATGCGCCGGCGGGTGTTCTCGCCAGAGCACCTCCAGGAAAAGCGTTGTAACGGCGCGGAAGTGGGCAGATTCGAAGGTTTAGAGCGCTTCGGCATTTCTGTGAAAAACTGGGCGCTCTGGTGCGGGAATTTAGCGGCGCTGCGGTCGCCCGCATGCGGTGAAACCGATCAGCGCATGCCTGCCGAACGAGGAGCGCAAGCCACGTCCGCATGGATGAGGTGGTCCTCGGTGCCGTAGGCAATGCCGTTGTAGTCGAAGCAGAAGCGCTTCGGCAGGATACGGAAGAGATAACGCTCGCCGCAGCTCGCCGGAACCTCGATGGCATAGTCGCGCGGGGTACTGGCGGGCGGAGGATCCATCCACTTGCGATGATCGATGAAGGAGGCGTGCTTCAGGAGGGTCGCAGAACCGGACGTGCCAACCTCCCCTGCGATGGCTTCGAATCGATCTCCCCTCACCTCTGCCATGCTCGGAAAGTCCTTGATGCGCACAGCCCGGGATAGGGTTTCCCTCTTGATGGCGACGTGGAAACGGACGTCGTCTCGTTCGGGCACCTGCCCGTAGCCGTTCAGATACTTCCACCTGAGCCGTATCACCCGATCGAAACCGTCGCGCGGCGGCGTCGACGACACGATCTCGGCGGAAAATTCCCGGGGGCTGTAGCCGTCGCTATCGCGCCCCGGACTGGGACAGGCCGTGTAAAGCGGCCTGTAGCCGCATTCTTCTCCGCCGGCGCTCCATACGCACTGACTGAGCGCCTGCCATTCGGCGTCGGTAACCGGGGGCGATTGCTGAGAAAGGTCGCCGCCATAATGGGGCAGCATCCACGGGTGGATCTTGCCGCCGCCGCTTCTCGTGGCCCATGCCGTACGGTGCCCGTCCACGGCCGCCAGAAATTTTCGCTGGCCGAGAAGCGGCAGTGCCCGCTCGGGAGACAGTATTGCCGTCGGCATCTTTCCAGCCGCGTCCGCCGCAAAGCGTTGGCCCGTCTCTTGTGTGGTCAGGACATGGCATGACGTGCATGGATGTCCAGGCATGGACACTACCTTCGCTTCCGTCATGCGCTCCCTTCGAGCCGCTGTGTAGCTGGATCCAACGACCCGGAACGGAGCGTCTGCCCGCGCTTTCCTCTTCGGTAGAAACGCTCCGAGGCCGAACGCGATGGAGTTCTCGTCGGCCCAGCCGTGACGGTAACCGACCCTTGCCTGCTTAACGTGCGGATCGATAATATAGGGTTCCTTGTTATCATGGCAGGCGAAACAATCGACCCTGAAGGATCTGTCGTAAAGTTCTTCGGTGCGGGCTCTGCCCTCAACGTCGGCGTAGGAGTCGCCGCCGGGCGGCGGAAACGCCTGCCTCCAGTCAAAGACTTCCCGGTCCTTCCGCCCGTCGATGAAGGCTATCTCTCCCGTGAGCCCGTTAAAGCCGATTGCGCCATAAAGGGCGAACCGCGGGTCCTGTTCCCGCCAGTAGGAATCGCTGCTGAGCTCGAGGTTTCTGGACGACTTCCGGCACAGGAACAACCATTCGACGGGACCACGCACGACGCGGTGGAGACGGGAATTCATTCCGCAATAGGTCACCATGCCGGCGAGCGAAGGCTTGTCGCATTTGTCGATCCGGGCAGTCCATTTGACATGCCTTCCTAACGCATCGAGATGCTCGAACGCGAGCGCATTCGACTTCGACGGGTTTGGCCTCAGCTCTACGAGATTGCCGTCCACCTCCAGACTGAGCCGTCTCGACTCTTTGGCGAGGCAATCGCCCTTCGGCACAGGTCCGAATACGGTACGCAGCTCGTCGCCAAACTTCGTGATTGGTTTTTCCGTGGCGGAAGCCGGCGCCCACAGGTTTTTCCGGTTCCAGGTCTCCAGGGTCTTGGCGAAACCATTCGCGCGATCGAAGGGCCACAGGCCTGAGATCAAGTCGCGAACGGTGGCCGTCGTCGACTCGAATCGCAGCACCATCTCGCGACAGGTGTGGAACGTCTCGTGGCTCGATCGGCGAGGAGGCAAGTGTCCGGAAGCCGCGGTCTGCTCGGGCTCGGCCAGTTCCGGGGCAGGAATGAGGCATCCGGTAACGGCATCGCAGTGTGAGCCCGCGGCGCAATCAGGCTGGCGACGCATGGCTTCGACAGCAAGGTTGATGTCACCGATTTCGGCAGCAAAGGCGGCCGTGTGCACGCTGATCGCCACTAGCAAGAGCAGGTTTCTCAGCATCGCGACCTTCCTCGGCTGCGTCTCGGTCGCCTATCTCGCCCTTATGCTGACTCGCCCATCGCCCGGAGTAACTACGAGCCTCTTTATCAGCTTAGTTGCTCTGTCTATTGTAACGAATATATCGGCAAAATAGTCCAGCTGCGGCAACGGTGAGTCGAAATTCTGAATAAATACGATAGCTACCATAGTTACGTTTATGTCTTGCCCACGGTTATCTATAGTATGCCCGGTTAGAACCCGCTTTGCGTTAAGTCCATTGTCCGTCAGGGGTCTGAAAACGGCTTCGAAGTGCCGCCCTATGCCGTCTTTCGAACTGTAGCTTTCGTCGGGGGTTCTCTTCCCCATTTGACAGAACACATAGGATCCGCCATCGGCAAAGAGAGCTTTCAGAGCGTCTATTTGCCTGTTGTTCATGGCCCACGCATACCTCGCCAGCAAATCGCTGACGGCGTTTCGTTCGTCGTTGTCGACACCGCTGATCGTGGGGGCGTCCTTCCAATCGTCAGCGGTGGGGCAGTCTTGCGCAGCCGCGGCGACAGGCATGCCTAATGCCAGCACTGCCGCTGGAAACAAACATTTGGTAAGCTTTTGCATGGGAACACCTAGATGGCTATGGGCATCTCGGCCCAGATAAAGCGAAAGACTGCAAAGCAATTTCGGCGCCAAGAGCTCAGAATTACGCAAAAGAAACGTGACTTCCGCCCGATGCGGCGCACCGATAATAGCAACTTCGACTTTCATAAAAGGATATTTCCCGATACTAATGTAGCTCTAACGAAACAAAAGCGCAAGTTGAGTTGCTGATCCTTCGCCACCCACATTAAGGGGTATGATGAGCGATGTCAGAAAATGGCTGCAGGACATCGGGCTCGGCGACCTCGAGCTGACTTTCGCGCGCGCGCGCGTCGATTTCGAAAGCCTGCGTCTTCTGACGGAAGCCGACCTTCGCGAATTGCGAATTCCGGTCGGCCAGCGCCGCAAGCTCATGGCCGCGATCGCGGCCATAGAGAAACCGCCTGTGCCCGACCCCGCTCAAAGGCGGCTTCCCGAGCGCCGTCAACTGACCATTCTCTTTTGCGACATGGTCGGATCTACCGATTACGCGGCAAAGCTCGATCCCGAAGATTTCAGCCTTCTCACGCGCACCTATCTCAACAGTTGCAACGGGCTCGCGAGGTCACATGGCGGCTTCGTCGCAAACTATGTGGGCGATGCGTTTCAGGTCCTGTTCGGCTACCCGGTCGCCGAGGAGGATGACGCGGAAAGAGCGATCGAGCTGGCCCTCGACATATTGCGGGTCGTGCCTCAGATCGAGACGCCTGACCATTTGCCCCTCAATGTGAGGATCGGCATTGCAAGCGGCCTCGTCGTGGTCGGTGACGTGGAGGGGGCGCCGGCCGGCGTTTCCACCGTCGCCTTTGGCCCTGTCCCGAATCTCGCCCAGCGGCTTGAAGCGATGGCAGCTCCGCAGACGATCCTGACCGATCAGACCACATACCAAATGGCGCATGGTTCCTTCCTGTTCAGCGATCTTGGCGAGAGGACCCTGAAAGGCTTCAGCCGCCCCGTTCGAATGTGGCGCGCCGATCAGCCCATTTCCGTCGGCAGCAGGTTCGCCCGCAAAAGCCATCTGACCGCGCTTGTCGGCCGTCGAACCGAGATCGCGCAGGTCGTGAGCGTCTGGCGGGCGGTAACTAAGGAAAGGCGTGGAAGAGCGGTCCTCATCAGCGGCGAGCCGGGCATAGGCAAGTCGCGGTTGCTTTTCGAAGTGAAGGAGGAGCTTCCCGGCGTAAAGACGCTGACTGTCCAGTGCTCGGCAGCCTACGCCAACAGCGCCCTCTTCCCCTTCCTTCAGCTGTTTCGCCAGGAAGTGGGTATATCCAACGCCGACCCGCCTGCGATCGCCGCCGGCAAGTTGGAGGCTGCTCTCTCCGTGAGCAGCGTGCCGACCGACGATTCCCTTCCGATCTTCGCCCGATTGCTGAACATCGACCAGGCCGAGTACCCGCCGTCCACACTTCCGCCACCCCAGCAACAGCTGACGGTTCGGCAAACGTATATCGACTGGTTGCAGCACCAGGCCGGAGCAGGCCCGATGCTGCTTGCGGTCGAAGACGAACAATGGATCGATCCGTCGTCGGCGAACCTGCTCGACCGACTGATCGAAGAGACCACGAACCTGTCCCTGCTCATCATCGTGACCTCCCGCGACGGCGAGCTGAAATCCGAAAGGCGGGGAAATACCATCGAAGAGATCAGGCTCACACGTCTTTCGCGCGACGAAGCGAACGAACTCGTCCGGAAAGCCGCGTCGGGCGTGCTTCTGGGGGCGGAGCTTACGCGCTCCGTGCTACGCAGGGCAGAGGGTGTGCCGCTTTTCCTTGAGGAACTTTCGCGATCGACCGCCGAGCTTGCGGCTTCCTCTGACTCCTCCCGATCGGGCACACACGATGCCGATCTCGCCGTCCCTAACTCCCTCCAGTCCTCGCTCCTGTCGCGTCTCGACAAGCTCGGTCCGGGCAAGAACATAGCGCAGGTCGCGGCGATCATCGGCCGCGAATTCGACGTCCGGATGCTTGCCGACGTTGCCAATATGCCGATCGAAGCATTGAAGCCCGAGTTGGAGCGCCTGACGGCGTTCGGTCTGGTCGCCCCCCAGCCGTTCTCGGATTGGCCGAGATACAGTTTCACCCACGCGCTTCTTCAGGAGGCGGCGAGCGGCGCGCTGCTGCGGGACAGACGCAGACAGCTCCATGCGCTGGTCGTGGATGCGATAGAGCGAACGGAACCCTCGGCCGCCGCCGACCACCCGGAAGTTCTGGCCCAGCATCTGGACGAGGCTGGATTGTACGAGCGTGCCGCCGAGCATTGGCTCACGGCCGGTTTGAAACTCGCCGCGACCTGGGCGAAGCAGGAAGCCGCCAATATGTTCGCCAGAGGACTCGAATGCATCCGCAAACTGCCCCCTTCTCCGGGTCGCGATCGTGTGGAGCTTCGTCTCGAGCTCGAACGCGGCGATGTCCTCTACGCCACGTTCGGTTTCATGACTCGAGAGGGAAGCAACGCATACCGCAATGTGATGCGCCTCGGCGAGGCGACAGGCGATCCGGAGGCGGCCATCAGGGCTCTCGACGGGCTTTTCGGGACGGCCTTCAATTCCGCTTGCCTCAAGGACGCCGAATGGGCGAGCGATCAACTCCTGGAGATCGGGCAAAAGCAAGATCACCTCAAGGCACTCGTGCTCGGCAAGCAGTTCCGGGGCATGTGCGCCTTTGCTCGCGGCCGGTTCCGCCAGGCGAAGGCACTGCTCGCAGACGCCCTTCGGCATCGAGAGGAAGCGGATCGGATCGGCAGCGATTTTCCAAGCATGGCGATGATCTATCTCTCCTGGACGCTGGAGCTTCTGGGCGAAGAGCAGGACGCGCTCTCACTCTTCCGGCAGGCGGAAGCCGATGCGAGAAAGCAGACCGACTATCGCCTCGCTGCATGCCTCGGCAACGGCTGCATCCTGATGGCGCTCCGCAACGACACTGCAACGATGGAGCGGCTGATAGACGAGCTCCTCCCGTTGGCAAGGAGGAACGGCTTCCAGCTTTGGCTGAACATGGGGGCTTTCTTCTCTGGATGGCTGCTCGCCATGAGCCGCAGGGATGTGTCGGGCCTAAAGCAGATGCGCCATGTCTGCGACAACATGGGCGAGCAGGAAATCGACAAGACCTGCTATCTGGGAATGCTCGCCAACGGCTATCTTCAGCTCGAATTCGACACGGAGGCGTCACAAGCTATCGGCCAAGCCCTGGAATTGGCAAGGAAAACGGGCGAGAACTATTTCACGGCCGAGCTGTTGCGTTTACAAGCCGAACTGCTCGTGCGAGGCGAAAGCAGGCTGGAGCCAGGCTGCACGCTGCTCCACCGGGCAATGGCGCTAGCGCGCAGGCAGGGTGCCAGGACCTGGGAGGCCAAGGCAAGGCGGTCCCTCGCTGGGTTCGAAGACAGGAAGAGGACGACCCAAAGCGAGTCGCGTGGGCCTGTCTAGACTGCGTCCTCGGTCTGCGACGTTTTCCGCAATGCAGCAATTTCCCGGGCCGCTCGTCCGTGTTACGACATGAGCAGCTGGCGCATTCGGCCAGCATTGCGAGATGACGA
Organism: Ensifer sp. R1-3; assembly: GCF_056739175.1. Lineage (NCBI taxonomy): Bacteria > Pseudomonadati > Pseudomonadota > Alphaproteobacteria > Hyphomicrobiales > Rhizobiaceae > Ensifer > Ensifer sp. R1-3. Next base: position 1,556,855 of record NZ_CP096516.1, read on the forward strand.
GGGACCATGGCGGCACGCCAGCGCATCATTCCCGTTCGACGAGAATATAACCGCTGGGTCGCCAACCAGACGCTCGAGGACTATGCGCTGCGCTTTACCGCCAAGAGCGCGCGGCGCTTTTCCTCCGCGCGCATTTCGCAGACGGCGATCGGCGCCATCTCCTTCCTGGCGCTGGAAGCCATCGGCGGCGCCATTACCATGTCCTACGGCACGACCAACGCCATCGTCGCGATCCTCGTCGCGAGCCTGATGATCCTTATCGTCGGCCTGCCGATCAGCCGCTATGCCATCCGTCACGGCGTCGACATCGACCTTCTCACGCGCGGCGCGAGCTTCGGCTATATCGGCTCGACGATCACCTCGCTGATCTATGCGAGCTTCACCTTCATCCTCTTCGCGATCGAAGCCTCGATCATGTCCGGGGCGCTGGAGCTCGCGCTCGGCATACCGCTCTGGATCGGCTACATCGTCAGCGCCGTCATGGTGATCCCGCTGGTCACCCATGGCGTGAAGCTGATCAGCCGGTTCCAGCTCGTCACGCAGCCCTTCTGGATCGTCTTGAACGTTCTTCCCTTCGCCTTCATCGCGTTTGCCGACTGGGAGAAGGTCGGCCTGTGGCTCGCTTATGCGGGCATCCATCACACATCGGGTCCCCCCGGCACGCTCGCGCCGTTCCATCTCGTCGAATTCGGCGCTGCCTCGGCGGTCATCTTCGCGCTGATGGCGCAGATCGGCGAACAGGTGGACTTCCTGCGCTTCCTGCCGCCTGACGGCGAGCGCAAGCTCCGGCACCGCATCGCCGTCTTTCTTGCCGGCTCCGGTTGGGTGATCGTCGGCGCGCCGAAGCTGCTTGCCGGCTCCTTTCTCGTCGTGCTGGCGCTCAGCACCGGCGTTCCCTCGACCAGGGCCGCCGACCCGGCGCAGATGTATTACACCGCCTTCGGCTACATCTTCCCGTCGGACACGGCCGCGCTCCTGCTGATGGCCGCCTTCGTCGTCGTCTCGCAGCTCAAGATCAACGTGATGAACGCCTATGCGGGCTCGCTCGCCTGGTCGAACTTCTTCTCGCGGCTCACCCACAGCCATCCGGGCCGCGTCATCTGGCTGGTGTTCAACGTGGCGATCGCGCTCCTGCTGATGGAGCTCGGCATCTATCGTCTGCTGGAGGAGACGCTCGGCATCTTTTCGATCGTCGCCATGGCCTGGCTCTCGACGATCTCCGCCGATCTCTTCGTCAACAAGCCGCTCGGGCTCGCCCCGCCCGGAATCGAGTTCAAGCGCGCCCATCTCTACGACATCAACCCCGTCGGCCTCGGCACCATGGGCGTGTCGACGCTCTTCGCCCTCGTCGCGCATTTCGGCGCAGCGGGCGAAATCGCCGCCTCGCTCGCCCCCTATATCGCGCTCGTCACGGCTTTCGTCGTCTCGCCGCTGATCGCCTGGTGGACGGAAGGGAAATTCTATCTCGCCCGCAAGCCGCGCAAGAGCTGGCTCGCCGAAAGCGAGATCACCTGCTCGATCTGCGAGCATCCGTTCGAACCGGAGGACATGGCCTGGTGCCCGGCCTATGCGGCGCCGATCTGCTCGCTCTGCTGTTCGCTCGACAGCCGCTGCCACGACATGTGCAAGCCGAAGGCGCGGCTGAACACGCAGGTCGCGACCGTGGCCAAGGCGGTGCTGCCCGAAACGGTCGTCGCAAAGCTCGCGACAAGGCTCGGCCGTTACGCGATTTCGGCGGTGATCTCGATCACCGGCATCGGCGTCATCCTGGCGATGATCGCCCACCAGACGACGGCCGCCTCTCCCGAGACCGCCGAGGTCGTCGAGCGGACCATCGCCATCGTCTTCTTCGTCTTTGCCATCCTTGCCGGCGTCGTGTCCTGGTTCTACGTGCTTGCCCATGACAGCCGGGTCGTTGCGGAAGAGGAATCCTCCCGGCAGAACACGGCTCTCCTGAAGGAGATCGCCGCCCACAAGAAGACCGACGCGGCGCTGCAGGACGCGAAAGAAAGGGCGGAGTCGGCCAACCGCGCGAAGAGCCGCTATGTCGTGGGGCTCAGCCACGAACTGCGCACGCCGCTCAATGCGGTGCTCGGCTACGCCCAGATCCTCGAGCGCGACGAGACGATACCGCCGCCGCGGCAGGGCGCGATCAAGGCGATCAGGCGCAGCGCCGACCATCTCTCCGGACTGATCGACGGCCTCCTCGACATCTCCAAGATCGAAGCCGGCAAGCTGCAGGTCTATTCCAACGAGATCAACATTCAGGACTTCTTGGATCAGATCGTCGACATGTTCCGCCCGCAGGCGCAGGCAAAGGGCATCGCCTTCGAGCACAACCGCGCAGCCTCGCTGCCGCAATATGTGCGGACCGACGACAAGCGCCTGCGGCAGATCCTCGTCAACCTGCTCTCCAATGCCCTGAAGTTCACGGAACGGGGACATATCCGCTTCGACGTCGCCTATCGCAGCCAGGTTGCAAGTTTCACCATCGAGGACAGCGGCCGCGGCATCAGCGAGAAGGACCTGCCCAGAATCTTCGAGCCCTTCCAGCGCGGCGAGGCGGAATATCGCATGCCGGGCCTCGGTCTCGGCCTGACCATCACGCGCCTGCTCACCCAGACGCTCGGCGGCGAAATCTCCGTCACCAGCGAGAAGGACAAGGGCACGGCCTTCAAGGTCCGGCTGATGCTCTCTGCGGTCGACCGGCCCGCCGCGCTGAAGGACCCGGTGCGCAATATCAAGTCCTATCACGGGCCACGCCGGACGATCATCGTGGTCGACGACAATGCGGATCACCGCGACCTGATGCGCGAGCTGCTGGCGCCGCTCGATTTCACCGTTCTTGCGGCGGCGAGCGGGGCGGCCTGCCTGGCGCTCGCCGAACATACGGAACCGGACCTGTTCCTGATCGACATCTCCATGCCCGGCATGAGCGGCTGGGATCTGGTGACGCGGCTGAGGGAAGCCGGCCAGAGCGCGCCGGCGATCATGCTTTCGGCCAATATCGGCGACGGCTCGGCCGCCGGCGCCATCGGCCACGACGATGCGCTTGCCAAGCCCTTCGGCCTGCGCCAGCTCACCGACAAGCTCGCGATCCATCTGAAACTCGAATGGATCTACGACGACGGCCCGAAGGAAACGTCCGGCACCGACAAGACCACTGCGGTAGCGAGCCCCGGTCATCATCATTTGAAAGAATTGATCGAGCTCGGCGAAATCGGCTACGTGAGGGGCATCGAAGCAAAATTGACGGAGATCGCCCTGAACCCCGACAACCGAGCCTTCGCCGAGGCGGCGCGCGCCTATGTCGGGGCATTCGACCTCGCGGGCTATGACGCCTTTCTCAAACGCCTGCTCGCCGGGGAGGCGAATGCCCGTGCCTGAGGCAGCGAACGCCCGCGACATCGTACTCCTCGTCGACGATTCGCCGGAGGCGCTCGGCTTCCTGACCGAAGCGCTGGAACAGTCCGGCTTTTCCGTATTGATCGCGACCTCCGGCAACGCGGCGCTCAACATCGCCGATCGCATCACGCCGGACATCATCCTGCTCGATGCGGTCATGCCCGGTATGGACGGCTTCGACACCTGCACGCGGCTGAAGGCGAATGCTTCGGTCGCCCAGGTGCCCGTGGTCTTCATGACCGGCCTCACCGAGACGGAGCATGTGGTGCGGGCTCTCGAAGCCGGCGGCGTCGATTACCTGACCAAGCCGATCAATATCGACGAGTTGCGCGCCCGCATCCGCGTCCATCTTTCCAATGCGCGCTCCGCCCAGAGCGCCCGCGTCGCACTGGACGCGGCGGGGCGGCATCTGCTGGCGGTGCGAGGCGATGGAACGGTCCGCTGGTCGACCCCGCAGGCGACCCGCCTCGTCAACGCGGCCACCGGCAGCGACGACGGTCTTGCCTTCGTCGCCGGGCGCATTGCCGAGTGGATGCGGGAGCGCAGCCCCGGCGAAAGGCAAGGGACTTTCACCCTGCAGCGCGCCAGCCAGACGGGCCTGCAGATCTCCTATCTCGGCGCGATCGGCGCCAATGAATACCTATTCCGGCTGACCGCCGAGAACGGCATGAGCGACGACGAAACGCTGCGCCAGCACTTCCGGCTCACCCAACGGGAGTCCGAGGTGCTGCTGTGGATCGCCAAGGGAAAATCCAACCGCGACATCGGCGAGATCCTGGGTTTGAGCGCGCGCACCGTCACCAAGCATCTCGAACAGATCTATGTGAAGCTCGGCGTCGAAAACCGGGCCTCGGCGGCAGTGAAGGCGACGCAGGTGCTGCACGGGATCTGATCTTGTGCCGAGTGCCCACCCCCCTCTGGCCTGGCCGGCGATAAAAAAGCGCGGCCCGGAGAACCGGACCGCGCCAACCGCACCAGCGTGCCGTCTCGCCCTGGGAGGCAAGCTTATTCGGCGGGCTGGACGACCGCCGGGATGGCCTCGACGGACGCCTCGCCGCCGAGAGCTGCGGAAAGCTGCGCCTGATCGAGCTCGCCTTCCCACTTCGCCACCACGATCGTCGCAACCGCGTTGCCGACGAAATTGGTCAGGGCGCGGCATTCCGACATGAAGCGGTCGATGCCGAGGATCAGCGCCATGCCGGCGACCGGCACGGAGGGAACGACCGAGAGCGTTGCGGCAAGCGTGATGAAGCCGGCGCCGGTAATGCCGGCCGCACCCTTCGAGCTCAGCATTGCGACGAGGAGCAGCAGGATCTGGTCGCCGTATGAGAGCGGCGTATCGGTCGCCTGGGCGATGAACAGGGCCGCAAGCGTCATGTAGATATTGGTGCCGTCCAGGTTGAAGGAATAACCGGTCGGAATGACGAGACCGACGACCGAGCGCTTGCAGCCGGCCTTCTCCATCTTGTTCATGAGACCCGGAAGAGCCGCCTCCGAAGAAGACGTCCCGAGCACCAGCAGCAGCTCCTCCTTGATGTAGCGGATGAGCGAGAGGATCGAGAAGCCGTTATAGCGTGCGACCGCGCCGAGCACGATGAAGACGAAGAGAAACGACGTCAGATAGAAGGTGCCGATCAGCATGGCGAGATTGGCGATCGAGGCGATACCGTACTTGCCGATGGTGAAGGCCATGGCGCCGAAGGCGCCGATCGGGGCGGCCTTCATCAGGATCGCAACGAGCCGGAAGATCGGCAGCGTCAGCGCCTGCAGGAAATCGACCACGGGCTCGGCTTTCTTGCCGACGATCGCCAGCGAGATACCGAAGAGCACCGAGATGAACAGGACCTGCAGGATGTCGCCTTCGGCGAAGGCGCCGACGAGCGTCGTCGGGATGATGTTCATCAGGAAGCCGGTGATCGACTGCTCATGCGCCTTCTCGGCATAGGTCGCGACTGCCTTGGCGTCCAGCGAGGCCGGATCGATATGCATGCCCGCGCCCGGCTGCACCACGTTTGCGACGACGAGGCCGACGACAAGCGCGAGGGTGGAGAAGGCGAGAAAGTAGATCATCGCCTTGCCGGCGACGCGGCCGACCTTGGCGAGATCGGTCATGCCGGCAATCCCGGTCGCGACCGTCAGGAAGATCACCGGCGCGATGATCATCTTCACGAGCCTGATGAAGGCGTCGCCGAGCGGTTTGAGCTCCGTGCCGATATCAGGATAGAAATGCCCGAGCAGGATGCCCGCGGCGATCGCCGCCAGCACCTGAACATAGAGATGGCGGTAAAGGGGTGTCTTGCCGCGGACCTCCGCGGAATGTTCGATGATCATGATATCCTCCACGTGGCAGGCCCAGTCCGGCAACATGCCGGGCCTCCCGGGCCGCTTTCCGAAGATCGACAGCAGTGGCTGCCTTGTGGAGCTGGTCAGCAATATGCGTGCCAGTTTGCCGCGGAAGGCCGATGCGATTGAATCCATGGGATTTTTGGGGGCGGTGCTCGCTTGCCGTTCGTGGATATGTGCGGATTTCCGCACAGAAGCGCTGGCGTGCTGGGCGAAAACATGCACAATGTCCGCATGGTCAAACTTCCTGCAGAAGCGAGCGATCCGCATGCGCTTCGCAGCCGGGCCCGACGGTCCTGGCTCGTTTTCGCGGCAGTCGCGCTGGTCCTTCTGGCAGCCGGCCTTCTTCTTGCGCGAGACTACGGCCGGTCGCAGGCGCTCGCCGGCCTTGCCGGTCAGAGCCGGATCGACGCCAGCCTGAAAGCCTCGCTTCTTCGAGCAGTCGTGGAACGGCAGCGCGCCCTGCCGCTTGTCCTCGCCGACGACGCAGCCATTCGTGGCGCATTGCTTTCGCCGGACAGGCAGTCGCTCGACCGTATCAACCGCAAGCTCGAGGCCCTGGCGACAAGCGCCGAAGCCGCGGTCATCTATCTGATCGACCGGAGCGGCGTCGCCGTCGCGGCCAGCAACTGGCAGGAGCCGACGAGCTTCGTCGGCAACGACTATGCCTTCCGCGATTATTTCCGGCTCGCCGTCCGCGACGGCATGGCCGAACATTTCGCCATGGGCACGGTCAGCAATCGGCCCGGGCTTTATATTTCCCGGCGAGTCGACGGGCCCGGCGGACCGCTGGGGGTGATCGTCGCCAAGCTCGAATTCGACGGGGTCGAGGCGGATTGGCAGGCCTCCGGCAAGCCGGCCTATGTCACCGACCGGCGCGGCATCGTCCTCATCACCAGCCTGCCCTCCTGGCGCTTCATGACGACGAAGCCGATCGCCGAAGACCGGCTGGCGCCCATTCGCGAAAGCCTGCAGTTCGGCGATGCGCCGCTGCTGCCGCTGCCCTTCCGGAAGATCGAAGCGCGGCCCGATGGCTCCTCCACGCTCGACGCCCTGCTGCCGGGCGACTCCACCGCAGCCTTCCTGCGCGTGGAAACCATGGTGCCGTCGACGAACTGGCGGCTCGAGCAGCTGTCGCCGCTGAAGGCGCCGCTTGCAGCGGGTGCGCGGGAGGCGCAGCTCCTCACCCTTGCCGCGCTCGTACCGCTTCTCGCGCTTGCCGCATTGCTCCTGCGCCGTCGCCAGGTAGTCGCCATGCGCAGCGCCGAGGAGCGGCTGGCCCGCAATGCGCTTGAGGCGAGCGTCGAGGAGCGGACGCGCGACCTGCGCATGGCGCGCGACCGTCTCGAAACCGAGATCGCCGACCACCGGCAGACCACCGAGAAGCTCCAGGCCGTGCAGCAGGACCTCGTCCAGGCGAATCGGCTGGCGATCCTCGGCCAGGTCGCCGCCGGGGTTGCCCATGAGATCAACCAGCCGGTCGCCACCATCCGCGCCTATGCGGATAATGCCCGCACGTTTCTCCACCGCGGCCAGACCGTCACCGCCGCCGAGAACATGGAAAGCATAGCCGAGCTTACCGAGCGCGTCGGCGCCATCACCGACGAACTGCGCCGCTTCGCCCGCAAGGGCCATTTCGCAGCCGGGCCGACCGCGATGAAGGAGGTCGTCGAGGGTGCGCTCATGCTGCTCCGCAGCCGGTTTGCCGGGCGGATGGACGCAATCCGCATCGATCTGCCGCCCGATGGTCTCCAGGCGCTCGGCAACCGCATCCGGCTGGAGCAGGTCTTGATCAACCTCCTGCAGAATGCGCTGGAAGCGATCGGCGACAGCGAGAACGGCGCGATCCAGGTGCGCTGCAAGGCGGCGCCCGGCGGCATCGCGCTGACCGTCGCCGACAACGGCCCGGGGATTGCGGCCGATGTCCGCGAAGAGCTGTTCACGCCGTTCAACACCTCGAAGGAAGACGGGCTGGGCCTCGGTCTCGCGATCTCCAAGGAGATCGTCTCCGACTATGGCGGGACGATCGAGGTCGAGAGCGGCCCCTCCGGAACGACATTTACCGTGAACCTCAAGAAGGCCTGAGCGATGAGCGCCGCCCCATCCGTGTTCCTGATCGATGACGACCGCGATCTGCGCAAGGCAATGCAGCAGACGCTCGAGCTTGCGGGCTTCACCGTCTCGTCCTTCGCCAGCGCGACGGAGGCGCTCGCCGAACTTTCCGCCGACTTCGCGGGCATCGTCATCAGCGATATCCGCATGCCGGGCATGGACGGCCTTGCCCTTTTCGGCAAAGTTCTGGCGCTCGACCCTGACCTGCCAATGATCCTCGTCACGGGGCACGGCGACATACCGATGGCGGTGCAGGCGATCCAGGACGGCGCCTATGACTTCATCGCCAAGCCGTTTGCCGCCGATCGTCTTGTCCAGAGCGCCCGGCGCGCAGAGGAGAAGCGGCGGCTCGTCATGGAGAACCGGTCGCTGCGCCGCGCGGCCGAGGCCGCATCCGAAGGCCTGCCGCTGATCGGCCAGACGCCGGCCATGGAGCGGCTTCGCCAGACCTTGAAACACATCGCCGACACCGATGTCGACGTGCTGGTCGCCGGCGAGACGGGCAGCGGCAAGGAGGTCGTCGCCACGCTGCTGCACCAATGGAGCCGCCGCAGGACCGGCAACTTCGTGGCGCTGAATTGCGGCGCTCTGCCGGAAACGGTGATCGAAAGCGAGCTCTTCGGCCACGAGCCCGGCGCCTTCACCGGCGCCGTCAAGAAGCGGATCGGCCGGATCGAGCATGCGAGCGGCGGCACGCTCTTCCTCGACGAGATCGAGGCCATGCCGCCGGCAACGCAGGTGAAGATGCTGCGCGTGCTCGAAGCCCGCGAGATCACGCCGCTCGGCACCAACCTGACCCGCCCGGTCGACATCCGCGTCGTCGCCGCCGCCAAGGTCGATCTCGGCGACCCGGCCGCACGCGGCGATTTCCGCGAGGATCTCTATTACCGGCTGAACGTCGTGACGCTCTCGATCCCGCCCCTGCGCGAACGGCGCGACGACATCCCCCTCCTCTTCTCCCATTTCCTGGCCCGCGCCTCGGAACGCTTCGGCCGCGAAGTGCCCGCGATCTCGGCTGCCATGCGCGCGTACCTGGCGACGCATTCCTGGCCCGGCAATGTGCGCGAGCTTTCGCACTTCGCCGAACGGGTGGCGCTGGGGGTGGAGGGAAACCTGGGAGTTCCGGCCGCAGCGCCCGCCTCAAGCGGAGCGACCCTGCCGGAAAGATTGGAACGCTACGAGGCCGATATCCTCAAGCAGGCGCTCACGGCGCATTGCGGCGACGTCAAAGAGACCCTGCAAGCCCTCGGCATCCCCCGCAAGACTTTTTACGACAAGCTGCAGCGCCATGGGATCAACCGGGCAGATTATGTCGAACGGGCGGGCCCGGGGCGTCCCAATGCCATATCGAAAACTTGAGCCTGCGGCAGCGACAAAGTCGGTGACGGTGCGGCAGGTTTAAGCCCCTCCCACCTGTGGGGAGGGGCGATCACTTGCCCGGCGCTGCAAGTCGTCTGCGCCCGGCATGAGGTGAGAAGGCCGCCTATTCCGCCGTCGCCTCGAAGTCGACCCTGTCGAGAAGCAAGAGCGGATTTTGCGAAGCAACCGCGAATTCGAGCGCACCGATTCCGTTTGCGGATTTGGATTTGACCGTCAACGTGAACATCCCCGGTTTGGCAATGAACTGCGAAGCTGCGTCCAGCACGTCCTGCAACCGAGGCTCCTGCGCGGCAAACTGCTGCAACGCCACCGAAGCCGTCATCGTGAGCATGCCGCGCGCCTGATCCTCCGTCATGTCGTTTTGCTCGGCATAGGCCTTTATGGCCTTGGCGGCGAGACCTTTGTCCTCGATCTTCAGCTTTGCTTCACGGGCGGTGAGGCCGAACAGCGCTGCCCGCATCTTCGCCTCGTCGCCGGAAAAGAAGTCGCCGCTCACGCCCCCCAGCAGGCCGGAGAGGGAAAAGCCGCCAATATCTTTTCCACGTGCGGAGATATCCTTGATGACCAGAGTCTGGTTCGGCTCGTCCCAGGCGGCTTCGATGTTGGACGACAGGACCACCTCATTGAAACCGAGGTTGCGAAGCTGCGCGAACGGCTCGTCGTGCATATGCTCCGGGATCGGCAGGGTCAGATCCTGATATCTGATGCGGATGTCGGTCGGAATGCCGTTGCGTGGCTTCGTGAGCGCCAACTCGTAATCCTTGAGCGAGAAGCGAACGCGCCTCGGCACCGAATCCTGTGTGTCGCTCTCGGCGTCTTCGGTTTCTGTATCGGGCAGATCGGCATCCAGACCCGCCAGCCGGACCGTACCGAATTCCGGCAACAGTGTCGTGAAGGCAAATCTCTCGCGCTGCTGCTCGTCGAGCGCGACCATCCTCTGCAGACCCTCCAAGGTCGAATTCCAGGAAAATCCCGAAATGCTCGCTTCGGAGACCTTGACGTAGTCCGCGCCCTCTCCCATCGAGAGGCCATTCAGCGTGCCGTCAAGCTTCCGTCCATCGACCTCGAGGGCGAGGCGATCTATCGAAACCTTGATCCTCTCGCCTTCGTCACCGTCCTTCATCGGCGCGTCGATCGTAAGGCCGAGCATTTCTATGTCGGCCTTCTTCGTCATGTCGATAATCGAGAAGACCCGATTGAAATAGGCTTGGCGTTCCGCCGGCGGCAATTGATCCGGCGCCGAGACCGATTTCAGCTTTTTGAGCGTCTCGACCAGCGGCTCGGCCGGCATTCGCATGCTGAAGCCGCTGCTGCGAACCTCGTCATAGCCGAAGCTCGCCTCGCCATCCGAGAAGGCGATGTCCTTTACCGAAATCGGCCCATAGACAGGCTTTGCCTCGTTGTCGTCCGAGCCGGCTTTTTCGGTATAGAGCCGCGCCAGATAGGCGGCATCGATATCCTGCGCCGTCACGGCTCCGATGGAACCCGCCACCCTATTCTTCCTGCCGCCCTCTCCCCCCGAACGGTCCACGCCGACTTCGAAGCTGCCGCCGCTCGCCGAATAGCGGGCGATACGCCCATCGGCGATGCCTTCCGAGACCACGTTCCTGTAGATCAGCTTCTGCTCGGTCCCGGCAACGATCTGTGCGAAGACGATCTCCGGGGCGGAGATACGCCTTGCCGTGAAAAGTTCTACTCGCTTGGAGATCGAGAGTTCGCTCTTCCCGCCGAACATCTGCTCCAAGGTGCCGCGATCAAAATCTGCTTCTTCGACGACCGCGCGCGGGACAGAGACCGTGCCGAAAGCAGTCTTGAGTTCAAGGCCGCTTACTTCGAGCATGCCCTGGAGGAAAAAGATACTGGGCCGGCCGTCAACCGCGGCGATACGAACGTCCGACCCGTCCTTCAGCGGCAGGGCCACGTCGCGCAGATGAATTCGCCCAAGGAAATCCGCTTCGACGCTGCCCGCCTTGCCGCCGCGCTCGGCGATCATCCTGCTCACGCGTTTTTCTACGATGGTCTTGTAGCAGGCCATGCCGGCGGCGGTGATTGCTATCACCGCAACTGCGGCCCAAAGCGCCTTGCGTCTCTTTTTTCCCGTTGCTGCCTCAGCTTGCCCCACGACAATCGTCCTTCCGCTACCTGCTTCACCGCGCCCCATTCGTGACGGGTGATTAGATGCAAGGAGCTGCATTTGCAAGCATGGCGGGAGGACAATCCAGAGCAGATAACTGACGCGCCCGACATCCTCGCCCGGGACCGGACCACGCCGGAGGCGGCCATTCAAAAACCATCTTGACGCCGTGCCGATAACCGTTCCTAATTGCGCCATTCACCAGGGGGGTCCCGGCAAGGGGCTGAGATACTGCTAGAGCGCGCAGTGACCCGTTGAACCTGATCCAGTTCATACTGGCGTAGGGACGGTGCAGACGTGCGACAGCCAGGATTCCGTGTACCCGCGATCCGTCGGCCAAACGTCTTTTCATCCTTCCGGCTTCAGAACTGGGTCTCCAACGCGAAAACTTTGGAGCCTCAAGATGAATCTAGTCAAACCTCTCGCCGCGGCGCCCTCGGTCACCCAGGGACCGCTTCCCGCATCCCGCAAGGTCTACAAGCCGGGCGATATCCATCCCGACATCCGCGTGCCGATGCGCGAGATCGCGCTCCATCCGACCTCCGGCGAGCCGCCGGTCACCGTTTACGACTCCTCCGGTCCCTACACGATCGAAAACGCCGATATCCGCATCGACGCGGGCCTGCCGCGGCTTCGCAGCGACTGGGTTCTCAAGCGCGGCGATGTCGAAAGCTACGACGGCCGTGCGGTGAAGGCCGAGGATAACGGCTTTGCGACCGGCGAACGGCTGACGCCGGAATTCCCGGTTCGCAATCGGCCGCTCAGGGCCAAGCCCGGAAAAGCGGTGACCCAGCTCGCCTATGCCCGCGCCGGCATCGTCACGCCGGAGATGGAGTTCATCGCCATTCGCGAAAATCTCGGCCGGAAGGCCGCGAAGGAGGCGCTCGCCCGAGACGGCGAAAGCTTCGGCGCCTCGGTACCCGATTTCGTCACACCTGAATTCGTCCGCCAGGAGGTGGCCGCCGGCCGGGCGATCATTCCGGCCAACATCAACCATCCGGAAGCCGAGCCGATGATCATCGGGCGCAACTTTCTGGTGAAGATCAACGCGAATATCGGCAATTCCGCCGTCACCTCCTCGATGGCCGAAGAGGTGGAGAAGATGGTCTGGGCGACGCGCTGGGGCGCCGATACGGTCATGGACCTTTCCACCGGCCGCAACATTCACAACATCCGCGAATGGATCATCCGCAATTCGCCGGTACCGATCGGCACGGTACCGCTCTACCAGGCGCTGGAAAAGGTAAACGGCATCGCCGAAGACCTTTCCTGGGAGGTCTTCCGCGACACGCTGATCGAGCAGGCGGAACAGGGCGTCGACTATTTCACCATCCATGCCGGCGTCAGGCTTCACTATATTCCGCTCACCGTGGATCGCGTCACCGGCATCGTCTCGCGCGGCGGGTCGATCATGGCAAAATGGTGCCTGCATCACCATCGCGAAAGCTTCCTCTACGAGCATTTCGAGGAGATCTGCGACATCTGCCGCGCCTATGACGTCTCCTTCTCGCTCGGCGACGGCCTGCGTCCCGGCTCGATCGCCGACGCCAACGACCGGGCCCAGTTCGCCGAGCTCGAAACGCTCGGGGAACTGACGAAGATCGCCTGGGCCAAGGATTGCCAGGTGATGATCGAAGGGCCGGGCCACGTGCCGATGCACAAGATCAAGGAGAACATGGACAAGCAGCTCGCCGTCTGCGGAGAAGCGCCCTTCTATACGCTCGGGCCGCTCACCACCGATATCGCGCCCGGCTACGACCACATCACGTCAGGCATCGGCGCAGCGATGATCGGCTGGTTCGGCACCGCCATGCTCTGCTACGTGACGCCGAAGGAACATCTGGGCCTGCCCGACCGCAACGACGTCAAGACCGGCGTCATCACCTACAAGATCGCCGCCCACGCCGCCGATCTCGCCAAGGGGCACCCGGCCGCCCGAACCCGCGACGACGCGCTGTCGCGCGCCCGCTTCGAGTTCCGCTGGGAGGACCAGTTCAACCTCTCGCTCGACCCCGAGACCGCGCGCAATTTCCACGACGAGACGCTGCCCAAGGAGGCGCACAAGGTCGCGCATTTCTGCTCCATGTGCGGGCCGAAATTCTGTTCGATGCGGATTTCCCACGATATCCGCGACGCTGCCCGGCAAGAGGGGGCGCAGAAGGAGGGGCTCGAGGCGATGGCGGCTAAATATCGCGACGGCGGCGACCTCTACATGCCGCTCGATCAAAGCAATGCCGCGCCCGCTGGAGAATGAGATGCGCGTGCTGATCAGAGGGGCCGGCGTCGCCGGCCTCACCGCCGCCCATGAACTTCTCGCGCGCGGCGTCGAAGTAACGGTCATCGAAAATGCCGCCGGCTTCACCGGGGCCGCTTCCTGGTATGCGGGCGGCATGCTCGCTCCCTGGTGCGAGCGCGAAAGCGCCGAGGAAACCGTCCTGACGCTGGGGATTGGTGCTGCCGACTGGTGGGAAGCCGCCCTCCCAGCCGGTTCCGTCCATCGCAACGGCACGCTCGTCGTGGCGCAACCCCGTGACGGAGCCGAACTCAAGCGCTTCGCCTCGCGCACCTCCGGCTTCCGTTGGCTCGATGCGGAGGAGATCGCAGCGCTGGAGCCGGCTCTCGCGGGCCGTTTCCGGCAGGCGCTGTTCTTTCCGCAGGAGGCGCATCTCGACCCCCGCCGGGCACTCTCGGCGCTCCGGCAAGGGCTGGCGGCACGCGGCGCCGCCTTCGCCGGCGAGGACATGGCCGATCGCGGTTTCGCGCTCACCGTCGATTGCACCGGCGCGTCGAGGATCGGCGGGATCGACGGACTTCGCGGCGTACGCGGCGAGATGGCCTATCTGCAGACGGACGAAGTGACGCTCTCGCGCCCCGTGCGCATGCTGCATCCCCGCATCCCGCTCTATATCGTGCCGCGCGGCGGCGGGCTCTTCATGTGCGGCGCGACGATGATCGAGAGCGACGACGCCGGTCCGATCACCACCCGCTCGCTGATGGAACTGCTGAACGCCGCCTATTCGCTCCATCCGGCTTTCGCCGAAGCGCGCCTGGTCGAAACCGGCACGGGCGTGCGCCCGGCTTTTACCGACAACCTGCCGCGGGCCTGGCGCCGTGAAAACAGGATTACCGTCAACGGCCTTTATCGGCACGGCTTCCTCCTCTCCCCGGCCATGGCCGGGGAGGTGGCAGCACTGGCCCTTGGCGAAGAGAATCTTAGAGGAGATATCCGATGAAGCTGACCATCAACGGCGAGGAACATGAGCTTCAGGCCGGGACGCTCGCCGAACTCCTGCAGCGCCTCGAATTCGAGGGCGACTGGCTGGCGACCGCCGTCAACGGAGAACTCGTCCGGAAGGCCGACCGCGCCGGTCACCGGCTTGAGGACAGCGACCGTATCGAAATCCTGTCGCCGATGCAGGGAGGCTGACAATGCCGCTATTCTATGAAACCGAGATCCGATCGCGGCTCCTGCTCGGAACCGCCCGCTATCCCTCGCCGGCCGTGCTCGCCGAAGCGGTGCGGCGATCGGGCACCGATATCGTCACGGTCTCGCTCCGCCGCGAGACGGCCGGCGGGCGCCAGGGCGGCGCCTTTGTCGAGCTGATCCGCGAACTTGGCGTGCGCGTGCTGCCCAACACGGCCGGCTGCCATTCCGTCTCGGAGGCCGTGCTGACCGCCAGGATGGCGCGCGAGGTGTTCGGCACCGACTGGATCAAGCTGGAAGTGATCGGCCACCAGGACACATTGCAGCCGGACGTCTTCGGCCTGGTCGAGGGGGCCCGCATCCTCACCGGGGAAGGTTTCCAGGTCTTCCCCTACACGACGGACGACCTCGTCGTCGCCGAAAGGCTGCTGGAGGCGGGCTGCCAAGTGCTGATGCCCTGGTGCGCGCCGATCGGCAGCGCCATGGGACCGCAGAATGTGCAGGGCTTGCGCGCCATGCGCGCGGAATTTCCCGACGTGCCGCTGATCGTCGACGCCGGCATAGGCCGCCCTTCCCACGCGGCGACCGTCATGGAGCTCGGCTACGACGCGGTACTGCTCAACACGGCCGTTGCCGGCGCCGCCGATCCTGCCGCCATGGCCGAAGCCTTCGCCAGGGCGATCGATGCCGGCCACGCGGCCCACGGCGCCGGCATGCTGGAGCCGCGCGACATGGCCGTCCCATCCACCCCCGTCATCGGAAAGGCAGTTTTCTCGTGAAGCTCGATCCCTTCTATCTCATCGTCGACAGCGCCCAATGGATCGAACGGCTGGTGCCGCTCGGCGTCAAACTCGTGCAGCTCCGCATCAAGGACCGGAGCAAGGAAGACATCCGCCACCAGATACGGGTCGCCAGGGCAGTCTGCTCCGCCCATGAATGCCAGCTGATCGTCAACGACTACTGGCAGCTGACGATAGAGGAAGCCTGCGATTTCATCCATCTCGGTCAGGAGGATCTGGCGGATGCCGATGTTGCGGCTATCCGTGCCGCCGGGCTCAAGCTCGGCGTCAGCACCCATGACGAGGCGGAACTGGCGAAGGCGCTCGCAGCCGAACCGGACTACGTTGCGCTCGGGCCGATCTATCCGACGATCCTCAAGAAGATGAAATGGGCGCCGCAGGGCCTGGAGCGGCTTTCATGGTGGCGCGAGCGCGTTCACCCTCTCCCGCTCGTCGCCATCGGCGGCCTCAATACGGAGCGGATCGAAGGCGTCTTCGCGCATGGCGCCGACAGCGCCGCCGTAGTGACCGACATCACGCTGAATGCCGATCCGGAAGGAAGGACAAGGGAGTGGATACGGAAGACGGAGGCGTGGAGATAAAGCGCCGTGGCTGTCCCTCCCCTCGGGGTTAACCCAGGAGAGGGAGGTCGCCGCTTGTTTTTTCGCTCCGGTTGCGGGGAAGTGCCCGCAGGCGGATGAGGGCTTCCGTCTGATACGCGCGGCCCGTTAAAAGGCTATGCTGCGCCGCGAGGCCATGACATAGAGCCCGCTCGCGAGGGTCGCGACAGCGCAATAGGTGATGGCGCCGAGCGGGCCGAAGCTGTCCACGAAGAGCCCGCCGAGGACAGCGCCGCTGGCGATGCCGACCTGGAAGGTCGCGACGATGAGGCCGCCGGTGCTTTCCGCATGGTCGGGGGCGGCTCGCACCATCCAGGTCTGGACGGCGACGGGCAGCGCCCCGAATGCGAAGCCCCAGAGGGTCACCGCCACGGCCGACACGACATCGAACGAACCGAAGGTCACGAGGGCGAACGCCATCGCTGCGATGAGCAGCGTTCCGATGCTCACGGCCGCCGTGATGCTGTGTTCGATGATGAGCCCGCCGGCGAGATTGCCGAAGAAGCCGCCGGTGCCGTAAGCCAGCAGGATCAGCGAGATCGCCTCGATGCCGAATTCCGGGACGTTTTCGAGGAACGGGCGCACATAGGTGAAGCCGGCGAAGTGGCCCGAGACGAAAAGCAGGACGGTGATGATCCCGATGCGGATGCTCGGCATGCGCATCAGATCGAAGAGGAGCTTCAGGCTCGGCGCCGATTGCGGCGGCAGCCGCGGTATGGTCGCCATCTGCACGATCAGCGTTACCGCACCGACCGCCGCAGCCATCAGGAATGCGGCGCGCCAGCCCCAGAGATCGCCGATATAGGCGCCTATGGGCGCCGCGCAGACCGTCGCCACCGAGACGCCGGTGAAGACGATCGACATGGCACGCGGCACGAGCGACATCGGCACGAGACGCAAGGCGATTGCCGCCATCATCGACCAGAAGCCGCCGAGCCCGATGCCGAGGACGACGCGTGCGGCAAGGAGCATGGCGAGATTGGTGGCGAAAGCCGCAAGCAGGCTGGAGGCGATCAGCGCCAGGGTGAAGCCCCAAAGCACGAGCCGGCGGTCGAACCGGCGCGTGGCGATGGCGATCGTCAGCCCGGCAACCGCGCCGACGACGGCGGTCGCCGTCACCGCCTGGCCGGCCGTGCCCGTGCTGATACCGAGATCGGCGGCCATCGGCGTCAGAATGCTGACGGGGAGGAATTCTGCGGTGACGAGGCCGAACACGCCGAGCGCGAGGGAGCCGACCCCGGCCCATGCCGGATCGATTCGCTCCTCGCTTTCCGGTATGAACGTGGCGTCCAGAGTGGTCCCTGTATCTGTCATAAGAGCGGTCTCCTTGAGAGGGTCCGGCTTAGATAAGGCGTGACGCCCTGGACATTCCATGCTAGAAATTCCGCAATGCTTGATCATTCGTCCAAAACATCGTCTTCCGCTTCGGAGGATTTTCTCAGCGAACTCCTGCGCGGACTGCGCCTCGACGGCGTCGACTACGTCCGTTGCGAATTGACCGCCCCCTGGGGAATTTCATTTCCGGCGCAGGAGGCGGCGCGCTTCCACTTCATCTGCGGAGACTGCTGGCTACGGGTGGCCGACGGAGACTGGATCGAACTGAAGCGCGGCGATGCCGTGCTTCTGCCGCGTGGCGGCGCGCATGCGCTGGCGAGCGCGCCCGGCGAGAAGCTGTCGCCGCTCGAAGCCTATTCGGTCGAGGAGGTATGCCATTGCGTCTACGACGTCTGCGGCGGCGGGCGCGGCAAAACCACCATCCTTTTCTGCGGCAGTCTGCGGTTCAACATGGATGCCATGCATCCGTTGCTGCGCATGATGCCCGACGTAATGCGCATCGACGCCCTGACGGCCAGCGAGCCGGCGATCCCGCATATGCTCGACGCCATGGCGCGGGAAGTCGGCGCCAGCCGCGTCGGCTCCGGCGGCGTGCTGGCGCGGCTCGCCGACGTGCTCGCGGCGCTCATCATCCGCTCCTGGGTGGAGCACGGATGCGGCAATACGAACGGCTGGGTGGCGGCGGTCCGCCACCCCGGGCTCGGCCGCGTGATCGCGGCCATGCACCTCGACCCGGAAAAGACCTGGACCGTGGATTCCCTCGCCAAGCTCATGGGCGCCTCGCGCTCCGGCTTCGCGCAGCAGTTCGCCGCCGTGGTCGGCGAGACGCCGGCCCGCTATCTCACGCAAGTGCGCATGCACCAGGCACGGCAATGGCTGACCCGCGACCGCATGCGCATCTCCGTGGTTGCACGCCGCCTCGGCTATGACTCGGAGGCCTCGTTCAGCCGCGCCTTCAAGCGTGTGATCGGCCTGCCGCCAAGCCACTATCGCGGCTCCGAACCGCCGGAGGCGCCGACATTCGCCGTCGGCGAGGGGTGAGGGAGAGGCAAAGAAGACCTATCCTGGAAGTGCTTTACGGCGGCCACTCCTCGGCTGTCCATTCCCGCACGGTGTGGATGACGCGCAGGATCATGACGCTTTGGCGGCCGCCGTGATTCATCAGTGCATATGCGATTACATAGGGCAAGCGGGTGATGGACTTCTCGTACGTGCCGATCACCCGCCCCGGCCTCCCGGTCGCCATCTCGCCAAGTGCTGCAGCCGTGTCGCGAACCCGTCCCGCCACTCTTGCCGCTGAGTCCGGATCTTCCCGTGCAATGAAGAGAACCTGATCCTTGAGGTCGTCCAGAGCTGCACGCGACCACTGAACAGGCCGCCTCAAACTTTGTCGCCCTTACCGGTCTCGGCCTTCCGGATCACGTCGAAAATTTCAGCCATGGCCTCTTCATGCGGAACGAGGCGGCCAGCTTCGGCATCGGCCATACCGCGCTTGATCCCGTCGATGATTTCAAGCTCCCGGTCCACATAGGCAGCTACGGCGTCGCCCGCGAGGAAGGAGCGGCTACGCGAAGTGGCGCTAGCGATCCGATCGAGCTTCTTCTTTAGCTCGGGGCTGACCCGAATGGTCATAGTGGTGCTGACGGGCATAATGTTATCCTGTATTCGGTTGTGTACATGTTAACACATGATGCCGAATCGGTTCAAGGCTATGCCTCTTCGGAGGACGGAGCGCTCACCATTGGACCAAGTCATCCCACATCTCGTCGTAAGCTTCGCGCTGAAGTGGCTTACTTGCCGCCCCACCAATGACGATCCCGTGCTTCTCTCGAAGCCGTCTTGCCGTCTCCAATGGCTTTTCCCGATTGCGACGGCGGTCGATAGCCTCCTTCATGGCGGTGACGATCGCCTCTCTTATGCTGAGACCGGCCATACGGGCGAACGTGCGCGTCAAAGCATCCGCCTGGGGGTCGTTGATATTGATCGCCATCGCAGCAGCCCATTCAGATCGCATTCGCTGATAATGCGGGCACTATCCCGTGCAAGCAAGCTCGCGAGGCGACGGCATGAGAACGCGGCCTGATCCCTCTACCGCAAACGCCGCCCGTCTTCGGCGAAGAACCGCCTTCGGTCATCGGGCACGGCGAAAGAAAGTTTTTCCCCCGCCTGCCAGTTCGGGCCCTCGCGCTGTTCGACGACGAGGCTCTGGCCGTCTTCGAGCTGGCAATAGAGGTAGCGCGTTCCGCCGAGATATTCCGAGAACTCGACCTGGGCAGCGATCCGTTCCGGCCCCGGCTCCGCCACCGCGATATGTTCGGGCCGTATGCCGAGAAGCAGGCGCTCGCCGTGCTTCAGACTGCCGCCGTCGATCGCTGCCTCGAGTGTGGTCTCGCCGACCCGGATCGTCCCGTCCCCCTGCCATTCCGCATCGAGGAAATTCATCCGCGGCGAACCGATGAAGCCTGCCACGAACATGTTGGCCGGGTCCTCGTAAACGTCGCGGGGGCTGCCGGCCTGCTCGATCCGGCCGTCCCGAAGCACGACGATCTGATCGGCCAGCGTCATCGCTTCCGTCTGATCGTGGGTGACATAGACCATCGTGTTGCCGAGCTCGCGGTGCAGGCGGGCAATCTCGATGCGCATCGAGACGCGCAGTTCCGCATCGAGGTTGGAAAGCGGCTCGTCGAACAGGAAGACGTCGGGCTTGCGCACGATCGCCCGGCCGATCGCCACGCGCTGGCGCTGGCCTCCGGAAAGCTGGCCGGGCCTTCGCTCGAGCAGATGGTCGATCTTGAGGATGGCCGAGACCTGCGCGACGCGGCGCGCGATTTCGGCCGGGTCGGTTCGGGCCATCTTGAGCCCGAAACCGAGATTTTCGCTGACGCTCATATGCGGGTAGAGCGCGTAGGACTGGAAGACCATGGCGATGCCGCGCTCGGAGGGGTCGAGGTCTGTCACGTCCCTGCCCTTGATGGCGATCTCCCCCTCGGTCACCTCTTCGAGCCCCGCGATCATGCGCAGCAGGGTCGATTTCCCGCAGCCTGACGGGCCGACGAAAACGACGAAATCGCCTTCCTCGATCGTCAGGTCGATGCCATGGATAACCTCCAGGCCGCCATAACTCTTGCGTATGTCGCTGAGCACGACACTCTTGTTGCTGATGCCGTTCGCCATCCTGGAGATCGCCTACTTGTCCGCCTGGACCCAGACGAGCATCTCGCCCGGCGCCCGGTTGTCCCAGAGATGATAGGGCACGAAGCGTGCTTTGTGCGGGCGGCGCTCAGGCCTCGTCTGGCGGTAAAGCGCCTTGCCCCAGTCTTCCGTTTCCTCGCGCTCGACGGAAATGTCGATGGCGACCGCACCGTTCAGATCGTCGAGCACGACGGTCTCGGCAGGCGGCAGTTCGCGGGGAAGCGCGATTGCGTTCAGGTCCTCGCCATTGTCCGTGGCCTCGACGCAGTAGACGAGCGGACCGCGCATCAGCGCCACGCGGCCGACGTCCTGCCGCACCTTCGGATTGGCATATTGCGGCCGAAGCGCCAGCGGCAGGTAAAGCGCCACGCGGTCGCCGTCCGACCATTCGCGTTCGATGCGGGCATAGCCGCCGGTCAGATGCGCCGAGAGATCGAGCATCGTACCGTTGACGCTGAGCGTCGCGCCCGCCGCCCATTCCGGTATGCGCAAGGACAGCGCGAATTTCGCCGGCCTGTCGAGCTTCGTCGTGAAGGCGATCGCCCCCTCCCAGGGATAGTTGGTCTCTTGCCTGAGCTCGACCTCGGCGCCGCTCGCGAGTTTCAGCCGCGCCGTGCTTTCGCCGTAGAGATGGACGGCGATCTCGTCCTCGGCGACCGCATACATATAGGAACCGATCGAGGTCACGAGCCGCGCGATATTGGGCGGGCAGCAGGGGCAATGATGCCACTTCCATCGGTGGTGCCTGCCGGTGCTTTCGAGCGGATTGTCGTAGAAGAAAGTCCTGCCGTCGATGGAAAGGCCCGGCAAGGCGCCGTTATAGAGCGCCTGTTCCATGATGTCGGCATAGCGGCGGTCCGGGCCGCGGCCCAGCATGCGGCTCGCCCAGAAGACAAGGCCGACGGAAGCGCAGGTCTCGGCATAGGCCGTGTCGTTGGGCAGGTCGTAATAACTGGTGAAACCCTCGTTCGACGCAGCCGGGCCGATGCCGCCGGTGATGTACATCTGCTTCGTGGTGAGGTCGTCCCACAACGTTTCCAAGGCTGCCGTCAGGCTGTCGTCCCTGTATTCGGTCGCGATATCGGCCATGCCGGAATAGAGGTACATCGCGCGCACGGCGTGGCCGACGACCTTCGTCTGTTCGCGCACCGGCTGGTGCGCCTGGCCGTACTCATAGGTCCTCTGGATGAAGCTTTCCGGATCGCGGCCATCGCGTCTGGCTTCCTCGGTGAAGAAATGCGGCTCGGTGCCGCGCTCGTCGATGAAGAACTTCGAAAGGTCGAGATACTTCTTCTCGCCCGTCACGCGCGCAAGCTTGACGAGCGCGAGCTCGATCTCCTCATGGCCGCAATAACCAGGGATCTGCCCTTCGCCGCGCCCGAAGACCGTGATCATATAGTCCGTAAAGCGGCACATGATGTCGAGAAGCTTGCGCTTGCCGGTCGCCTGGTAATAGGCGACGGCAGCCTCGATCAGATGGCCGGCGCAATAGAGCTCGTGGTGGTCGCGCAGATTGGTCCAGCGCCTGTCGGGCTGGACGCGCTGGAACCAGGCATTGAGATATCCGTCCTGGTCCTGCAGCTTCTCGTACATGTCGATGATCCGGTCGGCGCGCGCCTCGAGTTCCGGATTGGGGCGGCGGTAGAGCGAATAGGCGATCGTCTCGATCGACTTGCCGAGGTCTGAGTCCCAGAACATCTGCGTGGTACCGCCCCAGGGTTGGATGGGGATGACGATGCCGGGGCTCGGCTGACTGACGTCGATCGCCTTGATCATGCCCGCCTCGACGCAGCGGTCGAGCAGGGTTTCGGCGGTGGATCGGCAGACGGCATCCTGCCATTTGCCCCAGAATCCGCCGAGTTCGACATCGGGAACGGCAACGGGGCGAAACTGGCGGTCTTTCACGGTCTTTGTCATGAGGTCACTTTCTCTCGGATCATTTCACCGCGCCGGCCATCAGCCCGCGCATGTAATAGCGTTGCAGAAGAAGGAACACGAAGAGGCAGGGAACGACCATCACCGCGACGCCGGCCTGCACCGCGCCCCAGTTGATCGCGCCGAGACGGCCGGCGCGCACGGCGGTCATCAGAACGGGAAGCGTGTAATTGTCGTTGCTGGACAGGAGGACGAGCGCGGCGAAGAATTCGTTCCAGGCATTGAGGAAGGCGAAGATCGACACGGTCGCAATCCCGGGCATGACCAGCGGCAACAGCACCCGGACGAGAAGTTTCAGGTCGCGGGCGCCGTCGATGCGCGCCGCTTCCTCGATCTCCTTCGGCACGGCATCGAAGGCGTTGCGCATCATGAAGACGGAAAAGGGAAGCTGCAGCGTCACATAGACGAGCATCAGCCCGACGAGCGAATTGTTGAGCCCGAGCCGCGCCAGAATGATGAAGAGCGGCGTCAGGATCGATTGGAACGGGACCATCAGCGTCGCGATGATCAGTACGAAGAGCGCGTTCTTGAACGGGAAGCGGTAGCGGGAGAAGCCGTAGCCGGCGAGCACGCTGACCGCGACGGTCAGGACGACCGTTCCGATCGACACGAGGAGCGAATTGAACATGTGCTGCCAGATGCCGGCACCGAAGCTGTCGAGCGCCCGGTAGGCGTCGAAACTCAGCCCC
Source organism: Ensifer sp. R1-3 (assembly GCF_056739175.1). Classification (NCBI taxonomy): domain Bacteria; kingdom Pseudomonadati; phylum Pseudomonadota; class Alphaproteobacteria; order Hyphomicrobiales; family Rhizobiaceae; genus Ensifer; species Ensifer sp. R1-3. The sequence continues at coordinate 1,580,203 of NZ_CP096516.1, forward strand.
GAGATCGGCCATGGCGGCAGCGGCGGCCTGCCGGATTCGCTGTTCGGCCGGAAGGAGGCAAGAAAGGAAACGGCAAAGGGCGCCAGGAAGAAGAAGGCCGTGCCGATGCCGATGCCGTGATAGACGATCCTGTCCCGGAGCGCCTTGCGGGCGCGGATTTCGCGGCGCGTCCTCATGGGCGTTCATCCCCCACCTTGAGCAGCCAGAGCTGGACGACGCTGAGCGTCACCAGGATCAGGAGGAGCGCGATCGACAGTACCGCGCCGTAGCCGAGATTGAAGGACACGAAGGACTGGTTGAAGATATAGTAGACGACGGAGATCATCTTGTTCTGCGGACCGCCGCTGGTCATGATGTAGAACTGGTCGAAGGCGAGGATCGAGCCGGTGACCGAAAGGATGAGCGCCAGCGCCATGGTCCGGCGCATCAGGGGCAGCGTCAGGTGGCGGAAGCGTTGCCAGCGGCCGGCGCCGTCGATGCGCGCGGCCTCTGTCAGTTCGGCCGGGATGGCCTGCAGCCCGGTCAGCAGGATAATCATGGTGAAGCCGGCGATCTTCCAGACGACCATGACGATGATCGTCAGAAACGCGGTATCGAACTTGGCGAGCAGGTTGATCCGTCCGGAGGTCAGGCCCAGTATATCGAAGAGCGGCGCGAAGAGCCCGCTGTCGACATTGGCGAGCCACACCCAGAGCAGCGAGGCGGACGCGAGCCCCACCACGACAGGCAGAAAGACGATGGTCCGGTAGAGCGAGACCAACGGCCTCTGTTTCTCCACGAAAATCGCCAGCGGGAAGGCGACCGCGAAAATCGCTATCGTGACGATCAGGGTATAGTGGGCGGTGAAACCGAGCGCGTTGAAGAACCGCGCATCGGTGAACATCCGCGTATAGTTGCGCAGGCCGATCCAGGCCGGCTCGCCGAGCAGCGGCCATTTGTGCAGGCTCATCCACAGCGTGAACAGCACCGGCAGCACGAAGAAGAGCGTGACGAGCGCCATGGCGGGCGCGATATAGATGAGGCCGCGCCATCCGGCTTGCCGCTTCGGGCGTCGCCGGCGGGTGGCGGATGTGAGTGCTGACGTCGTCATGGATGCGCTTTCAAGGGTTTCGAGGCATCGGCGGCAGGGGGGAAACACCCTCTCGGCATATTCATGTTCGCGGGTTGGCGCAGGCCCTGCTTCTTGCCGATCTCCCCCTTTGTGGGGGAGATGCCCGGCAGGGCAGAGGGGGGATGTCCCCCATCCGCCATTCACGAAGCAGCACACCTTTCGTGCCAGCCTCACTGCCCCGCGTCGATGATCGACTGCATCTCGTCTTGTGCGTTCGAGAACGCACCGTCGACGTCGTCGCCATAGATCGCGGCATTGGTAAAGGTCGCCCACGGCCCGTTGGCGCTGTTGATCAGGTCGTTGAACTGCAGCGTATAAGGCGTCTGGGCGACGGCGATCGCCTCCATGCCGACCTTCAGGCGCGGGTCGAGGCCTTCGAGCACCTCATTGGCGATGTCGCCGCGGGTGGGCAGGCTGCCGAATTTCGCCATGATCTTCTGGCCTTCCGGCGAATAGGTATATTCGAGGAATTCCTTGACCTCTTCGAGCTTCGGCGTTCCCTTGGTGACGACGAAGTTGTCGCCGCCGGCAAAGGAGGACGGCTTGCCGTCGACGCCGGGGATCAGCGTCACACCGAAATCGATCTCGGGATGCTGCGTCACCAGCGTGCCTATGGCGAAGGCGCCGAGGCTCTGCTGGCCGATCTTGCCATTGGTGAAGCTGAGGAAATTCACGCCGTTGTCGCTCGCGGCACCCGCAGGAACGAGGTCCTTCTCGACCATGTTGCGGTAAATGTCGACGGCCTTGCGCATCTGCGGCGTATCGAGCGTCGCGGTCTTGCCGTCGGCCGAAAGGATGTCGGCGCCCGCGCCCCAGGTCAGCGGCGTGAAGGTGAAGATCATGCAGCCGCCGCAGCCGCCGCCGGAGAAGTAGAAGCCGTAGGTGTCGCCGCCGAGCGCGCGGATTTTCTCGGCATTGGCGGTGATCTCCTCCCAGGTCTTCGGCGCCTTTTCGGGGTCGAGGCCGGCCTTTTTGTAGAGGTCCTTGTTCCAGGCGAAGATCGAGGTCTCGACCGTGAGCGGCAGGCCGTAGATCTTGTCCTCATAGGTGCCGAGCTTCACATGCGAGGGCGAGAGCGAATTGAAGTAGGGCAGCGCCTTCGACCAGTCGGTGAGGTCTTCCAACTGACCGGCGGCGGCGAAGGCCGGCGTGTAGATCAGGTCGAGCGAAAGCGCGTCTGGCGCCTGGCCGCCGGCGATCGCAGTGGCATATTTCTGCACGAGCTCGGCAAAAGGCACTTCGGTGAGCTCCACCTTGTTCTCGTGACCTGCATTGTAGGCCTTGACGACTTCCTTGAACGAGTCGCCGATACCCGAGCGGACCCACATGCTGATCGTCTCGGCCGAAGCGGCCGAAATCATGCTGGCCGATATGAGGGCCGTCGCTGCCATCAGTTTCTTGAACATTTCGCATTCCTCCCAAATGCGGGGCCACCTCGGGTGAACCCCATCTCCTCAATCAGTTCTGTCGTCCCACGCCTCCGCAGGAGTCCCGTACGACAAGCCTGCAGGGCAGCTTGCGCAGGCCGGGCTCGATCGTCCGGCCCTCCGCAAGCGCGAGCACCATCAGCCCGGCCTCCCGCCCAAGCTCCTTCAGGTTCATGTCGACGGTCGTCAGCGGCGGCCGCGTCTGCGCCGCCATGATCTCCCAATTGTCGAAACCGATGACGGAGACATCCTCCGGCACCCTCACGCCGCGTTCGCGCAGCGCATCGACCACGCCCCGGGCGATCTGGTCGTTGCCGCAGAAGATGCCGTCGGGCCTTTCGCCGCCCGTATTCCAGATGCGGTCGATCGCCTCGTGACCCCAGGCCTCCGACCAGACTCCATGCAGGACCGGCGCCCCACCGCCCGCAACGGCCCGAAATGCCTCGGCGCGCTCGACCGCGGAGGTGAATTCCAGCGGGCCCGTGATGTGCAACAACCGCTTGCGGCCCATCTTCTTCAGCCGTTCCGCCGCCAGCCTCGCACCGTGACCGTCGTCGGAAGTCAGCGTCACGCTGCCGGGCTCGCCCTTGGTGAAAGCATAGACGACCGGCACCGGCAGGCCGGCGAGATCGACCGGGAGAGACCTGTCGACCCGCTTGCCTGTCGCGATGATGCCGTCCACCTGCTTGTCCAGCATGGCGTCGACATGAATTTTCCCAAGCGCCGGGTCGTCCTCTATGGCGCACAGGAAGACCGATACTCCATGATCCACCAGTGCTTCCGAAACCCCGGCCATGACCGGCAGCGTGAAGCGCCCATAGGTGTCGTTCGTCAGAAGGCCTACGGTGAAACTGCGGTTGCTCAAGAGCCCCCGCGCCAGCGCGTTCGGCCGGAAGCCGATCTCCGCCGCGAGATTCTTGATCCGCTCGCGCGTGTCGGCAGCCATGCGACCATTGTCGTTGAGAGCCTTCGAAACGGTCGAAACGCTCACGCCGGCGACCCTCGCCAGATCGTGAATGGTGACCCGATGCCCCTTGCTGCGCTGTGAATTCAGTTTCGCCTCCTCCCGAGAGTCACAATGAGAAAACCTTTTCTCAATGCGAGAGTCAAGCTGAGAAAAGGTTTTCTCACCAATAAGTATGATTTTCGCGAGTGGTGTGGGCGACGAAGGTGGCAGCAGCTTGCCCCTCACCCTAACGCTCTCCCCGCGCGCGGGGAGAGGGGACGAGTACGACGCTGCCGCGAGTCCCCTTCGCCCCGCCTGCGGGGAGAAGGTGGCCGGCAGGCCGGATTAGGGGGGGTGCTGGCGTTTAAGCTTCAGATCACAATGATTTTAGTTAGAGCGGGATGCGGGCGGAAAACCACACATACTTTTCCTCGTCCCGCTCGTCAGGAGAAACTGAGCGGCCGATCGCCCTGTTCATCCTTGATGCGGGTCGGCAGGCCGATCCGGTTGAGGATATCGAGGAACGGCCGCGGGGGCAGTTCTTCCACATTCGCCATCTGCCTGGCGTCCCACTCGCCGCTGGCGATCAGCATGGCGGCCGCCACCGGCGGAACGCCGGCCGTGTAGGAGATGCCCTGCGAGCCCACTTCTTCATAGGCTTGCCTGTGGTCGGCGACGTTGTAGATGAACACCTCGCGTTCCCTGCCGTCCTTCAGGCCCTTGACGAAATCGCCGATGCAGGTCTTGCCCTCGTAGCCAGGCGCGAGCGACGCCGGGTCGGGCAGGACCGCCTTTACCACCTTCAGCGGCACGACTTCGAGGCCCTCGGCGGTCTTGACCGGCTGCTCGGACAGGAGGCCCAGGTTCTTCAGAACCGTGAAGACGTTGATGTAATGGTCGCCAAAGCCCATCCAGAAGCGCACATCGGCCCCGTCCATGTTCTTCGACAGCGAGTGAACCTCGTCATGGCCGGTCATATAGGCCTGGCGCTTGCCCACGACGGGCAGGTCGAACTCCTTGCCGACCTCGAACATCCGGTTCGTCTGCCAGGCACCCTTCTGCCAAGAATAGACGACGCCGGTAAATTCGCGAAAGTTGATCTCCGGATCGAAGTTGGTGGCGAAATACTTGCCGTGGTTGCCGGCATTGATATCGACGATGTCGACATCCGTGATCTTGTCGAAATATTCGTCCTTGGCGAGGCGGGCATAGGCATTGACCACGCCCGGGTCGAAGCCGACGCCGAGAATGGCGGTGATGCCCTTCTCCTTGCACTCGGCGGCGCGCTTCCATTCATAGTTCCCGTACCACGGCGGCGTTTCGCAGATCTTGTTCGGCTCCTCATGGATCGCCGTGTCCATATAGGCCACACCCGTGTCCATGCAGGCGCGCAGCACCGACATGTTGACGAAGGCGGAGCCGACATTGATTACGATCTGAGAGCCGGTGCTGACGATGAGCGCCTTCGTCGCCTCGACGTCGAGCGCGTCGAGCGCATGCGCCTCCAGCTTCACCTCGGTCTTCAGGCTCTTCTTTTCGCGTACGGACTCGACGATCTTGCGGCACTTGTCGACCGTGCGTGAGGCAATATGAATATCTCCCAATACATCGCTGTTCTGGGCGCATTTGTGCGCCACGACCTGTGCCACGCCACCGGCGCCGATGATGAGAACGTTCTTTTTCATTTCGGGGGATATCTCCTTCTACCCGTCTTGCTTGCGTGAAGCCTCAGGAGAGGCTCTGCTCGTAGTCCGCGTAGGTGAATTCGCGGACGGTCCTGACGCTTCCGTCAAGTTCCCTGATGGCGATCGCCGGCATCTTCACGCCGTTGAACCAGTTCTTCTTGACCATCGTGTAACCGGCGGCGTCCTGAAACGAGATGCGGTCGCCGACCTTAAGCTCTTCGGCGAAGCGGAACTCGCCGAAGACGTCGCCGGCGAGGCAGGACTTGCCGCAGATCATGTAGCTATGCGACCCCTCGTTCGGCAAAACCTTGGCGGTCTCGCGATAGATCAACAAGTCCAGCATGTGCGCCTCGATCGAACTGTCGACGATGGCGAGATTCTTGCCATTGTAGAGCGTGTCGAGCACCGTCACTTCCAGCGTCGTGCTCTTCGTGATCGAAGCTTCGCCCGGCTCCAGATAGATCTGAACGCCGTAGCGGTCGGAAAATGCCCGGAGGCGCGCCGAAAAGGCGTCGACCGGATAGTCGTCCCCGGTGAAGTGGATGCCGCCGCCGAGGCTGACCCAATCGACGCGGGCGATGAGCGCGCCGAACCTTTCCTCGATCTCGCCGAGCATCCGGTCGAAGAGGCCGAAATCCTTGTTCTCGCAATTGTTGTGGATCATGAAGCCGTTGATCCGGTCCATGACGCGCTCGACCTTCGGCACGTCCCACTCGCCGAGGCGGCTGAAGGGACGCGCGGGATCGGCGAGATCGAAGCTCGAGGAACTCACCTGAGGGTTGAGCCGCAGTCCGCGCGCGATGCCCGCCGCCTTGTCGGCAAAACGCTCCAACTGCGAGATCGAGTTGAAGATGATCTTGTCGGCGTGAGAGACCACATCGTCGATCTCGTTGTCACCATAGGCGACACTATAGGCATGGGTTTCCTTGCCGAACCGCTCGCGGCCGAGCCTCACCTCGAAGAGCGAGGACGACGTGGTGCCGTCCATATAGTCGCGCATGAGGTCGAAAACCGACCAGGTGGCGAAGCACTTCAGCGCCAGCAAAGCCTTGGCGCCGGATTTCTCGCGCACATGGGCGATCCTTTCCATGTTGCGGGTAAGCTTGGCTTTGTCGATGAGGTAGTATGGGGTCTCGATCAAGGCAGGACCTGTCTGTTCTTAAATCCGAAACGGTCCTCCTAGGAAAACGTGACCGTTTGCGCAACCCGGCTCGGCCTGCCGAGACAAAATGCCCGCCCCGTGGCCCCGGGGGGCGCCCGTCAAAGGAAGCTGCCTCGCGAGGCAGCCCGGAGCAGCGGGTCGCAAGGGGGATCGGCGAGCCCCGCCTCCGCAAGCCCACTCAGCGCCCCCGCGACCTTGTGAAGGCCGTGCGCCTCGGCATGATGCATCAGCCCGCCCCGCCAGCGCGGAAAGCCGTAGCCGTGGATCTCCACGAGATCGATATCGGAAGCCCTCAGAGCCGTTCCGTCTTCGAGAATCCGCGCAGCCTCGTTCACCATCGGCCAGAGGATGCAGCCGACGATGGACGCCTCGTCCCAATCGCGCCGGGGCCAGCCCCGAGCCTCCTCCGCGATGATGCGGGCGACCGTCGCGGAAGGCCGTGGCGTGCGGTCGCCCGGCGCGTAGTCGTACCAGCCGCCGCCGCTCTTCTGCCCGAAGCGCTCGATCGCCGAGAGGCGATCGGCAACCGGCGCAAAAGTCGTCTCGCCGCGGGCACGGGCGGCACGGCGCTGGAAGGCGGCGATATCCAGCCCGCCGAGGTCTTGCGCCTCGAATGGTCCCATCGGCAGCCCGAAGGCGCGCATGGCGGCATCGACGGCGGCCGGTCTCGCGCCGCTGAGCAGCAGCCGCTCGGCCTGGGCCCGCGTCACCTTGAGAATCCGGTTGCCGATGAAACCGTCCGAGATACCCGCGCGTACGGGGATTTTGTTGAGCATCCGCGCCAGCGCGAAACCGGTCGCCAGCACGTCGGGCGCCGTCGCTTGCGTGGGCACGATTTCGAGAAGCTTCATCACCTGCGCCGGGCTGAAGAAATGCAGCCCGAGAAACCGCTCCCGGCTCCCGATGTCCGCGGCGATCCGTTCGGGATCGAGATAGGATGTGTTCGTCGCGAGAATGGCGTCAGCGCGACAGACGGCGGCGAGCCTTCGAAAGACATCGCGCTTCACGTCCAGATCCTCGAAGACCGCCTCGATGATCAGATCCGCCTCCGCGATCGCTGTATAATCCGTCGAGCCCGTGACGCCTGCAAGGCGCTCGGCCGCAAGCCCGGCGGAGATGCGCCCGCGTTTCACCGCCCCGTCGAAGATTGTGCGCAGCCTGGCAAGCGCCCGTTCCACCGCCGCCTCGTCACGCTCGACCAGGACGAGCGGAAGACCGGCGTGAAGCAGCGCCGCGGCGATGCCGGTTCCCATGGTGCCGCCGCCGATCACCGCCGCCGAACGGATCGGGCGCGGCTCGATGCCGGCAAGCGCCGGTGGGTGCCGTGCGGCGCGCTCGGCGTGAAAAACGTAGCGCAGGGGATTGCCGGTGGCGACGACGGCGATCCCGCCGCTATGCACGATGCTGAGGGGCACGATGCTCGTCCTCCGTGCGGGGCATGATTGACCGGCCGATCGGTCCATGCAAGGCTTTTATTGGCGAGGCCCAGAGGGTGCAGGGAGGAAACATGCCCGATTCCGACACCGTACTGTCGGCTCTTGAGGCCGGCGTCTTGCGCCTGACGCTCAACCGGCCCGACAAGCTCAACGCCTTCAACGAGGAAATGCATCTCGCACTGCGCGCCGGCTTCGAGCGCGCCCGTTCGGACGACGATGTGCGTGCCGTGATGCTGACGGGAGCGGGGCGCGGCTTTTCCGCGGGCCAGGACCTCGGCGACCGCGATCCCCGCAAGGGCGGCGCACCGGACCTCGGTCGCACGATCGAAACCTTTTACAACCCGCTCCTGAGGCTGATCCGAAGCCTGGAGAAACCGGTCGTCTGCGCCGTCAACGGAGTTGCCGCGGGGGCCGGCGCCAACATCGCGTTTGCCTGCGACATCACGCTTGCCGCCCGTTCCGCCCGCTTCATCCAGGCCTTCGCGAAAATCGGACTGGTGCCCGATTCCGGCGGAACCTGGAGCCTGCCGCGGCTCGTCGGCGAAGCGCGCGCCAAGGCGCTGGCGATGACGGCCGAACCGCTGGACGCGGAGACGGCAGCGAGCTGGGGCCTGATCTGGCGCGCCGTCGACGACGCGGCGCTGATGGACGAGGCCTCCGCGCTCGCCGTTCGGCTCGCTGCCGGGCCGACCAGGGGGCTCGGTCTGACCAAGCGCGCGATCCAGGCCGCCGCCACCCATTCCTTCGACGAACAGCTCGACCTCGAACGCGACCTGCAGCGCGAAGCCGGCCGCAGCGCCGACTATGCGGAGGGCGTGACAGCCTTCCTCGACAAACGCAACCCGGAATTCAGGGGTCGGTGACGAGCGGGCGGTGTCGAAGCCAGACGAGCAGTCCTACTCCCCAACATCCCGCCCCGTTTCGGCGACCGTCTTCAGCCGATGGGCGAATTCCCGCCGAAGCGTGCGGCGCAGCTCGGCCGCCTGGTGGCGGCGTTTTTCGGTTGCCGTCTCCGGGTGGTACTCCGGAACCGTGACGGGCCGGCCCGCATCGTCGACGGCGACCATCGTGAAATAGCAGGAATTGGTGTGCCGCCGCGTGCCCGCCCGGATGTTTTCCGCCTCCACCCTTATTCCGACCTCCATCGAGGTGCGGCCGGCATAGTTGATGGCCGCGCGGAAGGTGACGAGTTCGCCGACATGGATCGGCTCCTTGAAGATCACCTGGTCGACGGAGAGCGTCACCGCATATTGCTTGGAAAAGCGGGATGCGCAGGAGAAGGCCACCCGGTCGAGCAGGTTCAAAAGCGCTCCGCCATGCACCTTGCCGCTGAAATTCGCCATGTCCGGCGTCATCAGGACGGTCATCACCAGATGCCGCGTCTCCTGCTCCGTCATCATTCTTCCCCGCTTCCGGTCTTCGCCACCATCGTCAATACATCATATTGGGCGACGGTTGCGCCAGTCTGGTTGGTGACGCGGCAGTCCCATCGCACCTCCCCATAGTCGGAGTTTATTCGCGGACTGATCTCCTTGCAGGTGAGCCGGACCTGAAGCGTGTCGCCGGGATAGACGGGCGTCAGGAACCGCATCCCGTCGACGCCGTAGTTTGCGAGCACCGGCCCCGGGGCGGGATCGACGAAGAGACCGGCGGCCAGGGAGACGACGAGATAGCCATGCGCGACCCGGCCGTCGAAGAACGGATTGGCGCGGGCGGCCTCCTCGTCCATATGCGCATAGAACGTATCGCCGGTAAATTCGGCGAAATGCTCGATGTCTTCGAGCGTAACGGTGCGCGTCTCCGTGACGATCTGGTCGCCGACCCGCAGCTCGGCGAGCGACTTGCGGAAGGGGTGCTCGCCCCCGGACCGCGCCGGCGCACCCTCCATCCAGCGGCCGGTGACGGCAGCGACGAGGCCCGGCGCGCCCTGGACGGCCGTGCGCTGCATGTAGTGCCTGACGCCCCGCATGCCGCCCAGTTCCTCGCCGCCGCCGGCCCGGCCGGGGCCGCCATGGACGAGACCCGGCAAGGGCGAGCCGTGCCCGGTCGAAGATTTCGCGCTCAGGCGATTGCCGATCATCACGCGGCCGTGGAACGGCGCCATGCCGATCACCAGCTCCCGCGCAATATCGGGATCATTGGTGAAGACGGAGGTGACGAGGCTCCCCCTTCCGCGCCGGACGAGGTCAACCGCCTCTTCCGCCGTATCATAGGGCATGACCGTGCTCACGGGGCCGAAGGCCTCGACGTCGTGAACCGACCGCGCTGCGTCGGGACTATCGCAATAGAGAAGAACGGGATTGAGGAAAGCCCCCGCCTCCGCATCGCCGGAGACAAGCTGCGGTCTTGCCGGATCGCCCGCAACGATCTCTGCATCCGTGGTGAGATCGAGGATGCGCGCCCTCACCTCTTCGCGCTGATCACGGCTTGCGAGCGGCCCCATCCGCACGTTCTCGTCGGCGGGATCGCCGAGCGGAACCTTGGCAAGCCGCTCGCCGAGAGCGGTGATCAGCGCGTCGCAATGGGCCCGCGGGGCGATCACCCTGCGAATGGCCGTGCATTTCTGCCCGGCCTTCGACGTCATCTCGCGGGCGACTTCGCGGACGAAAAGACCGAACTCCTCCGCTCTAGGGGCCGCATCGAGCCCGAGAACCGCCGCATTGAGGCTGTCGGCCTCCATGGTGAAGCGCACCGAATTACCGACGATCGCGGGATGGGTCTTGAGCTTGCGCCCGGTCGTGGCCGAGCCGGTGAAGGTCACCACGTCCTGGTCGCCGACACGATCCAGGAGATCGCCCGGGGAGCCGCAGACGAGCTGGAGCGCCCCTTCCGGAAGCAAACCGGTGTCGACGATCCGCCGCACCACCAGCTCGGCGAGATAGGCGGTTTGGCTCGCAGGCTTGACGATCGCAGGCATCCCCGCCAGCAGCGTCGGCGCGAGCTTTTCGAGCATGCCCCAGCAGGGAAAGTTGAAGGCATTGATGTGCACCGCGGTGCCTTGAAGCGGCGTCAGGATATGCTGGGCGGAAAAGGTGCCATCGCGCGACAGCGCCTCGACGTCGCCGTCGAGGAGCACATGGCTGTTCGGCAGCTCCCGCCTGCCCTTCGATGCATAGGAGAAGAGCGTGCCGATGCCGCCTTCGATATCGATCCAGCTGTCCGCACGCGTGGCGCCGGTGGCGGTGGAGAGCGCGTAGAACTCCTCCTTGCGCTCCATCAGTGCCTGGGCAAGCGCCTTCAGCATCATCGCCCGCTCGTGGAACGACATGCGGCGGAGCGCCGGCCCGCCCTTTTCGCGTCCATAGGCAAGCGCGGCGGCGAAATCGATGCCGCTGGAATCGACGAGCGCCACCGGCGCGCCGGTCGCAGCGTCGCAAAGGGTCACGCCGTCCTTCGATCCGCGCATCCAGGCGCCGGCGATATAGCTTTCGAGCCGGCGCGGCCGGTCCGCCACTACGTTCATCGGATGGTCCTCCCGTCAGTTCAGCTTCAGCGTCGGCTCGGCATCGGCGGTCACTGATCGTAGCTGACGACGATCCGGTCGCTGAGCGGATAGGATTGGCAGGTCAGCACATAGCCCTGCTCCACCTCGTAGTCCTCGAGCGCGTTGTTGCTCTCCATCTCCACCTCGCCTTCCAGCACCTTGGCGCGGCACGAGGAGCAGACCCCCGCCTTGCAGGCGAATGGCGCGTCCATCCTGTTTTCGAGCGCCGCTTCGAGGAGGCTCAGCCCCTCTTTCGGAAAGGTGAAGCTGCGCGTGGCGCCGTCGAGTGTCACGGTCGCCTCGCAACGCGCCCGGCTATCGGCGCCGGCGGCGCTTTCGACCTTGCGCCGGGCGCGTCCGGGCTGGGAGGCGGCGAACAGCTCGAATTTGATCCGGTCGTCGCCAAGGCCATGCGCGCGAAGTGCTGCGGCAACGCCAAGCATCATCGGTTCCGGCCCGCAGATGAAGGCGGTATCGGCCGACCTTACGTCGATCCAGCTCCGGAAGAGGGCAGTGCATTTTTCCCGATCGAGCCGCCCGCTGAACAGGTCGATTTCCTGGGCTTCGCTCTCGAGGACGTGCAGAACGGACAGCCGCCCCAGATAGAGATTCTTGAGGTCGTCCAGTTCCTCGCGGAACATGATCGAGCTGAAGTGGCGGTTGGCATAGACAAGCGTGAACGCGGACCGGGGCTCGCGCGCGAGCACCGTCTTTACGAGCGAGAGCACCGGCGTGATGCCGCTGCCGCCCGCAAAGCCGAGATAGTGTTTGGCGGCCTCCGGCTCGATAGGCGTGAAGAAGGCGCCCATCGGCGGCATGGCTTCCAGCGTGTCTCCGGGCTCGAGCTCCTCATTCGCCCAACTGGAGAAGCAGCCGTCATCGACGCGCTTGATGCCGACCTTCAGGGCGCCTTCGTCAAGACCGGCGCAGATCGAATACGAACGGCGCAGTTCCTCGCCGCCGAAGAGGCGGCGGAACGTCAGATATTGCCCCTGCGTGAAATCGAAGGCGGCGCGGTCCTCCTCGCGCGGCTCGAGCGTCACGACCACGGCATCGCGCGTATCGCGCCGGACTTCGGTGACCTGAAGAGGATAAAAACGTGCCATTTGAGCGTTCTTCCCGCCTCGCATTACGTCAGATGCATTTGAAATAATCGAAGGGCTCCAGACAGTCCCGGCAGCGATAGCTCGCTTTGCAGGGCGTCGATCCGAACTGGCTGACCTTATCGGTCCGGGCGGAGCCACAGCGCGGACAGGAGACCGTCAGCGCCGCGCCGCCCTCGAGGCCTTCGATCCGTTTCAACAGCCTGCCCTCCGCTCCGGTGCCGTCGACGGGGGCCGCAATGCCATAGCTTTCAAGCTTTTCGCGGCCCTCGGCGCTGATCCAGTCGGTGGTCCAGGCGGGCGAGAGCTGGCGTTCGAGCCTGACACTCTCGATGCCGTTCTCCTTGAGCCGCCGCTCGATATCGAGATTGATGACCGCCGTGGCGGGACAGCCCGAATAGGTCGGCGTCACCGTCACCACCAGCGTTTCGCCATCCCAGTCGACGTTGCGGACGATGCCGAGGTCGGTCACGGAGATGACCGGAATTTCCGGATCCGGCACTTGCGAGAGCCAGTGCCATACATCCGCGATCGAGGGGCGTATCGCCGTTGCCATATGAGCCTCCTACCAGCTGGCGCCGGGATAGGCGCGCTGCAGGAACTGCATCTCGGCGAGCACATAGCCGAGATGCTCCGTATGGAGGCCGCGCTTGCCGCCCTTGTGCATATAGCGGTCCTCCGGTTTTTCGAGCGTCGCCGCGCGAAGCGTCTCAGCGGCCAGCGCATGCCATTCGGCCTTCAAGTTCTCCGGCTCCGGCGCGACGCCGGCGGCCGCAAGGACGAGGTCGTGCGCCGCGCTCACGAACATCTCGCCGGTATAGGGCCAGATATCGACCAGCGCCTCCTGCATACGGGCGTGACTTTCCGCCGTTCCGTCACCGAGGCGGATCACGAGATCGCGGCTCCGTTCGAGATGGTAGGCCACCTCCTTCGACGCTTTCTCGGCGATCGCGGCGATGCGCGGCTCGCAGGAGCTGCGAAGGCCTTTCAGTGCGAGATAGTGCCATGCATCGAACAGAAACTGACGCATCAGCGTCCCGCCGTAATCGCCGTTCGGCCGCTCCGTGAGCAGCAGATTGCGGAAGTCGCGCGCGTCGCGGAGATAGGCAAGATCGTCCGCGCTGCGGCCCTTTCCTTCGACCTCGCCTGCAAGGCCGAGCCAGAGCTGCGTCTGTCCGATGAGGTCGAGTGCCGTGTTGGCGAGCGCGATGTCCTCTTCGAGAGCCGGGGCGTGGCCGCACCATTCCGAAAGACGATGGCCGAGGATCAATGTATTGTCGCCCATGCCGAGCAGGAAGTCGAAGAGAGCGGCCCTGTCGACGACCGCCTGCATCGCGGTTGCCTGAACCATCACATGTGCCCCGCCTCATCCGGAATGTCGAAGAAAGTGGGGTGCCGGTAGACCTTCGCATTCGCAGGCTCGAACAACGGGCCTTTTTCCGAGGGCGCGCTTGCCGCTATGTCGCTCGAACGCACCACCCAGATGCTGACGCCCTCGTTGCGGCGGGTATAGACGTCGCGGGCGTTATTGATCGCCATTTCGGCATCCGGTGCGTGCAGGCTGCCGACATGGCGATGGTTCAGGCCGTGCTGGCCGCGGATGAAGACTTCCCAGAGGGGCCATTCGCTGGACATAACGTCTCGCTCCCGATGTTCATTCGGCGGCGACCGGCTGCGCGCGAAGTGCGGCCTTTTCGGCATGCGCCGTCAGGCCGTCCCGGAACCAGGCGCCGTCCTCCCAGGCCTTCCTGCGCGCGCCGAGACGCTCGGCATTACAAGGGCCATTGCCGGCGATCACCTCGAAAAATTCGTTCCAGTCCGGCTCGCCGAAATCGTAGCCACCTTTTTCCTCGTTCCACTTCAGATCCGGATCGGGGACGGTCAGCCCGAGATATTCGGCCTGTGGAACCGTCTGGTTGACGAATTTCTGTCTGAGTTCGTCGTTGGAGTTCTGCTTGATCTTCCACGCCATCGACTGGGCCGAGTGGACCGAGGCGTCGTCCGACGGGCCGAACATCATCAGCGACGGCCACCACCAGCGGTTCAGTGCGTCCTGCACCATGGCCCTCTGGTCAGGCGTGCCCTTCATCATCTTGATCAGGATGTCGTAGCCCTGCCGCTGATGGAAGCTCTCCTCCTTGCAGATGCGGATCATCGCGCGCGAATAGGGGCCGTAGGAGCAGCGCTGCAGCGGCACCTGGTTCATGATCGCCGCGCCGTCGACCAGCCAGCCGATGGCGCCGATATCCGCCCAGCTGAGCGTCGGATAATTGAAGATCGACGAATACTTGGCCTTGCCGGTATGGAGCTGCTCGTAAAGCGCGTCGCGGCTCACCCCCAGTGTCTCGGCGGCGCAGTAGAGATAGAGACCATGCCCCGCCTCGTCCTGAACCTTGGCGAGCAGGATCGCCTTGCGCTCCAGCGTCGGGGCGCGGGTGATCCAGTTGCCTTCGGGAAGCTGGCCGACGATCTCGGAATGGGCGTGCTGGCTGATCTGGCGGATGAGCGTCTTGCGGTAGCCTTCGGGCATCCATTCCTTCGGCTCGATCTTCTGACCCGCGTCGATCCGCTCCTGGAAAGCGCGCTCTTGCGGGTCCATATCGTCGGGGCTTTTGACCCGAGGGGCATCCGTCTTCACCATTTGAGCATACATGCTGCTCTCTCCTCCGCCGGAGGCGTTCGGGAGTGATGTCGATGCAGTTCCTTTTGACCGATCCGTTAGAATTTAGCGCAGGACATGTCACACTTCAACGTCATTTACACATTTTTCTGTGACATTTAGCGAGTGAGATCGGGCGGGTATTTTCGTCCATCTTCGTACTCGTGACAGGAATGAGGAACGAAGGAGCGCGGCACGTTAAACGGGGTTGCCGGATTTCCCAGGCGCAGCTTCACCGCACAGCATTCGAAGCCGATGCTCCGTCGCCCCGGTCGCCTTCGGCAGCGGACCCGTAAGCGTGACGCAGTTCCGCGCGACATGCAGGTCCGCCTGGGGAGACAGGCTGCGGTACAGCCGGGCAAACAGGCGGCGGGCTTCGTCGCCTGGCCAATCAGCGGGCAGAATCTCGGCCGGCAGGCGCGGCTCGCGGAGCGTAACGAAGCGGAACTGGTGTACCATGAGGAGGCGTGCAGAAAGGCACTCGGCGGGAGCAATCGCCCTAGCGGTATCCGGAAGAACGGCGAGCTTGCCGAAGCAGGCGAGAAACCGCCGGTATGCCTGCGCGTGAGGTCCGAGGTCCCAACAGCCCGAGGCAAAGGCCTTCAACTCGCTCGCACCCTGGGCAGGCTCCGCGCGGAAGACCACGGCGGGCATGATCGCGCTCGGGAACGGCCGCACGCCGACCGCGAGCCGGGGGCCCAGCCGCGCATGGCCGGAGCGCTCGAGCATCTGCATCCGCTCCTCGGCCGACGAACCCATCAGCTGCACGAAGTGCCAGCTCGCTTCCTCCGGCGGTCCGAAGATCACCCGCGCCGCCGCGGCGAATTCCGCGCGTGCGGCATCCGTCAGCCGATAGAAGCTGCGCCGTCCCTCCCGCTCTCCGGCGAGCTGGCCGGCGGCGACGAGACGGGACACGGCGGTTCTCACAAGCGTCTCGCTGATACCGACGCCCGCGCAGATCTCGATCAGGTTGCCGATCCAGATCGCGCCGCCGCGCGGCTCCACCACGTCGCCGTAGATGGTGACGATAAAGCTTGCGGCCCTGAGCGGCGTTTCATCCAAAATTGGCCGGATGATCCTCGAGCCCTGCTCTGCCGAATTTTCGCCATTCGCCTGCATCCGACCACCTTTGGAGATCTGTCGCACGGTTCCTCATCGTCTCCGATTAGAGCACCTCCAGGAAAACTGTGCAGGGGTTTTCCGTCGTGAAGTGCTTAACTTCAAAGACTTAGAGCGTTTCAGTGTCTCTTTGAAACACTGAAACGCTCTAAAGGAAACGGGCAGCAGATAAAAGCGCGACAGCGCCGCGCGTCCGATGAGACGCGCGGCGCTGTGACGAATGCGGCGAAGCCGCTCGTGCCGTCTATTTCGCCGGCGTCAACTTAACACTGGCAATTCCAACAGCGACGTTCAGTCCGGTCTGACCCTCGATCTTCAGCGGCTGCAGCGCGATCTCCTTTTTCGCGCCGACCAGGGATTTCGCCCCCAGGCCCAATCCTGCTGCGAATTCGGCGGAAAGGCCGGAATAGTTGCCGGCAAAAGCACCCTTGAGCTTGGTTTTCGGCTTCGCGTAAACTGCCCAAACCAGCTGGCTTTCCGCCGTTATGCCGATATCAAGGCCCAGCTTGTCGATCGTACCCGTATATTTTTGTGGTGCCTTCAAACCGTCCGCTTCGAAAACGCACTCCAGCGCCTTCGACGAACCCAGCACCAGGCCGATGCCTGCTGCGACGTCGCACGAGAGCGTTCCACGCTTCACGAACTCGGCCTGAGCCTGCTCCTTGGTCTCCTCGGCCATCGCGCCGGACACTGCGATAGCGCTGAAAGCGAGGCCGCCAACTGTCGCGCGGATCAGGACGTTACGGAATCGTTCAATCATTAAAGCTTCCTTACTGTGGGTTACGGCCTTTGAGTCAGGCATTGTCGAAAGCAGGCTTGAAGCCGCTAAGACCAGTTCCGGAAAGCGCTGCCTGTCGCAAAACATGACTGTTGCGTGCGTGCGCTCCGTATAGCCGCTGTCCCACATCTCCCAGACCACGTCTATTGGACTACAGGCTTGCGCCCGGTCTTAGGTCTTCACCCTGAAACCCAGCATCTCGAGTGCGGCGGTTGCGCCAGTCCGCATAACAAAACGGCCCCGGAACCGAGCGGTTCCGGGGCCGTTTTGGTCGCCTGACCGGGAGAAGAAATCAGGCGGCCGCTACCTTCTTCGTCACACGGGCCCATTCCGGGATCCAATCGCAGTGCGCCGCGAGCAGATCGTCCACGAGCGACCAGATCTGGTCGAGATCGAGCTCGGCGGCGGTATGCGGATCCATCATCGCCGCGTGATAGAGATGCTCGCGGTTCTCGGTGACGAGCGCCTGGACAGTCAATTCCTGGACGTTGATGTTGGTGCGGATCAGGGCCGTGAGCTGCGGCGGCAAGGCGCCGATATAGGTCGGTTGGATACCGGATGAATCGACGAGGCAGGGCACTTCCGCCGCACAGTTTTCCGGCAGCGAGGTGATGCAGCCATTGTTCCTGAGGTTGCCGTAGATGACCGAAGGTTCGCCGGTCCAGACCGAATTCATGATCGAGGAGGCATATTCGCGGCTCTCCGCGACTTCGATCGTCTTCGCCTCCTTGAAGGCGGCCGCCTGCCCCTTCCAGCGCTCGATCTGCTCGACGCAGCGCTTCGGATATTCATCGAGCGGAATGCCGAATTTCTCGATCAGATCGGGGCGCCCGTCCTTGATGAAGTAGGGCGTGTACTCGGCGAAATGCTCCGAGCTCTCGGTGACGAAATAACCGAGCCGCGTCAGCATCTCGTAGCGCACCTTGTTGGGGCAGCGCGGGTTCCAGTGGCTGGGCTTGGGGAAGCGGCCCTCGCGGTAGCCGCGGATCAGGTCCGGATAGAGATCGCGATAGCTGCCGTCCTTCTGGCGGTGCTCGAACTTGAGATAAAACGCCATGTGGTTGATGCCGGCGGCGCGGTAGCGGATTTCGTCGAGTGGAATGTCGAGGTCCCGGGCAAGCTCGAAGGCCGTGCCCTGCACCGAATGGCAGAGGCCCACCTGCTTGATCGCCGGATATTTCTCGGCGATCGCCCAGGTGTTTATCGCCATGGGATTCACATATTGCAGAAGGATCGCCTCGGGGCAGACCTCGAGCATGTCCCCGCAGATTTTCCAGAGATGCGGCACGGTGCGGAGCCCGCGCATGATGCCGCCGACGCCCAGCGTGTCGGCGATCGTCTGACGCAGCCCGTATTTCTTAGGCACTTCGAAGTCGGTGACCGTGCAGGGCTCGTAACCGCCGATCTGGAAGGCGACGACGACGAAGTCCGCTCCTTCCAGAGCCTTGCGCTGGTTCGAATGGGTTTCGATCCTGGCATCGGCGCCAAGTGTGCGCGCCAGTTTGCCGGCGACGATCTCGCTTTCGGCGAGCCGCTCGGGGTTGACGTCCATCAGGGCGATGGTCGCGGCCGAAAGCGCCGGGCGCTGCAATATGTCGCCGATGATGTTTTTCATGAAAACGGTGGAACCGGCACCGATGAAAGTAATCCTGGGTTGTCTCGTCATGGGATAGCCTCTGTTTGAACTCACGCGGCCACTTCGAAGGCGGCCTTTACCAGCCGCTCCGTGTAGGCAGTCTTGGGATTGTTGAGGATTTCGCTCACCGGCCCCTCTTCGACGATCTTGCCGTCCTGCATGACGACCACGCGGTGGCAGAGCGCGCGCACGACTTTCAGGTCGTGGGAGATGAAGAGATAGCTCAGGCCGCGCTCGTCCTGCAGCCGGCGCAGGAGTTCGATGATCTGCGCCTGCACCGAGAGGTCGAGCGCCGAGGTCGGCTCGTCGAGCAGGATGAATTCCGGTTCCAGCGCGACGGCGCGGGCGATCGCGATGCGCTGGCGCTGGCCACCGGAAAATTCGTGCGGGAAGCGCGAAAGGATGTTCGACGGCATGCCGGCGCTGACAAGCGCGTCCTCCACCCGCTTCAGCCTGTCCTTTCGGTTTTCGCCGATGCCGTTGACGATCAGACCCTCCTCTATGATCTGGCCGACCGACATTCGCGGGTTGAGCGAGGAGAAGGGATCCTGAAAGACGATCTGGATCTTCGAACGAAGCGGCCGCATGCCCTTGCGGTCCTTGTCATGGATCGGCTCGCCTTCGAAATAGATCTCGCCGCCATCGGTGTTGAGAAGCCGGATCAGCGCCTGGCCGAAAGTGGTCTTGCCGGAACCGGACTCGCCGACGAGGCCGAGCGTCTCGTGCCGGCGAAGATTGAGGCTGAGCCCGTCGACCGCGACGAGTTCCTTGAATTCCGGCCTGAAGAACCCGCCCTTCTTCAAGGTGAAGGAGACGCGGACATTGCGGCCGTCGAGCAGGATCGGCGCGTCGTCCGGCAGCGGATTGGCCGAACCGGAGGGTTCGGAGGAAAGCAGCCGCCGCGTATAGACGTGCTGCGGATCGGCAAAGAGCGCCTCGGTCGTGTTGTGTTCCTTCACTTCGCCGAGCTGCATGACATAGACGTAATCGGAGAATTGGCGGACCACCGTCAGGTCATGCGTGATCAGGATCACCGCCATGCCGAGCTCCTGCTGCAGCTTGCGGATGAGGTTGAGTATCTGCGCCTGCACCGTTACGTCGAGCGCCGTCGTCGGCTCGTCGGCAATCAGCACGTCCGGATCGTTGGCAAGCGCCATTGCGATCATCACGCGCTGGCGCTGGCCGCCGGAAAGCTGATGCGGATACTGGTTAAGGCGTGCTTCCGGGTCGGGGATCTGGACATGACGCAAGAGCTCCAGCGCCCGCTCGGCGGCGGCGCGCCGGCTGACGCGGCGATGCGCCCGGATCGCCTCGATGATCTGGCTGCCGATCGTGTAGACCGGGTTCAGCGAGCTCATCGGCTCCTGGAAGATCATCGAGATGCGATCGCCGCGCAGCGCCCGGCGCTCTCTCTTCGAGAATTTCAACACGTCCCTGCCGTCATATTCGATGCGCGCCTGCGGCGCGATCGTAGCGCGCTTCGACAGAAGCCCCATGACGGTGCGCGCGGTCACCGACTTGCCGGAGCCGGATTCGCCAACGATCGCCACCGTCTCGCCGCGGTAAAGCTGGAAGGAAACATCCTTCACCGCCTGGACCGTGCCGTTCTCGACCTTGAAGGATACCGCCACCTTTCGGGCATCGATCACCGGCCTCGCATCCTTCATATCGCGGTCGCGCCGTTCCTCGGGTGCCGGGACAATGCTTTCGATCGTTACCATCGGCATGCTCCTCAATAGGGGTCGATTGCGTCGCGCAGGCCGTCGCCCAGCGCATTGAAGGCGAAAACGGTGACGAGCACGAAGGCGACGGGCGAGAGAATCCAGGGATAGGAACCAATCGCGGAATAATTCGCCGTGTCCTGCAGCATCAGCCCCCAGGAGATCAGCGGCGGCTTGACCGCAAAGCCGAGGAAACCGAGGAAAGACTCCAGCAGCACCACATGCGGGATGGCGAGCGTCACCGCGACGATGACGTGGCTCATCACATTCGGGAAGATGTGCTGGAATATGATGCGCCGGTCCGTCGCGCCGATGGCGATCGCCGCCCGCACATATTCGATCCGCGCAAGCGCCAGGGTCTTGCCGCGCACCTCGCGCGACATCTGCGCCCAGCCGAGCGCCGACATCACGATGATGACGAAGGCGAGGAAGACATTGGTCGGCGCGGTGACCGGGATCAGCGAGGCGAGCGCCAGATAGAGCGGCAATTGCGGGAAGGCGAGCACAAGTTCGACGAAACGCTGCACCCAGGCATCGAAGCGCCCGCCGAAATAGCCGGACACCATGCCGACGGTGGTCCCGACCACGGTGACGATGAAGACGACGGTGAGCGCGATCATCAGCGAGATGCGCGAGCCGTAGAGGATGCGGGACAGCACGTCGCGGCCGAACTTGTCGGTGCCGAGCAGATGCACCGGCGTACCGTCGACGGCACCGAACAGATGCCGCTCGGCCGGGATCAGCCCGAAGAGCCTGTAGGGTGCGCCCTTGACGAAGAAGCCGAGGACCTGCGGGTTGTCGTAATCCGGTCCGATGATCGGCTGGAAGGTAACGGGATCGAGCTCCTCCGTCTCCCGCACCGGAAAGCTCCTCGGCGGAAAGACGAAATTACCCTCCTTGTCCCGGAAGCTGATCGTCTGCGGCTGAGCGAAGGCTACGTCCGTCGCCTTCGGATCGACGGGCGACAGGAACTCGGCGAAGACCGCCATCAGGATCAGGAGGCAGACGAGGACAAGGCCGAGCAGGCCGGTCCAGGAACGCTTCAACCGGCGCCAGACGAGAGCGGAGTAGCTCTCGTGGTGGTGCTTTTCCTCGGGCTCGATCGCCACCGGAAGAGTGCTTTCGGCTTCGATGGTCATGCGTATACCCCCCCTCCCATGCGCACGCGCGGATCGAGCGCGGCGAGCATCATGTCGGCGATGATGTTGCCGACGATCAGCGTTGCGGAGAGGACCAGCATGAAGGTCGCCGTCACATAGACGTCGCCCACCCACATGGAGCCGACGATCGCCGGCCCGACGGTCGGCAGCGCGAAGATGATCGCCGTCTCGATCTCGCCGGTCAGCATGTAGGGAAGCACGACGCCCTGATACATGATCAGCGGGTGCAAAGCGTTCGGCACCGCATGGCGCATGACGACCGCGCCCTCGCTCAGGCCCTTGGCGCGTGCCGTTTCGACATATTGCGCGTTCAGCGTATCGAGGAGGTTGCCGCGCATCACCCGCATATTGTAGGCGAGCCCGCCGAAGGTGGCGATCGCCACGACCGGCCAGACATGCTTGATGAGGTCGACGAACTTGTCCCAGGACCAGGGCGCCCCGCCGTAGCGGGCGGAATGGAAGCTGTTGATCTCGCTCACATTGAAATGGAAGACGAGTATATAGACGATGATCAGCGCCATGAGGAAGCGCGGCACCGTCATACCGAGAAAGGATACCGTCGAAAGCAGGCTGTCGATCCAGGAATATTGCCGCGTCGCCGCGATGATCCCGAAAGCGATGCCGATCACCGACGCCAGAATGTGGCATACGAGCGCCAACGCCAGCGTTCGCGGCAGGCGCTCGCCGACCACGTCGGCTACCGGCTTGTTGTAGTAGAGGCTGTGGCCGAAATCGCCGCGCGTCACGATGCCCGTTATCCAGTTGACGTACTGGATCGGCAGCGGCTTATCGAGGCCATGCTCCTTGCGATAGGCCTGCGCCTGGGCATCCGCCTCCTCGAAAGAGGCGCCGCCCTGATTGATGAGCTGCGAGCGGATGTAGTCGCTGTAATCTCCCGGCGGTGCCTGGATGATGCCGAAGGTCACCACGCTCAGGACGAGCAGCACCGGAATGGCAGAGGCTATTCGGACAAGCAGAAATCTGAACATGCCGTTTCCTTCTATCTCGAGTTCCGCGAGAGCCATGCCTGCATCGGCTCGCGGCGGCGTGAAGGGCTTGCACCCTCGCCGGCTCCTTTCCGGAGCCGGCGGAGGCGGTTCAGCTTCAGTTGATCGGGCCGCTTTCACCGGGCTTGCCGGGAAGCTGCTCGGGATAGAGTTCGTAGTCGCCCTGCTTGTCGGCGGCAACGAAGACCCGTTCGCGGATGATCGTGTCTTCCGCCCAGTTGAACATGAAGATCGGCGCGCCCGGAGGAATGTTCGAGAAGCGCTTGTTGATGATCAGCGCGCCCGGATACACCGTCAGGCCGACGGTATCGACATTGGTGGTGGCCACCTTCTGGTACTGCTTCATCAGCTCCGTTCGCTCGTCATTGTCGTTGCTGGCGATAAACTTGTTGACGATGTCGACGAGCTCCTGTTCGTGGGGCATGACATCGACTTCGCCGCCTTCCGGAGCGCGGTGATGCCAGCTGGTGCGGGGGCCGGTCGGGGCGAGCTGAGGCGTGTTCTGCACCACGGATGCAAATTCCGCCGTGTTGCGATGAATCATCCAGTCGAAGCGGCCGGCATAATTGGCGGCGTCCCGCTGCTTGCCGTCGAGCGCATTGAGGACGACCCGGAGCCCGAGCTTCTCCATCTGCCCGACCATGCCTTCGGCAAGATTGCGGTCGGTGCTGTAGTCGGAATTGACGAGCAGCACGATTTCGACGTCGCGGCCGCCAAGCTTGCCGGCCGGGAAATTGACGAAGCCGTTGCCGTCCGTGTCCTTGAGCCCCACCTTTTCGAGAAGCACCTTGGCGCCTTCGAGATCGTGGGGGTAGTAGATGGTGGAGTTCCGGTCGTAGAAGCTCGTGCCGGAAGAAAGCCCGCCCGGATAGATCGCCGTGAAGGGACCCTTCACCAGGGCTTCGCCAAGCTTCTTGCGGTCGACCGCCATGGTGACGGCCTTGCGGAAGTCCAGATTGCGGTTGAGCTCCCGCACCGCCTTCGCGCGTTCGTCCGGGTCTCCCCAGCCATTGCCGGAGAAGTTCATGTGCATGTTGTAGCCGATGACGCGCGGGCCGAAGGCGAGCCGCGCCGGGGCGCTCTCATTGGCGGCGCGCTTCAGCGACTCCACGAAGTTTTCCGGCTGTTCGAGGTTCGAGATATCGCCCGAACCCGCGATCGCCTGCACGTCGCGGTCGGCCCAGGTCGAGAGCTTGTAGTGGAGCTCGTTGAGGTAGGGCAACTGATTGCCGGCCTCGTCGACCTTCCAGTAATAAGGATTGCGGCGCAGCACGATGATGTCGTCAGGACGATAGGCGACCGGCACCCATGCACCCATCACCGGAAGGTTCATATATTCGGCGGGGAAGCCGTTCTTGTATTCGTTATAGGTCGTGCCGGCATATTTCGGATGCTTGGTCTTGAGGATATGCGACGGGCCGGGGCAGAAGGTACCGTAGGCCATTGCGAAAAGATGCTGGCGCGGGAAGGCCTCCTTGAAGGTCCATTCGACCGTATACTGGTCGATCTTCTTGAGCGTCGTGCCCTCGCCGAAGGTTTCGGGCGTCGCGCCGTTCAACGGCGAAACGCTCGAGTCGAGGACATTGTCCTCCCAGTAGAACATGACGTCATCGGCGTCGAAGGGATCGCCGTCCGACCATTTCGCGCCCTCGATCAGATGCATGGTCAGCTTGCGGCCGTCCTCCGACCAGTCCCAGCTTTTCGCCAGATTCGGCAGCGGCTCCATATCGTCGGCCTCGACCTGGAAGAGCGGCGCGGTGCGCGTCAGGCACTCGAACATGCCGATGTCGATGCCGCCCCATCCTTGAGTCTGGCCGGCGCTGTAGTTCCAGCCTTCCGGCCGGCCACCGATGACGTGGCGCATGACATCGCCATAGACGCCCATGCCGTCCGGCATGTTGCCGGCCTTGAAAACCATCGGCTCCTTCGGAAGCCGCTCGGCCACCGGCGGCAGCTTGCCGGCCTTGACGAATTTCTCCGTGACCCATTCGGGCTCCCTGTATTCGGGCAGCGCCTTGAACTCGAGAATGGAATCGCGCGACACATAGGTGATCTTGCCCTGTGCCGGAAAGGGCGGCTGCTCGGGCACCACGGTCGGCTCGGATGCGAAGGCCTGCACGGCAAAGGCGGATATGCCGATCAGCAGGCTCGCGGTCATATTCAGTCGATGCGTTTTCATTGTCCCAGGTTCTCCCTCCTGTCTTCGCCAAGCCGGGGCGGCCGGCGCTCCTCTTCCTTCGTGGCACCCGCGTCTCCTCACGCAGGTGACCTCGCGCGTCATCTCGATTGCGGGCGATTTGCCCTGCTATCCGCCCCGACCGGGGATTGCCCCTCATCCGGCCTGCCGGCCACCTTCTCCCCGCCAGCGGGGAGAAGGTTAGGGTGAGGGGCAATTCCGGGCAGACGTAGCCACTCTTCTACCCCGCAGCGCGCAGCTTCGCCGCTTCCTTCTCCGCTCGGATCTCCTCGATCGAGCGCACCTCGCGACGCGCGGCGCCCTTCCACTCCCGGGTGGCGACCGTGGCGCGGGCGAGCCTTTCCTTGGCCGCGTCGATCGCATGGGCATATTGCGGCAGCCATTTGGCCTGCGCGACCACCATTTCGTCGACCATCTGCCAGACTTCCTCCGGCGTGCAGATGGCGCCGACCAGCGGGTCGTGCAGCACCGCGAGCTTCAGGAGATCGATGTCGCCGGTGATCGCCGCATGAACGGACATGCGCTGGACGTTGACCGACGAGATGCAGGTGGCCGCACAGGCCTCCGGCAACGTGATGCCTGCCACCATGTTGATGCCGAACCGATCGACGAAGCCGGGGGATTCGATGATCGCATCTGCCGGCAGGTTGGTGATCACGCCGTTGTTCTTGACGTTGAAGTGGCCGCGATAGACCCGACCCGTCTCGAGCGCTTCGAGGATGCGGCTCGCATGTTCGTTCGAGCGCCTGATCGTTTCCAGCGGCCGGCCCGCCTCTTCGAGGAAGCGCGGATATTCGGTCTCGAACCAGTTGCGGGTCTCGGTCGAATAGCGGAGATACCCGCCGGTCTCCCCGTGGATCCAGTCGGACATGTCGATCCATCTGGAGATCTCGTCCGGACGCTTGCGGTACCAGGGCAGGTATTCGGACAGATGTCCGTTGCTTTCGGTCGAATAGACGCCGAAGCGCTTCAATACGTCGATCCGGAGCTTCTCCTGCTTGGAAAAGACCGGATGCGCCTCGAAGGCGGCGACGAGTTCGTCCTTGCCGACCTTGCGGCCGTTGAGACGGACATCGACGAACCATGTCTGGTGGTTGATGCCGGAGCAGATGTAGTCGAGCTCCCCGTCCCTGGCGCCGAGAATTTCGGCGATCTGCTCGGCCCCGTGCTGGACGCCGTGGCAGAGACCGACCGTGTCGACCTTGCCGTATTCGATCGCCGCCCAGGTGTTCATCGCCATCGGGTTGGCATAGTTGAGGAACTTGGCGCCGGGCTCCGCCACCTCGCGAATGTCCTTGCAAAAATCCAGGATCACCGGAATGTTTCGCTGGCCGTAGAGGATCCCGCCGGCGCAGATCGTGTCGCCGACGCATTGGTCGACGCCGTACTTCAATGGAATGCGAATATCGTCGGCATAGGCCTCGAGGCCGCCGACGCGCACACAGCTGATGATGTAGCGTGCGCCTTCCAGCGCCTTGCGGCGGTCGGTCGTCGCCGTCACCCGCGTGGGCAGTTCGTTCGCCTCGACGATCCGGTCGAGGATGGACTTGATCATGGCGAGGTTGTGCTCGCTCAGATCCGTCAACGCGAACTCGACGTCCCGGAGCTCCGGCACGGAAAGAATGTCGGTGAAGAGCTTCTTGGTGAAGCCGATGCTGCCGGCGCCGATGATGGCGATCTTGAAGCTGGCCATGGCCGTGCTATTCCTCCTCAGACTGCGACCTACGCGCTAAAAGGGTAAAATCAATTCATTGGCTGACCGGGATCGGCAATGCGGCATCCTCCTCGCCAACCCCTCGTCAAACTCCGCGATAACCGTACGTCTTGCGCGATCTGGGGGCATTATGTGTATAATCGGGTGCGCGACTAGAGAGGTATTGTGCTTTCATGGGTAATTCTGTGCTGCGGCAACTGACCGATCGGGGACCGGCGATGCGGACGGTCTCACTGCCGCGGGGACGCCAGAGCCTGCACACGATGCCGACGAGTACCGGCTACGAGATCAGGACCGATGCAAGCTACGATTGGGACGGCCGCAAGCGCGGCCAGACGCCCTTCACCGTCCTGCAGCACACGATCGGCGGCGCCGGCAACCTGCGATATGAAAACCGCACCCACCGCGTGCGTCCGGGCGAGACGCTGCTCCTGCTCGTCCCCCACAATCACCGCTATTGGCTGGAGGAAGGCGGGCGCTGGGAATTCTTCTGGATCTCCATGAACGGCGAGGAAGCGCTGAGGATCCACCGCGCCATTCTCGCCGTCACCGGTCCCATCATAAGGTTGCAGCCGGATACCGTGGAACATCTTGCCGACTGCAGCCTGCGCCTCATCGCCGGCGGCGAGACACCGGGCAGCGCCTCGGCGATCGCCTATGAGGCGGCGATGGCGCTCTATGACGATGTCTTCGGATCGCATCCGGTCCTTAGTGAAGAATACCGGAAGATGCAGCACGTGATCGATCACATCCTGGGCAATCTCGACAAGCCACTTCCGGTCGAGGAGCTCGCGCGCATTTCGGGCCTGAGCCGCGCCCATTTCTCCCGGGCCTTCGCCGCCAGCGAAGGCATGCCGCCGGCGGAATTCGTGCTGCAGAAGCGCCTGCAGAGGGCCGTAAAGCTGCTGACCAAGACCGCGGATCTGCCGGTCAAGGAAGTCGCCATCCTGTCCGGCTTCGAGGACCCCAACTATTTCGCCAAGGTATTCCGCCGCGTCTTCGGCGCGAGCCCGACCGAGTTCCGCACCACCGGCATGTATGCGAGCGTACCTGCCACGGGCCGCAATGCGAGGACCAACGAATCCGTGACCACGTTGGCTGCGGCTTGTGATTGAAAAAGCCGCGATAAAAATTTACTAAACGGAATACTCCAGCGCGGCACGGCAGAAGGACGGATGGAACCGAATGGTCACAATCAAGGAAATCGCGTCGGCCGTCGGCGTATCGTCGGCAACCGTCTCGCGCGTCCTCAACTACGATCCGACACTGTCTATCTCCACCAGGAAACGCCAGGCGATCATCGAAACGGCGGAAGCGCTCAACTATGCGACGCCACGAAATCGCAGTCGTGCCGCCGCACAAGCGGTCGGCGTCGGGCTGAAGATCGCGCTCGTGCACTTCCTCGATCCTGCCCAGGAACTCGCCGATCCCTATTATGTCGGCGTCCGGCTTGGCATCGAGAGCCGCTGCCAGGCGCTGAAGAGCGAAGTCGTCAAGGTCTTTCTCACCGGCAACCCTCCGGAAGCGACGATCCTGGAGGGCGCCTCGGGCGTGGTGGCCGTCGGCCACTATTACGGCGATGAGCTCGAATGGCTGCGCCGCCACAGCCGCCACCTCGTCTTTGCCGATTACGCACCCGCCGGAGACATGGAAGACACCGTGCTCAGCGACGTCTCGCTGGCGATGACCCGGC
The DNA here is from genome assembly GCF_056739175.1 of Ensifer sp. R1-3. NCBI lineage: Bacteria > Pseudomonadati > Pseudomonadota > Alphaproteobacteria > Hyphomicrobiales > Rhizobiaceae > Ensifer > Ensifer sp. R1-3. The sequence continues at coordinate 1,608,241 of NZ_CP096516.1, forward strand.
TCCTGGAGGCGGTGCATGCCATGGGCTACCGGCGCATCGGCTTCATCGGCTGGATCGACGCTTTCTACGGGCCCGACAACATCCATTCGGAGCGCCGTTGCCGCACCTATATCGACTGGATGACCAGGGCCGGGCTTTATGATCCGGAATTGTGCATGGTCGAGCCGATGACGCCGGACAGCGGCTACAAGCTTGCCAAGGCGATGCTGTCGAAGCCCAATCCGCCGAAGATCCTCATCACCTGCAACGACAATATGGCGCTCGGCGCCTACAGGGCCATCCACGAGACGGGGCTCAGGATTCCCGAAGATATCGCGGTCGCCAGCTTCAACGACATCCCGGTCGCGCAGTTTCTCGGGCCGCCGCTTTCCACGGTGAAGATCCCGGCGGAACTGATCGGCGAAACCGCCGTCGACCTGCTGCTCGAGCGGCTTTCGGGCCGCGAGGTCGCCAAGAAGGTGGTTTTCGGGACGGAAATCGTCTGGCGCGGCAGCACGCCGGCACCGGCCGAGACCGCGAACAAGGCAGATGATATCGTATCGGCGGACGCGGTTCTAAAAGTCCCAGGGTGAAATCAATTCGAGCCCTGCCGTGGCGAAATCCGCCAGGTTGCGCGTGGCCAATCGCCCGCCGTTCACTCTGGCTATAGCGGCAATCATCCCATCCGGCGCCGACATGACGTGGCCTTGCCTCGATGCCGTACCCATGATTTCACCGTATTCCATCGCCGCTTCTTCCGTCAGACCGTATATCCGGTCGGCGAAGCGCTGCCGCCAACCATCGAGGCCATGCTGCAGACGGCCGGCGCGCTGATCCGGCACAATTTTCTGGATGCCATAGGCGATTTCGGCGATCGTAACCGTCGGGAGTGCAAGCTCTGCATCATAGCGCACGAGCCAAGCGATGACGGCTTCGGAAGGTGTCTTGCGCAGCGTTTCCGAAATGACGTTGGTGTCTACGAAAATCAAAGGTCAGGACCCGGATGAGCCTTGCGGCTCTCTCTGATCACACCCTCGAGGTCGATGTCCGTGCCGCAACTCTCGAACAAGCGCGCATAGAAAGCACTCGCAGGCTCTCGGCCAGCTTCTCTGGTTTCATATAACTCAAGAGCACGCTCGACGATGTCAGCGATGGAGCGGTTCTCTCGCCGTGCAAGTCGGCGCGCCAGATCACGCGCTTTTGCACTTCGGACCGAAAGCTGTGGGGCACCCATGCCTCAATACTCCTTTCCCCCAATATAGGAGACACATGCGATGCTAGCAAGATGGCTTGTGCAGGCTAGACGGCTGAAAGCGCCGTCGCCGCTCATAAAAACGAGGTAAAAATTTACTGAAAATAATTGCGTCCACTCGAGTTTTGAGAAATACTCCCGCCGGGACAGAGAGGACTGTCTCGGGGAACACGATTTCGGGAGGGAACAATGGACATTCAGACGCGTGCCTATCTGCCGCGTATCGCCGGGCTGGCTCTCGCGGGCGCAAGCTTCCTGGGGGTGACCGCGGCGCAGGCCAAGGAAATCACCATCTGGTGCTGGGACCCGAATTTCAACGTCGCGATCATGAAGGAGGCGGGCGCCCGCTATACGAAAACGCATCCGGACGTCACCTTCAACATCGTCGATTTCGCCAAGCTCGACGTCGAGCAGAAGCTGCAGACCGGGCTTTCGTCAGGCACCGCCGACGCGCTCCCCGACATCGTGCTCATCGAGGATTACGGCGCTCAGAAATATCTTCAATCCTTCCCGGGCGCCTTCGCGCCTCTGTCCGGCACCGTCGATTATTCGGGTTTCGCCCCCTACAAGGTCGAGCTCATGACCCTCGACGGGCAGGTCTACGGAATGCCTTTCGATTCCGGCGTCACGGGTCTTTATTACCGCAAGGATTATCTGGAAGCCGCCGGCTTCAAGCCGGAAGACATGCAGGATCTCACCTGGGACCGCTTCATCGAGATCGGAAAGCAGGTCGAAGAGAAGACCGGCAAGAAGATGATGGGCCTCGACCCGAACGACGCCGGTCTCGTGCGCATCATCATGCAATCGGCCGGGCAATGGTATTTCGATAAGGAAGGCAAGCCGAACATCGCCGGCAATGCGGCGTTGAAGGCGGCGCTCGAAACCATCGGCAAGATCATGCAGGCGAATATCTACAAGCCCGCCAACGGCTGGTCCGACTGGGTGGGCACCTTCACCTCCGGCGACGTCGCGACCGTCGTCACGGGCGTCTGGATCACCGGCACCGTCAAGGCGCAGCCGGACCAGTCCGGCAACTGGGGAGTAGCACCCATCCCGGCGCTCTCGATCGAAGGCGCAACCCATGCCTCCAATCTCGGCGGCTCGAGCTGGTACGTACTCGAAAGCTCCGAAGAAAAGGCGGAAGCCATCGACTTCCTGAACGAGATCTACGCCAAGGACATCGATTTCTATCAGAAGATCCTGCAGGACCGGGGTGCAGTCGGCTCGCTGCTCGCCGCCCGCGGCGGCGCAGCCTATGAGGCGGCCGACCCCTTCTTCGGCGGCGAGAAGGTCTGGCAGAACTTCTCCGACTGGCTGGCGAAAGTCCCCTCGGTCAATTACGGCATCTTCACCAACGAGGCGGATCTCGCCGTCACTGCGCAACTGCCGGCCGTGACGCAGGGAACGCCGGTCGACGAGGTGCTGCAGGCGATCGAGGCCGAGGTCAGCGCACAGATCCAGTGATGCGGTGGATGGCGGCGGGCATGCGCCCGCCGTTTCCGGCCGCGGCTCTTGCCGCGGCCAATTTCCGGCTGTCCGGCCTTCCAGGAGGGGAACATGGTTCGAGCGCGCCGCGGTATCGGCCGATATTACGACGTCAATGGCTGGCTGTTCGTCGCCCCGGCGCTGGGGCTGATCACCCTTTTCATGGTCTATCCCATCGCGTGGTCGCTCTGGATGTCGTTCCAGTCCGGCCGCGGCATGACGCTGAAGTTCGCGGGCTTCGCAAACATCGTTCGGCTCTGGAACGATCCGGTCTTCATCAAAGCGCTCACCAACACGATGACCTATTTCGTCGTGCAGGTGCCGATCATGATCCTGCTCGCGCTGATCCTGGCGTCGCTCCTCAACAATCCCCGGCTCGTCGGCCGAGGGGTTTTCCGCACGGCGATCTTCCTGCCCTGCGTCAGTTCGCTGGTCGCCTATTCGGTGCTCTTCAAGGGCATGTTCGCAACCGACGGGATCGTCAATTCGACGCTCCAGGCGATCGGTCTCGCCGCCTCGCCCATTCCGTGGCTGACGCATCCCTTCTGGGCAAAGGTTCTCGTCATTCTTGCCATCACCTGGCGCTGGACCGGCTACAACATGATCTTCTATCTTGCGGCACTTCAGAACATCGACAAGTCGATCTACGAGGTGGCGCGCATCGACGGCGTTCCGGCCTGGGCGCGCCTCACCCACCTCACCATCCCTCTGCTGAAGCCGGTCATCCTCTTCACGACAGTCATTTCGACGATCGGCACGCTGCAGCTTTTCGACGAGGTCTATAACCTGACCGAGGGCAAGGGCGGCCCGTCCAATGCCACGCTCACCCTGTCGCTCTACATCTACAACCTGACCTTCCGCTTCATGCCGAACCTGGGTTATGCGGCGACGGTCTCCTATGTCATCGTCGTCCTCGTCGCGCTCCTCGCCTTCGTGCAGTTCTTCGCAGCAAGGGAGCGTGACCGATGAACGGATTTGGACGTTTCGCGGCGATGGCAGCCACCTATGGCTTCCTCGGCCTGATGGCCTTCCTCTCCGTCTTTCCGTTCATCTGGATGGTGCTCGGCGCAACCAATTCGTCGATCGACATCATCAAGGGCAAGCTCCTGCCGGGCGCAGCCTTTGCAACCAATGTCGCCAACTTCTTCACGCTGGTGAACGTGCCGCTCGTCTTCTGGAACTCGGCCAAGATCGCGATCGTTGCGACCGTGCTCACGCTCGCCGTCTCCTCGCTCGCCGGTTACGGTTTCGAGATGTTCCGCTCGCGAAGACGCGAGCGCGTCTACCGGGCGATGCTGCTGACCCTGATGATCCCCTTCGCCGCGCTGATGATCCCGCTCTTCGTCATGATGGGGAAGGCAGGTCTCATCAACACGCATCTCGCCGTCGTCCTGCCCTCGATCGGCTCCGCCTTCGTGATCTTCTATTTCCGGCAGAGCACCAAGGCCTTCCCGTCCGAGCTGCGCGACGCGGCCAAGGTCGACGGGCTCAAGGAATGGCAGATATTCCTATTCATCTACGTGCCGGTCATGCGTTCGACCTATGCGGCCGCCTTCGTCATCGTCTTCATGACCGCATGGAACAACTATCTCTGGCCGCTGATCGTGCTCCAGACCAATGAGACCAAGACGATCACGCTGGTCATCTCGTCGCTCGCCTCCGCCTACTACCCCGATTACGGCGTGGTCATGGTCGGGACGATTCTCGCGACACTGCCGACGCTTGCGGTTTTCTTCTTCATGCAACGCCAGTTCGTCCAGGGCATGCTGGGCTCAGTCAAATAGGAACGATGATGCGCTCTGTTACTTCCTTCAATGATTCATGGGTCTTCTCCGAAGGCTTCGACGCCGCCGACGCCGGAACGCTCCGGGCGGGTCAGCCGATCAGCCTGCCGCACAATGCCGTCGAACTGCCGTTCAACTATTTCGACGAGAGATGCTACCAGCGCGCCTTCACCTACCAGAGGGTTCTTGCCTGGCGCCCGGACTTCTCCGGGCGCGAGGTCTCGCTCGTCTTCGACGCGGCAATGGCCGATGCGGTCGTGTATCTCAACGGCGAAGAGATCGTCGCGCATAGGGACGGCTACACGCCTTTCGAGGCGCGCCTGACGGACAGGCTCCTGGAAGGCGACAATCTCATCACGGTGAAGATCGACGGCAGCGAAAATCCGGAGATCCCGCCTTTCGGCGGCCGGATCGACTATCTGACCTATGCCGGTATCTATCGCGACGTCTGGCTGAAGGTCACCGATCCGGTTTCGATCGCCAATATCAAGATCGAAACCCGCGACGTGCTCTCCGACACCAAGGCCGTCTCCCTCCGGTGTGACCTTTCCAATCCGCAAGGGCTATCCTTCTCCGGCACGATCTCGGCGCTCCTCAAGAATGCGGCCGGCGAAGTGCTGGCCGAGGTCGCCGGCGAGACGACCGGCCAGAGCCTCGCCTTTGAAATGGACGGCCTCAAGGGCCTTTCCCTTTGGGATATCGATGATCCGGTGCTCTACGTGATCGAAGTCGAGCTCAGGACCGGTCAGGGCTCCGACTGCTTCGCCGCGCATTTCGGCTTCCGCACGGCGGAGTTCACGACCGAGGGCTTCCGGCTCAATGGCCGCCCGCTGAAGATCCGCGGGCTGAACCGTCACCAGTCTTTTCCCTATGTCGGCTACGCTATGGGGCGCACCGCCCAGGAGCGCGACGCTGACATCATGAAGCACAGGCTTCACTGCAATCTCGTGCGCACCTCGCATTACCCGCAGTCGAAATGGTTCCTCGACCATTGCGACCGCATCGGGCTCCTCGTCTTCGAAGAAATCCCCGGCTGGCAGCATATCGGTGGGGAGGAATGGAAACAGGAGGCAATCCGGAACGTCCGCCGCATGATCGAGCGCGACTGGAACCACCCGTCGATCGTCATCTGGGGTGTGCGCATCAACGAGTCGCAGGATTCGCACGACTTCTATGCCGAGACCAATCGCCTCGCCCGCGAGCTCGACCCGACACGGCAGACGGGCGGCGTGCGCTACATCACCGACAGCGAATTTTTGGAAGACGTCTACACGATGAACGACTTCATCCTCGGCAACGAGGAACTGCCGGGCGCGAACCGGCCGCGCACGGCGCTTCGCCCGCAGCAGGAATGCACCGGGCTTCCCCGCAAGGTGCCCTATCTCATCACCGAATTCGGCGGCCACATGTATCCGACGAAGATCTATGACCAGGAGCAGCGCCAGGCCGAGCATGTTCGCCGGCATCTGGAGGTGCTGAATGCGGCCTATGGCGATCCCGGCATCTCCGGTGCGATCGGCTGGTGCATGTTCGACTACAACACCCACAAGGATTTCGGCTCCGGCGACCGGATCTGCTATCACGGCGTCATGGACATGTTCCGCGAGCCGAAATTCGCGGCCTATGTCTATGCCAGCCAGTGCGATCCCTCCGAGGAAATCGTGATGAAGCCGGTGACCTTCTGGGCGCGCGGTGAGCGCAACATCGGCGGCGTGCTGCCCTTGATCGTGCTGACGAATTGCGACGAGATCGAATTGAAATACGGCTCGCTTACCAAGCGCGTCGGCCCGGATCGCGAGAATTTCCCGCACCTGCCGCATCCACCGGTCGTCATCGACCACCGCCACTTCACCAAGGACGAGCTCGGAGTCTGGGGCATGAAGTGGGAGAGCGCGGAATTTACCGGCTTCATCGCCGGCAAGCCGGTCGCCGATCTCCGCATGGCCGCCGACCCCGTACCTACGACGCTTCAGGTCGAGGCGGACAGCAAGACGCTCCGTGCCGAAGGCCGCGACAGCGTTCGCCTCATCCTGCGCGCGCTCGACCAGGCCGGCAACGTCCAGCCTTTCCTGAACGATGCGGTCGACATCGAGATTCATGGTCCGGCGCGCCTCGTCGGACCGGCCCGCATAGTCCTCCAGGGCGGTTCCGCCGGTTTCTGGCTGGAGTCCACGGGCGCCGCCGGCGCCATCGTCGTCTCGGTCGCGTCGTCGCGGCTCGGCGCGGCGAAGCTCGACCTCGTCGCCCTGGCGGACGGAGCGGCGAGCGCATGAGCGAACTCCAACTCAGCGATGTCCGTAAATCCTATGGCGGTCTCGAGGTCATCAAGGGCGTCGATCTCGACATAAAGTCCGGCGAGTTCGTCGTCTTCGTCGGACCGTCCGGCTGCGGCAAGTCCACGCTGCTCCGGATGATCGCCGGGCTCGAGGAGATCTCCTCCGGCGACCTGACGATCGACGACGTCCGGATGAACGATGTCGACCCGTCCAAGCGCGGGATCGCCATGGTGTTCCAGTCCTATGCGCTTTATCCGCATATGACGGTCCGCGAGAATATGGGTTTCGCGCTCCGTTTCGCGGGCGTCCCCAGGGCCGAGATCGAGAAGCGGGTGAACGAGGCCGCCCATATCCTGGAACTCGGGGCGCTGCTCGACCGCAAGCCGAAGCAGCTTTCGGGCGGCCAGCGCCAGCGCGTGGCGATCGGCCGTGCGATCGTCCGCCATCCGAAGATCTTTCTCTTCGACGAGCCGCTTTCCAATCTCGATGCGGAGCTGCGCGTGCATATGCGCATCGAGATCGCGCGGCTGCACAAGCAGCTCGCCACCACCATCGTCTACGTGACGCATGATCAGGTCGAGGCGATGACGCTCGCCGACAAGATCGTCGTCATGCGCGCCGGCGTGGTCGAACAGGTGGGCTCGCCCCTCGACCTCTATGACGACCCGGCCAACCTCTTCGTCGCCGGCTTCATCGGGTCGCCGAAGATGAATTTCCTGAAGGGCGTGATCGAAATCGACGAGGACCAGGCCTATGCGCGCCTGCCGGACTACGGAGACGCGAAGATCCCCGTCACCCTGCAGGCGGCGGCGGGAACTGCGGTGACGATCGGCATCCGGCCCGAGCATTTCGATGAAGCCGGTCCTGCCGCGCTGGACCTCGCCATCGACATGCTGGAACATCTCGGCGGCGAGACATTCGCCTATGCCCGCCACCACGGCAATGGCGAGCTGATCGTCGTCGAAACGAAGAACGGCCGCGGACTCAAGACCGGCGACCGCCTGACAGCCCGCTTCGATCCGGTTTCGGTTCTGGTGTTCGACGGAGAGGGAAAACGGCTGCGTTCGTGACGCAGTTTTCCGGAATTGATCTAATGTCGCCATTCACGAATCAAGGGAGTGAACAGCGATGCGTATTGGCTTCATCGGTACCGGCGCCATCACCGAAGCGATGGTGACGGGCATCGTCGGCTCCGGGCTCGACGTCGCCGGGATTCTCGTCTCCCCGCGCAACCGGGAGATTGCTGCCCGGCTTGCCGGCCGCTTCCCGCTCGTTCGGATCGTCAAGGACAATCAGCAAGCGGTGGACGCGGCCGACGTGCTGTTCCTCGCCGTGCGTCCTCAAATCGCCGAGGACGTGATCCCCAAGCTCAAATTCCGCAAAGGCCAGAAGATCGTCAGCGTCATCGCCGCCACCGATCGTTCCACGCTTCTCGGCTGGATCGGCGAGGAGGTGGAGCTCACGCAGGCAATCCCCCTGCCCTTCGTCGCCGAGCGCGAGGGCGTGACGGCGATCTATCCGCCGAACCGCGCCGTTGCCGCGATCTTCGCGGCACTCGGAACAGCGGTCGAATGCGAAACCAGGGAGGAATACGATCTGCTTGCCGTCGGAAGCGCTCTGATGGCGACCTATCTCGGCATTCTCGACCGGACGACCGCCTGGTTCGCCGAGAAGGGTCTCCACCGCGACAAGGCACGCGCCTATATCGCGCCGCTCTTTGCCAGCCTCGCGCAGAGGGCGGTCCGGGACGAGGGGACGCCGCTCGAAGAACTCGCCCGCGAATTTTCGACCAAGGGCGGATTGAACGAGCAGGTTCTGACGGATTTCGACCGCGGTGGCGGCCACCGGGCGCTGACGGATGCGCTCGAACGCGTGCTGCTGCGGGTGCGCGGCGACGACCGGTAAAGGTCTTCAAAGCTCGGTGCGAAGACCCGCATGGCGCCGAAAACGCCCGGCGGCGAAGCCCACGAAGGCGCGCACCCTTGCCGAGACCATGCGGCCTTCCGCATGCACGATGTGGATCGGCACCGGCTCGCGCTCGTAGTCGGCAAGAACGACCTTGAGCCTGCCGGCACTCACATCGGGTGCCACCTGGTAGGACTGAAACCGGGACAATCCCCAGCCCGCCACAGCCGCGGCAAGGACCGCGTCATTGGTGTTGCAGATGAGACGAGGGCTGATCGGAACGCGGATATTGTTGTCGCGTCCGAAGAGCCATTCCGAGTGGCCGAAGAGGCCCTCGCGCCCGATGATCCGATGACGGGCAAGCTCCTGGGGGCTGCCGGGCTCGCCGAAGCGGGCGAAATAATCCGGCGAGCCGCAAAGCACCTGCCGGACCGAGCCGATCCGGCGCGCAACGAGCCCGGAGGCCGGGAGCGAGGCAATGCGGATCGCCACATCCAGCCCTTCGTCGACCAGGTTGGTCACGCGGTCGACGAAGATGGTCTTGACCTGCATAGCCGGATAGTGATCGAGGAAATCGAGGATGACGGGGAGCACATGGATGCGCCCGAAGAGCGCGGGCGCCGTTACCGTGACCAACCCCGCCGGAGCGGTGAAACTGCCAGCCGCATTGGCTTCCGCCTCGGCGATTTCCCCGAGGATACGCCGGCAATCGGCCACATAACCTTCGCCCGCCGCAGTCAGTTTCAACGAGCGCGTGGTGCGGACTAGAAGCCGCGTCCCGATCAGGTCCTCCAGCTTCGCCACCGCCCGGGTGACCGATGGCGGGCTCATATGCAGCACCTTGGCGGCCGGCGCGAACCCGCCGCTTTCGACCACCTGCACGAAGATCCGCATCGCCTGCCAGCGATCCATCGACTTCCCCTCGATTATTGCGCCACGTGAAATGGTCTAGTGTTTTCATCAGAGCTTATCAACTCCGCGGATAACAATCATCTTGAGGTCGTTCCATCGATTCAACGAGGCCGACATGAAGCTCTATCACCATCCCCTCTCCGGCCACGCGCACCGCGCCCGCCTGTTCCTCTCGCTGCTCGGTATCGAGCATGAGCTGGTGGTCGTCGATTTCGCCAGGAGAGAGCACAAGCAAGCGGATTTCCTGAAGCTCAATTCCTTCGGTCAGGTTCCGGTGCTCGACGACGCCGGCACGATCATCTCGGATTCCAACGCCATTCTCGTCTATCTGGCAAAGAAGACCGGCCGCACGGACTGGCTGCCGGAAGACGCCGCCGGGGCGGCTGCCGTTCAGCGCTGGCTTTCGGTGGCTGCCGGCCAGATCGCCCATGGTCCGGCCCAGGCGCGGCTCATCAACGTGTTCAAGGCGCCCTACCGACCGGAAGAGGTGATCCCCCGTTCGCATGCGATCCTGGCGCTGATCGAGCAGGAGCTGGAAGGCAGAGGCTGGATTGCCGCAGACCGGCCGACGATCGCCGATGTCGCGCTCTACAGCTACGTAGCGCGCGCCCCCGAAGGCGACGTCGATCTCCAGCCCTATCCGGAGATCCGCGCCTGGCTGGCCCGCACCGAGGCATTGCCGGGATTCGTCGAGTTCGAAAAGACGCCGGTGGGGCTGGCGGCTTAGCGACACGTTATGACGCCGTCCGCTTGCGGGATGCCATCTCGCACGGCACGTGCTTTGCAGCGTATCGAAGGACTGCAACCGCCCTCCACCCTCGTCCCTGTGCTTGTCACAGGAATGAGGGAGGTTGGGCAGGCGGCGGGTGTTACCGCCGACGTGCGCTTGGGCGTCTGCGAACGAGCTCACAGATGCCCGACATTCACGCAACCAAGGGAACAATCGTCATGGAGGCTCCCATCCTCGCACATTCGCCCTGGCACGAGGGCGAAATCACCCTGCAGAAGAAGCTGGGTGTGGAAACGCGCATGGACGAGGTCGGGCGCCGCGTCATGCGCGACCACCTGATCGACCAGCACCGGGAATTCTATCCGCTTCTGCCGATGGTCGTGCTGGGCTCGGTTGACCGCGACGGTGACGCCTGGGCGACGCTCAGGGCGGGCGAACCCGGCTTCCTCCACGCGCCGGACGAAAAAAGACTGACCGTCGAGCTCCCGCGGGAGCTGACGGACCCCGCCGAGGCGGGCATGGAGGACGGCGCTCCCCTCGCGCTCCTCGGAATCGATCTCGGCACTCGCCGGCGCAACCGGCTGAACGGCACGCTTAAGCGGCATGCCGGCGGCTTCGATCTCGGCGTCGACCAGAGCTTCGGCAACTGTCCGAAATACATCCAGCTCCGGCAGGTCCATTTCCTGCGCGACCCGTCCGAACCGCCTGCCGTGCCGCCCGTTTCGAGCTTCGGGCTCGACGCCGCCGCGCGTGCTCTGGTGACGCAGGCGGACACGTTCTTCGTCGCAACCTATGCCGATCTCGCCGGAGGCCGGCAGCTCGACGTCTCCCATCGCGGCGGTCCCGCGGGATTCGTACATGCCGGCGAAGACGGCTGGCTGACGATCCCGGATTTCGTCGGCAACCGCTTCTTCAACACGCTCGGCAACATCGCGGTCAATCCGCGCGCCGGGCTCACTTTCCCGGACTTCTCCACGGGCGGCCTCCTTCAGATGACCGGCGAGGCCGAGCTCCTGACCGAAGCTCCGGACGGCGTGCCTCCCGACGGCGCCGAGCGCTACTGGCGATTCCGTCCACGCCGCATCGTCTGGCGCGCCGACGCGCTACCAATCCGCTACGAACTAAAATCATCGTGATCTGGTGGTCGCCCTTCGACGGCCAGGTTGAGCCGTGTAAATTTCGCGTAGAAAGGAACCAACCTCCCTCGCCAAGGTTTCGTGCCCATCCGCCCTCGACCAAGGAGTGCTGCCATGGCCAAGAAACCCTCTGCGCCGAACAATACGAAACCGGCCACCATTCATGACCAGAAAGCGACACGCGGCAACGGTGGAGAACTTCACCAGATCGCCGAAGGCGACACGCCCGTCCTGACGACCGCCCAGGGCGGCCCCGTCGCCGACGACCAGAACAGCCTGCGCGCCGGCGAACGCGGCCCGACGCTCATCGAGGATTTCCACTTCCGCGAGAAGATCTTCCACTTCGATCACGAGCGCATTCCCGAGCGTGTCGTGCACGCCCGCGGCTACGGGGTGCATGGCTTCTTCGAGACCTACGAATCGCTTGCAGCCTACACCCGGGCGGATCTGTTCCAGCGCCCGGGCGAGCGAACCCCCGCCTTCGTGCGTTTCTCGACGGTCGCCGGAAGCAAGGGCTCCTTCGACCTCGCCCGCGACGTTCGCGGTTTCGCGGTCAAGATCTACACCAAGGAGGGCAATTGGGACCTCGTCGGCAACAACATCCCGGTCTTCTTCATCCAGGACGCAATCAAGTTTCCCGACGTCATACACTCGGTAAAGCCCGAACCGGACCGGGAGTTTCCCCAGGCGCAGTCCGCCCACGACAATTTCTGGGACTTCATCAGCCTGACGCCGGAAAGCATGCACATGATCATGTGGGTCATGTCGGACCGGGCGATCCCGCGCTCCTTCCGGTTCATGGAAGGCTTCGGCGTCCATACGTTTCGTTTCGTCAATGCCAAGGACGAGTCCACTTTCGTCAAATTCCATTGGAAGCCGAAGCTCGGGCTGCAGTCGGTCGTTTGGAACGAGGCCGTGAAGATCAACGGCGCCGATCCTGACTTCCACCGGCGCGACATGTGGCAAGCCATCCAGTCCGGCAACTTCCCGGAATGGGACCTGCATGTGCAGCTTTTCGATCAGGACTTCGCCGACAAGTTCGATTTCGACATCCTCGATCCGACCAAGATCATCCCGGAGGAAGTGCTGCCGACGAAGCCTGTCGGCCGGCTGGTGCTCGATCGCATGCCGGAGAATTTCTTCGCCGAAACCGAGCAGGTCGCCTTCATGACGCAGAACGTGCCGCCGGGCATCGACTTTAGCGACGATCCATTGCTGCAGGGGCGCAACTTCTCCTATCTGGACACGCAGCTGAAGCGGCTCGGCAGCCCGAACTTCACCCATCTGCCGATCAACGCGCCGAAATGTCCCTTCCAGCACTTTCAGCAGGACGGCCACATGGCCATGCGCAACCCCGTCGGGCGCGTGAACTACCAGCCCAATTCCTGGGGCGAGGGCCCGCGCGAGTCGCCCATGAAAGGCTTCCGCCATTTTCCTTCCGAGGAGCAGGGCCCGAAGCTGCGCATCCGCGCCGAGAGCTTTGCCGACCATTACAGCCAGGCCCGGCAGTTCTTCATCAGCCAGACGCCGCCCGAGCAACGCCACATCGCCGACGCCCTGACCTTCGAATTGAGCAAGGTGGAGACGCCGGTCATCCGTGAGCGGATGGTCGCGCATCTTCTCAACATCGATGAAACCTTGGGGAAAAAGGTCGGCCACGCCCTCGGCCTGGAGACGATGCCGAAACCGGCGGATGCGGCCGTTGCCACCCGCCAGGACCTCGACCCGTCGCCGGCCCTCAGCATCATCCAGCGTGGGCCGAAGCGTTTCGAGGGCCGCAAGCTCGGGATATTGGCGACGGACGGCGCGGACGGCGCGCTTCTCGACGCCTTGATAGCGGCGGTCGAGAAGGAGAAGGCGGCCTTCGAGCTGATCGCGCCGAAAGTCGGCGGCTTCACCGCCTCCGACGGAAAACGCATCGCCGCCCACCAGATGCTCGACGGCGGCCCGTCGGTACTTTACGACGCGGTGGTCCTGCTTCCTTCCGCAGAGGCCGTCACGGATCTGATCGACGTCGCCACCGCGCGCGATTTCGTGGCCGACGCCTTCGCGCATTGCAAATATATCGGCTATGCCGGCGCCGCCGTTCCCCTTCTCGAAAGGGCCGGCATTGCGGAACTGCTCGATGAGGGAACGATCGAACTCACCGACGCTGCGAGTGCGGCCGCCTTTCTCACGGAGATCGGTAAACTGCGCGTCTGGGGAAGAGAGCCCTCGGTCAAGCTGAAATAAGCCGATGGCTTAGACGGAGTCGACGATGGCGTCGTCCGCACATGGAAAGCCGACGAAGAAGGCCGCTCCGTCAAGCGCGGCAAAGAAGGCGGGCGGCTTTCCCCTGCCCGTCAGCACGGCGCCGATGGAGGCCCGATCCGCGACCGAGCTTCCGGGCGGCGACGCATGGCAGTATGAGCCGAAGTGGGACGGCTTTCGCTGCCTTGCGTTCAAGTCCGGCGACGAAGTCGATATAAGGGCGAAATCCGGCAAGCCGCTCGGGCGCTTCTTCCCGGAGATCGTCGCCCTCTTGCGCCGGCTGGAGCCGGACATGTTCGTCCTCGACGGCGAACTGGTGATCGAGGTCGACGGGCGCCTCTCCTTCGACGCCCTGCAGATGCGCCTGCATCCGGCGGCAAGTCGCGTGCAGAAGCTCTCGCAGGAGACGCCGGCCAAGCTCATCCTGTTCGACATGCTGGCCGGCACGGACGGAACGATCCTCACCGGTGAACCCCTCCAGACCCGCCGCGCCTGCCTCGAAGCCTTCGCCAAGAAGAACGCCGTTGCTGGGATGCTGGAGTCTTCGCCCTTCACGCTCGACATCGAGGAGGCCGAGCGGTGGCTCACCTCATGGGAGGCGGGTGCAACCGACGGGGTCGTCGCAAAGCGGCGCGACGGCGTATACGAATGCGGCGAAAGGGCAATGGTGAAGGTCAAACGGCTGAAGACGGCCGATTGCGTCGTCGGCGGCTTCCGTTACGAGAGCGACAGCTCTTTGGTGGGCTCGCTTCTGCTCGGCCTTTACGACACCGAGGGACTGCTGAACCATGTGGGCTTTACCGCGACGATCTCGGACAAGGAGCGGCCCGCCTTGACCCACCAGCTCGAAGCATTGCGGGAGCCGCCGGGCTTCACCGGCAAAGCGCCGGGCGGGCCCAGCCGCTGGAGCAGCGAGCGCAGCGGCGAATGGGAGCCGGTTCGCCCGGAACTGGTCGTCGAAGTCCGGTTCGACCATGTTAGCAACCGGCGCTTCCGCCACGGTACGAAGCTCATGCGCTGGCGGCCGGACAAGGACCCGCGCCAATGTACCTATCAGCAGATCATGCCGTCGTGAGCTTGTTTGGCGCCAATCCGGTTCTCTTCGCCGGTACCTGCTTCCAAGCTGTGGTTGAACACGCCGAGCACCGTGTCGACGATCAAGGGACGCGGGCGGCGCCGCGCTATCGCGGCAACAGGCAAGGCGGGCAGCTGCAGACCTTTGATGGGAGCGAAGCGAACGCCCTTGAACGATATGCGCTCTGTAGAGCGTGGTAGAAGAGCGGCACCGACCCCTGCGGCAACGAGAGAAAGCATGGTCAGCGCACGCGTCGCCGGCTGCTGAATCGAAACGTCGTGCCCGGCTTCCGCGAAGGCGTTGAGAATGCAGGCGTGCAAGGAAGGGCCCTGGGCGGCGGGGAAGAGCACCAATCCCATTCGGGCAAGCTCGGCGATGGTGACCGGACCAGTACGCCCGTCCTCCGGTATGGCGGCAATGAGCGTCTCGTCGGCGACTGGGATGATATCCAGTCGTTCCGAGCTGCCGAGCGGCGGATGGCATATGCCGAAATCGATCGTTCCCTCCGCAAGCGCGGCCACCTGCTCATTCGTCGCCATTTCAGTGAGCACGGGCCGGATCATCGGAAACTCCTGCCGCAGCGAGACAACCAGCGACGGCAGCAGCTCGTACAACGCAGCGGAGACGAAACCGATCCGGACGTCGCCGGCGGTCCCGGTACCCGCGCCGCGGGCAACCGCCCGTGCCGCCTCCGCATCTTGAAGCGTCCGTCGCGCCTCGGGAAGCAGCGACGCGCCCGCCCGGGTCAGTGCAAGCCGGCGGTGTGCGCGCTCGAAAAGTTTTACGCCGAGCTCCCTTTCCAGCCGGGCGATGGACTGGCTCAACGGCGGCTGCGCCATGCCGAGCCGCTGCGCGGCGCGCCCCATATGCAGGGTTTCGGCCACGGCGACGAAATGACGTAGGTGACGAAGTTCCATATGCAGATGATATCAAAGTTTCCCATATTCATCATCGATTTGAATGCGGAGGCGGGCAATATTTGGCGGCGTTCAGATTGTCGGGAGTATTGACATGACAAGACTCAACGCGATTTTCCTCGCCCTCATCTCAACTGTGTTCGCCGCGCCGGTTTTTGCGGGTGACGATCAACTGGTGCGCACCGACCGCTTCGTGACGCTTGCCGGGGGCGAAAGGCTTTTCGTGCGCGAAGTGCGGCCTGCCGAACGGCAGCAAGCGGCGTCGGCCGTTCTGCTGATCCATGGCGCGCGCGTGCCATCGGTCGCCTCGTTCGATCTCGCGGTGCCGGGCGGCTCGATCGCGGCCGAGCTGGCTGCGGAGGGCCTTTCGGTCTACCTCGTCGATCTCCGCGGCTATGGTGCCTCAAGCCGGCCGCACGAAATGGATGCACCGCCCGGTGGAGGCACGCCTCTTATGCGAACCGATGAAGCGGTCTCCGACATCGCCGCCGCCGTCGAGGCGGTTGCGGAATGGAGCGGCGACGGCAAGGTCAGCATTCTCGGCTGGGCGACGGGAGGACAATGGGCCGCCGCCTTTGCCGCCCGCCATTCGGCTCGCGTGGAACGACTGATCCTCTACAACAGCCTTTACGGTGCCTCCGACCGGCATCCGACGCTCGGGCGAGGCTCGCCGCTCGAGGCTCCCGATCGTCCGGGCAGTTTGAACATGGCTGCGCTTGGCGCCTATCGGCTCAACACAGCGGAAAGTCTGTTTGCGGCCTGGGACAAGAGCATCCCCGTTCCCGATAAATCCGAGTGGCGCGACCCCGCTGTCGCCCGCGCCTATGCCGACATGGCGCTGTCCTCCGACCCCACCTCCGGGGAGAGAACGCCGCCGAGCTTCCGCTCTCCTAGCGGCGCGATGGCCGACAGTTTTGAACTGGCGTTCGGCCGCAAGCAGTGGAGTGCGGCGGCATTGACGATGCCGGTGCTCGTCATCCGCTCACAACACGACTTCTGGAGCCGTCCGGAGGATGCAGCGGCGATTGCGCGGGAGGCGCCGCAAGCAAGCCTCGTCGAGCTTCCACACGCTACCCACTTCGTGCATCTCGACCGCAGCGAAGCGGGCCGTTCGGCCTTCCTGTCGGCGGTCACTCAGTTCCTGGAACAGGCGGCACGATAGAGCGTTTCACTGTTTGATTGAGACAGCTACGCACTTGCGCACGGCGTCCGGAACTTTTGGCCAGGGGGCAGGTTGGAGCTCTGGCAAGGAGCGCGGTCGATGCGCGGACCACATCCGCCTTTCGGGACTGCGGGTGTCCCCTCGTTCTCGGCGCCGCCTTCGGCATGCGATCACAAGGGGGTACTCGCGCACCTCCCCCCGCTGATGACCACCCAGGCAGCGATGAATAATGATCTCCTGATCATCCTGGGAATTGCGGCGGCGGCGGCCGTCGCATCGCCCCTGGGCGGCCTGGTGGCGATCTCGCTCAGGCCGTCCAGCCTCGTGCTCTCGATCGCCGTCGGCTTCGCGGCCGGCGTCCTCATGGGCACCTTCGCTTTCGAGATGATGCCCACCTCCATGGAACTTGCAGGTCTTCCGCTTGCCGTTGCCGGGTTTTTGCTCGGCCTGGGACTCGTCTATATTCTCGACCTCTACGTCAACCGCTGGAAAATGGCCGGACCGGAAGCGGATCAGAAGGCCGAGGTCGATCGCCTGCATCGGCGGCGCAGGCCGCGCGGGAGCAATGTCGCGGTGCTCGCCGGCGGCACGAGTGCGGAAGAGCTGATCGAAGGCATGACGATCGGTGTCGGCGCGACCTTCGAGCCTAAGGTGGCGCTGATCGTGGGTCTCGCGATCTGCATCGACAATTTCAGCGAAGGAATGAGCATCGGCGAATTGACGCTCGACGAGGAGCGGAAGAACGCGAAGCGCCGGACACTCGGATGGACCTCCCTCATCGGACTCTCCCTTTTCGTTTCCGCCGTGGCAGGGTGGTTCCTCCTGAAAGGCCTGGCCCAGCCGGTCACCGGTTTTCTTTTCGCGACGGGAGCGGGCGGGATGTTCTACCTGACGATTACCGATCTCGTGCCGGAAGCGGAGTCGCACCAGTTCCAGCAATCCTCCGCGATCGCCAATGCCGCCGGCTTCCTGCTCGTCATGGTGCTTGCGCAGATGAGCTGACGCAATCGTGTCTCGAGGAGTGCCCGTCCGTTCAGACGATCGCCCGGTCCCAGCCCCCATAATGTTCTTCGCTGCGCGTGCCGCGCGGAAGGCTGAGCGCGATCAATGCCAGGCCGATCGCGAGATTGGCGAAGGTGGCGACCGTGCTGCCGCCGGCAAGCAGGAAGGGCGAAGCCGCCACCCAGGCGCCGAGCAGCACATTCAGGAAACGCACCGGACGGACGACCTCCGCCATGGCGGTGACGGCAACCAGGATCACGACGCAGCCGAGAATGTGGTCGCTGTGATAGAGCGGCGGGACGCTGCCGAAAACCATGGGCGTCGTCATCAGGACCGCGCCGAGCAGAGCGCTCGCGACCAGCGTCCAGGGGAAGTTGACGCCGCCGACGATGAATTCCTTCAGCAGCTCGGAGGCGGGCCGGTTGAGGTCGGGGGCCGGCGTCTGGTCCTCCGAAATGGCCGGGCCGCCCATCCAGAACGTCCGCCAGAAGGGCTCGCCCGCCTTTCTTACGCGCCAGAGATACTGGATGGTCGCGAGCACCTCGTCGATCGAATAGGGGATGAGCACGACGGTGACGGCCGCCTGGATGATGCAGAGCGTGCAGAGTGCGCCGATAAGCGGCGGCTGGATGATGATGAAGGAGACGCTGACGGCGCCGAGGGGCACGATCAGCAGGCCGAAGAGGAGCACCATCCAGGGCATGGTGCGCCAGCGGCGACTGTCTCCGATCGCGCCGGCCAGAATGTCAAGCGCATAGGCGAAGGCGCCCAGGCCGGCATCGGCGATCGGAAAGCCCTTGGAAACCCAGGACGTCACGACCGCCTCGCTGCCGTTGCGGACGGGGGCCTCGCCCGGGCCGAAGAACGGGTCCCAGAGCCCGTCGACATGGCCCATCTGATAGGCGGCGAGATAGCGCGAGACGAAGAGGCCGACGAAGGCGAGCGCGACGATCGGCATGCGCTGGGTGAAGGAGGACGGCGAATAGCTCCAGCCGAGCGGCCGGTCGTCGTCGGCCGCGAGCGCCCGCAGCCTTATGCCGGGTGTCGGCGGAATCATAACCGCAAAAGCCACGATCAGCATGCCGGCAAGCGTATCGACGGCGTAGGCCGCAGCACTCGTCGTCCAGAAGACAAGCGGGGCGAGCATGATCCAGACGCCGAGCGCTGCCGTGATCCATTGCGCATGGGACCAGCGCCGGTACATGCCGAAAAGCGCGAATGCCGCAACGAGCAATCCGGACAGGATCTCGCTGATCCCGAGTCGGGCATTGCGTATGGCGGGCTCCGCGATCTCGTGGCCGAGCGCCGGCGGCAGTGGCACGCCGACGGGGTCGAAAAGGCCGAGCGTCGCCGGCGAGGAGACGAGCCACAGGCCGAGAGCGACATTTGCCAGCGGCGCCCAGAGCGTGCGCAGCCGGTGTTCTTCCACGGCAACTTCGACTTCAGCGTCGCTGCGCTCCAGCGGCTCCGCCAGGCGTTTCTCCGCCTGCTCGATTTCCGGATCCGAGGCGGCGACCACGGAGGGCTCCAGCTTGTTCTTCGCGTACCAGGTGGTCGGGTCTTGCTTGAGCCGCCGGATCATTTCCGGCAACGTCGCAGCTAGGCTGTGTCTCGGCTCCCAGCCGAGCTTTTTGCGGGCACGGGAGATGTCGATCTCGTAATGATCGTCCGAGTTCTCGATCATCCACGGCTTAATCTCCGACTCCTCGTCGAGCACCTCGGTCTGCATCCATGCCCCCGGCTTGGCAAGGCTCTTGGGCAGGGCGAGCGTGCGCCAGTCCTCGCCGTGGATCAGCCGGCCGATACGCTTCTGCAAGTCGCCATAGGAGAGCGTTTCCTCCTCGCCGATCAGGAACACGCAATCGTCGGGCAATTCGTTGCGGTGGCCGACGGTGCGCGCGAAAGCCTCGACCAGATCGTCCTTGTGCAGATAGGGCTGGCCCGCGTCCAGATCGCCGCTGAACAGATAGGCCGTCGGGAGCCGCTCGAAGATGCGGGCGATCTGCTGGGCGATGAAAGCGGCTCGGCAGTCCTCGTCATAGACGCCGGCGAGGCGAAGAGTCGCGGTCCTGATCGCGCCGCGATGTTTGGCGATTACCGCCTCGGTCTCGGCCTTCGACTTGGGGTAGGCCCAGGCGGGGTCCAGCGGATCATCCTCGTTGATCCGCGCACCCTTGGCCGGACTGGGTGCCTGCACCAGCAGCGTGCTTGCATAGATGAACTGTTCGGTGGGAAGGCCCTGCAGCGCCTCCAGCAGCCGGCGCGTGCCCTCGACATTGACGGCACCGTATTTGGGGTTGTCCTTGCCGGTGGTGTCGTAATAGGCGGCAAGATGAATGACGGAAGCAAGGCGCCCGCCGCTACGCTTACCCGCCGTCTCGATCGCCTCTCTCACGCTTTCGTCGGAGGTGATGTCGAGTTTGATCGTCTCTTCGGTCTCGGACTCGCCCTTCGGAGGGGACAGGTCGAGCCCGATGACGCGATACCGGTCCCTCAGGCGATGCGCGATCGCTTGGCCCAGGAAACCGCTCGAGCCGGTAATGAGAACGGTCGGCTGATTTGCATCTTTCGGCATGCCGAAGCAAACCGCGCTCGGGCAGGAAGGTTCCCGACCTGGTTGAGCGAAAGAACTACGCCCCCGTCCGCGCCACGACGGGCACATAGTCTTCCAGCTCCGGCGCGGGGAAATGCAGCGTCGCGCCGATCTCGGCGGAGCGGTAGAGGCCCATCAGGATTTCGACGACCGCCAGGCCGTCCTCGAAGGTTTCGAGCGGCTTTATCCCCTTGCGGAAGCATTCGACCATGTGGCGGTTTTCGTCCGTATAGCCGTAGACGCCGGCCTCGTCCTCAAGCACCGGCATCAGGCCCTGCTCGGCATTCTGTTTTTCGACGAGGTCCTCGCCCTCGGTGCCCTGCACGGCCCGCGACAGGAATATCTTCAAGCCGGTGCCGAGCGAATTGTACTCCAGCGCATATTCGGGCCCGAGAAGCTCGAGCTGGATGCGCAGGCCGGCGCCGACATAGGCCCAGGAGGTCGTTGCCTCGATCATCAGTTCGTTGCCCTCCTCGTCCTCCAGCGCCACGGTGGCGCGGGCGAAATCCTCCGATGGGCGCCGGCGGTAGTCGACATCCTCACCGAAGCGGCGGCGCAGCTCATCGGCATAGCCCGCCCGCGTCCATTTGAGGTTCGCCACCGTGCCGTTCACCGACTTGACCTTCAGCGAATTGCGGGGGGCACCGGGCGCCGTGAGCAGATGGCGCGCCACCTCGACGCTGTGGCACATCATATCGGAAAGCACCCCACCGCCCTGCTTGTCGCCCTGCCAGAACCAGGGCTCGTGCGGACCGGCATGTTCTTCCGCGGCGCGTGCGAGATAGGGCCGGCCGGTGGTCGAGGCGGCGCGCCGCCAGATGATCTCCTTGCCCCGCAGCACCGGTGTGCAGAAGACCTGGTTTTCGAGATAGCCATGGTTGAGACCGGCATCCTCGGCCAGGTGCAGCATCTCGCGTGCCTCCGCCACAGTGCGCGCAAGCGGCTTCTCGCAGGCGACCGCAAAGATCTTGCCGCGTCCCGCCTTGATCTCCCGGTGGAGCGTCCGCATGACGTCGAGCCGGGTGTAGTTCGGCGACAGAATCCAGACCGCATCGACGTCGCCGGCGGACAGGAGCGATTCGAGACTCTCATGCGCGCGGCACTCGCCGAGATCGAGCGCCTCGACTTCGCTCACGAAGCGCTCGCGGTTTTCGGGATTGCGGCTGTAGACGCCGGTCACCTCGACATTGCGTACCCCGATGAGCGATTTGAGGTGGAAATGCGCGATAAAGCCGGTGCCGACGAAGCCGACGCGCAAGGTCTGTTTCGGTAATGTGGTCATTCTTTCCTCCCCGATAATGAGCGGCGACTGTCTCCTGCCGCCCGCATGCGCTTTCAGATAAGTGGCGGCGCCGTGCTGCCTCGGACTTTCAGAACCGTGGGCAGCACGATCGGTTCGGCCACCTCCGAGCCGCCCGCCAGAATTCCAAGGAGCACCGCCATGGCGGTGCGGCCGATCTCGGAGCGCGGCTGGCCGACCGTCGTCAGCGGCGGATAGAAGGCCTTGCTCAGATAGAGATCGTCGAAGCCGACGACCGACACGTCGCCCGGCACGTCGCGTCCGATTCGTCTCAATTCGTGGACGGCGCCATAGGCCATTTCGTCATTGGCGACGAAAAGCGCCGTCGGCGGATCTGAAAGAGAGAAGAGCGAGCGGCAGCATTCCTCGCCGCTTTCGATCAGGAAGTCGCCCCGCACCTCGTAGCCGGCTGGAATCGTCAGCCCGGCATCGCGCATCGCCAGGCGAAACCCCTCCCGCCGATAGACGCTCATCGGCTCGGGAACCGGCCCGGATATATGAGCGATCCTCCGATGGCCGAGCGAAATCAGGTGCTCGACGGCACCGCGGGCCGCGGCGACATTGTCGACCTGCACATGCGGCAGGCCCGAGCCCTCGATCATTTCCAGCGCCACCACCACGGGCAGATGGTTCCAGTCGCCGGCGGACGGCAGCTTGCCGGTCATCAGGATCATGCCGTCGGCATGTCCGTCGCGCAGCATGTTGAAATACTCGGTCTCGCGGGCCGGGTCGTTCTCCGTATTGCCCATCAGCACGGCATAGCCGGCTTCGCGCGCCGTTGCCTCGACGCCCTTGAGGATGTCGAGGTAGAAGGGATTGCCGACATCGCGCACGACCATCAGCACCGTCATGGACCTGCGGGTGCGCAGATTTCGGGCGCTGACATTCGGGCGGTAATCGAGCTCGCGCGCCAGGTCGAGCACGCGCTGGCGCGTCTCGGCGGTCACCAGCGTCGAAGCGGCAAGGGCGCGCGAGACGGTGGCCACCGACACGCCCGCCTTCTCGGCGATGTCCTTGATCTTCGGCCGGTCCCTCATCCTCGGCGGTCCCTCATGCGCGCATCGCCCGGCCGCGTCCGTAGAACATCATGAGCAGGAGCAGCGTCGCGCCGAACACCATCTGCCGTCCGGACTCCTCGATGTTGATCGTCGTCAGGATGCTCTGCAGGATGACCAGCAGGACCGCGCCCGCCATGGTTCCGGTGTAGCCGCCCTTGCCCCCGGCAAGCGATGTGCCGCCGAAGACGACCGCGATGATCGAGGGGAGCATGTACTGCTCGCCGACATTGGCGAAGGACGTGCCGGAATAGCCGAGCAGGCAGAGCCCGGCGGTCGCGGCGAACATGCCGGAGATCATGAAGAGCGCGATGCGGACCAGCTTGACCGGCACGCCCGCCATGTAAGCCGCGTGCTCGTTCGAGCCGATTGCATAGATGCGGTGGCCGAAGACGGTGCGGTTGAGCATGAGCGCCAGGAGGATGCCGATCACGATCCACAGCCAGATGATGCCGGGAATGCCATAGGCGAGCGGTTGCGTGACGAAGCGCGAGAGCGCGGGCGCGGCCTGGCCGGAGGGAATTCCCATCCGGATGACGACGAGAAGCCCCTGCAGCACCCCCAGCATTCCGAGCGTCATCACCAGCGGCGGGATTCTGAGGAGCGTGACGCCGAGCCCGTTCAAGAGGCCGAAGAAGGCGCCGGCCGCGAGACAGGCGGCGACGGCCGGCAGGATGCCGCCATCGGCACCGTTCATGACGTTGCCCGCGAGGATTGCCGAGAGCGAGACGACGCCGCCGACCGAGAGATCGATTCCTTCGCGTCCGCCGAGTATGACGACGTTCTGGCCGGCCGCGACGATGCCGAGCAGCGAGGCGACTATCAGGAGCCGCAGGATCTGACCGCCGGTCGCAAAGCCCGGCGACAGCGCCTCGCCGAGATAGAGGAGAAGCACGATGAGCACGAGCGCGACGACGATCGGCTGACGGACGAAGGACACCACCCGGCTCATGAGCGCGCCCTCCTGCCGGCAAGCACGCCCGCCATCAGGACGAGGAGGATCGCAAGGCCCTGCACGAAGTTCTGCCACTCGGACGGCGTACCCATGAAGAAGACGACCGAGTTGATGAGCCCGATCGTCAGCGCCCCGAGCAGCGAGCCGACGACGGTGCCCCAGCCGCCGGAGAGCGCGCTGCCCCCGAGCACGACCGCCGCGACGCTGTAGAGCGTCATCTTGCCGCCGACCAGCGGATCGCCGCTTGCGGTATCGCCGGTGATGCAGAAGGCGGCGAGCGCGGAGAAGAGGCCGCAGAGCACATAGCCCTTGATCCGGGTCGTTATGACAGGCAGCCCGGTCTGATAGGCCGCCTGCTGGTCGTCGCCGACGGCAAGCAGTTGCGTGACCAGCCTGGTGCGGCTCATCACGGCGAGGAGGATGACGAGGGCCGCCAGGATGTAGAAGACGAAGGGAACGCCGAAAAGCCGGCCGCCATAGGTGCGCCAGAAGAGCGCCGGCGCCGGCGTGCCGGCAACCGGCAGGATGTAGAGCGCAAGGCCCGTGAAGAAGATGCTGGTCGCGAAGGTCGCGACGATCGCCTGCAGCCGCAGAGCCGCGACCACGAGGCCGTTCACGAGCCCGCAGGCGAGCCCGAGGAGGAGACCGATGGCCAGTGCCAGGAGCACCGCGCCGGCGCCCCCTCCCCAGCGTTCCATCAGGACCACGATCGCGACGTTGACCAGCGAGAGGATCGCGCCGGCCGAGAGGTCGATGTCACCGGCATAGACGACGTAGGTCTGCGCGATCGCGAGCAGGATCAGCGCCATATAGGTGCTGAGCAGCCCGGTCAGAGCCCGGAATGTCAAGCTGTTCGGCGAAAAGAAGCCGTTGAGGAGAAGGAGTGCGGCGACGATAACGAGCGCGGGCAGGAAAGGATAGCGCTCCAGCAGCCTGCCGATGCCGCCGGCGCGCCGGTATGTCGGGACGGTTGCGGTCTCTGCCATCACGCGGCCTCGTAAGCGGCTTGGTACAGATTATAGCGGGTGCGGTCCGCCCCGGTGAGCTCCCGGCTGACCGATCCGCCGTTGAAGACGAGAATGCGGTTGGCGTTGCCGAGCAGTTCGGCATCCTCCGACGAATAGAGGACGATGCCGAGCCCCTCCGCGGCCAGTTGCCGGATCAGCGCGAAGAGGTCCGCCTTGGCCGACAGGTCGATGCCCTTGGTCGGGTCGTCGAGCAGCAGCACGTCGGGGCGGTCGATCAGCCAGCGGGCGATGATCACCTTCTGCTGGTTGCCGCCCGAAAGCGAACCGATCGGGTGGAAGAGGCTCGCGAATTTGGTGTGCATGCTGTCGAGCGCCGGCGCTACCTTGGCGCGCAGCTTGCCCCGCCGAGCGATCATCAGCCGGTCGCGCAGATAATGGATCGGCGTGACGTTCTCGATGATCGGCCTTCCGCTGATGACGCCGTCGCGGCTGCGGTCGCCGGAGACATAGGCGCAGCCGCGCCGGATCGCGTCACGCGGGTTCGAAGCGTCGAAGCGGCTGTCGCCGATCAGGATTTCGCCCGAGGCGATCGAACCGGCGCCGAAGATCGCTCTGAGCACCGCCGATTGGCCCTGGCCGTGCAGCCCGCCGAAGCCGAGAATCTCGCCGCGGCCAACCTCGAAACTCACATTACGGAAACCGCGGCCGGAAAGATCGCGCACCGTCAGCGCTGTGCCTCCCTCTCCCTCCACCACCGCCGGCACCGACGATTGCGATGCCGGCATGTCGCCGGCACCGCCGACCATCAACCGGATGACGGTCGCCGGATCGGTTTCGCCCAGACTGAGCGTGGTGATGGTCTCGCCGTCGCGAATGATGGTGACGCGGTCGCCGATCGCCTTGATCTCGTCCATGCGGTGCGAAATGAAGATGATGCCGCGTCCGCGACGTTTGAGATCGCGCAGGATTTCGAAGAAGCGCTCCACCTGGGCTCGGTCGAGCGCCGAGGTCGGCTCGTCGAAGATGAGGAGCGGCGCCTCGCTCGCCAGCGCCTTCATGATCTCGACGAGCTGACGCTGGTCGGGGCGCAGGTTGCCGACGAGTGTGTCGGCGGAAAACCCTTCGCCGCAGACGCCGTCGAAAAGGCCGATATAGCGCGCCGCGCGCTGCCGGAGCTCCGAGCGATCGATGAAGACCCGCGATTTGACCGGCAGCTTGCCAAGCGAGATGTTCTCCTCGACCGAGCGGCGCGCGGCGAGGCTGAGTTCCTGATAGAAGATGCCGATGCCGTGGGCTCGCGCCGAGCGCGGTCCACTGATCGTCACCGGCTGGTCGTCGACGAAGATCTTGCCGCCATCGGGCCGCACGCTGCCCGCAATGATCTTGCAGAGGGTGCTTTTTCCCGAGCCGTTGGAACCCATCAGGACATGGACTTCGCCGGCCATGAGCTCAAGGTCGCCGCGGCGGAGCGCCAGGGTCGCGCCGTAAGCCTTGCTCACGCCGCTCAGTTTCAACTTCGACATGGAAACTCGTCCGTTCGCTTCGGTTTGGGGAGGCCCTCCTCCCGTTCCTCATTCCTGTGCTCGTCACAGGAATCCAGTGAGCCCAGATCCTTGGGCCGAAAGGATTCTCCCGCGCCGCCGACGCGGCGCTGCTGGATCCCTGTGACAGGCACAGGGATGAGGAAGAATGAATGCGTCAAACCCATGACGCCGCTGCCGGGTACCGCTCGCCCACCAGGACTCGCGGCACCGTGGGCTCTGCCGAAAGGCTCACTTGAACAGCGCTTCCGCCTCTTCGATCGAAAGCGAGCTCGTATAGGAATAATAGCCGGGCTTGCCCTCGAGCTGCTTTGCGGCTTCCGCCACGTTCTTCGAGTCGATGAAGGGAATCGGCAGGTAGAGCGCGTTGCCGTATTGTCCGGCCTTTGCCGGCTCCTTCAGTTCCTTGCCCTGCAGCATCAGGACGGCGACGTTGAGGGCGCTCGCCATGACGCCGGGCGGGTTTACGGTCGCGCCCGAATTCAGCTTTTCCTTGATCCAGAGGTCGATGAAGTCCTTGCGGATTTCGCCGGTCGCCGCGATCTGGCCGGCCTTGCCGGCGTCCATGATCGATTTCCAGGCGCCGGCCGCCATGCCGTCCTGCACCAGCACGCCGTTGATGTCCGGATAAGTGGCAAGGATGTTCTGCATCGCCTGCTGGCCCTGGGCCTGGTCCCAGTTGGCATTGACCTCGTTGACGACCTGGATGTCCGCATGATCCTTGAAGACGCTCTTGTAGCCGGCGACGCGCATCTCGTTCGCGGGATGGCCGGCGACGCCGTTGATCGCAACTACCTTGCCCTTGCCGCCGAGCGTTTCGGCGAGCCATTTGGCGCCCGCGGCACCCCAGGCGGTCTGGTCGATGCCGACATAGATGGCATCCGGCGAAGAGACTTCCGCATCGGTGGCGATCACCAGGATGCCGGCTTCCTTCGCCTGGGCGAAGATCGGATCGAAGGCGGTCGGGCTGTTGGGGTTGACGATGATGGCGTTCACCCCTTCCGCGATGAAGTTGCGGATATGCGCGATCTGACCCGGCACGTCGACATTGGCGCTCTGGACGGAGACCTCGACGTCGACGCCTTTTTCCTTCCATTCCGCAGCCGCGGCCTTTGCCTCGTCGATCATCTGGGTACGCCACTCGCTGCCGACCCAACCGTTGGAGAGACCGATTTTAAAGGTCTCGGCGTGAGCGGATGCCGACAGGACGATGGACGCGACCGTGCCCAGCGCAAATGCGAAAAATTTCTTCATAAGATCCTCCCAAATCTTGCCGGCACATGAAGCCAGAAAATGTAATCGATTTCAATCGCCGTTTCGGTGATGGCCGCAGGGGTGGAGTGGATTACTTCGGCCAGGTCTCGATCACGCGGACGAAATGCGTCAGCCACGCATTCGTCTGGTGGCCGTCCAGCGCACGATGGTCCATCGTCAGCGACACATAGGCCATCGGACGGATCTGGATCGTGTCGGCGCCGTCCACCTCGCGGACGATCACCCGCTTGTCGAGCTTGCCAACGCCGAGGATCGCCGATTGCGGCTGGTTGATGATGATCGGCGCCGCGAGCAGCGATCCGGAGGCTCCATGATTGGAAATGGTGAAGGTGCCGCCCGTCACGTCCGCGCGGGAGAGCGCGTTCGAGCGCGCACGCGTCGTCAGGTCCTGCAGCCGGGCCGCAATCTCGGCAAGCGACAAATCCTGCGCCCGATGGATCACCGGCACGACCAGGCCCTTGTCCCCGAGGGAAATACCTACGCCGATATTGATGTCGTCGAATGTTTCGAGCGCATCCTCGTGCCAGCGGCTGTTGACCTCGGGGACCGCGCGCATCGCCGCCACGCAGGCTGAAACCACATAGGCCGTATAGGAGAGCTTGGTGCCGTCCGCCGCAAGCCTCTTCCCATGCTCGTCGCGATGGCGCATCACCGCCGAGAAATCGGCCTCGAACACGGCCGTCACATGCGGCGCCGTCGTGACGGAGTTGAGCATATGTTCGGCGATCGCGGCGCGCATGCCGCTATGCGGTATCCTGCGCGACTTGGGTGCGGCTCCTCTGTCGCCAGCCTCGGCCGCGACCGAAGCAGGGCCTTCCTGCCGGGCGGTAAACGCCCTGTCCATGTCGGCGCGCGTGACGCGGCCACCGCGGCCGGTGCCGGTGACGGTGGCCGGATCGAGGCCATATTCTTCCGCGGCATGCCGTACGGCCGGCGAGTAGTGCGGCGCGTGTCCCGCCCCGGCAGCCTCGCTGCCGATCCGGCCGAGAACGGCGCCGGGCGTGGCATCGTCGCCATTCCGCATCAGGATTTCCGCGAGCACCCCGTCGGCGGGCGCCGACACCTCCTGGGTCACCTTGTCGGTCTCGAGCTCGACCAGGGGATCGCCCGATTTGACCGGATCGCCGATCTTCCTGAGCCAATTGCGGACGACCGCTTTGGTCCCCTCCTGCTCCAGCGGAGCCTGGATGTCGATGAGGCCGCCCATCCTCAGAACTCCAGAAGGTCGATGATCTTCCGGCGTATGCGTTCCGTCGAAGGAACCGCCCAGTCGAGCAGGGCGGGATTATGGGGGCTGGGAATATCCGGCATGGTGAGGCGCGAGATCGGCGCGTCGAGATCGATGAAGGCTTCGTCGGCGACGGCTGCGGCAATCTCCGCGCCGAAACCCGCCGTTGCGAGGTCCTCGTGGACGATGAGGCACCGGCGGGTGCGGCGCACGGATGCGATGACCGCTTTCCTGTCCCATGGCATCAGGGTTCTCAGATCGATCACGTCGGCTGAGATCCCCTCTGCCGCCTCTTCGCAACGCGGCACCATGGCGCCCCAGGTGACGATGGTGATGTCGCGGCCTTCGCGCGTGAATTTCGCGTTGCCGAAGGGCAGGGCGAATGCATCGCCGGGATAGGGCCGCCGCGCCCAGGGATGGTCGAGCATCGCCCGGTGCTCGAAGAAGATCACCGGATCGTTGCCGCGCAAGGCGGTGCGCAGGAGCCCAACGGCGTCCTCGGCATTGGAGGGAACGGCGATCTTCCAGCCGGGCTGGTGGACGAAGGCGACCTCGTTCGTCTGGCTGTGCCACGGATCGCCGCATTTGAAGAATCCCCCCGCCATCCGCACGACGATCGGCGCGGCGAAGCGGTTGCTGGTCCGCCAGCGGATCGTGCCGCAATCGTTGAGCTGCTCGATCGCGGGCTCGGCATATTTGCGGAACTGGATTTCCGGCACCGGCACGAGGCCCGCGAGCGCCATGCCGACCGCCCGACCGATGATGCCCTCCTCCGAGAGCGACGTGTCGAAGACGCGGGCGGTACCGAATTTCTCCTGCAGCCCGAGGGTCACGGCATGAACGCCGCCCTTCGGGCCGATATCTTCCCCGAAGAGGACGACCCGCTGGTTCACCGTCATCTCGTGATCGAGCGTGCGGCGGATCGCCGTCACCATGTTGATCCTCTGGCCGTCGCCCGTCGCCGTCTCCGTCGTTTTCGGCGGACGATAGCCGGCAGGGTGCTGCCCGCCCATGACCTGCATTCGGCCTTCGAAGAAGACATGGCTGGTGACGGTTTCGGGATCGGCGACCGGCCGGGATTCGGCCTCGACGCGCGCCCGTTCGGCGGCCGCCTTCGCGTCTCTCGCAGCTTCGTTCCATTCCTCGGCGCTCAACATGGCTGGGACGATATAGTCCCTCAGCCGCGGCAACGGATCGTGTGCCCATTCGCTCCTGACGAGCTCCTCGCTCTTGTAGGTCTGGGTATCCTGGAAGCTGTGTCCTTCGAGGCGGGGCACCTCGAGCCTGAGCAGCACCGGCATCCGCCCTTCGCGCACCAGTTCCACGGCGCCTTTCGTCAGCCGGGCGGCCTCTTCCGGATCCGAGCCGTCGCCGTCGAGCACGGTCAAGTTTTTCCAGCCGGCGAGGTTGCCGGCAATATTGCCTTCGGGCGTCTGGAAGCTCGAGGGAACGGAGATGCCGAAGCCGTTGTCTTCGATATAGAAGAGCAGCGGCAGGCCCTGCGTCGTCGCGATCGTCAGAGCGGACCAGAAGCCGTTGGAGGCGACCGAACCATCACCGCCCAGCACGACGGCAATATCCTTTTGATATTCCTCTTTTCCGAGAACTTCGCTGAAATAGGTGATCGCCTGCGCCCAGCCGGCCGTCGGGGTATACTGGGTGCCGACCCCTCCGCACATCGGCAAAGCCGAGGCGCCGTGCGGGTTGGGATAGTTGAAGACGACACCGATGTCCCGGCCGTCGGAATATCCGCCCGCGCGCCCCATCGCCGAGCCGAGCGCGTCCGCCGGATCGACGCCGAGCGCCAGCAGCAGCGGGCGCGAGCGATAATAGCCGCATGCCGCGTCGTGCCTGCCAGTGAGGTGAAGCCCGAGGAGAATCTGCGCCATGTCATGGCCGCGTGCCGAGAACTGGTAGAGAATCTTCTTCTCAGGGACGAGGCGCTGCTCCTCCATCTCGTCGAGCGCGCGCGACAGGAGCAGAAGTTGCACGACCTTTTTCCAGTCGATGCTCTCGTCCGGTGCGTTGCGCCGGTCCTTTTTGAGTGCGGCCTGAGCCATCAGGGTCTCCTCCAGTTCTCCGAGATCAAGACTACGCCGCTAGACGCGCAAAACGGTTTCAATCTGATCCTGTTTTGGCTAGGGTTTGATGAAGCTGTTTCGGTTTCGAGGGATTTATGATGAATTCATTCAATCTCGATGCGATCGACCGAAAAATTCTAGGGATCCTCCAGGACCGGGGCGACATCAGCCATGCAGCCCTGGCGGAGGCGGTCGGTGCCTCGCCGGCGTCCTGCTGGCGGCGCATCAAGGCACTGGAGACGGCGGGGGTGCTGGTTAAGACCGTGAGCCTCGTCAATCCCGACCTGGTCGGACGCGGATTGAACGTCTTCTGCCAGGTTCGCATGAAGTCCCATGATCCGGTTGCGCGCCGGAATTTCGAACGCTTCGTGGAAAGCCACGAAGAAGTTCTCGAATGCTATTCCATGTCGGGCGACTGGGATTACCTGCTACGGGTCCTCGTTGCCGATGTGGCCGACTACGAGCGCCTGCTGATGCGCGGCATCCTCACCCACGAGGCAGTGGCGAACTCGTCGTCTCACTTCGCCTTGAAGAGCGTCAAATACTCCACCGCCGTTCCCGTCTAGACCTTTGAAGCTGCGCTCTTTTCCCGGAATTGCCCTAGAGCGGGATGAGGAAAAGTGTGTGCGGTTTTCCGCCCGCATCCGGCGTCTCAACTTCTTGGAATCGATCACGTGTATGTTTTTAGGTCGACCCGACCTGAAAACATCGTGATCTAAGACCTTAGTCCGATGCTTCCGGCCATAGGTCCTAGGACCGTTGCGTGCCGAGTTCCCTTAACCTATGCCGGTGGTTGCGCGTTCACGGGATAACGGAAAGCCCCAACTGCCGCCCGGGCGCGCGAGGGTCGCAGAGCGACGCCGCCCCAGCCCCATCTGCATCGCTCTGCGACCCTCGCCTTGAGCATTCCCGCTCTTCTCCCATCTACGGCGCCGAACGTCCCCCTCACGCATCGCGATTTTCTCGGAACCATCCGCCGGGCGAGACGTTAGACGCGGTCGCTTTTGCCCGAAGCGACTGGAAGCGTAAGAGGGTCGACTCGTCATTCCCTCCCCTCACCGAAGAGTCGACCGACAGGCGGCGCCCTTTCTCCTCCCTCGGGGGCGCCGCCATCGTTCTTCGAAACGGATTGCAGGTCATGGACGCACCCGTTGCCGTCGACGGCTCCGCGTGCTCAAGTGCATCCTGCGACCAACACCCCAGGGAGCCCTGCATGACGACAGTGATCCTCTTCCATTCCGTCTACGGCCTGCGCCCGTTCGAGCGGGGCGTCGCCGAGCGCCTGACCGTGGCAGGCCACGAGGTGTTCACGCCCGACCTCTACGAAGGCCGGGTTGCTTCCTCGATCGAGGAGGGCTTTGCCCTGAAGGAAGAGATCGGCTGGAGCACCCTTTGCGAGCGCGCCGAGCGGGCGGTCGCGGATCTGCCTGCCGATGCCGTTCTCGGCGGTTTTTCCATGGGCGCTGCTGTCGCCGCCAGCCTGTGGCCGAAGCGGCCGGAGACGGCCGGAATTCTCTTTCTGCACAGCATCGCCGAAATTCCGGCAAATGCGCGACGCGGGCTGCCGGTGCAGGTCCATCTCGCCGATCCGGATATCTTCGAACCGGCAGACGAAGTTGCCGCCTGGCGTGCTGATGCCGAACGGACGCCGGTCGCCCTGGAAGTCTTCATCTATCCCGGTGCCGGGCATATTTATACCGACGCCACCCTTGTCGATTACGATTCCGAAGCCGCCCGGCTCACCTGGAGCCGCGTCGAACGTTGCCTTGCGGCACTATGAGCGGACGCTCGATGTCTGCCCTTATGTCGCTGCCGCGCGCAGGGGGGGAGAAGGGGCAATCCGCGAAGCCTTGGCGTTACGAGGCTTTCCCATAACCGCCGCCCGTCGGCGTCACGACCGTGAAAGCCTCGCCCGCCTCGAGCACGGTATGGGCCGAGCCAGGCAGTTCTTCGATACGGCCGTCATTGCGGCGGACAAAGTTGCGGCCGGGTTCGCCCGGCCCACCGCCCTTCAGGCCGAACGGCCGGACGCGGCGGTGGCCGGAAAGGATCGCGAAGTCCAGCCGCTCGCGCGCGCGGATGGTCCTCTGTGTACCGTCGCCCGCCGACCACTTGCCGCGTCCGCCCGAGCCCTTGCGGATGTGGAAGTCTTCGAGCACCACCGGGAAGCGCGTCTCCAGGATTTCCGGGTCGGTGAGGCGCGAATTGGTCATGTGCGTGTGAACCGCATCGGCGCCGTCATAGCCGGGGCCGGCCGGCGCGCCGGAGCAAATCGTCTCGTAATACTGGTAGTCGGCATTGCCGAAAGTCAGGTTGTTCATCGTTCCCTGCGCCGCGGCCTGCGCCTCCACCGCTCCGAAGAGGCAGTTGGTGACCGCCTGACTCACCTCTACATTGCCGGCGACGACCGCCGCCGGGTAGCGCGGCGAAAGCATGGTGCCTTGGGGTATGACGATGCGGATAGGCCTCAGGCAACCTGCATTCATCGGGATGTCGGCCTCGACCAGCACCCGGAAGACATAGAGCACGGCGGCACGCGTCACCGGCTCCGGCGCGTTGAAATTATCCGGGCGCTGTTGCGACGTTCCAGTGAAATCGACCGTTGCTTCCCGGCTCTCGCGGTCGATGGAGATCTTCACCGCGATCCGGCAGCCCTGGTCCATCTCGTAGGAGAATTCGCCGTCCGGCAATCGGTCGAGCACGCGGCGCACGCTTTCGGCCGCATTGTCCTGGACGTGCCCCATATAGGCCTCGACCACATCCTCTCCAAATTGCGCGATCATCTTCCTGAGTTCCGCCACACCCTTCTCGTTGGCCGCGACCTGTGCCTTGAGATCGTTGACGTTCTGGAGGATGTTGCGCACCGGATAGCGCGCTCCGTTCAAGAGCCTCTCCAGTTCCTCCTCGCGGAAGCGGCCGCGGTCGATGAGCTTGAAGTTGTCGATATAGACGCCTTCCTCTTCGATATTGGTCGCCAGCGGCGACATCGAGCCCGGCGAGATACCGCCGATATCCGCATGGTGACCGCGGCTTGCGACCCAGAAGCGGATCTCGCGGCCCTCATCGTCGAAGACCGGCGTGCAGACCGTCAGATCCGGCAGATGCGTGCCGCCGTTATAGGGCGCATTGATCAGGAA
Organism: Ensifer sp. R1-3; assembly: GCF_056739175.1. Lineage (NCBI taxonomy): Bacteria > Pseudomonadati > Pseudomonadota > Alphaproteobacteria > Hyphomicrobiales > Rhizobiaceae > Ensifer > Ensifer sp. R1-3. The sequence continues at coordinate 1,642,239 of NZ_CP096516.1, forward strand.
CACATCGCCCGGATGGATGACCGGGTTCTCACGGATCGCGGTCGCGACCGAAGCGTCCATGGAGCCCAGATGCACCGGCATGTGCGGCGCATTGGCGACCAGATTTCCCTTATTGTCGAAGACCGCGCAGGAGAAATCGAGCCGCTCCTTGATATTGACCGAATAGGCGGTGTTCTGCAGCGTCACGCCCATCTGCTCGGCAATCGACATGAAGAGATTGTTGAAGATCTCCAGCATGACCGGATCGGCCTTCGTGCCGATCGCGGTGCGCTCGGGCAGCGCCTTGATCCGTCTCAGGACGATATGGTCTTTCGCCGTCAGCTCCGCCTGCCAGCCGTCCTCGACGACGATCGTCTGGTTTGCCTCGATGATGATTGCCGGACCGGTGAGCTTCTGGCCTGGCCCGATTTCGGAACGCAGCGCCACCGGAGCGTCGTGAAACGTGCCTTGCGAATAGAAGCGGGTCCACCGGTTCGCAACGACATGTCCGGCCGTCACGGCAAGGCCTTCCGCTTCCATTTCCGCAGCCCCGCCGCCGACCGTTTCGACCTCGACCGCATCGATCACCAACGCCTTGTTTTCGGCGACGAATCCGAAGCGGCGCCTGTGCAGATGCTCGAACTCGCGGCGCAGCCGCGCCTGGTCGTCCTCGTCCGGGAAGCTCGCTTCCACCGGCAGGACCGTGTCGGTTCCGGCATAGCGGATATGCGCGCGCAGATGCGTGCGTATCCGCTCACGGGCGATCCCCTGCGCCTCCAGTTCCGCCAGGCATTCCGATTGCAGTTCCCGGCCAAGCGCGGCAAGCGCCTCGGGTGCGGCATCGTCGAAACCCACCCCGAACGCCTTCTGCCGCGTGGCGCGAATGTCGGCAAGGCCCATACCGTAGGCCGAGAGCAGCCCGGACATCGGATGCAGGAGAATACTCTTCATGCCGAGTGCGTCGGCGACCAGGCAGGCGTGTTGCCCGCCGGCGCCGCCGAAGCAGTTGAGCGCATAGCGCGTCACGTCATAGCCGCGGCTTACGGAAATCTTCTTGATCGCCTCGACCATGTTGGCGACCGCGATGCGGATGAAGCCGTCGGCGACGTCCTCGGGGCTCCGCCCGTCGCCGATCTCGCCCGCTAGCGCGACGAAACGCTCGCGCACGGTCTCCACGTCGAGCGGCAGGTTCTGCTCCGGCCCGAAGATCGCCGGAAAATGTTCCGGCAACAGCTTGCCTAGCATGACATTGGCATCGGTGACGGCAAGCGGTCCGCCGTTGCGGTAACAGGCGGGACCGGGATTGGCGCCGGCCGAATCCGGACCGACACGGAATCGCTCGCCGTCGAAATGGAGGACCGAGCCGCCGCCGGCGGCAACCGTGTGGATCAGCATCATCGGCGCGCGCACCCGCACTCCGGCAACCTCCGTCTCGAAGGCGCGCTCGTACTCGCCGTCGAAATGGGCGACGTCGGTCGAGGTTCCGCCCATGTCGAAGCCGATGACGCGGCCGAATCCGGCCGCCTCACCCGTCCGCGCCAGACCGACGACGCCGCCCGCGGGTCCGGAGAGGATCGCATCCTTGCCCTGGAACATCTCCGCCGCCGTGAGCCCGCCGGACGACATCATGAACATGAGCCGGGCGCCGGATCGGGCGACGTCCAGCTCTTCCGAAACCTGCGCCACATAGCGGCCGAGCACGGGCGAGAGATAGGCGTCGATCACGGTCGTGTCGCCACGGCCGACATATTTGACGAGCGGCGAGACCTCGTGGCTGACGGATACCTGCTCGAACCCGATGGAGCGCGCGATCTTGGAGACGCTCGCCTCGTGGGCGGGATATTTGTAAGCGTGCATCAGGACGATGGCGACCGCCCCGTAGCCAGCGGCTTTCAGCCCTTCTAGCGCCCGGCGCGCTGCCGCCTCGTCGAGCGGCCGCTCGATCGTGCCGTCGGCGAGCACCCGCTCGTCGAGCTCGACGATATCCGAATAGAGTGCCTCGGGCTTGATGATCTCGGTGGCGAAGATCTTCTTGCGTTCCTGATAGCCGATCCGGAGCGCATCGCGGAACCCGCGCGTCGTGACGAGCGCCAGCCGCTCGCCCTTGCGCTCCAGCAACGCATTGGTGGCGACCGTGGTGCCCATCCTGACTTCGCCGACCAAGCCCGCCGGAACCGGCTCGCCGGTGCCAAGGCCGAGATGCTGCCGGATGCCGTGGACAGCCGCGTCGCGATAGGCGCCGGGGTTTTCCGAAAGGACCTTCAGCGCGTGCAAGGCGCCCGCCGGATCGCGGCCGACCACGTCGGTGAAGGTACCGCCGCGATCCACCCAGAAATCCCAAGCTCCCGTCACGCTCATCTCCAGCTCCTCCGCAATGCTGCCCGCCGCTTTTCATGGGCGCTTTTTATGGGCCGGAGACGACCGGCAGGCAAGGGAAGAAGAGGCGCGCCACCAGCGAAAAGGAAGCCGATGCCGGTGCCGGATCTCTGGCCTCGCACCGCCATTTATGTCAGAGGAAGCACGGTCCAACAGCGCGGAGACGGAAACGGTGAAACAGCGCCGCCCTACGGCGAAAAGGCGGGTCGGAGACGAGAAGGCCGGCGAACTGCCCGGCAAGCGCGTGACGCTCGCCCGGGCGCTCTCCAAGCTCGGCTACTGCTCGAGGACGCAGGCCGAAAAGCTGATCGCCGAAGGGCGTGTCAGCGTCGCCGGCCGGAAGATCACCGATCTCTCCCACTGGGTCGATATCGAAGCGGACAGGATCGCCGTCGACGGAACCGTCATTGCCGCCCAAGCCAGGGTCTATATCATGCTGAACAAGCCGCGCGGCCTCGTGACCACCCGCGACGATCCGGAGGGCCGGCCGACGGTCTTCAGCTGTCTCGATAATGTCGACGTTCCGTCCCTCTCGCCGGTCGGCAGGCTCGACAAGGCAAGCGAGGGGCTTTTGCTCTTCACCAACGACACGGTGCTGGCGCAGCGTCTGCTCGACCCGGAGACCCATCTCGGCAAGGTATACCATGTTCAGGTGCGCGGCATTTTCGGCGAGGCCATGGCCGCACGGATGGTGGAAGGGGTTACGGAGGGTGGCGAACTGCTGCGCGCGCTGCGGGTCGAACGCCTGAAAAGCGGAGACAGGAACAGCTGGATCGAGGTGGAGCTTGACGAAGGGCGCAACCGCCAGATCCGCCGCATGCTCGACGTGCTCGGCTTCGAGTGCCTGCGTCTCCTGCGCGTTTCGATCGGCGAGATCAGGCTGGGCGATCTGCCGAAGGGGGCGAGCCGGCCGCTCACGGAGGCGGAGGCCCTTTATCTCAGGCGCCGCACAGGGCTTTGACGATTCGCAGCCGAACGTCGACGGCTCGCAGCAAAAGCCTCCCCTCTTTGCTCGATGTCCGGAAATCCACCCATCGACGAGCGCTTTTGTTTCCGAATCCACCCATTTGCCGCGCCTGTGCGCTGTAAATGCATGAAACGGCGTCCGCCAACGGTTGTCTGTGCTAAAATCCCGTTTGCTAATGGGTGAACCCAGACCCGGCGGGAGGAACCATGCCGGCTGGTCGATGACTTCATCCGGGAGGAAAAGATGAAAATTCTGAACGCGCTTCTGGGCGCAGCCACCGCCGTTTCCCTTTTTGCCGCTTCGGCGAGCGCCCAAACCTATCCGGAGCGCACGATCACCATGGTGGTGCCGTTCTCGGCCGGCGGCCCGACCGATACGGTGGCCCGCCTTGTCGCCGAGTCCATGTCGAAGGATCTCGGCCAACAGATTATCGTCGAGAATGTCGGCGGCGCCGGCGGGACGCTCGGCGCCGGCCGCGTCGCCCAGGCCGATCCGGACGGCTACACGCTGCTTCTGCATCACATCGGCATGGCCACCAGCGCGACGCTCTATCGCAAGCTCGCCTATGACACGCTGAATGCCTTCGAATATGTCGGCCTCGTCACCGAGGTTCCGATGACCATCGTTGCCCGCAAGGATTTCGAGCCGACCGACCTCAAGGGCCTGATCGAACACGTCAAGGCGAACAAGGACACGGTGACGGTCGCCAATGCCGGCATCGGCGCGGCGTCGCATCTTTGCGGCATGATGTTCATGAGCGCGATCGAAACGCCGCTGACGACCGTGCCGTACAAAGGCACCGGCCCGGCGATGACCGACCTGCTCGGCGGCCAGGTCGACATCATGTGCGACCAGACGACGAACACGACGAAGCAGATCCAGGGCGGCACGATCAAGGCCTATGCGGTGACCTCGCCGCAGCGCCTCAAGATCTTCCCCGATCTGCCGACCGCCGAGGAAGCGGGCCTTTCCGGCTTTCAGGTCGGCATCTGGCACGGAATCTATGCGCCGAAAGGCACGCCGGCCGAAGTCACCGACCGTCTCTCGAAGTCGCTGCAGAAGGCACTCAAGGACGAGAACGTGGTCGCCCGCTTCGGCGAGCTCGGCACCGAGCCGTCGAGCGAAGCCGACGCCACGCCGGCCGCGCTGAAGGCAAAGCTCGAAAGCGAGATCGGCCGGTGGAAGCCGGTGATCGAGGCGGCCGGCCAGTACGCCGACTGATCGCGCGTCAGGCATTCAATCCGTGCGGGCGCGTGTCGAGGATGCGCCCGCACTGGCGTTGACAGCTGTCAACAGGCGATGCCTTGGCTCCCCACTTTCGGGCGACATGCATCAGCCAGCAGAACATGCGAAGATATTCGCCAAAAACCGGCGCGGCACGTTTCCTCGGAAAAGGGATCGGCACTCGCGGAAATAATGGGGAAACAATGAAATCCATCTCCTTCGACACGACCAATGCGCTGTGCGGCGGCATTCTGACGGCCGTCGGGCTATTCTTCGCCTGGCAGTCGCTCGGGCTCGAGCTCGGCACCGCCTTCCGCATGGGCCCCGGCTATTTCCCGCTGGTGCTCTCCGCCGTGCTGATCCTGCTCGGCCTGATCATCCTCATTCAATCGGCGCGCGTTCACAGCGAGCCGATGGGGCCGATCGCCATCCGCGGCATCTTCTTCATCCTGCCGGCGCCGATCTTCTTCGGGCTGACGGTGCGCGGCCTCGGCTTCGTCCCCTCCCTCTTCTTCACGGCGCTGATCGCCTGTTTTGCTTCCAGCCGGATGAAGCCGCTCTGGGCGATCGCCCTCTCGCTTGCCTTGACCATCTTTTCGGTCGGCGTCTTCAGCTACGGTCTCAACCTGCCATTCGAGCGGTTCGGCCCGTGGACCCGGTTCTAGGAGGCGGCGACGATGGAACTCTTCAGCAATCTTGCCCTCGGCTTCGCCACGGCCGCCTCGCCGGCGAACCTGCTCTTCTGTCTGATCGGCGTACTCCTCGGAACCCTGATCGGCGTGCTGCCCGGCATCGGCGCCACGGCGACCATCGCCATGCTGCTGCCGATCACCTTCCAGCTTGAGCCGGTCTCCTCGCTGATCATGCTCGCCGGCATCTATTACGGCGCTCAATATGGCGGATCGACCACCGCGATCCTGATCAATATGCCCGGCGAATCCTCTTCTGCCGTGACCGCCATCGACGGCTATCAGATGGCGCGCAAGGGCCGCGCCGGCACGGCGCTCGCGATCGCAGCCCTCGGCTCGTTCTTCGCCGGCACGGTCTCGACATTCCTGGTCGCACTCTTCGCGCCGCCTTTGACGGAGATCGCGCTCGAATTCGGCGCGGCGGAATATTTCTCGCTGATGATCGTCGGCCTCGTCTCCTCGGTCGCGCTTGCGCACGGATCGGTCATCAAGGCGCTTGCCATGGTGGCGCTCGGCCTGCTTCTCGGCCTCGTGGGCACCGATATCTATACCGGCACGCCGCGCTTCACCCTCGGCATCCGGGAATATTCCGACGGTCTCAATTTCGTGGCGCTGGCGGTCGGCGTCTTCGGTATCGCCGAAATCCTCCGCAATCTCGAAAGCGAGAAGACGCGCGAAGTGCTGATGGCGAAGGTTACCGATCTGATGCCGACGCGCGAGGACTTCAGGCAGATGGTCGCGCCGGTCCTGCGCGGCACGGCCATCGGCTCGGCGCTCGGCGTACTGCCCGGCGGCGGCGCGATCCTCGCCGCCTTCGCCTCCTACACGGTGGAGAAACGCCTCTCCGACCGGCCGGAGGAATTCGGCCGCGGGGCCGTTGCGGGTGTCGCCGGACCTGAAAGTGCCAACAATGCCGGCGCGCAAACCTCGTTCATCCCATTGCTCACCCTCGGCATTCCGGCAAACCCGGTAATGGCGCTGATGATCGGTGCGATGATCATCCAGGGCATCGTGCCCGGTCCGAACGTGGCGGTGGAGCAGCCGGCGCTCTTCTGGGGCATCATCGCCTCGATGTGGATCGGCAACCTGATGCTGGTGGTCCTGAACCTGCCTTTGATCGGCCTCTGGGTGAAGCTCCTGAAGATCCCCTACTTCGTGCTATTCCCGATCATCATGGCCTTCTGCTCGATCGGGGTCTACAGCGTCAACTCCAACGTCTACGACCTCTACGCCGTCGCCTTCTTCGGCCTTGTCGGCTACCTGCTCCTGAAGCTGCGCTGCGAACCGGCGCCGCTGCTCCTCGGCTTCGTGCTCGGCCCCCTGCTCGAGGAAAACCTCAGGCGCGCCATGATCCTCTCGCGCGGCGACCCGACGACCTTCGTCACCCGGCCGATCAGCGCGACCCTGCTCCTCATCGCCCTCGCCGTGCTTGTCGTCGTCTTCCTGCCGAGCGTCAAGAAAAAGCGCGAGCAGGTCTTCGTCGAGGAGGACTGAACCGGATCAGCCAGGTTGGCACCGGGCGCACGGCCCCCCACGCGCCGGCTTACTGACCAGGATATCAGTGGGTGAAGTTGTGCGTGTATTCGCCTATCTGGAAATCCTCGAAACGCTGAGACCAGCGTTTCCCTGGCCAGATATAATCTACTCTGCCTTTTGCAGGTCGATAGACGGCTGTGTAGAGGGTGGGATGGGTCGCGCTCACGGAATAAAGCGGCGGCCGAAGGAAGCCGTCCGTCAGCTTCTCCAGCGACATGGAAGGATCCTCCAGTGCCCGCAGAATAAATTGCTGCCGAGCCACCGAGAATGATGACGGTCGTGCCGCCCGCTGATGATTTGCGCATGCCCTCAGGCGCGTAATGATCGGGCGCTGGCCCGGTCCGAGGAATAGAGTGGCATAATTGCCGGCACTATCCAGTACGGTGACGTTCTGCGCGAGCGCCACAGGTATTCGGCATAGGGCTTTGACAGCCTGCTCGACCTGGTGACAGGTTTCCAGCACATAGCGGATCACGAGAATGATCGAGAACCCTCTGCCCTGAGAACGCCCGCCCCCAAGAGTAATGCTTGCGGCCAGCCCTTCCTCATTCATCCCATCCACGCAGCCTCCCCAAGGGCGTTGCGCCTTCGCGATCACCTTTAACCCGGACCACTCGGTCATTTCGAAACGATCGGAGACAATACTCGGCGGATAGTCGAAATTGCGTATCAGTGCCGGGCCCCCTTCCCCGAGCCAGACAGATTGACTGCAGCCATAGGCATCCGGCGCGGGTCGAAAGTGGCTGAGCATCCGATGAGCAACCTCATCATCTCCAACGAGAGCGCAGGCGTGCTCGTAGTGAGGAACGAGTTCAGGCATGTACTGCCATAGGGCTTCGCGACATTCTCTGGCGCTCGGACCCGATGCTCGTTCGGCCCGCCCGAAATACCAGCTCTCCGCCTCGGTTCGACCGGCAGCAAACCGCGAAAGCCAAGCTTTCCCAGGCCGTTCCTCTCGCGCCGCGACGAAGGTCTTCTCCATAGCGAGAGGAGTATAAGGACCGAATGAGTGGCTTGGCAACGCAACCGTGATGCCCGCACGTGTCCCTTCACCATCACGAACCGCGGCCAGGGCGCGGCCGATCACCACCGGCAGCGGCCCCGCACAAAGAAACGGGGTCGGACCCGAAACCTCGAATTTCTCGGCTCGCCGGCGCATATATAGTCACATGTGACTACTTGCATGGGAGGGACTTATGTCGACCCTAAGCCTTAAAGATGCAAAGGCCGGCCTGTCGGCCTATGTAGACGAGGCGATCAGAGGCGAGTTCGTGACGATTACCCGCCACGGAAAGCCTGTCGCAGTTCTCGTTGCGCTTGCGGCAGCGGAGATCGCGCGCAAGGCCCTGAACAGGACCCGGCCCAGCCTCGCTTCGCATCTGCAGAAGTTCCCAGGCGGCGAGTTCGAACGTAACGGCTCGCCTTCCCGGGATGTCGGTCTGTGAGTGGCTATCTCCTCGACACGAACGTCATATCGATGCTCTCGCCAACCGGCCTGGTGAATTTCCGCTCCACGCGTCGACAAAAAATTCGCATCCATGTCACACCGGCGGCCGCTGTCTCGTCATGGTGTCGGAACCAACAAAAGGAGACCGACCATGACTGCCAGACTTGATCCCTTTGCCGCCGCCCCTTCGCTGATGAAGAGCTGGTTCAGCATCTCGACTGCCGTCGCTTCGAGCCTCGAGTCGAGCCTTATCGAGCTCGTGAAAATCCGGGCCTCGCAGATCAACGGTTGCGCCAACTGCATCAACATGCACACGGCGGAAGCCCGGGCAAAGGGCGAGAGCGAGCAGCGGATCTACCTGCTCTCGGCATGGCGCGAGGCGCCGTGCTATACCGACCGCGAGCGGGCGGCGCTCGCCTGGACCGAAACACTGACGCGGCTGTCGGAGGGCCATGCTCACGCCGCCGCCTATGAGGCGCTGAAGGCCGAGTTCACGGAGGAGGAGCAGGTGAAGCTCACGCTCATGATCAATATCATCAACGGATGGAACCGCCTCGCCGTGGGCTTCGGCCTGTGGGTCGAACCGGCGGCCGCGAAGGCAATCGCCGAGAAGGCGGTCGCCTGATGACACAGGCTACGCAAGCGGATGCGGCAGCGAGTTTCGACCCGCTGCGTCCGAAGCTGATACGCGTCGCCTATCGAATGCTCGGCTCGGTTGCCGATGCCGAGGATATGGTGCAGGAGGCCTTCATCCGCTGGATGGGGGCCGACCGCGCCGAAGTGCGCGAACCGGAGGCCTTCCTGCGTCGCACCGTAACTCGGCTCTGCCTCGATCAGCTGAAATCGGCACGGCGCCAGCGCGAGACCTATGTGGGGCCTTGGCTTCCCGATCCCGTCGTGGAGGAGGAGGAAGTGGAAGACGTCACCTTGCCGCTGATGCTGGCGCTGGAGCGGTTGTCCCCTCTCGAGCGGGCAGCGTTCCTGTTGCACGACGTGTTCGGGCTCGGTTTCGAGGAGGTTGCAGCGACCATCCAGCGCGACGCCGCGGCCTGCCGGCAGCTTGCCGCCCGCGCACGCACGCATGTCCGGGAGGCAAGGCCTCGCTTTCACGTCGAGAAGGAGCGCGGCCTCGAGCTTGCGGAGGCCTTCTTCAAGGCCTCGCGCAGCGGCGACATGAACGCGTTCGGCGCGATGCTCGCGGCCGATGTCAGCATCCATGCTGACGGCGGCGGCAAGCGCTCGGCAGCGATCATGCCGATCATCGGCTTTGACGCCGTGATGAAGGTCCATGAGAAGCTGGCGGCGCTTTTCCGGGCGAACGGCTCGAAACTGCTGCGTGTCGGCTTCGTCAACGGACTGCCCGGCTTCATCACGATGGAGGCCGACGGCGAAATCCAGACCACCGCCCTCGAGATCGAGGGCGGCAAGGTCGCTGCGATCTATGTCGTGCGGAACCCCGACAAGCTGAGGCACCTGCACTGAGCCTACCTTGAAAGCGCGCTCGAACCTAGTGCGAGGCGCCGGATCCGCCGACGGCGACGATCGCAAAGGGTTGGCCATCGATGGGGATCGTACGGGTCTCCTTGAGAGTCTCTGCATCGATCACCCGGATGAGCGAGTGTCGCGGGTCGGTGATGACGATCTGGCCGTCGGCTGCCGCCAGGCGCGGGCGCGGATCGCGCCAATGGCCGTCCTTGCTGTATGGCTCGGTGACCCTGCCCTTGCGGAGGATTTCCCCCTTGATCACGTCCACCACATGGAGGTCGCCGTCTTCCGTCAGGATGTAGGCATTGGCCGGGGTTGCAGGATCCAGGAGAAAGTCGACGCGCCGGGTCGGCAGCGTGATCAGCCGATACGGTTCGCTGCTGTCGGGATCGATGAGCACGACTTTGTCCTCGCCGTAATTGCCGAGGAAGAACTGCATCGCCTTGCCTCCGAGCAGGGTGCCCGTGTAACCCTTCGGGAAATCGGAGGGGTAGGGGAGCATTGTGAGCTTTGGCCCGTCGATACCGCCGGGACGGGCGACTAGCACCCCTTCCTTGCAGCCGAAGGCGACGAGACGGGCTGATGTGGCCTCGCCATGCAGGTCGGTGCATTTGCTAATCTCGCCGATCTGCCCGCCCTTTTCGTCGATCACACGCAAGCCAACTCGCGGCGGCAGTTCGTCTGGCTTCGGCTCGATTTCCGTGTCCGGCACCGAAACGAGCACATGGCGCCCCATGCTCACGGCGACACCGTGGTGCGGCTTGGTCGTATCGATGGCCCTGACCTGCGCATTGCCTTCGAGCAGCGCGGCTTCGTCGATGATATCCGCCTTGCCGCCGCGATCGTAGAAAATGATCGCGTGATCGTCATGCGGCACCACATGGGCGGGACGCTTGCCCTCGATCGCCACCGGAAGAAGCGCGGCATCGGAGACTTCCACGTCGCGATGCTCCCCGTGATCCGAGAACCCGATGCCGGTCTTGATGATGTGTACGATGTCCTGTTCCGATTGCGCGGCGAAGACCGTCTGCCCGGATGCGCTGACCGTCAGAGCCGCATATCCCTTGATGTCATAGCGGCCCAATTCCTTGCCGTCCGCAAAGTCGATGGCGCGCACGACCGGCTGCGTGTGATCGGCGACGAACAGGCGCCAGGCTTCCTTCGTCTCGTGATCATCCGCGCGTGCGCCGGGTGCGGCCAAGACGAAAGCGGACGCCACTGCTGCCATCAGGCGGGCCCGGGTTGGGGACAATATCATCGGGGGGTCCTTTCTTTGTTTTGAAAAAGTTCTCGTCCGGGCAGTCCGTCGGCACGGCTGGGCCTACGAAAAGTCGTTGGTAATGGATCTTCCCGGTATGGCTACGTTATTACATTACTCGACGGACGTAATAACATTACGAAAGCGACGCGTGTCAATCCCGAGAACGCTGCGAGCGGATGCTTTTCGCCCTCGTTCCCCTGCTTGTCGCGGAAACGAAATCGGAGAGGATCTACCGACGCGCCGCCCTGGGCTCGTCGCTCTTCAGATAGCTCACCACGGCATCGGCGATCATCGTGCGATGCCGTGCGATCGTCTTGGGCTCCGACAGGTCGCGGCGGAAGATCGTGCCAAAGGTGTAGCGGTTCGAGACGCGGAAGAAGCAGAAGGCGCTGATCAGCATGTGCACGTCGATCGGGTCGGCCTTGCGGCGGAAGGTCCCGTCACCAAGGCCGCGCTCGATGATCGCCTCGATCATCTGGATCACCGAGACGTTGAGGTCACGGATCGCATCGGAGCGCAGCATGTGCGCGGCGTGATGGATGTTTTCGATGCTGACCAGGCGGACAAAGTCCGGATTGGCCTCGTCATGGTCGAAGGTGGTCGCGACCAGTGTGCGAAGTGCCTCTTCTGGGGGCAGGTTCGCAAGCTCCAGATCGGCTTCCAGCGTGCGGATCTTGCGATAGGACCGCTCGAGGACGGCGAGATACAGCGCTTCCTTGCTGCCGAAGTAATAATAGATCATCCGCTTCGACGTGCGGGTGCGCTCGGCGATCTGATCGACGCGCGCGCCTGCGAGGCCATGGGTGGAGAACTCCTCCGTCGCGACTTCGAGGATGTCATCCTGCGTCCGCTGCGGATCGTTCTTCCTGCCATTTGCCTGCCGCTCCGCCATGTTCACCGCGCTGCCCCCGCTCTCCCTCAAGCCGTTTACCGATCCACTTGCCGAAGCGAGGCAGCAGTCGAACCACGGACCTCCCGAACGATGGATCAAGACATATCATCTTGCCTCGCCCTTTCAACCTCGCGGGATTGATTTTCCGAACTAGTTAGTACATTTTGCAACGAGACATGCCGAACGCCACGGAGGAGCGTGGCGGAAGGCTCCGGGCGACCCGCCTGGCTGGGGAGGAGAAGCCTGCGACAGGTCTGCGCCTTGCGCTGTCGCTCGCTTGTCGCTTGGGAGGAGCGAATGAGCCGCATCATCGATTTCTATTTCTTCGCCTTGAAGGTGACGATCGCACTGCTGCTTGCCGGCATGGTCGTTCTCGTCTTCGGCAATGTCGTCCTGCGCTATGCCTTCAACCAGGGAATAACGGTGTCGGAGGAGCTGTCGCGGATGTTCTTCGTCTGGCTCACCTTTCTCGGCGCCGTGGTCGCCATGCGCGAGCATGGCCATCTCGGCGTCGATTCGCTCATCAAGCGCCTGCCGGCGCGCGCCGCGAAGGCGGCCGTGCTCTGCGGCCACGCGCTTATGCTCTATGCGACCTGGCTGGTGATCAGCGGCAGCTGGACCCAGACGCTGATCAACCTCCATGTCGGCGCGCCGGCGACCGGCATCTCCATGGCCTTCTTCTACGGAGCGGGCCTCGCCTTCGGCATTCCGGCCTTCCTGATCCTGCTCGCCGATGCGTTCGCGATCGCGACCGGCCGCATCGACGTGACCACGACCGATCTCGTGCGCGAGAGCGAGGACGAAGCAGCGCTCGACGACCTCCCTGCCCCCGCGCTCGGTCCGCTTTCGGCGAAGCATTGAGGAGGCGACGATGACCGTATCGATCTTCCTCGGTGCCCTTCTCGGACCCATGGCGCTCGGCGTGCCGATCGCTTTCGCCCTCATTCTGAGCGGCGTGGCGCTGATGCTCTATCTCGGCCTGTTCGATGCCCAGATCGTGGCGCAGAACGTGCTGAACGGAGCCGACAGCTTCCCGCTGATGGCCGTTCCCTTCTTCCTGCTTGCCGGCGAGGTCATGAATACGGGCGGCCTCTCCCGCCGCATCGTCGCGCTTGCCATGGCCATGGTCGGCCACATCCGCGGCGGGCTCGGCTTCGTCGCGATCTTCGCGGCCTGCATTCTCTCCAGTCTTTCCGGCTCGGCGGTCGCCGATGCAGCCGCACTCGGCGCACTGCTTCTGCCGATGATGCTGAAAAGCGGCCACGACCCGGCGCGCGCCAGCGGGCTCATCGCCTCCGCCTCGATCATCGGCCCGATCATACCGCCCTCGATCGGCTTCATCCTCTTCGGCGTGGTCGGCGGCGTCTCCATCACCAAGCTATTCCTCGCCGGCATATTCCCGGGACTGATGATCGCCGCGGCCCTTTCGATCACCTGGCTGATCGTCGCCCGCAAGGAGCAGTTCGAACTGCCGCCGCGGCAGAGCGGCAGGCTGCGGCTCAGGGCCTTCGTCGACAGCCTCTGGGCGCTTTTCCTGCCCGTCATCATCATCGCCGGACTGAAGTTCGGCGTCTTCACACCGACGGAGGCGGGTGTCATCGCCGCCGTCTATTCGCTCTTCGTTTCGATGGTCGTCTATCGCGAGCTGGCGCCGGCGCAACTCTTCCACGTCTTCGTCTCGGCCGCGAAGATCAGCGCCGTCGTGATGTTCCTCGTCGCCTGCGCGGCGGTTTCGGCCTGGCTGATCACCGTTGCCGACGTTCCCGGCGCGCTCGCCGCACTCCTGGAGCCCCTGATGGGCAACCAGACGGCTCTGCTTATCGCGATCATGGTTTTGATCGTGATCGTCGGCACCGCGATGGACATGACGCCGACGATCCTGATCATGACGCCGGTCCTGATGCCGGTCATCAAGCAGGCGGGGATCGATCCGGTCTATTTCGGCGTGCTCTTCATCATCAACAACTCGATCGGCCTGATCACCCCGCCGGTCGGCACCGTTCTGAACGTCATCTGCGGCGTGTCGAAGCTTTCGATGGAGGATCTGATGAAGGGCGTGATGCCCTTCCTCTTCGCGGAACTGATCGTTCTTTTCCTGCTCGTCCTGTTCCCTGAGCTGGTGACCGTTCCGGTCTCCTGGTTCGGACGCTGACGCGCGATTTTCGACTGTCAACAAGGCCGGCACGACACCGGCCCAACCTGGGAGGAAAACATGTTCGACAGACTGACCAAACTGGCATTGGGCCTGGCCGTGCCACTGGCACTCATGACGGCGGGGCCGGCACTCGCGGAGATCCGCGATCAGACGGTCAAATTCGCATCGGCGAACAACAAGGGTCATCCGCAGGTGACCGGCATGGAGAAATTCGCCGAGCTCGTGAAGGAGAAGAGCGGCGGCAAGATCGAGGTCAAGCTCTTCCCAGGCGGGACGCTCGGCGGCGACGTTCAGACCGTCTCGGCGCTGCAGGGCGGCGTCATCGAGATGACGGTGCTGAACGCCGGCATTCTGGCGAGCAACGTCAAGGAGTTCGGCGCCGTCGACCTCCCCTTCCTGTTCAACAGCGGCGAGGAGGCGGACAAGGTGATGGATGGTCCCTTCGGCACCAGCCTGATGGAACGCCTGCCCGCCACGGGGCTCGTCGGCGTCGCCTATTGGGAGCTCGGTTTCCGCAACCTGACCAACAACCGGCATCCGGTGACCAAGCTCGAAGACATAAAGGGCCTGAAGATCCGCACCATTCAGTCGCCGATCCCGGTCGAGCTTTTCAACGCGCTCGGCGCTAATGCGGTACCACTCCCCTATACCGAGCTCTATACTGCGCTCGAGACGGGAACGGTCGACGGCCAGGAGAATCCCTCCGCCAACATCATCAACGCGAAATTCTACGAGGTGCAGAAGTACATGACGCTCACCCGTCATCAGTACAATCCGCAGATCGTCCTCGTCAGCAAGAAGTTCTGGGACGGCCTCAATGACGAGGAAAAGACCGTTCTGCAGCAGGCGGCTGTGGAAGCGCGCGACTTCCAGCGCAAGGTCTCGCGCGAGCAGGATGCCGCAGCACTCGAGGAGATCCGCAAGACGGGAATGGAAGTCAGCGAATTGAGCCCCGAGGAAACGCAGAAGCTGCGCGATGCCGTCAAGCCGATGATCGAGAAGTTCAGTGCCGATATCGGCCAGGAGACGGTTGAGGCG
The DNA here is from genome assembly GCF_056739175.1 of Ensifer sp. R1-3. NCBI lineage: Bacteria > Pseudomonadati > Pseudomonadota > Alphaproteobacteria > Hyphomicrobiales > Rhizobiaceae > Ensifer > Ensifer sp. R1-3. The sequence goes on from NZ_CP096516.1 coordinate 1,657,288, forward strand.
CTCTTCAAGGAAATCGGCACCGCCCGCGGCCAATGACCCGCCCTCATGCCGGTCCGCCCGCAACGGACGGGCCGGCGCGCAGCTGCCCGAAACCGAAACACCGGGAACCCGACATATGACCGAAACGCTTGTGAGATCCTTGAAGGCGGGCCTGATCGGCACCGGCATCCAGGCTTCGCTGACGCCGGCCATGCATATGGCGGAAGGCGCGGCGCAGGGCATTCGCTACGACTACGAGCTGATCGATCTCAACCTGCTAGGGGCGAGCGAGAAGGACCTGCCGCGCTTGCTCGCCGACGCCGAGCGGCGGGGGTTTGCCGGGCTCAATATCACCCATCCCTGCAAGCAGGCGGTCATTCCCTATCTCGACGAGCTCGCCCCCGAGGCGCGGCAGCTCGGCGCCGTCAACACGGTCGTCCTCAGAAGCGGACGGCGCTACGGCCACAATACGGACTGGTGGGGCTTTGCCGAAGGCTTCCGGCGCGGCCTGCCGGATGCCGATCTCTTCTCCGCCGTGCAGCTCGGCGCCGGCGGAGCCGGGGTCGCCACGGCCTATGCCGCGCTCTCGCTTGGCTTGCAGCGGCTCGTCGTTTTCGACCGCGAGGCCGGCCGGGCGCAGGCGCTCGCCCGGATGCTCTCCCCTCTCTTTTCGAGAGCCGAGGTGGCGGCCGGCAACGACCTTCCCTCGGAAATGAAAAATGCCGCCGGCCTCATCCACGCCACGCCGACCGGCATGGCGAAATACCCCGGATTGCCGCTCGACGCCGAGCTTCTTTCGCGAAGCCTTTGGGTCGCCGAGATCGTCTATTTTCCGCTGGAAACGGCGCTTCTCAGGGAGGCCCGGCGGCGTGGCTGCAAAACGCTCGACGGTGGCGGCATGGCGGTGTTTCAGGCGGTCGGCGCGTTTCGGCTGTTCACCGGGCTCGAACCCGACGCCGCGCGGATGCTCGGCCACTTCAGGGCGATGACCGGCTAACGGCGCCCGGCCACGCAGGTTTCATTTGACGACCGGCTTGTAAAGCGTGCCATGCAGGGAGGCGCGGGGCAACGGGCGGTTGGCGATCGTCGTCGACGTCTTGCGAGCTCGTGCCCGACCTGCGCCGAGCAGGAACCAATTATCGAAAAGCTGACGTCGCCGCCGGAATTCTCGTCCGCAACCGTATTCAAGGTAGATTGCGACAAGCAGAAGGACGTGCAGGCGCTCGGGCCGCGGCGCCAGTCCACGCTGATCGCCTTCAAGGGGACGGCCGAAACGGCCGGTTCAGTCGGCGATACCGACCCCGCGTTGATCGATACATTTTTCCGGTCTGCGTTGAAGAACAAAAACGATCCTGATTTTCTCGAAGATCGCGGGCGTCCTTTCCATTCTGCCGCCCTGCGTTCTTCCAACGGAGCCCCTGCGTCGGCCCCGCCCCTCGGCGCCACGTCACTAATGGCAGCACGGGGCGAGGACCTGGCTCAGTCTTCCTGACCATGACGGCCTTCGGTCTGGGGCGGCCGCGCCGCTATTGCTCCTCGGCGAGCTGTCGCGTGAGGTCCTCAACCGCTGGCAGGACCGGATGCCGGGCTTTGGCAACGTCGCAAAGCCGTATTCGGCGCCGTGCTGTTGGTGATCGGGATCGCCATCGTGGCAGGCGTGGACAAGCAGCTGGAGGCCGCGCTGGTCGAGGCATCCCGGCCTGGCGAGCCTGACCACGCGTTTCTGCCCCCCTCCGGCACCACCGTGATGCCTGTGCGGCTTTCGGCGCCGGTGGCTGGTTTTGCGGGCTAAAATGATCGTGATCTAGTCTAGGCAGCGGCCGTGAGCGCTGCAAGCTCCCGGAAAAGCCGCTCGTCTTCCGACTGGGCGACATTGAAGCGCAAGAAGCCGCTGGCCGTCTGGGCATGACTGAAGACATTTCCCGGCGCGAGCACGATGCCTCTGGCGAGCGCTTGCCTCGCGAGCCTCGCGGCATCGATGCCATCCGGCAGCCGGCACCAGAGGAACATGCCCGCGTGCGGCTCGATCCAGGGCGTGATCCCGATCCGCGCGAGTCTTTGGGCAGTCTCGGCCATGGCCCCTGCCAGCCGCTGGCGCACCGTCTCCATGTGCTTGCGATAGCTGCCGTTTTTCAGGAGCGTCAGCACCAGTTCGGACGAGAAGCCGGCGGCGCCGAAGCACGTGGCGATCTTGAGGTCGGTCAACGCTTCCACCCAGTCGCGAGGAGCCACGATGAAGCCACAGCGCACCGCCGCCGAAAGCGTTTTCGAGAAGCTGCCTATGTGCACCACGCGTTCGAGCCCATCGAAAGCCGCAAGGCGCGGCGCCGGCGTCTCTTCGAAATCAGCGAAGATATCGTCCTCGATGATCGTCAGCCCGGCCTGCTCCGCAAGCTTGAGCAGACGATGGCCGACAAGCGGCGACAGCATTGCGCCGGTCGGATTGTGAAGGGCAGAATTGGTAATGTAGAGCCGCGGCTTGTGCTCTGCGAGCGCTTCGGCGAAGCGGCCGATGTCCGGCCCGCTGGGCGTATAGGGAACACCGAAGATTCTTGCCTGATGCGCCCTGAGGAGTGCGTGGAAATTGAAATAGCACGGATCATCGACGAGCACCGCATCCCCCGGCTTCAGCAGGAAACGGCAAAGCAGATCAATCGCCTGGGTGCCGGATTCGGTGAGCAATATCTGATCGGGCGACGCCTCGATGCCGTGCTGCGCCACGCGCCGTGTCAGAAGCTGACGCAGCGGCAGCAATCCGAGCGGCGCACCATAGTCGACAAGCGTGGCGGCGGCGCCGCGGGCGATGCCTCGCAATGCCCGCCGCAATCCTTCCTCCGGCATCCAGTGCGGCGGCAGCCAGCCGCAGCCGGGCCTCAGTACCCCCTCCCCCGGCTCCAGGGCCTGGCGCGAGATCCACAGGGGATCGACGGCCCGGTCCACGCGCGGGCCGATCTCGGCAAGCGTGAGCGGCGCAAGCGGCGCCGCTACGAAGAAGCCCGAACCCGGCCGCGAGCGGATCACACCTTCGGCCTGAAGGCGCTCATAGGCCTCTACCACCGTAGATTTGGACACTTTCATGGCCAAAGCGAAGGATCGGATGGACGGGAGCCTCGCGCCGGGCGTCAAACTCCGCGCGGCTATCCGGTGCTTCACCGTGCCCATCACCTTGGCGATCAGGCTTTCGCCCGCGGCACTCGTCGCTTTCAGCTGCATCCGTACTGGCTCTTTCTCAATGACAGTTCCTCTTAACTGTACCTTACTGTCTCTGGAACAGCCAGCGATCCGGCCCGATACCGGAGAAAAAGGAGCATCGGTATGAACAAGGCAGCGAGCGGCTGGATGAGCGGTTTGATCGGCGTCGTGATCTTTAGCGGCTCGTTGCCCGCGACCCGGGTCGCGGTGATGGACTTCGACCCTATCTTCCTGACCGTAGCACGGGCAACGATTGCGGGAATTCTCGCCTTCTGCCTGCTCTTCGCCTTCCGCGAAAGACGGCCTGCCCGGGGAGATCTCGCATCGCTGGCCGTGATCTCACTCGGGGTCGTCGTCGGTTTCCCGCTTATGACGGCGCTTGCGCTGCGTCACGTGACCTCCGCCCATTCCATCGTCTTCATCGGCCTCCTGCCGCTTGCGACCGCGATTTTCGGCGTGCTTCGCGGCGGCGAGCGCCCACGCCCGACCTTCTGGGTGTTCTCGGGCCTCGGCAGCGCGATCGTCGTCGGCTTCGCGGCACGGCAGGGCTTTTCCGCCTCGCCGATCGGGGATCTCCTGATGCTCGCGGCCATCGTCGCGTGCGGGCTGGGTTACGCGGAGGGTGCGAAGCTGTCGCGAAGGCTTGGCGGCTGGCAGGTCATTTGCTGGGCCCTCGTCCTCTCCCTTCCGGTTATGGCAGCCCTGATGCTGGCCACCATGCCTTCCAGCCTTGCGGGCCCGAGTGCGGCTTCCTGGCTCGGCTTCGGATACGTCTCCGTCTTCAGCATGCTTATCGGCTTCATCTTCTGGTATCGCGGCCTGGCGCTGGGTGGGATAGTGGCGGTCGGCCAATTGCAATTGCTGCAACCCTTCTTCGGTCTGGCCCTGGCTTCGACACTGCTCGGGGAAAATGTGAGCTGGAGCATGCTCGCCGCGACGGTCGCCATCGTCGCCTGCGTCGCCGGCGCGAAAAAATTTGCCTGACCTCCGGCGACCGTTCCGGAAGTCAGCCGGCGTCTGCCCGCAGCGACCGATCGGTGATTTTGTCGGGCTAACGGCAAGCTGGAACCTTCGCAGCGATCCGCCGTTTCATTCGGACCGGTCGCGCCACGAGCGTCTGCGGAAGACCGCGTGCCTTTTCCTCATTCCGCTCCAGAACGGGAGGCCTATGACAATGATGCGGCGGAAGATATCCCGGTTCGTGCTTGCGGGGCTCGTGCTCGTCGGGGGGATACTTCCCCTAGAGACGAGCGCTGCCCCTGCCGACGAGGCCGCCTTTCTCAATTCGCTCGAGGGCCGATGGACCGGCGGCGGCACGGTGCTGCTTCGCATCGACCGAGGACCGATCAATGTTTCGTGCAATTTCAGCTCGGATGCGACCGGCACCGCGCTCGCTATGAGAGGAACCTGCCGCGGCCTGCTCGTGGTGTCGCGCTCGATCAGCGCGGATCTGAGATCCGACGGCGCGCGCTATACCGGCATCTATGTCGGCCCGCGAGGCGGGCGGTCCGCCTTATCTGGGAGCCGCCGCGGCAACGCCATCAATCTCACCGTCACCTGGGCAAGGGAAGTTAATGGCGATCGCAAGGCGACGCTCATCGTGCAGAAACGCGGCGAGAACGGAATGCGCCTCAGTACTGTCGACGTGGATCCGGCGACAGGAAAGCGCGTGGTGACGAGCGAGCTCAATCTGCGGCGGAGCTGAAGCGGTCGTTCCCCTCGCTCTTTCAGAGCACGCCCCAGCCGCGGTAGCGCCCCCTACCCGTCATTTCACGCACCCCGAGTTCGCGCACGAGATTGAGGGCGCCGCGCGGCGTGACCCCGAGATGGCGCGCGATCAAAGGCGCGGAGACGATCGGCCGCGACAGGACGAGATCGATCAGGCCCGGGAGATTGCTGTTCGATCGGCGGTCTCTGATCCGCATCTCCATCTGTGTCCTGGCGAGCGACAGACGGTCGAGTTCCTTCATGCCGAGCTCGGCCGCCGCGGACATCGCCTCCAGGAAACCGGTGAGACGCGTCAGCCGGTCCTTTGAGCGTCGACGCTCGTGGCGGATCGTCTTCAAGCCCGTATTATAGGCGAGCACGTGCGAACCGACCTTGCCGCGAAACCGGAGATAGGCGCCGACAAGAAGCGAGCCGAGCCAGTGCTGCCGGCGCAACGGCTCAATACGTTCCCACGCATCGAAAAGAAGGGCAGCCCCAAGCGCGGCGGGCAGCTGGTCGGCAACCGGCAGCACGGCACGCCACGCATCGAGCCGGGCGGTCTCATCCCAGTCGTCATCGAAGAGCAGGCCGAGTTGGCCCGTCGGCTCCACTCTCGACGACTGCGTTTCGATGACCGGCTGTTCTGCCATGACCGCGCTTCCAGCATGAATGTCCAGCAGCCGCGCGGACCGGGCGATCGCCGCATCGATCTCGGCGAAAGCGTCGGAAAGGGAGCTGTCGATCGGGCCGTCCGCCGCGTCGGGCGCATCCGTTTCGTCGGGATCGTCCCGGAGAGCCGAAGTGTTGAGAGAGTCATGCCTGACGGCCGCCCCCGCTTCGCCGCGCAACGCGCTCAACCCAGGCGGCGACAAGGCCCAGTCGGCATCGGCCAGATCCAATCGTCGCCGCGCCCGCAGAACCGCGTGCGCGATGGTCAGCTCGTGCGACGGAGCACGCGCGTCCATATGCGAGTCGTGTAGAACCAGATCCTCGACATGCACGAGTTCACCGGCGACCCAAAGGGCCGCCGCCGCATCGAAAAACTGGCCGCGCTCCCGAAAGCCCTCGGCGACGGCATGACGCCCGGCACGCTCATCGAGCCGGGCGAGCCCGTCTTCGGCGGCAATCAGGACCGTCAGCAGCGCCGGGTCAAGCGGATCAGGAATCTCATATCTCATTTCGAAAGCAACGCGTTGGCGGCGAAACGGAAGGTAGCACGCGCCTGCGTTCCAGCACAGTTGTTCGAAGGTTTTCCACCCCTATTGTGCTTCGCTCACATCTGTTCCCCACACGCCGTCCACAACGACGCTTGCGCGCTGGTGGCGTTGATCTTAAGACCGGCCTAAGACCGAACGACTTCGCGGAGTTGACAGCTGTCAACTCCGGGTGGGCACCACGGGGGCTCCATTGATCTCGGGTCTCCCAGGCCTCCCAGGATGTCCAGGAGGTAAGGGCTGCCAGCACAGCGAGAGCGTTCCGGGCCGGAGCAATCGCCCTCGGCAAAGCTCAGCCGTGCGGATGCGCCGTTAAACACAAGGAAAAGGCAAGCGCCATGGTGTCCGATATTCTCGCCGC